>CAWAIV010000004.1:0-729031 GCA_963782145.1 uncultured Pseudomonadota bacterium
TCGCCTGCGGGCTGTGGCTGTGCTGGGCGGCGCCGCCGCCACGCAAGCCATGTAGATAATGATAGACGACCGGCACGCGCACCGTGCCATTGGACATGTGGCAGGCGACCGCCGCCTCGTTGACCAGCGGCGACCAGCCGACATAGGCGAAGCTGCCGGTGCCGATATCGACGAAGGGGCGCGCGCCGGCCATGGCGGCGCCGGCGCCGAGTGCGACGACGGCGGCTTCCGAGATCGGCGGATCGTAGACGCGGTCGGCGAAATCGGCGCGGATCGGGTCCATCAGCACGCGCTTGGGGCCGAGCCCGAGCACGTAGCTGCCGACCAGGCTGACGCGCGGGTCCTCGGTCAGGCTGGTGCGCAGGGCTTCTGCGATGGCGGCGGCGTAGCTTGTCTTTCGCATCACGCGGGCTCCCTGCTTACGCGAACACATGGTCGGCGACGGTCGCCGGATCGGGCATCGGGCTGGCGATGGCGTATTCCGCCGCCGCCGCCATGCGGGTGCGCGCGGCCTTGTCGCGCGCCAACATGTCGTCGCGCGTGATGTAACCGGCGGCGAGCAGTTCGCGCGCGGCGCGCAGCAGCGGATCGTGATGGCGCACCCAGTCGGCATTGGGACCGCCGATACGCTCGGGCTCCCAGGCTTCGGTGAGATCGGTGACGGTCGCCAGTTCTGGCCACAACGGGCTGCTGCCCGGCCAGCGCGTGGTGAAGGCCTCGATGAAGACCGGGCCATTGCCGGCGCGGCAGCGGGCGACCGCCTCGGTCGCGGAATTCATGAACCGCGGTCATGTCCGTGCCGTCGACCTGCAGGCAGTGAATGCCGTAGGCGGCGGGCAGGCGGGTGAAGCTGTCGGTGGCGGTGGTGGCGGTCGGATAGCCGCCCTGCTGCGGGCCGATGGCGCCGGTCGCATTGTTCTCGCAGACATAGACGACCGGCAGTTTCCACAGCGCCGCGATGTTGAAGCTCTCGATCACCAGACCTTCTTCCAGCGCGCCGTCGCCGAAGAAACCAACGGAAACATGCGGCTCGCGCTTGACCTTGATGCCGTAAGCCGCGCCGGTCGCCAGCCCCGGGCAGCCGCCGACGATGGCGGAGGTGGAGAGGAACCCGCGGCTCGGATCGCAAAGATGCAGCGTGCCGCTGCGTCCGCCATTGAAGCCGGTGGCGCGGCCGAGGATTTCGGCCATGGCGCGGTTGGGGTCGGAGCCGCGGCCGATGATGTGGCCATGATTGCGGTGGGTGGTGCAGATCAGATCCTTGTCGCCCAGCACTTCCAGCACGGCGCTGCCGGTGGCCTCCTGGCCGATATAGATGTGATAGTGGCTGGCGAAACGGCCTTCGCTGTAGAGCCGGATCACCGTCTCCTCGAAATGGCGTATCAGCAGCATGCGCTCGAAGATCGACAGGCTGGTCTGCCTATCGAGGGCGAATGTCGTCATCGTTTCAGTCCTCCCCAAAATCTCATCGTTGGCCGCGCACCAGCGCGGCGGCGTCGCGCGCCAGCCGCGCGGCGTCCGGCAGCACCAGCGGCTCCAGCGTCTTGCTGAACGGTATAGGCACGTCGGCGCCGCCGATGCGCAGCACCGGCGCGTCGAGCCAATCGAAAGCATGTTCGGCGACACTGGCGGCGATCTCGCCGGTGATGCCGTATTGCCGGTAGCCGCCGTCGACCACGATGGCGCGCGAGGTCTTCTTCACGGACGCAACAAGCGTCTCGATATCGAGCGGCACCAGGCTGCGCGGATCGACCACCTCGGCGGAAATATCTTCCTTCGCCAGCAGTTCGGCGGCCGCCAGGGCCGTATGCACCATGCGGCTGACCGCGATGATGGTCACGTCGCGGCCTTCGCGTTTGACCGCGGCGCTGCCGATCGGCACCACATGGTCACCCTCGGGGACCGCGTCGCGCAGATTGTAGAGCATGCGGTCCTCGAAAAAGACCACTGGGCTATCGTCGCGGATGGCGGCCGCCATCAGGCCCTTGGCATCGGCCGGTGTCGACGGCATCACCACTTTCAGCCCGGGAATGTGCACCGGCCAGGCGTGCAGGCTCTGCGAATGCTGCGGCCCGAGATTGCCGCCCACGCCGACCGCGGTGCGCACCACCAGCGGCACATTGAATTGACCGGCCGACATGTAGTTGATCTTGGCCGCCTGATTGACCAGTTGGTCCATGATCAGGGTGATGAAATCCCCAAACATCACTTCGAACACCGGCCGCTGTCCGGTCATGGCGGCGCCGACCGCCATGCCGAAGGCGCCGGACTCCGAGATCGGGGTGTCGATTATCCGTTCGGCGCCGAATTCGGCGAACAGGCCTTCGGTCTGCTTGAACACGCCGCCGGCGGCGCCGATATCCTCGCCCAGCATGATAACCGAGCCGTCACGGCGCATTTCGCCGAACAGCGCTTCCAGCACCGCGGCGCGATAGGTGGCGGTGCGCGGGCTAGGCATAGAGATGCGCCTCGAGATCGTCGGCGGCGGGTAGGGGAGTAGCCTTCGCAAGATCAACGGCGGCACGTACTTCCTGATCGATCTCGCGCTGAAGTGCGGCAATCGCCGCCTCGCTCGCCATGCCGGATTCCTTCAGCAAGCGCAAAAGGCGTTCGATCGGGTCCTTCAGCCGCCAGGCTTTGGCCTCCGCATCATCCTTGTAGTCCTGCTTGTCGCCGGCGTGATGGCCGCCGTAGCGGTACGTGTTGCAGACCAGGAAGCTCGGCCCGCCGCCCTGGCGCGCGCGCTCGATCGCGGTTTGCGCCGCGGCGCGCACCGCCAGCACGTCCATGCCATCGACGGTTTGCGACGGGATGCCGAAGGCCTGCCCGCGCGCCAGCGGGTCGGCGCCGGCGGTGACGTCCTCGATGGCGGTGAATTCGCCGAAGCCGTTGTTTTCACAGATAAACAGCACTGGCAGATGCCAGATCGCCGCCATGTTCATGACCTCGAACAGCAGGCCCTGATTGAGCGCGCCGTCGCCGAAGAAGGCGGCGGTAACCTGGCCGCGCCCCTGCCGCTTGGCGCTCAGCGCCGCGCCGGTGGCGAGCGGAATGCCGCCGCCGACAATGCCCGTGGTGCCGAGATTGCCGTTGGCCGCATCGAAGATGTGCAAGCTGCCGCCGCGGCCGAGACCATAGCCGGTGCGGCGTCCCATGATCTCGGCCATCAAGCGCCCGACATCGGCGCCTTTGGCGAGACAATGACCGTGGCCGCGATGATTGCTGGCGATCATGTCGTCGCTGCGCAGCAGCGAACACACGCCGACCGCTACCGCTTCCTGTCCGGCGCACAGATGCACCAGCCCGGGAATGACGCCCGCGGCAGAAAGATTGCGCACCTGCTCTTCAAAAGTGCGGATCAATTGCATCGAGCGCAGCAGTCGCAGGCCTTCCTCGGCCGAGCGAAACGGCGGAGCGGACGATGTGGTCGCGGTTTGCGGCGGTAGTGTCACTGCGGGCTGTCCTCACGCGGCATCAGGCCGCGCTTTGCTCAATCGTATCCGGGCGTCTCGATCATGACGATGCGCCGGCGGCGGGTTTAACTCCACGCCGGCAAAAGTGTATCCACTTTTTTTGAAGAAACCAACCGGGTTGCGCGCACGCCGCTCCTTTGTCCGCCGGGGAAGCCGCGCGGGTTTTTCAGACTGTCGAAAATTTCCCGGCAGCGCCGCGCATCACAGGTTTCTCATAAGAAAAAGTCGAGACAAGGGGTGAGGAAATGCAAAATAAGCGCGTTTGTATCGACGTTGGCGGCACCTTCACCGACTGCCTGGTGATGGACAAGTCAGGGCTGTTGCAGAAGTTCAAGGCCTCAACGACGCCGCGCGATCCGTCGATCGGCCTGATGGACGCGATGAAAAAGGCGGCGCGCTTCTACAAGCTCGACGTCAAGGAATTCCTCGGCCAAGTCGAAATCCTGGTGCACGGCACCACGCTCGCCACCAACATCCTGCTCACCGGCCGCGGCGCCAAGGCCGGGATGATCACCACCAAGGGCTTCCGCGACAGCATCGAGATAAGGCGCGGCATCAAGCCGATCGACGTGTCGCTGTACAATGTGTTCATTCCGCCGAGCGAGCCTTTGATCCCGCGCTGGCGGCGCATCGGGGTCGAGGAGCGCACGCGTTACAACGGCGATATCCAGAACTCCACTCAACGAGCAGGAGGTGCGGAACGCGATCACCAGCCTCAAGCAAAAAGAAAATATCGAATCGGTCGCGATCTGCTTCCTGCACTCCTATATCAATCCGGCGCATGAGCGGCGGGCCGCCGATATATGTCGGGAGGTTGCTCCCGACGTCTTCGTCAGCACATCGCACGAGACGCTGCCAGTGTGGCGGGAATTCGAGCGGTTCAATACCACGGCGGTCGGCGTCTATGTCGGTCCAGCCGTTGCCCGCTACCTGACCTCGCTCGAAGACGTACTGAAGCAGTCCGGTTTTCGCGGCACGTTCCTGATGATGCTCGCGAATGGCCTGGTCCAGAATGTTGCCGAATGTGTTCGCCACCCGGTATTCCTGCTGCATTCGGGGCCGGCCGCCGCGCCGTCGGGCGCGGTCTATCTCGGCAAGCATCTCAACGAGGATCATTTGCTCTCGGTTGACATGGGTGGGACCAGCTTCGACATCTGCCTGGTGGACAAAGGCGAGATTCCGACCACTACCGAACACTGGGAAAACGACCAGCGGGTCGCCATCAAGATGGTCGACATCGCCAGCATCGGCGCCGGCGGCGGATCGATCGCCAATATCGACGCGCTCGGCCTATTGCGCGTCGGCCCGGCCAGCGCCGGCGCCGATCCGGGGCCGGCCTGCTACGGCCGCGGCACCGATGCGACGGTCACCGACGCCAATCTGATCCTCGGCTATGTGCCGGCCGACTATTTCCTCGGCGGCGAGATGGTAATCGACGTTAAGGCCTCGCATAAGGCGGTGGCGCCATTGGCCAAGCATCTCGGCATCGACGAAAAGGGTGCGGCCGAATCGATCTTCCGCACCGTCAATGCCAACATGGCGAACAAGATCACCGAAGTCTCGACCAAGCGCGGCTACGACGTCCGCAACACGGTGATGATCGCGGGTGGCGGCGGCGGGGCGATCCACGCCGGCTTCATCGCCGACATGCTCGGCGTCAAGAAGGTCGTGGTGCCGCCGGTGGCGGCGCTCTACAGCGCGTTCGGCATGTTCGCCATGGACATCGGCCAGGACTATGCGCGCTCCTTCGTCGGCCGCGTGACCAATATCGATCTCGACGCGCTCAACCGCGTCTATGAGGAGATGGAGGCGGAGGCGGCGAAATCGTTCCGCGTGCACGGCATCGATTCCAAGACGATCACGCTCAAGCGTACGGCCGACATGCGCTATGTCGGCCAGTTCCACGAGGTTGAGGCCAACATGCCCAACGGCAAGCTCGGGCGCGAAGCCATCGACGCGGCCGCCGACTTCTTCGCGCGCAAGCACGAGGAACTTTTCACCTTCTCGATGCCCTGGAAAGCGGTGGAAATCCTTACCTTGCGGCTGAAGGCGTCGACTCCAAACGCGCCCTTCGCCTTGCCGGAGGTCAAGCAGGCCGGCGCCGATGCTTCGGCCGCGCTGAAGCGCCGCCGCGTCTGTCGCTTCGGCGGCAGCGACGTCGACACGCCGGTCTATGACGGCGAGAAGATGCTGGCCGGCAACGTCATCAGCGGGCCGGCGATCATCGAGGAAACGACCACAACGGTCGTGGTCCCCAATGCCTATGTCTGCTCGGTGGACAAGTACAAAAACTACGTGCTGACGCGCAATTGAGACCAGGGGAGGCCATGATGAGCAACGTTAATATCGATCCGACCACCGTTGCCACGGTCTGGCACTCCATGCAGACCATCTGCAAGGAGATGCGGCACCTGGTCAAACGCACGGCGCAAAATTACCTGATCGGTGAGTTGCAAGATCTCTCCGTCGGCATCTGGGGCGCCGACGGCTCGACCATCGCCGTTCCCGTCGGTTTGGCCAATCAGCATCTCGGGACGACCTTTGCCGTCAAGGAACTGGTCAAGATGTTCGAGGGCGACATTCATCCCGGCGACGTATTCCTGACCAACGATCCCTATCATGGCGGACACACATCGCATTTGCCCGACTGGGGCTATATCCGTCCGATCTTCTACAAGGGCGAACTGTTGTTCTTCACGCTCTGCCGCGGCCATCAGATGGACACCGGCGGGTCGTTCCCGGGCGGCTATTTCCCCAACGGCTACGATATCCACGCCGAAGGCCTGATCATCCCGCCGATCAAGGTGTTCGAGCGCGGCAAGGAACGAAAGGATCTCGTCAATCTCCTTCTCTGCAATGTACGATTTCCCGACGGCGTTCGGGTCGATTTGCACGCCATGATCGGCTCAACGACGATGTGCGAAAAGCGTATCCTCGCGCTGCTCGACATGTATGGCCGCGACGTGGTGATGGCGAGCATCGAGGAAATGATCCGTCGCACCGAGATCGCGGTGCGCGATGAAATCCGCAAGATGCCCGACGGCGTCTATACCGGCGCGTCCGCCACCGACGATGACGGCACGACGCTGGACGAGCCGGTGTGGGTGCGCGCAAGCATCACCGTGAAAGGCGATGAGATGACCATCGACCTTTCGGAAAGCGACGCGCAGCGCAAGGGCTTCATCAATTGCACGTACTCGGTGACTTACGGCATCGCGGTGGCCGCGGCGATCCTCTATTTCGATCCCGCGCTCGCCGACTACCACAATCAGGGCACGATGACGCCGATCAAGGTGATTGCGCCGCTTGGCTCGGTGGTGAGCTGCGAGTACCCGGCGACGGTCGGCGCCTCCCCGGTCAACGTCGGTTGTCAGATCATGGAGGCGGTGGTCGAGGCCTTGGCGAAGGCCTTGCCGCAGCGCGCGATCGCCTGCTGGGGCAAGCATCGCGGCGACTATCTGTTCGCGGTCGATCCGCGCACCGGCGAGCGCTATGTGCGCACCTGCTTCGACTACGACGGCAGCGCCGGCGCGGTGGCGGGCTATGACGGCTATCAGGCGGTGAGCACGCTGACCGCCTTGGGCGCCGCGCATCGCGACAATGTCGAGGAAATGGAAGTGCGTGTGCCCTGGCGCGGATTGCAGTGGGAGTTCGTGCCGGACCTCAGCGGCAACGGTCGCTGGCGCGGCGGTCCCGGCATTCATTGGGAGGCGATCAACGAGGGCTCCGACGGCCAGATGGCGACCGGCAGCTCGGACGGTGACGTGGTGCAGGGCGTCGGCGCGCTCGGCGGCGAGCCGACGCCGCTGTCGCGCACTTATCTCAGGCGCAACGGCGAGGATATCCGCGTCAAGCCGCACCGGCTGGTGCCGGTGAAGGAAAAGGACATCCTGGTTAAGCATTCCGCCGGCGGCGGCGGTGTCGGCAAGCCCGAGGAGCGCGATCCGCAAATGGTTGCCGACGACCTGAGAAAGGAATTTATCACGCCGGAGACAGCACGGAATATCTACAAGGTCGTCATCGATCCGGCCAGTTTCGAGGTGGACGACAAAGCGACGAAGGCGCTGCGTGGCCGCGCGTAACAATCTGGACGCAGGCTAAGGCCGCCGATCCTACGGGAGTAAAGGACAATTCGGTGCAACGCTCTCTGACGCAGCAGCGGTCCGCGCGAATGCCGTTTCCGCAAAAGATCACGGCAAGGAAAAAAACGCCCGCTTTGCGAAAACTCTTGCGCCCGCTGGTTGGCGGTAGTCACCGGCGGGCGTCCGTGGATATCCACCAATATCTCCGCAATTCCATTCTGGCGAACACGTTGCCCGCAAACACGATCCTTTCCCAGGTCGAGGTGGCGGAATGCCTGAAGGTCAGCCGTACGCCGGTGCGGGAAGCCTTTCGTATGCTTCAGGAAGAGGGCCTGATCAGCGCGGAGCCGAACTATCGCTGCCGTGTCCTTGGATTCGATCCGGAGGAACTCGAACTGCGTTATGCTTCGCGCATCATGAATGAAGGAATTTCGGCGGCCATCACGGTCGAAAGCATGAGCGATGCGAACATTGAAAAACTGTCCGCAATTTTCGACGACATGCGCAGGGATGAAGAGCAGCAGAATTTAGACCAATGGATATTGGATCATCGTGCATTTCATCAAATGCTGTTCTCCGGAGCCAACCCGAAGCTGCAACAGCGGATGTACGTCGATTGTCAGCGCAGCGAACGCTACGTGTACAATTCGATACAGTCCGCGCTGGTTGATATTTCCCGTCGCGCGGCAGTGGAACATCGCGAGATCCTGCAGGCATGCAAGAAGCGACAATCGGCGCTGGCTGCCGCCTTGCTCACCCGTCACCTGTCCCGCGCCGGCATCGACATCCTGAAAGCGCTGGCGCCGCACTGGGATCCCATCACGCTGCGCACGGCAGCCGAGTTCATGCTGTGCGGCGCGACCCACCTTGAAGACCAGCCGGATCGATAAGTCGGTGGGCTTGCATTAACGGCGTCCGCTCACCCATAGAACAACTTTGGTAGCCAAAGCGCGAGTTGCGGAAACACAGAACATCGCCACGATCAGCAGCAGCGGTGCGAACAGGAACGGCACGATGCCGCGATAGATGCTGGTGATCTTGATGTCGGGCGCATGCGCTTGGATCACGAACAGATTCAAGCCCACCGGCGGATGGATCAGGCCGACTTCGACGACGATGACGACGATAATGCCGAACCAGACCGGGTCGTAGCCGAACTGCTTCGCCAGCGGCAGGAACACCGGCACGGTGATCAGCAGCATGCCGATCGCCTCCAGGAAGCAGCCGAACACGATGTAGGCGATGACGATCATCGTCATCACCGCCGGCCCCGACAGATTCGCCGCGTGGGCGCCTTCGGCCAGCAGGGTGGGAAGCTGCGTCTGCACCATGAAGAACGAGAACAGGTTGGCGCCGAAGATGATCACGAACAGCAGGCCGCAGGTCACCACCGTGTTTTCGATCGCGTGCAGCAGCGCCGCTAGCGACAGCCGGCGCCCGAACACGCCGAGCACGATGGCGCCGAAGGCGCCGACCGAGGCGGCTTCGGTCGGGCTGAAAATGCCGGCATAGATGCCGCCGATGGTGACGGTGAACAGTGCCAGGAACTGCCAGGGGTCCCGCATGGCGGCGAGGCGCTCGCGTATGGTCGCGCTGCCGCCGGCCGGCGCGTAGTCTTTTCTGACATGGGCGACGATGACGACCACGAGCATGTAAAGCGCCGTCAGCATCAGGCCGGGCAGCAGACCGGCAGCGAACAGGCGCGGCACCGACTGCTCGGCGATCGCCGCATAGATCACCAGGATGATCGAGGGCGGAATGAGAATGCCGAGGCTGCCGCCGGCGGCGAGCGCGCCCGCGGCGAGGCCGGGGTCGTAACCGGCCTTGCGCATGTCCGGCAACGCGATGCGCGTCATGGTCGCGGCGGTCGCCAGCGAGGAGCCGCAGACCGCGCCGAAGCAGGCGGACGCCGCCAGCGCGCCGACCGCGAGCCCGCCGCGCATGCCCGCCAGCATGCCACCCGCGCCGCCTTGAACAGATCGGACGACAGGCCGGTCACGGAGGCGACCTCGCCCATCAGGATGAACAGCGGCAATACCGACAGCTTGTAGCTGGCGCCGACGTCGAACGGCACCGTGCCGGCGAGCGCGAAAGTCGGCGTCACGCCGGACATGATCGAATTGCCGACAAAGCCGACCAGCGTGAGCGCGATCCACACCGGCACGCGCGCAACAGCATCGCGAACAGTGCGCAAACGCCGATGGCGCCGATTGTCGAGGCGGCCATCAGACCGGCTCGTCGTCGTGGCGGGGAATCGGCCGGTGCGATCAGCGCACCGAGCGCGCACAGGATAGCGCCGGCCATGCCGAGCAGCGCCGCGGCCCACATGTACCAGATCGGCACCTGCAACTCCATTTTCACCTCGCCGTAGTTAAACGACTGCAGCGCCGGCGTGATCATCGCGTAGGCGAACAGCACCAGCGTGCGACGCCAGCACGTCGGAAATGCGGACCAGCGCAATGACGAGTGCAGGCGGCGCGCAAGGAATCGATCAGGTCGATGACGATGTTGCGCCGTTGCAGAAAGGCGGTCGACATGCCGTGGAACACGAAAACCACCAGCATCGCCTCGACCAGCTCGTAGGAGCCGCGGATCGGGCTGTTGAACAGGTAGCGCAGGAAGACGTCGACGCAGCGTCACGCCCATCATGATGATGAGCGCCACGGACGCGAGCCGAAGCTGCGCGATGCGCAGACGGTCAAGGACGGAATAGGCCTTGCTGTCGATTCATACGATCGATTGCCGGTAGAAGCGAGGACTTGCCGCAGCCTCTCGGCTTCAGCGTTCCCTCCCCCGCAAGGGGGGAGGGAGCACGACGAGCGTGGGGCGGTATCGGTGCCCGCGGACTACTTGGTATAGGCGGCGAAGAACTCGCGCGCCGGCTTGCCTTCTTTTTCCAGCTTGGCGAGCGCGTTCTCGATGATGGGCTTGGCCAGCGCCTTCATCTTGGCAACTTCGGCCGGCGGCAGCGTGATGATCTTCAGCCCGCTTCTTGGTGATCTCGAGATTGCGCGCGAACTTCTCGAACGCCTGCCAGTCCTTGGCGAAGTCCATGGCGGCGTTGACGCCCGGCTTCCTTGTCGAGAATGGCGCGCAGGTCCGGCGGCAGCGAATTGTACTTGGCCGGATTCATCACCATCGCGAAGGTGGCCGAAGCGAGCGGCGGCTCGATCGCGTAGGGCGCGACCGAGGCGAGCTTGTAGGCAAAGCCCGCCTCATGCGGGAAGGTCGCGCCCTCGGCGATGCCCTTGGCGATCGCGTCCTGCGATTCCGGCGGCGGGATCAGCATCGGCACCGCGCCCATCGCGTCGAGCAGTTCCTTGTTGGTGATCGAGGCGTAGCGGATCTTCTTGCCCTTGAAGTCGGCGACCGAACGGATCGGCACCCTCGAATAGAATACGACCGGGTTGGCCATCACCATGCAGAGGATGTGCAGGCCCTTGTGCTCGGCGGCGAGATATTTCGGCGCCAGCTCGGTCATGCGCTTGGCCATCTCCGGCAGGTTGGCGCCGTCGGACGGCCAAGTGAAGGGCAGGTTGGCGAGCTCGGTCATCGGATAGCGGCCGGGCGTTACGCCGTGCAGGCAGAAGGCGATATCGATGATGCCGTTGCGCGCGGCGTCGAACTGCCGGTTCGGCGGGCCGACGAGTTGGCCATTCGGATAGATCTCGAATTTGAGACGGCCCCCCGACTCTTTTTCGATCTTCTGGGTCCACTTGACGACCCATTTGTGGAACGCGTGCTGCGGTGGCACGAAATGCGAGAGCTTGAGCGTGATCGTCTCAGCGTGCGCTGATGCCGCGGTGAAAACGATCGCCACGGCCAAGGCGCAGGCCTTGACGAGCTTGTACAACCCCATTTTCTCCTCCCTCTTCGCTATTTGACGATCAGCTATTGGTTTTTGGGCGTTCCCCATATTCATTGTAAGCGCAGACGAGGCGCATTGTCACCCATGGCGCCTGCCCGGCGGGAGATGAGCGTTGCCAACCCATTGTGGGCGCACCTCGCATGCACGGCGAACTGGTCAAACTCGGCATCGACATAGGGCAGACTAGCGTTGCCAAGTATATGGCGCGCCTCGACCACATTGTCGTTACAGGCGAGCAGCACCTTCGACACGTCCTTAAGTGCCACATGGTGTATTACAATCCGGTGCGCACGCACCTCTCGTTAGGGAAGGATGCGCCCAATGGAAGGGCCATTCAGCGCCACGGCCGTATCAAGGTGCGGTCTATACTCGGTGGACTCCGCCATCAGTACGTCCGTATCTGATTTGCGGTAGGGACAGCGGATTTAAGTTTTCGGTACACACAGGTCGGCATAACGTCTAATCGCGCGCGGCGGCCTGCGGTTCGGAAGAATCCTCGGCCAGCTTCCGCGCCGCCGCCACCAGCTCCTGGCGCAATGCGATGCCGTCGATCTTACCGACCGTCGTGCGCGGCAGCGTGTCGACGATAAAAATGCGTGACGGCACCTTGTACCGCGCAAGATTTGCCTTGCAGTGGGCAATCAAGTCGTCAATCGTCGCGCGCGCCCCGACCTTGAGGACGACGAAGGCGCAGATCGTTTCGCCGTAATAGCGATCGGGCACACCGGCAGACGCCGCTTCTTTAACGTCGGAATGCGCGAACAGCACCTCGTCGATCTCGCGCGGATAGACATTGTAGCCGCCGACGATAGCCATGTCCTTTCTTGCGGTCGCGGATATAGACGTAACCATCGGAGTCTACCTCACCGATGTCGCCGGTGTAGAGCCAGCCGTCGCGCAGCGCCTCGGCGGTCTCCTGCGGCTTGTTGCGATAGCCCGACATGATTTGCGGCCCGCGCGCGCGGATCTCCCCGATTTCACCCACGCCGAGCGTCTGCTTGCCGGTCTTAACGTCGACGATCTCGATTTCCGTCAATGGCAGCGGCGGGCCGCACGGACCCGACCTTCATCGGTCCGCCGTCGCGCACATAGGTCAGCACCGGGCCGGCCTCGGTCTGCCCGAAGCCTTCGAGGATGGGTGAGCCGGTGCGCTCCTGCCAGCTGCGTAACGTTTCCTCCGGCAAGCGGTGCCGAACCCGAATAAGCGGTGCGCAGCGAGCTGAAATCGGTCGCGGCAAATTCTCTCGTCGTTGAGCAGGCCGATGAACACCGTCGGCCCGGCGGGCAGACGGGTGATGCGCTCCTTTGCGATCAGATCGAGCACGATTTGCGGCTTATAGCGCGGTATGATCACCAATCGGCCGCGACAATAGGCGGCCAGATGCAGGCACATCGCGACAGCGAACACGTGAAACAACGGCATCATGCACAGGATGCTCTCGTCGTCCGCGTGCGTGGGTAGCGCCGCCTCGCGCTGGCTGATGTTGACCGCCATCTGCTCCATGCGTGATGTTCACGCCCTTCGGCAGCCCGGTCGTGCCTCCGGTATATTGAAGGGTGGCAAGATCGGCCGGTCGCGGCAACGGTTTCGGCAACGCTTGGCCGACATCGTCTTTCCAGGTATCCAGCGCGCGACCGTCGCTCCCGAGGCGCACAGCATATTTGATGCCGAGCGAGGCAATCAGCGGCTCGACCGTCGCGGCAACCTCGGCGTCATAGACGATAGCGGCAGGCTCGGCGTCGCCGAGGATGTAGGAGAGTTCACGCGTCGTATAGGCCGGATTGATCGGCACCGCCTGCGCGCCGGCGGCATGGATCGCAAACATCGCGATCGGCATGTCGAGCGAGTTGCCGCACACCAGCGCCACGCGACGCGCCGCGGCCGCCATGCTCGATCAGCTCGCGGGCAAAGCCAGCAACACACCGCTGGTATTGCGCATAGGACAAGACGCCGATCGCCGCATACGAGCGCGATCGCCTCGGGAGAGCGGGTCGCCGCGTCGGCCAGCATGTGAACGACGGTCGGAAAAATATGCGGCAGTTGGCTCGTCGGCGCGCTTGTCATGGCCCGTCCCTGTCGGAAACTAAATCCGAACATATTGGTGGTGTAATCCGCCCAAGATTGGCAGCGGCAAAACGTGGCCGACGGTCTGGACGGCACGCGATACCGGCGCATCCTTGTTCAGTGATAGGTGCGTTCGAGCTTGATTGTAGTAGTTCGCGTAGGATCGAAGTAGATACCGAAGATGCCGCTCACCAAATACGACAACATGATCAAGGCAGTCCCGTCGGATCGAGCCGATGAGCCTTTCACAATAGCCATTCTGCCATGGCGAATCGCGGCGCGGTTGGCCGATCCCGAATGCCCATAGCCCGAAATCGCCGGATGAAGACATCGCCGTAGATGTTGTCCCGATCGCGAACGAGATAGCGTGGCCCCTGCTCCCGGGACAGGGCCGACATTTATTTGATGCGCTCTTGAATGTGCATGGGTTGGCGGATTAAGAGTCCAGCCGCGCGATAATTCAAAACGGAGGACACGCGATGCAACATAGCGCCGATCGGATTCTGACGACACATGTCGGCAGCCTGCCGCGCCCGGCCGATCTTTACGCGATGGGTGTCGCGCGTCACGCCGGTGAAAAGGTCGATGAAGCGGCCTATACGGCGCGCCTGCGCCAGGCCGTCGCCGACATCGTCCGCAAGCAAGTCGATATCGGCATCGATGTCGTCGACGATGGCGAAATGGGCAAGCCCAGCTTCATCACCTATATCAACGAGCGGCTGAGCGGATTTGACGTCGATAGCGCTGACCGAAATCAGAGCCCGTGGGTCGGCTCACGCGAAGTCAAGGAGTTCCCGGATTATTACAAGCCGCAACTGGCCAATGTGCACACGCGGCACACGCATTATCTGTGCACCGGCCCGATCGGCTACCGCGGCGCGGCGGTTCTCAAGACCGATCTCGACAATCTCAAGGCGGCGTTGGCGAACGTCAAGACGACCGAAGCCTTCGTTCCGTCGACCTCGGTGTCCAGCATCGAGGATTGGAACCGCAACGTCTATTACAAGACCGATGAGGAGTATCTCTTCGCTCTCGCCGAGGCGATGGGCGAGGAATATCGCGCCATCGTCGACGCCGGCTTTCTCCTGCAGGTCGACGATCCGCATCTGGTCACCTATTATGTCTGCCATCCCGACAAGTCGATGGACGAATGCCGCAAATGGATCGCCTTGCGGGTCGACGCCATCAATCACGCCTTGCGCGGCATTCCCAAGGACCGCGTGCGCTTCCACACCTGTTACGGCATCAATTTCGGCCCGCGCGTGCACGACATCGAGGCCAAGCATATCGTCGACATTCTCGGCCGGCTCAACGCGGGCGCCTTTTCCTTCGAAGCCGCCAATCCGCGCCACGAGCACGAATGGACCGTGTGGCGCGACGCCAAGCTGCCCGATGACGTGATCATGATCCCGGGCATGATCACCCAGTCCAATGTCATGGTGGAGCATCCGGAACTGGTGGCGCAGCGGCTCGGGCGCTGGATCGACGCCTTCGGCCGCGAGCGCGTCATCGCCGGCACCGATTGCGGCTTCGCCAGCTTCGCCGGCAACGACGAGATCCACGACAGCATCGTGTGGGCGAAGTTCGCCGCGTTGGTGGATGGCGCGCGCATCGCCTCCACGGTGAGCAAGCCGACGCGTTTGACAGCCTGAGCGATGTAACTATACAGTTACATATTAGAACACGGGACGGAAACGCCGCCGCGGCGCCGGCAACGCGCACGAGGCGGCCGCCGGCGCGAGGCGTCACGCCCTCGTAAGCCATCGGCCATAGCAGCGAGAAGGGCAGCCATGAGCGCACAGAGTTCACCCGCGCGGATCCTCACCACCACGGTCGGTTCCTATCCGGTGCCCGATTGGCTGGTAGCGCTGCCGTCCGAGCAGGCGCTGATCGATGCGACGCGGGTCGTCATCGACACGCAGGAACAGGCCGGCATCGATCTTGTCTGCGACGGCGAACTCTATCGCTTCGACGTCAACCATCCCGAGACCAACGGCATGATCGAATATTTCGTGCGGCCGATGGCAGGCGTGCGGCGCGAGATCGGGCTTGCCGAATGGCTGGAGTTCCAGAAGACGCCGGCCTTGCGATTTCGCACGCGGCCGCCGGGCGTGGTCGAGAGCCCGATCGGTCCCGGATCCCTCGACCTGCCGGCCGCATTCGCGCGCGCGCAGCATCTGGCCACGCGCCCGCTCAAGTTCACGCTCACCGGTCCGCATATGCTGGCCAAGATGCTGCTCGACGCCCATTACAAAGATACGGCCGCGCTCGCCATGGCGATCGCCGATGTGCTCGCCGAACAAGTCAAGTACATCAATGCCGCGGTGATCCAGGTCGACGAAGCCAATCTGCCCGGCAGCCCGGAGGAGTGGGAATGGGCGGCGGCGGCGATGAATCGCGTGCTCGATGCGGTGCCGACCACGCCTGCCGTGCATCTGTGCTTCGGCAATTACGGCGGCCAGACCATTCAGCAGGGCGGCTGGGGCCAGCTCATCAGCTATCTGAACGCGCTGCATGCCGACCATATCGTCATGGAGAATGCGCACCGGCCGCCCGAGGAACTGGCCGTGTTCAAGGAGCTGCGGCCGGAGATCGGCTTCGGGCTGGGTGTCGTCGACATCAAACAGACCGTGATCGAATCCGCTGATTCGATCGCCCGCGCCATCGAGCATGCCGACAAGGTGCTCGGCGTCGGCCGCGTCAAATATATCCATCCCGACTGCGGATTCTGGATGCTCAAGCGCGGCATCGCCGACGGCAAGATTCGCGCGCTGGTGCGTGGCCGCGATCTCTACGAAGGCCGCCACTGAACGCGTTACGTCGTGCTCAATCGATGGGCGTGAGCGCGTCCCAATCGGGATAAGCACCGGTGGCAAATCCGGGTGCCGCCAGCGAGCCGATGGCGAGCTGGCCGTTGCGGATCTTCAGCCGCACCGCACCGTGGCTTTGCTCGTAAAGGTCGGGGTGGGCGGCGAGGAACGCGGCTTGCTCGGCTGCCGGCAAGCCGGCCATGCCGTTGACGTAGTGATGGCCGTTGCGCTCGACGTGGCTGAGCCCGATCAGATTGACCAGCGCCAGATCCTGCTGCACCGCCAACCCGGCTTGCGTGGTCAGATCCTCGCCGGTCATGAAATAGCGGTTGCTGGTGGTTTGCGTGTTCCACATCCGGCAGCGCGCGGCATTGACAATGGATTTGTACAGGCCCTTGCAGGCTTTGCTGGAGACGCCGAGATACCCCAAGCCGCGCGCGCGCGGGAAAACGTCGAGATCGTCGTCGGATTCATCGATGATCACCGGCTTGACCGCGGACAGTGCCGAGACGTCGCTATTGAGTGCGTGGGCACGGGTGATCGGCTGCTCGATGAACATGATGCTCGCCACCAGCCGTCGCAGTTGCGGCGCCGCTTGCATGCGCCGCCACAATTCGAGCAAGGCGCCGATATCGTTGTACTGCTCATTGCCGTCGAGCGAGACGTAATAGGGCTCGGCGATGCGATCGAGGACCGCGGCGATGGCGATCAGCCGCCGCTCGTCGGCGACGAGATCGCCGCCGACCTTGAGCTTGAAATAGCGGTGACCATAGGTCGCCACGACTTCCTCAAGCGATTCAGGCAAACCGTCGCCGACCTGGCCGGGATGACCGTCGATGATGTCGACAAGGCCGACAGTATGGCGCGCCGCAATCTTGTCGGCAGGCGTCAATTGCGCGAGGAAGCGCGTCATGTCGAAATCGGCGAGATCGGATAGGCGCTCGCCGAGCAGTGCCGAATCGATACCGACCAGGTTATTGCGCAGCGCATCATAGAACGAGCAGCCGGCGCCGTGGCACAGCGCGTCGAGGATCGCGCAATCGATCTGCGCCGGTCCGAAATTGGCGACCAACGGATTCAAGCCGCGTTTGGCGCCCGCCGTACATTGCTCCTCGTAATGAGCGGCGAAATGGCCGAATGCCGTGCGTGCGCTTCCGTCGAGGTAGGCTGCGGCCGCCAGCCGCAAGGAAAGCCGGAGCTGCGCAAAATTGTCCTCGTTGGAGAGAGCGGGATTCTTGTCGAACCATTTGGGCGCGAGCAGTTCAGCCGCAGCGCCCCAGAGCGAACGGCCATCGGGCGTTTCGACGCGCACGCGCACGAAACACTGCGGCGCGTCGGTCAAGGTGACCACGCCGAAGCGGAAAGGCATGCGCAAATGCACGGCGCGTTCGTAGAGACGCACCTCGCGCACAATCAAGGACGGCGCGCTCAACGCGGCTTCCTCCCTATGTGGCGCGTCGTCGTTCCGGCAAGCCCCTCGGGCCACCCGTGCGCCGCGCGACAAGCCGTTGAAATCCGGCAATCTTTCCTCATCGATCCGAATCCTGCCATGCCGTCACTTATCCCGCAGCGTCGCAACGTGGGCGAAGATTTAGCTCGCCCTGATCTAACCAGATAGTTACAATGTTGGCCAGCCTCGGGCGGCGCCAGCCGGATAAGAGGGCAGCCAGGGGAACACCAAGAGGATTGCGTCCGAGATGGCTCGGATTACCCGCGTCGATATCAAGCGTTTCGATTATCCGCTGCTTGGCGAATTCAAGTTCTTCAAGGGCGGCGCGCGGCCGTCGATTCTGGTGCGCCTGCGCGACGAGAACGGTGTCGAAGGCTGGGGGCAATCCGTTCCGGTCGAGACCTGGACCTATGAGACGGTCGAGACCGTCGAGAGCACCCTAAAATACTACCTGGCACCCGCCATCCTCGGCGCCGATCCGAGTGACCTCGCTGATATTCATGCACGGATGGAGCGGGCGATCCGCCCATCGTTTTCGGTCGGCCAACCCTTGTGCAAGGCCGGGATCGATCTCGCCTGTTACGATCTGTGGGGCATGCAGACGCGCAAGTCGGTCAGCGATCTTCTTGGCGGCGCCAAGCAAAGCCAGATCACGCTAAGTTGGACCGTACAATCGCCCACCATCGCCGGCGCCGAACAACTCCTGCAGCAGGGCAGGGCACTCGGCTACCGGAATTTCAACATCAAAGTCGGCTATCCGCAGACGCCGTCCTACGATCTGGAACTCGCACGCAAGGTGATGAATTTTGCTCCGGACGGATTTCATTGGGCCGACGCCAATACCAGCTACGATCTGGATACCGCGCTCGCCGTGGCACCGAAGCTCGCCGACCTGGGGCTGAAGGGACTTAAATCGCCACTGCCGCCTAACCGCATCCGCGCCTATCAAAAGCTGAAGCAACAGGGTGCTTTGCCGGTGCTGATGGATGAAGGCATCGTTTCTCCGGTCGAAGCCGAAGAATTCATCGCCTTGGGCATGTTCGACGGAATTGCCATGAAGGTGGCGCGGTGCGGCGGATTGTGGCACGCAACGCGCATTGCGCGACTTCTACAGGAAAACAACTTGCTTCTGTTCGCCTCGGGGCTGACCGATCCAGAGCTGTCCATGGCCGCGACCGCGCATTTCTTCGCGTGGGCGGGACTTAAGCTGCCGGCGGCGGTCAATGGTCCGCAATATCTTGCCGATCGCGGCACCATGGACGCGCAGTTCCGGCCGCGCGGCGACATCATGCATATTCCGACGGGACCGGGCTTGGGTGTCACGCTTGCCGATGCGGCGCAGAAAGAGATGATCAGCGTTGCGGAAATGCCGGAGGCTTTACCGGCATGAGCCCTCTGTTACACTCGGCAATATCCGCGCATTGGAACGGTGGGCACGTGAGTAGGAAACGATGGCGCTGATGAGTGATTCCGCAAAGCCAGAAAACGCCGGGGCGCATGCGAGCGGGCTGGGCATCCTCAAGAATCTGTTTCCGCTCGCCGGCATCGTGACGTTCTTGCTGGCGTGGCAGCTCTTCGTCGTCATCTACAAGATGCCGCCCTATCTACTGCCGGCGCCGACGGCGATCGCCGCGGCCTTCATCGACCAACTTCCGACGCTGCTCAGCAACGGCTGGGTGACGGTTTACGAGATGCTGGTGGGCTACGCCATGGCGGTCGGCATCGCCATTCCGCTCGCCATCGCCATCACCTCGTCGCGGCGATTCAACGAATTCGTCATGCCGACCATTCTGTTCTTCCAGATCGTGCCCAAGGTGGCGATCGCGCCCTTGTTCCTGGTCTGGTTCGGCGTTGGCGCGGCGCCAAAAATCCTTGTCGCCTTCCTGATCTCGTTCTTTCCGATCGTGATCGACACCGCCGTCGGCTTGCGCTCGATGTCGACGGAAATGGGCGATCTCGCGCGCTCCATGGGCGCCACGCGCTTGCAGATTTTCTCGCAGTTTCGTCTGCCGACCAGTCTTCCCTATCTGTTCAGCGGCTTGAAGGTGGCGGCAACCTTGGCCATTGCCGGCACCGTCGTCGGCGAATTCGTCGGCGCCGACAGGGGACTCGGCTATCTGCTGCTGGTGACAAATTCAAACATGGAGACCGCGTTGATGTTCGCCACCATCGTGGCGCTGACGATCATCGGGCTGGTCTTCTATTACTTGGTGGAGCTCTTGGAAGGACTACTGATCCCCTGGCACGTCACCCACCGGGTCCGTGAAGAGGCGGGCACGATGTAAGCCGGCGTATCAGTCAATCGAGTTTTTGCGCAACGACACCAAAGCAAGCTTCATTCGATACCGAGGCAGTCTAGAGAAAGCTAGGGAGGAGAAAAATGATGAAACGTAAGAGAATCCTACTGTCGCTCGTGACCGCGATTGCGGCTGTCGCAGCCTTCGCGACGACATCCAGCGCCCAGACGCTGGAGCCGTTTCCATTCCGCCTGAACTGGACGCTGTACGGCGAGCACGCGCCGTTCTTCGTCGCCTTGGACAAGGGCTTCTACAAAGCCGAGGGCCTCGATGTTAAGATCTTCGAGGGCAGCGGCTCGACCACCGTGGCGCAGCTCGTGGCCAACCAGACCAATCCCGTCGCTTATGTCGACGCAGCGACCATGATGCGCGGCGTGCAGGCCGGCATGCCGGTCGAGGCGGTGGGCGTCACGCTGCAGCAGAGCCCGATGGCCTTCATCTATCGCGCCGACAATCCGCGGCCGAACAAGATATCGGAGATCAAGGGCAGCCGCATCGCCATCACCGCCGGCGACGCCAGCCTGGCGATCTTCACCGCCTTCATGGGCAAGCTCAAGATGAAGGTGAGCGACGTCAAGCTGATCACCGTCTCCAACCCGCAAGCGAAAGAGCAGGCCGTCCTCGGCGGCCAGGCCGATGCCCTGCTCGGCTATTTCATGGACCAGGGGCCGCGCATGCAGCTCAAGTCCGGCGTCAAGATGGGCTGGACGCGGCTCTACGACATGGCCGGCATTTCCACGATGAGCAGCGCGGTCATCGTCAACAAGGACTGGGTCAAGGACGCCAAGCACGCCGATCAGTTGCGCCGCTTCCTGCGGGCATCTCAACGCGGCTGGGACTACGCCAACAAGCACCGCGGCGAGGCGGCGGACATCTTCCTCAAGCATGCCCCGGCCTTCAACAAGGAGATCGCGATGCTGGAAATCAACGGCACCATGACGATCATCCATACCAAACACACCAAGGGCAAACCGGTGATGTGGTCGGCCAAGGAAGATTGGCAGGAAAGCCAGGATCTCCTGCAGAAATACGCCAAAATGGCGCCGCAGGCCGATATGAACAAGTATTACACCAACGCCTATCTGTCGAAGCCGCCCTACCTGCCGAAGAAGTAGGGCCGTGATGGATCGCCTTCCCGCGCGCGGCGACGCGGCGGGAAGGCTTCCGTCCGATCTAGTGTTCTCAAGACCGGCAGTGCAATGACTGATCCCTATATCCGGCTGCAAAACGTCGGCAAGACCTACCAGACCAAGAGCGGCATGGTGGAAGCCTGCGCCGACGTCAATCTCGACATCCGCGAGTCGGAATTCGTCGCTATCGTTGGGCCAAGCGGCTGCGGCAAGACCACCATCCTCAAGATGGTGGCCGGCCTTGCCCCCTATACGACGGGGACGATCACCATCGGCGGCAAGCCGGTCGATCGCCCGCAGACCGATGTCGGCATCGTGTTCCAGGAAGCGATCATGCTGGACTGGCGCGATGTGCTGTCGAACGTGATGCTGCAGATCGACATCCGCAAGATGGATCGCAAGAAATACGAGCCGATCGCCCGCGACCTGCTCAAGGCGACCGGCCTCGGCGGCTTCGAGAAGAAAAAGCCCTACGAGCTCTCCGGCGGCATGCGCCAGCGCGTATCGATCTGCCGGGCGCTGGTGCATGGGCCGTCGATGCTGATGCTGGACGAGCCGTTCGGTGCCCTCGACGCGCTCACGCGCGAGCAGATCTCAATGGATATTCAACGGCTGTGGATGGAAACGCGGAAGACCGCGCTGCACATCACCCACAGCATCCCCGAGGCGGTGCTGCTCGCCGACCGCGTGGTCGTCATGGGCCCGCGCCCCGGCCGTATCGTCGAGATCATCGACATCGATCTGCCGCGCCCGCGCCGGCTCGACCGGCTGCATGACGGCTTTCACGAATACTCCTCGCGCATCCGCAATATTTTCAAGTCGAAGGGCGTGTTGGCGATGGACTGAGGCGCCAGGCGCGCTATCGGCAAGCGCTAGACGATGTTCAACACGAGCCCGCCCAGCGCGCCGAAATCCGCAAGATACTGACCGTGACGCAGCGGCACCGGTGTCGTGCAGGTGCCGGTGGTGACGATCTGCCCGCGTTTAAGCCCGCCGGCGGGAAGCGGCTGGGCATTGGCCAGCGCCAATACGGCCAGCAGCGGGTTGCCGAGAATGCGCGCGCTGCTGCCGCGCTCGACGTCGCTTCCCTCGCAGGTCAGCGTAACGGTCAAGTCGGACAGGTCGAGCTTGTGCCAGTCGCGCAACGGTCGGCCGGCAATGAAGGCGCCATTGCCCATCGAATCGGCGAGCTTGAGCAGGTCGGGGGCATCCGCCGGCCAGCGGCAGTCGGCGATCTCAATCACCGGAACGACGGCTTCGATGGCCGCTTCGACCTCGTCGCACTCGTAGCCCCGCGGGCGCGCCGGCAGATCCTTGCCGAGAAGAAACGCCACCTCGCATTCGAGCAGCGGCGCGACGAATTGCGCCGCCGAGAGCGTTGCCGGCGCCACATGCACATAGGGCGCCAGCAGCGCGCCGGCGACCGGCTTGTTCGAGGCATAGCCGCGCTGCTGTTCGGGCTTGAGCGCGGTGACCTTCCAGCCGCGCACGTCATCGCCGGCTAGTTTGGCGAGTTGCGCCTGCACCCGGTAACCGTCGTCGACGCTGCTCACCACTTCAAGCCAAGGTCCCGGGTCGAGCAGACTCGCCTGCGCACGGGCGCGCGCAAGCTGCACGGCGAGGTCGGCGAGGCTCACTCTCCCGGTTCCCGGCTGAAGAATTTCTCGAACTTCCCGGCCATGCCGTCATAGTCCTTGGCGTCGGCCGGCGGCTCCTTGCGTTTGGTGATGTTCGGCCAGGTCGCCGCAAATTCGGCATTGAGCGCCAGCCATTTCTCCAGCCCCGAATCGGTATCCGGCTTGATCGCCTCGGCCGGACATTCCGGCACGCAGACGCCGCAATCGATGCATTCGTCGGGATGGATGACGAGCATGTTCTCGCCTTCGTAGAAGCAATCGACCGGACAGACCTCCACGCAGTCCATGTATTTGCACTTGATGCAGTTCTCGACGACGACATAGGTCATGGTTGCGTTCTCACTCTCGAATCGGGATGGCCGCGGCCGGACGGTGTCATTCGGCAGGCGGCGCGCTGAGGCCGAGAAACCGCATCATCAGCTCAAGTTGGCCATTGAGCATGTGCGTGCCGAAATGGATGGCATGACCGCGTTGCTCGGCCGCGATCAGCAGCGGCGTCATTTCGGGCTTCATCACCACCTCGGCCACGAGGGCCTTGGGATCGGCGCTGGCCAGATCGAATGACAGCGGATCGTCGGGCTTGAGGCCGAGCGATGTGGCGTTGACCACGATGTCGTGGCCGTTCGCGTCGGCGGTGCCGAGGCGGACGTCGCAGGCGGGGAAGGCTTTCTTGACGCCGGCGACCAGGTTCTCGGCTTTCCATTGGGTGCGGTTATGGATTGTCAGCGCGGCGGCACCACTGTCCGCCAGCGCGTAGGACAGCGCCGTGCCGGCGCCGCCCGCTCCGGCGATGTAGAAGCGCCGGCCTTTGACCTCGTGGCCATGCGACGTCAGCCCGCTCACGAAAGCCGCGCCCGTCGAGCAGCGTGCCGGTGAAGCGTCCGTCCGGCTCGCGTCGCACCGTGTTGACGACGCGGGTGTGCACGCCGTCGGCTTCCAGCGTATCGCAAAGCTGGGCGGATTCCTGCTTGTGCGGCGCGGTGACGATGAAGCCGTCGAGGTTGACGATGGCCTGCAAGCCGGCCCAGCCGCGCGGGAGATCGTCGCGGCCGATGTGGATCGGCAGGCAGACGGCGTCGATATTGCGCGCCGCGAAATAGTCGTTGAAGGCCATCGGCGTCCGCACATGCCCGATGGGATCACCAATGATGGCGTAGAGCCGCGTCGAGCCAGTGATAGGGATCATGGATACCGTCTTAACTATCTAGTTAGGTATCGTAGGTTGGCGGCCCCCGGCTTGTCAATCGACGCGGGCCTTTTAGGCGCGTGCGCCGCCACCGCGCCGGCAATGCCGCTTGATTGTGCACGCGACCGCGCGCGGCGCGCGCCGGGCGCTTGAACGCCGGCAAACTGCGACAAGACATTTCACCTTGCGCAATAATTTGTCGCGCGGGCGCCGCCGCCAAGTAACCGCATGGTGAGTTCTGCTTGACAAGGGAATTCGCCAGGGCCGACATTTCGCTGCGCTCGCCTCGCTCGCACGCAAATCCCCTGGCCATCAAGACTGGAGTGTATCATGACCGCCGCAGGCACCGCGCCGCGCTTCGACGATACGCGCACGATCGCGCACAATTTCAAGCCGCTCAGCCATCACGAGCTCAACGGTTTTGGCGGCATGGGTGAGGGCATGTCGGTGCAGATTGCGCCCGATGGCCGCCGTATCCTGTGGCTGGCGCATGAAAGCGCGCCGAAGAATTTCACCGGCGTCGACGTGTCCGATCCGCGCCAGCCGCGCGTTGTGGTGCAGGCCGATCTGCCGCAAAGCTACATGCGGTCGAACTCGCTGGAGATCAGCGGCAATATCATGGCGGTCGCCTATCAATGCCAGAAAGTCGGGCAGCAGCCGGCCGGCTTTGAACTGTTCGATATTTCCGTTCCCGAACAGCCGAAGTCGATCGCCTTCGTCGACCGCTCCGGCCCCTATTCGCGCGGCGTGCATCAATTATGGTTCTGCGACGGCGAATATGTGCACCTGGCCGGCGGCGCCGCCGACTTCAAGCCGCGGCATCCGCTCGACGACCAGTGCTATCAGATTTTCGACGTGCGCAATCCGGCCAAGCCGATCGAGGTGGGGCGCTGGTGGCTGCCAGGCGTGCGCGACGGCGACAGCGAACCGCCGCCGGTCCGCCACAACGCGCCCGCGCTCGACAAGGGGTTCCGCACCCACAACACCAACGTCTATCCTCAACGACCGGACCGTTGCTACGTCGGTTGCATCGACGCCGGCATGATCATTCTCGACATTTCCGATAAGTCGCGGCCGAAAATGGTGACGCGCTGGGACAATTCGCCGCCCTATACCGGTTTTACCCACACCGTGTTGCCACTGTTTGAACGCGATCTGCTCATCGTCACCGACGAATGCACCTCGCCGAATTCCGCCGACTGGCCGAAGCTGATCTGGATCCTCGATGCGCGTACGGAGACTAATCCGATCCCGATCGCGACCTGCCCGACCTCGGATGTCGACGTCTACGCCAGCCGCGGCCGCTTCGGCGCTCATAACATCTTCGAGAACACGCCGGTGCCGACGGCTTGGCATTCCGATGACATCATCCTCGGTACTTTCTTCAACGGTGGACTGCGCGCCTTCGACATCTCCAACCCATACGAGCCCAAGCAGGTCGGGCTTTTCGTGCCGCCGACGCCGCCGCTGTCGCCCTCCGGAACCATCCAGCTCAATGACGTCTTCGTCGACGAGCGGGCCATCGTCTACACCGTCGATCGTCAGAGCGGCGGTCTTTATACGTTAGAAATGGATTTCTGACGCGCAAAATCGCCGCACTGTTACCTGCGGTCGCGATAGCAGCCATCAAATTTTTCACGGAGTGACATGCTCAATATCGCACACGCAAGCGACCGCGCGGAACATTGCGCTGCGATCAGTGCGGCGATGTTGCAAGTGCCATGGAAACTGAATCCTTGACTCAATCGCTGACGGTTGTTCATATAACTAGCTAGTTAATTCCTGCTCGGAGTGGTATCGCGGGCCAAAAAGGCCGCCGCTGAAAACGGCAGTGTTGCCGGGCGTCGGTTGTCATACGGGGGAGGAGGTCGCAAGCGGCGACCGCCGGGGAGACAACGCCGTGAGCATGTTCCGCTATTTTCCCGGGAACGAGGGCTGGTCCTACCACTTTGCCGCTAGAATCGTGAATGTCTGCCAGCTGGGTGGCGCGGACTTCCACGAATGCCATCGCGTGGCCGAACGAATCACAGTCGGTGACGGCGAGAGCTGGCACAAGGAATGGCGCGCCGCCGCCGAGCGGGTGGAGATGCTCGCCACGGAGGCCAGGCAGAAAGGCCGTACGATCACCGCACGTGACGCCTACCTGCGCGCCCACAATTATTACCGCACGGCTCAGTTCTATTTGCTCGGCAAAGACCCGCGCAAGAAAGACGCCTATCTGCACAGCATCGAATGCTTTCACGCGGCCTTGCCCTATTTCGAGAATCCGCCGGAGCGGGTGACCTTCCCGTTCGAGGACACGCATCTGAGCGGCTATTATTACAAGCCGCCACATGGTGGCGCCAAGCACCCCACCATCGCCTATCTCGGCGGCGTCGATATCCTGGCCGAGGAACTCTATTTCTTCGCCGCGCAGGCGATGCTGCAGCGTGGGTTCGGCGTGCTCTGCTTCGACGGGCCTGGCATGGGCGAGCCGCTGCGCGTGCGCAACGTCTATGCGCGCCCGGACTACGAAAAGGCGATCAGCGCGGCGGTCGATTACCTGGTCAGCCGTCCCGACGTCGATGCCGACCGCATTGGTCTCGTCGGCCAGTCGATGGGCGGCTATTATGGCGCGCGCGGCGCCGCCTTCGAGCCGCGGCTGCGCGCGGCCATCGTCTGGGGCGCCTGTTACGACCTGCTCGACGATATCTATGATTTCTGGCCGGCCGTACGCCCGCAGATCGAGTGGGTGATCGGCGCCAAGGACGAGCAGGACGCCCGAGAAAAGCTCAAGGCCTTCACGCTCAAGGGCGTGCTCAAGAACGCCAAGTGTCCGGTGATGGTCACCCACGGCGAGGACGATTTCCTCGTCACCGTAAAGGCGGCCTACAAGACCTATAACGATCTGCCCGAGCCGAAACATTTGCGCATTTGGACCGAGGCGGAAGGCGGCGGCATCCACCTCATGAACGACAATCGCGCCGAGGCGGTGCCCTACATGCTCGATTGGCTGGTAGACGAGATGAACAAGCCGAAAAGCGGATAGCGACCGCGTTGCCGGCCGGATGAGGTGCGCTCCATGCATAAAGTGACCATTCCGGAGGAGATCGTCGCCCGCGTCATACGCCGGCAGGGCCGTTGGAACGTTCATGACGACGTGCCGGCGCCGCAGACGGCTTTGCTTGTCGTCGACATGCAGAACTATTTCATGGCGCCTGGCCAGCAAGTCGAGGTGCCGGCGGCGCGCGAGATCGTGCCCAATGTGAACCGGCTTGCCGAGGCATTGCGCGCGGCCGGCGGACTGGTGGTGTGGATCCGTACGATCTCCAACGAGGATTCGTTCAAGAACTGGTCGCATTTCCACGACGTGCTCAATACGCCGGAGCGACGGGCGCGTCGAGCACAAGCGATGCAGGATGGCGCCTTCGGCGCCGAACTATGGCCCGCGCTCGACGTGCAGCCCGCAGACCTCGTGGTCTGCAAAACCCGCTACAGCGCTTTCATCCAAGGGTCCTCGACCCTCGAAGCGGAGTTGCGCCGCCGCGGCATCAAGGCGGTACTGGTGGCGGGAACCACCACCAATACGTGCTGCGAAAGCACGGCGCGCGACGCCATGCTGCTCGACTTTCGCACCACCATGATCAGCGACGCCACCGCCGACCATAGCGATGCCGAGCACAACGCAACGTTGATCAACTTCTGCATCAACTTCGGCGACGTGACGCCGACCGATGAACTGGTCGCCCGCTTCCGGCGGCCGGCTGCATCTCAGGCCGCCGAATGATTGGCGCAGTCCCCGTCATCGGGCTGCGCCGTGGGCCGACAAATATAATGGAGGAAACATAAATGAGACGAGCTCTCGCGCACATAGGTTTGCTGCTCGCCGCGGTGATGGTCACTGGCCTCGCCGGTTCGGCGGCCTACGCCAAGGACCTGCAAAAGGTCACCTTCATGATGGATTGGGTGATCGGCGGCAAGCACGCGATGTTCTATCCCGCTTTGGTCAAGGGCTACTACAAGGACGAAGGTCTCGACGTGACGCTGGTGCGCGGCCACGGTTCGAGCGGAACGGTGCAGGCGATCGACCAGGGCCAGGCCCAGTTCGGTTTCGCCGATGCCGGCGTGCTGACGCTGAAAGCGGCGCAGGGCGCGCATGTGAAATATCTCGGCGCCATTTTCGACAATCAGCCGCTGCAATTCCTGGCCCTGGAATCGACCGGCATCAAGACGCCGAAGGATTTCATCGGCAAGAAATACGGCACGCCGTTGCAGTCGATGAGCGGCGCCCTGTTCCCGGGCTTCATGCGGCTTAATGGGCTCGACCCCAAGAAGGTCGACATGATCAATGTGGAGATCGCCTCGACCATTCCGGCCATGTTTTCCGGCCAGGTCGACCTCTCCTCGGGCTATTCGAATTCCGGGACGGTGATCGCCTGGGCGACCGCCGCCAAGGAGAACCGCCCGGTGGTGACCATTCCCGCCGGCAAATACGAACTCGACATCTATTCGAACGGCATCATCGCCAGCGACGCCACGGTCAAGAACGACCCGGAACTGGTGAAGAAGTTCATGCGCGCCACCTATCGCGGCCTCAAATACGGGGTCGAGCATCCGCAGGAGGCGCTCGCCATGCTCTACGCCGCGCATCAGGAAATCCGCTCCAAGCCGATTGCTTCCGCGCAGTATCGCGAAGCGCTCAAAGATTTCCTGACGCCGGCGGCTCTCAAGCACGGGCTTGGCTGGATGGACGCCGGCAAGTGGCAACGCACCCGCGACATCATCTTCGAGGCCTATAAGGTCAAGAGCGACATCAAGGCCACCGATCTTTATTCGACGGGCTTTCTGCCGGTCGTCAAGGTGGACAAGGAGCCGAAGCAGTTTCCTCGAAACCAAGGTGTTCGGACGCTACTGAGCAAGGTCGTGGAACGTATCCGCAGGGTCCTGGAGCCGGCGGCCGCATTGTTGGCCGTCGGCGTCATTTGGCAGGCGGCGGTGGTCGGCTTCCATTTGCCATCCTATCTGTTGCCGACGCCGACTGCGGTGATCGCGGCGGCGGTCGAAAATTTCGGCTTCATCATGAAGCAGCTCCTGATCACGCTCGCCTCCATCGGGCTGGGCTTTACCGGGGGCGCGCTGCTCGGCGTGGCGACGGCGGTGCTGATCGTCTATTCCCCTGCCGTGGGACGGCTGATCTATCCACTGGTCATCCTGACCCAATCCATCCCCAAGGTAACGATCGCGCCCATCCTGCTGGTGTGGTTCGGGCTCGGCATCGGCTCCAAACTCGCTCTCATCATCATGATGTCCTACTTCCCGGTGGTGGTGAACACGGTCACTGGGCTGACCGCGGTGGAGCCTGACGCGCTCGACCTCTTGCGTTCGCTGCAGACCAGCCGCATGAAAGTGTTCTGGCTGCTGCGGTTGCCGAATGCGCTGCTTTCCATCTTCGACGGACTGAAGATGGCCATCACCATGAGCATCATCGGTGCCGTTCTCGCCGAGTTCATCGGGTCTGACAACGGCATCGGCTGGCTGATCCTGGTGGCAAAAACCAACATGGATCTGTCACTCAGCTTCGCGGCCATCGCCTTCGTTTCCTTGGCGGCGATCTCGCTGTTTGCCATTGTCTCCGGCGCCCAGCGTCTTCTCGTGCATTGGCAGCGCATGCAATGAATTCGAAACCGACCGGCAGCGGCGGCAAGTCAGTGCTCCTGCAGCTCGATGGCATTTGCCAGACTTTCGCAACCCGCGAAGGCAATTCGATAGAAGCGCTCAAGGACATTAACCTCGAGATCGGCGAGGGCGAGTTCCTGGCCGTTGTCGGACCGAGCGGCAGCGGCAAGAGTACGCTGATGCGCATTATCGCCGGACTGCTCAGTCCGAGCGCGGGCGAAATCCGCCTGCGCGGCAAGCCGATCCACGGACCGAACCGCGAATTCGGCATCGTGTTTCAGAGCCCGGTGCTGTTCCCCTGGCGCACGGTGCTCAACAACGTGTTGATGCCGGCGCGCGTGCTCGGCCTCGATGCGAAGAGGTCGGAGGAACGGGCACGCCGGCTGCTCAACATGATCGGCCTCGAGGGTATCGAGGGCAAATACCCCTATGAACTGTCCGGCGGCATGCAGCAGCGGGTGGCGATCGCGCGCTCGCTCATCCACGATCCCAGCAGTCTGCTGATGGACGAGCCTTTCGGCGCTCTCGACGCGATGACGCGCGAGAACCTCAATATCGAACTGCTCAAGCTGTGGCATGAGAGCCGCAAGACCATCATCTTCATCACCCACAGCATTCCCGAGGCGGTGTTCCTCGGGACCAGGGTGCTGGTGCTGTCGGCGCGGCCGGGGATGACCAAGGGCATCGTGCCGATCGATCTTCCCTATCCGCGCGACATCGGCATGCTGTCGTCGGATCGTCTCGGCGTCTACGCGGCGCATGTGCGCTCCTTGATGCAGGACGGCACGCCGGCTGCGGGTTCTGCGGCGCCGCGCGGTGCTGCGCCATCTGGCGTAAGGAAGAGGCGGCGGCGCACCGGCGTCGCCGTGATTGTCGTTAGTTTATACCGCTGATTGGGCGGCACCGCATGGGCCTCTATTCGTCAATCGTCCGGCCGCTGGCGTTTCGCCTGGACGCGGAGCGCGCGCATCATCTGGCGATCGCTGCCGGCGCGCGGCTGCGGGCGCTGGCCGGACCACTGTATCGGTTCACCGTTGTCAAGGATGCGCGGCTGGAGAGCGTCGTCGCCGGCTTGCGCTTTCCGACGCCGCTCGGGCTGGCCGCAGGCTTCGACAAGAGCGGCACGGCCATCGAGATGCTGGCGGCGCTGGGATTCGGATTCGTCGAGATCGGCTCGATTTCGATCGATCCCTCGCTCGGCAACGCACGTCCGCGCCTGTTCCGGCTGCCGCAGGATCGCGCCATCGTCGTGCATTACGGTCTGCCCAATGACGGCGCGCCGGCAATTGCCGCGCGGCTGGCACGCACCCGGCTGCCGGTGCCGCTCGGCGTCAATATCGTGAAGACCAATCGCGGACCCGGCGCGCCGGCGGAAAGCGCCGAGCAGATCATCGGCGAATATGTCGCGGCGGCCCGCGTCGTTGCGCCGGTCGCCGACTATCTGATGCTCAATCTGAGCTGTCCGAACACCGAGGATGGCCGTGACTTCTTCGCCGATGTGGGGCACCTGCGCGCCATGCTGGCGGCGCTCGGCGAGGTGCCGGTACGCCTGCCGGTGTTCCTTAAAGTTTCGCCGCTCGGTGGCGTCGCCACCATCGAGCGCGTGCTGCAGGCGGCCGAGGAGCACACCTATATTTCCGGTTTCATGTTCAATCTGCCGCCGGTCAAGCCGGACGGCTTGCGCACGCCGGAGCGCATCTGGCGGGCGATGCCCGGCGCGGTGTCGGGACCGCCGGCGGCTGCGCTTGCCCAAGATTGCATCCGCGAAACCTATCGACGCATGGACCGCAAGCGGTACGCGATCATTGGCGCCGGCGGCATCGGCACCGGCGCGGAAGCCTATGCCATGATCCGCGCCGGCGCTTCACTGGTGCAACTGCTCACGGCGCTGATCTATGAAGGTCCGGGCGTGGTGTGCCGCGTCACGCAGGAGCTGGCGCGCTTGCTCGAGCGCGACGGCCTGCGCCACGTCGCCGACGCGGTCGGCGTCGACGCGGCCTAGGCGCTCCGCAGGCCGAGCTGGCGCAGCGAGCGATCGATCCACAGCCGCGTCAGCTTTTCCTGCACGCTGTTCTGGTTCAGCCGCCCACGCAGATTGGCGAAATCGACATGGTCGAGATCCTGGTCCTGGTCGAAGCAGGAGAATACCACGCGTTCCAAATCGGTTTCCGGATCGTGGTGCACTTGCAGGCACTGGCCGCAGATTTCCTTCATCATGCATTGCATCGGCGAGTTGATCGAGCCGATGGCGCGGTGGCCGCGCTTGAGATGCGGCGCCAGGATGCCGTGACGCGCCTTTGCGACTGCGGCCATCATGCCGTCGGAGCCGATGGCGATGATGCGGTCGACATCGCTGAGCGAGATCTGTTGCTCGCCGAGTGCGCCCGAGCCATAGGCGTCGAGCGCTGCCACGATGTTGCCGACGAAGGCGCGGTCCTGCTCCCGCTCGGCGCGGAAGCCGGGGGCTTCGTCGCAGCACCAGACGATGGCGTCGGCGGCGCGCTCGATCTCGCCGACCTTGTAGCGGTCGACGACGCGCTTGTAGCCGGCGAAATAGATCACCCGGCTGCCTTGCGCGCGCAACGCCTGGCCGATCGAGAACAGCACCGCATTGCCGAGGCCGCCGCCGATCAGCAGCACGGTCTCGCCCCCGCGGATTTCGGTGGCGCGCCCGGTCGGGCCCATCAACACCACGGGTTCGCCCGGTTGCAGGTGCGCGCACAGGTCCGAGGAACCGCCCATTTCCAAGACGATGGTCGACAGCAGTCCTTGCGCCGGGTCGACCCAGGCGCCGGTGAGCGCCAGGCCTTCCATGGTGAGGCTCGTGCCGTTGCTGCGGCGCGCCAGTGTCTCGTAGTTTTGCAGCCGGTAGAACTGGCCCGGCTTGAAGGCGCGCGCCGCCATCGGGGCACGCAGCACCACTTCGACGATATTGGGGGTGAGGCGGATCACCGCGTGCACGCGCGCGCGCAACTGGTCGTCGAGACGGGCGAACAGCGCCTCGGCGCCAGCCTCCGCGGCGGCCGGCTGCTGCATCAGCTTGCGCGTGATCAGCGGGTAGCCCTGCTTGGCGCTGGCCATGGCCTTCACCACATTGCCGGCAAAGGAGGGATGCAGATCGCCGAAAAAGCTGATGGCGCGGCCGTCCGGACGCAGGCTCATCAGCACGTCGGCGGAGTCGGGCTTGGTGATGCGCTCGGGCGTTACTCGGGCGCCGTGCTCGTCGAGCGCCTGGAAATACTTGCCGTCGACCAGGACCTGATCCGGCTCCTCGCGGCCAAGCACGGTGTTCGGCTGGGTGCCGGCGGCGACCAAGATGGTGCGCGCTGGGATTTCATATTCCGCCGGCCCGGCGTCGCCACCAGAGGAAGAGCGCACGCGCAAGCCGCGGGCATGGCCATGGGAATCGAGCAGCACTTCCTCGGGGGTCAATTGCTCGGCGAAACGGATGCCTTCTTCCATCGCCTTGGCCACTTCCTCGTGGTTCAAGGTGTAGCTCGGCGCTTCGATCAGCCGCCGCCGGTAGACGATGGTGGCGCCGCCCCAGCTCTGCAGCAATTCGACCAGGCGCGGCCGCCGGCCTTGTTGCACCGCGGCCTGCCGCTCGGCGCGGATCGCCCGCGCATGGGCGATGAATTCCTCGGCGACTTCGCGCTCCTGCTCGCGCCAACCGGCACGGACCGCCGTGTCGCCGATCTCGGCGGCCAGCATCTCGTAGCGGACGAGAAATTTCTCGACCTGCAGGGGATAATAGGCGAGCGCCTCGGTGGCGGTGTCGATCGCGGTCAGTCCACCGCCGATGACGATGGCGGGCAGGCGCACCTGCAGATTGGCCAGGCTGTCGGTCTTGGCCGCGCCGGTGAGCTGCAGAGCCATGAGGAAATCGGAGGCCTGGCGCACGCCGGGCGCCAGCCCGTTCTTCATCGGCACGATGGTCGGCCGGCCGGCGCCGGCGCACAGCGCAATATGATCGAAGCCGAGATCGAAAGCGCTATCGATGGTCAGGGTGCCGCCGAAACGGATGCCGCCGTACATCTTGAAGGCGTCGCGCCGCTCCAAGAGCAGGCGGATCATCTTGAGGAAATTCTTGTCCCAGCGCACCGTGATGCCGTATTCGGCGACGCCGCCGAAACCGGCCATCACGCGGCTGCCCAATGGCTCGCGCAGTTCCTCGACGTCGCGGATCGGACGGAACGGCGCGCGGGCGCCATCTACATCGACGCCGGAAATCTCCGCTGCCAGCGGCTCGATCTTCAAGCCGTCGACGGCGACCACCGTGTGCCCATCGTTGATGAGATGATGCGCGAGCGTGAAACCCGCCGGGCCGAGGCCGACAATCAGCACCTTTCGGCCGCTGGCCGGGCGCGGTACTGGGCGCCGTAGGTTGAGCGGGTTCCAGCGCGTCAGCAGGCCGTAGATTTCGAAGCCCCAGGGCAGCGCCAATACATCCTTGAGCACCCGCGTCTCGATCTGCGGAATATCGACCGGCTCCTGCTTCTGGTAGATGCAGGCCTTCATGCAGTCGTTGCAGATGCGATGACCGGTGGCGGCGCACATTGGGTTGTCGACGACCGCGACAGCGAGTGCGCCGAGCGTGCACCCTTCGGCCTCGACCAGATTCATCTCGGAAATCTTTTCTTCCAGCGGGCAGCCCGCCATGACGACGCCGAAGGAATTCGCCTTGAAGGCGCCGGTCTTTTCGCGCAGGCCCTTGGCGCAACTGTCCTTGCCCTGGTTGTGGCACCAGATGCAGTAATTGGCCTGGTCGAGCGCGCCGGTGATGTCGGTGCCTTGATCGGTGAGGGCGAAGCCCTCGCGCTGACGCAGGTGCTGCTCCGGAAAGCACAGCGAGGGCACGCCGCCGGCGCTCGTCTTCTTCACCGGCACCAGATGTTCGGGTTCGACTTTGTGCGGCACCTTAAACAGCACGCCGCCGCCGTGCCGCTCCTTGCCCGCCGCGCTGTGGGTCGCCCAGGCGGCATAGCGCGCGGCGAGATCGAGTGCTTCGACATGCTCGGCTTCGGCGCCCATCCAGGCTTCCACCTTTTGGGCGAAGCGCAATTCGGTGAGCGCGCCGCCGAAGTGGCGCTCGAGCTCCGCGCGCAACGACTCGCCGTCGAAACTTTCAGCCTGTTCGGGCGTGAATTTCTTGGCGGCGCGGCGTTGCACGAACAGCCGCTTGACCGAATAGATCGGCGCCAGAGTCCGGTCGCGCAGGCGCAGCGCGTCGACCGCGGCGCCGATGCCGAACAGTTCGGCAAGGAAGTCGTCCAGGGCCGGCGCCAGATCGACGATCAGGTCCTTCTCGGCCTTGACCTCTATCGCCTCGGGCGCCGCGCGGGCCGCGACCAGGCGTTCAAGCAGCGTGGCGTCCCGCTGGCGCAGGAATTTGAGGAAATGCGCATCGACCGCCGCCAGGCCGGCGCGGCTGTAAAGCGCGTCGAAATCGAGGTCGAAGCCGAGAACGAGGTCGGCCGCCATGGAGGCGTGCTGACGAGGCTGGATTATTGCGTCCATGGGTGTCTATGATTGTCGATTGAACGGCGCTTGTTGCCGCGCTGTCATGGCGCGGAAGCGCAGCAATGCGGCCACCGGTTATGTAACTAGATGGTTACTTCGCTGTCAAGCGCGAGCGGCCGGGCGCGGCGCCGGGCGCCGCCGTCCGCGCGATGAACCCCGCCGCTGCCCTCGGCCGCGTGGCTGCACACCGGGCGGTTACTCCAGGGCATATGGCTCCTATTGACGGCGAAGACAGCGCCATGGTGAAGTGGTAACCATCCAGTTACTTAGCGATTCCGGTGCCATCGCGCGGATGGCATTGCACGATAACGAAAACCCCCTGGTGGCGTCGCTTCGGCATCGGCATGAAATGATCCCACCCGCAGCCTGGGGCGCAGCGCAGACCGGCTCGCTCCGACCGCCGCCGACCGCGCAACGCGTTCTGACCGTTGAGGAGAGGAAAATGGCAGTCGACCGCATGGCCGTTCTGGCGGCGATGATGGAGCAGGGAGTGATCCCGGTCTTCTATCATCCCGATAGCGAGGTCTGTAAGAACGTCATCCAGGCCTGCGCCAATGGCGGCGCCAAATGCGTCGAGTTCACCAATCGCGGCGATTTCGCCGCCCATGTCTTCCTTGAGGTCGCGCGTCACTTCGCCAAGGCGGACAAAAGCGTGATCATGGGGGTCGGTTCCGTCGTCGATGCGCCGACCGCCGGCATCTTTATCGCCAACGGTGCCAAATTCGTCGTCGGGCCACTGCTCAACGCCGACGTCGCCAAGGTGTGCAACCGGCGCAAGATCCCTTACAGCCCCGGTTGCGGTTCGATGTCGGAAATAGGCTATGGCCGAGGAACTCGGCTGCGAGATCGTCAAGATTTTTCCCGGCGAGTCGGTGGGCGGACCGGATTTCGTCAAATCCGTGCTTGCCCCCTGTCCGTGGACCCGCATCATGCCGACCGGCGGCGTCGACTGCAGCGAAGAGTTCGCTGCGCCAATGGTTCATGCCGGCGTCGCCTGCGTCGGCATGGGCTCCAAGCTGATCACCAAGCAACTGCTCGATGCCCAGGATTATGCCGGTATCGAGAAGAAGGTGCGCGACACCATTGCCTTGATCAAGAGCATACGCGGGAAGTGAGACATGAGCGATATCTTGAATACTCCGGCCCGCCGGCGAGACGCAATGGGATTGCGTCGCGTTCGGCGAGGTCATGCTGCGCTTCGATCCCGGCTTTGGCCGCGTGCGCAATGCGCGCAGCTTCCAGGTCTGGGAAGGCGGCGGCGAATACAATGTGGCGCGCGCCATGCGCAAATGCTGGGGTAAGCGCGCCGCCGTCGTCACCGCTTTGCCGCAGAACGACCTCGGCTGGCTGGTGCAGGACTTCATCTGGCAGGGCGGCGTCGACACCGTGCATCTGATCTGGCGCGACTTCGACGGCATCGGCCGCAACACGCGGGTCGGCCTGAACTTCACCGAAAAGGGCTTCGGCGTGCGCGCGGCGCTCGGCTGCTCCGACCGCGGTCATTCGGCCGCCTCGCAGATCAAGCCGGGCGAGGTAAATTGGGAGAAGATCTTCGGCGAGGAAGGCGTGCGTTGGTTCCACACCGGCGGCATTTTCGCGGCGCTCGCTTCCAACACCGCCGAAGCGGTGATCGAGGCGGTGGAAGCCGCGCATAAGTATGGCACCGTCGTTTCCTACGATCTGAACTATCGCGCCTCGCTGTGGAAGAGCCAGGGCGGCCAGGCCGCCGCGCAAAAGATCAACCGCAGCATCGCGCCGCATGTCGACGTCATGCTCGGCAACGAGGAGGACTTTACCGCCTGCCTCGGCTTCGAAGTCGAAGGCATGGACGAGCATATTTCCAAGATCGATGCCGCCAATTTCAAGAAGATGATCGCCGCCGCGGTCAAGGCCTTCCCTAATTTCAAGGTGGTCGCCACCACACTGCGCAATGCCAAGACCGCCAGCATCAACGACTGGGGCGCCATCCTTTATGCCGGCGGCCAGTTCTACGAGGCGCCGCTGCGTGAAAATCTGGAAATCTACGATCGGGTCGGCGGTGGCGACGGCTTCGCCTCGGGCCTGGCCTACGGCTTCCTGGAAGGCAGGGGCCCGCAGGCGGCGGTTGAATACGGCGCCGCCCACGGCGCGCTGGCGATGACGACGCCCGGCGATACCTCGATGGTGAATGCCAAGGAGGTGGAAGCCATCATGAAGGGCAAGGGCGCCCGCGTGATCCGCTGAAGCCGCCGCATGCGCGACAAGGAGCGCCCAAAGGAAACTCATGAAGATCGATACCGCCTTCAACCCGCTGACCTGCTGCCAGCGATCCGACGCATGTGGGAGGTTTCCGGCGGCAAGATTCTCGCCATCGACCGCAGCATGGACCGCGCCGAAGGTGCGCCGGTGCATACGGTGGCCGGTCGCTACCAGCCACGCGGCTGGACCGACTGGACGCAAGGCTTCGAGTTCGGCAGCGCGGTCCTGCAGTTCGATGCCACCGGCGACAAGCAATTCCTGGATATGGCGCTCGCGCGCATTCGCGCCGAGATGCCCGCGCATGTCACCCATTTCGGCGTGCACGACCACGGCTTCAATCAGATCAGTACCTACGGCAATCTTCGCCGTCTGGTCGGCGAAGGGCGGATCGCGCACGATCCCTGGCAGATGGAGTATTTCGAGCTCGCGCTCAAATGCTCCGGCGCGGTGCAGGCGCATCGCTGGACCGATTTGGGCGAAGGTTTCGGCTATATTCAGTCGTTCAACGGACCGCATTCGCTGTTCATCGATACCATGCGTACGCTGCGCGTCTTGGCGCTCGCCCATAAGCTCGGCCACGTGATGAAGGGCGAGGGCGATGTGATCATTCCGTTGCTTGGCCGTCTCATCGCGCATGCCCGCACCACCGCCAAATACAGCATCTTCTACGGCGAAGGCCGCGACATTTATGACGTGCGCGGCCGTACCGCGCATGAGGCGATCTTCAACGTGACCAACGGCGCCTTCCGCTGCGTCGGCACCCAGCAGGGCTATTCCGGCTATTCGACCTGGACCCGCGGTTTGAGCTGGGCCATGTGCGGCTTCGCCGAATTGCTCGAATTCATCGAGACGCGGCCGCAGGCGGAGTTCGTCCCGTACGGCGGCAAGGCCGAGATCGTCGGCATCATGGAGCGGGCAGCGGCGGCCACCTGCGATTTCTTCATCGACGCACACCGCCGCCGACGGCATCCCCTATTGGGATACGGGCGCGCCAGGCTTGCGCGATCTCGTCGACCCTTACGGTCGCCAGTCGGAACCGGAGAACGATTTCGAGCCGGTCGACAGCTCTGCGGCGGCGATCGGCGCGCAAGGATTGCTGCGCTATGGCGCCTGGCTGCAGGGCAAGGGACGAGACGGCGCGCGCTATCGTCAGGCCGGCTTGACGGTGCTGAAGACGCTGCTTGTCGGATCGCTATCTCAGTAGCAATGCCGATCATCAAGGGCTGGTGCTGCACAGCCAGTATCATCGCCCCAACGGCTGGGACTATGTGCCGCCGGGCCGCAAGATACCCTGTGGCGAGGCCACCATGTGGGGCGACTACCACATGCGCGAGCTCGCCCTTTACGTGCAGCGGTTGGCCGAGCAGGGTCACTATCTGACTTTCTTCGCCCCCTGAAATGACAGCGCAGACCGGAGATTGCCCATGACAGAGCGGAGCGGACGGCGCGTGGCGCTGGTCACCGGCGGGCGTCGCGGCATCGGGCTGGCGGCGGCCGAGCGCTTGGCCGCCGACGGATTCGATGTGGCCATCACCGGCACCCGCGATGACGAGGTGGCGCGAGCGGCGGTCGCGCGATTGGAAGCGGCCGGCGGCGCGGCAACCTTTGTTGCCGGTGATGTCAGCCAGGTCGGCGATCATGCCCGCGTGCTCGATGTGGTCGAAGCCGCGCTCGGGCCGGTCGACCTGTTGGTGTCGAATGCCGGCATCGCCCCGCCGCAACGGCTCGATCTGCTGGAGACGACGGAAGCCAATTTCGACACCGTGCTTGGCGTCAATTTGCGCGGCGCGTTCTTTCTCGCCCAGGCGGTCGCCAAACGGATGATTGCGCGCGGCAATAAACACGCCGGACACGCGCTGATCTTCATCAGCTCGTGCTCGGCGGAAATGGTCTCGCTCAACCGTGTTGAGTACTGCATTTCCAAGGCAGGCCTGGCCATGGCGGTCGAGGGCTTCGCCGTTCGTCTCGCCGCCGAAGGCATTGCGGTGTTCGAGGTGCGCCCTGGCATCATCCGCACCGACATGACGGCCGGCGTCGGAAAAAAATACGACGCCCTCATCGCGGAAGGCCTGGTGCCCGCCAAGCGCTGGGGCGAGCCGGCCGACGTCGCCGCCGCCGTCGGCGCCTTGGCCAACGGCGCGCTCGACTTTGCCACCGGAACGGTGGTGCATGTCGACGGCGGACTGACCATCAGCCGGCTTTGATCGATGGCAATGCCGCTATCGGCACCGCCGCTTCGCATTGAGCATGGCGCATTGGGCGATTGGGTTCGGCGCGCCGGTGCGCTAGAAATGTTGACATCAGCGCGGTGGGTTTTTATAACTAACTAGATATTTACATGGGCTGATGTTCAATCCCGTAGAGGGGCCGATATCCGCCCGCGTCGATGGTTTCGCGCCGGGTTGCCGAAGGGCTTGCCGCCCGCTTCAGCCGGCGCGGCCCATGGGCGCCTCAGTACTGCCCGTATTCTCCCGATTCCGGGCTGGCCAATGCCGGGGGCTTATGCTGGTCTCCTTGGTCGTCGGCGCCATGCGAACATGGCTGGTGAACTAGATGGCGGTGCGGGTAGCCAAGGCCGATGATGTGGCGAAGCTGGTTGAAAGCGGCGACACGCTTTTGATCGGCGGCTCCGGTGCCGGCCATTCGGTGCCCGACGCGCTGATCGCCGCCATCGAGCGTCGCTTTCTGGCCGAAGGGACGCCCGGCAATCTCACCACCGTGCATCCGGTCGGACTCGGCGACCGCGCCAATTGCGGCATCGGCCATCTCGCCCATCCCGGACTGTTGAAGCGCGTCGTCTGCGGCACCTTAGTCGATTCGCCGCCGGTCGAACGTATGGCGGCCGAGAACAAGATCGAGGCCTATACCCTGCCGCAGGGGTGCCTTTCGCAGTTGACGCGCGAGATGGCGGCCGGCCGTCCCGGTCTGGTCACCCATGTCGGGCTGCGCAGCTTTATCGATCCGCGCCATGGCGGCGGCAGGCAAAGCGAACTGGCGAAAGAAGACCTGGTCGAATTGATCGAGCTGGCGGGTCGTGAATACCTGTTCTTCAAGCCCTTTCACGTCGACATTGCGCTTGCTGCGCGGTACCACCGCCGACGAAGACGGTAACGTGACGATGGAGCAGGAAGCCGTCTTCGGCGAGATGATCTCGATGGCGCAGGCCGCGCGGCGCGCGGGCGGGATCGTGATCGTGCAGGTCAAGCGCATGGCGCTGCGCGGTACCTTGCCGCCCAAGCAGGTGAAGATTCCGGGCATGCTGGTCGATCTCGTCGTGGTCGAGCCGAAGCAGTCGCAGACCTTCTTCACCGAATACGACGCCGCCTATGCCGGCGAATTGAAGGTGCCGCTGTCGCAGATCGCCGCCTTGCCGTTTTCGCCGCGCAAGGTGGTCGCGCGTCGGGCCAGCCTGGAATTGTTTTCCGGCGCCATCTGCAATCTCGGTTCCGGCATCTCCACCGGCATCGCCTCGATCGCGGCGGAGGAGGGCGCGCTCGACGACGTGGTGCTGACCAACGAACAGGGCCTGATCGGCGGCGCGCCGGCAACCGGCAACGAGCCGGGCGCGGCACGAAACTACCAGGCGATGATCGACCAGCCCTATCAGTTCGACTTCTATGACGGCGGCGGCCTCGAATTGGCGTTTCTTTCCTTCGCCGAGGTCGACGAGCATGGCAACGTCAATGTCAGCCGCTTCGGCGACCGCATCATCGGACCCGGCGGCTTCATCAATATCAGCCAGAACGCGCAAACCATGGTGTTCAGCGCGACCTTCACCAGCGGCGGGCTCGATATCGACTGGCCGGGCGGGCAGACCCGCATTGCGCACGAGGGCCGCGAAAAGAAGTTCGTCCGCCAGGTGCAGCAGGTCACCTATTCCGGCGCGCTCGCCCATGCGAACGGCCAGCGCACGCTCTTCGTGACCGAACGCGCGGTGTTTCGCCGTAACGAGGCCGGGCGCCTCGAATTGATCGAGATCGCTCCCGGCGTCGATCTCGAAAGGGATATTCTGGCGCAGATGGAGTTTCGGCCGGAGATCGCGCCCGCCCTCAAGCTCATGGATGCGCGTATTTTCCTGCCACGGAATATCAATCTCGCCGGCATCATCGCGGCCAATGCGCGGCCGCCGCGTTCAGCGCGTCTTTTGAATTTCAAATCAGGGAGCCGATCGTGAAAAATATCGCTGCCAGCTATAGGCCGCGGCGCCCGGCGGCCAACACAAAGCCGAAGGCGGCTATCGTGCCGGTGCGCGACGCCGAGCGCACGAAATTGGCCATCATCGCCGCGGCGGAGGAAGAATTTGCCGATAAGGGTCTCGCCGGCGCTCGCGTCGATACGATTGCCGAGCAATCCGGCGTCAACAAGCGAATGCTCTACTATTATTTCGGCTCCAAGGAAAATCTCTACGTCGCGGTGCTGGAGCGGGCCTATGGCGCGATGCGCGAGGCCGAAAGAGACCTCAATCTGATCGACCTCGACCCGCTGGAGGCTATCCGCAAGCTGGTCGAATTCAAATTCGACTATTACTTGGCGCATCCGCGGATCATTCGTCTGCTTGCCGGCGAAAACATGCAGAATGCGAAGTTCCTCAAGCGCTCGCGCCAACTGCGCGACATGCACAATTCGCTCGCCAATGTCCTACGCAGCGTGCTCGCGGCCGGCCAGAAGAAGGGGCTGGTGAAGCCCGGCATCGACCCGCTGCAATTGTACATCTCGCTCGCCGGGCTCAGCTATTTCTTCTTCAGCAATGCGGCGACGCTCACCACGGCCTTTGGCCGAGACCTGACGAGCCCGAGCGAGTTGAAGGCGCGCCGCGCACATGCCGTCGAAGTCATGCTCGATTACGTTCGAGCGCGCTGAAAGTTTCGTATCAAATGGCCCACGCGTAACAATCTGTCGGAGTGGAAATGAAATTCGGTGATTACCCCAAGGCTGGATCGCTCGATGGAGTTGCCGGCTTTCGCAACTACATGAAGACACTGGGCCTCGATATGCCCTGCGATGACATCGTCGCCAGCGGCCCGGATTCCCCGTTGGCCGCGCCGCTGGAATTCGACGGCATGTCGATCGGGCATCGGCTCGGCATGCAGCCGATGGAAGGCTGGGATTGCGAGCTGGATGGTCGTCCCTCCGAGAATACCAAGCGACGCTGGCAGCGTTTTGGCCTCAGCAGCGCCAAGTTGATCTGGGGCGGCGAGGCTTGCGCGGTGCGCCATGACGGTCGGGCCAATCCGAAACAGCTCTATCTGGCCGACCACACGCAGAGCGGCGTCGCCGAGCTGCGTGACATCCTGATCAAGGCCCACAAGGAAGTTATGGGCGACGATCGCGGTCTGGTCATCGGTCTGCAGCTCACCCATTCGGGCCGCTTCTGCAAGCCCAACGACAACAATAAATTCGAATCGATCATCGCCTATAATCATCCGCTGCTTGATCGGAAATTCGGCTATCCGGCCGACCGTCCGGTCATCAGCGACGACGAGATCAAGCGCCTGATCGAGGACTTCGTCATCGCGGCGAAGCGGGCGCAGCAATGCGGCTACGACTTCGTCGACATCAAGCATTGTCACGGCTATCTCGGCCATGAGCTGCTCAGCGCACACACGCGGCCGGGGCCTTACGGCGGAAGCCTGGAAAACCGCACACGCTTCCTGCGCGAGATCGTCGAGGGTATCCGCGCCGAGGCGCCAGGCTTGCACATGGGCGTGCGGCTGAGCGCCATCGATACTGTGCCGTTCAAGCCGGACCCCGAGACGTCCGAGCCGGGCGCGCTCGGCCCCGGAGTTCCGGAAGAGCACAGCGTGCCCTACATCTATGCCTTCGGCGCCAATCCGGATAATCCGCTGGAATACGATCTGAGCGAGCCGAAGGCGTTCCTCGAAATCCTGCGCGGGCTCGACATCCGCTTCGTCAACTTGACGATCGCCAGCCCCTACTACAATCCGCATTACATTCGGCCGGCGCTCTATCCGCCGTCCGACGGCTATCATCCGCCGGAAGATCCGTTCGTCGGCGTCATGCGCCACCTTGCGGTGGTTCGCGATCTCAAGCAGGCGTTCCCCGATTTCTGCTTCATGGGCAGCGGCTATACTTATCTGCAGGAGTTCTTCCCGAACGTCGCCCAGGCCGTGGTGCGCCAGGGCTGGGTCGATGTGGTGGGACTGGGCCGCATGGTGCTGGCCTATCCCGAATTGATGCTGGACATTCTCAGGGGACGCGGTGTGCAGAAGAAGCGCCTCTGCCGTACCTTCAGCGACTGCACCACCGCGCCGCGCAACGGCATCGTCTCCGGCTGTTACCCGCTCGATGCGCATTACAAGAAATCGCCCGCGTTCAAACAGCTCGCTGCCGTGAAGAAACCGGCGAAAGTGGCGGGATGACGATGCCCCGCCGCATCGCGCTGCTCGGGACCGGCATTATGGGTGGCCATATGGCGCGCCGCCTCGCGCAGGCCGGATTTGCGGTGACGGTGTGGAATCGAACGCCGGCGAAAGCCGCGCCATTGGCGGCATTCGGCGTTCGCCAAGCGGCCAGCCCCGCGGCGGCGTGCGAGGGCGCCGATGTGGCGATCGTCATGCTGAGCAACGGGCCGGTGGTCGAAGAGGTCTTGTTCTCGGATGATGAAAGCGGGCGCCAGCCGGCGGAGGCGCTCAGGCCGGGGTCCGTGCTCGTCGTCATGAGCTCGATTCCGGTGGAATTCTGCCAGGCGCAGGCGCCGCGGCTCAGCGCGCGCGGGGTCGGTTATGTCGATGCGCCGGTTTCCGGCGGAGAGACCGGCGCGCGCGACGGCACGCTGGCCATCATGGCGGGCGGCGAAGCCGATATCGTCACGGGCTTGGCGGATGTCTTCGCGGTATTGGGGCGCGCGACCCGGCTCGGACCGGTCGGCACCGGACAACTGACCAAGCTCGCCAACCAGATCATCGTTGGCGGAACCATGATTGCGGTGGCCGAAGCCCTCCATTTCGCGACGCGCGGCGGCGCCGATCCCGCTGCGGTGCGCCAGGCGCTGAGCGGCGGCTTTGCCGATTCGAAAATTCTCACGCTGCATGGCGAGCGCATGGTCGAGCGTAACTTCGTGCCCGGTGGTCCCGCCGAATATCAGTTGAAGGACATCCGTACGGCTCAGGCCTATGCCGAGAAATTGGGGCTGCATCTGAGCTTGCTCGATAATATGATCGCCATCTTCAGCGATATGATCGCGCATGAGGGCACGGGCTTGGACGTGTCCGGCGTGCTGCTCGAGGTCGAACGCCGCTCGTAAGCCGCTCGCACGAATCGTGGGAAGGACGCGTGATGACAGGCCGGGTTGAGTTGTCGGTGGCTGATGGCGTGGGGCGCATCGTCCTGGCGCGGCCGGAGAAGCACAACGCGATCACCCGGGATATGGCCTTGGAGCTCGCCCGCATCTGCCGCGAAATCGATGCCAATGACGAAATTCGTGTCGCCACCATCGCCGGAGCTGGCGAGCGCGCCTTTTCCGCCGGCAGCGATCTCAACGGGCTGGCCGACCTGTCCGACCTCTGGGCGTTCCGCAACCGCGTCGAATATGCGGCCGTCGTCCGCGATATCCGCAAGCCGGTTATTGCCGGCCTCAAAGGCTGGGTGCTCGGCGGCGGCATGGAGATTGCGCTGGCGACGGATATCCGGATCGCCGGTCGCAGTGTCCGCATCGGCGGACCGGAAGTCACGCGCGGCTGGGTCGGCGGCGGCGGCGCTTCGCAAATGCTGCCGCGTCTCGTCGGCTACGGTCAGGCCATGCGCATGTTGCTGGTCGGCGATCCGGTCGATGCCGACGCCGCGCTGCGCATGGGGCTGGTGGAAGAGGTCGTCGACGATGCCAATGTGCTGACGCGTGTTGCGGAACTCGCCGCCATCATCGCGTCGTTCAGCCCGACGGCAACGCAGGCGGTGAAGGCCGCCGTGCGCGCGGCGATGTCGATGCCGCTGGAAGCCGGCATACGCTATGAAAACGAAATTCACGTGATTTGCATGGCGGACAAGGGCCGCGCCGAGGGCATCAAGGCATTCCAGGAAAAGCGGCCGGCGAAATTCTGACCGCCAGCCGACGGAATTGCCGGTCAATCGCGTGCAGGGCTACATTTTCTCATGGCGCAAACGGGTCTTCCGACCGTTCGCCCTGTGGATTACACGTCAGTGACGGCATCGGTAGCGGTGAAAGCGGCTACCATCCGGCTCGCATTCTTCGGCTCGGATGGGCCCGGGCGGAGTGCTTTCGGCGCGATGTTCTGGGCAAGGTGAGAAGGGCGACCAATGATGGAATCCACGAGCCTGCTTGGAAAAGTCGCGCTGATCACCGGCGCGTCGCGGCGGATCGGTCGCGCCACCGCCTTGAAGCTCGCGGAGTGCGGCGCTGATCTTGTCGTCCACGCCAAGAGTTCGCGCGCCGAGGCGGAAGCCGTCGCAACGGAGATCCGCGGTCGCGGCCGCCGCGCGCTTGTCCACCTGGCCGACGTAACGGACGAGAGTGCCGTCGCGGATATGATGAAGGACATCGAGAGAACCTTTGGCCGCCTCGATATCTTGGTCAACAACGCTTCGGTACGGCGTCACGCTCCCTTCGTCTCCATGACCCTGGGCGAATGGCACGAAATACTCGCCGTTGTCCTGGATGGCGCGTTTCTTTGCAGCCGCGCGGCCGTACCTTTCCTGGTCGCTGCCGGCGGCGGCGCGATTGTGAATATCGGTGGCGTGTCCGGTCATATCGGCGCGGTGGAACGCGCGCACGTCTCCACGGCCAAGGCCGGACTGGTGGGATTGACCAAGGCGCTGGCCGTTGAATTCGCGCCCGCCAATATCCGGGTGAATTGCGTGGTGCCGGGTAAGATCGGCGGCCAGCGTTCGGCGACTTCCGGCGAAGGCATAACGGCGGCCAACAATCAACCGCTGCTCGGGCGCATGGGTGACATCGAGGAGGCTGCGGCCATGATCGTGGCCATGTGTCTGCCCATGTCGGGCTTCATGACCGGGCAGACCATTCACGTTAATGGCGGCATGTACCTGCCGTAGTCCAACTCGGCGTCTCAGTCTGCCTGTAGTAACGGCCGCAACTCGGTCACGTCAGCGACATCCTCCAATTCCATTACGGCGTCGATGATCGTGGCCGACCGGCCGGCGCCGCAAATGGGCGTCATCAGATCCGCCGCCTTCGCCTGTACTTCGGCCGGCGACATCGGATTATCGGGCGTTCCGAGAACGGCGTAGGTCCGTTTCTCGACGGTGCGGCCGTCTTCGAGTTCGAGCGCGACAATCGCTTGGCGCGCCGGCTTGGCATTGGTCAGTTCTTGCGACGGAATGACGGTGATCTTCTCCCGCAACGCGAGAATGGCCGGGTCGTGCATGCGCGCTTCGTCGTGCGAGCTGGCGAATGTCAGCGTGCCGTCGGCCAGCGCAACGGCCAGCAGATGTTCCAGGCAGATGTCCGGGATATCGCGATTGCTGACGACGTGCAGGCGGTCGTCCGGCATGTGCACGATCATCCGTTTGACGTTCCGCGCCGTCGCCGCATGTTCGGCGATGAGCAGGGTCAGCGAATCGATGGCGGCCTGAATCGGCGAGCCGACGCACCATTTCTTGATCGATGCCTCCATCACTTCGAAGCGGCTGCCGAGGCTATCGATCAAAGCTTCGGCATCGGGTGTCTCGCCAAAGGCATGCAGGAATGAGTGATGGCCGGTCAGCGGGTCGGGGACCGCGGTGGCGCCGGCTTGCACGATCAGCGCCGCGAACACCCCGTTTCTGGCGCCCATGCCGCCAAAATCGAAGGCCTTTTCGATGTGCTCGGGATCGCGATTCCAAGAGGGCACACCGGATGCCTGTTGGGCCGCGAAGGAGAGCACGTAAACGCATTCCTGCGGGCCAAGATTGCTCAGGCTCGCCGCCGCCGCCGCGGCGCCGAACACGGTCGCGATGCTATGGGTGCTGTGCTTCTGGCTCTTGGCCGATCCATATCCCAGCGCCATGACACTGCGCGCGCCGACGTCGTAGCCGAGCGCCACGGCGTTGATCACGCTCTGGCCGCTCTTCTGGTTTCGTTCGGCAATTGCCCAAGCCGCCGGGATCACGGCGCAGCCGAGATGCGATCGCGATTTGAGGTGCGAGTCGTCGGTTTCATCGGCATGCGCCGCCATGCCGTTGGCGAGCGCGGCATTGACGGCCGATGTCACGTGCGGCGTGCCGAGGATCGTCGCTTCCGCACGGCCGCCGAGCTCCTGCACGAAGCGGGCGGCGAAGGCACCGGGCTTGAGTCTCGATCCCGATATGATGGCGGCGAGCGTGTCGAGCACGTGCAGCTTTGTCTTGAGCGCCACCGGCGCGGGCAGCGTCAGTTGCCGCGAACGCGCCATGTAATCAGCGAGCGTTTCCGAATAGGGGCACGACATGGATGTTCCAATTCCCTTGGCCGGTTATCTCGCTCGCTCGCTCGATCACCGCGCTAGTGCCATGTGCAATACAATGAAACTGACCGCGCCACAGGCGAGCAGGATGAGCGGGCTGATCCGGGTCATCATCAATATTGTGGTCGAGACCAGCGCGATGCCACGCGCCAGCCAGCCGCCCTCGATGGCCTGAAGCAAGACGTAGACCGCCGCCAGGATCATGCCCGCCGCGACCGGGCGCAAGCCGCCTTCCAGCGCCGCCTGCCAGCGCGCGCCGCGATAGCGCGACCACAGATGGGCCACGCCGTACATGAGGATGGCGGTCGGCGTGAAGATGCTCAGCGTCGCCACCACCGCGCCCCACAGCCCGGCCACCTCCCAGCCGATCAGCGTGACCAGCAGCGAGCCCGGCCCCGGGGCCATGCGCGAGATGGCAAAGGCGTTCAGGAACTGGGCATTGGTCATCCAGTGGTGCACGTCGACGACCTGGCGCTGGATGTCGGCAAGCACCGAGATGCCGCCGCCGATGGTCACTAGCGACAGCGGAACGAAGACGGAGGCGAGTGCGAAAAGTTTATCGGCCATCAGGCACCGCCCGCGACAGCCGGAAGAACTCGATGGCGACACTGGCCGATCCGCCGGCCAGCACCACCCAGAGCAGCGGCAGGTGCAGGATGCCGATGGCGACGAAGGTTGCGACCATCATGGCGAGGGGAATCGCCCGGCGCGGCACCCGGCGCGCCGCGATAATGCCCATGGACAACGACAACCCAATGGCTGCGGCGGCGGCGCCGTCGAGCGCCAGATAGGTCAGTGGGTAGCCCGACAACATGACGAACAACACGGCGAGGACGACAATGGAGCAGGCGGGGGGCACGATGATGCCGAGCAAGCTGGCCAGCGCCCCGCGCGGCCCGAGCAGACGATAGCCGATCCAGATGGCGAGATTTGTCACGTTCACACCGGGCAGCGCCTGCGACAGCGCCAGCCCGTTGAGGAACTCCTCCTCGCTGAGCCAGTGGCGGTCCTGCACGAACTCGCGCAGCAGCCAGCCGCTCAGGCCGCCGCCGAAACTGGTCAGGCCGATACGACAGAAGATGAGGAACAGTCGCGGCGCGGTCGGCTGGGGAGCGGGGGAGCCGTTCATGGATTGCCTGGAAACTCGGGCGGGAGACGGCACGGTGGAAAGGTACGGCCGCGCCGGCAAGTCGGCACGACCGTAGCAAAGCATAGCGTCTCCCCGGCCGGCCGGATATCGCTTTGCTCTCGTCCTTGCAACAAGGGCGCCGACGGCATGACCGGCGCCGCTCATTTTCGCCACCTGCAAAGGCCGGACAAGATGCGCGCGAATCGCTCGACGGCGAGACAAGCCAAGATAAAGCGGAAAGAGGAACCGGTTGAGTAGGGGGTTGAGCTTGCGCAAAAAGAATGGTCCGATTGCACGCTCTGAAATTGGGAACCGGAGCGCGTTCTGGGGGGAAGAACACGTGGGATCCGTGGACTTGCGGGGGGTTACCAAGCGCTACGGGCACGTAACGGTCGTGGACGACGTTTCGCTGACCATCGAGCACGGTCATCTGGTCTGTCTGCTCGGTCCTTCCGGTTGCGGTAAGACCACGACCTTGCGATTGATCGCGGGATTCGTCGAGCCGAGCGGTGGCGAGATCCATGTCGGCGGCAAGCTGTTGTCGTCGCCGGCGCATTCGGTGCCGCCCGAGCGGCGCAATATGTCGATGATCTTCCAGAGCTATGCGCTGTGGCCGCATATGACCGTGACCGAGAACATTGTCTACGGCCTCAAGCTGCGCAAGATGGACCGCGACACCATCGGCAAGAAGCTGGAGGCGATCCTCGCCACCACGCGGCTGGCACAGCTGGCGCAGCGTTATCCGGGGGAATTGTCGGGCGGCCAGCAGCAGCGCGTCGCGCTGGCGCGGGCGTTGATCGTGGAGCCCGAGACGCTGTTGCTCGACGAACCGCTGTCCAATCTCGACGCCAATTTGCGCGAAGAGATGCGCTTCGAGGTGCGCCGGCTGCATGACGCCTATCGCTACACCACCGTCTATGTCACGCATGACCAATCGGAAGCGCTTACTACCGCCGATCTCATCGCGGTGATGAATGCCGGCAAGATCGAACAGGCGGGCTCGCCGGAGGAAATCTATAATCGGCCGCGCTCCGAATTCGTCGCGCGCTTCATCGGCTCCAGCAATGTGGTCAAGGGCAAGGCGCGCGACAAGACCAGCATCGACTTCGCCGGCACCGCCTTGCGCTGCACCGGCGAGCCGATCGACACCGACAAGCCGACGCCGGTCTCGATCCGCCCCCACGATATCGCGATTTCCGTCGCCCAGTTTCCGCAGAGTGAAAACGTCATGCCGGCGACGGTGGTGCGGCAGGTCTTCCTCGGCGATCGCCAGGACTATATGGTCGAAGTCGGCGACGGCACGCAGTTGCGCGTGATCGCCGCGGTCGGCAACAGCATTCCGCAAGGTAGCGCGGTCTGGCTGCATCTGCCGCCGGAGCGATGCCGCGCACTGGAGGCCTGATCACGAAATTGCAAGGGGCGATGCGAAAGCCGGAAAACAAGCCAAAACGTAAGGGAGGATGTGCGATGAGCGGTTCAGGAGTTTCCCGTCGTGACGTGCTGATCGGGTCGAGCGCGCTCGCGCTCGGCAACGCTTTTTCCACCCGCGTTCTGGCCGCCGCGCCGCCGCCGAGTGCGATCACACCGGCGCTGATCGCGGCCGCCAAGAAGGAAGGCAAGTGCGTCTGGTACACCTCGATCGACCTGCCGCTGGCCGAGAAGATCGCCAAGGCCTTCGAAGCGAAATTCCCCGGCGTGGCGTGTCAGGTTGAGCGGACGGGCGCCGAGCGTGTGTTCCAGCGCATCGGGCAGGAATATGCCAGCAACATTCACGCGGTCGACGCGGTCAATTCGTCGGATGCGTCGCAGTTCATCGTGTGGAAGCAACAAAACATGTTGGCGGCGCATGTTCCCGAGGACGTCGCCAAATATTATCCGGCCGACCAGAAGGATCCGGACGGCATGTTTGCCAGCTTCCGGCTCGGGCTCAGCATCATCGCCTACAACACCAGTCTGGTGAAAGCCGGCGAGGCGCCGAAGAGCTTCGCCGATCTGTTGCTGCCGAAATGGAAGGGCAAGATCGTCAAGGCGCATCCGGGCTACAGCGGCACCATCATGACCGCGACCTACGAATTGGTGCATGCGCTCGGCTGGGGCTTCTTCGAAAAGCTCGCCAAGCAGAGCGTGCTTCAGGTGCAATCGGCGTCCGTGCCGCCGAAGAAGCTGGCGCTCGGCGAGCGCGCCATCCAGGCCGACGGCAACGAATACAATATCTTCCAGATCAAGGAGAAGGGCGGGCCGGTGGCACCGGTCTACGCCACCGAGGGCACGCCACAGATCGTCGGACCGACCGGCATGTTCAAGGCCGCCCCGCATCCGAATGCCGCCAAGCTGTTCTGCAATTACAGCTTCACGCGGGAGTGTCAGCAGATGATCATCGATATCGGCGGTCTGCGCTCGATGCATTCGCAGGTCAAGGATAAGCCCGGACGCAAGCCGATCGGTCAGATAAAGCTCCTGAAGGACGACGCAGCCGGCGTGCTGAAGGAGGGCGACCAGATCAAGGCTCATTACGTCAAGCTGTTCCATGTGTGATCGCGCCAACGGCGTCATGGCCGGGCTGGTCCCGGCCATCCGCCTGTTTCCAGCGCAGGAAATCATCGGAACGTGGCTGCGCGGTACAACGCTTGCGCTCGGGCCGGCCGAAGGCCGGACCCGGGTGCCCGCGTGACCGGACGACGGGCAGGGGAACGTTAGCGGCATGACCATCGCTTTGCCCGCCGCGCCGCCGCGCCGGCGCCTGGCCTTCGACCTGACGGCGCCGGTGCTGTTGCTCTTTGCCGCGACTTTGTGCGTCCTGATCGTGCTGCCGATGGGATGGCTTTTCTACTACGCCTTCACCGACAAGAGCGGCGCCTTCACCCTGGCCAACTTCCATCGGCTGGTCGTCGACGCCTCCTATATCGATCCCTTGCTGACCACGTTCGAGCTCGCCACGCTTTCAGCCATCATCTGTTGCGCGGCGGCGGCGCCGATGGGCTGGCTGGTGGCGCGCACCGACATGCCGTTGCGCCGGGTGGTCCGGCTCTTGGTGATGGCGTCATTCGTGACGCCGCCGTTTCTCGGAGCCATCGCCTGGGAACTGCTGGCGGCGCCGAACAGCGGGCTGCTCAATCAGTTGTTTCGCGATCTCACCGGCGGCGCTGCCGACGAGCACCTGCTCAACATCTACTCGTTTTCGGGCCTGGTGTTCGTCATCAGTTGCTACACCTTCCCCTACGTGTTCGTGCTGGTGGCCAACGCGCTCGACCGCACGCCCGGCGATCTGGAGGATGCCTCGGCCATCCTCGGCGGCGGGACCTGGGACACCGCCCGGCGGATCACCATTCCGCTGGCGCTTCCGGCGCTGATCGCCGGCGCGTTGATCGCGTTCCTGCAGGCGATGACGCTGTTCGGATCGCCCGGCATCTTGGCGCTGCCGGCCGGCTTCCACACGATGACCACCAAGATATGGACGTTGTTCCAGTTTCCGCCAAAGCCGGAGCTCGCTGCGGCCGCGTCGCTTCCGCTCTTGCTGGTAACTGTGGTCTTGTTGCGCGCCCAGCACATGGTGCTCGGCCGCCGCAGTTATGCGGTAGTCGGCGCCAAGAACAGCGAGCCGCGCATCGTCCGCCTTGGAATCTACAAGTGGCTGGCGTTTGGCGCGAGCATGCTGGTGCTGATGTGTCCGGTGTTTCTGCCCTATTTCGCGCTGCTCAACGCGACCTTCTCCAACATCGCCTCGCACCTCGTCAGCGCGCATAATTTCACGCTGCAACACATCCACTTCGTGTTCTTCGAGTTGTCGGAGACCGGCATTGCGGTGAAAAATACCTTCGAGCTCGGTATCCTCGCCGCCACGGTCGGCACCATCATCACCGTCGTCATCGGCTACATCACCGCGCGCCGCGCCGTGATCGGTTACCGCGCGCTCGGCTTCCTCGCCACCGCGCCGATCGCCATCCCCGGCATCGTGCTCGGAGTCGGACTGTTCTTCGCCTATACGCGGCCGCCGATCGTGCTGTACGGAACCTTATGGATCCTGCTGCTCGCCTATGTCACGCTGGCCATGCCGGCGGCCTATCAGCAGATGCAGTCGGCGTTCCGCGCCGTGCATCCGGAGCTGGAGGACGCAAGCCGCATCCTCGGCGCCACGCGCCTGCGCACGCTGTGGAAGATCACCGCGCCGCTGCTGCGCACCAGCGTGATCGCCACCTGGTGCTTCATCTTTGTCGGCGTCGTCCGCGAATTGTCGGCGGCGATCATGCTGTTCACGTCGCAGACCAAGGTACTGTCGGTGCTGATCTTCGACCTCAACGAAAGCGGCGACCTCGCCGCGATCTCGGTTCTCGGCGTGTTCATGCTGATCATCACCGCCACGGTGGTGACACTCGCCAATACCTTGGGGCTCAGCCAGCGCAACATCAACCCCGCCGCGGCGGGATGAAGAGTGGAGCTGGCATGAGCGACCGACTTCCCGAAGTGTCCCTTTCCGAGCAGCTCGCGGCCCGTATCGCCGCGCTCGATGCCGGCAAGCTGCCGGCGGCGCTGCGCGTCAAATGCGAAGACTTGCTGGTCGACGTCGCCGGTCTCTGCGTCACCGCCCGCAACGAGGACTATGTCAAAGCCGCGCTCGCCGGTCTCGACGACGACGGGCCCTGCACGGCCATCGGACACCGCCGCACCCTGAGCAGCGCCGGCGCCGCCTTTGTCAATGGCACCGCGGCCCATGGCGAGGATTTCGACGATACCTTCGAAGGCGGTCCGGTGCATGCCGGCGCGGTCGTGGTGCCGGCGGTGCTGGCGGCCTGCGAGCGGCATCGGCCGGACGGCGCGGCGGCCTTGCTCGGCATTGCCGTCGGCGCCGAGGTCATGTGCCGGCTGTCCACCGTGGTGCCGAAGGCTGTGCACAAGGCGGGCTTTCATCCGACCGCTATTTTCGGCGTCATGGGTGCCGCCGCCGGCGTCGGCGCGGCGCTCGGGCTGAACGCGAAGCAGATTGTGGACGCGCTCGGCATCGCCGGCAGTTTCGCGTCCGGCATCATCGAATATCTGGCCGAGGGCGCCTGGACCAAGCGCCTGCATCCGGGCTGGGCGGCGCAGTCTGGTCTGCGTGCCGCCTTGCTGGCGCGCGGCGGCTTCCTCGGGCCGCGCACCGTGTTCGAAGGCGTGCATGGGCTGTTCTACGGTTTCGCTCACACCACCAAGGGCGATTACGACGCCCTCATCGGCGATTTTGCCACCCACTGGGTCACCGAGACGCTCGCCTTCAAACCCTATCCCTGCGGGACCATGGCGCATCCCTATATCGACTGCGCCCGCCGTCTGGCGGGGCGCGGCATCGCAGCCGACGACATCAAGGAAATGATCTGTGAAGTCGGCGAGGGCACGGTGCACCGCCTGTGGGAGCCGCTCGCCACCAAGCAGCGTCCGCCCAACGGTTATGCCGCCAAGTTCTCCACGCCCTTCATCATCGCGAGCGGCTTTGTGCGCGGCGGTGTCGGCCTTGATGCCTTCACCGACGCGGCGGTGCGCGACCCGAAGGTGCTCGCGCTTGCCGCCAGGGTCCGTTATGTGATCGATCCGGACAACCCTTATCCGAATGCCTTCACCGGACATATCCGCGCCGTCCTCAACGACGGCCGCGTGATCGAGGAGCGGCAGCCGCATTTCCGCGGCGGTGCCAACGAGCCGCTGACGCGTGCCGACATCGCGGAAAAATTCGCGCTCAATGCGCGTCATGGCGGCTGGTCGGATGCACAGACCAAGGCGGCGCTTGCGCTGCTGGCCACGCTTTACGATGGCAGGATCGATCTGGCGTCGTTGCGCGGATAACTTAACGACTGGGGACCGCGAGAAGCGCGGGGCCGCGTTGCGGCGGCCGCTGGCGCCGGCGGCAAGCGACGATGCGCATTGGGCGTCGCTTGCAGGCCAAAGAAAGAGGACCGCGCCTCGTCAACGGAGACGGACCCGCGGCTTTTGCCAATCAGGTGAGATCGGTGCCGGTGCCGGTCCAGTCGGGCGGGTTCGTCTGCTTGATCTTGCGCCCTTCCTTGACCAGTTCGCGCACGGCACCCATCAGCGGCAGGCCGAGATTGGCGCGGTCGGTCATCTTGGAGACGATCTGCATGTCCTTGAGCGCCCAGGTGAAGGTCATCGTCGCCCAGCCGTCGAGCGCGCCCGAGGAGCCGGTGGAGATCATCAGCGCCTCGCGCAGCCGCGGCAGGTTGACGTCGTAAGCCTCGCACAGGCGGCCCGCCTCGATCAGCGCCAGGCCGTTGACCCAGAGCGCGAAATTATTGATCGCCTTGGCGATCTGCCCGTGGCCCACCGGCCCGATGTGGACGATATCGGAGCAGAAACACTCGTAAATCGGGCGTGCCCGCTCGACCACTTCGGCGCTGCCGCCGACCACCGCGAGCAGCGTGCCATCGTCGGCGGCGCGGCGCCCGCGGCAGGTCGGCGCATCATAAATCTCGATGCCCTTCGGCCGGCCCAGTTCGGCGATATGTTCGACGGTCGCCGGCGCGCAGGTGGAGCTGAGCGCGATGATCGAGCCCGGCTTCATCGTCTCGAGCAGACCGTCGGCGCCGGTGGTGACCGCCAGCGCCTCGTCGTCGTAGCCGACGGCGATAATCACGAAATCGGAGGCCGCGCCGACCGCGGCAGCCGTCGTGACGGCTTCGGCGCCGAGTGCCGTCGCCTTTTTCATCTGCTCGGCGCTGGAGTCGGTGACGATCACCGGGTAGCCGTGACGCATGAGGTGCTTGACCATCGCAAGCCCCATCCGCCCCGGTCCCACGATGCCGATTTTCGCTTTGCTCATTATTGCCATCTTTCACTTGGATTTCGCACGGGGGTGGTTGCTTCGACGCGGACGGCCGGGTTCCAGGGCGACCATTGCAACAGCAGCAACACCACCAGGAGCCCGATGCCGACGAAGTCGAAATAGAGATCGGGGAAGATCAGGGCAAAGCCGCAGGCAAAGGCCAGCAACCGCTCGACGAGAGTGAGTTTGCGCAGGCTATAGCCTTCCAGCGCCGACGACATGACGGCGACGCCGAGAACCGCGAAGGTCGCGTCCCAGAGGATCTGCGACCACGAGCCGAGCATCAACAATGCCGGGCGATAGACGAACATGAAGGGCACGATGAAGGCGACGAAGGCGACGCGCGTGCCGTGCAAGGCGGTCTTCAGGAACGGGCTGCCGGCGACGCCGGCCGCCGCAATCGATGCCAGCGCATCCGGCGGCGTGAGCACGGCGAGCGCGGCATAATACATGACGAAGAAATGGGTGACGATGACGGCGGTGTCACCATGCATGCCGCCGGCCTTGAGGAAGGTCTGCAGCATGGGGATGGTCACCGCCACCTGCACGATGTAGCTGACCGACGGCGGCACGCCCATGCCGAGCAGGATGGACACGAACATGGTCAGCACCAGGCCGATGAAAAGCGTCGGCACGAAGCCGCCCGCCGCCTGCGCCAACTGCACGCCCACGGCGGTCAATTCGAACACGCCAACGATCATGCCGGCCGCCGCGGTGGCGATCGCCACGACCAGCGTTGCGCGCGCGCCGTTTTCCATCGCCGCCAAGATGTCGCGCCATCCCATGCGCGTCGACGGCCGCAGCCACGACAGCCCGACCACGGCGATGAGCGAATAGGTCACCGCAAATTGCGGCGAATAGCCCTGCGCCAGCAAATACAGCAGAAGAATGATCGGCACCACCAGATGGCCGCGTTCGCGCACATTCGCCCGCCAGTCCGGCAGGTCCTCGCGGGCGATGCCGCCGATCTTGAAGCGCACGGCGGACCAGTGAACGGTGAGAAAGATACCGAAGAAATAGAGCAGGGCCGGGATCAGCGCGTAGAGCGCGATTTGCGCGTAGGGAACGCCGGTGAACTGCGCCATGAGGAAGGCGACCGAGCCCATGATCGGCGGCATGATGACGCCGCCGGTCGAGGCCGCGGCTTCGATGGCGCCGGCCATGTATGCCGGATAGCCGAGCCGCTTCATCATCGGGATGGTGAGCACGCCGACGGTGAGAACGTTGGCCGGCGCGCTGCCGGAGATGGTGCCGCACAGCGCGCTGCCGATCACCGCGACCTTGGCCGGACCGCCGCGATAGCGGCCGACGAGGCCGACCGCGAATTCGATCATGAAACGGCCGAGCCCGCTGCGCTCGAGGAAGGAGCCGAAGATGATGAACAGCGCGATATATTCCGCCGAGGCCATCAGCGGAAGTCCGTAGATTCCGTCCATGGTCAGGTACTGCGCGTCGACCTGCATGCCGATGGTATAGGAATCGTGCGCCAGCGGGCCGGGCAGATTCGGAATGAACGGATAGATGATAAAGGCGACGACGATGAGGACAAGCGGCCAGCCGGTCATGCGTCGGCACAGATCGAGGATGGCGAAGGCGAAGCCGATGCCGAGCAGGAGCTGCAGCGTCGTCACCGGCGTCACATACTCAAAGCGCTCGGCGGTGAGATAGGCATAGTGGTCGAAGCGGTACCACAGCGGCAGCGCCGAGGCGGCGGCGACGACGAGGTCGTAACCGAGCGCCAGCGCCTGGCCGCCCCGCCCCGGCAAGGGCGGCCGGGTCGGGTAGAGCAGCAGGATCAGCGTCATCGCAAAGGCGATGTGCAAGCCGATCTGGATCGGCGTGTCGAACATGCCGAACGCGCCGGTATAGAGATGGAACGCCGCCATGGCGACCGCCACCGCGCTCACGATCGAGGCTTTTACGGCGGCGGGTCTGGGCATGGCGGCGGCCGGTGAGCGGGGCTATTTGATCCAGCCCTGCTCCTTGAAGTATTTGAGCGAGCCGGGATGGACCGGCACGCCGACCTGCACCGCCATGTCCTTCGGCTTGAACACCTTGAGCGAGGGTTCCACCGCCGCGACCTTGTCGAGGTTCTTGGCGACTGCCGCGGTCAGCGCATAGGCCTGCGCGTCGCTGATCTTATGCTTGTTGGCGATGATGATATTGGGATAGGCCAGCGTGTCGATCGTTTGCGTGATGCCCTTGTAGACGCCGGGCACGCCGGGGAATTTGGCCTCATAGATGCTCGGATAGGCTTTCAGCAGGCCCTCGCGGATGTTCTTCGGCAGTTCGATCAGCCGCAGCTGGCGCGACTGCGCCAGATTGATGAACGGCGCGTAGCGGTCCGACAGCGTATAGAACAGCGCGTCGAGATGGCCGTCCTTGAACTGCTCGATCGCCGGCGACACCGTCAGATACGACATGTTCACCTGCATATGGGCATCGGCGAACACGCGCTCGCCGAGCTCGGTGATGGTGAACCCTTTCGGCCCGGTGTTGACCCTCTTGCCGGCGAGATCCTTGAACGTCTTGATCGAGCTGTCGGCATTCACCAGGATGACGACCTTGAACGGATGCAGCGCGAACAGCTGAACGAAATCGGTCATCGGTTTCTTATACGGCTTGTGGCCGTCGATGGCGTCCTTGGCGCTGATCGTTAGGGTGATGCCGAGATCCGACATTCCGCTGTTGACAGCGACGATATTGCTGGCGCCGCCGCCCGGCCGCAGCGTCACTTTGTCGATGCCGGGGACCTTTTCCATGATCTGCGCAAGCGCAACGGAAACCGGATATTGCGATCCGCCCTGCCGGCCCGTCGAAAAGGTGAGGCTGGCGGCCGTGGCCGAACCGGCGACGCACACGGCAAGAGCAGCGGCCGCGAGTGCGCCCGCAACACGACGGTTGGACATCTCAAATCCTCCCCAGTTTCTTAAAGCGTCTGTCGCGCCTTGTATACAAGCTTAGGGTATTGCGCAGAGCGGCTCAAGGCGTCCTTTGTCGGATTGGCTCACTTGCCGCGGGCGCATCATGAAAATCGTAATCGCGCGCGGCCGCGGCCTCGGTGACGTAGCCTTCGGCGATGTCGCGCGCGATCGCCGCGCGTTGGCGCTTGCGCGGCTCGCCGTAACCGCCGCCGCCGGCCTTGTCGAGATAGAAGCCTTCGCCGGCCTTGAGATCGAAACGGCCGGAGGACGGCATGGCACGCTCGGTTCCATTGCGATCAACCAAAACGAAGCGGCTGGGCCGACCGTCGTTGCCGCCGGCCAGCCCCTTGGAGGGAAACTTGGCGCGGTCGTCGCGGCGCACGACCAGGGCGTCCTCCAGCAGCAGATAGCGGCGGCGGAAGCCGAGGCCGCCGCGGAACGTCCGGGACCGCCGGAGTCGGCGATGAAGGCGAACTCGGTGATGCGGCAGGGGAATTCGGATTCGAGAATCTCGATCGGGGTGATGTGCAGGTTGGACAGATGCGTCGCCACCATCGAGGTGCCGTCATGGCCGCTGCCGCCGCCATAGGCCGAGCCGAAGATCTCGTATTGCAAATTCGAGTGGCCGGGCCGTCCGCCCTGGTGCCAATTGATCGAGCAGCGAGCCCGGATGCGCCGGAATCGGCGATGGCGCGGTCCGGCTTGAAATGGCGCCAGCGCTTCGAGGATGACATCGACCAGCCGCAGATTGGCCTTCTGATAGCTGGACACCGGCGCCGGCGGCTCGGCATTGGTGACGGTGCGCGGCGCGAACACGAATTTCACCACGTCGCGCATGCCGTCGTTGAAATGCAGGTCGGGGCCGAGCGCGCCGATCAGCGAATAGAACACGCAGGCCTCGACCATCGACGGGCGCAGGTTGACCGGGCCCTTGCGCCTGCGGCCCGCTCTTGGAGAAGTCGAAGGTGATCTCGCCCTTCTGCCACGGTAATGGTGACCGCGATATTTGACCGGCTTGTCGAGCTCGACGCCGTCGTCGTCCATATAGCCTTCCGCCGAAGCGGTTCGCCGTCGGGCAGCGCGCGCGAGCGCCTCGCGCAGTTCCGCGGCGGCGCCGCTGCAAAATGGCGTGCAAAGGCGCCCATCACGACGTGCCGGCGCCGAAGCGCTCGCCAGCTCCTGTCATGCGCACGGCGCCCATCCGCGTCGCGGCGATCTGCGCGCGCATGTCGCCGCGCACCAGATCCGGCTGGCGGCTGATTGGCGAGGATCAGCCGTTCGAGATCCTCGTCGTACGCGCCGGCGCGGCAGATTTTCACCGGCGGCAGCAGCAGCCCTTCATGAAACATCTCGGTGGCGTTGGCCGAGGTGCTGCCCGGATTGGTGCCGCCGATATCCGCCTTGTGCGCGATCGAGCCGCTGAATCCGATGAGCATGCCGTCGGCGAAGATCGGCGCGACGAAGCCCATGTCGGAGACATGCGGCATGCCGGCTTCGTAAGGGTGGTTGGAGACGAACACGTCGCCGTCGTGGATCTCCGCCGAGCGGGTAGAGCGCGAGGATGCGGCCGACGAAATGGCGATAGACCGGCGCGTGAAAGAACATCGGCGGCGGCACGATCAGCCGGCCGCTGCTGTCGAGGATCGACGCAGCTGAAGTCGCGCAATTCGCGGATGATGGTGGAATAGCCGGAGCGGTAGAAATGATAGTGCATCTCGTCCACCAGGCTGGCGACCTTGTTGCGGACGATCTGCGACGGTGACGCGCGTCGACCCCGCGAGTCTTGCGCCGCGCCGCTTCGGCGCTTCGCATCGTCCGCCTTAGCCATGGTGCCGGCCCTCGCGCGTCAGGATGAGATTGCGGAAGCCGTCGACCGCGCCGTCCAGCCCGGCGGGAACACGGTGGTGGCGTCGAACTGCTCGACGATCGCGGGCCCGCTGCAGCCGTGGCGCCGAGCGGCAAGCCGGTCGCGTTCGTAGAGCGTGGTCTCGGTGGCGCCGCTGCCGTCGAAGAAGACGCGCGCGCTTGCCCTTGATCGCGGACTTCGGCGCGCGTGCCGGCAGCGTCGCGCTCGCTGCCGCGGTGCCGGCAGATATTTCGGCACCGGCACGCGAACGCGCAGCCGATAGCTGACCATCTCGACCGGCCGCTCGCGCGCCGCGTGGCCGTGAATCTCGGCGTGGCGCTCGTCGAAGCGCGGCGCGCGCCTGCCGCATGGCGGCGCCGGCTCGAGCCCGCGCTTGCCGATGCCGGCGAGCGAGACTCGCAGCTCGTAGCCCTGGCCGGCATAGCGCATGTCGAGCTCGCGCTCGTAGCTCGCCTGGCGCGGGTCGAGGCCTTCGTCCTTCAGCTCGGCGGCGGCGCGCGCTTCGAGCTCGCGGAAGATCGCCTCGGCATGCGCGCGGCTCGACTGATCGCAGCGGCCGCAGCTCGGAGCGGATGTAGTCGTGCACCACGTCGGTGCAGAGCAGCCCGAGCGCGGAGAAGGCGCCCGGGCGCGGCGGCACCAGGATGCGGCCGATGCCGAGCTCGCGGCGCCACCGCCGCGGCATGCACGGCGCCGGCGCCGCCGAACGGCAGCAGGGTGAAATCGTGCAAGGTCGACGCCGCGCTTGGCGGAGAACACGCTGCACCTCGTCGGCCATGCGCATGTCGACGATGCGGCGGATGCCGGCGGCGGCCTCGCGCACGCGTCATGCCGAGCGGCTTGGCGATCTTGCTCGTCCAGCGCGGCGCCGGCCGCGGCCTTGTCGAGCTTCTGCGTGCCGCCGAGGAAATAATCGCGGATTGAGAAAGCCGCAGCACGAGGTCGGCATCGGTGACGGTCGGGTTCGTCGCCGCCGCTGCCGTAGCACGCCGGGCCGGGATCGGCGCCGGCGCTGCGCGGCCCGACACAGAGGAAGCCGCCGCGGTCGATCCAGGCGATCGAGCCGCCGCCGGCCGAGATGGTGGTCATGTCGAGCGCCGGCACGTCGAGCGGCCGGCGGGCGACCGTGACCTCGGTCACTTCCAGCGGCGCGCCGCCCTCGATGAAGGCGATGTCGGCGGAGGTGCCGCCCATGTCGAGCGTCACCAGCCCTTGCGCGCATCCGTCGCGCGGCGAGATAGGCGCTGGCCTGCGCGCCCGGCGGCCGGGCCGGAGAACAGCGTGTAGACGGTCTTGCTGCCGCCGACCGCCGCGCGGAACGGCATCACCCCGCCGTTCGACTGCATCAGGAAGCGCTGCTGCGTGCTGCACGCCGCCGCTCGTCCAGGCCCTTGCCGAGATGGCGCGATATAGCGCACCAGCACCGGCTGCAGATAGGCGTTGAGCAGCGTCGTCGACAGCCGCGGCCATTCGCGGATGCGCGGCAGCACCTCGCGACGACAGCGAAATGTCGCGCCTCGGGAAATTCCTCGACGATCAGGTCGCGCGCGTGCGCTGCTCATGCGCCGGGTTGGCGTAGGAGAAGAGATAGCAGACCGCGATCGAGACGCACGCCGGCGGCCTTCAATTCGGCGCGCGGCGCGGCGCACCGCATCTTCGTCGAGCGGCTCGAGCTCGTTGCCCTGGATAGTCGATGCGGCCGGGGATTTCGCCGCGTCAGGCTCTGCGGCGCGATCGGCTCCGGCTTCTCGTAGAAATAGTCGAACGGATTGCCGTCGCGCGCCTGGCTCTGCACCTCCTGCACCGCGCGGAAGCCCTTGGTGATCAGCAGGCCGACCTCGGCGCCGCGCATTTCCAGCAGCGCGTTGGTCGTGATCGTCGTGCCGTGCGAGAAGAACTCGATTGTCCGGGCGGCACGCCGCGCTTGACGAAGTTGTCGATGCCGTTGAGCACGCCGAGCGCCGGATTTGCCGGCGTGCTCGAAACCTTCTCGACGTCGATCAGTGCCCGCGTGCGGACGTCGAGCAGGACCAGGTCGGTATGGGTGCCGCCGACATCGACGCCAAGGCGATAGCGCGGGCCCCGCGTCACGCGCGTGGGATGGCGACCTGCGTCATTCTTGTCGACGCCCCGACCCCGGGTTCTCAAGGCACTTCCATGGCCATGACGCCGCCGTCGACGAAGATGTTCTCGCCGTCGATGAAGGATGAATCGTCGGACACCAGGAACAGAGCGGCTCTGGCCGTCTCGATCGGTTGGCCGGGCCGCTTGAGCAGATTGGTCACCGGGCGGGTCGGGTCGAACTCCTCCTTGCCGACCGGGGAGCCGGTCTTGTTCGGCGAGATCGAGTTGACCCGGATGTTATGCGGCGCGAGCTGCACCGCCATCGCCCGCGTCAGGTTGGCCACGCCGCCCTTGGCCGCCGAGTAGGCGATGGCGCGGCCGCGGCCGCGGAAGCCCGAGGTCGAACCGATATTGACGATCTTGCCGCCGGAGCCTTGCGCGACCATCTGCCGGGCGACCTGCTGGGCCATCAGGAACGGCGACTTCAGCGTCACCGCCATCACCCGGTCCCACTCCTCTTCGGTGATGTCGAGGATATGCTTGTTGTCGGAGATCGCCACGTTGTTGACGAGGATGTCGATGCGGCCGAAGCGGTCGACCACGGCCTTGACCAGCGCGGCGACGTCGCGGCTGTTGGAGGTGTCGGCGACGAAGGCCGCCGCCGCGCCGCCGATCTCGTCGGCGACCCGCGCGCCGCGATCCTGGTCGAGGTCGACGACGGCGACACGGGCGCCTTCGGCGGCGAACAGCTTGGCGATCTGCTCACCGATATTACGGCCGCCGCCGGTGACGACGGCTACTTGGTCCTTGAGTTTCATGGCTGCGGTCATTTCGGCTTGGCGGCCCATTGATGCAGCAGCGGAACGGCTTTGACGTCCGGCGGCTTGGGGATCGATTGCAGATAGGCATAGATGTCGGCGAGGTCGGCATCCGAGAGGATTTCCTTGCGATACGGCGGCATGGCGCGCGACGTGGTGCGCACGAAATTGGCCAAGGCCTCGTAAGGCACGGGATTGGGCGCCAGCCGCGGCCCGGTCGAGGCGCCTTGCCCCTCGGTGCCGTGGCATTCCCAGCAGCCTTTCTTCATGAACATGACCTTGCCGTGCTCGGCCGAGGCGGCAAGCGCGCTCGCCGAGCCGAACAGCGACAAGACGACGATGGCCGCGAGCCGGGCGCCGAGTCTGATATGCATGGAACTCTCCTCAGCGCGGTTGGGTGACGACATCGACCAGAGCCGGCTCGCCGGCCTTGACCACCTGCACCGCCCGCTTCAAAGCCGGCGCCAGATCCTTCGGGTCGGAGATCGGCCCGCTCGCCCACCAGCCCATCGATTGCGCGAGCTTGGCGTAATCGATGTTGGGCCCGATGATCTGCGTGCCGATCGGCCCGTCGTTGAGCACGCGATTGCGGCGGTCGGCCATGCGCTGCACGTGCATGACCTCCTGATGATAGCCGCGGTTGTTGTGCATCACGTTGAGCAGCGGAATGCGGTGATGCGCCGCCGTCCACAGCACGCCCGGCGCATACATGCATGTCGCCGTCGGTCTGCACGTTGAGCGAGAAGCGCCCCTCGGCGCGATTGGCGAGCGCGGCGCCGACCGCGGCCGGCAAGCCGTAGCCGATGCCGAAGCCGCCGGGTCCGCCGATGTGCTGGTAATGCTTCTCCAGCGGCCACAGCCGGCTCGGCCAGGAGCCGAAGCATGCGGTCGGAGCTGACCAGGGACCAGTCCTCGTCCTTGATCTGCGCCCAGATCTCGGCGCACATCCGCGCGGTGCTGATCGGGCTCGCATCCCAGGCATAGGTCGCCGCCTTCAGCGTGCGTGCACGCGTTTGCGCCCAGGCCTTGCGCAGACCATCGGCGCGCTGCGCGATGGCCGCCTTGCGGTCGGCCGGCAGCGCCGCTCTTCACCGCCTCGATCAGCGCCGGCATGGTCGCTTCCGCATCGCCGGCGATCGAGATGTCCACGGGCTGGAAGCGCTGGAAATCCTGGTAGTTGGATTTCAGATAATAGTCGCCGGCGCCGATGCTGATCAGCTTGGTGCCCGGCTTGATCTTCGATTCGCGCAGGTTCTCGCCGTTGTCGATATAGGCGTTCACGGTGCCGTAGAAATCCGAAAGCTCGAGCCCGAGAATGACGTCGGCATTGGCGATCAGCGTCTTGCCCCGCCCGGTTTGGTGCAGATAGTGCGTGGTCGGGAAGTTCAGCCGGCTGCGCCGGTCGATCACCGGCACGTTGAGGGTCTCGGCCAGTTCGACCAGAAGCTTGATGCCGTTGGGCGTGCGCGCCAGCCGGTCGGCGACGATCACCGGGTTCTGCGCATTGGCGAGCAGCTTGGCCGCGGCGCTCACCGCGCCGCTATCGCCCTGCGGCGGCGCCGTCGGCACGTAGCGCGGAATTTTCAAGCTGCCGCGGTCGCCGAGCGGCTCCTCCTGCAGGCCGGAGTCGAGCGAGATCAGCACCGGTTCATACGGCGCCGTCATCGCCAGCTTGTAGGCACGCACGAACGATTCGGCGAAGTGCTGCGCCGACATCGGCATGTCGTCCCATTTGGTGAAGTCGCGCACCAGCGCGCCGATATCCTGCGCCGAATGATAGGTGGGGACGAAAGGCGGGCGCTTGGCCGCGTCGAGGTCGTTGCCGCCGATAATGACGATGGGGACGCGGTCGCACCAGGCATTGTAGATCGCCATCGAGGCATGCTGCAGGCCGACGGTGCCGTGGCACAGCGCCATCATCGGTTTGCCGGCGATCTTGAAATAGCCATGGGCTATGGCGACCGAGGATTCCTCATGCATGCAGGTGAGGAATTCGGGCTTCTTGTTGCCGCCATGGTTGAGCAGCGATTCATGCAGGCCGCGGAAGCTGTTGGCGGGATTGGAGGCGACGTAATCGATGTCGAGGGTCTTGATCACGTCGACCATGAAGTCGGATGTCGGCGTCGGGATGGCGTGCCCCGAGGCCCGCGGAGCCTCCAGTTCGGCGACGGCCACCCGCGCCGATGGGGGCAGCGCCGATGGTTTGGCCGGTTCGCTCGGTGCGATGGGCGCCTTGGCGGCCGCTTCGCTGCTGAGATCCGTCATCGTGGCGGCGCCGGCCACGGCGACGCCGGTGAGAAACGTCCTGCGGTCGACAGAATGACCGGGCAAACGCTTGGCCATCAAAACCTCCCTTTTCCATTTGCCGCGGTTCGAACCGAGGCGACGCATTGTTTTTTGAAAGTGTAATCGAATCCCGTGGCGACTGGAAAGGGTAGTGTCTCCACGACCGGACCGACCGACCGCCCGGCGCGGTTCGTGGAAACCAACGCTGGAACTCGGTCATCGGGACCGGCGCGGTTCGAACAAGGTCGATAGAGTCTTTCGACCGTGACGCGCATGACCGCTCGCGCAACGCCATCGGCGCCAAGGCGGAGTCGAGAACGGGCTTCTCCGTCCCGCAATTTGGCTTGGCCGATGGATTGGCGATGGTGGCGCCCCCACCGCAATGGATCGCTCGTATCGCCGGCGAACCATGCAAAGCTTGCCGGCGTGACTTGACGCAAATCAATGAACTTTTCGCGATCCCGCTGGATACTGTTTTGCAACGTCGAGGAATGGGATGTCTTACGTAGCCATGCGCAGCTTCATGAACCTTGTCGCACAAGCAACTCGCGAATTGATGTCGACCGCGGCAGCAAGCCGGCCGGAGAATCGTTTTACTTGCGGCGATTGCGATCGCAACGCGCAATGCGGGCGCGCGCCGGATGTGCTGTGCGTCACTAAAGCCATGCAGATTTCACGGGGCCTGCCCCCAAATAAGCTGCGCTGGCCTCTGCCGGTCTCTTGACGAGAGGCGGCGACAGTCGCGGCGATTGACGCAACCTTCATCTTGCTGGACGACGACCATGCTTGCGCGCCCGCGTCTTTGCGCGGCGTGATGATCATATTTGATCAATTCCGTTTGAATTAACGCAACGCGAAACCTAATCGTTCGTTGCGTCCGCTCACTGTTACGGTAAGCTGTTGCCGGTGTCGGGAGCGGTCAGGTCAAGTTGTCCGCGCCATGTCGCGTACAACGTGACCGGTAGTGTCGCGAATTTTCAATCTTGCGGGGCAGGGAGTTCAGCATGACTGGCATTGACAGGCGTGATGTGTTGCGCGGCATCGCCGCGGCGGGACTTGTTGGCGTCAATATGCGCGCCGCGGTCGCTGCCGAACCGGTGACGCTGCGGCTCGGTTACGGTGGTGCCGCCGAGGAACCGGTTTGGCTGCTGATCGCCAAGCCCGACATCGGCAAATATCAGGGCACAGTGTACAAGCTCGACGCCACCCGGTTCCGCGGCTCGGACAAGCGCGCGCAGGCTTTCGCCGCCGGCGCCATCGATCTCGCCGAAGGTTCCGCCACCGGCGTGATGTCGGCCGCGGCCGAAGGCATCAAGTCGAAGATCATCGCTTCGATCTGCCGCGAGAGCAAAAAGGGCTTCAGCACCGCGTTCTATGTGAAGGCGTCGTCGCCGATCAAAACCGTGGCCGAGATGAAGGGCAAGATCGTCGGCGTCAACGGTTTCCAGACCGCCGGCCATCTCTGGCTCAAGGCGGCGCTGGAAAAGAACGGCCTCACCGACAAGGATGTGACCATCACGCCGGTGCCGTTTCCGGCGATGCAGGCGGCGCTCACTTCCGGCAAGATCGACGTCGGCGAGTTTCCGCAGCCTTTCGCCGCGCTGTTGGAGCATCAGTCCAAGGTACGAAAGCTGTTCGACGGCAAATATGGCGTTCCGTTCGACGAGGAACTGATCGTCATCGCGGCCAAGGACGAGTTCCTGAAGAAGAACGCCGCCGCCATCCGCGCCTTCCTTTCCGACGTGAAGACGGCGACGGACTTCTATCTCGCGCATCCGAAGGAAGCGCGCCAGATCCTGATCGACAAGAAGATGGTGCGCGTCAGCCCCGACGTCTATCTCACCATGCACGATTACTATCGGGATCCGACGCTGCGGCCCAGCGTCGAGGCGCTCAAGAACATGCAGGCGTTCCAGATGAAGGCCGGCTTCCAGAAGAAGAAGACCGATATCGACGCGCTGGTCGATCTGAGCTACCTGCCCAAGTGAGCCTAAGTGAGCCTAAGTGAGCCTAGGTGAGCCGGCAACGGTCCGCTTGATTGCGCCACATTCCGCGTCATGGCCGGGCCAGTCCCGGCCATGATCGTTTTTGAGGCGATGAGTGCTTCAAGACGTGCACAGCCGCGTCTGCCGGGGTTCGTGCGCAAGGCTTACGCGCGCGGCGCATCGATGCCGCGGATCATATCGGCGGCTTTCTCCGCGATCATGATCACGGTGGCGTTGATGTTGCCGCCGACGATATCCGGCATGACGGAAGCGTCGGCGATGCGCAGCCCGCTGACGCCGTTCACCTTCAGCTGGGGATCGACGACCGCGTCGGCATCGGCGCCCATGCGGCAGGTGCCGCAGGGATGATGTGCAGTGCCGCCGGTGGCGCGAATATAGGAGTCGAGCTCGGCATCGCTGGTGAGATCGGCGCCGGGTCCGGTTTCCCGCCCGCAAAAGCGGGCCAGCGCCGGCTGCGCCGCGACCTCGCGCAACAGTCTGAGGCCGCTGCGCAGCAGCGCAAGATCGCGCTCGTCGCCGAGGAAGTTCTGTTGGATGCGCACCGGCGCGCCCGGATCGGCCGAGCGCAGCGTGATGCGGCCGCGGCTTTGCGGCCGCAGCAGCACCGGCCGGCAGACGAAGGCATCGCGCCACGGCGATTTGAAACCGGGAAACCAGGGACCGGCATTGGCCGCGCCGGCGCGAAACAGCAACTGGATGTCGGGCATCGCCTGGCCCGGGTCGGTCTTCACAAAGGCCATGAAGCCGCTGGGCACGTCGGTGGCCGGGCCGCTGCCGGCGAGATAGGCGCGCGCGAAATTGAACGCCAGCCGATCGAGCCGCGTCGCCGCGACGAAGGGACCGGGCTCGCGCCGCTCATGCGCCAGCCCGGCCGCGTAATGGTCCTGCAAGTTGCGGCCGACCGCGGGCAGCGGTACCGCGACCTCGATGCCGGTGTCGCACAAATGAGCGGGATCGCCGATGCCGGACAGCATCAGCAGCTGCGGCGTATTGATGGCGCCGGCGCAGAGGATCACTTCGCGGGTGGCGCGTACCGTCTCGCTCACGCCGTCGCGGCGCAATTCGACGCCCACCGCGCGGCCGTGCTCGAGCACGACGCGTTGCGCCAGCATACCGGTATAGACGGTCAGGTTGCGGCGCCCGCGCGCGGGATGCAGATAGGCGCGCGCCGTGCTGTCGCGCAAGCCGCGGCGGATCGTCCACTGCGCCCAGCCGAAACCATGCTGCTGCGCGCCATTATAATCGTCGGTGTAAGGATGACCGGCGCGGGTGCCGGCTTCGATATAGGCATCGTAGAGCGGGTCGCCGGCCTTGGTGCGACGGACATAGAGCGGACCGCTGCCGCCGCGATGCGCGGTTTCGCCGTCTTCCCAGGTCTCCGATCGTTTGAAATAAGGCAGCACCGCCGCGTAGGACCAATCCGGCAGGCCGCGCGCCGCCCAGCGGTCGTAGTCGCCGCGATGACCGCGCACATAGCCCATGGCGTTGATCGAGTTCGATCCGCCGATGACTTTGCCGCGCGCGGTCTCGATGCGGCGGCCGCCGGCATGGGGTTCCTGCTCGGTTTGGTAGCCCCAATCGAACCGGCCGAAGCCCCAAATGCGTCCGACGCCGAGCGGCACGCGCAGCAAGGGGTGCCAGTCCCAGCCGCCGGCCTCGAGCAAGAGCACGCGCACGCCGGCGTCGCGGCTCAAGCATTCGGCCAATACGCAACCGGCCGAACCGGCTCCGACGATGACATAATCATAGTCCTTGATGGCGGCCATTTCCGGCGTCGCTCCTTGACTGCAGCGGCCTTGTCGCCATGACGGGTGCTTGATGTCGCTTAACCGTACCGTCGCGACAAAAAAGAGATTGCTGCGTTACATGCTAGCCGATAGCTTTGCCGCTTGAACAGCGCACATGATTTACGGCTTCAGGGTTTGCGTGGCCCATAACTTGCAACGAAATGTTGCAGATCGCGGAAAAAATATGGAGAAACACCGTTCGCGTATCGGCCGGTCGTACCGTTCATATTTGAAGATGTGCCGTTCATATGTGAACCGGTTCGCCCGCGATCTTGATGGCCGATGATGATCGGGACCTGCGATGCCGCTGCTTGAATTCAAGAATGTCGACAAGACTTTTGTGATGGGCGAACGCCAGGTGACGGCGATCGATCGCCTGTCGCTGTCGATCGAGGAACACGAATTCGTCTCCATCGTCGGGCCTTCGGGCTGCGGCAAGAGCACCTTCCTGCATATCGTCGGCGGCTTTGAGCCGGCATCGGGCGGCGATCTGCTGTTGAACGGCCGGCCCATCGGTCCGCCGGGTCCCGATCGCGGCATGATGTTCCAGGACCTGTCCTTGTTTCCCTGGCTCACCGCGCTGGAAAACGTGGCATGGCCGTTGGAGATGAAAGGCCTGCCCAAGGCCGAACGCGTCGCCAAGGCGCGCGACTATCTCGATCTCGTGCATCTGTCGCGCTATGGCGACCTCTATCCCGGACAATTGAGCGGCGGCATGAAGCAGCGCGTTGCGCTGGCGCGCCTGTTCGCGCTCGACCCGGAAGTGCTGCTGATGGACGAGCCGTTCGGCGCGCTCGATTCGCAGACGCGCGAATTGCTGCAGGAGGAATTGCAGTCGATCTGGCGGCGCGCGCGCAAGACCGCGCTGTTCGTGACCCATGACATCGACGAGTCGATCTATCTCGCCACGCGGCTGATCGTGTTCACCGCGCGGCCGGGACGGATCAAGGCCGACATCCGCATTCCCGAGATCGACCGCAGCGGCGAGTTCCGCAAGTCGAAGGAATATCTCGATCTGCGCGTGCAGGTCTGGGACCTGCTGCGCGAAGAGGTCCTGAAGGCGCGGGCCTTGGAGGAAGCGTGAGGATCAAGTCGGCCACGATGCTGAACCTGATCGTTCCCGTCACCACTTTGGTGGCATGGGAAGTGTTCGGCCGGCTGCAGATACTGCCGCCTTATCTGTCGGCGCCGAGTTGGATCCTCGGCGGCTTGTGGGAATATGCCAGCGACGGCGAATTGTTCGTCGCCCTGGCGGTGAGCATCTACCGGGTCGTCTTCGGATTTGCCATCGGCACGGCGGCCGGCATCGTCGCCGGCCTCGGCGCCGGGCTGACCCCGGGCGTGCGCAATTTCTTCGACCCGCTGGTGTCGTTTCTCTACCCGATCCCCAAGATCGCGTTCCTCCCGGTGTTCCTGCTCTTGTTCGGCCTGGGCCATGCCTCCAAGATCGCCATCATCGCGTTCTCCGTCTTCTTCCCGGTCTTCATCTCCTCCCGCCACGCCGTCCTCTCCGTCAATCCCATCCTGGTCTGGGTGGCCCGCAACATGGGCGCTCCCCCGCGCACCGTGTTCTTCCGCGTCATCGTCCCGGCGGTCGCCCCGCAACTCTTCTCCGGCATCCGCATCGGCCTCGCCCACGCCTTCGTCGTCTTGTTCGCCGCCGAATTGATCGGCTCCAAGGCCGGCCTCGCCAATCTGATCACCTATGGCGAGGATTGGGTGCGCTTCGACCTGATGCTCGCCGGCATCGTCTGCTTCGCCGTGCTCGGCTTCCTCGCCGACCGTATCCTCCTGGCCGTGCGCAAGCGCGTGCTCAAGGGTCAGCTCATCGGCACCGAAGAGCAGGTGATGAGATGATCGCGCAAGCCGGGAGGCTGATCAGCCGCTGGTATTCGATCCCGCTGCTGCTGCTGTTGTGGCAGGCGGCCGCCGGGACCGGACTCATCGAATCGCGTCTATTGCCGAGCCCGGTCGCGATCTGGACGGTGCTGGTGGCGGAAGTCGCCAACGGCAACCTCGTCCATCATGCCACGATCACCTTTTCGCGCGCGCTCACCGGCTTCGCGCTCGCCGCGCTGATCGGCATCCCCTTCGCCGCCGCGATGGCGCGCTCCGAGCTTGTGCGCAACCTGTTCGAGCCGATCTTCTTCTTCGGCTATCCGGTCCCCAAGATCGCCCTGTTCCCGGTCTTCACCTACATCTTCGGCTTTGGCACGCCGTCCAAGATCGCCTTCACCTTCCTCGAGTGCCTCTACCCGATCGTGGTGATCAGCTATTTCGGCTTCCGCGAGATCCAGACCCGTCTGATCTGGACGGCATGGAACTTCGGCGCCTCGCGTATCACCATCCTACGCCGCGTGATCCTGCCGGCGGCACTGCCCAGTATCTTTTCCGGGCTGCGGGTGGCCTTGCCGGTCGCCATCATCGTCGTCGTCATCACCGAAATGATCGGCGGCTCGGTCGGGCTCGGCTACTACATCACGATCTGGAGCACGCGCTTTTCCTTCGCCAATGTCTACGCCGCCATCTGCGTCATCGGCATCTGCGGCTTCGTATTCGACCAGCTACTGCTCATGGCGCGGCGGCGGATCGTGTATTGGCAACGGGAGGGGGCGTGATCGCACGCATGTCGCTTCCGGCAATGAAGACGAGGTGATCGATGGCAGACCGTGCGCCCGACAACGACCTGCACAGCGCCTTGACCGACGTTGCGCGCGCCTGCCGCATCCTCGAGATGGAGGGGCACGGCGACATGACGCTCGGCCACCTTTCGCTGCGCGACCCCGAGGGGCGCGGCTTCTGGATGAAACGCAACCGGGTCGGCCTGGGCGAAGTGTTGGGCCCCGACGATTTCGTGCTCGTCGATTGGGATGGCCAGCAGCTTGCCGGAAGCGGCGGCCGTCATTCGGAATGGCCGATCCATTCGGAAATCCTGCGCTTGCGTTCGGATGTGCAGGTCGTCGCCCATACGCATCCGTTTCATGCCTGCGTCTTCTCGGCCGCACTCGATCCGCTACAGCCCTTCACGCTAGATGCCGATTATTTCATCGAAGTGCCGCGTCACGAGGACGACGTGGCTCTGATAACGACCAAGGAAGAGGGCATCGCGCTCGCCAAGGCGCTGGGCGTGGGCTTCGCGGTGCTGATGGGCAATCATGGCGTGACCTTCTGCGGCAACTCGGTGGCGCATGCGGCCTGCGTCGGCGTTTTTCTGGAAAAGGCCTGCAAGGCGCAGATCGTCGGCCTGAGCGCCGGCTTCCGCGCCGGCATGCCGACCATGGCGACGCGGCGCAAGCGCAACAGCCAGATCATGACGCCGATCCATTGGGAGCATTCCTGGAACTATTTCTGCCGCAAGCTGGCGGCGCAAGGCGTCAACGCCGACGGATTGCCGTTGGCGTTGTACCGCTGAGCGCAGGGGCGACGATGGCGAGCGATCGCAGCAACGAGCAGACCTACATCGGCAAGCCGCTTCGCCGCCGCGAGGATATTCGTTTCGTCCAGGGCAGGGGACAATATGTCGACGACATCCAGCTGCCAGGGACGGCGTGGTGCGTGTTCGTGCGCAGCCCGCATGCCCATGCACACATTCGCTCGATCGATACGCAAGCGGCGTCGCGCGTGCCGGGCGCGTTGCTGGCGCTGACATCCGCGGATTGGGACAAGGCCGGGCATGGCGAACTCACCGTCGTGCACCCCATGCCGTTCGGCGACGGTCGCCCAATGAATAGCGCGCCGCGACCGGCCTTCGCCCGCGGCAAGGTGCATCACGTCGGCGATATTGTCGCCGCCGTGATCGGCGAGACGCGCCATGCCGCCGAGGATGCGGCGGAAGCCGTCGTGGTCGACTATGAGCCGCTGCCGGCGGTGATAACGCTGCGCGATGCCGTCGCCCCCGGCGCGCCTTTGGTGCATCCGAAATTCGGCAGCAATCTGGTGTTCGAGATCGAGCGGGGCAATCGCGCCGCCACCGAGGCCGCCTTGGCGAGCGCCGCCAAGGTGGTCGAGCTGCGGCTGCACAACAGCCGGCTGGCGGCGAACCCCATGGAGCCGCGCGCCTATCTGTGCGATTACGACGCCGCGGCCGACCGCTATACGGTCTATGCCACCAGCCAGCAGCCGCATTATCTGCGGCGCTGGCTCTCCGTCTACACACTGCATATTCCCGAACACAAGATCCGCGTGGTGTCGCCCGACGTCGGCGGCGGTTTCGGCGTCAAAGGGTTTTTCGCGACCGAGGTGTCGACGGTGGTGTGGGCGGCACAAATCCTGCGCCGGCCGGTGAAATGGACGGCGACGCGAACCGAGTCCTTCCAGTCGGACGCGCAGGCGCGCGACCATGACACGGTCGCCCGCATGGGATTTTCCGCCGACGGCACAATCGTCGCCATGCAGGTCGACACGCTCGCCGCGCTTGGCGGTTATCTGAGCAATTTCGCCCCTAGCATTCCCGGCAATTCCTACCCGCAGACCGTGACCGGCCTCTATCGCACGCCGAACCTGCATCTGCGCGTGCGCGGCGTTTATACCAACACTGTTCCGGTCGATGCCTATCGCGGTTCCGGCCGGCCGGAAGCGACCTGGAACAACGAGCGCTTGCTGGAGCGCGGCGCGCGCGAGCTCGGCATCGATGTCGCCGAGATGCGCCGGCGCAATCTGATCGCGCGCACCGACTTCCCTTATCCGGCACCGGGCGGACGCACCTACGATTCCGGTGATCCGCCGGCGATGCTCGACAAGCTGTTGGATTTGGCGAACTACGCCGGGCTCCGCTCCGAACAGGAAAAATTGCGGCAGCAGGGCGTGCTGATGGGCATCGGCCTTGCCGCCTTCATCGACAAGGCGGGCACCGGTCCGAGCGGCAATTTGGCAAAGCGCGGCGGTCTGCACGGCGGTTGGGAAAGCGCCATCGTGCGCGTGCACAGCGACGGCAAGGTGACGATCTTCGCCGGCACCCACGCGCACGGGCAGAGCCACGAGATCACCTTCTGCCAAATCGCCGCCGATCGGCTCGGTATTCCGCTCGACGATATTCGTCTGGTGGAGGGCGATACCGACCGGATTCCGTTCGGCAATGGAACCTGGGGCGCGCGTTCGGCCTCGGTGGCGGGGACGGCGATCTACCGTGCCGCCGACAAGGTTATCGACAAGGCGACGCGCTTTGCCGCGCATATAATGGAATGCGCGCCCGCCGACATCGAATACCGCCGCGGCGTCTTTCGTGTGCGCGGCACCGACAAGACGATCGGTTTCGCCAGACTGGCCGACATCGCCTATCACGGCGCGGCCCTGCCGGCGGATGGATCGCTCGACCCGGGCCTGGAAGTGGCCGAGTTCTACGATCCCCCCGACACCAACGATCCGCAGGCGATGCATCTCGCGGTGGTGATCGTTGATGCGGAAACCGGCACCGTGAAACTGCGCGATTTCTTCGCCGTGGACGATTGCGGCGTCATCATCAATCCGATGGTCGTCGAGGGCCAGGTCCACGGCAGTCTGGCGCAAGGCGTCGGCCAGGCGCTGCGCGAGCACGTGGTCTATGACAAGGAGTCGGGGCAGTTGCTGACGGCGAGTTTCATGGACTACGCCATGCCGCGCGCCGCCGACCTGCCGATGTTCCATACTGGGTTCATCGAAACGCCGGCGCCGAGCAATCCGCTCGGCGTCAAGGGCGGCAGCGAAAGCGGTACGATCGGGGCGCCGGCCGCCATCGGCAACGCGGTGATCGACGCGCTGTGGCATCTCGGCGTGCGCGACATCGCCTTGCCGATCACGGCGGAAACTGTGTGGCGCGCGATGCGCGACGCCAGCGCGCGCGGAGGTTGACGGTCCATGCGATTGTCTCCGCGAAGAAGTCAAACTAGCATCCCGCAACGCGCTTGAAGGTGGAAACCCGGCCGTGAACGATCCAGCATCCGATGTCGCCGCGCGAATTGCCGATGAGCTCGCCGCCTGCGACGTCAAACTCGTGGCGAGTCTTCCCGACAATTGGCTGATGAAAGTGATCGGCACCATCGATCACGATCCGCGTTTCGTGCATGTTCCGGTCAACCGCGAAGAGTCCGCGGTCGGTTTGTGCTCGGGCGCCTATATGGGCGCCATGGGCTCGGCGGCGCTGATGGGCGCCTCCGGCTTCATGACGGTGATCTACGCCATTACCAAGATCAACTACACCTACGAAATCCCGCTGTTCCTGATGCTGACCTTGCGCGGCGCGCCCGGCGACCATCACAAGCACCACATCTCGAACGGGCTTTATCTGCGTCCGGTGCTGGAGGCGATCGACTTGCCCTACGAAATCATCGACGAGCCCGGCGACATCGGCAAGATTTCGCGCGGCTATCATCACACGCGCACATTCTCGCGTCCGATGGTGGTCCTGTTCACCCGCGATCTGCTGCGGGGGCACGCATGAAATATCTCGACGCCCTTCGAACGCTGGCGAAGCATCGCAAGGACGAGATCGTCGTCACCTCGGCGGGCAATTCCGGCCAGGCCTGGTGGGCGGCAACGCGCGACACCGACGCGACCTTCTACCTCGACGCGTCCATGAGTCTGGCGACCATGTTCGCATCGGGCCTGGCGCTGGCGCGGCCCGAATTGAAATTCTGGGCCTTCATGGGCGACGGCGCCTTCTGCATGAACCCGGGAATGCTGATGGTCGAGCGGCAGATGAACCTGCCGAACCTGACCCATATTCTCTTGTCCAATCGCGCCTATGGCGCCACCTCGAACGCCGAACTGCCGAATGTCCGGGACAACGACTATGCGGCGATCGCGCGCGGCATGGGCCTGGAGCGCGTATTCGAGTTCAAGGATATCGATGGCCTCGAGCGTGATTTTGCCGGCGTGATGGCGGGCAATCGGAGCGGGCACACCTTCATGGTGCTGGAACTGGAGCCTTTTTCCGCAAGCGAGCAGAAGCTCGAGCAGCCGCCGTTCGATGGTCCCGAGTTGAAGTACCGCTTTGGCCGTCACATCGAGAAACTGACGCAATGCGATATCTTCGGCTACCGACTGTGAAGCGGCCAGGCCGCGACCAAGCAGGGAGGCGAACATGATCGATGTCATTCCGCTGAGCGAGCATGTCGGCGCCGAGATTCGCGGCGTCGACTTTTCCAAAGAGGTCGATCCCGCCCTGCGCGACGAGATCTATGCCGCCTGGCTCAAGCACCTCGTCCTCGTCGTCCGCGACCAGGAATTGACGGCGGAGGATCAGCGCCGCTTCACCTTGATGTTCGGCGACATCCAGCCGCCGCGCTCGCGGCCCGGCCAGCGCGATCCCAACAATGCCGTGATGTGGATCGCCAACGCCACCATCGACGGTCAGCGCGGCGAACTGCCCGAAGGCGACATGCAGTTCCACGCCGACCAGTGCTATTACGAAAATCCGGCCAAGGGCGCGGTGCTCTACGGCATCGAAATTCCCTCGAAGGGCGGCAACACGCTGTTTTCCAGCACCTATGCCGCCTACGAAAGCCTGTCCGCCGAACTGCGCGCGCGCGCCGCGCAGATGCAGGTGCTGTTCCTCTACGACTATGAAAAGAACGCCAATCGCAAGGCGCCGAGCAATTGGACGGGGGCGCCGCGCTATGTGCATCCGGCGGTCATTCTGCATCCGGAGACCCGGCGCCGGTGCCTGTTGGTGAACCGGTTGATGGCCGACAGCGTGGTCGGGCTGCCGCGCGCGGAGAGCGATCGCATCATCGAGGATCTGTGTCTGGCCAGCGAGAAGCCGGAGCACATCTACGAGCACGTCTGGCGTCCGGGCGATCTGCTGATCTGGGACAATCGCTGCACGCTGCATGCGCGCACCGATTTCGACCCGGCCGAGCGCCGGGTGCTGCGGCGACTGGCGATCCGCGGCGAGCGGCCGATTGCGGCGTCGCAAGACGCGGCGTGAGCCTTCGCCCTAATGCAAGGAAAAGCCGCCGTCGACCGCCAAAGTCTGGCCGGTGATGAATTTGGCGTCGTCTGACAGCAGAAAGGCGATCACGCCGTCGAGATCGTCGGGCAACTGCTTGCGCTTGAGGATCTGCTTTTCGGCGTAGTCGGTCCAGCGCTGCTCGGGAATATCCTTGGTGGCCTCGCCCAGGGTCAGGCCGGGCAACAGGCAATTGACTTCGGATCATACGCGCGCCCAATTCGCGCGCCAGCGAGCGTGTCATGCCGACGAGGGCCGATTTGCTGGTCACATAGTGCAGCAGGCGCGGTGCGCCCCAATAGATCGTGTCCGAGGAGACGGTGACGATGGCGCCGCCGTCGCGCATCAAGGGGCCGATGGCGCGCACCGTGAGCCAGGTGCCGCGCACATTGATCGCCATCATGCGGTCCCACACGTCCGCCGTCAGCTCATCATAGCTCTTGCCGCCGACATTGTTGGCCCAGCCGGCATTGGCGACAAGGCCGTGGATGCCGTCGCAATCCTGCGCCGCGACGCGCGCCATCGCGGCAACGGAAGTCTCCGAGGAGACGTCGGTCTCGACAAAGCGCGCATCGATGCCGAGCGCTTTCAGTTTTTGCTCGGCTTCGGCGCCGAGCGCCGGGTCGATCTCGGCGATCACCACGCTGGCGCCCTCGCGCCCGAGCCGCTCGGCATAGGCAAAGCCGAGGCCGCGGCCGGCGCCGGTGATGACGATGCGCTTGCCGGCAAATCGTTGGGGGATCATCGCGTCACCCTGTCCTCAGCCGCGGTCGCCATCGAGGGCGATCGCATATTGGAAGAAATCGTGCTGTCCGCGCTCGTAGACGGTAACCGAGGCGCCGCCGCCGGCGCGACCGCTAAACGGCTCCTTGCCGGCATGGTCGAAGCCGTCGAAGCCGACATCGCCGATCAAGCGCAGCTCGATCGGCCCGTGGCCGTTCGGCAACCGGATCATGCCGCCGTCGATGGTCGCGCGCAGCCCGGAAGCGAGATCGATGAAGCCGTTGCCTTGCGGCGCGATATCGAAGGTTTCACCGGTGCCGAGCGAATAGATCCGCTTCGGGTAATGCCCGGCGCGACGGCGATGCGCCTCGACGGCGATGATGCGCCGGATGTCAGGCGGCATGGTGCCGCCCGCGGGCTTGGCGAACGGCGTGCCTAGGCATGGCCGCGCCCGCTCTGGTCGGTGCTGGCGATCTGGCGCCGGGTCTTGCCGTCGATGCCGCCGACGATCGCCCATTCGGCGAACAGCTCCGGCTTGCGCTCGAAATTGGCCGGCTTCCAGTCTTCGGTGCAGTAGTCCTCGTCGGCATAATATTCGAGCGGCGGGGCCAGCGGATTCTCGAAATACCAGAAATAGGCCGAGGAGATCGGGTGGCGGCCGGGGCCGATTTCCGTCTTCCAGCCCTTCTTGCTCATGGCAATGCCGCCACCGATCACCTCGTGGATGTCGGCGACCGTGAAGGCGACGTGATTGACGCCGGGCTTGCCGGGCCGGTTGAGGATGAACAGGTTGTGATGTTCGCCGACGGTCTGGCAGCGCGTGAATACGCCATGGTTCGGGTATTCGTCGCTGACCACGAAGCCGAGCTTCTCGGTATAGAAGGCGCGCATGGCGGCGTAGTCGGCGGCGAACACGACCACATGCCCGATATTGATCGGGTGCGCCTGTTCGTGGATCGGCGAGCGCTTGTTGACGCGCCGGTGCGCGCCCGGCGCGTTCGGTGCGGTCGGTTCCACCGTCACCGGCGTGCGCTGGCTGACGCGGAAGGCGAGGCTCAGGCCGTTGGGATCGGTGACGCGCGGCAGCCCGTCGGCGCCGATGTGAAAATTGTCGACGCTGCGCAGCTTGGCGAGCGTCTGCTCGAGCGCCTGCTGGTTGGCGGCGCCCCAGATCACCTCGCGCACCGTATTGCCGCTTTCGATGGCCGGCGGCAGATCGGGCGCGTCCTTCGGCCGCACGATCGCCTGCGCGCCGTTGCGGGTCTTGTAGACGAGCTTGTCCGGCGCGACCGACACCGGGGTAACGCCCCAATCGTCGAGAAAACGTTTGGCCTCGGCCATGTCGGCCACGCCGAAAACGACGGCATCGATTCCATTCAGCGCCATGGACAACTCTCCTCACCAGGCGGCGGCGCCAGCGCTGCGCACAGCCAAATAAAGGGACCCTGAATGGGCGCGCCGCGATCGGGGCGCGCCCGACGGCGTCATTTGCGCTTGACCTTGGACAGCGGATGCTCCGGCGGATAGGTCGGGGTGATCGGCTTGGACGCGCCGATCATGACCATCATGATCGCCTCCTCGTCACCGACATTGGCCTCACCGCGATAAACCCCGGGCGGCACCGAGACGCAGTCGCGCTCGCCGAGCACGGCCTCCCAATATTCGCCGTCCTTCTCCACCATCACCTTGATCTTGCCGCGCAACACGAAGAACACCTCTTCCGCGTCCACGTGCAGATGCATCGGCCCCTCGGCGCCGACCGGAAGGATCATGTTGGACAGGGTGAAATGCTCGGACGGGATCACATTGGCGTCGTGAGCGACGCCGGTGCCGCCGGTGCCGATGAAGCGCTTTTGCGCGCGGCGGTATTTCGGGTCGAAGTCGGCCTGGAACTTGAGCGCGTTCCAGTCATAGCTGCGGTCGGCCACGCGGGCGACACGGCTCTTCATCCAATCGTCGAAGCTGGCGCCTTCGGGGCGGTCCCAGGACCGTTTCTGCGGCTGTCGTGTGACGTCGTCCATCTCTACCTCCGTGGTTATCCGAGCCTGGCCGCGATGCGCTCAGGCTGATTGGGGTCGGCCTTCCAATGCGTAATTCTTGCGCCCGAGGTCGCGCGAAATCGCCTCGGCTGTCGTCAGCACTTCGGTCTTGATCGGTCCGTTCAATTCCGCGTCATTGGTGAACAGCGAAATCGCCGAAATATTGACCGCCGCCACGATGGTCTCGGTGATGTCGCGGATCGGCGCCGCGACGCTGGCGACGCCGGGCTCATAGGCCCCGTTCTGCACGACAAAGCCGTTGGCGCGGTCGCTGGCGATCAGTTCGACCAATCCGTGCAATGTCGTCGGCGCTTTCGCGCTCGCTGGCGGTGAGGGTTCGTCATGATAGAGATTACGGACGTCGCCGTCGGTCAGTCCGCTGAGCAGGACGCGGCCCATGGCGGTGAGCCGCGCCGGCAGCCGGGTGCCGACATGCACCGTGCTGGCGACGGTGCGCCGGGTGGCCACCCGCGCCAGATAGATCACGTCGCGGCCATGCAATTCGCCGAGATGGGCGGACCAGCCGGTGCGGTCGCGCAGCCGCACCAGATGCGGCATCGCCACCTCGACCAGATCGCGGGCGGCGAGATAGCCATAGCCCAATTGCAGCACCTGCGCCCCAAGCATGTAGGTCTTGGTCGATGCGTCATAGGCCACGAAGCCGAGATGCTCGAGCGTGTAGAGCAGGCGATAGGCGGAGGAGCGGGTGATGCCGATCAGCTCGGCGATTTCCGACAGCGTCGCCTGCCGCCTTTCGCCGGACAGCCCCCGCAGGATATCGAGGCCGCGCATCAGAGCCGGCACCAGATAGCGTTCGTCGACCGCGGCTGCGGGCGGACGGACGGCGCCGGATTTGTCCTGCTTGGGCTGTTTAACTGGCACGACCGCGCCCTTGCGCTTCACATTGTTTCTTTAGCAAAAACCAATATACCATATGAAACATATTGTGCAAAGCCCGGCTGCCTAGAATTCTTGAATTCACGCGCGTGGGGGCCCCGCACGCCCAATGCTGTGTTCCTTTTCAGCATTCCGCTGCTCAAATTAGTTTCAGCCAGGCTGTTGACTCTTGCAGGACATGCGTTTTGAATTGTCTCTATTATGAACACTATGTTCATATTTGAACATAGTCAGGGAGAACTGGCGTGTCGACAGCTTGCGCCAATGTCCTGCAGCTCCGGGATGTCGCCCGACGTTTTCCGGGCCGTACTCCCGGCGCGCCGCCGTTCACGGCCATTTTCAATCTCAGCCTCACGGTCAATCAGGGCGAGTTCGTCTCGATCGTAGGGCCGTCCGGCTGCGGCAAGAGCACGCTACTCGGTCTTGTCGCCGGCCTCGATCAGCCCAACGAGGGGACGGTTCTGTTACATGGCACACGCGTGTCGGGGCCGAACCCGAACGTCGGGTTCATGCTGCAGAAGGACTTGCTGCTGCCCTGGCGCACGGTTTTGCATAACGTCGAGTTCGGCCTTGAGGCGCGCTCGATGAGTCGCGGCGAGCGGCGCGAGCGCGCGCTACGCGAGCTCAAGCGTTGCCGGTTGCTCGATTTCGCCGACCGCTATCCCTACCAGATTTCCGGCGGTCAGCGGCAGCGCGCGGCGCTGGCGCGTACACTCGCCATCGATCCCGCGGTCGTTCTGCTCGATGAGCCATTCTCCGCCCTCGACGCCCAAACCAAGCTCGTCCTGCAACGCAGCTTCGCCGAAACCATCGCTGGCTCCGGACTGACCACGCTGCTGATCACCCATGATCTGTCCGAAGCCGTGGCGATGTCCGACCGCATCCTGGTCATGAGCGACCGGCCCGGCCGCATCACCGAAGAAATCAACGTCGGGCTGCCCGATCGTGACAATCCGATGGCGCGCGTCGCGACCCCGCGCGCCGGCGAGATCGTCGCTCACCTGTTCCACGCGCTGCATATCGAAAACCGGCTCGACGCATGACCGCGATCGCGGCCAATTCCAGAGGAGGCTGACATGCAAATGACACGGCGCACTGCCCTCGGTGGACTTTTGGCAACCGCGGCGATCCGGCCGGCTTTCGCGGCACCGGAAAAGATGACCTATCTCTATCCGGCGCCGCCGTTCTTGCCTGCCTTCATTCCCTTTCAATTAGCCATGAAGCGCGGCTACTACGCCGCCAACAAGCTCGACGTGACCACGCATGTCGGGCATGGCGGCGCCGACGTCGCCAAGCAGGTCGGCGTGGGCAATGCCGATCTCGGCGGCGGTGTGGGCGAGACGTCCATGATCGTGCGGCCGAATGGTCTGCCGGTGCGCGCCGTCGCCATGCTCGGCGCCCACTCGCTGTTTCGGATCGCTACGCGCAAGGCGGTCAATGTCAAGACGATCGCCGACCTGCGCGGCAAGAAGCTCGGCGTCATCGGCTATCAGGACACCGGCTATTACGCGCTGCTCGCGGTCCTCGCCGCCAAGGGCGTCAAGCGCAGCGAGGTGAAGGTCGAGGCGGTCGGGCCCGCCGGCGTGACGCAGTTGATGATCGCAAAATCGCTCGACGGCATCGTGACCACCCCGGATTGGTCGGACACGATTAAATCCGCCGGTATTCCACTCGACTTTTTCTCGATCGACGACGTTTTCCCGGCGATGGCACAAGCAATTCTGGCCTCCGACAAGATCATCAAGGAGCGGCCGGAAGTCGTGCGCGGCTTTGTCCATGCGGTGCTGCATGCGATGCGCGACTGCATCGCGGATCCGGCCTCCGCGGCGCGCGACTATGTCGCTTTCGTGCCGCAGCACAAGGGCAAGGAGGTGCAGATCGAGCGCATCCTGCGCCGTTATGTCAATGAGGTGTACACGACCACTCCGGCGTCGGCGCTGGGCAAGTTCGATCCGGCGCGGCTGAAGACGGTGCAGGACTTCTACCTGAAGAACAAGATCATCGCGTCGGCGGTGCCGATCAAGGATCTCTACACCAACGCCTTCGTCGGCTGACATCAGCGGAGCAGCACGGTGACCGACGAGGTACAAACGCCGATCATGGATGGGACGCTGCGGCAAACGCCGCGCGTCCCGGGTCTGCGCCTGCGCGACATGGCGGTGCCTGCCGCCAGTCTGACGCTCGCGGCCGTCGTGCTGCTGGCTTGGCAATATCTGCCGCCGATTTTCGGCGTGCCCAAATACATCATCCCGCGGATCAGCGATCTCTGGTCCGAGGGCATTCGCATGTGGCAGCTCGAGAACCTGCCGCGACATTTCATCTCCACCGCGTCGATGTCGGTGCTCGGCTTCATTCTCGGCAGCCTGCTCGGCGCCGTCTCCGGATATTTGCTCGGACTGCTGCCGACCTGGGAGCGCGTGCTGTCGCCCTATATCCTGGCGCTGCAGATCGCGCCCAAGGTGGCCTTCGCGCCGCTGTTCATTCTGTGGTTCGGCTACAACGCCATACCCAAGCTGACCGTCACCGTGCTGGTGGTGTTCTTCCCCATCCTGGTGAACGTCTTGCAGGCGATGCGGGTGATGGATCGCGATTTCGTCAACCTCGCGCGCGCCTACAACATGAGCCCGGTCAAGATCTTCTTCAAGGTGATGTTGCCGTTCTCCATGCCCAACCTGATGGCCGGCTTGCGCATCGGCGCGACGCTCGCCGTCATCGGCATCACCGTCGGCGAGCTGGTCGGCGGCGAAATTGGCCTCGGCTATCTCATCACCTTCGGCCAGGGGCAGGCCAATACGGCGATGGTGTTCGACGCCATCGGCCTGCTCACGGTCATCGGCATTGCCATGTACTGGGCGGTGGCCAGCATCGAGACGCGCGTGCTGCACTATCTGCCTCGTGTGCATCATGGAGCGCGTGCGCAACCATGACCCTGCACCCCGACATCGAACGCGCGACATCCGGTACGGCGGCGGGCATCGAATATCTGCGCCGTCGCGGTGACGCGCGGTCGGTACCGCTCGTGCTGTTGCACGGCATCGGCAGCAACCGCCATAGTTTCGAAGCTCTGATCGCGGCGTTGCCGCCGTCGATCGATTGTATTGCATGGAATGCCCCTGGTTATGGCAATTCACGCGCGCTGGTACCCGCGGCGCCCGAACCGCGCGACTACGCCAAGGCGCTGTTGGATTTCCTCGATGCGCTCAACCTGCCGCGCGTGGTCCTGCTCGGCCACTCGCTCGGCTGCCTGTTCGCCACCAGCTTTGCCGCCGCGCATGCGGCGCGCGTCGTCGCCCTGGCGCTGGTCTCGCCGGCGCTTGGCTACCGGGTGGCGCCCGGCGCCGCGCTGCCGCCACCCGTGCAAGCGCGTATCGACAAGCTAGAAGCGGTGGGGCCGGTTGCCTTTGCCGCCCAGCGGGCGGCGCGCCTGGTGTTCGATGCCGCGCATCGGCCGCAGGTGAGGGATACCGTGCAGCGCGCTATGGCCGCCGTCGATCCCGCCGGCTATGCCCAGGCGGTGCGGGCGCTCGGCGCCGGTGATCTTCTGGCCGACGCCGCCCATGTCGCCGCACCGGCGCTGGTCGCGGTCGGGGCCGACGATGTCGTCACCCCACCGGAAAAGGCGCAGGCCGCGCGTGCCGCCCTGCGGAATGCCATCGCGTTTCATGAGGTCGCCGCTTGTGGCCATGCCTTGCCGCAGGAACAGCCACAGGAACTTGCCGGCCTCTTGATCCGCTTCATCGAGGAATACGGTCATGTCTGACGTGGCTGAAATCGCGGTCCATCCGGATCGGGACGACGACATCTATATCTCGCCGCCGGTGCAGCGCGCCGTGCGCTTGCTCCGTCATATCGTCGAAGGCGACCCCGTCAACAATCTCTCGCGTACAGCGCGTGCCCTCGGCATCAACCGCACCACCTTGCTGCGTCTGCTGCATACGCTCGAATCGGAGCGCTTCCTCGAGCCGAATCCCGAGGCCCACGGATGGCGGATCGGTGTCGGACTGATCGGGCTGGCCGCACAGGCGTTCTACTCGGAAGATCTCGTACAAATTTCCGTGCCGGTGCTGACGCGGCTGGCGGAAAAATTGAGCCTTTCGGCGCATCTCGGTGTGCTCGACGATTTGGAAGTGGTCTATGTGGTGCGGCGCACGCCAAATCACCGGTTCGCCAGTCATATCCGCATCGGCAGCCGTCTGCCCGCGCACGCCACCAATATGGGCCGTATCATCCTCGCGCATCTTCCGGCCGTGCGGGTCGATCGCATGTATGCCGGCGCGGTGCTCAAACCGGTGACGGCACACACGGCGGTCACGCCGGCGCAGTTGCACGCGCAGCTTGCGGCCGATCGCGCGGCGGGGCTGGCCTGGAGCGACGGCAATTATGAAGCTGGCATCGGCTCGGTGGCCGCCGCTGTCTTCAACGCGACCGGTGAACCGGTCGCCGCCATCAACGTGAGCGGTCATTCGGCCGACTTCGCCGGCACCGCGCGTCGCGCCGAGATCGGCGCCGGCATTACCAGTGCAGCGCTGGAGATTTCCCAGCGCCTGGGCTGGCTCGGGCATGATCAACCAAGTCGCGTCGACCGCGGCGCGCCGAAACCCGTGGTGCGTTCGCGTCGCCGCGAACCGTTAGGTGAGAAATAGCCGTGGACCTTGGAATGTCCAACAAAATTGCGGTGGTCACCGGCGGCAGTTCCGGGATCGGGCTCGCTACCGCGCGCTTGCTGATCGCCAACGGCGCCCGGGTCGCGATCTGCGGGCGCAATGTGGAGCGGCTCGCCGCCGCCAGGGCGCAGATTGCGGACCTCGATGCCGATTCGGTTCTCGCCGAGCGTTGCGATGTCCTCGACGCCGCGGCAGTTGCGGCATTCGCCCGCAAGGTCGGCGATTGGAGCCAGGGTCGCGTCGATCTTCTCGTCAACAATGCCGGACAAGGCCGCGTCTCGACCTTCGCCGACACCACCGACGCGCAATGGCGCGAGGAATTGGAACTGAAATTCTTCAGCCAGATCCATCCCATCCGCGCCTTCCGGCCCTTGCTGGACGCCAGCGACGCGCCCGCCATCGTGACGGTCAATTCGCTGCTCTCGATGCAGCCCGAACCGCACATGGTCTGTACCTCGGCGGCGCGTGCCGGCGTGCAAAATCTGCTGAAGTCTCTGGCCACCGAGTTCGCGCCGCGCATTCGGGTCAATACCGTGCTGCTCGGTCTCATCAATTCCGGGCAATGGCAGCGCCGCTTCGAAACGCGTGCTGACAAGCAGCAGACGCGTGAGCAATGGTTCGCGGCGCTCGCCCGCACCAAGCACATCCCGCTTGGCCGGCTCGGCGAGCCTGACGAAGCCGCACGCGCCATCGTGTTCCTCGGCTCGCCGGCGGCGAGCTACGTCACCGGTGCGAGCCTGGAAATTTCCGGCGGCGTATCGCGCGCCATTTAGGAATTAGGCAAGGCAACATGAACGTCAATGTCGTCGATAGCGGCCGTCCCGCCAGCCAGGTCGCAAACGTAACGGCGCAAGAACCCGTCGGCGACGCCCTCGCGCGGGCACTGGCGGATATGGGCGTGACCACGATATTCGGCGTGATCTCGATCCATAACATGCCGATCCTCGACGCCATCGCGCGGCAGGGTCGCATCCGCTTCATTCCCGCGCGCGGCGAGGCCGGCGCCATGGGAATGGCCGACGCCTATGCGCGCGTGTCGCGCTCCCTTGGCGTGGTGATCACCAGTACCGGCACGGCGGCGGGCAACGCCGCCGGAGCGCAGGCCGAAGCGCTGACCGCCGGTTCGCCGGTGCTGCACATCACCACCCAGGTCGATCGCGAATTTGTCGATCGCGACCGCGCGGCGATTCACGACGTTCCACGCCAGCCCGACATGTTGCGCGCCATCAGCAAGAGCTATTTGCGCATCTGGCAGCCCGCCGGCGCCATCGAAGCACTGGTTGCCGCGGCGCGCATGGCGCTAACTGCACCGGCCGGACCGGTGACGCTGGAAATCCCGGTCGACGTGCAACGCGTTGCGGTTCCGCTGCGCAATTTGCCCGGCTGCCCGGCGATCCCCGTTGCCGCGCCCGACACCGCGTCAATCGAAACGCTGGCGGCACGCCTTCGTGCCGCCAAGCGACCCCTGCTGTGGCTGGGTGGCGGCGCCCGCGGTGCGGCCGAGGCGGCCGCCGCGCTGGTCGCGCGCGGCATCGGCGCGGTGACCAGCACCAATGGCCGCGCCGTGGTGCCGGAGGGTCATCCGCACTGCCTCGGCGCCTTCAATATGACCCGCGAGGCCGTGGACATCTACGCGCGCTGCGATTTGATGATCGTCGTCGGTTCGCGCCTGCGCGGCAACGAGACGCAGAACAACCGCATGCCGTTGCCGCCGCTGGCGCAGATCGATGCCGATACCGGGCAGGCGGCACGCAACTATCCGGTCGAACTGTTCGTTCACGCCGATGCGCGGCTGGCATTGGAAGCTTTGCTCAAGCTGCTGCCGGACAAGCTCGATACCGATGCTGATTTTCTCGCCGACATCGGCAAGGCGCGCCAGCAGGCGGAAGCCGCGCTGCGCGCTGGCCTCGGCCCCTATGCTGTCTTGGCTGACCTGTTGAGCGAACGGGTCGCGCAGGCCGGCCATCCCTGGGTGCGCGATGTGACCATATCGAACAGCACCTTCGGCAACCGCTACGTCCGTATCGCCGCGCCGCATCTTGGCGTGCATGCGCTCGGCGGCGGCATCGGGCAGGGCATCCCCATGGGCATCGGCGCCGCGCTCGCCGGCATGCCGGCCAAGACCATCACCTTGCTCGGCGACGGTGGCGCACAATTGACGATCGGCGAACTGGCGACGGCGGTCGAAGCCGAAGCCGACATGGTTTTTATCCTCATGAATGATCGCGGTTATGGCGTCATCCGCAATATCCAGGATGCGCAATATGGCGGCCGCCATGTCTATGCGAACATCTTGACGCCTGATTTCGCCCTGGTGTGCCAATCGGTCGGTCTGCCCCATGAGCGGGTGACGGCGATCGGCGGCTTTGCGGGCGCCTTGCAGCGCGCCGTCGATGCCAAGGGCCCGCGGCTGATCGAGATCGATATGGTCGCCATCGGTCCCTTCAGCCAGAGCTTTGCCGGCCCGCCGGCCGGCGCCGCGGGGCAACTGTCATGAGCCTTCGTCGCCTCGGGATCATCGGTGCGGGTGGAATTGCCGAAGTGGCTTTGTCGGCGCTTGCCAAGTCGCTCGCCAAGTCGCTCGGCGAGCCCCTTGACCATGTCGCGATCCTGGCGCGCACGGCGTCGGCTGCAAAAGCGCGCGCGCTGCTCGATGGCCTCGGCGACAGGCTGGCCAAGGCGCGCGCGGTGCACACCGAATTCGCAGCGTTCATCGCCGACGCGCCCGAACTTGTGGCCGAATGTGCCTCGCATGTCGCCGTGCGCGACTACGGCGCGGCCATTCTCCAAGCCGGCTGTGACCTTGTCGTGATCTCGGTCGGCGCGCTGGCGGACGACCGCCTACGCCAGGACCTCGAGCGCGCCGCGCGCAAGGGCGGCAGCCGCCTGGTGTTGCCGCCGGGCGCCGTCGGCGGTCTCGACGCGCTGGCCGCCGCGGGGCTCTCCGGCCTCAACTCGGTCATCTACACCGGGCGCAAGCCGCCCAAAGCCTGGCGCGGGACTCCGGCCGAGCGGCTGATCGATCTCAATACGCTGACGGAACCGAACACTTTCTACACCGGTAGCGCCCGCGATGCCGCGCGGGATTATCCGCTCAATGCCAATGTGGCGGCGGCGCTTGCGCTCGCCGGCATCGGCTTCGAGCAGACGCAGGTCCGCCTGGTCGCCGATCCCGGCATTGCGCGCAACGTCCACGAGTTCGCCGTCACCTCGCGCTGCAGCGATTTCACCATGCGGCTCGAGGGGCGCCCTTCGGCCGCCAATCCGAAGACCTCGCTGCTGGCCGGCTACAGCGTTGCCCGCGAACTGGTCAATCGCGCCGGCGCGATTGTCATTTGACGCGGGAGGAACCGATGGATCAGGCCGTCACACCTCGCGACAAGCTCTTCATCGGCGGCGAATGGCGGCGCGGCCGCGGCCCCGACATCGCCTCGCATTTCCCCGCCGATGGATCGCTCAACGCCGTGCTGCCGGGCGCCGCTATCGAAGACGTCGACCTCGCCATCGAGCGGGCGCAGGAAGCGACGCATGACCCGGCTTGGCGCAAGCTGCTGCCGCACGAGCGCGCCACCTTCCTCTACCGGATTGCCGAAGGCATTGCGCAGAATGCCGACCGCATCTCCCACGTGCAGTCGCGCGACACCGGCAAGACGTTGAGCGAGACGCGGGCGCTCGCGCTTAGCGCAGCCGGCACGTTCCGCTACATGGCGGCGGCGCTGGAGACGATGGAAGATGCGCTAACGCCCGCGCGCGGCAATTATCTCACGCTGTCGGTGCATGAGCCGCTCGGCGTCACCGCCGCCATCACCCCGTGGAACTCGCCGATCGCTTCCGACGCGCAGAAGGTGGCGCCGGCGCTTGCCGCCGGCAACGCGGTGCTGCTGAAACCGTCGTCGTGGAGCCCGCTGGTCTGCCTGGAGCTCGCGCGCGTCATCGAGGAAGCGGGTCTGCCGCGCGGCCTGTTCTCCACCTTGCCGGGTTCGGGCGCGACCGTCGGCGAACGGCTCGTCACCCATCCCGCCATCCGCCGCGTCGCCTTTACCGGCGGCACCGCAACCGGCCGCGACATCGCGCGCAAGGCCGCGGAAAAGCTGATGCCGGTCTCGCTCGAGCTCGGCGGCAAATCGCCCACCATCGTGTTCGCCGATGCCGATCTCGATGTTGCCTGCGCCGGCGTGATGTTCGGCGTGTTCTCCTCGACCGGCCAATCCTGCATCGCCGGCTCGCGGCTATTCGTACAGCGCGGCATATTCGATGCCTTCGTCGCCAAACTGGTGGCGGCGACCGAACGCCTGCGCATCGGCCATCCGTTCGAAGCGACGACGCAAGTGGCTCCGCTGATCCGCCCGCGCCATCGCGACGAGGTCGAAGCCCATGTCGCCCGCGCGCGCGCGGACGGCGGCCACATCGTTACCGGCGGCGACCGTCCGGCCGGCGCCGAATATGCCGATGGCACCTATTACCGGCCGACCATCGTCGCCGACCTCACCAACGCCGCGCGGCTTTGTCGCGACGAGGTGTTCGGCCCGGTGCTCGCCGTACTGCCGTTCGAAAATGAAGACGACGTCATCCGCCAGAGCAACGACAACAGCTATGGCCTGGCCTGCGGCATCTATACCCGCGACTTTCCCAAGGCCTGGCGCGTGGCGCGCGCCATCGATACCGGCACCGTCTGGATCAACACCTACAAGCAGTTTTCCATTTCGGCGCCGTTCGGCGGCACCAAGGACAGCGGTCTCGGCCGCGAGAAAGGCCGCGAGGGCATCCGCGCCTGGATGGCGCAGAAATCGCTTTATTGCGACTTGAGCGAGGCACCGCATCCTTGGGCGAAGAGTGCGTTGTAAGGATCAGACGATGGCCGACGTTGCCGATCTAACCAAGCCATTGACGGTCGCCGCGCCGCAGCCCGGCGCGGAGACATTGCAGGTGCGCCTGCGCGCGCTCACCTGGGAAGCGCCCGGCGTGCTCTCGCTCGAACTGACCGCGCCCGACGGCGGCGGTCTGCCGCCGTTCGAACCGGGCGCGCATGTCGATCTCAAGCTGCCGGACGGCACGCTGCGGCAATATTCGCTGTGCGGCGATCCCAACGATACCTCGCACTATCGGGTAGGCATTCGCGCCATTTCCGGCGGTCAATCGTCGAGCTACGTTCACCGTAAACTGCGTCCGGGCGATCTGCTCACGGTAAGCACGCCGCGCAATAATTTCCCGCTGGTGACGGCCAAGCGCTACATCTTCGTCGCCGGCGGCATCGGCATCACGCCGTTCATTCCGATGATGCGCGAGCTCAGCGCCAAGGGCCGGCCGTGGACGCTGCTCTATTGCAACCGCCGCACCGACGACGCGCCGTTCCTCACCGAGATCAGGAGCCTTGGCGGCGAACTGTCGCTGCACTCCTCGGAAGCCGGCACCCGGCTCGACGTCGCCCAGCGCTTCGCCACCGTGGAACAGGACGCGGTCATCTATTGCTGCGGCCCCGAGCGCCTGATGCTTGCGTTGGAGGAGGCGACCAAGGCCTGGCCGCCGGACAGCGTACATTTCGAATGGTTCGCGCCGCGCAGCCGTCCGCTCGACGAAGCTTCCGGCAGCTTTGAGGTCGTATGCGAGGCGTCAGGCATGACATTGAGCGTGCCGCCGGACAAATCCGTGCTGGAAGTGCTCAACGAGGCCGGCATCGAGGTGCCTTGTTCGTGCCAGCAGGGCATTTGCGGCACCTGCGAAGTGCGTGTACTGGCCGGCGAGGTCGATCACCGCGACAGCATTCTGTCGTCCGCCGAGCGCGACGCCAATACAACGATGATGACTTGCGTCTCGCGCGCGCGCGGGCCGCGACTGGTCCTCGATATCTGAAGCGCGGACGAGAGCAGCACGGGATGTGAGGAACGATGGCAGACGAAGAAAAAATTATGCTGACGATCCTGCTCAAGCACGATCAGTCGCAGAACATCGACCAGATCCAGGGCAAGCTCGCCGAGCGCGCCTGGTGGGAGCGCTTTCCGCCCGCGGGCTGCGAGATTGTCAGTTGGACCGTGGCCATGGGTATCGGCCAGATCGTCACCCTGCGCTTTGCGCCGCACCTGCTGAACAAGGTCAATATCGAGATCGAGCGCAGCGCCTGGGGCGTGTTTACGACGGAATTCTTCCCGACCTATGATTTTGTGCCGGTGCGCGAGCGTCTCAAGCGCGAATGGCAGGCGAAGCAGGGAGGCAAGCCATGAACATCGCCGCCAGTTCGAAGGGTCAAGCCGGCACCGCCACGCCGACCGACCAGGAGGTGCAGGCTTATTTGCGCACCGGCTTGCGCAATCGCTGGTGGCCAATTCTACCTTCCCGCTTCGTTGAAATGGGCGGCAAGCCGCTCGGGCTCACCCGCCTCGGCAAATCGCTGGTGGTGTGGCGCGACGCCAGGGGCGCCGTGCACGTGCAAACCGACCGCTGTCCGCACCGCGCCGTGCCGCTCTCGCGCGGCATCAATGAAGGCGACCGCCTGCGCTGCAATTATCACGGCGTCGAAGTGGGGCCGGACGGCACCGTGCTCAATGTGCCTGGCCAGCCTGGCTGTGCGCTCGAAGGCAAGAGGGCGGTGAAGACGTATCCAAGCCAGGAGATCGCCGGCGCCATCTTCGTTTGGTTCGGCGACGCCCTGAACGAGGAACCGGCGGAGTTTGAGTCGCCGCCGCAACTGGTGCACCCCGACTACGCCTACATGCTGAGCTACGCCGATTGGCAGACGCATTGGCGCTTCCTCTACGACAACAATATGGACCCGATGCACGGCACCTTCCTGCACGCGGTCTCGCACACGATGTATCAGGGCGACACCAAGGCGCATTTCGTCACCCGTGACACGCCCACCGGCTTTTTCTTCGAGAAGGAGAACCAGCGCGACGTGAATTTCGACTGGAGCGAATTGGTCGACGACAACGCCTTGTTCGTGCGCTTGGAAATTCCTTATCCGCCGTCCGCCGGCCCCGGCGGCAACTTCGCCATCATTTCGTTCGGCACGCCGATCGATGCCGACCACACCGCCTGCTTCTTCTGGCGCGTGCGCAAAGTTTCCGGCTGGCAGCGCGACACCTGGCGCTTCCTCTACAAGACCAATATCGAGGCCCGCCATTGGGCGGTGCTCGAACAGGATCGCGACATGCTCGGCGGCTGCAGACCGGGCATCGAGAAATACGAGATGCTGTACCAGCACGATGCCGGCGTCATCCGGCTGCGCCGCTATCTGGCGCAGCAGACGCAGAAGCAGCTTTCCGCATTGCGTGCCGCGGGCAAGATGTGATGACGGCACCGCCGACCATTCGCGTGGTCACCACGCCAAACGTGCCGGAGCCGCCGCCGGGCCTGTTTTCCAACTGCTTGGTGGCTGGCGAAACGATCCATGTCTCGGGCCAGCACGCGGGCACGCCGCAAGGTCCGGTGGGCGGCAACTCGGTGTTGCAGCAGACGCGCGAGGCGCTGCGGCGCGTGCTGGCGCTGATCACGGCCGCCGGCGGTGGCGCCGAAGATATCGTCAAGCTGAACGTCTATCTCTGCGACATGAGTCGGCGGGCGGATGTCAGCGCGGCACGGCGCGAAGTCTTCACCGACCCATTGCCGTGTTCGACATTGGTCGGTGTGAACACGTTGGTCAGCCGCGATCTCCTGGTCGAGATCGACGCAATCGCGGTGATCGGCTATGGTGGACGGCGGCGCCCTCACGCGGCCGACACCGGCAAGAATACGTAAAGCCAAGCAACGGAATGACGTAGGAGGTGTCGCATGACCGAATATCGTTACCCCTATCTCGATCCTCACCAGAGCCGCACGCATGAGCCGACGGTGTGGCAGCAGGAACTCGCCAACGCGCTCGAAAGCGTGTTCAGCAAGGGCGCGCGCGAGCTCGACGAGGTGGTCGCCGGCCTCAACGGCACGCGCGTGCGCCCGCCCAACGGCGCCGATTGGACCAATGAGAATTTCACCGCGCTGATGCGTGAACTCGGAGCTTGACGTCATGAGTACCGCGACACTCGAACGGCCCCGCGCGAGTAGCACCGCTCCCGCGCCGACCGACCAGCAGGTTCAGGCCTATCTGAGCACCGGCTTGCGCAATCGCTGGTGGCCAATTCTGCCCGGACGCCTCATCGAGGCCGGGGGCAAACCGCTCGGTATCAGCCGTCTCGGCGAGCGGCTGGTGCTGTGGCGCAACTCCAAGGGCACCTTGCGGGTGCAGGCCGACCGTTGCCCGCATCGCGCGGTGCCGCTTTCGCGCGGGATCAACGAGGGCGACCGCCTGCGCTGCAACTACCACGGTGTCGAGGTCGGCCCCGACGGCACCGTCCTCGCAGTGCCCGGCCAGCCCGGTTGCCCGCTCGAAGGCAAAAAGGCGGTGAAGACCTATCCAACGCAGGAAATCGCCGGCGCCATATTCGTCTGGTTCGGCGACGCGCTGCACGAGGAGGCGCCACCGTTCGATCCCCCCGAGCAGCTTGTCTCGCCCGAGTACTCGCATTTTCTCTGCTATGCCGACTGGGATACGCCGTGGCGCTACGCCTTCGATAATCTAATGGACCCCATGCATGGCACGTTCCTGCATGCCAACTCGCACACCATGTATCAGGGCGATACCACGGCGCATTTCGCGACGCGCGACACGCCGTACGGTTTCTTCTTCGAAAAGACGGACCAGCGCGACGTCAATTTCGATTGGAGCGAGCTGGTCGATAATGGCGCGCTCTATGTGCGGCTGGAAATTCCCTATCCGCCGTCGGGTGGCCCCGGCGGCAATTTCGCCATTGTGGGGTTCGGCACTCCGATCGACGCTGAGACGATGTGCGTCTTCTTCTGGCGCATTCGCAAGGTCGGCGGCTGGCAGCGCGACGCCTGGCGTTTCCTCTACAAGACAATGTTGGAACCGCGGCATTGGCATGTGCTCGAGCAGGATCGCGAAATGCTCGGCGGCCTCAAGCCGGGGCTGGAGAAATACGAGATGCTCTACCAGCACGACGCCGGCGTGATCCGCATGCGGCGCTATTTGGCCCAGCAGGCGCGCCAGCAGCTCGTGGAGTTGCAGGCCGCCGGCAAGGCGCCGATCTGACGCGTCCTGCCGTCTCGGCGGCGGCGTGGCGGTCGCCGCCGATGCGAAGGCCGTCGATGCAGCGCGCTGCGGCCGCTCGATCGGACGATCAGCGGCCGGGATGATGCGTGAACAAGGCCAAGTTGGAGCGACCGGCCATTTTCGCGGTCAGCTCGGCTGTCGTGCCGAATTCCATGCAGCGTGCCTGGCAATGGCGCACGCAGGCGGGCACCTTGTCGCGCAGCCGCCGCATTTTGCACAAGTCGCAATTTTGCGTGAAGAACGGCAGATAATCGATCCGCACCCGCCCGCGCGCTTCATATTCATATTCCCGCACCGCGATGCCGAACGTGCCGGGCGGATAGTCGTGTTCCTGCTGGCAGGCGACCTCGCAAGAATGGCAGCCGGTGCAATAATCGTAGTCGATCAAGATCGCGTATCTAGCCATGGCTTGCCTCCGTTGCCGCGATCTTGCTCAAGGTGCAAAGCGTCGTCTTATATTGCCCGCCGCCGAAGCCCGATTGGCTGCATTGCGGACCGGGCACGATCTTGTTGATCTGATAGTCCCACAGCCCGAACAGGTTGGGCTCCGCGCCGTCGGTCTCCGGCAGCCACCAGCCGTGCATGGTGTGGATATGGTTGGGCTTGACCTTGCGCGTAATCGCCGCCTTGCGCTTGACGCGGCCCATGTCGTTTTCGATGTACACCCGTTCGCCGTCGCCGATACCGTATTCGGCGGCGGTCTGCGGGTGAATCTCGACGATGGGATCGGGCATCTTCTCGCGCAGCCAGGGGATCATGCGGTGCTCGGACTGGAAATAGAGCTGCGAGCGCGCGCCGGTGATCATGACCAGCGGATATTTTGCAAATAGTGCCGGTGTCGAAATCCGGCTTTGCGGCGGTTCCGTAAAGAACGGGAGCGGATCAAGGCCCCATTGCTTGTAGGTCTCACAATAGACCTCGATCTTGCCGCTCGGCGTGTTGAAGCCCGGCGTCTTGTCCGCGCGCAGCAACCCGCGCTCATGGCGCCGGTATGGTTTTGAGGCGCCGTCGGGCGGCATCTTCCAGCCGCCCTGATCGACGATTTCGCGGAAGGTCATGCCAGAAGTCTTCAGGCGCTCGTCGAACAGGCCTTCCAGCGTGTCCCACTGCCGCATGCCTTCCGGGTTGAACCGCTTGGCCAGTTCGAAATTGATTTCCCAGTCGGACTTGCATTCGCCGACCTGGATTCGTTTCTTGATTGTCGCCAGCGGCGCCCACCAGGCGCGGATACTGTCCTTCTCGGCGAAGGTGGCCGCCGGCAGCACCAGGTCCGCCAGCGCCATGGTAGTCGGGTTGTGGAACAGGTCGACCACGACGACGAAGTCCAGTTTCTTCAGCGCCTCATAATGGAATTCCGCTCGTGCCGCCTGGCCGCCGAGGATGTTGGCGGTCTGGATCCAGGTCGCTTTGATCGGATAGGGCTTGCCGCTCTGGATTTGCTCGATGGCCATATCCGGCTGCGCCCAGGCACGGAAGTTCTTCACCATCGGGTAGGTGTCGGCGCCGATGCGTTTCTTCGACAACCGCTGAATGAAGTCCGCGCCATAGAGCGCAAACAGTTCTTCGGTCGAGTAGGGGTAGGAGCTGACTCCGTGCGACGGCCGCGCGATCACCTGGCCACCGGGAATGTCGATATTGCCGGTGATGGCCCAGAGGCAGATGATGGCGTGTGCCACCGCGGTGCCGTCCGCGCACATATCGATTGGCACGCCCCAGTGGATACCGGCCTGCTTGGCCTTGGCGAACAGGCGCGCCGCCGCCACGATCTGATCGGCCGGGATTTCCGTGATCGCCGCAACGCGCTCAATCGGATACTGCCCGACGCGTTCCTGGAGCGCGTCGAAGCCCGCGACCCATTGCGCGACGAAGGGCTTGTCGTAGAGGCCCTCCTCGATGATCACGTTGAGCATGCCGAGCGCCAGCGCGCCGTCGGTGCCGGGCCGGATTTGCAAATGATGCGCCGCGCGGCCGGTGGTCCAGGTATTCCTCGGATCGACCGCGATGATCTTGGTGCCGCGCCGCATGCAATCGACGATCCAATGGCCATAAAAGGCGTCGGGACAGCCGCTGGTCGGGTCCTGCCCCCAGGTGATGATGACCTCGGGCGGCGCCCATTGCGGATCGTCGTAACGCTGTTCGAGGAATTGCGAACAGTCGACCACGGCGAAATCGCCCATCACCGCCTTCATGGCGCCCAGGCGCGGCGTGTAGCAGGACTGTCCGGATAGGCCGAGCTGGCACAGATTGGGGCTGCCGAAGCTATAGGCCAGGAACGATAGCGGCCCGCCGATGTCGCGGCCGGTCCCTTGCGCGAAGATCACCGAACTCGGCGCCGTGCTGCTCGCGGATATCCTTGAGACGCCGCTCGCAGTGATCGAACGCCTCGCCCCAGCCGACCGGCTCGAACTTTCCCTCGCCGCGCGCGCCCACGCGCTTGAGCGGCGTCGTGATGCGGTCCGGGTGATACACATATTGCTTGAGGGCAAGCACTCGCGGACAAGACCGCCCCTGGTTCCAGGGATTGGCCTCGTCGCCCTCGACGCGCACCAGTTTTCCGTCGCGGATGAACAGCTTCTGCCCGCAGCCGCCATGGCAGCCGGGCCCGGCCGACCACGCAGTCGTCGGATAGACTTGCGTATTGTCCATCGCATTGTCCTTTTGCCGTGACATGCGCAGGTGCGTGCTGGCCGCAGCCGGGGATCACCGGAGCTCGGAAAGAATAGTGAATAATGACGGATCACCCCGGCGGGGGACTTGATCCTTCTCAAGTCCGCGGTTTGCCGTCGCCACGACGTCGCGCTGTTGGATAGGACCGAATGCGTCAAAGCCGTTTCAGGAGATGACGGGCGTCATCAGACGGTCTTTTCCGCGCCGATTTGCCGCGTCATCGACGTGACGGCCCGCCGCCAACTGGAACACATGGTCGCAGAGCGCCAGGCTTTCGGCGCGATGCGCGATGACGACGATGGTCGGGCGCGGGGCAAGCGCGCGCAGGCGCGCTAGGATCTCCCGCTCGCTGGCGACATCGATGGCACTGGTGGCCTCGTCGAGAATCAGCATGCGTGGCTTGCGCAGGATCGCGCGCGCCAGCGCGATGCGCTGACGTTCGCCGCCGGACACCAGCGTGCCGCGATCGCCGACCACGGTATCGAGCCCCAATTCCATTCTGCGCACGAGATCGTCGGCGCCGGCGAGCGTGAGCGCCTGCCACATATCGCCGTCGCTCGCTTGCGGATTGGCCCAGGCAAGATTGCGGCGGACCGTGTCGTGGAACAGATACGGATCCTGCGACACGTAACTCACCTGCTCGCGCCAGGCCGACAGGATCGCGCCGCTGAGCGGCGCGCCGGCGACCGTGATCCGTCCTTGCTGCGGCGGAAACAGGCCGACCAGAAGATCGGCGAACGTGGTCTTGCCGGCGCCCGACGGTCCGGCGATGCCGATGAAGGTGCGCGGCTCGATGGTGAGGCTGACGTCCTCGATGCCGCGCAGCGCGTCGTCGTCGCTTTCCGCCGTGTGGCGGAATGACACGCGATCGAACACGATCGGCCCTTCGGCCAGCGGCGCCGCCGTTTGCTCGACGGGCTCCTGCGGGATGGTGGCGAGCTCGCTTTCCAGCGCTCTGACGTTCTCATAGGCGGGCAGGACGTTGGCAAGCTGCTGCAGGCTTTGCTGGATTTGCCCGACCGGCCCGGTCATGCGCGTCATGATGACGAGAAGTGTTATCAGCGTCGGCGCGTCGACATTGAAGGCGCCAAAGCCGATCAGCACCACGATGCCGCCGGCCAGCGCCGACAGCGTCGATAGCGCCATGCGGCTGCGCGAGCGAATGCGGACGAATTCGATCTGCCGGCGGGTCAACTCTTGCAAGGTTTGGCGGAATTCATCGATGAAGCGGCCCTGCAGGTTCTGGCTGACGGCGAGCTTCAAGCCGCCGAGGAATTGCGTGGTCGTGTTAAGCAGCGCCATATGCGCGTTGCTCAGAAAACCGCCGAGGATACGCGCCCGGCCGATGACCGGCACGGATGCGGCGGAACCGATAACCAGCAATCCGAAGGCCGCGACCGCCAGCACCGGCGTCAGCAGGAAGACCAGGACGGATTGTCCGATCAGCATCGCTCCGGCAACGACGCAGGTCATGGCGAGTTGCGCGATCATGGCGATGCGCTGTACGTCGCCGTTGATGACATGGGTGATACGGGCATGGCGCAGCCCCACGATCTGATGCCATTGCGCGGCGGCGAGCCGCTCGGCAAGGTGCAGGCGCCGCGCCTCGGTGAAACTGGTCTGCAATTGCGAGACCGACACGTCGCGAAAATAAATGACGAAAGCGCGCACGATCATGAGCAAGGCAAAAATTCCGAGCAGCAGCGCCAGCTGCCCGAACGGACGCTCGACCCCGACAAAATGGAATAGGGCGCCCGCCGTGCGGCCGAGCTTGCCGGTAGGTAGGCCCGTTCCGATCACCACGCCGAGCAGCGGAATGATCAGGACCAGGCTCAAGCCTTCGAATACCGCGCCAAGCGCGACGGAGATCGCGGCGACGATTCCCTGGCGACCGCAATAGGAGATAAAATCGCGGCTGAATTGATAGAAGCTGGCGACGAAACTTCCAGCCTCCGCTGAAGGGGGATCGGCGCTCATCAGTCGGTCATCGCTGCAAACGAACCCATTTCAGCCTTGCGCCCCATGCCGGGGTTGCACAGGCTCTGCTACCAGATACGGCCTGCCTTGTCGCCCCGAAACGGCATTGGCACACTTCGCAGGCTGATAGGTTTATCGCGTAAATTCAATAGTTTATAAGCCGCGACCGGCCATGCCGGTAGACCGTCGATGCGCCGGCTAGCGCGCGCGCAGCGCCTCGAGCCGGTCATGGATCGCCCGCAGATGCTGTTCGGCGGCGGCGCGAATGGCGGCTGTCGCCGCGCGCTGCTTATCGTCGCCGTCTGCGGCAAAGCGCAGCGAGGGTGTCTTGGCATCCCGTTGCTGCGGCCCGCCGCATAGTGTCCCGTTCGTGCGCGCCGCAGGCCATGCCGAAATGCGGCATGATCGTTGTCCACACAGCTTGGGGAAGCTGGCGATAGTTGAGCAGCAAGCCGCCGCCGGCACCGTGATTGTCGATGGCGGCCTGACACACCGCGGCGAGCACGCGGGCGCAATAGTCCTCGGTGGGCAGACCATCGCCGGCGTCGATGCCGTAAAGGCTCGGCGGCATGAACTGCGGGATCATCTGCGCGCCGCGCTGGCGCATCTGCGACACCAGCACTTCCGCCGGATCGCGATAGAGGAACACCCAGGGCACATCGGGAAAGGCGCGGCGGAACAGCGGCAACGCCAAGCTGTGCCAGCTATCCAGCTTGATGACGTATTGCCGCTCTTGGCCGCCGCGCCTGCGACCGTAGGCGGCGACCATCGCGCGCAGCGCTTGCGCCGCTGCGGCGGTCTGCTCAGCCGCGCGGCCGACCTGCACCATGGCGTCGATCGGTGCGGCTTCGGAAATCACTATCGTTTGCGGCAGTGTTGCCAGCATCTGCGTCGCCAGGGTCGAGCCGCAGCGCGACATGTGGAAAATGAAGCCATTGGGCGGAAGATGCGGCTCGCTGCCGGCGGCATTGAGGAAATCCGTCAATGTCATGCGATAGCGGAAGGCGCGGCAGAAGGGACGCTTCTGCGTGATGCGAATCTCGCCTTCGAAAAACGGCTCGGTCAGCGGCGCGTCACCGAAATAGGCCCATTCGACGCCAAGTTCGCCGCCGACCGGCGCCACCTGGATAGGCAGCCATTGCGCCGGGGGCCAGACCGATCCGTCCGCCGTTGCCGTGGTCCAGCCCGCAAGCGCGAGCGGATCGGCGCGCAGCATGTCCGCAACGGCATTGCTGACGGGACCGATTCCCAGCACCGCGGCGCTATCGGCCGCAAGCTCGATGAAGCGCGCGCGGTCTTCGATCCGGCTGAGGCGCTGCTGCAGCGCCGCGTCCGACATTACTCGGGCCCGCAATTGCGCGAGCGCCTGTTGCTCGCCATGCATGATGCGACTTTACCCTCGTAGATTGTCGTATATGATTATAAGCGGCATGGTAGCGCGACCCACAGCGCGCCGTTGCCGCCAACAAGCCGACGGCATTGCCGCGACGAATTTAGGAAATCGTGAGGACGATCATGAGCGACAGAGCGCTGGCTTTTGAGGATTTTGCCGACAAGCTGGGTCACGTCTTCGCCGTCAGCGAGCAGAATGTCCCCGCCATTGCCCTGACCTTGACGGAAGCCGCGCCGCTGCCGGCGCGCATGGCCATGCCGGGTGGTCGCCCGCCGTTTACGTTGATTTTCCTCGGCAAGGATCCGCGCGTGCTGCCGCAGCGGTTGTATCGGCTGGAGCACAACGAGATGGGCAAACTGAGCCTCTTCCTGGTGCCGATCGGCAAGGACGCGCAGGGCGTCAGCTATCAGGCTACGTTCAACTGAGCGCGCGATCGCGAAAAAGCCCGTCCCGGTCTTGATCGGGCAGGGGACCCGGCTTGCGGACAAGCTCACGCGCAAGCTTGGTTGCCCTCGGGCCGCCATTCCATCTCCAGATAAACGCCATGGTCGGCGACGTCGGTGAAGCCGAGACGCCGGTAGAGCCGCAGCGCCGGATTGAACTTCTCCACCATGATGCCCACGCCCTGGCCGCGCCCGCGCGCGGTCGCCTGCAATGCCCGCAGGATCGCGGTGCCGAGACCTCGGCCGCGCCACTCCGGCATTAGCGCAATATCGATGATGTGCAACTGCGTTTGCCGAGGCTCCACATAAAGCCGGCCGATCGCCACCCCGCCTTGCTCGATGACGTCGAACGCGCAGGTGACGAAATGGCTGCGGTAGTGCTGACGCTGGGCCCGAAACTGGCTGGCGAGGAAGGCCTGCTTCTGCTCGGCGCTCCAGGGGATCGGCGCCAGTTCCTCCGCCCGCGTGGAGGCATAGAGCCGTAACAGGAAAGCGACGTCGGCGTCGGTTTCCGTCCTGAGCGCGAAGCCTTGTGACAGCAACGCCGCCGGCATGGCGAAAGCCGGCGGCGTTGGTGCGGACATGGACGGGCGCTTTCGCTCAGTTGCGCGAGGGGTAGATGCCCTCGTAAGCGATGCAGAAGTTGATGGTCAGAAACGGCTGCATGTTCTCGTGCGACTGCGAGCCGCCCGACACCGCGATCGCCTTTGTCGACATCTGAACGGTGGGATCGGCGTTGACATAGGCCCTTGCCGGGGCCGAGACACCGAGCCACGTCGCGGACCCGGGCACCGCTTCCGCGGTGCCGCCAGTCGCCGCCTGGACCGAGTGGGTATGGATCGGCATCTCGCTGCTCAGCACGGTCACGGTCTCGGAGCCCGAAATCTCGCCCAAGACATAGGTGCTCAGGCCGGGACCATGGCCCGGATGCATTGGTACCCTGCCCTGCAAATTGGGCAGGCCGAAGGTGGACGTGCCGTTGCCGCCGTAGGTGGTGCCGAGCAGCGAGAACAGCGCCGTGTACTGCGAGATCGGCAAGATCCGTCCGTCGCAGAGCATCCAGCCCCGCGGCGCGAAGTTGAAGCCGAAGGCGCGAAATCTCAGCCATAAAAGGTTCCGACATTTCATCCTCCCGCCGAGCTCAATTACGGCTCGGGTAAATGCCATAGAGCGAAATGATGAAGCTGACGCATTGCGCCGGCATCAGGTTTTCATGCGGCTGGCCGCCGCCAGCCGGTCCGCACGACTTTGCGTTGAGGTTCCCCGTCGTCACCGAGCCGCTGGCATACATGTGCTGCCCCGACGGTGCTTGGCCGGTCAGGAGCCCGCTGGGCGACGCGTTATCGGCACCCGTCGTCGTCGCCACCAGCGAGTGGCTGTGCGACGGCATCTGCGTGGTCATCAGCGTGACTTCCTCGGCGCCGCTCTTCTGGCCGAGAACATAATCCGACAGGCCGTTTCCTTGGCCCATGCCGAGCGCCAGCCGTCCCCTCAGGTCCGGCAAAGCAAAGGTGGTGACGCCGTCGCCCCCATAAGTCGTGCCGAGCAGGGAAAACAGCGTCTCGTTTTGCGAGATAGCGATAAGCCCGCCATCGCAGAAAGCCCATTGGACGGGGGCGAAATTGCCGCCAAACATGCGTACTTCGCCGACGAAAGGATTTGACATCGATGTTGCCCTCGTTTGTTTTCGCAGGCCATCACTGACTTAATTGCGCGACGGGAAAATGCCCGAAAGGGCGATGCAGTAGCTCAGCACCAGATAGGGCTGGATATTGGTGTGCGGTTGGCTGCCGCCCGTTGGTTGTATGCTCGCGGCATTCAGCGTCACGAGATTGCTGGCATCGGATGCGTAGCGCGAGTCCGAAGTCGGATTTGACTGCGCCAAGGTGTGGTCAAACGGTGAGGCTGCGCCACCCGGCGTGTTCGTCGCCTCGAGCAGATGTTGATGTGCCGGAAGCTGATTGAGCAGCAGCGTCACCATTTCAACGCCGCCCATCTCGCCGATGTTGTAGTTGTTGCCCATGCTGATCGGCACCCGGCTGCGCAAATCCGGCAGTGCGAAATTGGTCGTGCCATTGCCGCCGTATTGGGTGCCGAGCAGCGAAAACAGCGCCGTATTCTGATTGATCGACAGCAGCGCCCCGTTACAGAGGGCCCAGCCTTTGGGCGCCCAATTCCACGGCAGCAATTTGATTTCACCGAGATACGGTTGCAAGGGCGCCTCCCTTTTTGGCCTTGTTTTGCGTTCGCCGCAGCTCATCGGCGGCCGAAGTGGTAAACGCATAAAGCGTATCTGAGATGTGTTACACTTTCAAATAATAGGTTGTTTGTAAACGAAATACGACTTTTAATCGTAATCTGAGGGGTTTGATTGTCGGAACGCAACAGGCCCGAAAGGCGGCGCAGGCGGCCGCGCCGTCATGGCGGGAGTCTTGACACGGGACGGCGCCTATAGCCGCCAGGGGGTAGGAGGGCCGCCCAATCCAGTCCGAAAGGCGCATAACGGCTCCTCGCAACCTCACCATGGGTTGTGGGAGTTATTGGTTTCCCATATAATAAAAGTTGTTGGATCGGCGCCGGTGCATGGCGCGGGGGAAAAGGCTAGGGCGGGGACGATGATGAAGACCGCAGGCGACGACGGGGTCCTGAATGCGGAGTTCGTTGAGGTGCGGAAGCCCTGGACTGCGCCGCGGGTAATCGTTTCGGAACTTCGCTCTCGTACTGGAAGTGGCGGTAATTTCAAAAGTGCCGCATCGGTTACCCATGACCAAGTTGGCTCCGACGCCACCCTCTTCGGTCGGTTTGCGAGCTGATAGGTATCTGGGAAGGCTCCCTTATTGCTTTACAGGGTCACGTGCTTTACGTCCTCAGTCAACTTGTCGACCTTCATTCGAGTCACTAAACCACTCGATGAAGCGCACCAGCATCAGCGCGTGAACTGCGTGCGACTTCTTCAGCAAACTCTCGCGATCCTTGTTCGGCACAGCCTGTAGCAGGCGACCAATGCGCGCGAAGTCAAAATAAACGGATAGCCTTGCGTTTTTTGCCATTCGTTCGGCCTCAGCAACTAACTGCGGTGTTGCAGCATTCAGTATCGCTGTTTCGTCAGCGAGCACGCCTTCGTTCTTGCGGCCGCGGGTCTGGAATTCCGGCGGGTAAATGTCGGCGAGGGCCAAGCGGGCGAGATGGCGATTGCGCCCGTTCTTCACGTAGAAGGCTTCGGGAATAGCCAAGGCGAGCTCCACTACTCGCTTATCATGAAACGGGCGCGTCAGATCGAGACTATGGGCGGCAGCGAGAATCGCGCCTCCGGCCGCATAGCCACGATTTATGCGTCGCGCAGTGAGCATTATCTGCGCGCGCTGGCATCCGAAGGGTACTGGTTTGATCCCGGATTTGCCGGCGGCGGCAGTCCGCTCGACCAGCTCTTTCACATGGGGCCCTCGGATATCGCGAACTGCGGATCGCGACCATACAGTAGGGTGGCTCCGTCGTATCTGGCGCGTCCAGCGAATGACGAAACGGGGCAACACCGCGACAATGAATTCGCTTTTCACCATCTGCCAGGGAGATTGGCCGGTCTCCCGCAGATGAGGCCGCAACTCGGCGTAAAACCGACGAAACTCTCCTCTGCGCACATAGCCTGCTAGGGCTCCGTTGCCACGCGGATTGAGCGTGTAATCGCCGCCAAGCCCATCCATGATCAGGCGGGCGCCGGCCGCGGCGGCCTCCGCCAGGAGATATTCGACTATCTTGAGGTTGTTGCTCGAAGGGCCGTCGTTGATCGAAAATGATCGCTCGATATCGGCGAACGGGTTTTCGCCCTCTCGCGAGACATAACGGATATCAAGATGGGGCATGACCCGTCGACAGGCCTCGACCCAAGGCCGGATTTCACCATATGCGATCTCGGTCGTCTTCGAGCCAAGCCAGGAGAGACTGACGAGCTTTCGCCCCTGCGCTGCGACGACTGGTCCGGCGAGTCCGGCAATCGCTCCGGTGTCGAATCCCGCGCTATTCAATAAAGCGGCCGGGCCGGTGAGCCGTCGTAGCCGACAAGCAACAGCTTCGGCCAGGATTTTGCGATATTGATCGACATAATAGCTTTCGTCGCGGCCTTCATGTCTCGTGATTGTGATGCGGCTCCCAATAACGATGGGATTTCAAGGTGCCGTTTTGGCACGCGACGACGATTGTTCCGCCCATAACCGAGAGAATGCCCTCGTAAAAGGTCTCGCCTTCTGGCCATCTGTTCCACAGCGACTCGCGAAAGATCATTTCCTCCAGCAGCTTGCGCGGTACTTCGGTGAGCGCCCAAAGGCCTTTGATCTCGCTCGCGAAGGCCAAGAAATTATTGGCTTTGTGATAGAAGACCGCACGCTGGCCCATATGGTCGCGCCCGAGCACGCAGCTTCTTCGCGCGCCCGTCCCAGACCGCGAAGGTAAAATCGCCGAGCAGATGCTCGGCGCAGTCATTGCCCCAGGTCTTGTAGGCCCGCAGCACCAGCGCGCTGTCTGGCATGTCGCGCAGTTCGGCGGCGCCGATGCCGAAGAGGCCCGCTAGTTCTTCGCGATTGTCGATACGGCAATCGGCGACCAGCGTCAGCTCCGCCTCCGCGTCGCGCAAGGGCTGCGCCTCGAACAGGTCCTCTTGATTGACCCGCATCAGGCAATGACCGAGCCCGATCGCACCATCGACCTCGAACTTGCAGCCGTCCGGGCCGCGATGCGCCAGCGCATTACCCATGCGTTCGAGATCGCGCGGGTCCACCGCGCCGCCGTCGAACCGCAGAATGCCGAAAATAGCGCTCACCGTGCGCGCGCCCCTCTCGCGCAGGTCCGCCGGCGGACGTCTTCACGCAGTCGGAACGCCATAGGCGGTCACCTTTTGGCTTGTTATCCAGCGACATTGTCCGATCGGCAGTCGATGGGCAAGATGCGGCGCCCGAAGCAAAGCATGGCCGCCAGATCGACGCACGATGGCGCGTCGTCAGGCTGCGTCGACGGCGTTCGCGCGGTGGACCCAGCAATTGATGGCAAAGCGCGAGTCGCTGAATCGTTGCGACGGGCAGCTTACTGGCATGACTTCATGTGGTGCCCAGGAGGGGAACACCAGCAGGCTGTTGCGCGTCGGCTCGATATCGACATGGTTTTCATCGGTGCCGCCGATGGCATAGAACCGCAGGGCGCCGCCGCTGAACGCCTTGGGCAGGGAATGAAAATAATAGACCCCGCTTAATACGCGCAGATGATTGAGGTCGCTGGCCGTCCGCGTGTCGATGTGGCGCTTGTAGAACGCGCCGTCCCCGTGCGCCACCAATTCGGTTTCAAAACGTAGCGTCTCCGGCAGCGCCATGCCCAGTTTGGCGACTATTGTCGGCAGCAGATCGAAAATGCGGGTCTTGAGCACTCGGCGGTAATGCCCGATTTGCCGCACACTCTCCGACTTGCGCACCGACGGGTTGACATTGGCGCCGCCAACTTTTGTCGGCCCAAATTCCGATTGATGTGCGTGGGCGTAATCGAGCAGGCCGGCGACGGTCGCTTCATCGAGGAAATCGCGCAACAGCAGATAAGGCGGCATTATGCTGCGGCCGGACGAAGCGCCTTGGCCGGTGTTCTGCGCATCCATTGACATCACGCCCTCCCGGCGGCCGACGGCAGTGCCAATGTCACACCTTCGGCGCCTGGTTTCCAGCATGGCGCTGGTCTTCCGCCGCCCGCATCAGCGTCTTGCGCCGGTCGAATTTCTGGTCGGCGTGCGGGCCGTTGCGGTCGACGTAATGCAGGAACACCTGCGCCAGGCGGCTGCCCTGATAGGCGTCGCGCCAGTGAAAAAAGTCGCGGCCGCGATAGAGCAGCGCATCGCCCGGCGCGAGCAGCGCCCGGCAGGGTCCCGCCGCGTCTTCGACATAGATCGGCCAGGGCTCCGCCGGCGTCTGCCCGATATTCATGGTGACGCTGATCTCGCAGGCGGGCCGGTCGCGATGGCGCTTGAGCACATCGCCGTGTTTGTAGAGCCGGAAATAGGAATAGGTCGGGTGCAGCATTAGCCCGGAGCGCTCTTCCACGCGCGGGCGCAGATATTCGAGCAGGCCGTCGAAGGTGATGTCGCCATAGCCGCTCGGCGTGTGCGGCACCTGCGGGTCGCCCGACGACAGCAGCATGCAGGCGAACTTGGTGTGCACATAAGACCAGAAAAAATCCGCCAGCGCCGGCTCGATCAATTGCGGAATGACGAGCAGGCCATGCCGTCGGAACTGTTCCGGGCCGGCGGCGGTGGGATCGATGCTGCGCGCTTCCATGCTCATTTCAGTCTCCGGCGCGACCAGCGAATGATCATACGAAACAGGCAATCTCGGCGAAATGCGGGCGCCACCGGATAGCCCGTCACCTCGACGCCGGCGGCGTCGAGCCAGGCATGGGCGTCGAGCGGCTTCGTCTCGCCCTTGGCGGCGCCGAAATGCATGACGCTGGCGATGCCACGCCGCTTGAGCATCACGCGCGCCGCCATGGCCTGCGGCAGGCACACCGCCTTGAACGGCAGGTAGCGCGCTGCCCGCGTCACCGCCCAACCGACCTCTTGCGCCAGCGGCGCCTCGGTGTCGATCGGGACCCTCGCCCGCAGCGCGCGCGGGTCGCTCGGTGGCACGAAGTCGCCGAGCCAGCGCGCCAGCCTTGGGAACGGAACGAAGATCAGACCCAGCCGAGCCAGCAACAGGCACAACGCCGCTTCCGTCACCAGGAAGCGGCGGCGATGGCCGACCTGGGCGAACCTACGCAGCGGGTGGCGGATCGAGCGCAATCGCGCCATGTTTCACCAGTTCCTCGAGGAAAGTCTCGACCTCAACCCGGCAGGTCTCTGGCGCCACATCGTACTCGTCGTTCAGCCGGGCACAGAGCGCGTCGACATCCTGTGGTGTCTCGATCAGCTCCCAGATGCGGGCGCCGACCTCGCTGAGGCCGATATAATTACCCTTTTCGGCGCTCATCATCACCAATTCGTCGCCCACTTTCGCCGCCAGCCAGTCGCCCTGTTTGCGTACCATCATGCCGCCGCTCCCGATCCCGTCTGCTCCGACGCCTGCGCACCGGACACATCATAGCCCAGCCGCCGCATCATGGGCGCATGTTCGGCCTCGATGCGCGCAACCTGTTCGTCGCTCAGCTCATCGCGCCAGGCGCCAGCCTCGCCGCGGCGGAAGAACTGTGCCGCCCGCCGCGCCGCGGCGCCTCGCGGAAGCCGCTTTCGCTTTCCTGCCGCTTCAATTCGGCAAAATTCGCATAGGCGACGGCGCGCCGGATGTCGTCTTCGCTCGCCACGCGGCCGGCGAATTCCAGCGCGCGGCGGAATGTGCCGACGGGTCGGCCTGCATGTCCTCGTAACGGATCAGGTGCACCGGGATATCCGTCTGGTCGAGCCAGCTTGCGATATGGCCGCTCCAGCCCGAAAGCTTCTGGCGCAGCTGATTCTGCTGCCGTCCGGGCTTGGCGCAGAATGCCGCCTTTCGGTTGTTCATGAGCGCGATCGTCGCATCGAGCTTCATGCCATTGTGATTGGCGAACGAGGGCGCCACGTCGCGCGGGTCGCGCACGATCACGATGGCGCCGTCGGCGCCGCGACGGCCGGCGAGCAGAGGCTCGCCCTTCGGCGTCAGCGTATAGGCGTCGTGCACCTTGACGAAGCGGACCTTCGGGATGTCCTGCGGTGCGTCGTATTCGTCGTCGTCGGCGCCGCGCGCCAGTTCCTCATAGACGCGCGGCCGCAGGACATCGATCTCGTCATGCGTAAGCAGGCCGGAATCGATGAGCAGCAGGTGATCGAAAGGCCCGCGCGCGCTGGCGATGCCGCCGCGTTCCGGCAGATCGTTAATGTCGACCGGCTTGCCGTCCTTGGCCGACAAATTCTCCACCAGCATCCGGAACCAGGTGTTGCCGGATTTCGGATAGGAGGCGAGCCAGATCGTGCGTATCACGCGGCGCGCTCCGTCAGGTGCAGATCGAGCCAATGCTGCTCCAACTGCGCGATCACCTCGGGCATTTTGGCGAAGTCGAGTGTCGCGGGTCAGATGGAAAATTCCCGCCGAATTTGCCATCGCCGTCGCGGCATGAAAATAGTTCTTCTTCTGGTCCAGCCGCCGCACCAGCAGGGGCCGATAGGCATTGCGCCGCAGCAGCAGCGCGGCATCGACGATATTGGGCTTTTCGATTCCCGGCACAAACGGAGGCCGCGCTTCGCGCAACATATAGACGGCGCCGAGCGCCAGCGGCTCGCTGAAGACTTCGCTGGGCTCGACGTAGAATTTCTCCAGGCTGGCTCGCACGCGTTCGCCGCGCTGCCGCGCCAGATCGAGCCGCTCGATCGCCTGTGCCCACAGCTTCAACTGGCGGCCGTCCGGATAAACCGTCGGCGCGTTCATTCCCGCCAGCGTGACGGTACAGACGTCATCATTGACCAGCGGATAGCCGCGCTGCGCCAGCGCCGCGGCCAGCGTCGATTTGCCGGCGCCGGAGGCGCCGCAGAACAGCACCGCCCTGCCATTCACCTGCACCGCGCTTGCATGCAGCACCACCTGCTCACGCTGATGCAGCAGGATGCCGAACACGGTGCCGAGGATGAAGATCGGGACGTCGGCGGTGGCGGCCTCCGATTCCGGCAAGAACACGATCTCGCGTCCGTCGATCAGCAGGAAACGTGCGATCTCCGGGATACGCAGCAGGAACTGCTGGCCGGCGATCTGCCAGGTCGGTCCGCTGGCGCTGGGATCGACGAGGTTTTCCGGCACCGGCCCGCGCCGGATCGTCACCTGCGGCGCGCGCGCTTCCGTGGTCGCGATCATCCCCGGCAGGACGATCTCGCTCGCAACCGATAGCCCGGAAACCCGATAGAATTGCACTTGCCGGCCCGCCTCGCGAAATCTTGCCGGGGCTGGTATCCGCCCGTGTCGCCAGCATAAAAGCAACTTCTGCTCGGGAAGCAAGTCCGCCAATCCCGCCCTTTGGCGGCGAAACGGGGTCTGATTGTCGGAATCCTGGCGTGGCGGGGGCCGGCCGATCACGCCCGTGGCCGGCCGCGGGCGCTTTGCGTTGACAGGGGCGGGTGGGGTGCTTAGAAACCCACCCTAACGCGTATCCCGAGAAACCCATGAAAGTCCGTAACTCTTTGAAATCATTGCGGGCCCGCCACCGCAACAACCGCCTGGTGCGGCGCAAAGGCAGGCTCTACGTGATCAACAAGACCAACCGCCGCTTCAAAGCGCGCCAGGGTTGATCTCACGCGCGCCCCGCGTCCGCCGCGGGGGGCCCATTCCATTGCCATCACTTGGCCGCAAGGGACGGGGAGATTATCCTCCGTCCATGCGCACACGATTCCTGTTTGCCCCGTTCACCCTGCTGCTGGCGCTCGCCTTTGCGGTGCCCGTCGGCGCGGCGGCGCATGACCTGGTTCAGCAACGGCGAACCCGCACGGCAACTGGGTGCAGCCGCCGAAAAAGCTGCCGCATGTCCAGCGCGGCGTCGATCATACGCGCAATCTCGACTTCCTGTTCGGCGCGCTGAAGGCGGCGCCCGACGAGGAAACCGCCAAGGCGATCGAGAACCGCATCTGGGCGCTGTGGATGGTGTCCGGCAGCGATACCGCCAATTTATTGATGACGCGCGTGCGCGGTGCGGTCGAGGGCAAGGACCTCGATCTCGCCATCAAGCTGCTCGACGCCCTCATCAAGATTCGGCCCAATTACGTCGAAGCCTGGAACCGGCGCGCCACCATCTATTACATGAAGAAGGATTATGGCCGCGCGCTCGCCGACATCGATCAGGTGCTCAAGCGCGAGCCGCGGCATTTCGGAGCGCTGTCGGGCCTCGGCCTGATGCTGCAGGACATGGGCGACGACAAGCAGGCGCTGGAAGTCTACCGCCGCACGCTCAGTATCTATCCGCGCATCGAGCGCATCCCCAATTTGGTCAAGGAACTGAGCGTGAAGGTCGAGGGCCGGGATATCTAGGCCGCGACAACCTTCGCGTTGTCATGACCGGGTAGTTGTCGTGGCCGGGTTTGTACCCGGTCATTTCGTTTCGGCGGGAAACCTGGTGCCACGACGAAGCGAGAGCAGAACGCTGTGAGGCTTACTCTTCCGCCGCGTCCTCACCCACATAGGCGATACGCAGCATGTTGGTCGCACCCGGCGTGCCGAACGGCACGCCGGCGACCACGATCACGCGCTGCCCCGGCTTGGCGAAGCCTTCGGTGAAGGCGATACGGCAGGCGCGGCTGACCATGTCGTCGACATCGCGCGCGTCCTCGGTGACCACGCTGTGCACGCCCCAGACCACGGCGAGCCGCCGCCCGGTCGACAGGTTGGGCGATAGCGCCAGGACCGGCGGCCGCGGTCGCTCGCGGGCGACGCGGAAGGCGGTCGAGCCCGAAGCGGTCCAGCAGATCACCGCGGCGAGATCGAGCGTGTCGGCGATGTGCCGCGCGGCGTCGGCGATGGCGTCGGCGCCGGTCGCTTCCGGCTCGGCGCGCTGCGCGTCGAGAATGCTGCGGTAAAGCTCGTCGCGCTCGATTTCCTCGGCGATGCGGTTCATGGTCGCCACCGCCTCCACCGGATATTGCCCGGCCGCCGATTCCGCCGACAGCATGACCGCGTCGGCGCCCTCGAAGATCGCGGTGGCGACGTCGGAGACTTCCGCTCGCGTCGGCACCGGCGAACTGATCATCGATTCCAGCATCTGCGTCGCCACCACCACCGGCTTGCCGGTGGCGCGGCCGAGCCGCGTCATCTGCTTCTGCGCCGCCGGCACCTTCTCCAGCGGCATCTCCACGCCGAGATCGCCGCGCGCCACCATCAGCGCGTCGGCCAGTTCCATGATCTCGGGCAGCCGATGCAGCGCCTGCGGCTTCTCGATCTTGGCCATCACTGCGGCGCGACCGCGCGTGATCTTCTTGGCCTCGGCAATGTCCTCCGGCCGCTGGATGAAGGACAGCGCCACCCAGTCGATGCCGGCATCGAGCGCCGCCTCGAGATCGGAAACGTCCTTGGTCGTCAGCGCCGAGAACGGGATGGTGGTGTCGGGCAGGCTGACGCCCTTGCGATCGGACAATTTGCCGCCGACCTCGACCCGCGTCACCAGGCGCTTGGCGCCCGCTTCGGTGACGCTGAGCCGCACCTTGCCGTCGTCGAGCAGCAACGTGTGGCCGGGCGCCACCGCGGCGAAAATCTCCGGATGCGGGAGATAGGCGCGGGTAGCATCGCCCGGTGCCGGATCGCTGTCGAGCACGAAACTCGCGCCCTTGGGCAGCATGGCCGAGCCGCCATTGAAGGTGCCGAGCCGCAGCTTCGGCCCCTGCAGATCGACCAGGATGCCCACGGGGCGTCCGGTGTCGCGTTCGATGCCGCGGATAGCGCCAACCAACTCGCGCATGCGGTCCTGGCTGGTGTGGCTCATATTGATGCGGAACACGTCGGCGCCGGCGCGGAAAGGCGCGCCATCATGGCCGGATCGGATGACGCCGGCCCCAGCGTGGCGACGATCTTGGCGCGGCGCAGGCGTCTCATGGCCTGCCGGCCCCGACCGGGGGCGGTCCCGGCGGCAGCCCGGGCGGACGCGGCGGCGGGCGCGGCGATCCAAACGGCAAGAGCGGCCGCTCCGGACCGCTCTCCGCGGTGTCGGTCAATTGCACCGTCCACGAGCGCTGCTCGCCGGTGTCGACCTCGAAGAAGCCGGTGCGGTCATAGCCGCGCGCCAGGCAATTGTCGGTGCCGCGAATGGTGAACTCCTTCTCGCGCGAGCACATGAAGGCGTGGCCGGACCATTCGCCGCCGCGGTCATAATCCACGCCGTAAATATAATAATAACGCGACACCAGCGCGCCGCGCAGCAGGGTTTCGCAGGTGCGTGGCGTCACGTTCCACCAGCCTTCGGTAATCCAGCCCTGGTTATCCTTGTAGCCGAGCGACACACCGACCCGGCTGCCGGTGTTGTTGCACAGCCGGAAATCGGCCCGCGCCGGCATGGCGGACACCGCCAATAGCACGAACGCCGCGGCCGTATAACGCGTGAAAGTGACAGCTGTGCCGCGCCTGGCAGTGATGGAAGGCAATGCGATCACGATATCGTCGGTTTCGGCCTGATGATGGGTTTTCGCGTGATCGCTCACGGCCTGTCAACGAGGATGGCGCGGAAGTCGTTCACGTTCGTAAAGGTTGGCCCGGGAATCAGCAGATCGCCCAGGGCGGCGAAGAATCCGGTCGAATTATTGTCGGCGAGAAAGGCGGCGGGATCGAGGCCGAGGGCCTTGGCGCGGCTCACGGTTTCGCCGTCGATGAGGGCGCCGGCGGGGTCGGAGGCTGAGCCGGCGCCGCCGTCGGTGCCGTCGGTGTCGCCGGCAATGGCCGCGACCGCGGCAAGTCCGGCCAGTTCGATCGCCAGCGCCAGGGCGTATTCCTGGTTGGGGCCGCCCTGGCCCCGGCCGCGGATGGTCACGGTCAATTCGCCGCCGGATAGGATCGCCGCGCGCGCGCCTCGCCTGCGCAATTCACGCGCGAGCTTGCCATGCGCTCGCGCCACCTCGCGCGACTTCGCCCTCGACGCTGTCGCCAAGCGAGACGACCTCGTAGCCCGCCGCCTGCGCCGCCGCTTGCGCCGCAGCCAACGAATCGGCCGGCCGTGCGGCAAATGCGAAACTGCTGCGCGCGAAAACGGGATCGCCGGGCTTCACCGATTCATTGGCGGGATCCGCGAGCGCGTCCGCGATCGCCTGCGGTAGCGTCAGTGCGTATTTGGCGACGATCGCGCGCGCATCCGCGAGCGTGGTCGGATCGGGCACCGTCGGCCCCGAGCCGATGGCGGAGGGGTCGTCGTTCGGTACGTCGGAAATGGCGATGGTTGCAAGCCGCGCCGGATAGGCATGGCGTGCCAGCCGCCCTCCCTTGATGCACGAGAGATGCTTGCGCACCGTATTGATCTCGCCGATGGTCGCGCCCGAGCGTAGCAGCGCCCGCGTCAGCGCCTGCTTATCCGCGAACGCAATGCCGGGCGCCGGCGCGATCCAGTTGGCCGAGGCGCCGCCCGATATCAGCACCAGCACCAGATCGTCGGCGCCCGCGGCATCGGCGAGCGCGAGCGCGCGTGTCGCCGCGCGCAGGCCGGCGGCGTCGGGCACCGGATGGCCGGCCTCGATCATCTCCACCGCGCGGGTCGGCCGCCCATAGCCGTGCCGCGCCACGGCAATGCCGGTGAATCGCCCACGCGGCAGCTTCAATCGGTCGAGATAGTGGTCCTCGGCGACCTGCGTCATCGAGCCGGCGGCCTTGCCGGCGGCCAGCAGCACCAGCCGCCCGGCTGGTGGCGCCGGCAACAGCGGCGGCAGGCAGGTGGCCGGATGGGCTGCCGCCACCGCGATGCGGAAAAGCTCGGCGAGAAACGCGCGTAGGGAGGCCGTCATGGCATTAGCATTGCCATTTGCCCCGGGTTCGGGCGACTGATTTTTTCTCTGTGAGCGGGGGCGTCCGATCGGACGGGCGGCGGCCACGGTTCGCGCTCCCGCCCGGCGGCGTCCATCGCACCCCCGAATTGTTGGTACTCCAACGATCGGCGGTGCCCGGCGCGCGATTTTGCCGCAGTGCGGAACACATCCGCGTGAAAAATTGCGCCGGGACGCATTCATTTTGCAAGCATAGCTGCCCAGCGCGACAAAAATCTGCCTATAATTCGTCGAAGCCTGCCCGTCGCATATGGACGGGAGATTTCGCCGGCGCCGCAGACGTGCGGTGAACGGCCACTAATGGCGCGGAGCGAGTGCGACCGCGCTTCGACAACAACAACTCTCGAGGGAGAGAACACAAAATGTCTGCGATATCCTTCACAATCAACGGCAGGAAAGCGCGTGTCAACGTCGAGCCCGACACGCCGCTGCTCTGGGTGGTGCGCGACCACCTGCAGCTCACCGGCACCAAATTCGGTTGTGGCGCCGGCCTGTGCGGCGCCTGCACGGTTCATATCGACGGCAAGGCCATGCGCTCCTGCCAGGTGCAGGTCTCGATGGTCGCCGGCAAGAAGGTCACCACCATCGAAGGCCTGTCGCATAACAGCACGCATCCGCTGCAGAAAGCCTGGGTCGAAGAGCAGGTGCCGCAATGCGGCTATTGCCAGTCCGGCCAGATCATGCAGGCCGCGGCGCTGCTCAAGGAAAAGCCGAAGCCGACGCGCGAGGACATCGTCGAGCACATGTCCGGCAATGTCTGCCGCTGCGGCACCTACCACCGCATTATCGCCGCCATCCAACGCGCAGCGGGGGTCTGACCATGACGACGCACATCAACGCGCTTTCGCGCCGCAGCTTCCTGGTCTCTTCCGGCGCCGCCGGCGTGGCGGTGACGTTCGGCAGTTTCGATAATCTGCTGTCGGCCGACGCCGCCGGCAATTTCGCACCCAATGCCTGGGTCTATATCGGTGGCGACGGCGTGGTCACCATCATGTCGCCGGCCGTGGAGATGGGCCAGGGCACCATGACCGCCTTGCCGGCCTGCCTTGCCGAGGACCTCGATGCCGACTGGGCCAAGGTCAAGGTGCTGACCGCGCCCGACGACGAGAGCCTTTACGGTAATCCGAAGTTCTTCGGCCACATGGTCACCGTGGCGAGCAAGGCGGTCGACGGCTATTACGAGAAGGTCCGCCTCGCCGGCGCGCAGGCGCGCAAGATTCTGATCGCCAATGCCGCGCAGAAGTGGAAGGTGCCGGTCGAGGAACTCTCCACCGAGCCCGGCCAGGTCGTGCACAAGAAAACCGGCCGCAAGATCGGCTATGGCACCTTGGCCAAGACCGCCAAGCTGCCTGATCCTCTGCCGAAGGCGACAAAGGCCGATCTCAAGCCGCTCAACCAATGCCGCTTCATCGGCAAGGACCTGGCGCGGGTCGATATCCCGCTCAAGGTCAATGGCAGCGCCAAATACGGCATCGATACGCAATTGCCGGAAATGCTCTATGCCTCCGTGCTGCATCGGCCGGTGCAGGGCGAGAAGGCCGCCACGATCGACGACAGCGCGGCCAAGAAGGTCAAGGGCGTCATCGCCGTGCATCCCTTGCCCAGCGGCGTCGCCGTGATCGGCCACACGCTGGAAGCCACAATGAAGGGCAAGGCGGCGCTGAAGGTCACCTGGACGACCTCCTCGCCGGCGCGCAAGTGGAGCAATGACACGCTCGCCACCGCCTACAGCAAGACCGCCAGTGACTGGTCGCATCCCGCCGTCGACATGCTCAAGAACGGCGACGCCCCCGCTGCCATCGGTAAGGCGGCCAAGGTGTTGACCGGCAATTTCGTCGTCGACCATGTCGCCCATTGCGCCATGGAGCCGCTCAACGCGACCGCCCTGGTCAATGGCGACCGCGTGCGGCTGTGGACCTCGAACCAGTCGGTCATCGACATGAAGCTCGCCGGCTCGATCGCCGGCGGCACCACGCCGGACAAGGTGAAGGTGGCGCGTCCGTTCCTCGGCGGCGGCTTCGGCCGGCGCACCGATTGGGACGTGGCCTTCGAGGCCGTGCTGCTCGCCAAGAGCATGCCGGGCAAGCCGATCAAGGTGGTCTGGAGCCGCGAGGACGACGTCACCCAGGACATGTGGCGTCCATTCGCGGCGCAGCGCATCGAGGTCGGTCTCGACGACAAGAACGAGATCGTGGGCTGGCGTCACCGCGTGGTGGCGGCATCCTATCTCGCCCGCGCCATCCCGCCGCTGTTCAAGAAAATCGGCGGCAAGGATCTGGTGTCGGCGGGCGGCGGCGAATTCCGCTATGCCGTGCCGGCCCAGCAGGTGGACTATGTCCGCGCCCAGGACGGCTTCGAAGTCGGTGCTTGGCGCGGCATTGCCGCCGGCTATACCAAGTTCGCGGTCGAGAGCATGATGGACGAGGTCGCCGCCACCAAGGGCGTCGATCCGCTCGATCTGCGCATCGCCATGCTGCAAAAGCATCCGCGCTCGATCGCGGTGCTCAATGCAGTCGCGACGATGGCGAACTGGAAGAGCAAGCCGGCCGACGGTCACGCGCTCGGGCTTGCCTATTCGGACGCGCTGGAAACCCACACCGCGGTCGTGGTCGATGTCTCGCTCGATGCCGCGAGCGGCAAGATCAAGGTCCATCATGTCTGGGCCGCGGTCGATCCCGGCGTGGTGGTGCAGCCGAAGAACGTGATGGCGCAGATGGAGGGTGCCATCCTGTTCGGCCTCGGCGCCGCGCTCAACGAGCAGATCAACCTGAAGGACGGCGTGCCGCAGGAAAGTAACTTCGACAGCTACCACGTTCTGCGCATGAACGAGGTTCCGCCGATCGAGGTGAAGGTGATCTCCACCGACAACGCACCGACCGGCATCGGCGAAGCCGGCGTGCCGGTGGTGGCGCCGGCCATCGCCAATGCGGTGGCCAAGCTCACCGGCGGCAAGCGGCTGCGGCAACTGCCGATGACGCCGGAACGGGTCAAGACCGCGCTGCGCGGCGCCTGATCCGGGCGATACCAACCAAGGCCCCGCCGGCTGCGGCCGGCGGGGTTTTTCATGGGCCGGTGGCAAAGCCGCGCCCGGTTCATTATCTTGCTGCAACGAGGCCACAGGGAGCGCAGCCATGGACGACAAGACCCGCACCGAGCTTGAAGCCGCCGTCTACCGGCGCCTGGTCGAGCATCTGCGCTTGCGCACCGACGTGCAGAACATCGATATGATGAATCTCGCCGGCTTCTGCCGCAATTGCCTGTCGAACTGGATGAAGGACGCCGCCGACGAGCAGGGCGTGCCCATGAGCAAGGACGAGAGCCGTGAGATCGTCTACGGCATGCCCTATGCCGAATGGCGCGCCAAACATCAGAAGGACGCCAGTCCCGAGCAGAAGGCGGCGTTTGAAAAGGCAAGGCCCTCGCATTGACGCTTGTGAACAGCGTGGATGACCGCGGTCATTGCTTGACCTGACGGCGCGCAAATCCGAAAGCTGCCATGGCAGCGCATGATGTCGAAAAAGCCCGTCCCCGACTTGATCGGGGATAAGAACCGGCTTTCTGACAAGATCGTGCGCCACCAGGAATTCGGCGGCAGGCTCTGCCGCGCGCAGTCAAGGAGACGTCGATGCCAGCCAGTGCCGCGGCCGAGAAAGATACCGAGCAGGCCAGGACTCGTTTTGCCAAGGACCAGCTCAAGGCCATCATCGAACGCATCGAGCGGCTGGAGGAGGAGAAGAAGGCGACCTCCGACGACATCCGCGACGTCTATGCCGAGGCCAAGGGCAATGGTTTCGACGTCAAGGCGCTGCGCACCATCGTGCGCCTGCGCAAGCTCGACACCGACGAGCGGCGCGAACAGCAGGAAGTGCTGGAAACTTACATGCACGCGCTGGGGATGGTGGCGTAACGCTGCCCTGTCCCGGGCGCAGCGTGAGCGGAAGCGAACGGTGCGCTGCAGACCCCGGACCCCGGTGCAACAGCACCTATTAAAAAAACTCGGTCACGGATCAGCGGCGCATCGCTGCGCTTCGTGCTGCACCGCACCCGGGACAAGAGTCTGCGGTTATTGCAGCGACGCCGTCTGCGCGCGGGTGAAGGTCGCAGTGGCCAGGAACACCACGGCGCTGCCGGTAAAGCGGCTGGCAAGCATGCCGTTTTGCGGGTCGGGCGCGAAGGTCATCAGCACCGCGCGTGCCGGCTTGTACAACAGTTCATGCTGCCAGCGCGGGTCGATCTTGCCCATGCGTGACGTGGTCATGTAGCCGGACACGCTCGGCGTCAGCAGCGCTGCACGCAGCCAGGGGCTGCCCCAATTCTGGCCGCCGATAGCCATGGGCGCGGCGAACAGTGGCTTGGCCGCCGCTGCGGCGGTGCGGGCGGGCGCGCTGTGCGCATGGGCGGTCGAGATCAGGCCCGGCACATGCGCGCCCATCGGCCGCGCCTGCGTCGGGCGCGCCATGGTCGGCGCCGGGTCCGACGCGTAAGCGAGCACATCGTCGCCGGTGCTGCCGGTGCTGGAGGGATCGGTGGAGGCCAACTCAAACGGTGACGCCTGCGCCCGCGGCGGTGGCAAAGCCGGGCCGGCCTCGATGGCCTTAGTCCAGATGCCGCGCGCGTCGAACAGGTTTGCGGCCGCCACGGTCATCGCGGGTTTGCTGGCGGGCTTGTGGGCCGGATTGCTGGCGACGGCGGCGAGCGCGAAAGTTCGCGGTCGCGGCGCCGGCAGCGGTACGATGGTGCGCGTGGCGATGGGCTTTGCCGGGATCAGGCTCGCCACCACGGTTGAGGCACGCTTAGCCTCGGGCACCGGCGCTTCGCCCGGCGCGCCGTAGTCATGACCTTTGCCGGTTTCGACCATGGCGACCAGGGATTGCGAACGGCCCTGGCCCACCAGCTCCGCCACCTGGACGTCGTGCGCGCTGATCAGCCCGGCCGCCCGCGCGGCTTGCAGCGAGCGCGCATTCGGCGCATTGCCGCGGCGTTCGATCTCGGCAAGCGCCTGCGCATAGCCGGGCAGCGGATGCCCGTCGGCGGGAATATGCACGGTGCGTCCGTGCGGGAACAGCTTGACCAGCTCCTGGCGCGAAATGCCCGGCCAATGGCGCACGGTGCCGACATCCATATGCACGAAGGGCGAGCCGGAGCTCGGATAGAAACCGACGCCGCCGCGTTGGAATTGCAGGCCGACGGCGCGCAGCTTGGCCAGCGGCACGCCGGGAATGAAGAAGTCGATGGCCTTGCCGAGGATGTGCTGGCTGTATTCGGCGACGCCGCGCGAGCGCGTGTGCAACATGGCATTGGTCGAGGGCGCGCGGTAGCCGCAGATGATCTCGATCGGCCGCGTGGCGCCGACGTCGCGATAAGCCTGCCACAGGATATCGAACAGGCGCGGGTCCATGTGGGTTTCGCGCTGGCGCCGCCAGTCGCGCATGAACCAGTCGAGCTTCTTAAGCGCCGCCGCGTCGTAGCGGCCGTTGCGCTTGAAGGTGACGGTGATGCTCTCGCCGGTATGGACGTGATGGAAGGAGAGCGTGCGGGTATCGTCTTCGGCGATGGCGCGCTGGAGCGAACTCACGGCGCCGAGCAGGATGATTGCGGTCAGGCCGAGCCGCGCTCCGACGCGCGCCAAGTCCAAGACGACAGAACGCTGGCGCGCCGCACCACCCAACACCACACTCTTCCGTGAAAAGCGCCGTCCCAATATCGCCGCCACGTGTTCCCGCCGGCCGTCGTGACGACGACCTGTTCAGTGTTATCGGGTTGGGTTAACGCATCCTTAGCGGGCGCCCCCAAAGCGCCCCCGGTCCCTGCAGGGCGCTTCCCAGATAATTCCACTATCTACGGAACATGGCAAAAAAGGGCCTTGGCCGGGACCTCTCTACGCCTGCAGGTGCTCTGCGTCGCCTGCATGCCGGAAGCCGGTAGCAAGATGACACCGCAGGGCAGCGGCGCTAGCGCGACGGCCGTTCGAAGTAGTTCAATGGATTGAGCGCCTCGCGCCGTTCGACTCGGCTGAGGATTTCCTGATTGCTTCTCAGCGTCGCTTGATCGCGCTTGGGATCCGTCACCGGCGGCACGTCGGCAACGCGGCGCTCGCTGCTGTGCAGGATGGCGTGGATGCGCGCGTCGAAGCCGTAAAGGTCGTCACGCACTTGCAGGGCGCCGGCCGCGTCGACAAAGGCGGTCTGGTAGGTCAGATGCACCATCGGCTGCTTAGCCAGCTTGAAGTCGTGCTCGTGCTGCCCGAACATCGCATTGAGCTGACGCGAGTCCGGGGTCGGTCCGTCCATCGCCAGCGACAGCATCACCTCGCCGAATTTGGTCGGGTCCTGCACGCGCATGCAGCCGTGGCTGAAGGCGCGCTTGTCGTAGGCGAACAGCCGCTTCTGCGGCGTGTCGTGCAGGTAGACCTGGAACCGGTTGGGGAAGACGAATTTGATGCGGCCGAGCGCGTTGCCGGCGCCGGGCGGCTGCACCACGGTGAGGTGGCCGTCGGATCGCTTCTTCACCTCCAGCCCCATGCGGGCGAAGATGTTGGGGTCGCCGCGATAGGCCGGCAGCAACTCGTTCTGGATGATCGACTGCGGCACGATCCAGGACGGATTGACGATGACCTGCTGCATCGGCGCGCTGACCAGCGGCGTCGGCGTCGTCGGCTTACCGGCGACGATCTTGGTCTGCCAGACCACGCTCTGGTCATGCACCACCTGCAGGCTGTAGTCGGGAATGTTGACCATCACATAGGTGGCGCCGAGGTCGTGCGGCAGCCAGCGCCAGCGCTCCATATTGGCGGTGACGGTGTCGATTTCCTGTTTGCGGTCGGGGCCGTTGATCGCGGCGAGCGTGCGGTCATCGATGATGCCGTTCGGCCGCAGATTGGCGTCGTGCTGAAGGCGGCGGATGGCGTTGGCGAGCGCGCGGTCGTAGCGGGTATCGTGCGGCTTGCCCATGAGCTGCAGGCGCGCGCGCAACGCCGGGATACGAGCATCCTTGGCGCCCGGCCTGATCGCCGGACCGTCCGGAATGCGGTTGTCGTCATCGCCGCCGCGGCGCAGCGCGGCAAGCTTGGTCTTCAAGGCCTGGAAGCCGCGCGCCTGCGGATCGTATTTGTCGAAGGCGGCGTCGACGTCGCTCGCCTGCGTGACCGTCTTCAGGATGTCGGCCGGGTCGGGCCGATGCTCGCCATATTCGACCTGCGGCACCACGCGTCGCGGCGCGATGCGGCCGACCGCCAGGTGGCGGGCGTAATCGAGCATCGACTTGGTAAGCATGAGATCGTCCGCGGCCAGCGTTCGCGCGTTGGCATCGGTACCGAGTTGCGGCACCGGGTAGTCGGCGGGATCGAGGCCTTCGGCCGCGGCGTTGCGCAGCCGCGCGCTCACCGCCTGGCCACGCGCGCTCAACGCGCCGTCGCGGACCCAGAGCGGTGCGTAATCGCGCGCGGCATAAAAGCGCGCGACTGCTTCGCGGTCGGGCACCCAATCGATGACGTTGGCGAATTGCTCGGAGCCGACAATGGCGCGCAGCGTCGCGCCGACCTCGCGATCGCTCGCCGCCGACGCGTGGTCGATGGTGCCGCGGAGGTCGACGGCGCTGGCAGTGGCCGCCGCAGGCGGCGCGCTCGTCGCCGGCGCGCTCGGCGGCGCGGCCTGCCAAACCTGGTCGGGCGCCGCGTGGCCCGGCAGCGGCGCTGCCACGATGGCCGCTAGCACCATGCCGGCTAGCAGGCACCCGGCTCGTCCCTTACCCATCTCACTCAACTCCACTCGACACCTGGTTCGCGGGCCTATTCCGCCCCGCCATTATGCGGATGCGGACGCCGCGGCACGACTGAAAATAGCATGCAGGCCGCGTTAACCTGTCATCACGGCTAACGCGTCAAGCCGATGGTTAAAGCGCCCCCCGTTCAGCACGCATCGGCGCGTTGGTGCACGCGTTCACCATGCGCGTGGCTATCTTCCTCCGCCGCGAGCGCCTCCAGTTTGCGATAGAGCGTCGAGCGCCCGATCTTCAGGCGCCGCGCCACTTCCGACATCTGCCCGCGGTAATGGGCGATGGCGAAGCGGATGACTTCGCTTTCGATCTGTTCCAGCGGCCGCACCTCGCCTTGCACGTCGACCAGGCGCAATGACGGCGCGGAAATCGTTAATGCCGTGTCGACGATATCGGGCTCGGCTTCCGGCCAGGACGCCGCCATGGCCGGCGACGGCTCGATCAAGGGCGCGCTGCCGCTCGCCTCGATTTGCGCCGCGATCTGCGGGAACTCGTTGACGTCGACTTCCTCGCCGTCGGCGAGCACCACCGCGCGGAAAATGGCGTTCTCGAGCTGGCGTACATTGCCGGGCCAGCGGAAGGCGGTAAGCAGCGCCAGCGCCTGCCCGCTCAAGGAGCGCACGCGCTTGCCTTCCTCTGCGGCGATGCGGGCGAGGAAATGGCGGGCGAGCTCTGGGATATCCTCCGGACGCCGCGCCAGCGGCGGCACCGAAATCGGAAACACGTGCAGTCGGTAGAACAGGTCCTCGCGGAAGCGTCCGGCTTTCACGTCGGCGATGAGGTCGCGATGCGTTGCCGAAACGATGCGCACGTCGACCTTCAAGCGCCTTGCGGCCGCCGACCGGCTCGACTTCGCCTTCCTGCAGGGCGCGCAACAGCTTCACCTGCGCCGGCAGCGGCAATTCGCCGACCTCGTCGAGGAACAGCGTGCCGCCGTCGGCCTCGACGAACTTGCCGGTGTGCTTCTCGGTGGCGCCGGTGAAGGCACCCTTCTCGTGGCCGAACAGGATCGACTCGACCAGGTTCTCGGGAATGGCGCCGCAATTGACGGCGACAAAGGGCTTGGCCTGGCGCGCGCCCGAGCCGTGGATGGCGCGCGCGAGCAATTCCTTGCCGGTGCCGGATTCGCCTTCGATCAGCACGGGGATGGTGGAACCCGCCGCTTTCTCCGCCGCGCGCAGCACCGGCTGCATGGCGCCCGAACGGGTGATGATGTCGGCGATGGTAAGCGTGCCGTCATGCCGGCGCTTGATGCGCTGCAATTCGCCGGCGAGCGCACGCGCGGCCAGCGCATTGCGCAGCGAGACCTGCAGCCGCTCGGGGCTGGCCGGCTTGACCACGAAATCGGCGGCGCCCGCGCGCATGGCCGAGACTACATTGTCGATGCCGCCATGCGCAGTCTGTACGATCACCGGGATGTCGAGGCCTGCCTCGCGCATGCGCGCCAGCACGCCGAGCCCGTCGAGATCGGGCATCACCAGGTCGAGCACCACGCCGTCGATACGCGCAGCGTCCGGGCCGGTGAGCAGGCGCAGCGCGGCATCGCCGCCCTCGGCGGCGAGCGCCCGGTAGCCAAAGCGCTGCACCATCGCTTCCAAAAGCCGGCGCTGGACGGGATCGTCGTCGACGATGAGCACGCGTTCGGACATGACAGGCCCCCAGACCGGCGGGTGTGCCGATTTGGCGCAATCTCGCGCGCTTGGCTTAATGGGGTGTTAAATGGGCTCGGCAAAGCGTGGCCGTTGCCGGCAGCAACGGTTGGGAGAAGCTGTTGAAAAGATCGCCGCCCGCCATCGCATCGCCATGCCCGCCACCATAAATAATGTCTTAAACCGCCTCGAATTCCTCTCACCGAAATTATCCCCCCGCCATGGCCAAAAGTGCATCGCTGCGAAAGTCGAAGAAGCCGTCCCGTCTCGGCGCCCTGCCGGAATGGGATCTCGAACGACCTCTATCCCGGCATGGAAAGCCCGGAACTGAAGTGGGACCTGGAGAATAGCGAAAACCAATGCCAAGCCTTCGAGCAGGCCTATAAGGGCAAGCTCGCCGAGATGGCGGCGGGCGAGGGTGCTGGTTCGGCGCTCGCCGCGGCGGTCAAGCGGTACGAGGCGCTCGACGACACGCTCGGCCGGCTGATGTCCTACGCCTCGCTGGTCTATGCCGGCGACACCACCGATCCGCAGCGCGCCAAGTTCTACGGCGACCTGCAGGAGCGCATCACCGCCGCTTCGGTGCATTTGCTGTTCTTCACGCTCGAGCTCAACCGCATCGACGATGCCGCGCTCGATGCCGCCATGGGCGACCCCGCGCTCGGTCATTACCGGCCCTGGATCGAGGACGTGCGCAAGGAGAAGCCCTATCAGCTCGAGGACCGGGTCGAGCAGCTGTTCCACGAGAAGTCGGTGACCGGCTATTCGGCCTGGAACCGGCAGTTCGACGAAACCATCGCCGGCTTGCGTTTCAGGATCGGCGGCCAGTCGCTCGCCATCGAGCCGACGCTCAATCTCCTGGTGGATGCGGACGGCAAGAAGCGGCGCCTGGCGTCGGCGGCGCTGGCGCGGACGTTCAAGCAGAACCTGCGCGGCTTCACGCTCATCACCAACACGCTGGCCAAGGACAAGGAGATTTCCGACCGCTGGCGCGGCTTCAAGGACGTGGCCGACGCGCGCCATCTCGCCAACCGGGTCGAGCCCGAGGTGGTGGAGGCGCTGGTCGCGGCGGTGCGCGCCGCCTATCCGAAGCTGTCGCACCGCTATTACGCGCTGAAGGCGCAGTGGTTCGGCAAGAAAAAGCTGCCCTATTGGGATCGCAATGCGCCGCTGCCCAAGGTGCCGCAGCGCACGATCGCCTGGACCGACGCGCGCAACACCGTGCTCACCGCCTATGGCGCCTTCTCGCCGCAAGATGGCGGAGGTCGCCGACGAATTCTTCGAAAAGAAATGGATCGATGCAGCCGTTCGCGACGGCAAGCAGCCGGGCGCCTTTGCGCATCCGACCGTGCCCTCGGCGCATCCTTATGTGCTGCTCAACTACATGGGCAAGCCGCGCGACGTGATGACGCTCGCGCACGAGCTCGGCCATGGCGTGCACCAGGTGCTGGCGGCGCCCAACGGCCCGCTGATGGCGCCGACGCCGCTGACGCTGGCCGAAACCGCAAGCGTGTTCGGCGAGATGCTGACCTTCCGCAAATTGCTGGCGCGAGACCACCGACAAGAAGCAGCGCAAATCCATGCTCGCGCCAAGGTCGAGGACATGATCAATACGGTGGTGCGGCAGATCGCCTTCTACTCGTTCGAGCGCAAGCTGCATCTGGAGCGGCGCAACGGCGAACTCACCGCCGACAAGATCTGCGAATTATGGATGTCGGTGCAGGCCGAGAGCCTCGGTCCGGCGATCGAGCTGAAACCGGGCTATGAGACCTTCTGGTGCTACATCCCGCATTTCATCCATTCGCCGTTCTACGTCTATGCCTATGCCTTCGGCGATTGCCTGGTGAATTCGCTCTATGCGGTCTACGAGCAATCGGCTTCGGGCTTTGCCGAGCGTTACCTCGCGATGCTCGTCGGCCGGCGGCACCAAGCATCATTCCGAGCTGTTGGCGCCGTTCGGGCTCGACGCCCGCGATCCGACATTCTGGGATGGTGGCTTGAACGTGATCGCCAATCTGATCGAGGAACTGGAGGGGTTGGGTTAACGATCCACAATCATTGGTTGTTTAATCCTGGGCTGAACGCTATACTTCCTCCTTAAGGCCGCATGAGCCTTCGGGGAGGCTGGGGTGGCATTCTCGCACTTCCACGAGATTTTCAGGGAAGAGATCGTTGCCATCAATGCCCGGCGCGGTCGGCTTGGGCGTCCCGATGTTGTCCTCGAGCAGGAAGGTATCGACGCCCAAGACCAACCGATCCTGCGTCCAACCCAGGCGTCCGACCTAGTCGGGCTTTCGCTATCCGGCGGCGGCATCCGGTCCGCCTCGTTCTGCCTCGGCGGCATGCAAGCGCTCGACACGTTCAATATCTTAGACCGGGTCGATTATCTTTCCAGCGTGTCCGGCGGCGGGTACATCGGAACGTCGGTTTCGGCCGCCATGAGCGTAGTCGCTGACGGCAGGTTCCCGTTTCCTAGCGAGTTGAAGCAAGACGAGCCCGCTGGCCTCCAGCATATTCGGGATCATTCCAATTATCTTTTTCCGCAAGGCGCAATAAATCTGTTCAGCAATATCGTGGTCTATCTACGCGGGCTGGTCGCCAACGCGCTGCTGATTGTGCCGGTTCTGCTGATTGCAGCGGCCATTACGATCTACAGCAACCCGGATTTTGTCGACTTGGATCGAACAAATGTTGTTGGTGTCGCGGTGACGCTTCCCGTTCAATCGCGGTTCTTTGGGATCACAATAAATTCGATCCTTGCATATTTGATTTTATTGGCGATCTGGGCGTTGTTTAGATCGGTGCCATGGCGGCGCAGATGGAATGACGTGGGCACCATAAGCCAAATTTACGGGTGGATATTGATCGCGATTCTCGTGGTTGCCTTCTGCGAGCTGCAGCCGATTGTGCTTTTTGGAATGTTCGTCTCCACGAAAATGATCGGCAGCGGTGGGATCAGCGGTCAGGTCGTCGGCTGGATGAAAGCGCTCGCGGTCGTCTTGGCGCCGGTTGCTACCGTGATCGGCTTTGCCGGTCGCTTTCTTGGCGATGCTCTGAAGAAAACAGCGGATAACCCAGGCTATAAGGCTACAATGGCGCGTTTCGTAATGAAATTGGCAATCATCATTGCCGCAGCGGCGCTGCCGCTGATCCTCTGGGTCGTTTATCTCTATTTCTCTTATTGGGGCATCCGTAATGAATCTGAAATTTGCAATGTGACGGTCAGCGCTGGAGGCTCAGGCTACTGTCACACGCCCGGGTGGCTCGCTAGTTTCTCTTTGCGATTGTTCGGCGACGTGTCCCTCGCATACGTCTACACGCTGGTCGGTGTTCCTGCTCTTGTGCTGGGCCTGTTGCTTCGCCCGAATGCCAATTCGCTGCACCGGCTCTATCGCGACAGGTTGAGCAAGGCGTTCCTGTTCGATCCGCGGGCTCGTGAGGCGCCGTCGGACCTCGATCAGAAGATGCGCCAGGTCATGCTGGGCACGGTGGATACGCCGCATGCCGTGCAAGACCTCAAGCCGCTCGATGATTTCTGCATCCACGCCATCAAGACCGAGTACGCGCCCTATCATCTTATCAACGCAGCGCTCAATATCGGCGGCTCGAAATACGCCAACCGCCGCGGACGCAACGCCGACTTCTTCATCTTTAGCCCGAAGTTTACCGGTAGCGAAGCCACGCGGTATGTCCCCACGGAGCAGATCGAGACCGACACCAAGCAGCTCAACCTGGCGACCGCGATGGCCATTTCCGGGGCGGCGGCATCGTCCAACATGGGTTCGAAGACGATCAAGCCTTTGACGCCGACTTTAGCGCTCTTGAATGTCCGCCTGGGCTTTTGGCTGATTAATCCACTTTCGGTCGCAGCGGGGAGGGCCAAGCCGAGCCTCAAACGCCTGTTTGAAAGGCTCTACTTCGTCAAAGAGATGTTTGGGCGCTTGGCGGAAGACGGCGAGCTCGTCTACCTCACCGACGGCGGACATATTGAAAATCTTGGCATCTACGAGCTTTTGCGCCGACGCTGCCAAATGATCATTGCGATCGATGCGGAGGCCGACCCCAAGATGTCGTTCGGCTCCCTGGTCACGTTGGAGCGTTATGCGCGCATCGATCTCGGCACGCGCATCGATCTGCCATGGGCATCGATTCGCGAAGCGACGGCTGCGGCGTCCGAGGTCGTTGCGAAGACTGGCGGCGTCCCGCCGGCTGACGCATCGATGGGGCCGCATTGCGCCATCGGCACAATTGCCTATCCCGGCGGGCGCGAGGGCATCCTGATCTATGTGAAGTCGTCGCTGACCGGCGACGAGAACGACTATGTCATCGACTACAAACGGCGCTATCCGGAGTTTCCGCACGAGACCACCGCCGATCAGCTTTTCAGCGAGGAGCAGTTTGAAGTCTATCGCGCTCTCGGTTTTCATGCCGTGCAACGCTGTTTGAACGGCACTGATCTCGTAGCCATGCGGCCGACGCCCGCGCAATTGAAGGACGCGGGGCTGCAAGCGCCGTTGGTTGAAAATGCGCGACGGATCTTGGGATTAGACGCAGGCTGACTATTCCGGTTGCGCCGGCAACACCTGTGTCCACGGAGGCGTGCCGCCATCCTACGAAAGCCGCTGGTCGCAGTCCTTTCGTACAGTCCCGGCCGTTCCCGTTCGTGGTTTAGCGTTGGGCCTCGGGCGTCTGAGGGGGACCACGAGAGACATGTATTTGCGTGATGCGGGAGCGCGCACTATGTGTGCCCCATGCCCCCCACCGACGACACCGAAAAGAACCGCTTCTCCGCCCGCGCCCGCCGCTATGCTCGGGTCGGCACCAGCGTCGGCACCGTCGCCGCGCGCATGGCCGGCGAGCGCGTGCTCGGCCGCACCCCCGACCGCGCCGTCAATGCGGCTGCGCTCACCGCCGCGCTCGGCGGCCTCAAGGGGCCGATCATGAAGGTGGCGCAGCTCCTTGCCACCATTCCCGACGTGATGCCGCCGGAATATGCCAATGAGCTGATCAAGCTGCAGAGCCAGGCGCCGCCCATGGGCTGGGCCTTCGTCAAGCGCCGCATGCAGGCCGAACTCGGGCCGGGCTGGGAGAAGAAGTTCTCGGAATTCGAGCACCAGCCGGCCGCCGCCGCGTCGCTCGGCCAGGTGCACAAGGCGCGCGCCCTCGACGGCGCCGAGTTGGCCTGCAAGCTGCAATATCCCGACATGCAGTCGGCGGTGGAAGCCGATGTCGGCCAGCTCAAGCTGCTGATGTCGCTGCGTAAGCGCTTCGATCCCGCGCTCGACACCTCCGAGATCGCCGTCGAGATCGCCGCGCGGCTGCGCGAGGAGCTCGATTACCGGCGCGAGGCCAAACATGTCGCGCTCTACCAGCGCATGCTGGCCGACGAAGGCGACATCCGCGTGCCCAAGGTGTGGCCGGAGCTCTCCAGCGGGCGCCTGCTCACCATGGATTGGCTGCAAGGCCGCAAACTGCTCGATTACAAGCAAGCCCCGCTCGCCGTCCGTAACCGGCTCGCCACCGCGCTTTATACCGCCTGGTGGTGGCCGTTCAGCCGTTACGCGGTGATCCACGGCGATCCGCATCTCGGCAATTACAGCGTGTTTAAAGACGACGCAGGGCGAAGCCGCCGGCATCAATCTGCTCGATTATGGTTGCATCCGCATCTTCCCGCCCAGCTTCACCGCCGGCGTGGTCGACCTCTATCACGGCCTCGAGCGCGGCGACGAGGATCTCGTCGTGCATGCCTATGAGACCTGGGGCTTCAAGCGGTTGTCGCGCGAACTGATCGACATCCTCAATATCTGGGCGCGCTTCATCTACGGCCCGCTGCTCGACGACCGCGTGCGCACCATCGCCGACGGCGTCAAGCCGTCCGAATACGGCCGCAAGGAAGCCTTCCGCGTGCACCAGGCGCTCAAGGTCAAGGGCCCGGTGACGGTTCCGCGCGAATTCGTGTTCATGGACCGCGCCGCCATCGGCCTCGGCGCGGTGTTCCTGCATCTGGCGGCGGAGGTCAATTTTTATCGCCTGTTCCAAGAGGCGATCGGCGACTTCTCGGTCGAGGCCGTGGCGGCGCGCCAGGCGGCGGCGCTCGGCGCGGCCGGGCTCGAGCCACCCGCTGCTGCATAGCGCGCATGTTCGCCGGACGCATTTCCGGCCTTTTGATTTAAGTCATGTCCAAGGCCCGGCGCAGGTCCTAATCACACCGCGAAACCGCAACGCCGCCGTTGCCCAAAACGGCCAGTTGCGCTAACCCGTGCCTGGTTCCCGCCTTATTCAGAGACCTCCGGAGACCTGACCCCAATGGCTGACCACGGCACTGTCGAATATGCCACCGCGACCGGAAACGACTATCCAACCCACGAGCAAAGCTACGAACGCTTCGTCCAATTCGCCTTCGTCGGCATTCTCTATGTCATCACGATTCTGTTCGGTCTGGCGACCGGCGGGGTGATGGGCCACTGGTTCCTGGCACTGGCGATCTTCATCATCGGTATCCTGGGCGCGGTGCCGAGCCTGGTCAGTGGTTCGAAGGCGCCGATCTATGCGGCTTTCGGGCTCTGCGCGTTGATTTTTGCGTTCACCGGGTTGTCCTAATCGGTAGCGGCGTTTTGATGGATCGGGAGGCGTGAATGCGAATTGCTGTGGCTCGTGAAATAGACGCGAATGAACCCCGCGTCGCCGCCACACCGGAAACCGTCAAGAAGTTCAAGGCGCTGGGCGCCGATGTCGCGGTCGCCCGCGGCGCCGGCGTGGCCTCGGGCATCCCCGATGCCGATTTCGAGGCCGCCGGTGCCACCATCGGCGACAATGTCACCCAGGACGCCGATATCGTCCTGAAAGTGCGCCGGCCGGAAGCCGCCGAGCTTTCTGCCTATAAAAAAGGCGCGCTGGTCATCGCCGTCATGGACCCCTACGGCAACGACGCCGCGCTCAAGGCCATGGCCGATGCCGGCGTCATCGCCTTCGCCATGGAATTGATGCCGCGTATCACCCGCGCGCAGTCGATGGACGTGCTCTCCAGCCAGGCCAACCTCGCCGGCTACCGCGCCGTGATCGACGCGGCGAGCGAATACGGCCGCGCGCTGCCGATGATGATGACCGCGGCCGGCACCGTGCCGGCGGCCAAGGTGTTCATCATGGGCGTCGGCGTTGCCGGCCTGCAGGCGATCGCCACCGCCCGCCGGCTCGGCGCCGTGGTCACCGCCACCGACGTACGCCCCGCCACCAAGGAGCAGGTGGAAAGCCTCGGCGCCAAGTTCCTGGCGGTCGAGGACGAGGAATTCAAGAACGCGCAGACCGCCGGCGGCTATGCCAAGGAAATGTCCAAGGAATACCAGGCCAAGCAGGCCGCGCTCACCGCCGAGCACATCAAGAAACAGGACATCGTCATCACCACCGCCCTGATCCCGGGCCGGCCGGCGCCGCGACTGATCACCAAGGAGATGGTGGCCTCGATGCGGTCGGGCGCGGTCATCATCGATCTCGCGGTCGAACGCGGCGGCAATGTCGAAGGCGCCAAGCCGGGCGAGGTGGTGCAAGTCGGCCCCGCCAAGATCGTCGGCTATCTCAATGTCGCGGGACGAATCGCTGCGTCCGCCTCCGCGCTGTACGCCAAGAACCTGCTCACCTTCCTCGACACCATGATCGACAAGAAAGAGAAGAAGCTTGCGGTCAACTGGGAGGACGAGCTGGTCAAGGCCACCATGCTCACCCGCGACGGCGCGGTGGTGCACCCGAATTTCCAGCCCAAGTCGGCAGCGTGACGGAGAGGACGTAATGGAGCACATCGCAAACGCGGTCGATCCCTTCGTATTCGAATTTTCGATCTTCGTGCTGGCGGTATTCGTCGGCTACTACGTGGTGTGGTCGGTGACGCCGGCGTTGCATACGCCGCTGATGTCGGAAACCAACGCGATCTCCTCGGTGATCGTGGTCGGTGCGCTGCTCGCGGTCGGCGTGGCGCTCATCGCCAACGACAACGGCACCATCTTGGCGCGCGTGCTCGGCTTCGTCGCGCTGATCTTCGCCTCGATCAACATCTTCGGCGGCTTCCTGGTCACCCAGCGCATGCTGGCGATGTACCAAAAGAAAAAGAAGTAATGCCGACGATGCCCGCCGCGCCCAGCTTCTTCACGGCGCGTCTTTCCAGGTCATCACGCGCAGGGACGGATGGCCGAGCCTTAGCTAGCGAGAACGCCGGGATAAGCCCGGCGGTGCCCGCCGAATCCTGAGAGAGCCCTTTGCCATGAGTCCCAATCTCGTCGCGCTGCTTTATCTCGTCGCCGGCGTGCTGTTCATCCTGGCGCTGCGCGGCCTGTCCAGCCCGGAATCGAGCCGGCGCGGCAACATGTTCGGCATGATCGGCATGGCCATCGCCATCGCCACCACGCTGGGCTCGCATCCGCCGTCCAGCCCGCTGACCTGGGGATTGGTCGTGCTCGGCCTCGCCATCGGCGGCGGCATCGGCGCGGTGATCGCGCGGCGGGTACCAATGACGGCGATGCCGGAACTGGTCGCCGCCTTCCACTCGCTGGTCGGCATGGCCGCGGTGCTGGTGGCGGCGGGCGCCTATTACGCGCCGGCGGCTTTCGGCATCGGAACCGAGGGTCACATCCACCAGCAGAGCCTGATCGAGATGTCGCTCGGCGTCGCCATCGGCGCCATCACCTTCACCGGCTCGATCATCGCCTTCCTGAAGCTCTCCGGGCGCATGAGCGGCAAGCCGATCACGCTGCCGGGCCGCCACGTCATCAATATCGCGCTGGCCGTGGCGCTGGTCGTCTTCATCGTCCTGTTCTACATGAACCAGCAGGCCTATGAGTTCTGGGCGATCGTCGTCATCTCCCTGCTGCTCGGCATCCTCATCATCGTCCCGATCGGCGGCGCCGACATGCCGGTGGTGATCTCGATGCTCAACTCCTATTCGGGGTGGGCGGCCGCCGGCATCGGCTTCACGCTGGGCAATACCGCGCTGATCATCACCGGCGCGCTGGTCGGCTCCTCGGGCGCCATCCTGTCCTACATCATGTGCAAGGGCATGAACCGCTCGTTCATCTCGGTCATCCTCGGCGGCTTCGGCGGCGAGGTGGCGGGACCGGCGGCCGGCGCCGAGCAGCGGCCGGTCAAGCTCGGCTCGGCCGAGGACGCCGCCTACATCATGAAGAATTCGTCCAAGATCATCATCGTGCCCGGCTACGGCATGGCGGTGGCGCAGGCCCAACATGCTCTCAGGGAAATGGCCGACAAGCTCAAGGCCGAGGGCGTCGAGGTCAAATACGCCATCCACCCGGTCGCCGGCCGCATGCCCGGCCACATGAACGTGCTGCTGGCCGAGGCCAACGTGCCTTATGACGAGGTGTTCGAACTGGAGGACATCAATTCCGAATTCGCCCAGACCGACGTCGCCTTCGTCATCGGCGCCAACGACGTGACCAACCCGGCGGCGGAAGACGATCCGTCTTCGCCGATCTACGGCATGCCGGTGCTGCAAGTGTGGAAGGCCGGCACCGTGATGTTCATCAAGCGCTCGCTGGCTTCGGGCTATGCCGGCATCGACAACCCGCTGTTCTATCGCGACAACACCATGATGCTGCTCGGCGACGCAAAAAAGATGACCGAGAGTATCGTCAAGGCCATGTAAGTTTTTCGGCGCAGCGTTGAGTGATCGTTGAGTGATCGTGATGGCCGGGCTCGTCCCGGCCATTTCGATTCAAAGGCACGGCCAAGTTGCCCGGCGACGCCAGCTTATCGATTTATATCCGCCGCCATCGGTATTTCATAGTGCACGCGCACGCCCGCGGGCGCGTAGTCGATGTGACCGCGCGCCTGCACCTGGCTCGGCATCACCGCTTCGAGCAACCTGGTGCCGAAGCCGACGCGCCGGGGCGGCGCCACCGGCGGTCCACCGCTTTCCACCCAGTCGAAATCGAGCCGCCGCCGCGTCGCTTCGCTGGTGACGCGCCAGCTCGCGGTGATCCTGCCGCCATGGACCGAAAGCGCGCCGTGCTTGGCCGCATTGGTGGCGAGCTCGTGGATCGCCATGCCGAGCGACACGGCGAGGCGCGCCGGCACCTCGACAGCCGGCCCATTGAGCCGGATGCGTTCCGCCCCGTCGTCGAAGGCATCGAGCTCGTTGCGCAGGATGCCGATGAAGGCCACCGCGCTTTGCGCTTCCTCGCACAGCAGCAGGTGGGTCTTGGCCAGCGAGCCAATGCGTCCGTTGAGCGCTTCCTTGAAATCGTCGACATTCCGCGCCGAGCGCGCGGTCGAGCCCACGATCGCCTGCACGGTGGCGAGCGTGTTCTTGACCCGGTGATGCAGCTCGCGCGTCAACAGCGCCTGCTGGCCCTCCGCCTGTTTGCGCTCGCTGATGTCGACCAGCATGTTGATGGCGCCGGTCAGCGTGCCGGCCTCGTCGAACAGCGGCGTCGGATAGGGGATGAAACAGACCCGGGTGCCGTCGGGCCGCTCGGCCACGGACTCGATGCCGCGCACCGCGCGCTGCTCCTTGAGCGCGATCGCCATCGGGCCGTCGGCCTGCGCGATCGGCGTGCCATCGGCCCGGTACAGCCTCCACGAGCCGCACCATTCGGTGACGCCGAGCACGGGCCGGCGGCCCCAGAGTTCGGCGGCGGCGTCGTTGAAATAGGTGATGCGGCCGGCCGCGTCGGTCGTGTAGATCGCGGCGGGCAGGGCGTCGAACAATTCATGGACGCGGTGATCCGATTCCCGCGGCGTTGCCGCCAGGCGGACGGCGAGGGCTAGCGGCACGATATTGTTCGGCGGTAGTCCCTGGCGCAGCGCGATGGCATGCTCGACCTTCCCTTCAGCGATCCCTCTCGGCTGTTCCATCTCGGGCCCCGGCGACGCGACGCAATTTGTCCATGAGTTCCTGGGCTTAGCCCCATTGTGACAGGCCAACTCGCGACCGCGCCGAAGGTTGCGTCAGCGACGCAAATTTTTCACGCCGCTGCCATAATTTAGCGGCGTCGATTTAAGGACTTCGACCGCGCCGCGGAAACAAACGCGATTCGTCCGCTCACAGTGGCCGAAACATCACATAGGCGTCGACCAGGCCGCGGCGCGGATGCGCGAACACCTGCGGCAGCGTGCCGACGATGGCGAAGCCGCAGGCCTGCCACAGGCGCACCGCGCGCTCGTTGGAAGCGATGACGAAATTGAACTGCATCGCCTTGAAGCCGCGGCCGCGCGCCTGTTCGAGCGAATGCGCGCACATGGCGCGCGCCACGCCGCGGCCGAACACCCGAGGCGCGGTCATGTAGCCGCAATTGGCGACATGGGCGCCGCCGCCGCGATTATTGGCGCGCAAATAATAGGTGCCGACAACGGCGCCGTCCTCCTCGGCGACGAACACGGCATGGCCGGGCGAATGCCAATAAGCCAGTGCTTCCTCGCGCGAAATGTCGCGCGGGATCGGATAAGTCTCGCCGGCGCGAAAGGTCGGCTCGAGGATCGCCCAGATGGCGTCGTCGTCGGCGCGCGCGGCGGGGCGAATGCTGAGGGTATCGGCCATCGGCTCGCTGATAGCACGCGGTGAAACCCCGCGTCATCGCCGGGCCGGTCATGTTTGCAACCAAAGCCGCTGCCGCGCATTGTTCCCTGGGGGCGAATTTCCAGATCGCAGGAGATTGCCCAGATGCCTGATCCTATTCGCCATTTCGGTATCGTCGGCCTCGGCAAGATGGGCGCGGGGCTGGCCCGCAATGCGCTGGCCAAGGGTTATGCCGTCGCCGGCCTCGATACCCATGCCGTTGCCGCCGATCTTACGCGCGACGGCCTCAAAGCGGCCGCCGACATGAAGGCGCTCGCCGCGTTGTTGCCGCGCCCGCGCCTGGTCATGATCTATGTGCCCGCCGGCCCGCCGGTCGATGCGGTGCTGGACGGGCTCGAAGCGGCCCTGGCGCCCGGCGACATCATCGCCGACGGCGGCAACTCCTATTGGGGCGACTCGATCCGGCGCCATGCCCGGCTCAAGCAGAAAGGCATCGCCTTCATCGATGCCGGCACCTCGGGCGGCCCCGGCGGCGCGCGCGACGGCGCCTGCTTCATGATCGGCGGCGACGCCGAACCCGTGGCCACGGTCGAGCCGCTCTTGCGCGCGCTTGCGGTCGAGGGCGGCTATGTGCATGCCGGCGGCCCTGGCGCCGGGCATTTCGTCAAGCTGGTGCACAATGGCATCGAGTTCGCCATGCTGGAGGCGATCGGCGAGGGCATGGACCTACTCTCCCATTACGGCGAGAAACTGCCGATCTCTGCCATCCTGCAATGCTGGCAACACGGCTCGGTGATCCGCTCCTGGCTGGTCGAGCTGATGGAAACGGCCTACCGCGAGCAGGGCGGGCTGGAGAAAGTGCCGTCCTATGTCGAGGACACCGGCGAGGTGAACTGGCTGGTTGACGACGCGCTGCACATGGAAGTGCCGATCCCGGTCATTACCCAGTCGGTCGTGCAACTGCTCGCCTCGCGCGACAAGCGCCACGACAGTGCGCGCGCCATCGCCATGATGCGCCATGGCTTCGGCGGCCATCCGTTCGGCGCCGATGCCGGCATCGCTCATGAGCGGCACACCGGCCGCGTCGGCGGCTTCATCGGCAACGGCAAGGCGGCGCCATGACAAACGTCACGAATAGCGCTGTCGGCCGCCGCCGCTGGGCGGTCGCCGAAGGCTATATCCCGCCGACCTCCACCGGCACGACGCGCGAGCTCACCGGTCACGAGACGCTGTGCATCCTCAATGCCGGCGACACCGAGGCCCAGGTCGAGATCACCGTCTATTTCGCGGACCGCGCGCCGGCCGGCCCCTACCGCTTCAGCATCGGCGCCAGGCGCACCCGGCATTTACGCTTCAACGACTTCAGCGATCCGGAGCCGATCCCGAAGGGCACCGACTTCTCCAGCGTGGTCACGGCCAGCGTACCGGTGGTGGTGCAGCACACCCGGCTCGACACGCGGCAGTCGGCGCTGGCCTTGCTCAGCACCATGGCGTTCCCGCTCGATAGCTGAGCACCGCCGCGCCGCGCCGTCGCGTGCTATAGGACGCGCCATGTCCGCGCTCCTCAGGCTCGTCGTCCTGCTGTTCGCCGTCTATGGCGCCGTGCTGGCGCTGATGTATGTGTTCCAGCGCGCGCTGCTGTATTTCCCCGATCCCAGGCACACGCTGCCTGCCGCCGCCGGCCTGCCCGAAGCGCGGGAAGTGCAGCTGACGACGTCCGATGGCGAAAAGCTGATCGCCTGGCAGGTGGCGCCGCGCGGCGACAAGCCGGTGGTGCTCTACTTCCAGGGTAATGCCGGCGCCCTCGACCTGCGCGTCGAGCGCTTCCGCTCGGTGATCGCCGACGGAACCGGGCTCGTCGCGCTGTGCTATCGCGGTTATGGCGGCTCGACCGGCAAGCCGAGCGAAACCGGCCTCATCCGCGACGCCTTGGCGGCCTATGACTTCGCCGCCGCGCATTATCCGGCGCAGCGCCTGGTGCTGTGGGGCGAATCGCTCGGCACCGCGGTCGCGATCGCGCTTGCCGCCGAGCGCCCGGTCGGTGGGCTGATCCTCGACGCGCCCTTCACCTCCATCGCCGATGTCGGCGCCGCCGCCTATCCCTTCGCGCCGGTGCGCTGGCTGATCAAGGATGCCTTCCGCTCCGACCGCCGCATCGCCCGCGTGCACGCGCCGATCCTGGCGCTGCACGGCGAGCGCGACACCATCGTGCCGATCCGTTTCGGCGAGCGCCTGTTCGCGCTGGCCCACGAGCCCAAGCGTTTCGTGCGCTATCCGCTGGGCGGCCATCTCGACCTCGACAGCTATGGCGCCCTCGACGCGGTGCGGAAATTCCTGGCGGGATTGCCGTAGCGGTCGCGGCTTGGCGTGTCATCGCCGGCGGCGGCGGGGCATGACAGGAAGCGACGTGACGCATATCATGCCGTGAATATCTGTCGGGGGTTTCCATGCTGTTTAATGCCTGCGCCTGTGGCTCCGCCGTTGCCGCCTCCTCGCTCTGCGCCGGCGGCGCCGGCTTCGTCAGCGCCATGATCGGCGCCATGGCGGCCCATCAGCGCACCGCGCCGGCCAAGACGCTGGGTACCGCGGTGCCCGAGGTCGACTGGCTCGCCGTGCGCATCGTCACCGACAATATCGTCATCCAGTTCGTGGCCAACGAGCAGCGCGACGGCCTCGCCATCGAGCGCAAGAGCGGCAATACCGCCCCCGACAAGCCGCCGCGCACGATCCTCAATGGCGAATGGGGCCTGGCCATGCACGCGGAATCCAAAGCGCGGCGAGGAGACCCGGCATGTGATGGTCGACTTCGGCTACACGCCGGAAGTGCTGCTCAACAACATGGAGATCCTCAAGGTCGATCCCGCCCGCTTCGACGCCATGGTGCTCAGCCACGGCCACTACGACCATTTCGGCGGCATGGTCGGTTTCCTCAAGGCGCACGGTAAAGCCCTCAAACCCAAACTGCCGTTCTATGTCGGCGGCGAGGATATGCTTCTGCCTGCGCCGCAATCCCGGCGGCAATTTCGGCGCGCTCGATCGCAAGGCGATCTTCGACGCCGACCTCAGCGCTGATGATGGCCTCCGAGCCGGCGCTGGTCGCCGACCACGCCTTCACCACCGGCCGCATCGGCCAGGTTTCGTTCGAGACGCCCTTGCAGCCGACCAAGGAGATCGTCGGCATTTTCGACGGCTTCGGCTGCTTCCCGGACAAGATGCCGGCGGAAAAGAACACCGGCGACTATATCCCCGACGATTTCGAGCACGAGCTCGCCACCGTCTACAACGTGAAGGGCCGCGGCCTGGTGGTGCTCACCTCGTGCAGCCATCGCGGCGTCATCAACACCGTGCGCCAGGCCATGGCCACCTCCGGCATCGACAAGGTGCATGCGGTGATCGGCGGCTTCCACATCGTGCCGCCGCTCGACGACGACTACATTGCCAAGGCCATCGCCGAATTCCGCGACATCGATCCCGACTATATCATCGTCGGCCACTGCACCGGCGACCGCTTCTACGACCTCGCCCGCGCCGCGCTCGGCGACAAGGTGATCCACTCGGCGGTGGGCACGAGGCTTGTGTTCAGCGCGGCGTGACCGCATGCGCGGCGCTCTGCGCCCGCCGAAGGTAGAGTGCGATCAGGAAACCCGTCGCCGCCGCAATTGCGCCGATCAGGAACACGCTACCGTACCCGGCGCGGTCGGCCACAAGTCCGGCCAGAGGTCCGGTCAGGCCATAGGCGAGATCCTGGAATGCGGTGAACCCGCCCAGGGCCGTGCCGCGCAGATGCGGCTCCACCAGATGCATGACTTCCCGCCCCATGGCCGGAAATATCATCGAGCACCCGGTCCCCGTCAGAAAGGCGCCGACCAGGGCAAAGATCGTATGCGGTGCGCTCCAGATCAGGGCTTGGCCCATGGCCTCGACGGCAAGAGACCCGATCGCCACAGGCAAGCCGCCAATGCGATCCGGCAGATGACCGAAAAGCACGCGAACCAGAACGAACCCGCTGCCGAAGGCGGTCAGCCCGAGCCCGGCATGGACCCAGCTTTGGGCAAAGAAGTAGAGGACGAAAAATGCCCCGATGGCGGCGAAGCCGATGCCCTGAAGGCAGACGATGGAGCCATGCCGCCAGATCTTTCCGACCACGCTCCAGAACGAGGGGCGATCGGCGTCGGGATGCGCGGCCACTCCGGCCATCCGCCAGATCGCCAGCAGCCCGAGGCAAGGCAGCACCGCGCTGATCGCCATCGCGCCGGCAAAACCGAAACGGTCAAACAAGAGAAGACCGATCGGACCGCCGACGGCGAAGGCGCCGTAGATGGCGGCGCCGATCAAGGCCAGGACCCTGCCCGAGCCGGTCGGACCGACGATGGCGACACCCCAGGCGGTCACGCTGATGCCGACCAGGCTCTCGCCGAGGCCGAGCAGCAACCGGCCCGCCAGCAACACAAGAAAAGCCGTCAATGGCGCCTGGGGAACAAGACCCGCGACCAACGAGACAAGCGCCCCGGCCACGTAGAAGGCCAACCCGCGCGCCACCGCAACCTTTGCCCCGCGGCGGTCCGAAAGGCCTCCGGCATATCCGCGGGTGACGATCGTGGAGAAAAAGGCGATGCCGACGCCAAGGCCCGCCCATACATTGCTCAGACCCAGCCGCTCGGTCACGTAGACCGGCACGATGGGAAGCGGCAAGGCGACGCAAAGATAGGAAACGAAAAGAATAGCGGTCAACAGCAGGACACGCCCCTGCGCCGGCTCGCGTGTCGATTGGAAGGCCATGGCTTTCTCCAGGCTAATCCTGGATCGACGGAAGTGCACAAATAAAAACGCACTCCGATCGACGAGGATCGTTGAGTGCGTTGCTTGACGTCAAACGCTTACGGCCAGTGCCACAGGCGATTTATGGCGCGCTACCGAGGCGGCCACCGAAGCGGAGTCAAGACGGGACGCATCGTCCGAGCGCACGCGTTCATCGCGGCCTTCGATGCCGCCGGCTCGCCGCGGATCAAACTCTGATCGCGGTCGGTATTCACTCCCGCGGTCAATACGTCTGATAGGTCTGCCCGTATTGCCCGCCGACGCGGCGGAAGCCCTCGCGCGCCGGCTGATAGGTGTTGTCGATATTGAGCGCGCGCGCATAGGAGCCGGCCGCCTTCTCCTTGTCGCCCATGCGCTCATAGGCGAGCCCGCGGCTGGTCCAGGCCTGCGCGTTCTGCGGCTCGATGGCGACCGCGTCGTCGAGATCGCTGGCCGCGTTCTTGTAGTTCTTCACCGCCATGTAGCTCAAGCCCCGCGCGATAAAGGGCGCGGCCTGCTGCGTCGACAGCCCGATCGCGGTGGTGAAGTCGTCGATGGCGAAATTGTGCTGGTTCTGGCTCTGGTAGAGCAGGCCGCGATTGTAATAGGCCTGCGCGCTGTCGGGCCGGATGGCGATCGCCTTGTTGAAATCCTGCAAGGCCGGCATCGGCTTGTTCTCTTCGCGATAGACCATGCCGCGGCCGAGATAGGCGTTGGAATAAGTGGGATCGATCGACAGCGCCTTGTTGTAGTCGGCGAGCGCCAACGCCAGCTTGCCGGTCTCGCGATAGACCAGGCCGCGATTGGCATAGGCCTGCGCGTAATTGGGGTCGATGCTGATCGCCTTGTTGAAGTCGGCGAGCGCCTCGGCGTAGCGGCCGCCCTTGCCGAACACCGTGCCGCGCATGTTGTAGGCCTGCGGGTCGTTCGGGTTCTTGCTGCACCACGCGGGTGAGCGACTTGATATTGGCCGGCGAGGTGGCGTATTGCGCGTCCTCGCTTTCCGGCGCGCCGGTGCCGTTGAAGCCGGTGGTCGAGCAGGCGCCGAGCGCGACGGTCAGCGCGAAGGGGAGCGCCAAAGCGAGCGCCAGCGGCAATCGCGGCCAGCCGGTCGGCGGAAGGCTCATCGGGCGCTGGGACGTCATGGCGGACATGGGGAAACCTGAGAATTAAACCAGCCCCGCGAATGCGGCGAAGGTTCGGCGCGACGCGCCAAGAACGGTGCCCCCAAAAAGCAATAGCGCGGGCGATCAGGGCCCGCGCCTGGCGTCGAAACATCGCGGTGAACGAGGCCCGCTAGGCCTTCAGCCCATGCGCGGGGCGCCGCGATGGCCGCTCGCCGGGGCCGCCCGTGGTCGGACGCGGCTTGGCCGGAAGCAGGCCCTCGCGCTGCATCTTCTTGCGCGCCAGCTTGCGGGCCCGGCGGATCGCTTCCGCCTTTTCCCGCGCCTTCTTTTCCGACGGTTTTTCGTAATGGCCGCGAAGCTTCATCTCGCGGAAAATGCCCTCGCGCTGCATCTTCTTCTTCAGCGCCTTGAGGGCCTGGTCGATATTGTTGTCGCGAACGAGTACCTGCACGCTTGCTCCTTCGTTGGTGTCCGGTCGGGATATGGGGCGCCGGCCGCGGAAAACGAGGCCGAAACGGGCCCAAAACCTATTCTTGAGTCGCGCGGCTCTAGCAGAAATGCGGCTGCGAGTCCATCAACAGCCCGCCGCCGGGCACCGTTCGGACGCCGGGCATTCCGGGTCGGCGGGACTGGCCTGGCGGCCCCGGCGGCTCAGGCCGGCAGCGGCGACCGCGCCCGCGCAAACAGCGCCGCCAGCCAGTCATTGACCCCGACGTCGATCACCAGGTGGACGCGGTCGGTTCCGCCCCGGTTGGCCACGCTGTGCGGGTCGGACAGCCGCAGATACCAGCTCGAGCCGGCCGGCATGGTGCAGCGCACGCCGTTGAGGCGGAAATCGACGCCGTCATTGGTGGTGACCGGGATATGGATACGCGCGGTGCCCTCTTCGAAGGAGAGTTCGTGGTCGGTGTGTTCCTTGATGCGCGAGCCGGCGGCGAGCCGCATCAGCCGCACCGCCTGCAAGCGGGCAGGCGAAGGCCGCCAGCACCTCGCCGAAATAGGGCGCGGCGGCGAGCAGGGGCGTGTCGGCGAAATCGCTGCAGGTCGGGTCCGAATAGATCATGCGGATCGGATGGGTGGCGCCGGCCGGCCCGCGCAGCGGGAGCACGCTCCAGTCGCCCTCATAGTTCTGCTTGACGAAATGCGCGATCCAGCCGCTGCCGGCGATCGCCGCCATGGCGGCGGCGAGCCGCGTGCCATCGAAGTCGAGCGGCAGGCGCAAGCGGTCGGGAAAGCGGGGTTGCATGAAATAAGCTTACCACAACCCCGGGCTCAGGCCCCGTCGTGCCGCGCGCCCACCGTCAATTCGGCGTGGAGAACACGGTTTATCGCGTCATTTCGTCCTTGCATGGGCTGGACGAATTAGTGTCTAAGGACCATTTTTCCAACATCCCCAAAACAGGACGCAGGCCGTGGACGCTCCAACATCAGAACGCTTTGCCGCCCGACATTCCCCCGGCGCGCTGGTCACAGAGGGCAAGACCAAGAAAATTCATCGGATCAGCGGCAGTTCCGAACTGGTGCTCGTCGTCGCCAAGGACGACATCACCGCCGGCGACGGCGCCAAGCACGACATCATCCCCGACAAGGGCCGGCTGGCCACGGCGACCACCTGCAACGTGTTCCGTCTGCTCAAAGCCTGCGGCCTGCCGGTCGGCTTCACCGAGCAGGACAGCGCCATCTCGTTCCTGGCGCCGCAATGCACGATGCTGCCTTACGAGGTGGTGGTGCGGCGCGAAGCGCACGGCTCCTACATCAAGCGCAATCCGCATATCGCCAAGGGCCAATTGTTCCCGCAATTGCTCGTCGAGTTCTATCTCAAGACCAAGGACAAGAACTGGAAGGGCAAGCCGCTGGTCAGCGACGACCCGCTGATGCACTACGCCGACGGCGGCTCGCAGATCAAACTGTACAATCCGGCCAAGCCTCTGATCGGCCAGGAGCCGTTCCTGGTGCTGCCGACGTCGGACGTTTTCAGCCGCGCCGACGAGGCGAAATTCTTTCCCGAAATGCGGCGCGTCGCGAAGCAGGCCTTCCTCATCCTGGAAAAGGCCTGGCAGCTCGAAGGCGGCACGCTGGTCGATCTCAAGGTCGAGTTCGGCTTCGATACCAAGGGCAAGTCTGCTGCTGGCCGACGTGATCGACAACGATTCCTGGCGCGTGATCGAGAGCGGCGCCTATATCGACAAGCAGGTCTATCGCGACGGCGGCGCGCTCGACGACGTCGTCGCCAAATACCGCCACGTCGCCGAGGTCACCGGCCGCTTCCATATTCCGCGCCAGCGCATCATCCTTTGGCGCGGCTCGGAGAAGGACAAGACCGACGCCTTCGCCGATGCGCTCGGCGAGTTGAAGGACATGATGACGGTGGTGACCTGCTCGATCCACAAGGAGCCGGTCAATGGCGCCGCCATCTTCCATCGCCTGATCCAGGAGGTTCCCGATACCGTGGTGATCGCCAATATCGGCCGCTCGAACGGCGCCGGCCCGGTGCTGTCGGCGATGTCGACGATCCCGGTCATCACGGTGCCGGCCAGCGTCAAGGATTTTCCCGACGACGTCTGGTCGTCGCTGCGGGCGCCGAGCGCGGTCCCGGTGATGACCGTGCTGGAGCCCGCCAATGCGGTGCTGGCGGCCTTGCAGATCCTCTCGGCGCGCAATCCGCGCCTCTATGCCCTGGTACGCGGCGAGATCGAAGCCGGACGGTGAATACAATCCTGCTCTGATCGAGGCTCCCCGCCGGCCCGGCGAAAGCGGTATCATGGGGCTGTGGGAGAGATTCGCGAGAGGCTGGACGTGGAGCGGGACCGAGGCGAGCCCTCGCCGGGCGGCGGCACTCCGTCTGCGGTCGAGTTGCGCGCCGAGGTCGGCCGGCTGAGCCGCGAATTGCTGCGCGCCGAAGGGCGGATCGCCGAACTGGAAGCGCGCGCCGACGTCGATCCGCTGCTCGACATCCTCAACCGCCGCGGCTTCGAGCGCGAGCTCAAGCGCTCGCTCGCCTATGTGGCGCGCTACGGCACGCCGGCGGTGCTGATGTTCATCGACCTCGACGGCTTCAAGGCGGTCAACGACGAGTGCGGCCATGCCGTCGGCGACGCGCTGCTCAAGCGCGTGGCGGCCGAACTCGCCGGCCATGTGCGCGCCTCCGACGTGGTGGGCCGGCTCGGCGGCGACGAGTTCGGCGTGGTGATGTGGCACATCGGCGCCGAGCAGGCGGCGGCCAAGGCGCGCGAGTTGGAACGCATCATCGAGACCGCCGCCATCCAGCGCGGCGAGCGCCGTCTCGCGGTCGGCGCCAGCGCCGGCACCGTGCTGCTCGACCCCGCTCTCGAGCCCGCCACACTGATCGATGCCGCCGACCGCGCCATGTATGCGCGCAAGAAGGAGCGGCGAGGCGAGGACCGCGGGCCATTTGTCTAGGCGATGATATCCGGCGTGAGCTGGTCCTCGATGGCGCGGATGCGGTCGCGCAGCATCAGTTTGCGCTTTTTCAGCCGCTGTACCTGGATAAGGTCGGACCCCGGCAACTCGGCCAGCGCCACGATCGCAGCGTCGAGATCGCGGTGCTCCTGCTGCAGGCGCGCCAAAAGCTCCCGCAACTCACGTTCTTCCTCTTGGGTCATTGCCACCGCTGGTTCGCGGTCCCCCGTATTGGCCGGCAAGGGGGGCCGCAGGCCGACAAGTATCGCGTTTTCCACAAGGGGGTTCAAGCTCTCGGTAAACCGCAGGTAAACAAGCAATTTAATTCGCCCGGAGCGGTCGTGCGGGGCAGCTATACCGTCGCCTCCGGCGCGGATTTGGAGTAGACTTGCTCTTGCTTAGAGCCACTGATTGAGGAGACATACTGCATGTCGATGCAATCGCACCTTGCGGAATTGGAAAAACGGCACCGGGCACTCGAAGACGAAATCAACGATTGCCTGACCCATCCCGCGGTCGATGATTTGAAAATCGTGGAACTTAAGCGTCGAAAATTGCTGGTGAAGGACGAAATCGAGCGGATAAGGCACGACGGCATCGCCAGCGTGCATTGAACGCCGCATCGTTCGCCATTGCAGATGACACACTGAACCGCCAGGCGCGCGGCGTGCGCAGCGATGGGCGCCGCCGATAAGTTGGCGCGTCAGCGCTGCGCTTCCAGCATCAGCGCCATGGTGCTCGGCGCGTGGCTCGGCGCGGCGAGATAGATTGCTTGCGAGATCTGCAGCAGTGCGGCGAGCAGCAGCACCGACAGCACCAGCGCGAATTTCAGCGCGACGTCCCAGCGCGCCGAATGCGGGTCCGGCTTGCGCGGCGGCAGCAGGGTCGGCATGGGTCACCTCGCTCGGTTGCCGTTCAGCAAGCCAGGAAAGCAAGACGCACACCAGCAGCATTGACGCCGCCACGCAGCGGCGGATTGCCGCTATGCGGCCACAGTATCGCGGGATAATCTCCCTGCCGCCGCCCATCGCCACGGGGATGCCGCCGTCATGACCTCCTTCGTTTCGCGCCGCCTCAGCCGATCCGCCCTCATCGTCCTGGCCGCGCTCGGCCTGGCTTGCGCGACGGGGGCGCGGCGCAGGCCTTCACCTACGGCCCGGCCAATGGCGTCAGCCCCGACGGCAGCGCCAAGCTGCAAGACCCCGACCGCAAGTTCGACAGCACCACGAGCAGCAGCGGCACTGTCACGTTGCGATCTTCCGGCGGCCTGTCGATGCAGTTCGGCGCACGCAACGCCAACAGCTCGTTCGACGCCGAATATGATTCCGACGTCAACCGGCTGTTCAATCCGCTCGGCCGCCCCGGCGGCCGCTGAGCCGTCTTTCTTTGCATTGCAGCATCGGCGCGCGTCAGCCGCCTCACTGATCGTTGTGGGCGTATTTGCCACAGTCGGCGGCGAGCCATTGCCCGTGCATGACCCGCTTGACCCGCATGGTGTGCGTGCCGTCGCTCATGGTCATGTCGACCGTCCCGTTCACGGTCTGCGCATTGAGCGCCTCGAAATGGACATGGCCGCTGCCGTGCTCATGCCTGCCGCTGCATTCCTCGCGCACGTCCAGGGTCGAGCCGCTGCTCTTGACGATCGCCGCCTTGCAATTGCCGGCGCTGTCCTCGACCGGATTGAAGCCGCGCCGCAGGCTCTTCTCGGTCACGCAATATTTGTAAACATGCGCCTTGGCGGCGTGCTGCATGCTGGCGGCCATGGCGGCCTTGATCCTGGCCTGCTGCGCCGGCGGCAGCCTGGCCAGCATCTCGGTGGGGATCGGCGGCGCGCCATGGGTCTCGCCGCTCGAACTCATCTGCCACAGGCCGGGCCTGACGTTCAGGGTCACCGTTGCGGCCGCGCTGGCGGCGGCAAAGCCACAGACACACAGGCCGGTCAGCAGGAGGCGGGTGCAGGACATGAGGGTTCGCTCCGTCGTTGGGTCCAAGTCCCCAAATCGACGGGATGCCGCGACGGCAGCCCACGCCCCCTGTCCGCGCCAATTATAGGCAGAGCTTAATTTTGTCGTCCATGGGGTTTGCGGCCGGACCGGCTCAGCGCTTGCGCGCCAGGAAAGCCGCGAAGGCGGCCTGCGCCTCCGGCGAGCGCAGCCGCTGCCTGAAGGCTTCCGCCTCGGCGTCGATACGGGCCACGATCTCGTCCGGCGAGCCGCGCAGCAGCCGGCGCGAGATCTTGACGCCTTCCGGCGGCAGCGTCGCGATGGCGCGCGCGGCGGCCAGCGCACGGGCGTCGACCTCCGCCGCCGGCACCACCGCGTTGACGATGCCGGCGTCTCGCGCCGCCTCGGCGGTCAGCGGCTCGCCCATCACCAAGAGCGCGAAGGCACGGGTCTGGCCCATCAGCCGCGGCACGATCAGGCTCGAGGCCGCCTCCGGCACCAGGCCGAGTGCGGCGAACGGCGTCGCCAGCTTCGCGTCGTCCGCGGCGACCACGTGGTCGCAATGCAGGAGCATGGTGGTGCCGACGCCGATGGCGGCGCCTTGCACCGCCGCGACCAGCGGCTTCTCGCAGCGCGCCAGCGCATGCAGGAAACGGATGACCGGCGCCGTCAGCGCGCCGCTCTGCGTCGCCATCTGCAGGAAATCGCCGATGTCGTTGCCGGCGCAGAACACCCCCGGCGCACCAGCGATCAGCAGGCAGCGCGTTTCGGTGCGTTGCCCAGCGTCCTCGATCGCTTCCGCCATGGCGTCGTACATGGCTTGCGTCAGCGCGTTCTTCTTCTCCGGCCGGTTCATCCGCACGGTGCGGATCGGGCCGTCGTCGGTGATGAGGATGTCGGGCATGGGATTCGTCCGTTGTCATCACCGGGCACGCGCGAAGTGCCGTGACCCGGTGATCCCGCTCGGATGGGCAAAGCCGAGCGTCTCCTATCGGGATGGCCGGGACAAGCCCGGCCATGACACACCGTGCGGAAATCGGGTGGCCGCAAAGCCCGCCGGCTGTCATGTCACGCTCGCGTTGCAAGGAGCGCGGGAATGGCAAGAAGCTACTACAGTACGATCTTTCAGCAGCAGGCTGACGAAGTCTGGAACGTCATTCGCGATTTCAACAGCTACCCGGTCTGGGTCGACGGCGCCGGCGAGAGCGCCATCGAAGCGGGAAAGTCAGGCGATACGGTCGGCGCCATTCGCAGCGTGCTCTATGGCGGCAGGCATATTCGTCAGCAATTGCTGTCGCTTTCGGACGTCGACAAGTCGATGACCTATTGCTTTTGCGGCGAGTTGCCGCCGCCGGTGCAGAACCTGCAGGCGACGCTCCGCGTCACCCCAGTCGTCGAGGACGGACGAGCGTTTGTCGAATGGTGGGCGACGTTCGATTGCGAGGCCGAGCGGCGCGACGAGCGCATCGGCTATTATCGCGAGGCATTCAAAGGCTGGCTCGAATCCTTGCGCCGGCACCTGGATCGGCAGGCCGCCGAAGGTTTGTTGTTCTGAAGCTGTAGCCGTAGTAGCCGTAGCCCGCATGAAGCGAAGCGGAATGCGGGGCTGGCTTGCCGCTGCGATGCTGACGACCCCGGGTTTAGCTTCGCTCTACCCGGGCTACGTGCTACGTGCGCCTAAAAATGTGGTGCCTCACACCCCCTTCGCCATCTCCCTCAATTTGAACTTCTGTATCTTCCCGGTGCTCGTCTTCGGCAATTCCGCGAACACCAGATAGCGCGGGCATTTGTAGCCGGCGAGATGCTTGCGGCACCATTGCAATAGCTCGTCTACGCTCGCTTGCGTGCCCGGCTTCAATTCGACGAAGGCGCACGGCGTTTCGCCCCATTTCTCGTCCGGCTTGGCCACCACCGCGACCGCCGACACCGCCGGATGCCGGTAGAGCGCCTCCTCGACCTCGATCGAGGAAATATTCTCGCCGCCGGAGATGATGATGTCCTTGGAGCGGTCCTTAAGCTGCACATAGCCGTCAGGATACATCACCCCGAGATCGCCGGAATGGAACCAGCCGCCCTTGAACGCCGCCTCGGTCGAAGCCTTGTTCTTCAGATAGCCCTTCATCACCACATTGCCGCGCATCATCACCTCGCCCAGCGTCGTGCCGTCGCGCGGCACCGGCACCATGGTGTCGGGATCGCGCACGTCGAGCGCCTCCAACACCGGATAGCGCACGCCCTGACGCGCCTTCTTCGCCGCCTGCTCGTGCGCCGACAACGCGTCCCAGGCGTCGTTCCATTCGTTGACCACCGCCGGCCCGTAGACTTCGGTGAGGCCATAGACATGGGTGACGTTGAAGCCCGCTTCCTTCATCGCCTCCAGCACCGCTTCTGGCGGCGGCGCCGCCGCGGTGACGAATTGCACCACATGTGGCAGCGGCTTCCTCTCGCTGTCGGTCGCGCCGAGCAGCGTCGCCATCACGATCGGCGCGCCGCACAGATGGGTCACCTGGTGCGTGGTAATGGCGTCATACATGGCGCCGGCGCGCACCGCGCGCAGGCACACATGCGTGCCGGCGACGATCGAGACCGTCCACGGGAAGCACCAGCCGTTGCAGTGAAACATCGGCAGCGTCCACAGATAGACCGGATGCCTGGCCATGGCGCAGGTCACCACATTGCCGAGCGCGAGCAGATGCGCGCCGCGATGGTGATAGACCACGCCCTTGGGATCGCCGGTGGTGCCCGAGGTATAGTTGAGCGTAATGGCGTCCCATTCGTCGTCCGGCATCGACCAGACGAAATCGGGATCGCCCGTGGCGAGGAAGTCCTCATATTCGATCTCGCCCAGCCGCTCGCCGGGCCCGGAATATTCCGGGTCGTCGTAGTCGATCACCAGCGGCTTCACCTTGCAGAGCGACAGCGCCTCCTTCATCACCTTGGAGAATTCACGGTCGGTGATCACCAGTTTGGCGTCGGCATGATCGAGCGAGAAGGCGATGATGGCGGCGTCGAGCCGTGTGTTGAAGGTGTTGAGCACGCCTTGCGTCATCGGCACGCCGTAGTGGCATTCCAGCATCGCCGGCGTATTGGCGAGCAGTACCGACACCGTGTCGCCGCGCTTGATGCCGCGCTGGGCCAGCGCCGAGGCCAGCCGCCGCGTGCGTGCGTAGAATTCGGCGTAGGAGCGGCGCAGGGGACCGTGGATGACCGCGGTGTGATGGGGAAAGATGGCGGCGGCGCGCTCGAGGAAGCCGAGCGGGGTCAGCGGCTGGTGGTTGGCCGGATTGCGGTCGAGATCGGTGTCGTAGGGCGTTTTCGCCATCGTCGTGTTCCCCCTGGGGCGAATACGTTACGAAGAGGCCGGGCGGCAATCAATCGTCCCGACGCGCCCCGCCTCACTTGAGCGAATCGAGCAGGTCCTTCGCTTTCGGCATCTCCAGGGGGTCGTAATGCGACATGTCGACCCCCAGCGCCTTGAGCTCGGCGATCGATTTGGGGGAATCCTTGGGCAGCAGGTGGACCGCCATCTTGAAGTCGTCGATCGCGTGTACGCGATCGCCTTTCATGCGGTAGGCGACGCCGCGCTCGTGGTAGAGGATGGCGTAGCCGGCCTCCAGCGTGATCGCCGTCGTGTAATCGGCGATGGCGTGGTCGAGATCGCCGTCGTCGCGGTAGGCATTGCCGCGCACCATCAAGGCGTAGATGTTTTTCGGCTCGGCAGCGATGGCCACGCTGGCATCGGCGATGGCGCGCGCGGGTTCGCCGAGCGTGCGGAAGATCACCGCGCGGCGGACATAGTCGGTGACCGAGGTCGGCTTGAATTTCGTCAGCGCGCGGTAGTCGGCGAGCGCGCGTTTAATGTCGTGGCTGTAGTAATAGCTGCGGCCGCGCCAGAGATAGGCCGAGGCGGATTTCGGATCCATCTCGATGGCATGGGTCAGATCCGCGATCGAACGGGCGAGGTCGTGTTGTTGCTGGAAGGTGAGGCCGCGCCCGGCATAGGCCTGCGACGTCGGCAACAGCGCGATCGAGCGGTTGAAATCGGCGATCGCTTCCGGGAACTGCCATTTGGCCCGATGCGCATTGCCGCGATAGAACAGGGCGTAGGCGCGGCCGCCGGCCGGCGCCGATTGATCCTTGATGATGCGGGTGCAGCCCGCGATCGCCGTGTCCGCATTCCTGGAGAGGCAATCGGCGAGATCGTCGGCTGCGGCCAGTGCTGGCTGCGCGAGCAGGCCGAGCACAATCAGCATTGCGCTGCGCATGGGCTATCTCCGGATGACGCCAGCCTAGCTTAGTCGCCGCGCATCGTCAGCGGGTTCACGCGCCCCGCGCGGGTTCCGGCACCCGCGCGCGACCAGGAAGACGGTTACATGATGCCGCTAGCGCAGGCGGCCGAACTGCAGCGTGCGGCCGGTCAAGGCGTCGCGCCAGTAGAGCACGCCGGGCGAGGCGAGCTGCAGCGCCGCGGTCCAGCCCGGCATGCTGCGGATGACGTTGCCAGTGCAATCGCGCTTGGGCTCGTAGTCGCGCACGACAAAGCGGAAAACCCCGGGCCCGATCGGCCCGTATTCGCCGACCGTCATCTGCTGCATGCACACGCTCGGCCCGCCATTAATGCGCTGCTCGAAGCGCATGTTCGGCCCCAGCGTGATGGTGATCACCATCGGGAAGGTGATGCCCGGCACCCGCGTCTGCCATACGCCGAAGATTTGTTGCGCCCACGCGGTGGTCGGTACCAGGCTCGCGAGGCTGGCTGCGAGCAACAGGCAATAGAATGACGAACGTAGGCGCGCGCCCATGAGACACCCCCCACGGCGGCGGCGATGCGTCGCTCGCCGGCCCGCCGGCATCCTTCTGCACCGCCTCGAGGATAAGCCCACCGCCGCGGCCTTGTCGATTGGGGTGGCGTCCGGCCGCGCGGCTACATCAGCCCGCTGATGCCGCTGCGCAGCAATTCGAAGGCGATGACGACCATCAGCACCAAGGTGATCTTGAAGAACACCTCCTGCGGCGTACGCCGCACCAGCCAGAAACCGAGCTGGTTGGTGGCGAGCGCCAGCGGCACCAGCACCAGCGAGGTCATCAGACCCTTGGAGGAGAACTGGCCGAGCTGCATATAGGGCACCACCTTGAGCCAGTTCAGCGTGGCAAAGAATACCGCGCTGGTGCCGACGAAGGTCATCTTGGGCACCCGCTGCGCCAGGAGATAGATCTGGAATGGGGGTCCGCCGACCTGGCACAGCGTCGAGGTGAAGCCGGCCACCGCGCCCAGCGACACGCCGCCGAAAATGCCCGGCTTGGTGCGCTCGCGCGGAATGCGTAGGGTGTTGGCCCAGCTATAGGCGACGAAGGCGATCGCAGTGAGGCCGATCAGGATGCGCACCGCGGCATCGGAGATGTAGGCGGCGAGCAGCCAGGCCACGCCGACGCCGACAATGGCGCCGGGCAGCATGATGGTGAGGATGCGGCCGTCCCAATCCTTGCGGTAGACCCACAGCGCCACCGAGTCCTGCAGGATCATGATCGGCAGCATGACCGCGGCCGCCTCCAGCGGCGGCATCACCAGCGCCAGCATCGGCGTCGCCATCTGCCCGACGCCGGCGAAACCGCCCTTGGACAGGCCGAGCGCCACCACGGCCGGAATGGCCAGCGCATAGAACACGGGGTCGGTGATGATGTTCACGAGGCCTTCTACGACCAAATGGGGAGGCGGGGCTTGCTTAAAATCAATGCCCGGACGCGGCGGCTTGCGCCAGCCTTGTTTGCGCATGCCGGGCGTTCCACAATCGTGGAAATAGAACCGTCACCCTGAGGTGGCCGCCGAAGGCGGCCCTCGAAGGGCGACGGCCCGTGCCCGTCATCCGTCGAGGCTCGCTGCGCTCGCAGCTCAGGATGACGGATCAAGGGAGGGGAGGAAACAATAAATGGACGCCCGTTCAAGCCGTTATCACGACGTCTATGCGCATTGGCAGCGCGATCCGCTAGGCTTCTGGGGCGAGGCCGCCAAGGCCATCGACTGGTACGAGCCGCCGAAACAAGTGTTCGACGCGCAAGCCGGCATCTACGGCCGCTGGTTTACCGGCGCCACCTGCAACACCTGCTACAACGCGCTCGACCGTCACGTGCTCGGCGGCCGCAACGACCAGCTGGCGCTGATCTACGATTCGCCGGTGACCAACACGGTGAAGACCTTCACCTATGGCCGGCTGCTGTCGGAGGTGCAGCTGCTTGGCGCCATGCTGCGCGATTTCGGCGTGACCAAAGGCGACCGCGTCATCATCTACATGCCGATGGTGCCGGAAGCGGTGTTCGCCATGCTCGCCTGCGCGCGCATCGGCGCCGTGCATTCGGTGGTGTTCGGCGGATTCGCCGCCAAGGAGCTCGCCACCCGCATCGACGACGCCAAGCCGAAACTCATCCTCTCCGCCAGCTGCGGCATCGAGGGCGCCCGCGTCATCCCCTACAAGCCCTTGCTCGACGAGGCGATCCACCTCGCCACGCACAAGCCGCAGACCTGCCTCATCCTGCAACGCCCGCAATGCGAGGCGGCGCTGACCGAAGGCCGCGACCACGACTGGCGCAAGGTCTGGGAGCAGGCGGTCGACTACGCCAAGACCTCGGAATGCGTGCCCGTCGCCGCCACCGACCCGCTCTACATTCTCTACACCTCCGGCACCACCGGCATTCCCAAGGGCGTGGTGCGCGACAATGGCGGCCACATGGTCGCGCTCAAATGGTCGATGCAATATCTCTACGACGTCAATCCCGGCGAGGTCTGGTGGTCGGGCTCGGATGTCGGCTGGGTGGTCGGCCATTCCTACATCGTCTATGCGCCGCTGTTCCACGGCTGCACCTCGATCCTCTACGAAGGCAAGCCGGTGGGCACGCCCGACGCCGGCGCCTTCTGGCGGCTGATCGCGCAGCACGGCGTGGTGTCGCTGTTTACCGCGCCCACCGCCTTCCGCGCCATCCGCAAGGAAGACCCCGACGCCAAGCTGCTCAAGCAATATGATCTGTCGAAATTCCGCACGCTGTTCCTCGCCGGCGAACGCGCCGACCCGCCGACCATCCAATGGGCGGAGGAGCATCTGCAGAAGCCGGTGATTGACCACTGGTGGCAGACCGAGACCGGCTGGTGCATCGCCGGCAATCCGGTCGGCCTCGGCGCGCTGCCGGTGAAATACGGCTCGGCCTGCGTGCCGATGCCGGGCTATGCCATCGATATCGTCGACGAGTCCTGCCACCAGGTGGCGACCGGCAAGATCGGCTCCATCGTGGTCAAGCTGCCGCTGCCGCCGGGCAACTTCCCGACGCTGTGGCAGCAGGACGATCGCTTCAAGGAAAGTTACCTCGCCGAATTCCCCGGCTACTACAAGACCGCCGACGCCGGCTACAAGGACGCAGATGGCTACATCTTCGTCATGAGCCGCACCGACGACATCATCAACGTCGCCGGCCACCGGTTGTCGACCGGCGGCATGGAGGAAGTGCTGGCCGCGCATCCCGACGTCGCCGAATGCGCGGTGCTCGGCATCAAGGACGAGTTGAAGGGCGAGGTGCCCTGCGGCTTCATCGTCTTGAAGGCCGGCGTCAACCGCCCGCCGGAGGAGATCGAGAAGGAGATCGTGGCGCTGGTGCGCGAGCGCATCGGCCCGGTGGCGGCGTTCAAGCTGGCGATCACCGTGGCGCGATTGCCGAAGACGCGCTCGGGAAAAATCTTACGTGGCACCATCAAGAAGATCGCCGACCACGAGCCCTGGACCATGCCGGCGACCATCGACGACCCGGCGATCCTCGACGAGATCGGCGACGCGTTGAAGGGGCACGGGGTGGGGTAGCTTGCCGAGGCGCTGCGACATCCACGCTTCCCCTCCCCCCTTGCGGGGGAGGGTGGCTCGCGCGGAGGGAATCCGAGCGCGAGCCGGGAGGGGGGTATGAAATCGTGTCCGGCACGAGACCAAGTTTTGTGCTAATCTTCAGCGATGACGAAACTTGAAGACATCGAAAAAGCCGTCGCCCAGCTCGCCCCGAGCGAGTTCGACCGCTTTCGTGCTTGGTTCGAGGAATTGCAAGCCGCGCGCTTCGATCAGAAGATCGAGCGTGACGCGCAGAGCGGCAAACTCGACCGCTTGGCCGACGCCGCCGTTGCCGACTTCCGCAGCGGTCGCGCGCGGGAGCTATGAGGCATTTCGCGAGCCCGGCGTTTTGGCAGGCATATGAAAAGCTGCCTGCACGGGTCCGCGAGCTGGCCGACAAGAATTACGCGCTACTAAAGACCGATCCTTCGCACCAATCGCTTCGGCTGAAAAAAGTCGGCCGTTACTGGTCGGTCCGTGTGGGCTTACACTATCGGGCTCTGGCGGTCGAAGTGGATGACGGCCTGCTCTGGTTTTGGATCGGCTCGCATTCGGATTATGATGCGCTCGTAAAATGAAAACAGGTGGGTCATCCTCCTGGCATACCATCAAGAAGATCGCCGACCGCGAGCCCTGGACCATGCCGGCGACCATCGACGACCCGGCGACATTGGATGAGATCGGCGATGCGTTGAAGGAGCATGGGGTGGGGGGATACCCTTACCACATTCGCTGCGCTCATGCGGGCTACTTGCTGGCGTCGGCATTCCTGCCGAAATCAAAAGCCCGGCGCGGGGGCCGGGCTTTCGCTTCTTCTCTCGCTTGGCGTCGAGCCTCTCGACGCTCCGCTTTCCAATAGAAGCGCTTCCAGAATTGCAGATGCTTCGCCCATTCGCGCGAAGCGGTTAGCTGTCCTTTTCTGACGTGTGCCATGATGCGCCGCCTCTCAGCGCCCAGAGGGCCGCAGCTTTTTCGCTGTGGCTTTTGCGACCACTTTGCTCTTCCGTTTTGTAAGCTTCTTTACGGAAGGCAGGAAATTGTCGATGACTTCGCACCCGGCCGATTTCGCCTTCGGTGTATTTGGTTCTTTTGCCCATCGTTTTCTCGACTGTCATGCGCGGGCTTGTCCCGCGCATCCATGACGAGCGGCTACAAGGGAAATCTCATGGCTGAAATCGTGGCTCCGCCTCATGGATTGCCGGGTCAAGCCCGGCAATGACCGGGTGGAGATGCCGCCGCGCGAACTTCCTCAACGCGTATGCGCGCTGCTCGCCCGTTACTTCGCATACCCTTGCGAACGCAGCCAGGCGATCTTGCGGCTGCCTTGCAGCCAATCGTCGATGTCGGCCTTGCTGGTCAGGCCGGAAATGATGCGGACCTCTTCGCCGGGGCAATGGGCCTCGATTTGCCAGTCGCCTTCGGCGACGCGTTTGGGGCGAAAGTCGACGCGCGGTGATTTGCTCATGCCTGTCTATATGGCGATGTTCGCCCCGGCCCGCCAGCGGTAAATTGGCCTAAATTCAAATTATGCCGCCGCGCGGCAGCGGCGGCTCGCGCCGCGACATCATGCGCAATGCCGGTCGGCGCGGGCGCCGGCGGGCCAATTTCGCTGCGTTTGCCCCGGCCTTCTCGACTTGCCTCCCTCGCCATGCGCGGTTAAGAAAAACGCGTCGGGGGGAATTTGTCATGCGTGATCACGTCATCATTGCCGGCGGCGGCATTGGCGGGCTGGCGACGGCCCTCACGCTGCATCAGATCGGCGTGCCTTGTATCGTCTATGAAGCGGTGCGCGAGATGCGCCCGCTTGGCGTCGGCATCAATCTGCAGCCCAATGCGGTGCGCGAGCTCGCCGATCTCGGCATCGGCGAAGCGGAGCTCGACCGCGTCGGCCTGCCGGCGAAGGAATGGGCGCTGGTCGGGCTGAACGGCAACGACATCTACTCCGAGCCGCGCGGAAAGCTCGCCGGCTACAAATGGCCGCAATACGCGGTGCATCGCGGCCAGTTCCACATGCTGCTGCATGCCAAGGTGATGGAGCGGATCGGGCCGGACGCCGTGCGGCTGGCAAGCCGCGTGACCGGCTACCGCAAGAATTCGGGCGGCGGGGTCACCGCGCTCGTCGAACATGTCGACGGCTCCACCGCGCAGGCGCAGGGCGCGCTGCTGATCGGCGCCGACGGCATCCACTCCGCCATCCGCGCGCAGATGCATCCGCGCCAGCCGCCGATCCATTGGGGCGGCGCCGTGATGTGGCGCGGCACGACGATGGGCAAGCCGATCCGCAGCGGCGCCTCTTTCGTCGGTCTGGGGACGCATCGCCAGCGCGTGGTGTTCTATCCGATCTCGCATCCCGATCCGGCGACCGGCCTCTCGATCATCAACTGGATCGCCGAGGTCACCATGGATAACGCCGAGGGATGGAAGCAGAGCGGCTGGTTCCGCCAGGTGCCGACCTCCGACTTTGCGCATCACTTCGACGGCTGGGTGTGGGACTGGCTCGACGTGCCAGCGATGATCCGCGGCGCCGACGTCGTCTTCGAGAATCCGATGATCGACCGCGATCCGGTGCCGACTTGGCGCGACGGTCCGGTGCTGCTTCTCGGCGACGCCGCGCATGCGATGTATCCGACCGGCTCCAACGGCGGCAGCCAAGCGATCGTCGACGCGCGCATCCTCGGCGCCGCGATGATCGAGCACGGCGCGACCGCCGAGGCGCTCGCGGCCTATGACGAGAAGCTGTGCGGGCCGATCTCGCAGTTGATCCTGCGCAACCGCGGCGCCGGTCCGTTCGGATTGTTGAACCTGGTCGATGAGCGCTGCGGCGGCACGTTCGATAAGATCGACGACGTCGTCCCCGAAAAGGAACGCAAGGAATTCATGGCCGGCTACAAGGCCGCCGCCGGCTTCGCCATCGAGGCGCTCAACAAGGCGCCGCCGACGATTCCCCCCGGCGCGCGGGTGCGCAGCCCGGCGATGGCGTGACGCCGGCGCAACCGCCAACAATTTTTCCCTTTTCCGGCAACCTTTCATGCACCACGGCGCGCGCTCACCGAAAAGCATTAACCGGTTGCCCGTGCCGCCGATGTAATCGTCCCGCGTGGTGCGCCGCCGGCCGGCGCCAGGCGGGCTTGATCCATATTGTGCCGCTTCGCGGGCCCTCGGTGAAAATCACGGCAATGCCGCATGGATTGCCGGCTCGAGCCCGGCAATGACCGACGCGGCGAGACCAAAGATCCGCCCCCGCCTGGCTTACGGCCCGGTGCCCGGCAAGATGGGCGCCGCGACGGCGGCGGGATCGCGGTCGCTCAAGTGAAAGCGCCCCGCCGGCTCCGTACAAAAGGCCGCATATCCAATCAGCCCGATGATTGCGCCGAATACCACGCCGATCAGCAGATTGCGCCTTGAGTTCCTGGTCCGGCTCCATGCCGGAAGGGTTAGAGCGCGTTCGTCGTTTTCCGATTCAGGTGGGATTCCCAAATCAGGCGAACAGTGCGAGTCCTCTGTTGTGACAGCGATGGAGGCGGCACATGGCCCGAGCTTACAGCCAGGATTTACGTGACCGTGTGATCAATGCGGCGTTGGCGGGAACCCCGGCACGTCGGGCGGCAGCGCGCTTCGGCATCGGAGATGCCACCGCCATTATCTGGGTGCGTCGGGCGCGCCAGAGCGGCGAACGCACGGCGCGCAAGCAGGGGCAGCCCCGGCGCTGCAAGCTCGATCCGCATCGCGATTATATTCTTGGCCTCATCGCGGCGACCCCGGACCTGACGATCAGCGAGTTGCTGGCGCGGCTTCTCGCCGAGCGCAGCGTGCGCGCGGCTCGAGCGACACTGTGGACGTTTCTCGACCGTTGCGGCCTGACGTACAAAAAAAGACCGCCCACGCCACGGAGCGGGACCGCCCGGATATTGTGAGGCGGCGCGAGGCTTGGTTCGACAGCCAGCCCGATCTTGATCCCGAACGGCTGGTCTTTATCGACGAGACATGGGCTTCGACCAACATGGCGCGGCTTCGCGGGCGCGCGCCGAAAGGCGAACGACTGCGCACCGGCATCCCGCATGGCCACTGGCGGACGACGACATTCATCGCCGGGCTTCGCCTGGCTGGGATGGTCGCGCCGATGGTCCTCGACGGGCCGATCAACGGTCACGCCTTTCAGGCCTATGTCGATCAGGTGCTCGTTCCCGAACTTAAGCCCGGCGACATCGTGATCATGGACAATCTCGGCAGCCACAAGGGGCGCGGTGTGCGCACCGCCATCGAGGCGGCCGGAGCAACGCTCCTCTATTTGCCGCCCTACAGCCCCGACTTCAATCCGATCGAGAACGCCTTCTCCAAGCTTAAGGCGCTGTTACGCAAGGCCGCCGAGCGGACCGTCGATGCCTTGTGGGATACAATCGGCACCCTGATTCCGGCCTTCACTCCGACCGAATGCGCCAACTTCTTCGCCGCCGCTGGATATGAGCCGGATTAAGGCGAATCCGCTCTAGCGTCCAAGCTCGGGTTCATGCCCAACTATGGGCGCGCGCGGTCGCGCGATCAAATCGCTGTTGAGTCAAATGGTGGCTTTCGGCTATTTGACAGTGCTCCTATAATATGCTTATATACCTATAGCCTGTCCATGAGGGGCGCTTCTAGAGGCGATCCTGAAGTGGGACAGCCGAACGGGCCGGCGCTGGAGATACGGCGCCGCTCGCTCGGGCCGAGCCGGGGAAACCCGGCTTCGGTGGCGCGGCGCCCGCGGGCCGGCTTCGCAGGCCGGCGCTCGGGAGGCCCTGGCCAAGCCGTCCGCCGGCATTACGACCGGCTGCCTTCAATGGCTGGACGCGACGGCAATGAAGGGGGCGGAAGCCGCCCGGATCGGGGGCCCACGAGGGCCCCGTTGCCGCCCGGAAGCACGGCGCCAGGGACAGAAATCGCCGCAAGTGGAGCGCCGCGTGGCGAGCGCGTCGATCGCAAGACGCGCCGGCGCCGCGAGGCGTCGAACCAAGGTGCGCCAGGCGGCGCTCCATCCCCTCGCTTGCGTGCGAGGGTGGCAAAGGCCCCGTGCCGGCGGGGCAGGACGACGGCTTCCCCGGGGCCGCCAAGAATACGGGCGCTGACGCACGCCCGCCGCGGCGCGAAAAAATTCGCGCGATTTGTCCGGTTTCGCGCAAGCGCGCGTCAACCACATTTCCTGCTCGCCGGTAAGAATTAACCGTGCGCCCGCGCCGGCCGTTATAAAACGCGCGCGGTGCCTGTCGGGCGCGGCGCCAAGCGGCGACCAACCATGTTCAAGGGCTTGCGCAATCTGTTCTCGTCCGGGCCGGTGCCTTATGCCGATCCGAAGTCGACGATTCCGCTCGGCGAGGTGCTCAAGCGCGACTGGTTCGAGCTCTGGTACCAGCCCAAGATCGAGCTCAGGACCATGCGGATGGTCGGCGCCGAAGCGCTGGTGCGCGCGCGCCATCCCGAACGCGGCGTGGTGGCGCCGTTCTTCTTCCTGCCCGGCGCCAGCGAAGAGGACATGCACGCGCTCACCGAGCAGGTGATCCTCACCGCGCTCGGCGACTGGGAGATCTTCAACGAATACGGCGTGGCGATGAAATTCGCCGTCAACGTGCCGGTCTCCGCCTTCGTCAAGCTGCCGATCGCGCGCATGCTGCGCGAGGCGCGCCCGCGTGCGGAGAATTGGCCGGGCTTGGTGCTGGAAGTCACCGAGGATCAGATCATCAACGACCTCGCCCTGGCCAACGACGTCGCCGGCGCGCTGCGCGAGCAGAACTGCACGCTGGCGCTCGACGATTTCGGCGCCGGCTATTCGTCGCTGGCGCGACTGCGGCAATTGCCGTTCAGCGAATTGAAGATCGACCGCAGCTATGTGATGAACTGCGACCGCGACGGGCTCAATGCCGGCCTGTGCGAGACCATCGTCGAGCTCGGCAAGCGCTTCGGCCTCAAGACCGTGGCCGAGGGCATCGAGACCATGCACGAGAGCCACAAGCTGCAGGGCCTCGGCGTCGAGGTCGGGCAGGGCTATCTCTATGCCAAGCCGATGCCCAAGGGCCAGCTCATCAGCCTGATGCGCAAGCGCCTGATGGGACGCGTGCCGCCGCCGCCTGTCGTCTCGCGCCGCATGCGCATTGCCGGGCGCTGAGCCGCGTCCGGGAATGACGCAGGCGTGAATTGCCTGTGAGGCCATAATGGCCAACCCTGCGGATCGCGCGATTCCAGAGGGTTACAGGCTCATGCACATCATCCACCGCCGCGGCTGGGACATGCCGGAGCGTCTGGCCACGCCCGAACATCTCGCCTTCAGCCGCCGCGCACTTCTAATTGGCGGCGCGAGCGCGCTCGCTCTCATGCCCCGCGCCGCCGGTGCCCAGCGCGTCGCCGACCTCACCAAGCTGCCCGATCCCACGGCCAGCCTTTATCCCGCCAAGCGCAATGCGAAATACGCGCTCGACCGCCCGATCACGCAGGAAAAGATCAACGACAACTACAACAACTTCTACGAATTCGGCACCTCGAAATACGTCGCCGCCGCCGCGCAGGAGCTGCGCCTGCGCCCCTGGACGGTCAAGATCGACGGGCTGGTGGAGAAGGCGCAAGAGATCGGCGTCGACGACCTCATCCGCAAGATGACGCTGGAGGAACGAACCTACCGCCACCGCTGCGTCGAAGCCTGGAGCATGGCCATCGCCTGGACCGGCTTCCCGCTGGCCAAGCTGGTCGATTTCGCCAAGCCCTTGGGCTCCGCCAAATTCGTGAAGATGACCACCTTCATGGATCCGAAGATGGCGCCCGGGCAGAACATGTCCTGGTTCCCCTGGCCCTATATCGAAGGGCTGACGCTGGCCGAGGCGACCAACGAGCTCGCCTTCATCGCCACCGGCTGTTACGGCCATCCGCTCGACAAGCAGCACGGCGCGCCGCTGCGGCTGGCGGTGCCGTGGAAATACGGGTTCAAATCGATCAAGTCGATCGTGGCCTTCACCTTCACCGACAAGCAGCCGCTCGGCATGTGGCAGAACATCCAGTCGTCGGAATACGGCTTCTGGGCCAACGTCAATCCGAAAGTGCCGCATCCGCGCTGGAGCCAGGCGACCGAGGAATTGATCGGCACCGGCGAGCGCCGCCCCACCTTGCTGTTCAACGGCTATGGCGACACCGTCGCCGGCCTCTACAAGGGCATGGAAGGCCATCAATTGTGGATGTGAGCGGCGGGCCTACCGCCGCGGCTGGCGCGTTCCTATCTAGCGGAAAACCGCATGGAGGGAATCGTGCGCACCGTTCTTGCCGTTCTTGCCGTTCTCGTTGTTGTCGGCGTCTTGCCCGCCTCCGCGGCCGAATACCCCGACCTCATCTTCAAGCGCTCGACCGTTTTCAAATGGCTGACACCCAACGACAAGCTCGCGACCTATGGCGTTGACGATCCGGAAGTCGACGGCGTCGCCTGCCATTTCACCGTGCCTGAGCGCGGCGGCCTGAAGGGATGGCTGGGTGTGGCGGAAGAGGTCTCCGACATTTCGCTCGCCTGCCGGCAGATTGGCCCGATCAAGTTCAAGGCCAAGTTCGCGCAGGGCGAGGACATGTTCCGCAAGCGCCGCTCGCTGTTCTTCAAGAAGATGCAGATCGTGCGCGGCTGCGACACCAAGCGCAATGTGCTGGTCTACATGGTCTACAGCGACAGACTGATCGAGGGCTCGCCGAAGAACTCCACCTCGACGGTGCCGATCATGCCCTGGGGCGCCCAGGCGGAAGTGGTGAAATGCGCGGACTGGCTCGAGAAATAAAAGCCTCATTGTGCCGACGCATCGATGAAACGGGGCGTGGGCGACGGTTTTTGTTGCAAAGGCGTTGATGCTTGCCGGCAATATCGGCGCCGAAAGTTAAAGGCGTAAAACTTGTTTATGTAGAATTTATACGTTGCGTTCCAACCGCAAGCTATCGTCGCTGCCGGAGAGGGCGGATTTCGGCCCGACGGTTGTCGCGAAAAGCCGGTACCGCCTGCCTCACTAGGAAACGTTCAGGAGCAATCCATGAAGAAAGTTTTGCTGCTGCTCAGCGCGGCTGCGCTGGCAATGTTTGCGGTTTCGGCCAGCGCCCAGCAGCCGATCGTCATCAAATTCAGTCATGTCGTGGCCAACGACACGCCGAAGGGCAAGGGCGCGCTCAAGTTCAAGGAACTAGCCGAGAAATATACCAACGGCAAAGTGAAAGTCGAAGTCTATCCGAATTCGCAGCTGTTCAAGGATAAGGAAGAGATGGATGCGCTGCAGCTCGGCTCGGTACAGATGCTAGCGCCTTCGACCGCCAAGTTCGCCCCGCTCGGCGCCAAGGAATTCGAGGCGCTCGACCTGCCCTGGCTGTTCAAGGACGACGAAACCTACGCCAAGGCGATGAAGGGTCCGGTTGGCAAGTGGCTGTTTAAGAAGCTCGAACCCAAAGGCATCACCGGTCTGGCCTACTGGGACAACGGCTTCCATATGGTCTCGGCCAATCGTCCGCTGCTGATGCCGGCCGACTTCCAGGGCCTGAAGGTTCGCATCTCGGGTTCCAAGATCGCCGATCGGTATTTCCGCCTCATGGGTTCAATTCCGCAGATCATGGCATTCTCGGAAGTCTATCAGGCGCTGCAGACCGGTGTCGTTGACGGCTGCGAAAACACGCCATCGAATTATCTGACGCAGAAGTTCGATGAAGTGCAGAAGGATATCACCGTTTCCAATCATGCTCATCTGCAATATGCGGTGATCGTAAACTCCAAGTTCTGGAACGGTTTGCCGGCCGATATTCGCTCCCAGCTTGACAAAGCGATGGACGAAGCCACCGATTATACTAACTCCATCGCCCACACCGAGAATGTCAAAGCACTCGCCGCGATTAAAGCGAAGGGCAAGGCCACGCTCCACTATCTGACCGACGATCAGCGTAAGGCCTGGCGGGCCGCGATGGCGCCAACCTACAAATGGGCCAAGGGTCGCGTCGGTGGCGAGGTACTCGATATCCTGTCGAAAGAACTCGATATCAAGATGAACTAACCCTCCTCTATCATGATGAAAACACGGCCGGGAATAGCGATGTCCCGGCCGAGTTTTCTTGAGTGGTTGGAGTTTGCTCACGGCAATGTTGGGCAAATTCTAGAATCAGGTGCTGGGGGAATATCTTGTTGCTTCGGGGTCTCGATCGTCTTGAAGAACGGTTCATCGCCGCGCTGATCGCGGCGGCCACCGCATTGATATTTGTCGCCGTGCTGCATCGTTACAGCACCGGCGTCTCCATTGACCTGTCGAAATGGGCAACGGCGCACGGCCTGACGCTGCTCGCGGCCGGTCTGCTCGCCGTCTTTCGCTGGCTGAGTTCCTGGGACCTGTCCTGGGCACAAGAGTTGTGCATTTACATGTTTGTCTGGATGGCCAAGTTCGGCGCCGCCTATGGCGTGCGCACGGGCATCCACGTTGGCGTCGATGTTTTCGTCAATCTGCTGAAACCGACCTCGCGCAAGCGCGTGATTCTGTTCGGCCTGCTCTGCGGTGCGTTGTTCACGGCGACCGTCGCCGTCTTCGGCGGCGCTTTCGTCTGGAAAGTCTACCATACCGGTATTCGCTCGAACGACCTTGAAGTGAGAATGTGGATCGTCTTTTCGGCGATTCCGCTCGGCTCCGGTCTGATGTGCTTCCGCTTCCTGCAGGTTGCCTGGTGGTTTTATCAAACCGGCGAACTGCCGCATCATGACGCCAGTCAGGTCGAAGGCGTCGCGGAAGACAATCTTCATCCCGAACCGGTCGAGACTGTAAACCCCCCGGCGGATTCGCGTGCGCTCGGCTTGATTATCATTCTTATTCCGTTACTGATCGTGGCCATCTGCTTTGCGCATGAAGCGCACCTCATTGCACTTCCGCAGGGCATGCGTGCCTTGATTCTGTTCGCGCTGCTGCTGTCCTTGATGTTCACCGGCATGCCGGTTTCCATTGCGCTCGGTCTGACCGTTCTAACTTTCATGTTCACGCTCACCGAGGTGCCGACTGAATCGGTGGCGCTCAAGCTGTTTACCGGGCTCGAAAGTTTCGAGATCATGGCGATCCCGTTCTTCATCCTGGCCGGGACCTTTCTCACCCATGGCGGCGTCGCCAGACGGATGATCCATTTCGCGACCTCCATGGTCGGCCATTGGTATGGCGGCCTGGGCTTGGCCGGTGTGCTGGCTTGTGCGCTGTTTGCCGCGGTATCGGGTTCATCGCCGGCGACGGTGGTCGCGATCGGTTCGGTGATCATGCCGGCAATGGTGGCGCAAGGCTTCCCGAAGCGTTTCGGCGCCGGCGTCATCGCCACATCGGGCGCGCTTGGCATTCTCATCCCGCCGTCGATCGTAATGGTGCTGTACGCCGTTGCCACCAATTCCTCGATCGGCATGTTGTTCATTGCAGGTATTGTACCCGGAATCGTGCTTGCGAGCATGCTCGGCGCCACCACCTGGTACCGCGCCTGGCGGAACGGATATCCGCGCATGTCACGCGCTTCGTTCAAGGAGCGTTGGACGGCGTTTCGTGAATCGGTCTGGGGTCTGTTGTTGATCGTTATCGTGATGGGCGGGATCTATTCCGGCCTATTCACTCCGACCGAGGCTGCCGCCATGAGTGCGGTCTATGCCTTCTTCGTCGCAGTGTTTGTCTACAAGGATTTGAAATTAAGCGACGTTCCGCGCGTGCTGCTCTCATCGGCAAACCTGAGCGCGATGCTGCTGTACATCATCACCAATGCGATTCTGTTCTCGTTCCTGCTGACTTACGAGAATATACCGCAGCATTTAGCGCAATGGATTACGTCGATGGGGCTGGGATGGATCACTTTCCTTCTGGTGGTCAATGTCCTGCTGCTGCTCGCCGGCAATGTGATGGAGCCGTCGTCCATCACCTTGATCATGGCGCCAATTCTGTTTCCGGTCGCCATGCGGCTGGGCATCAACCCGATCCATTTTGGCATTCTGATGACGGTCAACATGGAGGTCGGCCTCTGCCATCCGCCGGTTGGCTTGAACCTCTATGTCACCTCCGGTATCGCCAAAATGGGCATTACCGAACTCACCGTCGCAGTCTGGCCTTGGCTTCTGACGATGCTGGCGTTCCTCGCCATGGTCACCTATTGGCCCGGCCTCTCACTCTGGTTGCCGACCGTGCTCGGAATGCGTTGAATGGTGGTGCCCGCTAAGGCCGGCGCTATGTCGCTGTCATCGCATGCGTGGTAGGCTGCACTCTGAGGGGCAACCTGTCGGAGGCTGCAATGTCCGCCAATCAACCCAATCTCGGTGAAATCCAGCGCGCGGTGGCCACGTCGCTGCACGCGCATTGGGGGCTCTATCTGACCGAAGGCATCGTGCTGGTACTGCTGGGCACCTTGGCCATCGTGATCCCGCCGCTGGCGACGCTGGCGGTCACCATCCTGCTCGGCTGGCTATTCCTGATCAGCGGCGTCTTCGGGCTGTGGACGACCTTCATGATGCGGCACGCGCCTGGCTTCTGGTGGTCGCTGCTCTCGGCGGCGCTCGGCATTGCGGTAGGTGGCATGCTGCTGGCGCGGCCGCTGACTGGCGCCGTCTCGCTCACCGTCGTGCTGGTCGCCTTCTTCATCATCGAGGGCATCGCCTCGATCATGTTCTCGCTCGATCACAAACGCGAATTGTCGGGCAAGTGGGGCTGGATGCTGGTGAGCGGCGTGATCGACTTGGTGTTGGCCGCGCTCATCTTCGCCGGCCTGCCGAGCACCGCGGCCTGGGCGATCGGCCTCCTGGTCGGCATCAACATGGTGTTCGGCGGCGCCGCGCTGATCGCCATGGCGCTGCACGCGCGCAACGCGACGGCCTGATCGTCGCTGGGTCGCGTCCGTCGCGCGAAGATTGAGTTGCCCCACAGCCGCTCGCTGTCGACGCTGCGATTCCGCATGGACCGCGGCGCGCGCATCCGCTTCAATAGCGGCTCTTGTCAAAAAATAGGCGCGAGGAGACATCGATGCCGGCTTATTGGGTTGCGCGGTCCAAGATCAACGATCCCGTCGAATACAAGAAATACACCGACCAGGTGCCCGGCATCATCGCCAAATTCGGCGGCAAGGTGCTGGCGCGCGGCGGCAAATTTCAGATCATGGAAGGGCCCGACAAATTCCACCGCTTCATCGTGATCGAATTCCCGACCTTCGAGCAGGGGGTGGCCTGCTTCACCTCGCCCGAATACGACCGCGCCGCAGCGTTCCGGCGCGCCGGCGCCGGCGAGGTGGAAACCATTATGGTGGAGGGGATTTAGCCCACTTTTGCCGCCACTTAGCGCTGGCGCGGTGGTAAAAATTGCGTAAGATACCAAGCAAAATAACACCACATGGGAGGACGACTGATGCTGCGTAAATTCACATTGCGAAAATTTGCCTGGGCCGCCGGCCTGAGCCTCGCGCTCCTGGCCGGCGCAATGTTCACGGCCAATTCCGCCAGCGCGCAAGGCAAGCCGCCGATCAAGATCGGCTTCGCCATGTCGCTGACCGGCTTCCTCGGCCCGAACGGCAAGCAGGCGCTGATCGCCTCGGAAATCTGGCGCGACCAGGTCAACAAGGCCGGCGGCCTGCTCGGCCGCAAGGTCGAGCTCGTCTATTACGACGACAAGAGCTCGCCAGCGGAAATCCCCGGCATCTACACCAAGCTGCTCGACGTCGATAAAGTCGACCTCGTGCTCTCGGCCTATGCCACCAACGACGTGGCGCCGGCGATGCCGGTCGTCGTGCGCAAGGGCAAGCTCTTCATCAGCTTGTTCGCGCTCGACGTGAACGCCAAGTTCCGCTACGCCAAGTACTTCTCTATTCTGCCAACCGGCCCGAACACCAAGACCTCGTTCACCTTGGGCTTCTTCCAGACCGCGGCCGCACAGAAGCCGAAGCCGAAGACGGTGGCGCTGGCCGCCGCCGATGCGGACTTCTCGCAAAACGCCTGCGACGGCGCGCGCGAGAACGCCAAGCATTACGGCTTCAAGATCGTCTACGACAAGAGCTATCCGCCGCCGCCGAAGACCACCGACTTCACCCCGATCGCCCGCGCGCTCAAGGCGGCGAACGCCGATCTGGTCGTGGTCTGCGCCTATCCGGCCGACTCGGTCGGCATGGTGGAAGCCGCCAACGAAGTCGGCCTGACGCCGAAAATGTTCGGCGGCGCCATGGTCGGCCTGCAGGCGACGGTATTCAAGAACAAGCTGAAGTCCAAGCTCAACGGCATCGTCAATTACGAGACCTGGGTGCCGGACAAGAAGCAGATGTATGACGGCACCGAAGCCTTCTTCAAGGAGTACCAGCCGCGCGCCAAGGCGGCCGGCGCCGATCCGCTCGGCTACTACCTGGCTGGCTGGGGCTATGCCCGCATGCAGGTGCTCGAACAGGCGATCAAGGGCGCCAAGAGCATCGACGATAACAAGCTCGCTGCCTATATGCGCAAGGCGAACTTCAAGACCATCATGGGTCCGATCAAGTTCGGCAAGAAGGGCGAGTGGGCGGAAAGCCGCATGCTCACGGTGCAGTATCACAGCATCACCGATGCCGCGAACCTCGAGACCTGGCGTGGCATGAGCTACCAGACGGTGCTGGCGCCGAAGAACCTGGAGACCGGCAAAGTGATCTATCCCTACGCGAAGGCGCACAAGTAAGCGCGTTGGCCGAGGCATAAACGAAGCGGCGCCGTGGGAAACCGCGGCGCCGTTGTTTTGAGCGGCCGCGTGGCGCGCCGCGCGCGGGGCAGGCGAAGCCTACATGCCCAGATAAAACTGCCGAATCAGGTCGTTATTGTTGAGCTCGTCGGCGGAGCCGCCCTCGAAGGCGATCTTGCCGTGCACGATGACATAGCCGCGGTCGGCGATGCGGATGGCCTGCGTGAAGTTCTGCTCGGCCATCAGCACGGTGAGATTGTAATGCTCCTTGAGCTGCTTGATGGCGTCGATGGTGCGGGCGACCAGCACCGGCGCCAAGCCGACCGACGGCTCGTCGATCAGCAAAATGCGCGGATTGAGCATCAGCGCGCGCGCCAGCGCCAGCATCTGCTGCTCGCCACCGCTCATCGAGCCGGCGAGCTGGCCGCGGCGCTCGGACAGGCGCGGAAAGATCTCGAAGCAGAAGTCCATGTTGTTCTTGATGTGCGGGCGCGCCTTGCGCCGGCTGGCGCCGAGCAGCAGGTTTTCCTCCACGGTCTGGCGCGGGAACAGGCGGCGGCCTTCCGGCACCAGCGCGATGCCGAGATCGACGATCTGCTCGGTGGTGAGCCCGACGAGATTATGCGTCTCGCCGTCGATCTCGGCAACGATGCGGCCCTGGCTCGGCTGCACCATGCCCATCACGCATTTCATCAGCGTGCTCTTGCCGTTGCCGTTGGTGCCGAGCAGCACCACGGTCTCGCCGCTGCCGACCGTGAGCGACACGTCCTCGAGCACCCGCACCGCGCCATAGGCGGCGTCGATGGCCTCGATGGTGATGCTGTTGGTGCTACTGGCCAAGATAGGCTCCCACCACTTCCTTATCCTTGATCACGTCGTCCGGCTTGCCGTCGGCGATCTTCTTGCCCGACACCAGCACCACGATGCGCTGCGAGAAGCTCATCACCGCGCGCATGATGTGCTCGATCATGATGATGGTGATGCCGCGCTCGTTGAGCCGGATCAGCAGCGACACGATGTCCTCGACCTCGGAATTCGACAGGCCGGCCATGGATTCGTCGGCGATCAGCAGCTTCGGCTCGGCGGCCATGGCGCGCGCCAGCTCCAGCTTGCGCATCTCCACCTGGGTGAGGTCGCGTGGATACTGGCTCGCCTTGGCGTCGAGCGCCACCAGCTTGAGCAGCTCAACGCAGCGGTGTTCGAGCTCGGCATGCGAGAGATGGTGCTCGGCCCGGGCATCCACTGTATAGAGCAGCGGCACCCGGATGTTCTCTGCGACGGTCAGGCTCATGAATGGGCGCGGCAGCTGGAAGCTGCGGGCTATGCCCCGACGCGTGCGCTGATGCGTGTTGAGGCCATTCAGCGATTCGCCGGCGAAGACCACGTCGCCGGTCTCGTTGCGCAGAGTGCCGCAGATGCAATTGACCAGCGTGCTCTTGCCCGAGCCGTTAGGGCCGATCAGCCCGACGCGCTCGCCCGCGGCGACGGCAAGATCGAGGCTGTCGAGCGCGACGAAGCCGCCGAAATGCTTTCCCACCTGATCGACCTGCAACAGCGGTGCGCTCATGGCTTCGACCTCTTGCGCGTCCAGGACTGCCACAGACCGACAATGCCATTCGGCGCCACGATGACGAAGCCGATCAGCAGCAGGCCGACGATGAGCAGATTGCCGACCGAGGATATGGTCACGGTGGCGAGCTGCTGCAACGAGCCGAGCAGGATGGCGCCGACCATCGGTCCGACCCAGGACGTCGTGCCGCCGATCATCGGCATGGCGATCGAGTTCACCGCATAGGATAGATCGAAGGCCGAGCCGGGCTCGACATAGCCGATGTAAAAGGGAAACGGCGCGCCCGCCATCCCCATCAGCGCGCCCGAGAGTACGGTGGCGATGAGCTTGAGCTTCAGGGTCGGCACGCCGGAGGCTTCCGCCGCCAGCTCGTCGTCGCGGATGGTGGCGAAGCCGAAGCCGAGGCGGGAGCGCTCGATCAGCCGTGCGGCGGTCAGGCCGACGATGACCAGGATCAGCATCAGCACGAACAGGTACTGGATATAGGGACCGAAGATCGGCACCGAATTGGGCGGGATGACATAGGCGCCGCGCGAGCCGCCGACGAAACCCCAATTCACCACCAGCGTCTGCAGCACCACCGCCAGCGCCAGCGTGGCGATGGCGAAAAACACGCCGCGCAGCCGCAAGGTCAGGTAACCGGTGCCGAGCCCGACCAGCCCGGCGAAGGCGCCGCCGAGGACGATGAGCACCGGGACCGGCAGCGGAAAGATGGCGTGCGCCAGCCCGGCGAGGGAGTCGGGGAAGATATCGTCGACGCTCTGGCCGACGGTGTAGAAGAACACGCTGGAATAGGCGCCGATGGCGAAAAAGCCGGCGGAGCCGAAATTCACATAGCCGCAATAGCCGCCGAGGATGTTCCAGGCGGTCGCCAGCACGATGTATTGCAGCACGGTGTAGCCGGCGAAGAACACGTAATCATTGCCGTAGTGGCGGCACAGCAGATAGAGCACCGCGGCGACCGCGACCTCGCAGAGGATGAAGAGGGGTGTGCGCACGGCCTAGCGTCCCAGCAGCCCGGAAGGCCGCACGGCGAGCGTCAGCAACAGAATGCCGAACGACACCGCCGGCGCCCAGGACGGCCCGTAGAAGGTGGAGGTCAGGCTTTCCAGCACGCCGAGCAGCATGGCGGCGATCAAGGTGCCGGGCAGGCTGCCCAGCCCGCCCAGCACGCAGATGGCGAAGATGCGGCCGATATAGTCGCGGCCGACCGAGGGGATCACCGGTTGGATGATGATGAGGAAGGCGCCGGCCATCGAGGCGGTGGCGATGGAAATGCCGAAGGCGATGCGTTTGATGCGGGTCGGATCGACCGCCATCAGCCGCAGCGCCATCGGGTCCTGCGAGACCGCCATCACCGCGCGGCCGATGAAGCTGCGCCCCAGGAAGATCTGCAGGCCGGCGAACATGGCCAGCGCCGCCAGGCACGGCACCAGCAGCCGATAGGGAAACTCCATGCGGCCGATGATCAGGCTCGAGCCGATATAGGGCGCGTTGACCGAGCGGTAGTCGACGCCGAACACGATGAGCAGCAGCACCTCGGTGACGAACAAGAGGCCAAAGAAGAAGGCCAGGCCGCGCAAGCTTTCCTGCCCGCGCTTTTCGAACGACAGGTAATAGACCTGATAGACCAGGGCGCCCAGCGCGTAAAACACAGGCAACATCAACACGCTGGCGACGATCGGGTCGATGCCGAATTGGACGTTGATGATGTAGGCGATGTAGGAGCCGACGATGATGAAGGCGGGATGGGCGATATTGACGATGTCGAGCATGCCGAAGGAAATGGCGACGCCGGCGGTGACGGCGGCATAGAAGCCGCCGAGCATCAGCCCGGCGATGATCGCATTGGTCAGGAGAGCGAAGGAAAATTCCATACGGGCCTCAGCCGGCGAAAGCCACAGTCGGGCTGCGAGACGGTCAAGCGGGTGCCATGCGGCGCGATTGTCGCTCGCGCCACGGCACACGCATTAAACCTGTCCAGATGGCCGGCATTACTCCCCTCCCACGTTTCTTATCGTGCCGGCCGTTGCGGCCGGTCGACGTCTGCCGGCCGTTGCAGCCGGTCGGCCCGCCCCCCGCGAACCCTTTTTATTGCCGCGCCCTTATAGCCCACCGGGGCCGGCAGTCACGGCAGTTTGCAGGAAGGGGGGCGGCTTGGCTAGCCACTTGAGCGAGAAGCCAAACCGGCCCACCTGCGACATAAGCAACAGGCCCGTTCGCGGCTGCGAACGGGCGCACCGCGCCGCGGCAAAGCTCAGGCGGCGGCCTGCCGGCGCACGCCTTCCGGCAGCGGCATCGGCTTGTTGGCGCTGTCTTTGAACTCGACGGTCATGAACACCATTTCGCCGTCGCCGAGATTCTCCAGATCGTGCACCTTGAACTCGCCCTTGCCGTAGCTCTCGTGGCGCGTCTCGCCCGGCTGATAGGTGTATTCCACGGTGGAGCCGTCATGCACGTGCTGGCGGCCGCGGCCGCCGGACACCGCGGTCCAGAAGTAATCCAGCACATGGCGATGGAAGCCGATGCGCTCGCCGGGCGCGAGGCGGATGATCCAGACCCGCGTGCGTTCGTTCTCCGACAGCAGCGTCGAACCGACGCAGGGGTTCTGATTCTTCGCTTCGCGCTCGAACTCGGCGACGATCTCCGCCGGCCACTGCGACATGTCCTTTTTCGCCGGCGACTTGTCGAGCATGGTCAACGCCATGGAAATTCCTCCAGTGTTCTTTGGCAGTCCTATATAGCATAGTTGCGCGAACGAAAAGCTTGGGGGGAACTTTGGCCGGGCCCGGGAACAGGCGCGCGCTCGTCATCGGCGGCTCGATGAGCGGCCTGCTCAGCGGCTTGCTGCTGCGGCGGGCCGGGTGGGACGTCGATGTCTATGAACGCGTGGACAGCGAATTGTCCGGGCGCGGCGCCGGCATCGTCGCGCAATACGAGCTGATCGAGCGGCTGCGCGGGCTCGGCCTGCCCACCGAGGCGCTCGGCGTCCACATCACCACGCGCAAGATCCTCGACGCCGAGGGGCGGCTGACCAGCGAGATCGAGTGCCCGCAGGTGCTCACCGCCTGGGAGCGCGTCTATCGGCTGCTGCGCGACGCCTTTCCGCCGGAGCACTATCACCGCGGGCGTGGGTTTGCCGGCTTCACGCAGGACACCGGCGCCGTCAGCGCGCATTTTTCCGATGGCGAGACGATTACCGCCGATCTTCTGGTCGGCGCCGACGGCATCCGCTCCACGGTGCGCGGGCAATGTCTGCCCGACGTGACGCCACTTTACGCCGGCTACAGCGCCTGGCGCGCGCTGATCGCGGAAAGCGCGCTGCCGGCGGCGGTGCATCGCGAGCTTTACGAGGTCATGGCGTTCGGCCTGCCGCCCGGCGAGCAGTTCCTCAGCTATCCGGTGGCCGGGCCCGACGACGATCTGCGCCCCGGCCACCGTCGCACCAATGTGGTGTGGTACCGTCCGGCGGACGAGGCGACCAAGCTGCAATGGCTATTGACCGACGAACGCGGGGTGACGCATGCGATCTCGATCCCGCCGCCGTTGATCCGTCGCGAGGCCATCGCCGAGATGCGCGCCGATGCCGAGCGGCTGTTGGCGCCGCAGTTCCGCGCCATCGTACGGCTGATCGACGAGCCGATCCTGCAACCGATCTACGATCTGGAATCGCCGCGCATGGCCTGTGGCCGGGTGGCGGTGGTCGGCGACGCGGCCTTCGTGGCGCGCCCGCATGTGGCAGCCGGCGTCTCCAAGGCAGCGGATGACGCCGCGGCGCTGGTCGAGGCCTTGCAGGCCGAAAGCGACGTCGGCCAAGCGCTGTCACGCTTCGAGGCGGCGCGGCTGCCGGAGAACCGCCGCATCATCGAGCGCGCGCGCCATCTCGGCGCCTATTTGCAGGCGACCAAGACCCAGGAGGAGCAGGCGCGCGCCGGCAAGCACGCGACCGACGACGCGGTGATCGCGGAGACCGCGGTGCTGGATTTTTTGTATGCGTAGTCGATCACAGCGCCGCCTGTCATGGCCGGGCTTGACCCGCGCATGACCGTTGAGAGATTTATAACCCCAACAGCCTCTTCGCATTGCCGCCGGCAAGCGCGGCGCGCGTCGTGTCGTCGAAGCTCTCCACCGACGCGATATGGCCGATCGGATCATGCTCCAGCATGTCGAAGGGATAGTCGGTGCCCATGATGACGCGGTCGGCGCCGAAGGTCTTCACCAGCGCTTCGAGCTGCAGCGGTGTGAATACCACCGTGTCGAAATAGACGTTGCGCTTGAGGTAGGTCGTCGGCGGGTTCGGCAGGTTGCCGTGCGCATCCGACCGCGCGCCCCAGGCATGATCGATACGGCCGGAATAGGCGCCGAGATAGCCGCCGCCATGCACGGCCAGAACGCGAAGCTTGGGATGCCGTTCGAACACGCCATCGAAAATCAGGTAATGCAGCGCCATGGTGGTGTCGAGCGGATTGCCGATCACGTTGTTGAAGTAGAAGCGCCCGAAACGCTGCGGTTGGGTGAAGCCGCTCGGGTGGATCAGCACCAGCGCGTCGAGCTCCTCGGCTTTCTTCCAGAACGGCGCGAATTCGGGATCGGATAGCTCCTTGCCGTTGACGTTGGTGAGAATCTCGACGCCCTTGAAGCCGAGCTGCTTAACGCCGCGCTCGAGCTCGTTGGCCGCCTCGTGGCCGTCCTGCATCGGCACGCCGCCGAGCGCCACCAGCCGATCCGTGTGCTTGCCGACATAGTCGGCGATGCCGTCGTTGAGCGCGCGGGCGGCCTCAACGCCGACGTCGACGGGCAGGGTATAATAGATTTGCGGCGGCGCCGGGCAGATGAGCTGCATGTCGACGCCCATCTCGTCCATCACGCCGAAGCGCTCGTCGGTCGTGCCGATGCGCGTGCGGATGTCGGCCGCCTGCTTTGCCATCAAGGTCTGCGTCTCGGATGTCGAGTTCTGAACCAGCGGATCGGTGGATTTCTTGAGATGCGGCGCGACGATCTCCGCCACATGCGCCACGGCGACATGGGCGTGCATATCGACCGTGAGGCTTTGCGGCCGCACCTCGCGCCCGGGCTTGCCGTGCTTGCGCGCCGCCGTGTCGGCATATTTGTTCCAGACTTGAGTCATTGTTGCTCGTTTCCTTGCTCGTCATTTTCTCGGCTGTCATCATCCGCGAAAGCGGATGATCCAGTAACCTGCGAAGTCCCGAACTTCAATTGCCTAGGCCGGTGAATACGAGGTCCCCGCTTTCGCGGGGACGACGGCCGTCATTAAAACACCCCCAGGTGCTGTGTCAGGTCGACGCCGTCGCTCTTCAGAGCGGTCGGCGTCGACACCACCGCGACGCGGCCGGTGTTGAGGATGACGATATCGTCGGCGACGTCGAAGACCAGCGTCGGGTTCTGCTCGACCAGCACGATCGACAGCCCGCTTTCCTTGAGCTTGCGAATGGTGTTCATCACCTCATGCACGATCTGCGGCGCCAGCCCCTCCGAGGGCTCGTCCATCAACAGCACGCGCGGATTGCCCATCAAGGCGCGGCCGATCGCCAGCATCTGCTGCTCGCCGCCCGACAGATGCGCGGCGATCTGGCTGCGCCGCTCGGCCAGGCGCGGGAACATGCTGAACACGGTGTCGACGGTCCACGGCGCATGCTTGCCGTCGCGCGGCTTTTGCTCGGCGACGATCAGGTTCTCGCGCACGGTCAGGCTCTTGAAGATGCGGCGGCCCTGCGGCACCAGCGCCACGCCTTGCAGCGCGATCATCTCCGGCGACATGCCGGCCACCGGCCTGCCGAAGACCATGATCGCGCCGCGGCGCGGCGGTAGCAGGCCCATGGTGACGTTCATGCAGGTCGACTTGCCGGCGCCGTTGCGGCCGAGCAGGCCGAGCAGCCGCGCCTCGCCGCAGGAAAACGAGACGTCGTGCAGCACGTGGCTGTCGCCATAGTAAGCGTCGATATGCGAAAGCTCGAGCGCGCTAGTGACCAAGATAGACCTCCCGGGTCCGCGGGTCGGCCACCACCTCGGCGCGCGTGCCTTCGACGATCACCTCGCCGAAATGCAGAAGCGTGATGCGTTCGGCGAATTCCAGCGCCACGTCCATGTTGTGCTCGATCATCACCATGGTCACGTCGCGCGGGATCGCCATCAGCAATTCGTGCACGTCGCGCCGCTCGTCGATCGACAGGCCGGCGAACGGCTCGTCGAGCAGCAGTACTTTGGGGTTCTGCGCCAGCGCCATGGCGATCTCGACGCGGCGGCGCTCGCCATAGGAGGTCTGCGACAGCGGCCGCTCGGCGATGTGGCCGAGGCCCACGCGCTTGAGCGCCGCCTGGGCGCGCTCGACGATATGGCCTTGCCGCCGCAGATCGATCAGCGGGTTCCAGCGCATCGGCGACAGCCCGAGCAGCGCCAGCGACACGTTGTGCACGATGGTATTCTGCGGAAACAGCGTGATGATCTGGTAGGTGCGCGCCATGCCCAGATGGGGCCGCCGCCGGCTCGGCACCCGGGTGATGTCGTGGCCGAACAGCGTCACCGCGCCGGAGTCGGGCGAGAGCTCGCCGGTGATCAAATTGAACAGCGTGGTCTTGCCGGCGCCATTGGGGCCGATGATCAGCCGTCGCTCGCCCGGGTTGACGTCGAGGTTGACGTTGCAGGTGACGTGCAGTCCGCCGAAGGCCTTGCACAGGTTGCTGACGGTGAGCGCGCTCATGGCTCGGCCCCGGCCGCTTTGCTCGGCGTCGACCCCTCGTCGTCGGGCTTGGCGCCAAGCCGGCGCCAGGCCAGCCGCCATAGCCGTGCGCTGCCGGGCACCAGGCCTTCCGGCATGAAGATGACGATAGCCACGAAGATGAAGCCCAGAAGCATGTTCCAGCGCTCGATGAACCCGCTCACCACGCTTTTCACGATGACCACCAGGGCGGCGCCCACGATCGGACCGAACAGGGTGCCGGCGCCGCCGGAGATCACCATCAGCAGCACTTCGGCCGAGGCGGTTAGGTCGACCGCCTGCGGGCTGATGAATTGTGTGTAATAGACGAACAGGATGGCGGCGACCGCGGTCAGCAGCCCGGAAAATAGGCAGGCCCAGAAGCGGATCGCCCAGACGTGATAGCCGAGCGCATTCATGCGGCGCGGTTGGTCGCGCGTGCCCATCAGCGCGGCGCCGAGCGGCGAGCGCACGAACACCGTCATGACGGCCACCGCCGCCAGAAACACCACAAGCGTCGTGTAATAGAAGGCGCTGGGCGACGCGAGCGAAATGCCGAAGGGTTCTGGCCGGCCATGCAGGTTGATGCCGTTATCGCCGCCCGTGATGCTGATCCAGCGATAGGCCAGGCCCCAGATGATTTCGCCCAGCGCCAGCGTGATCATGATGAAGCCAATGCCGGTCGCGCGCAGCGACAGCACCGCATAAATGGCCATTGAGGCGACGCCAACCACGAGCGCGGTGACGATGGCGACCGGGTGGCCGTAGCCCAATTGCAGCATGTAGCCGGTGGCATAGGCGGCAATGCCGAACAGCCCGGCATGGCCGAGCGACACCAGGCCACCATAGCCGGCCAGCACGTTCAGGCCGAGCGCGAAGATCGCGGAGAACAAAATCTGGCTGGCGACGTTGATGTAATAGACGCCCGGCATCCAATACGGCAGCGTGAGCAGCGCGACGAAGCCAATGACGAGGGCGGCAATACGTGCGGTCATGGCACGAACCTGCCGAACAGGCCTTGAGGCCGCAGGAGCAGCACCAGCAGCATCGGCAGGAACAGCACGAAATAGGCGAGTTCCGGCAACAGCGCCTGACCAAAATTATATATGAAGCCGATGATGAGGCTGCCGACAATCGAGCCGAGCAGGCTGCCCGAACCGCCGAGAATGACCACAACCAGCGCCAGCGGCAGCATGTACTGGTCGATGCCTGGATACACCGTCAGGATCGGACCACCAATGACGCCGGCAAAAGCAGCAATGCCGGCGCCGAGCGCGAACACGATGGTGAAGAGCTGGGAGACGCGGATGCCGACCACCCGCGCCATGTCTGGATCGTCGACGCCGGCGCGGATCATGGCGCCGAGCCGTGTGCGGTCGAGCAGTAGCCAGAGCGCGATAGCGACGATGACGGCGATGCCGATGACGGCAATACGATAGAGCGGAAATATCATCGGACCGAAGCGCACGGAGCCGATGAGAGTGTCCGGCGTCGCCACGGCGATCGGATCGCCGCCCCAGACCATCAAGCAGAAATCGGCGACGATGAAGGAGATACCCAGCGTGACCAGCACCTGCGCCATCTGCTGTCCGGGCAACTGGCGCAGCAGAAAGCGTTCGATCACCGCGCCGAACGCGGCAACCAGCATCGCCGCCATTAGCGCCGCCAGCCAGAAATTGAACATCATGCCGAGCTGGCCGCCGACGAAGGTGGCGCCGAAATAGGCTCCGAGCATGAACAGCGAGCCGTGCGTCAGGTTGGGAATGCGCATCAGGCCGAAAATCAACGAGAAGCCCGCCGCCAATAAGAACAGCAGGCTGCCGAAGGTAATGCTGTTGACCGTCAGCAGCAGCCAGAAGGTCATATCCGCCGTCTTTCGCTTGGGTCGCGTCGTAAACATCCGCGGGCGCCGATATACGGCGCCCGCGGGATTCGGTGCTTCAGATCAGCACTTCTTCAGCGGCGGATAGTTGCGCGAATAGACCGGGTGGGCGAGGAACTCCTTTTCCGGCCAGGTCCAGAACTGGCTGACGTTCTCGTAGGTCTTCAGCGTCTTGTTCCAGAGCTTGAGCCCATAGGGGTTCTTCGCCTTCTCGATGCGGCGGACATAGAAGTTGCCTACCACGTTGCCGAGATGGTCGAAGCTGATCGGCCCGCGCGGCGAGTCCTTGAGTTTCACGGCCTTGAGCGCGGCCATGAATTTCTCCTTGTCATGGGTCGTACCGCCCGAGGCCTTCAGGCCGGCGTCCACCACATCGCAGTTGATGTAGAGGCCGGCGGCGTAGAAGCCGGGTACAACCTTGAAGTCCTTCACCATCGCCTGGACGAATTTCTTGTTGGCGTCGGTGTCGAGGTCGAGCGTGTAGGGGCAGGCGCTCATCATGCCGAGCGCCTCGTCACCGAAGGCGTGCAGCAAGGCGTCGTCGCCGCCGGTTTCGCCGGTCACCACCGGGGTTTTGATGCCCATATTGGCGTACTGCTTCATGAAGGCGAGCGGACCCGAGCCGGCAAAGCCCTGGCACAGCACGTCGTTGCCGGTCATTTGGGCGAGATAGGGCGTGTAGTCGGGCGTGCCCAGCGGCACCCACAGCTTGTTGGCCACGCAGCCGCCGTCCTTCTCGAACGCCGCCTGGAAGCCGCCTTCCTGCTCGTAACCGAAGGCGAAATCGAAATCGATGGTGATGGCCTTCTTCTTGCCCATCTCCTTGGCCGCATAGTGACCCATCACATGCATGGCCTGCGAGGAGGTCGCGGACGGGCGCAGGAAGTAGGGGTTGGGCCGGCGCTGGGTGAGATCGTCGGCGCCGGCAAGGCTGAGCGTCGGCGTCTTGTGCTCGCGGATATAGTCGGTGATCGCGAGCAGCTCGAAGGCGGCGAGCGGCCCGAGGATGACATCGACCTTGTCGCGCTCGACCAGTTCTTGCGCCTTGGTCTTGGTACCGGCCGGCTTGCCGCCGGTGTCGGCCGAGATGAATTCAACCTTGCGGCCGGCCATCTTGTTGCCGTGCAGTTTCAGCCAGGTGAGAACGCCTTGCTCCATCTGGATGCCGCCCTGCGCAAGCGGGCCGGTCTTGACGGTGAGTAGGCCGAGCTTGAAGGGCGCGGCTTGCGCGATGGCCGGCGTGGGGAATCTGAACGTTGTTGCGGCGGCGCCGGCGGCCGTTGCCGCCATGAAGGTACGACGGGTAAGCTTGCGAGACATCTTGCTTCTCCTCCCTCTTTCATTCGCCCCGGACGGGGCTGTTTCCCTAATGCGGCTTGAGCGCCGTCTTAAGATTGGCCGGATCGGCCTATTTTGCCCTGGAATCGGCTAGCGGTAACGCGTGTCCCTGTTGGTAGCGCGATGGACCGGAGTGGTGAATGCCATCATCGGCCAATGTATTCAAGGATGTAAAGCCCGGTTGCTGCGTGTCCGCCTTTGCCGGCCAGGCTACTTGCCAATGGTTGGCAGAAAGCGTGCCGAAATTTTGCGCCGCATCTTTCGATGAGGCAGATTGCCGCGCAAGCAGGCTGCGCGCACCGCAATGCCGAGATCGTTCGCCGTGATCGCATGGTTGGCCTTGCGCTCGCCGCTATTGCCGAGCAGCGCGTCGACGATGCACGTGATGGCGACGATCACGGCAGGTCGCTGCCCGTGGCGAACACCGGCGCGTCAGAGAAAATTCCATCGAATGCTTGGACGATCCCGAGCTGTATCGTCACCCCCACGATCCTTCTGTTCGCCCGAAGGTTGCCGGCAAGTCTATCCCAGCTTGCGTCGGAATGAACCCCCCAATCGCGGCAACGTCGCGCTTTCCTGCGACGCGGCGGGGAGGGCCGCCTTACGGGCAGTTGCCAAGCGAGGAGAAGGTTGAGGATGTGGCTAGCGCCGCCCGCGCTTCTTCGCGGCTGTCTGCTTCTTCGGCGGAATAACCGGAAGCAGCAGATAGGGCGCCTTGCCGCGGCCGAAATGCAAAGCCGTGGTGCCGTCGAAAATGGCAGGCGGACGGTCGCGCGGATCGTCGTGCAGGAACGGGCCGCAGCCGGTCAGCTCGTTCTTGAAATTGGACAGCTTGCCGCCGCTGCCGCCGCCGTATTGGTAGTCCTTGCCGCGCACCGTGAGACCGATGCGGTAGCCGGCCGGCACCACGATCGAGCTTGGCCAGATTTCGATGTCGAGCTCGACGACCTGACCCTTCTTCAAGGGCCGCTTCTCGTCGTGCGTATGGTAGGGCCGCCACGGCGTCGACAGTTTCTTGTCGAGCTTGCGGTGCGAGGCGCGCAGCCAGCCTTGCGCGACCGGCGTATGCGGATCGATGGCGCCCTGGAATACGATCTCCTTGAGGTCGCCGCTGAACACGCGCAGCACGATGAAGAAATCGGCGTCGCTGGTCGACGACGAGGCGAATAGCTTGAGCGCCGAGGGGCCGGTGATCTCGGTTTCTGCGGCGAGCGGCGGCGTCAGGAAAGTGAGGCCGTCGCCCATGGCCGCGAAGCTGAGCTTGGCATTGCGCGTCGGCTTCTTCGTCGCCAGCGTCATGGCGGCGGGATCGAGATAATATTTCGTCCATTTTGTGCGCTTGAGCGGCCATTCGTTCTCCGCGCGCGCCACGAATTTCTCGCCGGGATAGCGCACCTGCAGCATCACCTTGGGCTGCCGGCTCCAGCCGGTATCCTTGCCGTGGAGGAATTTGTCGAAGAACTTGCGCTGCTGCTCGCGCCCGTAGTCGGTGTAGAAATGCGTCCAGTGTTCGATGCCGTGCGCCTCCAGCCATTTCTGCTTGGAGGCGGCGCGCATGAAGCCCTCGAAATTGCCGCGCGGATGCAGGCCCTGGCCGCCCCAATTGGCGGCCGAGAGCAGCGGCACCGTCACCTTCGACCACACCGGCGAACGGTCGCGGTGATACTGGTCGTCCAGCGGATGCGCGGCGATCTCGCTGCCGAAATCGGCGCGGTTCTTGACCAGGTCGAGGTCGGGCAAAGTCTCCGGCCCGCATACCAGTTCGCCATGCACGCGGCTGCGGCCGCCGCGCTCGCCGACGCCGTATTGCACGGTCTTGACCTGCATGTCGTACCAGTTCTCCCAGAAGGTCGAGAGAATGCCGCCGTGATGCGTCATGTCACGGTACCAGTCGGCCGATCCTTCCCAGACGCAGATTGCGGCGAGATGCGGCGGCTGCAACGAGGCCACGTGCCACTGGTTGATGCCGTAATAGGAAATGCCGTTGAGCCCGACCTTGCCGTTCGACCAGGGCTGCACGCCGGCCCATTCGATGCAGTCGTAGAAGTCCTTGGATTCGCGCGGCGAGAAATGATCGACGAAGCCGGGCGAGCAGCCGGTGCCGCGTGAATCCACGCGCACGCAGGCGTAATCATGCGGTACCCATTTCTCCGGATCGACCACTTCCCAGTTCTGGTAGAGATTGCTGGAACCGGCGGTGACGTCGGGATGCTTCTCGGCCATGCGGGCCCAAGCGCTCGGATAGCCGTCCTGGAAGGCGAGGTTCTTGGCGTAGGGGCCGTAGCTGAGGATGACGGGGTAACGGCCTTGCTTGACCGGGCGGTAGACGTCGGCGTGCACGACCAGCCCGTCGTCCATGGTTATGGGCACGTTCCAGTCGATGCGCATATTGTCGCGGACTTCGGAACGATCGTGCAATGCGGCCATTCTTATTCCTCCCAAGCGTTATTCGGCGCGCACCGCGAACTCCGCTTCACCTCTCCCATAGGAAGAGGCGGATCGCAAAACGCGATCCGGGCGAGGGGCAATAGCCTGTCGAGAGTCCTGATCCCCTCACCCCCGACCCTCGCCCCAGCGGGGAGAGGGAGCGCGTCGTGCGCGCGGCGACGGCATGAAGTCGTTTGCCGCGGCGCTTCAGCGCTTGCGCTTGACCTTCGCCATCTTCTCCAGCACCGCGCAGACCGAAGCGGTATCCTGGGCGCCGTAGCCGCTCTTCTGCGCCTTGACGTAGATCGGCTTGGAGGCATCGAACATCGGCGTCGGCACCTTGATCTTGCGCGCGTAGTCGCCGATCACCGACATGTCCTTGTCCCAGACGTCGACCTTCATGGTGGCGTCTTTGTACTTGCCCTTCACCATCATCGGCGCGCGCAATTCGAACACGCGCGAATTGCCGGCGCCGGCCTGCACCAGGTCGAAGATCAGCTGCGGCGGCAACCCAGCCTTCATGCCCAGCACCATGGCCTCGGCGCTGGCCACATTGTTGATGGCGACCAGCAGATTGGCGACGTATTTCATCTTGCTGCCATTGCCGAAGGCGCCGACGTCGTAAACCTTGCGGCCGAAATCCTGAAACAGCGGCTTGAGCCGCTTGATGGCGCGCCTATCGCCGCTGGCATAAAATACCAGGTCGCGGACGGCCGCCTGCGAACCGGTGCCGCTCACCGGCGTGTCGAGCAGGGTGTGGCCGGCCTTGGCGAGCACCCGCGCGGCCTTTTCCTTGTCGGCAATCTTGAAGGTGCTCATCTCCACGAGGAGCTTTGGCTTCAGCTTGGCTGCGACAATCTTGCGCGCCGTGTCCAGCAGCGCCTGTGGCTTGGGCAGGCTCATCAGCACGGTCGGCACCTTGGCGGCGACCTCGGCGGCATCGGCCGCGATCTCGACGCCGGCGCGCTGCGCCTCGCGTCGGCGCGCCGCGCTGATGTCATAGCCGACAACGCGCCAGCCCGCCGCCGCCAGGTTCTTGGCGAAGGCGCCCCCCATGATGCCGAGGCCGATGATGCCGACGGCGCCCTTACTCTTCTTGCCCGCAGCCATTCAATTTTCTCCCCGTCAAAAAGACGCCGCGCGAATCCGATGACCCACCCGGTCTTTATGCGTTTGCCCCTGGACCTGTCGAGTGGGACTGCTCGTTAATTCCCTTAAGCGGCTTTCCTGGCCGGATGCGATCGCCTATCGTCGATGGCAACAAGTTACCGGGAGGAGCCATGAAAATCGGAGTAGCCGGCCTCGGCGCCATGGGCGCCGCCATCGCCGCGCGGTTGATCGAGCTGGGTCACGAGGTCACCGTGTGGAATCGCACGCCGGACAAGGCCAAGCCCCTGGGCGAGGCCGGCGCCAAAGTGGTCGGCTCGCCGGCCGCGGTGGCTGCCGCCAGCGACGCGGTCATCACCATCCTCACCGACGGCAAGGCGATCGATGACGTCTATAACGGCGCGAACGGCCTGTTGTCGGGCGACGTCAAGGGCAAGCTGTTCATCGAGATGAGCACGGTGGCGCCCAAGGTCGAGACCACGCTGGCGCCCAAGGTGCGCGGCAAGGGCGGGACAATCGTCGAATGCCCCGTCGGCGGCTCCACCGCGCCGGCCCGCCAGGGCCAATTGCTCGGCCTCATGGGTGCCGAGGCGGCCGATGCCGAGCGCGCCAAGCCGATCCTTGAGCAGCTCTGCCGCAAGGTCGTGCCCTGCGGGCCGATCGGCGCCGGTGCCGCCATGAAGCTCGCGATTAATTTACCGCTGATGGTGGCCTGGCAGGCCTATGGCGAAGCCTTCGCCATCGCGCGGAGCGTCGGCTGGGACGCGCAACGCCTGGTCGATCTCTTCGTCGAGAGCAACGGTGCCAACAAGGCGATCGGCATGCGCGCCGGCATGATCGTCGCCATGCTCGAGGGCAGGGATCCGGGGCCGACGACCTTCTCGATCGCCAATGCCGTGAAGGATCTGCGCACCATGGTGGAGACCGGCGAGGCGCTCGGCGCCGACATGATCGCCACCAAGGCGACGCTCGCCGGCTTCGAGGATGCGACGAGCCACGGCATCGGCGAGGGCGACGGCTCGAAAATGACGGTCTACTGGTCGGCGAGGAGAAAGAATTGAAAGCGTCTTGCCCGTCACCCTGAGGTCGCCGCGCGAAGCGCGGCCCTCGAAGGGCGACGGCCCGGGCCGCTCATCCTTCGAGGCTCGCCGCTCACGCGGCTCGCACCTCAGGATGATGGATCAGATCAATCTTCGGGGATCACTCATGAAGCTCTTTTCCTACTGGCGGTCGCTGGCAACATTCCGCGTGCGCATCGCGCTCAACCTCAAGGGACTGACGCCCGACGAGGTGATCGACGTCAATCTGCACCACGGCGCCCAGCGCGCCGAGGCCTTCCGCAAGATCAATCCGATGATGGCGCTGCCGGCATTGATCGAGGACGACGGCACGGTGCTGTTCGAATCGCTGGCCATCCTCGAATATCTCGACGAGACCCATCCCAACCCGCCGCTGCTGCCGAAGGAGCCGAAGGCGCGCGCGCGGGTGCGCGGGCTGGCGCAGCTCATCGCCTGCGACACCCACCCGCTGATCGTGCCGCGCGTGCGCGAATACATCAGCAATGAATACGGGATCGAAGAGGGCGGCATCTTGAAATGGGGCAATCACTGGCACCAGGCCGCGATGACCGCGCTGGAGACGCATCTTGGCGGCTCGCCGCAGACCGGGCGCTATTGCCAGGGCGACCAGATCACCATCGCGGACATCTGCCTCGCCGGGCAGGCGGTGGGCGCGGCCTATTTCAAATGCGACATCGCGCCGTTCCCCACCGTCAAACGCATCGTCGACACGCTGATGGCCAACGAGGCCTTCGCCCGCGCGCATCCGCTCAAGCAGCCGGGGGCACCGGCGGCGCTATGATCAATACGGCAATTGTCGGCCTCGGCTGGTGGGGCAAGAATCTGGTGAAGGCGGCGCGCGATTTCGGCGCGCCGCTTAATTTCAGCTGCGGGGTGACGCTGGAGCCTGACACGGTGCGCGATTTCGCCGTCGAGCATCGGCTCAGCATCGGCACCTCCTACGAGGAGGTGCTGGCCGACCGCGCCGTGCAGGCGGTGATCCTGGCGACGCCGCACAGCAGCCACCGCGCCCAGGTGGAGGCGGCGGCCGCCGCCGGCAAGCACATCTATTGCGAGAAGCCTTTCGCGCTCACCAAGGCGGACGCCATGGCCATGCTCGATGCGGTCAAGCGCGCCGGCGTGGTGATCGCCGTCGGTCATCACTTCCGGCTGATGCCGTCGATGCAGGTGCTGGCGGAAGTGGTGGCCAGCGGCGCGCTCGGCACCATCATGCATGCCGAGGGCAATTACAGCCATGACTGGCTGGCCAACCTGCCGGCCGATAGCTGGCGGGTGGCGGCGGCGGAAAGCCGCGCCGGCGGCATGACCGGCATGGGCATCCATGTGCTCGACTGCTTCCGCGACCTCAACGGGCCGATGCGGCGCGTCAGCGCGCTGTCGAAGGCGCGCGCGCTGAAATTGCCGACCGGCGACACCACCTCGGCGCTGATCGAGTTCGACAACGGCGCAACCGGCACGCTCGCCACCACGATCAAGACGCCGTTTGTCTGGCGACTGGCGCTCTACGGCGAGACCTGCTGGGTCGAAAGCGTGTCGGAAACGCGCGCGGTGATCCGCCGTGCCGGCCAGGAGCCGGAGCTGATCGAGCGGCCGGCCGACAATCATCTCGGCCGCAACCTCGATTATTTCGCCCGCGCGGCGATGGGGCAGGGCACCTTCCCGATTTCGCCCGCCGGCATCCTGCAGACCGCCGCGGCGCTGGAAGCGGTGTTCAAATCGGTCGATGCCGACGGCGCCTGGATGAACGTGTGACGGCGGCGTGACCGCGCCCTGAACCAGCCGATGCGATCGCCGGGCGGATGGGCCCGGCGCGGTTAATCCGACCTTTACGATTCGCGGGCGACTTGACCCCCTGGGGCGATTTGGCGATCTGGCCTAGGTGCAGCGTTTGCGGTGGAATTCGTTGCCGCCATTCAACGGATTTCCGCCGTGCGATGACGCGTCCTTGCGCCCCGAAATTTTGAATTGGATCCATGCCGCACAATCACCCCGCGCCGATGATTTTCATCGCCACGCCCTGCTTCGGCGGGCTGGTCACGACCGGCTACATGATGTCGGTCGTCAAGCTCATGCAATATGCGGATCAGCATAATTTCTCCATCAGCCTGAACCTGCTCGGTCGCGATTCGCTGGTCACGCGGGCGCGCAACACGCTGGTCGCACATTTCATGACCATGCCCGAGGCGACGCATCTGATGTTCATCGACTCGGACATCGGTTTCGAGCCCGAACTGGTGCATCGCATGCTGGCCTTCGACGAAGACGTGGTGGGCGGCATGTATCCGGCCAAGGCCCTGAGCTGGAATCCGCCGGAGAAGGTCTGCCAGCAGGAGCCGCCGCAGACGGCGACCCTGAACTATGTCGGGAAATTCTGCGAGGGCACGGAACTGGAACGGCGCGGGCCCTTCGCCACCGGCGTCTATGCCGCCACCGGCTTCATGATGATCAAGCGCCGCGCCATCGAACGGCTGATCGCGGCCTATCCCGACTGCGCCTATAGCTCGGACCACGTCTTTACCCCGAGCAAGGTCGAGCGAACCTATTACGCTTTGTTCGAGTGCCGGATCGACCCGCAGACCCGGGAATATCTGAGCGAGGATTTCGGCTTCTGCCGGCTCTGGCGCGCGCTCGGCGGCAAGATCTGGCTCGATGTCGAAGGGGCGCTGACCCACACCGGCGCGCACGACTTTGTCGGCAATCCGGCGTTGCGCTTCGGCGCCAGCGATGCCGCGCCGAAGAAGCTGGTGGTCAACGGCTGATCGCCCGGCGGTCACCCGGCAAAGCGTCTGATCCCTCTGGACACGGTAAACATTCTCGGCTCTGTTCGCGCCTCATTTTGGCCGGCGCGAACGGAACGGGCAGGGAATTATGGCCGAACAACAGAGCCGGTTCGACGATGGCGCCGCCTACGAGCGGATGATGGGCACCTGGAGCCGGCTCGCGGGCGCGGCATTCCTCGACTGGCTGGCCGCTCCGCCGAACCTGCGCTGCATCGACATCGGCTGCGGTAACGGCGCCTTCACGGAGCTCTTGATCGAGCGTTGCGCGCCTGCAGTAGTCGAGGGCATCGATCCTTCCAAGGCGCAACTCGAGTTTGCTCGCGCGCGCCCGGGCGCCCGCATGGCGCGGTTCGAGCAGGGCGACGCGCTGGCGCTGCCCTTTGCCGCGGACAGTTTCGATGCGGCGTTCATGGCGCTGGTCATTTTCTTCCTGCCCGATCCGGCCAAAGGCGTCGCCGAGATGGCGCGCATTGTCCGACCGGGCGGCTTCGTCGCCGCCTATGCCTGGGACCTGATCGGTGGGGGAACGCCGCTCCACCCCATCGATCCGGAAATGCGGGCGCTCGGGCTCGAATCGCATCGTTCGGTAAGCCCCGAAGCATCGCGGATCGACGCGCTGCGCGGCTTGTGGATCGGCGCGGGGCTCGAGGCGGTGGAGACGGGGGAAATCACGGTGCAGCGGAGCTTCGCCGATTTCGATGAATTCTGGAGCATCACCGTGGCCGGCTCGCTGCTCAAGCAGTCGCTGGCCGTCGCCTCGCCAGGCGACGCCGAACTGGTGAAAACCCGGGTGCGCGCGAAACTCGCGCCGGACGCCGCCGGCCGCATCACCTACCAGGCTCGCGCCAATGCGGTGAAAGGCCGCGTGCCGAAGTAACGCGCGCGCCAAGCACCGGGTTTTCGGGCATAGTATGGAATGCGGCGCCTTCGGCCGCGGTTTGGTATCAGGACCTCCTTGTATGCTCCAGGAATCGTTTGTGCCGCCGAGCGGCGCCTTTACCCGCAGCGTTCCCGTGCGTTTCTCGCATTGCGATCCCGCCGGCATCGTCTACTTCCCGCATTATTTCGACATGTTCAACGGCGTGATTGAGGACTGGTACAAGGAAGAGCTCGGCTACGATTACGCCGACCTGGTCATGGGCAGCCATTTCGGCTTTCCCATCGTGCACCTCGACTGCGACTTCAAGATCCCCAGCCGCATGGGCGATCTCATCAACCTGACCGTGCTGGTCGACCGCGTCGGCCGCTCCTCGCTCGGCTTCGCCATCGTCTGCCATCTCGACGGGCTCGAGCGGCTGCGTGCCCACATGGTTACCGCCATGATGTCGCTGGAGACGCGTCAGCCGATGCCCTTGCCGCAGGGGCTGCGCGACAAGATCGAAGCCTATCAACGGCGCACCTCCGGCGCTTGTGGGTAAGTGCGCACCGCGGGGTGAAGCGCGCGCATGGGCATATTGCTCACTGCGGCAATATACGGCGTGGCAGGGCGCAAGAGCCCCGTGTGCGCCAAGTATCCTTCAACTAATTGTTTTTGGGGATAATTTTAACATCCATCGGATAAGTGACCGATATGGTGGTTACACTACACCACCGGCCAGCGCTCACTGGACGTAGCGTTGATTGTCTCCGCCGTTGTGGAGACGGAGGCGCGCTCGCGGTGAATGATAAGGACATTTGTAACAGGGATACTTGTGATGTTGCGAAGTGCCTTCGGTCCATTTTCGAGGGATTTCATTGCCGAGCATGGCGGAAAGATCAGAAAATACAAACGCCAACTGTCAATTTATCAGCAAGGCGATCCAGCGAACGAACTCTTCTACATCTTGAACGGCAAGGCCCTGGACATCATCAATTCCGAGGAAGGCAAACAAGCCCTCATCGCGGTTCTCGGACCGGACCAATTCTTTGGCGAATGTTGCGTGACCGCGGAGCAGGTGCGGAAGTCGACGGTTGAGGCCGCGACCGACTGCGAAGTCGCGGTTTTCCAGTCCAGCGAGTTAATTCGCGCGCTCGGCGATGCCCCGGGTTTTTCCAAGCGTTTTGCCGCGTTCCTCATGGAGCGCAACGATCAGCTCAGGTCATCCCTGGTCGATCAGATGTTTCTTTCGACCGAGAAACGATTGGCACGACTTCTCTTGAAGCTGGCAGCGGCCAGAAATGAAAACGAATCCGGTTTGGTCGGCCTGTCGATTACGCAGGAAACGATCGCGCGGATGGTCGGTACCACGCGCTCGCGCATCAGCAGCTTCATGAACAAGTTTCGCAGGCTCGGCTATATCGACTACAACGGCGATCTCAAGGTTCACGATTCCTTAAATTCGATCCTGACGGATTGACGCGCGCTCCCGTGCTGCCAAGAAGCACAGCCCCGGCGCAGTCGCCGATTGAATGCGGCTTTCGCAAAAGATCGCGCCAAAGATGAAGCTTGGCGGCGCGGAAGGCATCGAGCGAAACGGTACACGCTCCAGGCCGCAACGCATCATTGACGCCGGCGCGCCACGAAAAAGGTATTTTATTATTGACGCAACGTTAAATAGGTAAAATGCGGCCGATGATTTTTTCTTGGACTGTTCAACCTGGAACAGTGGGCGAGTCAAATTGATGTCATAAGAATTACCCAGATGGGTAATCGCATCGCCGTGAAATCTTCAATTGAAGTTGTGGGCGACAGTTCTGATTTCCGGTTTTGCCGGTGGCGGTCACCCGAACCGAGACACGATCTGTCAACGAGCCAGCGTCCGACATCATTCGGCGTGCATTCCCTAGCTGCCGGTTTTCGCGACCGACCGCCTGTCCGAATGCAATGCCATGGCAGAGGAAGAAATCGATGAAGTCGTCTATCGTCAAACGCTCTATCGTCATCGCCGGACACAAGACCAGCGTCAGTCTCGAGGAGCCGTTTTGGGCGGGCCTCAAGGAGATCGCGAAAAGCCGAGCCATTTCCCTTTCAAAGGCGGTGCACGAAATTGACGTCTGTCGTCGGCACGGCAACCTCTCCTCGGCCATCCGGCTGTACGTTCTCGACCATCAGATTGCCCGGTTGTCGGGTTTAACCGGGGTGCCTGCGGGGGCGGATACGCGGACTGGCGTTGACGCGCGGAATTATGCGTGAATGTCCGGGAGCCGGGACTAGCCGACATTTTCGGCTGCGGTTCCCGCTCCGGTCGATGCGGAGGGGAGGATGCTCATCTCCTTGATGGCGCGCTCCCACACTTCGTGAACCTGCGCGACTTCGGCCTCGAAGCGCTGCAGGAACAGCCGCGCCTGCGTCGACAGCGTGCGCCGCGTCGGCTGGATCACCACGAATTCGGCATGCATTTCCGGCTCGACGATCGGATTGACGATGAGCTCTCCGCGGCCGATGTCGTTGACCGAGATCACGCTGGGCAGGATGGTCACCCAGTCGGAGCGGGCGACGAATTCCAGCGTGGCGATCATGGCGTCCATCTCCAGCATGGAGGCGATCTCGACGCCGTGGCTATGGAAATAGGTCTCCAGATTGCGCCGCCGGATATTGTCCGGCCCCGGCACCACGATCTTCAGCGGCTTGATGTCGGCGAGCCGCACGGCGGCAAGCGCCGGTAAGCCGCGGCGCGGGCCGGAGATCAGCATTTCGCGGTCGCGCAGCAACAGCCGCGATTTCAGCCCGATAGTGCCCTCATAGGCCGGCACCACCGCGAAATCGAGCGCATCGTCGAGCACCATGTCGGTGAGCGCGTTGCTGTAGCCCTCCACGATATGCAGGCGCACGTCCGGGCAGCGCGGCACGAAATCCTCCAGCACCGGCGCCAGCACGGCGCGGGTGAAGGTCGGCATCAGGCCGATGCGCAATTCGCCGACCACCTCGCCGGCGAGCGAACGCGCCTCCTCCGCGGCATGCTCGAGCGTGCCGACAGCCTCGACGCAGCGCTTGTAGTAGCGCAGCCCCGCCGGGGTCGGCGTGACACCCACGGGTGTACGCTCGAACAGGCGCACGCCCAGCGAGCGCTCGACCGCCGCCACGTGCTGGGAAATGCCCGATTGGGTGGCGTTTTCGCGCGTCGCCGCGCGGGTGAAGGAGCCTTCCTCGCACACCGCGATGACGGCGCGGACCTGCCGCAACGGGATATTGGCCATGGTTAGCCTGCTCGTTCCGCTCTCGGGAGCGCCGGACAATGGTGTCCCGGTATTGGCGCCCTTTATTAGAAAACATAATGCCCGGGCGCAAAATATATTATTTCTTCTTCACCCGCCAGCGGGCTTAAGCTCCGTGCCAATCAGCCTCGCTGGGCACGGGAAAAGCTAGTCGGAGGAACGCCATGGGAGTCGCGAATTTCGGCATCGCCGGGATGGATTGGCAGCAGAAGGTCAACTGGGACCGGCTGCGCGAATATCGCATCGAGCGCGCGCGCACGATGATGAAGAAGCACGGTCTCGGCGCCATGCTCTGCATGTATGACGAGAACTGCCGCTACATCACCGGCACGCTGACGCCGGGCTGGAACAAGCTCAAACCCGGCCTGCGCTACGCCATGTTGTGCGGCGACAGCCGGCCGATCCTGTTCGAGCAGGGCGATATCGGCATCCAGGTCGAGCGTCATTCGCCGTGGATCCCGAAGGAGAACGTGCGTCACTCGTTCGCCTGGATCAAGGGCGCGGCGGGCCCCGCCTCGATCCAGCAGGTGAACAAGTTCGTCAATGCCTTGAAGACCGCGATGAAGGAACATGGCGTCGCCGGGCAGAAGCTCGGCGTCGACTTCATCGACATCAACATGATCCAGGTATTCAAGGAGAACAACATCGAGTGGGCGGACGGCATGACGCCCATGATGGAGGCGCGCGCGGTCAAGAACGTCGACGAGCAGGAATGCTTCCGTATCGTCGGCGCCATCGGCGACGCCACCCACTGGGAATGCATGAAGTTCCTGCGCCCTGGCATCACCGAGAACCAGGTGACCGCGCATCTGATGGAATATCTCTACAACTTCCCGGGCATCGAGGATGTCGAGGACGTGATCGTGTCGTCCGGCCCCAACACCTGGCCGAACTGGCGCAACTTCTCCGACCGCATCATCCAGCCCGGCGACATCGTGTTCATGGATTTGGCCGCGCTCACCTGGAACGGCTACAAGTCCTGCTATTACCGAACCTATTGCGTCGGCAAGGAGCCCACGCAGGAGCAGAAGGACACTTACGATATCGCGCTGAAGTGGCTTTACGACTCGATCGGCGCGGTCAAGGTCGGCGCCACCACGCGCGACATCGCGCTGAAATGGCCGTCGGCGATGGAGACCTGGGGCTACGAGGACGAGGACCAGGCGGCGGCCAATCTGTGGGGCCACGGCCTCGGCCTGGCGCAATACGATCCGCCGGTGATCTCGCGCATCTGGTCGCTCGACCACCCGATCGACATCCAGGAAGGCATGACCTTCGCGCTGGAGACCCAGCACGGCAAGCGCTTCCGCTACGGCGTGCGGATCGAAGAGATGCTGATTGTGAAGAACGAAGGCATCGAGATCGTGTCCAACTTCCCGGTCAAGCAGATCACCGCGGTCGACGCGATACCGGGCTACGGCGATCATGTGAAGTGACTTCGGCCGTTTGGCCGAAGTCATCCCCGGGCCGCGCCGAAGGCGCGAGACCCGGGGATCTCGATCCACACGCTGTGCCTTCCTATGCCAGATGGCCGGGTCAAGCCCGGCCATGACAAGCCGAGAGGCGCAAGGCGACCGAGATGGCCGAATTCATTCTGCCTTTGACGAATCCGCTCGCCACCGACCCGGAAAACGTCGGGCCGAAGGCGGCGAATCTCGCAGCGCTGACGCAAGGTGGTTTGCCGACCCCGGGCGGCTTCGCGCTGACCGCCGCGGCCTATCGCCATCAGCTCCGTCATCTCGGCATCGAGGACGTCGCCCGCGCCTATAACGAGGCCGACCGGCAGAGCTCGCGCAAGCTATCGGTGCAGATCCGTCTGGCGCTTTATCAGCAGGCGATCGCGCCGGAGATCCTCGAGCCGCTGCTCGACGCCTGGCGGGCGCAGCGCGCCGACGGCTCCTCCGGCGCGGTGCGGTCTTCCGCGCTCATCGAGGATCGCAAAGGCGCCAATTTCGCCGGCCAGTTCGAAAGCTTCCTCGGCCTCACCGACGAATCCGAATTCCTCATCGCGGTGCGCGCCTGCTGGGCGGCGCTGTGGACCTCGCATGCGCGCCGCTACATGGACAATCACGAGCTGTCGCCGGCCGACACCGCGATGGGCGTGTTGATCCAGCCGCTGGTCGCGGCGCGCGCCTCCGGCGGCGGCCTCAGCGAGACCGCGGAAGGGCAGATGCTCATCTCCGCCACCTGGGGCCTGGGCTCGGCCATTGCCCAGGGCGAGGTGGTGCCCGACCGTATCGTGCTGGCCAAGAACGGCTTCCTGCGGACCGTCACCGCCGGCCGCAAGGGCCACCGCGACACATGCGCGCATGGTGTCTCGGCGCCCGAGCTGGTGCCCAAGGACCTGGTCAGCGAGCCTTGCCTGACGCCGGGCGAGGCGGTCACGCTCGGCCGCCTGCTCCGCAAATGCGAGCAGCTTGCCGGCTCGCCCGTCGAGATCGAATGGGCCATGGACGAGGGCGGCTTCAAGCTCTTGCAGTCGCGGCCGCTGCATGTGGAGGCGCCGATCGTGCCCGATCAGATCTGGCTGCAGCATCCCGGCCTCAACGGCCACCCCGCCGGCATCGGCTGGGGCTCCGGCCGCGCGGTCGTCGTCAACTGCGAATGCGAACTGGCGCGCGTGGCCCCCGGCGACGTGCTGGTGACGCGAGTGGCTGGCCCCGCCTTGAGCCACATCCTGCCGCGCGTCGCCGGCGTGGTCGCCGAGCTCGGCGGCTCCACCTCGCATCTCGCCTCGCTGGCGCGCGAACGCGGCATTCCCATGGTGCTGGGCGTGCTCGACGCCACCCGCGCCATTCCCGACGGCGCCCAATGCGCGGTTGACGGCGTGGCTGGCGTGGTACGGTGGCTGCGATGAGCCGCAAACCCCGCATCTTCGTGACGCAGCCGGTCGCGCAAAGCGCCATCAAGCGTCTGCGCGGCCTGGGCAGCGTCAAGGTCTTTGCCGACGACAGCCGCATCATCCCCCACCGCACGCTGATCAGTGCCGTGCGCCAGGCCGACATCCTGTTCTGTCTGCTGCATGACAAGATCGACCGCGCGGTGGTCGCGGCCAATCCGACGCTGCGCCATATCGCGGCGCAATCCATTTCGCCGTCCAATATCGATGTCGCCGCGGCAACCGCGCTCGGCATTCCGGTCACCGTGGTGCCGCCGGTCACCACCGAGGCCACGGCGGACATGACCTTCGCCCTCATGCTGGCAGTTGCGCGCCGCCTGCTGGAAGGCGACCGGCTGGTGCGCGCCGGTAAATTCCCCGGTGGGCAATCGCGCCATCTGCTCGGCGCCATCGTGCACGGCAAGACCGTTGGCCTGATCGGCGGCGGCGGGTTGATCGGCAAGGGCGTGGCGCGCCGCGCTCACGGCTTCGACATGCGCGTGCTCTATTGGACGCCGCGCCGTAAATCGGAGGACGAGGAGCGCGAGGCTGGCCTGACTTACGCGCCGCTCGACGATCTGCTGCGCGAATCCGATTTCGTCTCGGTGCATTCGCCGCTCAACGCGCAGACCCGCCATCAGATCGGCGCGCGCGAGCTCGGCCTGATGAAAAAGACCGCCTTCATCGTCAATACCGCGCGCGGGCCGATCATCGACGAGGTGGCCCTGGTGCGCGCGCTCAAGGCCAAGAAGATCGCCGGCGCCGGTCTCGACGTGTTCGAGTTCGAGCCCAACGTGTCGGCCGAAATGAAGCGCATGACCAACGTGGTGCTCACGCCGCATCTCGGCAGCGCCACGCTCGAGGTGCGCGAGAACATGGCCAACATGGTGGTCGACAATATCGAGGCGTTGATTGCCGGCGGGGCGCCGCCCAATTGCGTCAATCCGGAGGTTTTGAAGAAATAGCCCGGCTTTCGCCGCGGCCGAATTGCAATCCGGCGATTCCGGAGTATCAATGCTTGAAATCGGCGCCGTCAGCGCGTCGGAATGGTGCGGGAGGAATGCGATGAGTGACTTACCCAAGCTCGACGTAGTGATTGCCAACAATTTCGGCCATCTGCCGATGTTTATCGGCGCGGAAAAGGGCTATTTCAAACAGCACGGCGTCGACGCCAGTTTCAAGGTGGTGGATACCGGCACCGACATGGTCAATGCGCTGCATGACGGCCTCGCGCAGGTCGGCGACATGAGCACCACCACCTATCTGAAGGCGGTGCATGCCGGCAATCCATTCCAGGTCATCGGCCTCATCATGAACGATGCCACCAATGATCGTTGCGATACGCCGCTGGCCATCGTCACCAAGAAGGGCAGGGGCGTCAATGTCGGCAAGATCAGCGATCTCATAGGCAAGACGGTCGGCCTCGCGAAGGGGCAGACCTCGGACGAATATTTCAAAATGGTGCTGCGCCGCGCCGGCGTTAATTACGGCGATATCACCATCGAGAACATCTGGTCGCAGTTCGGTCTTGCTCCCGCGCTGAAGGAAGGCAAGGTCGACGCCATCGTGACCTGGGAGCCCTATGTGACGCAGGCGCTCACCCAAGTGCCGGATTCCTACGAGGTGATCCGCGGCGGCCAGCACATGTCCTACGTGATGGTCGCGGTGGCGCACGGGCCGACGGTCGAGGCGAAACCCGCCGTGATCAAGAGCATCGCCGCCGGACTGGCGCAGTCCTCGTATTTCACGCGTCATAATCCTGAGGAGGCGGTTGAGATTTTCGCCAAATGGGTGCCGGGCACGGATGTTGCCATCGGCAAGAAAGCGATCCGTAACATTCACTTCGATCCGCGTATGTCGCCGAAGGTGCTACGTGCCTTCGAGAACGCCGAGGATGAGGTGCTGATGAACACGCTGAAGGGCGCGCCGCGCCTCGACGTGCCGGGCCTGTTCCGGCCGGAGTTCATGCAGCAGGTCGAAAAGGAACACCCGGAATATTTCGCCGACCTGCCGAAGCTGTCGTAAGGCCGTATTCGCTTCGGTTTGAGCCGGGCCACGCCGCGAACGCGCTTCACCTTCCCCTGCAGGGGACGGTAAAGCGCGCCGTGCCGGCGGCAAATGCTTTGAAGCCAGCGAGGCTTAGAACTTCACCATGTCGAGCTTGGTGAGCGTCACCTTTTTCGACACCAGCGGGGCGTCGGTGAACAACCAGGCGGTCACCAGGTCGGCATAGACATTGGCCGACGACATGCCGTCGACCGGCACGATCACATTCATGCCGCGCAGCGCCGCCCCGGAGGCGGTATAGAGCACGGCGCCGTCAGCCGAGGTGCCGACCGCAATCACGGTCTTGATGCCTTTGTCCTTCAGCTTCTTGGCGAGATCGGTGTTGATGAACTTGTCGGGACCGGAGGTGACGTATTCTTCGCCCGCGGTCGGCGCCACGTCGGCGATCACGTCCTTGGTCGTGGTGTGGGGGATGGTGCTGTAGATCACCGTGGCCTTGGCGGCGCGCGCGGCAGCGAGCAGCTTCTTCACCGGCTGGATCGAGGCGACGCATTCCGCCCGCTTGCCGCAGTTCTGGTGCATGAAGTCGAGCATCAGCAGCGCGGTAGTCTTGGGGTCGACCGTCACCGGCTTAAGCGCGGGCGCCGGCGGGCGCTTGATGCTCGCCCAGTCGTCGATGACGGTGCCGGCCTGCGCCGGCGGTATCAGGCCGCCGACCATGGCGGCGGCGACGGCGGCGAGCAGAATACGTTTCATGATGTCCTCCCTCGGTTGATCCTGGCCGGCTCGTGACGGCCGGTTTGCGGGCTCGATCATGCGCAAGCCTGGCGTGTCCTGTCAAAGCCGGCAGCCGGCCCGCTTGATGTAACGCCGCCCGACGGCGCAATATTGCCAATGTACCTCCGCCCTCGTACGACTGACACGCGGCGCAACGGAAAGAAAAGAAGGAAACGCTCCATGAACATCAAGGTTGGCAAACAGGCGATCGCCGAGGCCACGCAGAAGCTGAAGAACTGGGGCCGGTGGGGCAAGGATGACCAGATCGGCACGCTCAACCACGTCAGCCCGGAGGACATCGTCAAGGCCGCGAGCCTGATCCGCACCGGCAAGGTGTTCGCGCTCGGCATCCCGCTCGACCGCACCGGGCCGCAGACCGGTCTGTTCGGCGGCCGCTTCAATCCGATCCACCAGATGCTGGCCACCGGCACCGACGCCATCGCCGGGCAGCAGGACTGGAACAAGATCCGCTACGCCGACGACACGCTGATGCTGTGCGTGCAAGGCGCCACCCACTGGGACGCGCTCGGCCACATCTTCTACGAGGACAAGGCCTATAACGGGCACGACGCCAAGCTGATCGACGCGCGCGGCCTCTCGGTGCTGGGCATCGAGCATTCCCGCAACAAGATGGTCGGCCGCGGCGTGCTGCTCGACATCGCGCGCTTCCGCGGCGTGAAGTGGATGGCCGACGGCGAGAGCATTTCCAACGACGAACTCGACAAATGCGCCAAGGACGCCAATGTCGACATCCGCAAGGGCGATTTCGTCATCGTGCGCACCGGGCAGATGGAGCGCTGCCTGGAGGAAGGCGAATGGGGCGGTTATGCTGGCGGCGACGCGCCCGGCGTCAAATTCGAGAACTGCTACTGGTGCCAGGACAAGCAGATCGCCGCCATCTGCACCGACACCTGGGGCGTCGAGGTGCGGCCGAACGAGACCGAGGAGGCCAATCAGCCCTGGCACTGGGTGGTGATCCCGGCCATGGGCCTGTGCATGGGCGAGATATTCTATCTCAAGGAACTGGCCGAGGACTGCGCCGAGGACGGCGTCTACGAGTTTTTCTTCTGTGGGCCGCCGCTGATCATCACCGGCGGCACCGGCAGCCCGATCAATCCGCAGGCGATCAAGTGATCTTTCCTTCTCCCCGCAACGCGGGGAGAAGGTGCCGAGCGAGCGGCAGCGAGCGAGGCGGATGAGGGGCCGCTAGCTGCAATCCCAAACTTCGAAATCGCCCCTCACCCGACGTGCATCGAGCTTCGCTCGAAGCGCGCCACCCTCTCCCCGCTTCGCGGGGCGAGGGAAAGAAAGGAGGAACCCCCATGCCCCGCTGGCTCAAACGCGGAATGGACGCGAGCGCGATCAAGGCCGCCGACGCCAAGGTGCGCGAGACGGTGGAAACCATCCTGGCGCAGGTGGAAGAACGCAAGGACGCCGCCATCCGCGAACTGTCGGAGAAGTTCGACAAATGGTCGCCGGCCGATTTCAAGCTGTCGCCGAGCGAGATCGAGCAGGCCATCGCGCAGGTGCCGCAGCGCGATCTCGACGATATCAGGTTTGCCCAAGCGCAGGTGCGCAACTTCGCGCAGAAGCAGCGCGACACCATGCATGACCTTGAGGTGGAGACGCTGCCCGGAGTCGTGCTCGGCCACCGCCACATCCCGGTCAACTCGATCGGCTGCTACGTGCCGGGCGGCCGCTACCCCATGGTCGCCTCGGCGCACATGTCGATCGTCACCGCACGCGTCGCCGGCGTCAAACGCATCATCGCCTGTGCGCCGCCCTACAAGGGCGCGCCGCATCCGGCCATCGTCGCCGCGCAGCATTTCGGCGGCGCCGACGACATCTATGTGCTCGGTGGCGTGCAAGCGGTGGCCGCTATGGCGCTCGGCACCGAGACGATCGAGCCAGTCGACATGCTGGTCGGCCCCGGCAATGCCTATGTGGCGGAGGCCAAACGGCAACTGTTCGGCCGCGTCGGCATCGACCTGCTGGCCGGTCCGACCGAAACGCTGATCATCGCCGACGAGACGGTGGACGGCGAAATCTGCGCCACCGACCTGCTCGGCCAGGCCGAGCATGGGCCGACCTCGCCGGCGGTGCTGATTACCAATTCGGACAAGCTCGCGCGCGAGACCATGGCCGAGGTCGAGCGCCTGCTCACCATCCTGCCGAGCGCCGATCTCGCCGGCCAGGCCTGGAAGGATTACGGCGAGGTCATCGTCTGCGACAGCTACGACGAGATGGTCGCCGAGGCCGACCGCGTCGCTTCCGAACATGTGCAGGTGATGACCCGCGACCCCGACTACTTCCTCGCGAACATGACCAATTACGGTTCGCTGTTCCTGGGGCCCCGCACCAATGTCGCCTATGGCGACAAGGTGATCGGCACCAACCATACGCTACCGACCAAGAAGAACGCGCGCTTCACCGGCGGCTTGTGGGTGGGCAAGTTCCTCAAGACCTGTACCTATCAGAAAGTGTTGACCGACGAGGCCAGCACCATGATCGGCGAATATTGCTCGCGGCTGTGCGTGCTCGAGCACTTCCTCGGCCACGCCGAGCAGGCCAATATCCGCGTGCGCCGCTACGGTGGCAGGAACGTGCCCTACGCCACCGCGGCGGAGTGAGCTTTCTTATCCCTCCCCCGCTTGCGGGGGAGGGTGGTCGCCGAAGGCGACCGGGTGGGGGCGCTTTTCGCAAACTCGAAGTAACCCCACCCGGCTGCTCGCTAACGCTCGCAGCCACCCTCCCCTTTCAGGGGAGGGATAGAGAGAATGCCCATGACCATCGATCTCACCCCCACCGCTTCCTTCCGCCTCGACGGCCGCCGCGCGCTGGTGACCGGTGGCGGGCGCGGCATCGGGCTGACCGCCGCTTCCGCGCTGGCCGATGCCGGCGCCCAGGTCACGCTGGTCGCGCGCACGCAAAGCGAAATCGATGAGGCGGCCGCCGCCATCCGCGCGCGCGGGCAGCAGGCCGATGCGCTCGCGCTCGACGTCACCGATATCGATGCCGTGCGCGCGGCGCTGGCGGTAGCGCGCGCCCTACCAAATCCTGGTCAACAATGCCGGCATCAACCGGCCGGCCTATCTGCCGGACGTGAAGGTCGAGGACTTCGACGCCATCTTCGATCTCAATGTGCGCGCCGCCTTCTTCATGGCGCAGACGGTGGCGATGCGGCTGCTCGAGGCCAAGCTTTCCGGCTCGATCATCAACATCTCCTCGCAGATGGGCCATGTCGGCGCCGCCCGCCGCACCGTCTATTGCGCCAGCAAGCACGCCATGGAGGGCTTCACCAAGGCCATGGCCATCGAGCTGGCGCCGCACAATATCCGCGTCAATTCGCTCGGCCCCACCTTCCTGGAGACGCCGATGACGCGGCCGTTCTTCGAGAACAAGGCGTTCCGCGACGAGGTGCTGTCCAAGATCAAGCTCGGCCGGCTCGGCCAATTGGAAGAGCTCACCGGCGCCATCGTGTTCCTCGCCTCGGATGCGTCTTCGCTGATGACCGGCGCGGCGCTCAAGCTCGACGGCGGCTGGACCGCGGAGTGATGATCTCCTCCGCGTTCCCTGCAAAGGGACGGCTTGCGAACCGATCCAAATGGGGAGACGAGCGGATGACCGAGGGCAGTTATCAGGATCGACAGAATCTCGAATTTTTCCGGTGGCCGGAACTGACGCAGATTTTCCAACAACTCGTCGAGCTGGTCATGGTTTCTCCCAATAATCTTTCCCGCCAACTCCGCAGCGAGCTTTTTACCATGGCAAGTATCGCCGGCGGCTGTCAGCACTGCCAGGCGCATGGCGCCTACACGTTGAACATGATGGGCGTCGACCCGGATCGGATTCGCGACATCTGGACGTTTGAAGATTCGACGGAATTCAGCGAAGCTGAAAAGGCTGCGATGAGACTGGCCCGGGATGGAGCGGGTGTTCCCAACACTGTCGAACCTTCGCACTTCGCGGAGTTGCGCAGGCATTACTCGGACCGGCAAATTGTCGAAATGCTCGCGGTGATCAGCCTGGCCGGTTGGTATAACCGTTGGAACAATTCCATTGCCACGGTCACGGACCAGGAATCCGTCGATTGGGCTCGAGAAAATCTCCAGGTCGTCGGTTGGACATTAGGGAAGCACGCGGGCGCGGCCCACGAACAACGTCGCAAGCATCCGCGATCGACTGATAGTGATCGGATCGAATACTGACCGGAGCCGGGCGCTCACACCTTGCCCAGCGCCCTCAAGATCTTCTCCGGCGTGAACGGCATGTCGGTGAGCGGCTGCGCGCCCAAGGGCCGCAGCGCGTCGTTGATGGCGTTCATCACGCAGGCCGGCGCGCCGGCGGTACCGGCTTCACCGGCGCCCTTGGCGCCGAGCTCGCTGTCGGCGGTGGGCGAGACCACATGCCCGCATTCAATGTCGGGCATTTCCACCGCCATCGGCACCAGATAGTCGGCCATGTTTCCGTTGAGCAATTGCCCGCGCTCGTCATAGAGGCAGTGCTCGAACAGCGCCGCGCCGATGCCCTGCACCACGCCGCCGCGCATCTGCTCGTCGACGAGCTGCGGATTGATGATGGTGCCGCAGTCCTCCACCACCCAGTGCTTGAGCAGCTTGACGAAGCCGGTGTCGACATCGACTTCGAGCCAGCTCGCCTGCACGCCATTGGTGAAGGCGAAGGGATAGGCGCGCGGCAAATAATGGCGTGTCGCCACCAGTTCGGCCTGCACGCCGGCGGGCAGCGTGTCGGGGCGGAAATAGGCGACGCGCGCCAGCTCGGCGAGCGGCAGCCGCTCGGCGCCGGTGGCGGCGTCGACGACGACGCCCTTGCGAATGTCCAGGCTCTGCGGCGTCGCCTGCAACATGCTGCCGGCGACGGCGAGCACATTGGCGCGCAGCGCCTTTCCGGCCTGCCAGGCCGCCTCGCCGCCGATGCCGGCGGCGCGCGAGGCCCAGGTGCCGCCGCCATAGGGCGTGTTGTCGGTGTCGCCCATGACCACCCGCACCTGCTCGATGGGCACGCCGAAGGCGGTCGCCGCCACCTGCGCCACCACGCTTTCGGCGCCCTGGCCTTGTTCGCTGACGCCGGTGTGCACGCTGATGGCGCCCTGCGCGTCGAGCATCATGGTGGCGCCGTCCTGCGAGGTGATCTTGGCGCCGCCGACGCCGTAGAAGGCAGCCGACGGATTGGTCACCTCGATGAAGCTGGCAAAGCCGACCCCGCGATAAATGCCCTGTTCGCGCAGGCGCTTCTGCTCGGCGCGCAGGCCCGCATAGTTCATCAGCGCGTCGAGATGGGCGAGCGTCTCGTGATGCGACAGCTTCTCGAATTTTAAGCCCGCCGCCGATTGCGCCGGATAGGCGTCGTCGGCAAACAGGTTGCGACGGCGCAGCTCCAGCGGGTCCATGCCGATCTTGGCCGCCGCCAACTCCACCAGCCCTTCGGTCACCGCCACCGCGATCGGATGGCCGACGGCGCGGTACTGGCACATGACGTTCTTGTTCTGGAACACCACGCGCGCCAGCGCGCGATAGTTCGGGCAGGTGTAGGGCCCGCCCACCAGGTTCACCACCTGGTTGGCCTCGATGCCGCTGGTGCGCGGATAGACCGAATAGGGGCCGATGCCGGTGAGGTCGTCGATCTCGAAAGCGGTGATGCTGCCGTCGTTATTGACCGCGATCTTGGCCTTGATGCGGTGGTCGCGGGCGTGGATGTCGGTGACGAAGCTCTCGATGCGGTCGGCGACGAACTTCACCGGTCGCTTCAGCATTTTCGACAGCGCCACCGCCGCCATCTCGTCGGCGTAGCAATGCACCTTGATGCCGAACGAGCCGCCGACATCTTTGGTGATCACGCGTACCTGCTGCTCGGTCAGATCGAGATGCTTGGCGAACAGGTTCTGCATCATGTGCGGCGCCTGGGTGCCGTGATAGACGGTCAGGCGCTGCTCGCCCTCGTTCCAGTCGGCGACGATGGCGCGCGGCTCGGTGGTCACGCCGGTGTGGCGGCCGAACATGAACGTCGTCTCCACCACGGCGTCGGCCTCGGCGAAGGCTTTGTCAGGGCTGCCTACCTCCAGCTTGCGTTCGAAGCAGAGATTGTCGCCGAGCTCGGGCTGGATCACCGGCGTTCCAGAACGAAGCGCCGTTTCCGGATCGGTGACCGCCGACAGTTCTTCGTAGGTGACGTCGACCAGTTCGCAGGCATCCTCGGCCTGCGCGCGCGTCTTCGCCACCACGGCGGCGACCGCCTCGCCCTGCCAGCAGGCGCGCTCGACGGCGATGGCATATTGCGGCGCCGATTTCAGCCCTTTCAGATGCGTGAGCACGCCGACCCAGGGGGTCATGACCTTGGCTAGCTCGGCGCCGGTGACCACGGCGATCACGCCGGGCGCTTTCTTGGCGGAATCGGCGGCGATCTTGACGATGCGGGCATGCGCGTGGGGCGAGCGCAGGAATGCGACATGCGCCATGCGTGGCAGGCTGACGTCGCTGACATAGAGCCCGCGCCCTTGACATAGCCGCTGCAAATTCGGGCGCGGCACCGAGCGCCCGATATAGGAATTCGGCCGGTCGAGCGCGCTCAGCACGGGCGGGGAGTCGTCGGTGATTTTCATGGTTGCTTTTCTCCGGTCATTCCGGAGACGGCGCGTAGCGCCGGACCCGGAATCCAGAGCCCCGGCAGACGGAATTCTGTGTCTGGGTTCCGGGTTCGCGAGCTTCGCTCGCGCCCCGGAATGACGACGAAGAACGTTGCTGCGCCACCGCTTCCACCGCGTCGACGATGGCGTGGTAGCCGGTGCAGCGGCAATAATTGCCGGAGAGGTGCTCGCGGATGTCGTCGCGCGACGGCACGCCGCCACGTTTGAGCAGGTCCTGCGCCGCGGTGAGCATGCCCGGCGTGCAATAGCCGCATTGCAAGGCGTTGCGCGCGGCGAACGCCGCCTGCAGGTCGGCGATCTCGGCGGTATCGGAGAGACCCTCGATGGTCTCCACCGTGGCGCCGTCGCATTGCACCGCCAGCATCAGGCAGCCGCGCACGATCTCGCCGTCGAGCCGCACGGTGCAGGCGCCGCAGACGCCATGCTCGCAGCCGACATGGCTACCGGTCAGCCCCAGATCGTCGCGCAGGAAATCGACCAGCGTCTTGCGCGCGTCGACGCGCTCGCTGACGGATTCGCCATTGACGGTGAGGGTGATGTCACAATGATGCTCGCTCACGACTTTTCCCCGTCATGCGCGGGCTTGACCCGCGCATTCATCTTTCTGTCGCAAAGATGGATGGATTGCCGGGTCAAGCCCGGCAATGACAATTGAGAGGCCATCAACTCCCCTCCATCAATTGCGTCGCCACCCGCCGCAACAACACGCCGGCGAGATGCTTCTTGACGGCGCCGCTTGCCTGCAAATCGTCGGGCGGATCGAGATCGAGCGCGCTGACCGCGGCCTCGACATCGCCGGCGGCGAGCGCGGCTTCCGCTTTTCTAACGCGCAGCGGCGTGGCGCCGACGCCGAAATAGGCCAGCCGCACGTCGGCGAGCCCCTTGCCTTCGACGCGCGCGCTCGCGGCGAGGCCGACGATGGCGTAATCGCCGTGCCGGCGCGCCAGTTCGGCAAAGCCGACGCGCGTCGCCGCCGTCGCCGCTGGCACGCGTAGCGCAGTCAGCACCTCGTCCGACTTGAGCGCGGTCTCGAACAGGCCCTTGAAGAAATCATCCACCTTGATGGTGCGCTTACCCCTGGCGCCGGTCGCCTCGACCTCGCCATCGAGCGCCAACAGGCAGGCCGGCAGCTCGGCGGCCGGGTCGGCATAGGCGACGGAGCCGCCCAGCGTGCCACGGTTGCGGATGGCGATGTGACCGATATGCGGCAGCGCGCGCGCGATCAGCGGCGCGTCCCTGGCGACGAGCTCGGAGCGCTCGGCCGCGGCGTGGCGGGTCAGCGCGCCGATCTCCAGTATGCCGTCCTTGCGCGCAATGCCGTCAAGCCCGATGCCGTTGATGTCGATCAGCAGCGCCGGCGCGGACAGCCGCATGTTGAGGCCGGCGATCAGGCTCTGCCCGCCGGCGAGCAGGCGCGCGTCCGAATGCGCGCCAAGCAGCGCCACCGCCTCCTCGACGCTGCGCGCGCGCTTATAGGCAAACGGTGCTGGTTTCACGTGTCCTCCCCAGGGCTTTTCTTATTTCTCATTGTGGCGGGGATTGCTGCCGCAGGCAATGCACCCCTCGGCATTCGCGGACGATGACACTCCTATTTGACGAGCCCTTTGACAATATCGATCGCCCGCCGCAGCAGCGTCATCGACGCCTCCAGCGTGCGGAAGGCGGCATGCGCAGTCAGGGTGACATTCGGCAGCCGCGCCAGCACATGGCCGGCTTTGAGCGGTTCGGCCTGAAACACGTCGAGCCCGGCGTGGCGGATATGGCCGCTTTGCAGCGCCGCGACCAGCGCCGCCTCGTCGACCAGCGCGCCGCGCGCGGTATTGACCAGGATCGCCTCCGGCTTCATGCGCGCGATGCGCTCCTTGCCGAGGAAGCCGCGCGTGTCGTCGTTGAGCACGAGATTCATCGATACCACATCGGCGCGCGCCAGCAGCGTGTCGATGTCGACCAGCGGGCAGGGCGCCTGCTTCGGCGTGCGGTTATAGCCGATCACCTGCATGCCGATGCCGCACCCGATGCGCGCGACCTCGGCGCCGATGCCGCCGAGTCCGATCACGCCCAGCGTCTTGCCTGAAAGCTGCACGCCCTCCTGCGGCGTCCACACGCCGCTGCGCACCTCGCGGTCCATGCGCGCCACGTCGCGCGCGGCGGCAAACATCAGGGCGATGGTGTGCTCGGCGACCGCGGTGTCGCCATAGCCCTTGATGGTGTGCACGGTGACGCCGCGCGCGTTGAGCTCGTCGACATTCATGTAGCTCGCGGCTCCGGTGCCGAGGAACACGACGTGCTTGAGCGCGGCGCACTGCGCCACCAGCTCGGTCTGCATGTAGGAGTGATCGTCGAGCGCGATTGTGTAGCCGTCGAGTAGGCGCGGCAGCGCCTCGCGCGCGAAGGCACTGCGGTTGACGTCGATGACCGGGTCGTCGGGGCGCAGCACCTTGGCCCAGACCGGGGCGAGCTGGTCGTTGCAGTCGAGGAACAGGGTTCTCATGCCGCCAGTGTAGCGGAGGCACGTACCGCGGCAACAACCGCCCTAGAGCTGTACGATGGAGCCGAAGTCGTAATTCACATTGGGCGGGTTCTCGCCGATGCGCAGCGTATGGTCGTTGACAAAGTGATAGGGCGGCACCGGCAGGTTGTAGGGCGCCGGCACGCCTTTGAACACGCGGCCGGCGAGATCGTATTTGGAGCCGTGGCAGGGGCAGAAATAGCCGCCCAGCCAGTCGGTGCTCGGCGTCGACGGGTCGGGATTTGGATAGAACATCGGGATGCAGCCGAGATGGGTGCAGATGCCGACCATCACGGCATATTCGGGCTTGGCCGAGCGGTGCCAGTTCTGCGCATAGGGCGGTTGCTGATGCACCTGCGAGGCCGGATCGCTCAGCCGGGCGATCATCTGCGGTTCCTGCAGGATCTTCAGGATGGCCGGCGTGCGGTTGATGATGAAGACCGGCTTGGAGCGCCAGAACACCTGGATCTGCTGGCCCGGCGCCACCTTGCCGATATCGACGTCGAGCGGGGCGCCAGCGGCGATGGTGGCGCGGTCCGGCTCCATCTGGGCGATCAGCGGCACCAGCGTCGCCAAGGCGCCGACCGTGCCGACGGCGGCGGTGGCGACGTAGAGGAAATCGCGGCGGGTGGGCTCGGCAGCGTGTGCTTCGGCCATAGGGGTTCATCGCCTCGTCGACAGGCGCCGCCCCTTGGGTGAACCGTGGGCGCGCGCCAGGGTTCCCGTCAAGGCGAAAAATTGCCGCGCTCTATCCTCACCGCGCCACGATCGGCTGCGCCGCCAGCGCCGGCTCGCGCATCGCCGTGTCGAGGAAGCGCGAGCCCTCCTCGAACCACGATTTCGGCGCCGGATGGCCCCACAGCGTCTGCCGCTGCGGGTCGCGCAACGACCAGCGCAACGGCTTCAGGTCCGGATCGACGGTGAGATAGTCGGAGGTGAACAGCTCCACCCGGTGGCCGTCCGGATCGCGGATATAGAGGAAGAAGGCATTGGAAATGCCGTGGCGGCCCGGGCCGCGCTCCATATTGGCGAGATAGCCGGACGACGCCATCACATCGCAGATGTGCAAGATGTCGAGCGCGCCCGCGGCCCACACGCCGATATGGTGCAGGCGTGGCCCGCGTCCATTGGTGAAGGCGAGGTCGTGCACATTGCCCTTGCGGTGCATCCACACCGCCCACAATTTGGCGTCGGGCCCGTCGGTCTCGGTGTATTCGGTCAGCCGGAAGCCGATGTCGGTGTAGAAGTCGTAGGACGCCTGCACGTCCGGCGTGAAGCAGTTGATATGGTCGATGCGCTGGATGCGTGCGCCCTTGTAGGCGGCGTAATTGCGCAGCATGCAGTCGGCCTCGTCCATGCGCGCATAGAAATCGATCGGCATACCGACGGCATCGACCGTGCGCAGCGTGCGGCCCTGATAGGGGACTTCCGGAAACGAGGTCGGCAGCCCCTTACGCGCGAAATAGAAGGCGGCGCGGTCGAGGTCTTCCTCGCTGGCCAGCTTGAAGCCGATGGCCTGCACGCTGGGCGCGTCCACCTGGGTGAGCACAATGGAATGATGATTGCGCTCTTCTACCGCGCGCAGATAGAGCGCGTCCTCGTGCGCGTCGCTGACCAGATAGCCGAGGCAATCGACATAGAAGGCGCGCGAGCGGGGAAGATCGCGTACGCCGAACTCGACATGGCTGGCGCGCACCACATTGAACGGCGGGTTGAGGTTGGGCGGTCGGATGGGCATGGCTATCGGTTGTCCTGTGTGGTCAGCGTCGGATGCGGCGCGACTTCCGCCGCGCGGCCATTCCCCATCCGGGGACGGGCTGGGATGAGGGGGTCATGCATGCATCTTGCCTCGGCAAGCACATCACGCCACTGCCTGCGCCCGCTCGCGCAGCGTGTTGCGGCGGAACGTCATGTGGTCGATCTCGTGGATCTCCACCGTGAGCCCGAGCGGATGCGCGGGATAGACATTGGCGAGTTGTTTGTCGGCGGCGGCCAGCAGTGCCTGGCCGAGCGCCTGGCGTTTTTCTTCCGGACGGCCGACCCGCAGCCGCGCCACGATGTGCACAAAGCCGTTCTCCGGCTTGCCGTCGGCGACGCGGAAATGCGCCCGCCGCGCCGCGCGGGTACGGATGCCGACCAGTTCCGCCACGCCGCTGTCGATGGCCGCTTGGTGCAGGGCATCGATGAGCGCCTGTACGTCAAGGCGTTCCTCCAGATTGGCGGAATATTCGGCAATGATATGAGGCATGCTTCCCCCAGCCGTTGACGGCACCGCGCGCGCGGAATACATGGCTTGCGCGCCGCTTATCCGGGCAGCATAGCGCCGAACCGAAGCTTATTCCATGCCGCTGGTACGAGCGGCCTACACCATGCCGCTCGCCCGAGCGGTCGTAAAGCCTGGAAACCTGCATGAAACTTGCAAGCTACAGAGTACGCGGCCGGGAGAGCTTTGGCGTCGTGGTGGGAGAGGGTGTGGTCGATCTGATGCCGCGGCTGAAGCCGCGCTTGACCAGCGTGCTCGATGTGTTGCGCGTCGAGGGCGGCCTCGACGCCGCCGCCGCGGCGGCACGCGGCGTGCGCGTGGACTTTCCGCTCACCGAGCTGGAACTCCTGCCGCCGGTACGAAATCCCGAGAAAATCCTGTGCATCGGCATCAATTACGCCAACCGCAATGCCGATTATGGCGATCAGGAGCTGCCGAAATACCCGAGCATGTTCTATCGCGCGCCCGGCTCGCTGGTCGGCCACGGCCAGCCCATCGTCCGCCCGTTCGAATCCGAGCAGCTCGACTATGAAGGCGAGATCGCGCTGGTGATCGGCCGCGCCGGCCGCCGCATCCCCGCGGCTGAGGCGCTCGCCCATGTCGCCGGCGTCACTTTGTGCAACGAAGGCACCATCCGCGACTGGGTGCGTCACGGCAAGTTCAACGTGACGCAAGGCAAGAATTTCGACGCCACCGGCAGCATCGGTCCCTGGATCGTGACCGCCGACGAGATCGACCTGACCCAGCCGTTGCATATCACGGTCCGGCTCAACGATGCAGTCACCCAGGATGATACCACCTTGAGTTTGATCAAGTCGTTCTCCGAATTGATCGCTTATGTGAGCACCTTCATGACCCTGCTTCCCGGCGACGTCATCGTCACCGGCACGCCGGTCAAGCGCGGCCCGCGCAGCGATCCGCCGCGCTGGCTGCAGCCGGGCGACGTGATCGAAATCGAGGTTCCGGAAATCGGGATTTTGCGTAACACGGTGGTGGCCGAGCAATGAGCGAAGCGCGCAAGGCGGCATGCGTCATCGGTTGGCCGATCGAGCATTCGCGCTCGCCGCTGATCCACAATTACTGGATCAAGCAGCACAATCTCGACGCTGAATACCGGCGCGAGGCGGTGTCGCCGATCGACTTCCCCGACTTCGTCAAGAACCTGCGCGCGCGCGGCTATATCGGCGCCAACATCACCGTGCCGCACAAGCAAACGGCGCTCGCCGCCTCGACACCCGACGAGCGCGCCCGCGCGGTCGGTGCTGCCAATACGCTGTGGTACGAGGGCGAGGTATTGCGCTCGACCAATAGCGACGTCGAGGGCTTCCTCGCCAATCTCGATGCCGCGACGCCGGGCTGGGATCGCGGGTTGGAAAGCGCGATCGTGCTCGGCGCCGGCGGTGGCGCGCGCGCGGCGGTGTTCGCGCTGATCGCGCGCGAGGTGCAGCGCATCTATGTGATCAACCGCACGCCCGAGCGCGGCGAGGCATTGAAAAAGCAGTTTGGCGCGCCGCGTCTATCCGGCCGGCTGGGACGAGACCACCGGCCTGCTCGGCGGCGCGGGGCTGCTGGTCAACAGCACCACGCTGGGAATGCCCGGCCAGCCGGCGCTGGAGATCAACCTGCGCTGCCAGCCCTCGCTGGTGGTGGCGGACATGGTCTACGATCCGCTGGTGACGCCGTTGTTGGCGGCGGCGCGCGAGCGCGGCTTACGCTCCGCCGACGGGCTCGGCATGCTGCTGCACCAGGCGGTGCGCGGCTTCGAATTGTGGTTCGGCATCAAGCCTGAGGTGACGCCGGAACTGCGCGCGCTGATCGAAGCCGATTTGACCAAGCATCTGCCGGCGGTGCCGGAAGCGCCCCCGGTCCAGGTCGCCAAGCCGGTGGTCAAGCCGCGCAAGCTGCGGCGGAATAAGAAGCGCGGCGAGGGGTTACCGAGCTGAACGGCCGCGCGCGACGCCGGCCGCAGCGCAGGGAGGCTGATCCGTGTCCAACCACATATTGTCGCACCGCACGCTTGTCGTCGCGGCGATCGGGCTTGCTTTGTCCGCCACGACCGCGGCGGCGCAGCAACGGATCGTGCACGTTACCGGTACGGTCGAGAGCTTCGATGGCCATGTGCTGGCGATCAAGTCGGAGAAGCTCGGCGAGGTGAAGGTGGCGCTTACCGGCGATGTCACGGTGTTCGGCGTGACCAAGGCGACGCTCGCCGAGGTCAAGCCCGGCGCCTTCATCGGTGTCGGCGCCATGCCGCAAGCGGATGGCAGCCAACGCGCGATTCAGGTCACGGTTTTTGCCGAGGTGCAGCGCGGTCTCGGCGAGGGCTTTCGCCCATGGGATCGGCAGCCGAACAGCACCATGACCAATGCCACGGTGGCCGAGACCGTGAAGGGCGTCGACGGCGAGGTCCTTACGGTCAAGTACAAGGGCGGCGAGAAGAAGATCGTTGTGCCGCCCGGCGCCGTCATCCTCGCTTATTCGGTTGGCGACAAAGCCGAGCTCAAGCCCGGCGCGCATATCGCAATCGTGCGCGCGCTGAAAAAGCCGGACGGATCGTTGCAGGCCAACCGCGTCAACGTGGGACGCGGCGGCGTGGTGCCGCGATAGCGCCTTAGCCGCCGTTCAGCCGCACGCGCCCCTGCTTGGTGAGCACCAGGCGCGAACCCTGCATGCCGCCGCCGTTCTCGAAGCGGATCAGCCCGTCGGCGATGGAGTCTTCCCAGACGGAAAGGTGCGGACAGCTTCGCCGCCAGGCTTCCGCGTCGGCGTAGCTGCGCGGTGCCTCGGCCACCCAGGCGAGGAACTGCTGTGTCAAGGCGTGCGCGGCGGTTTGCATGGTTCGCTCAATTTACCCCGGTTTTAACGCCGGCGAAACTCAGCTTGGCGGCCGCTCCACCGTGCGGATATCGATCTCCGATTGCAGCGTACGGTGCACCGGACATTTGTCGGCGATCTCCATCAGCCGGGTGCGCTGCTCGGCGTCGAGCGGCCCTTCCAGCGTGATGGCGCGGTCGATGCGGTCGACCATGGCGACCTTGGTTTCGCAGGTCTCGCAATCCTTGGCGTGGATCTTACCGTGCTGCAGCCGTACCGAAACGTTCTCCAGCGGGATTTTCTTGAACTCGGCATAGAGCCGGATGGTCATCGAGGTGCAGGCGCCGAGTCCGGCGAGCAGGAAATCGTAGGGTCCAGGGCCGCTGTCGAGCCCGCCGAGCTTGACCGGCTCGTCGGCGATGAGGCGATGCGGTCCGGTCAGTATCTCCTGCTGGAACTTGCCGCCATGGGTCTCGCGCACCAGCACGGTGCCGAGCTCGACTTCCTCCTCGGTCATGCCCGCCGGCTGGTCGAGATAACGGTCGGCCCAGGCGGCGATGACATTGGCGACATAGACGGCGTCGCTCTTCTTGCTGAGCAGATGATCGGCGCCGGCAAGCGAAACGAAGCTTTTCGGATGCTTGGCATGGGTGAAGATGCGCGAGGCATTGTCGATGCCGACCAGGTCGTCGGTCGGCGAGTGGAAGATCAGCAGCGCCTTGCGCAAGGTCGACAGGCATTCCTGGAGTTGTTGCTCGGACACGTCGTCGAGGAACTCGCGCTTGATGGTGAAGGGCCGCCCGGCGAGCGCCACCTCCACTTGACCGCGGTCGCGGATCCTCTCGACATGCTGCTTGAACAGGCCGGTGACATGCGCGGGATCGCAGGGCGCCGCGATGGTGACGACGCAGCGCGCCTCGGCGATGCGGTGAGCCGCGGCGAGCACCGCGGCGCCGCCCAGGCTGTGGCCGATGAGGATGGCCGGCGCCTGATACATCGTGCGCAAGTGATCGGCGGCGGCCACCAGGTCATCGACATTCGACGAAAAATGCGTGTTGGCGAATTCGCCCTCGCTGCCGCCGAGCCCGGTGAAATCGAAGCGCAGCGTGGCGATGCCGTGCGCCGACAGCCGTTCGGCGATTTGCTTGGCAGCGAGGTTGTCCTTGCCGCAGGTGAAGCAATGCGCGAACAGCGCGAAAGCGGTCGGCGCGCCCAGCGGCAAGTCGAGCGTGGCGGCGAGCTTCTCGCCCTTGGCATTGGGGAATTCGAAACGCTCCGTGCGCATGGGCTTCACCTTCTTTCGACCGGACCGGCGGGACCGGAACCCGTTAGCTATTGGCCTTTGTACACGCGTCAAGCCACGCCTGCCTGCGCCAAACGGGATCATGACGGAGAATTTATCGCCGCTTTACCGAGGCCGATCGCCGCCCGTGCCCGCGTACCGTGCTAAACTGTGACGCCGGGCTGCAGGAGCAAGCGCCGATTAGTGCCATTGCCGATCGCTACGACCAGATGTTTCCGGTGCTCGACTTAAAGCAGGTCGAGGCGGCCAAACGCTTCGCCAGCGGCGCGGCGCAGCGCTTCGCGCCGGGCGAACTCATTTACGACGTCGGCGTGCGCAATGCGCCGGCCTGGCTGGTGGTGGATGGTAGCATCGAAATCGTGCGCCGTGACGGCTTGCATCGCGAGTCCTCGGTGGTGTCGCTCAGTCCCGGACAGTTCACCGGCGAGGTGAGCCAGCTCGGCGGGCGCGGCACCATCGCGTCCGGACACGCTGGCCCGGAAGGCTGCACCGCAATTCCCTTCGATGCCGCGCATATCCGCGCCCTGGTGATCGGCTCGGCCGAAACCGGCGAAATGCTGATGCGCGCCTTCATCCTGCGCCGCGTAGCCTTGATCCAGGAAGGCGGCGCCGGCTCGCTGCTGGTCGGCCGCCAGGACTTGCCCGATCTCATCCGCCTGCAAGGCTTTCTCGCGCGCAACGGCTATCCCTACAGCGTGCTCGATGCCGATTCCGACGAGCAAGCGCGCGGCCTCGTCGAACGCCTCGGCATCCGCGCCGACGAGCTGCCGCTGATGGTGTGCCCGGATGGCACGGTGCTTCGCCGGCCGAGCGATGCCGAGGCCGGTATCTGTCTCGGCATCACGCCGGAACTCGATCCGCGCTTCGTCTATGACGTCGCCGTGGTTGGCGCCGGACCCGCCGGCCTGGCCGCCGCCGTCTATGGCGCTTCGGAAGGGCTGTCGGTGATCGTGCTCGATCAGCGCGCGATCGGCGGCCATGCCGGCGCCTCCGCGCGCATCGAGAACTACCTCGGCTTTCCAACCGGCATTTCCGGCCAGGCTCTGGCCGGGCGCGCCTTCACTCAGGCGCAGAAGTTCGGCGCCGAGATCGCCATTCCGCTTGAGGTCGTGCGGCTCGACTGCAGCGGTATCGGTCCGTTGAAGCTCGAACTTGGCACCGGCGCCGTCGTGTAGGCGCGCAGTGTCGTCATCGCGTCGGGCGCACGCTATCGGCGTCCTGACATTGCCAACTTGTCGGATTTCGACGGCGCCGGCGTCTCCTATTGGGCCTCGCCGATCGAGGCGAAACTCTGCGAAGGCGAGGACGTGGCGCTGATCGGCGGCGGCAATTCGGCGGGGCAGGCGGTCGTTTACCTAGCGCCGCGGGTCAAGCATCTGCACCTCATAGTCCGCGGCAAGGGACTCGAAGCCAGCATGTCGCGCTATCTCATCGACCGCATCCAGGCGCTGCCCAATGTCGAATTGCATACCGGCACCGAGATCGTCGCGCTCGCGGGCGCGCGCGATAGCGGCCTCACGGCGACGACGTTTCGCGATCGGGCCAGCGGCGAGCGCCGCACTTTCCCGCTGCGCCATCTGTTTCTGTTCATCGGCGCCGATTCTAATACCGACTGGCTGGCCAATTGCGTCGCCGTCGACGACAAGGGCTTTGTCGTCACCGGTGCCGGCTTCGAGCCCGCCGCCGGCCGCACGCCGATGGCGCTGGAGACCAGCGTACCCGGGGTCTTCGCCATCGGCGACGTGCGCGCCGGCTCCACCAAGCGCGCCGGCTCCACCAAGCGCGTCGGCGCCGCCATCGGCGAGGGCGCCGCGGTGGTCGCGCAGATACATCAGGTGCTGGCGGCAAGGCCGCTGAGCGCGGCCGCCGAGTAGCTCAGTCGGCACCGGCCATATGCCGTTTGCGGATCCGCCGTACCACCCACCAGATCACCAGCACCGCCACTGGCACGAACAGCGCTGAGGCGAGCGTCTCGTCGATGGGAACGCCGCGATCGTGCAGGCCCTTCATCAGGTAGCCGAACAGCCCGACCACGTAATAGCTCACCGCCGCAACCGACAGCCCCTCCACCGTGGTCTGCAGGCGCAGTTGCAGCCGCGTGCGCGCATTCATCGACTTGAGCAGGTCGCGGTTCTGTCGCTCCAATTCGACATCGACGCGCGTGCGCAACAGATTGGCGGCGCGCGCCAGTTTCTCAGACAGGTCGGTCTGCCGTTCCTCGGTGGTGGCGCAGGTGCGCAGCGCCGGCTGCATGCGCCTTGTGAGGAACGACGACCAGGTGGGGAAATGATCGACCTTGCGCTCGCCGATGGTCTGCAGCCGCAACTGCACGATCTCGTTATAGGCGCGGCTGGCGCCGAAGCGGAACAGGCTCGCCGCCGCGCCGGCTTCCAGTTCGGCGGCGAGCTCGGTCAGCTCGTCGAGCAGGCGATGATTGTCAACGAGTTTCTCGGTACGCCGCATCTCCTCGGCGACTTCGGCCAGCCGTTTCTCGATGCGGTTGATCGAGGGCAAGAGCCGCTGCGCCTCCGGCAGGCCAAGCAGCGCCAGCGTGCGATAGGTCTCAAGCTCGACGATGCGCTGCACCAGCGCGCCGGCGCGCTCGGGCGTCAGCCCGCGGTCGAGCACCAGGATGCGCACGAAGCCGCCGGCATCGACCTGGAAGTCGGTGGCAAAGCGCGCATCGGCTTCCGCGTTCTCGGCCACCACCAGGCTGGCGTGGTCGAACAATTGGTCGATGGCGATGCTGTTGTCGCCGTCCGCCATCAGGTGCAGATCGAGCGCGACCAGCAGCGGCCCCGGCTGCGGCAGCCCGGCCATGGGCGTGGCCAGCGACGACGCGGCGGGATGGAACGGCGTGCCGGCCGGCGCCGGCAGTTCCCAGGTATAGGTGGTAAATTCGGAGTGCTGCTCCCAGCGCAAGGCGGCACCGCCGAGCGCCAGGCGATGATGCTTGGCCCCCGGCTTGATCGGCTCCAGCCCGCGCCGCTCGCAGAAATCGGCGAGCGCAGCGCGGTCGGCGCGCGCCGCCTCCCCGGCGGTGTCGAAGGCGAAATGCAACAGCCGCCGCGGCGTCGTCAGCGGCGTGAACGGCCGCGCATGCACCTCGCCGAGCACCGCCGCGCGCAAGACATGCGGGGTCAGCCGGGTACCGCCTTCGATCGTCACCTCAGCCGTCATGTGTCTCCGGGTGGCATGTGCGGCCTAGTTTGGCAAGATGCGACGGGCCTGCGCAGGGCCGTTTCTGGCGCAAAAGTTGCTTCGATCTGCGCGTCTCAACGCGTATCAAACGACAGGGAGCGGGCCATGACACGGCAAGATCTCACCGAAAAGCTGCTCGACATCAAGCGCGAGAAAGGCTGGAGCTGGAAATTCATCTACGACACGATTGGCGGCATGTCGCCGATCCTGATCACCGGTGCCATCCTCGGGCAGATGAAGCTGACCAAGCCGCAGGTGGCCAAGGCCGCCGAACTGTTCGGCCTCAGCAAGGGCGAGCAGGCGTTGCTTAACGAGACGCCGTTGCGCGGCACGCCGATGCCGCCGACCGATCCGCTGATCTACCGCTTCTATGAGCTGGTCATGATCAACGGTCCGGCGCTCAAGGCGCTGATCGAGGAGGAGTTCGGCGACGGCATCATGTCGGCGATCGATCTCGACATGGACGTCGCGCGCCAGAGCGATCCCAAGGGCGACCGCGTCAAGTTGTCGATGAGCGGCAAGTTCCTGCCCTACAAATATTACGGCGCCACCGGCAATGCATTGGCGCTGGGCTTGAAGGAGGAGTGAGCGCTGGTTGTCGTGGGTGGCCGCGCCGCGATCTTTCTTACCCTCTCCCCTTGTGGGAGAGGGTGGCGCGCATCGAGCGAAGCGAGATGCGAGCCGGGTGAGGGGTCGGCGCTTCAATTGAGTCACCGACCCCTCACCCGCCCTCGCTCGGCTTCGTCTCCGCTCGGGCACCCTCTCCCACAAGGGGAGCGGGGAAGCGCGCGGTGCTCGCGATAAACTCCCGACGGCGCCCGATCTACTCCGCCGCCTTCTTGCGCGTCCGAGCCGCCGGCTTCTTCGCCGGCGCTGGCGCGTCTGCCCCGACAATCACATGGCGGTCGATATCGGCGATGCGGTTGGTGCCGGTGAGCGCCATCGCCACATCGAGCTCCTTCTCCAGAATATCGATCGCCTTGGCGACGCCGGCTTTGCCCTGGGCGCCGAGCCCGTAGATATAGGCGCGGCCGATCATGCAGGCGCGCGCGCCCAGCGCCAGTGCCCGCAGCACATCGGCGCCGGTGCGGATACCGCCGTCGAACAGCACCTCAATGTCGCTACCGACCGCGTCGGCGATCTTCGGCAGCGCCGAGATCGAGGAGGGCGCGCCGTCGAGCTGGCGGCCGCCATGGTTGGACACCACGAGCGCGTCGGCGCCGAGCTCGACCGCGGTCTTGGCGTCCTCGACGTCGAGAATGCCCTTGAGCACCAGCTTGCCCGGCCAGATCTTCTTGATCCACTCGACGTCCTTCCAGCTCAAGGCCGGGTCGAACTGCTGGTTGGTCCACTGCGCCAGCTGGTTGACGTTCTCCATGCCCTTCACATGGCCGGCGAGATTGCCGAAGGTCTTGCGCTTGCCGCGCAGGATGCCGAGCGCCCAGGCCGGCTTGGTGGCGATGTCGAGGATGTTCTTGATGCGGATTTGCGGCGGCACCGTCATGCCGTTCTTGATGTCGCGATGGCGCTGGCCGAGCACCTGCAGGTCGACGGTGAGCACCAGCGTATTGCACTTGGCCTTGGACGCGCGCTCCAGGATGTCCTTGGAGAAGCCGCGGTCCTTGATGACATAGAGCTGGAACCAGAACGGCTTGGTCGTCGCCTCCGCCACGTCCTCGATCGAACAGATCGACATGGTGGACAGGGTGAACGGGATGCCGGCGTCCTCGGCCGCTTGTGCGCTGAGGATCTCGCCGTCGCCGTGCTGCATGCCGTTGAGGCCGATCGGCGCGAGGATCAGCGGCGCCGCCAGTTTCTGCCCGATCACCGTCGTGGCCAGGCTGCGTGCCGACACGTCCACCAGCACGCGCTGGCGCAGCTTGATGGCTTCCAGATCGGCCCGATTGGCGCGCAGCGTTTCCTCCTGATAGGAGCCGCTGTCGGCATATTCGAAAAAGGCGCGGGGCACCCGGCGCCGAGCGAGCCGGCGCAGGTCCTCGATGCAAGTCACGGTGGTCATGGGCAAGAATCCCGGGCTGGAGCAGGGTCATTCCGGGGCGTGAGAGCGGCGAGCGAACCGGGAATCCAGAAACCGGCACCGAACAAGCCTCTGGATTCTGGGCTCGGCCAGCCGGGCCGTCCCGGAATAACGGTGACCTCATTCCGGTAGCACAGGGGGCGCGGGCGCGAAACGGCGAGTTCCTCTGACCATTTTCGGGGATATTCTGGCCAGTCACCGCGTGTTAACGCCGCTTGGTAATGATTTCTCACAATAATTGAAGTACGAAGCCGGTCCGAGCCGTACTATACCCAACAGACGGGCGGGGCGCCGGCGGGTAGGCTGAGCGCGCAAGAAAATGCAGCCGTGCGAGTGCGTTACGGCTCGCTGCAGGGGCCTAGGGGCAGTTTATGGTTCGACACTATTTCGGCACCGACGGCATCCGCGGCCGGGCCAACCGGGTGATCACGCCGGAACTCGCACTGAAGGTCGGTCAGGCCGCCGGCCTCATCTTCCGCAATGGTGAGCACCGCCATCGCGTGCTCATCGGCAAGGACACCCGCCTTTCCGGCTACATGATCGAGAATGCATTGGTTGCCGGCTTCACCTCGGTGGGCATGGACGTGCTTCTCACCGGCCCGATCCCGACACCGGCGGTCGGCATGCTGGCGCGCTCGATGCGCGCCGATCTCGGCGTCATGATTTCGGCCTCGCACAATCCGTTCGACGACAACGGCATCAAGCTGTTCGGGCCCGACGGCTTCAAGCTCTCCGACGAGGTCGAACTGAAGATCGAGAAGCTGATCGACGCCGATCTCACCAAGCGGCTGGCCAGCGCCCGCGACCTCGGCCGCGCCAAGCGCATCGACGGGGTGCAGGACCGCTACATCGAATTCGCCAAGCTGACGCTGCCCAAGGCGCTTGATCTTGCCGGCCTGCGCGTGGTGATCGATTGCGCCAACGGCGCCGCCTACAAGGTGGCGCCCGGCGCGCTGTGGGAAATGGGCGCCGACGTAATCTCGATTGGCGTCGAGCCCGACGGCTTCAACATCAACAAGGAATGCGGCTCCACCGACCTCGCAGCGCTCTGCGCCAAGGTGCGCGAGGTGCGCGCCGATATCGGCATCGCGCTCGACGGCGATGCCGACCGCGTGCTGATCGTCGACGAGCGCGGGCATGAGGTCGACGGCGACCAGTTGCTCGCCGTTATCGCCGAAAGCTGGAAGGACGACGGAAGGCTGCAGCGTCCCGGCGTGGTGGCGACGGTGATGTCCAATCTCGGCCTTGAGCGCCATCTGGAAAGCATCGGCCTCGAACTGGTGCGGACGCCGGTCGGCGACCGCTATGTGCTCGAGCATATGCGCAAGCACGGCTACAATGTCGGCGGCGAGCCCTCCGGCCACATCATCCTCTCCGATTATACCACGACCGGCGACGGCTTCGTCGCCGCCTTGCAGGTGCTGGCCGTGGTCAAGCGCAGCAACGGGCCGGTGTCGGAAATCTGCCACCGCTTCGAGCCGCTGCCGCAGGTGCTCAAGAACGTGCGTTACCGTAACGGCAAGCCGCTAGAGAGTGCCGCGGTGCGCTCGGCCATCGCCAGCGCCACCGAGAAGCTCGGGCAGGGTGGCCGGCTCATCGTGCGTCCCTCCGGCACCGAGCCGGTGATCCGCATCATGGGCGAGGGCGACGACAAGATTCTGGTCGAAGCCGCGGTCGACGACGTGGTCGAGGCGCTGGGCGAGGCGGCGGCCTGACGGCGACAGCCGCCGCGTCCGATCCACCACGGTGCGGCCCTGCCATGCAGGGCAATGATTCAAAACGGTTAATTACGCCGCAGCCCCGTCAATACGGGACTTTCGCGCTGCAACGGCGCCTCGCGGCGGCGCACTCGACGGCCCCTGTGCGCGGCCGTCTTTTTTTCGCCGTATCTGGTCGCAACGAGAGGTTGTCATAGGCGGGAAACTTGCGGACGGGCTTGTTCGCAACTTGCGTCATTCCGGCCCATGAGCGAGACTGCCTACCGGTAATTGTAAAAACACAAGCGACCCGAACGCCACACAATGCATCCGACAACACGAAGCGGCACCACTGCTCCCCAAAATCTCGACGGCACGGCGGCCGCCATTCCGCTGTCGAGCGCCGGCGGTCCGGAGGATCCGATCATGCGCGAGGCATTGCGCCTGATCGAAGCCTTTCTCGCCATCGAAGACACAGCCGCGCGCTCGGCGCTGATCACGTTGGCCGAAGGCCTGGTTAGTTATGATTGGGTGCGCAAGGTGCAGCGCCGCCGCTAGGCTTCCGCTTCCTCGTCCACGGCCATTCGATCTGGTGTGCCCGCGCTCCGCGCAGGCCATCGTGTTTTTGCGGGCAACCCGAATCGCCGGTGCAAGCGGCGGCCGGCGCGCGATTGGCCGCGACGCCTGCGCACACAACGTCGGCAACGGCGCCATGATTGTTAACCGTCGGTTAACGCGTGAACCGGTCGCGGTGCTCACTTACGGTTTCGTCGTCGCGCATCGATTAAAGAACGTCGTTAAGAAACAGGGTTAAGAGCCACTTAACGATTTGCTGCCATCGTCCCTCCAACATTCCACCGCGCGCGTTGCGTGCAGATTGGCAAGGGACGAATTCGATGCTTGCTTCGCGTCTCGGCTTCATGGCTTCGCTGGCATTGGTCTCGCTTGCGGGAATCAGTGCCGCCTCGGCCGCCGACTATTCACCGCCGCCCCCGGTCATCGTGCAGCCGCCGCCACAGGAATGCTGCGACAGTTGGTATCTGCGCGGCGATGTCGGCGTCGGCATGAACGGCACCTTTGATCTCGAATATCTACCGAACGCTGCCAATGTCGGTAATGGCTTTGCCTTCGAGCATGCCGACTATTCCGACTCGTTTATCGTCGGCGCCGGCATCGGCTACAACATCAACAATTGGCTGCGCGTCGATGCGACCGGCGAATACCGTTCCAAGGCGCGCGTCTACGCGCTTGGCATTTTCGATCAGAACACGGGGCAAGGTGACGAATATCAGGGCTATCTGAAGTCCTGGATATTGCTCGCCAATGCCTATGTCGATCTCGGCACCTGGGAATGCTTCACGCCCTTCGTCGGCTTCGGCGTCGGCGGCGCCTACAACACCTTGGCTGACTTCACCGATACCGGCTTCGGCGTGACCGGCCGCGGCTTCGGCCGCAACACCAGCGATTGGAGTCTCGCCTGGGCCCTACATGCCGGCGTCGCCTACAATGTCAGCAAGAATCTGAAGATCGAGCTTTCCTACCGCTATCTCAATTACGGCTCGATCACCGACACCGTCGACTGCGTCGGCGGCTGCAATCCGGACTCCTACAAGTTCAGCAATCTGCATTCGAACGACATCAGGGTCGGCCTGCGCTGGACCTGCTGCGAAGAAGGTACCGCCGCGCCGCCAGCGCCGCGCTTCGTCTATCAGGCGCCGCCGCCGGCCTATACGCCGCCTCCGGTCTATTCGCCGCCGCCGGCTTACCAGCCGCCGCCCTATCAACCGCCGGCCTATCAGCAGCCGATGTATCAACCGCCGCTGCGCAGCAAAGGCTGAGCCTCGTTCGGCGCGGACGTTGCACGGTTAACGCCCGCGCCAACATGGTGAAAATTTATGGTTAGGCGCGGCTTAACTTTCCTGCGCCATAGTTGAGTGATCGGTAGTGAAGGAACAGTGGCCATGCGTTGGTTGAGAATGGTGTGTGCGGGCGGCCTCCTGGCGGCGCAAGCGACAGTCGCAACCGCCGCCGACATGCCGGACACCCTGCCGCCGCCGATTTGGCACGCGCCGCTGCTGATCGATCTCAACACCGGCTGGTATCTGCGCGCCGACCTCGGCTACGCCTGGGGCCGGCTCGACGGCGCCGAATCGCCGCCCGCCTTTCCCAATGCCGCGCAAAGCGAGCTCGGCAACAGCTTCTTCGGCGGCGTCGGCATCGGCATTAAGAGCCAATGGCTGCGCACCGACCTCACCATCGATTATCTGGCGCCTCTCGATTACACCGGCGGCATCTTCGGACCGGGAGACGTGCTTGCCAAGGTCTCCGCGCTCGGTGTGCTGTTCAACGGCTATCTCGACCTCGGCACCTGGTACCAAGTGACGCCTTATATCGGCGCCGGCGCCGGTGCTGCCTATATGAACGTCTCCGACTATTCCAGCAGCATCGGCCCGCTCGCCACCAGCGACGCGCACCACCAGTGGAATTTCGCCTGGGCCGCCATGGCCGGCCTCGCCTATCCGATGTCGCACAATCTCATGCTCGATGTCGGCTATCGCTACATCAATTTCGGCGACGTCAGCACCGAGTTCGGTGCCCTTGGCGACATGACCTTGAAGAACGTCGCCGCGCAAGAAGTCCGCGTCGGACTGCGTTGGAGTTTCCATGATCTACCGTAAATCGCATAGCGGCCGCACCGCGGCCTGGCGCGCCGGCCTTGGCGCCCTCGCGCTTCTTCTCGCCCTGCCGGCCGCCGCCGCAGCCGCCGATCTGCCGGTCCTGCGCGGCACCGTCAGCGGTCCAATTCGCTGGGACGGCGTTGTGATGGGTGGCTCGCTTGGCTATTCCAACATGAGCGCGGATTTTGGCAACGCCAACAGCTCGGAGATCGCCTATATCCTGCGCGACACGACGCTGGAGAACGAGTTTCAGCCTTCGAGCTGGACGACATTGCCGAAGGGCATCACAAACTCCAATCAATTCGGCTTCTTCCTTGGCTACAATTGGCAAATGGAAGAACTCGTCCTCGGCTTCGACGTCGGCTACAATCGTCCGTCGTCGCTAAATTCCTCGGCAAGCGACTCGATTGCGCGCAGCGCAACCACATCCGACAGTGTTACGCACGATGTGTATGTGCAATCCTCCGCCGACCTGAAGCTCGTCGACTACGCGACGGTGCGCGCGCGTGCCGGCTATGCGTTCGGGCAGTTTCTGCCCTATGCCGCGCTCGGCGTCGGCATCGGACGCTTCAATTCCAGCACCAGCGCCACCGTTACCGATTACTGGACGCCGTCCGGCGGCACCCAGGTCCAGTATGGCCCGCTGACGCAGAGCGACGGCCAGGACAACATCTATACTGCCGGCTTTGACGCCGGCCTCGGCCTCGACGTGGCCGTGCTGCCGAACGTGTTCCTGCGCGCCGAGTGGGAATATATCTACTGGGGTCCGGTGAGCGGCATCAAATCCAGCCTTAATACCGGCCGCGTCGGCATCGGCGTCCGCTTCTAGGTTCCGGTTTATTTGCACCGCGCGCTTCGATCCGGTTGGATCGCAGGCTCGCGCGGCCGCGGCGCCGGGACGGCATCCTTTTCGCGATCGGTCTTGACGGCGTCGGCGCATGCGACTATGCCCGCCAGTGGGACACCCCTCCCCAACGAGGGGCGCCTATCTGCAAGGGTAGACACCATGACCGAAATGAAGCCCGGCGTGCGGCCGGTGATCCCGCACTTCTCCTCCGGCCCCTGTGCCAAGCGCCCCGGCTGGAACCTGCAAGCCCTCACCGATGCCGCCCTCGGGCGATCCCATCGCGCCAAGATTGGCAAGGCGAAGCTCAAGCGCGCCATCGATCTGACGCGCGAGGTGCTGGAAATCCCCGCCGAATTCCGCATTGGCATCGTGCCGGCCTCCGACACCGGCGCGGTGGAAATGGCGTTGTGGTCGCTGCTCGGCGCCCGCCCCGTGACCATGCTCGCCTGGGAAAGCTTCGGCGAAGGCTGGGTCACCGACGTCGAAAAGCAGTTGAAGCTCAAAGACGTTACGGTGCTCAAAGCGCCCTATGGCGTCTTGCCCGACCTCAGCAAGGTCGATTTTTCCAACGACGTGGTATTTGCCTGGAACGGCACCACCTCCGGCGTGCGCGTGCCCGACGGCGACTGGATCGCCGCCGACCGCCAAGGCCTCGTCATCTGCGACGCCACCTCCGCCGCTTTCGCGCAAAAGCTCGATTGGGCCAAACTCGATGTCGCCACCTTCTCCTGGCAGAAGGCGCTCGGCGGCGAAGCCGCGCATGGCATGCTGGTGCTCGGTCCGCGTGCGGTCGAACGGCTGGAAACCTATAAGCCGGCTTGGCCGCTGCCCAAGATCTTCCGCATGACCAAAGGCGGCAAGCTCATCGAAGGCATCTTCGTGGGCGAGACCATCAACACGCCGTCGATGCTCTGCGTGGAGGACTATCTCGACGCGCTCGACTGGGCGAAAGCGATCGGCGGCCTCAAGGCCACCGTGGCGCGCTCTGACGCCAATGCCAAGGTGCTGGCCGACTGGGTCAAGCGCACGCCCTGGGTCGATCATCTCGCGGTCGAGCCGGCGCAGCGCTCCAACACCTCAGTATGCCTGAGCATCGTCGATCCGGCGATCGCGCGTTTGTCAGGCGACGAGCAGGCCGCCTTCGCCAAGGCGGTGGCCGGCGCCCTGGAGAAGGAAGGCGTCGCCTACGACATTGCCTATTATCGCGACGCGCCGCCTGGCCTGCGCATCTGGTGCGGGGCGACGGTGGAGGCGGGCGATGTCGAGGCGCTCACGCCCTGGCTCGACTGGGCCTTCGCACAAGCCAAAGCCGCGCTGCCCAAAGCAGCATAGTTGGCGAGGGCATGAGGCCATGTTCGCCAACCCGCTGACCGAACGGCTGGCCGCCTTCGTGCGCGGCATCGGCATCGATGTGCGCGCCGAACGCCTGCCGGCGGAAACGTTTCTGCCCGGCCTCGACATCCGCCACGGCGCCATCCTGGTGGACGAGCAGCGTCTCGCTCATCCCGGCGACCTGCTGCACGAGGCCGGCCATCTCGCCGTCGCCGCGCCCGCCATGCGCGCCGCGCCGGCGCTGGAGCCGACGCCGGGCGAGGAGATCGCCACGCTCGCCTGGTCCTACGCCGCGCTCCGCCATCTCGATCTCGCGCCCGAGGTCGTCTTCCATCCGGCAGGCTACAAGGGCGGATCGCAAGCCTTGATCGACGCCTTCACCGGCGGCGGTAGTCCCGGCGTGCCGCTGCTCGCCTATTACGGCATGACCATCGAAGAAAAATTCGCCGCCGCGCGCGGCGTCGAACCCTATCCCCACATGCTGCGTTGGCTGCGCTGAGCGCCGCGCTGATCCCTACATGAAAAAGGACTGAAACCATGGCCCCCCGCGTGCTCATCTCCGACGCCCTGTCTCCCGCCGCCGTGCAGATCTTCAAGGATCGCGGCATCGAGGTCGACTTCCAGCCCAAGCTTGGCAAGGACAAGGACAAGCTTGCCGAGATCATCGGCAATTACGACGGCCTCGCCATCCGCTCGGCCACCAAGGTCACGCCGAAGATTATGGAGAATGCCAAGAACCTGAAGGTGATCGGCCGCGCCGGCATCGGCGTCGACAATGTCGACATCCCGGCCGCCACGGCCAAGGGCATCATCGTGATGAACACGCCGTTCGGCAATTCCATCACCACCGCCGAGCACGCGATCTCGCTGATGCTGGCGCTCGCCCGTCAGATCCCGGAAGCCGACGCCTCCACCCGCGCCGGCAAGTGGGAGAAGAACAAGTTCATGGGCGTCGAGATATTCAACAAGACGCTCGGCATCATCGGCTGCGGCAATATCGGCTCGATCGTCGCCGACCGCGCGCTCGGCCTGCGCATGAAGGTGATCGCCTACGATCCTTACCTGTCGCACGAGCGCGCCATAGATATCGGCGTCGAGAAGGTCGAGCTCGACGATCTGTTCAGGCGCGCCGATTTCATCACACTGCACACCCCGCTCACCGACAAGACCCGCAACATCATCGACTCGTCCGCGCTGTTCAAGATGAAGAAGGGCGTGCGTATCATCAATTGCGCGCGCGGCGGCCTGATCGACGAAGCGGCAATCGTGGAGGCGCTGAAATCCGGTCATGTCGCCGGCGCCGCCTTCGACGTCTTCATGGAAGAGCCGGCGACCGCCAGCCCGCTGTTTGGCCTGCCCAACGTAGTGTGCACGCCGCATCTCGGCGCCTCCACCAGCGAGGCACAGGAAAACGTAGCGCTGCAGGTGGCCGAGCAGATGTCGGAATATCTGTTGCGCGGCGCCATCACCAACGCGCTCAATTTCCCCTCGATCAGCGCCGAGGAGGCACCCAAGCTCAAGCCGTTCATCGCGCTCGCCGAAAGGCTCGGCTCCTTCACCGGCCAGCTCACCGAGAATCCGATCACCAAGCTGCAGATCACCTATGAGGGCCAGGTGGCGCAGATGAATACCAAGGCGCTTACCTCGGCGGTGCTCGCCGGCCTGCTGCAGCCGATGCTCGGCACCGTCAATGTGGTGTCGGCGCCCGTGGTGGCGCGCGAGCGTGGCATGGCGGTGGAGGAGGTGACGCGCGAAGCGGAGAGCGACTACGAGAGCCTGATCACCGTCGCGGTGACCACCGAGAAGCAGACCCGCTTCGTCTCCGGCACCGTGTTTGCCGACGGCCGTCCGCGCATCGTCAACATCAAGGGCATCCGCATGGACGCCGAGTTCGCGCCCTCGATGATCTACATCACTAATCTCGATAAGCCCGGCTTCATTGGCAAGTTCTCCTCGACGCTGGGCGAGGCCGGCATCAACATCGCGACCTTCCATGTCGGCCGCGAGGCGCCCGGCGCCAATGCGGTGGCGCTGATCGAGATCGACGGCGAACTGCCCGAGGCTCTGCTCGAAAAGGTGCGCGCGCTGCCGCAGGTGCAAAGCGCCAAGCCGCTGCATTTCTAGCGTGCCGGCAATCTCACTCGACCTCGTCCCGAGGCGCGCCCGACAGGGCGCGTCTCGAAATATGGAGCTGCCGCAACCTCCGAGACGCATCGCTTCGCTCCGCTCCTCGATATGGGCTGCAGTGGGCCGGTCATGGGTTGCCGGCCCGCAAGCACCTCTCCGGTAATTAGCTTCGGCGGATCAAACAATTAGGCGCAGCCCGCGCCGTCCCCAAGCCGCCTTTCCTGCCTTGCCTCCGCCCTCCGCTTCCTTTATCCGAGGGTGGACCTGGCCGGCCTCATCCGGCGTCAGTGTCCGGGGCGCTGGCGCGGGGACCTAATTCGCATGGCCAATGTGGTAGTCGTCGGGTCGCAATGGGGCGACGAGGGCAAGGGTAAGATCGTCGATTGGCTTTCCGAACAGGCCGACATCGTGGTCCGCTTCCAGGGTGGGCACAATGCCGGCCATACCCTGGTCATCGATGGCGTCACCTATAAGCTCTCGCTGCTGCCGTCCGGCGTGGTGCGCGAGGGCAAGCTCTCGATCATCGGCAATGGCGTCGTGGTCGACCCGCGCGCGCTGGTCAGCGAGATCGCCCAGCTCGACAAGCAAGGCATCAGGGTGACCCCTGACAGGCTGCGCATCGCCGAGAACGCCACGCTGATCCTGCCGCTGCATCGCGAGCTGGAGGCGATCCGCGAGAATTCCTCGGCCCGCATCGGCACCACCAAGCGCGGCATAGGGCCCGCTTACGAAGACAAGGTCGGCCGCCGCGCCATCCGATTCATGGATCTTGCCGACCTGCCGGCGCTGGCCGGCAAGATCGAGCGGCTGCTCGCCCATCACAATGCGCTGCGCCGCGGCCATGGCCTCGCCGAGCTGACGGCGCAGCCGATCTATGACGATCTCGCCGAGCTGGCGCCGCAGGTGCTGCCCTATATGGACTCGGTCTGGTCGCTGCTTGACGGAAAGCGCCGCGAGGGCAAGCGCATCCTGTTCGAGGGCGCGCAGGGCGCGCTGCTCGACATCGACCACGGCACCTATCCTTACGTGACCTCCTCCAACACGGTGGCGGCGCAGGCGGCGACCGGCTCCGGCGTCGGGCCCAATGCCATCGATTATGTGCTCGGCATCTGCAAGGCCTACACCACGCGGGTGGGCGAGGGGCCGTTCCCGACCGACCAGATGGACAATGCCATCGGCAAGACGCTGGGCGAGCGTGGCCACGAATTCGGTACCGTCACCGGCCGCGCCCGCCGCTGTGGCTGGTTCGACGCGGTGCTGGTGCGCCAGACCGTGCGCACCAGCGGCATCGCCGGGCTGGCGTTGACCAAACTCGACATCCTCGACGGCTTTGAGGCCATCAAGGTCTGCGTTGGCTACCGCCTCGACGGCCGCGAGATCGACTATCTGCCCGCCGGCGAGCGGGCGCAGGCGCGAGTCGAGCCGATCTACGAGACCATCGCCGGCTGGCAGGAGCCCACGGCCTGCGCGCGAAGCTGGGCGCAATTGCCGGCGCAGGCCATAAAATACGTCCGCCGAATCGAAGAATTGGTCGGCTGCCCGGTGGCCCTGCTCTCCACCAGCCCGGAGCGCGAGGACACCATCCTGGTGCAAAATCCATTCGAGGTATGATGCAGATCGCTTTATTGCTGAAAAAGGCACCGAAAAAAGCCAAGAAGCTGGTTCACGAGACACGGGAGGGGTGGGAAACCGGTCCTGCACAAAAGACCGTGCCCAAGCATAAGACGCGTAATGGCTGACTATTATCCACTGATCGTCCGGGCCGTTTCCGGCCTCGAGCAGAACACCGGCGAGAACCGCCGCGTGCTCTACGAGCGCGCGCGCACCGCATTGGTCAATCAGTTGCGCGGGGTCGAGCCGGCGCTCGAAGAAGCCGACATCACCCACGAGCGCATGGCGCTGGAGGAGGCGATCCGCAAGGTCGAGGCCGAGACCGCGGCGCTTTCCCCGCCCGCGCCGTCGCCGCCCGTCGCCAAGCCCGAATCGTCGTCACCGCCGCCTTCGCTGCGTGATCGGGGCTTGCGCGACTTCCGCGAGTCGGTTGCCGAAGTCGAGGAGCTGGGCGATGCGGCGGGCGAGGCCAACCGCGCCGCGCACGGCAGCTACGAGGCGATGCCCGGAGCGCATCGGCCGCCACCCCCACCACCGCCGGACAAGCATGACGAGCCCGACGCCGAAGCGCCCACGCATTTTTTCGAGCCGCCCGGGGAAGGCGCGCCGCACGTTACCGAGCACGCGCCGCCACCCAGGGACAAAGACGAGGACCACGCCGACTCGCCGTTCGGCGCGCCTTCCGAGCTGGCGATGCCGCCGCACCCGGCCTTCGAAGAGCCAGAAGAGACCGACTATCCGCCGGCGCGCTCCTATGGCCGCTTGATCACCATCGTGTTGCTCATCCTGGTGCTGGGCGGCCTTGCCGGCGCCGGCTATTGGCAGCGCGATGCCATCACCGCCATGGTGGCGAGCCTGCGCACCAGCAAGCCGGCGGTGAAACCGGCGCCGGCGTCGGCACCTGCCGCCAAGCCGAAGATCGCCGACCGCGTACAGCCCTCCACCGCGCCCGGTTCGGCGCCGACCCAGCCGGCCACCGCGCCGGCCGCGCAGGTGGCGCAGAAGGTCGTGCTCTACGAAGAGGAGCCGAACAATCCGCAGGGCAAGCGCTATGTCGGCTCGGCGATCTGGCGCACCGAAACGGTCTCGCCCGGCCGCGGGCTTGCGCCCGAGCTTGCGGTGCGCGCCGATGTCGAAATCCCCGAGCGCCACCTGCGCATGACCTGGTCGCTCCGCCGCAACACCGACAAGGCGCTGCCCGCAAGCCACACCATCGAGATCATGTTCACGCTGCCGGCGGATTTCGACCAGGGCAGCATCGGCAACGTGCCCGGCGTGCTGGTGAAGTCGAGTGAGACAGCGCGCGGCGTGCCGCTGGCCGGCCTCGCCGTCAAGGTGACCAACGGCTATTTCCTCATTGGCCTGTCCGCGGTCGACATCGACGTGCAGCGTAACATCGCGCTGCTCAAGGACCGCGACTGGTTCGATATCCCGATCGTCTATACCAGCGGCAAGCGCGCCATCCTCGCCATGGAGAAGGGCACGCCCGGCGCCCGCGCCTTCGAGGAAGCCTTCCGCGCCTGGGGCGAGTAGCGCTCTCCCTTCACCTCTCCCCGCCGGCGGGGAGAGGGACCGTTATTTTTGCCGCAATTTGTTTTCCTCAAATTGTCACGATTTCCGCGCATTGGCGGCAATGTCACGGGCCCATTGATCTAGCTCATGGCGTTGCCGGTGCCGGCGCGCAATGTTCGGACTGCAGAAAACCGTCGGAAAGCCGCAAGCGAGAGCGCTGCCAGTACAGGAGCCAAGCCGATGTCCGACGAGACCGTGCCGCAAGACCGGGCCGACGCCGATACCGCCGTCGCGATCGCCGCTACCGAGAGCCCACCCTTGCAGGCCGCGCCACCCGCGCCCGCCGCCGAGCCGATGAACAACGCCGCGCCTTTGGCCGACGGCCAGCGCAACTCTTACGCAGTGACCGCGCTCGCCGACATCGTCGACCGTTCCAGTCATGCGAGCCTTGCCCGATTCACCGCCGGCCTGTCGCCGGCGGCGCTGGCCGAAGCCTATCTCGACTGGGCCGCGCATCTCGCCTTCGCGCCGGGCAAGCGCATGCAGCTTGCCGACAAGGCCGCGCGCAAGTCGATGCGCTTCGCCAATTACGCGCTGCGCTGCATGCTCAAAGGCGGCACGCCGCACGCGCCCTGCATCGAGCCGCTGCCGCAGGATCGCCGCTTCGCCGACGAAGCCTGGCAGCGATGGCCCTACAGCTTCATCCATCAGGCGTTCCTGCTGCAGCAGCAGTGGTGGTACAACGCCACGACCGGCATCCGCGGCGTCACCCAGCAGCATGAGAACGTGGTCGAGTTCACCACGCGGCAATTGCTCGACATGGTCTCGCCGGCGAATTTCCTTCCCACCAATCCCGAGCTGCTGCGCATGACGCTCGCCAAGGGCGGCATGAACCTGGTGCAGGGCATGCAGAACCTGATCGAGGACTGGGATCGCGCCAACTCCGGCCGCAAGCCGGTCGGCACCGAGGCGTTCAAGGTCGGCGTCAATGTCGCGGTCACGCCCGGCAAGGTGGTCTACCGCAACCGGCTGATCGAATTGATCCAGTACGCGCCGACGACCGAGAAGGTGCGACCCGAACCGGTGCTGATCGTGCCGGCCTGGATCATGAAATACTACATCCTCGATCTGTCGCCGGAGAACTCGCTGGTGAAATATCTCACCGCGCAGGGCTTCACCGTTTTCATGATCTCGTGGAAAAATCCGACCGAGCAGGATCGCGATCTGTCGCTCGAAGACTACCGCAATCTCGGTGTCATGGCGGCGGTCGATGCCATCGGCGCCATCGTGCCGCAGGCCAAAATCCACGCCACCGGCTATTGCATCGGCGGCACGCTGCTCTCCATCGCCGCGGCCGCCATGGCCGGCGCCGGCGACGACCGGCTCAAGACCGTCACGCTGTTTGCCGCGCAGACCGACTTCACCGAGGCCGGCGAATTGATGCTGTTCATCAACGAGAGCCAGATCGCCTTCCTCGAGGACCTGATGTGGGAGCAGGGCTTCCTCGACACCAAGCAGATGGCCGGCGCCTTCCAGATTGCTGCGCTCCAGCGATCTCGATCTGGTCGCGCATGGTGCGCGAATATCTGCTGGGCGAGCGCGCGGCCGATGAGCGACCTGATGGCGTGGAACGCCGACGCCACCCGTTTGCCCTACAAGATGCATTCGCAATATCTGCGCAAGCTGTTCCTCAACAACGACTTGGCCGAGGGGCACTACAAGATCGACGGCCGCTCGCTGGCGCTGAGCGACATCCACATCCCGATCTTCGCGGTCGGCACCTAGCGCGACCACGTCGCGCCCTGGCGCTCGGTCTACAAGATCAACCTCTTGAGCGACACCGACGTCACCTTCGTGCTCACCACCGGCGGCCACAATGCCGGCATCGTCTCGGAGCCCGGCCATCCGCATCGCAGCTTCCAGATGATGACCAAGAAGCACCGCGACCGCTATCTCGACCGCCACTCCTGGGAGGCGCAGGCGCCGCATAATGACGGCTCCTGGTGGCTGCAATGGAGCGCCTGGCTGGCGGCGAATTCCGGCGCGCCGGTGGCCCCGCCGCCGCTGGGCATGCCGGGCCGCGCCCCGCTCGCCGATGCCCCCGGCGCCTATGTGCTGCAGGAGTGAGGCGGGGGCGCCGCATCTCTCACGCACCGACAGGCCCGGGTTGGCCGGGCACGTCATTGTCGAGACCGGCTCACGCTTTGATGTCCCGCTGCAAGAGAGCGACGGCGGCGCCGGCGACCAACAGCAGCGCTGAAAACGCTAGTCCCGCGAACAGACTACCGGCCGCATCGGAGATCGCTCCGCTCAATAGCGGACCGAGGCACTGGCAAAAGGCGAACAAAATGGTGAACCCGGCAATCGCCTCGCCCCATTGCTGCGGCGGGAGCGCCTTGCGGGCGAAGGCGGTGACGGCGGTTGGCGCCACGTAAAAAGAGCCCCCGTAAACAATAGCAGACGTGATCATCACCGCGGCGTTTGGGTGCCACAACGGCAAAGCCGCACCGATCGCCAGCACAACCATCACAGCGGCCAATGGCTTTCCACCTGGCCAGCCGGTCAACGGGCGGCGCCAAACCGACGGTGAGAGAACGGTCGCAAGCCCGAGCAAGGCCCAGAACGCGGCGATGAGCATAGCGCCAGCGCCGTGTTCGCGCAGCCAGGCGATGATGAAAGTCATGTAGGCAATGTAACCGATGCCGAACAAGCCGTAGGCGGCCAGCAGCGGTGCAAATGGCCATTTGACCCAACGATTGTAACCGCCGGCGGCTCTGGGCTCGTCGACCCTCCTTGCTGCCACGATGGCCATGACGCTCGCGGCAGCCGACACCAGCCCGATTGTAATCCAGGCATGCGGCCATACCGAATCGCCCGCGCGCGCAAATAACCAGGGCAGCGTGATTCCGGTGAGAACGATGGCCGCGCCGCCGCCGGCGAAATATATGGCAATGGCCGAAGCCGCGTTTGCTGCATCATGGAGGAAGACGTTTGCAACCAGTACGCCTCCGGTGATGAACACGACCGCGCCACTCATGCCCGCCACAAAACGTGACAATGCCAACAATGAAAAATCCGCGGTAAACCCGGTCAGGATCAGCGCGGCGGTGGTGATCCACAGGCCGGAGGCAAACAGTTGCCGCACGCTGAATCGGCGCATCAAGCGGAAGGTCACCATGGCGCCAAGCAGATAACCGGTGGCATTGGCGGTGTTGTTCCAGCCGGCTTCCGTGTAATTCCAGCCGAGATCGTTTTGCATCGCCGGGAGGATCAGGGCATAGGCGAAGCGCGAAAACCCGTTGCTGACAGCGACGCTGCATGCAAGGCCGATGGCAAGGAGGTAGCCCAAACTTCTGCTCATGTTGCAACAGTCGCTAGCGCCTTTCGGCACACTATGCGAGAGGATATCCTGTTCCGTGCCGTTGCGCTTCCAAGCTAGACCCGCTCATGGGTGACGCCGGATATTCCGGTCGAGCCCGCCACATCGGTGCTCATTTTTGACGTGTGATTAAGGGCTTAGCTCCAGTGCGCCTCGCGGTGTTTACCGCAGGAGTTTGATAAAATACGATTTGATCCGTCGTAAGCGGATGAAGAGCACACTTGCGCGTGGAAGGACAGGGTCAGGCATGTTTCGAAGTTGGATTCTGATCGCGCTCGGTTTTGCGGCCGTGGCATTGCCGGCACATGCGCAGGACGCCAAAGAGCAGATTATCAAAGAAAAGGATATGATCGCCCTGCAGGATCAGCCGGGCTACGTACCGAATCCGACGGAAGAACAGCTCGATATCGTTTACCAGCGGCAGCCCGTATTCTACCGAACCACCGAGGCGCCCGGCACCATCATCGTCAGCACCTCGCAGCGCTTTCTTTATTTGGTTGAAGGCAACAACCGCGCCATCCGATATGGGATCGGCGTCGGCCGGGTCGGCTTTCAATGGTCGGGAATTCATCGGATTACGCGCAAGGGGGAGTGGCCGGATTGGCGCCCGCCGCCGGAGATGATCAAGCGGCAACCCTATCTTCCCCGCTTTATGGCCGGCGGTCCCGGCAATCCGCTGGGCGCCCGCGCGCTTTACATCGGCAATACGGAATATCGCATTCACGGCACCAACCAGCCGCAAACGATCGGGCATGCGGTGTCGTCGGGCTGCTTCCGTCTCACCAATCCGGATATCATCAATCTTTTCGGCCGCGTGCCGATCGGAACGAGGGTGGTCGTGCAACACGCGCCGATGCTTTGACAGGCCTTACCGGGGGTAACGTGCTCATGTTGTTCAGGAACGCTCATGTGTCGCTGTCGCTTGCATTCCTTTTCGTTGCTGTGGCTACCGCGACTGCATCGGCGCAGACCCTCAAAGACGTTGAAGTCCGCGGACGGGTAACCTGCGGCGTCAGTCAAGGTTTGCCCGGTTTCTCCGAAAAGGACGGCAAGGGCCAATGGGCGGGCCTCGATGTCGACTTCTGCCAGGCATTGGCAGCCGCTATCTTCAACGACGCAACGAAAGTCGAATTTGTGCCGCTGTCGGCAGAGGATCGGTTCGAGGCCTTGAAGGCGAAAAAGATCGATGTCTTGTCGCGCAATTCTACCTGGACGATGGGACGGGAAACCCGATTGGGATTGATCTTCGCGGCCGTCAATTACTACGACGGACAAGGCTTCATGGTCCGCAAGGCGCTTAATATCAACTCGGCGCTCGCGCTTGCCGACAAATCGATTTGCGTAAAATCCGGAACGACGACAGAGCTCAATCTCGCCGACTATTTCCGGAACAATCTGCTAACCTACAAGGCTGTCGTCTTTCCATCGGCCGAGGAGGCCTTGAAGGCCTATGAAAGCGGTCGTTGCGATGCCCTGACCTCCGACGTCTCGCAACTTTATGCGTTGCGCAGCGAACTCAAGGTTCCCCGCGATCACGTCATCCTGCCGGACGTGATCTCCAAGGAACCGCTGGGGCCTGTGGTCCGACAGGACGATTTTCAATGGTTGAAAATCGTCAAGTGGACGCAATTCGCCATGGTCGATGCCGAGGAGCTGGGCGTCACGCGGGCGAACATCGACGAGGCTATGAAATCGAAAAAGCCTTCCGTCAGGCGCCTGCTTGGTCTCGAAGGGGCCTTCGGTGAGGAAATGGGCCTGACCAAGGATTGGGCTGCACGAATCCTGCGGCTGGTCGGCAATTACGCGGATATATACGAGCGGAATGTCGGCACCGCCTCGAAGCTCGGTATTCCCCGCGGCCTGAACAGTTTGTGGGATCGGGGCGGCATCCAATATGCGCCGCCAATACGGTGATCGCGCAGTTTTCGCCGAAAACGAATAGCCCCTCGGGCCTGCAATGGTCCACGCCGGAGCCTGCCCCCGCGAAGGCGGGGGCGGGAAGGAGCGGAGCGCTTCAATCGCGATGGCTTAGATTCGTTACCGCCGCTTACGCCATCGCCGCCTGCGGCTGCACCTCGGCGGTGTAATCGTCCATCAGCGTCTTGGTGATGCCGCCGGGGTTGAAATTCCACTGCGCGATCTCGGCCACCGCGGTCACTTCCGCCGCCGAGCCGGTGATGAAGCACTCGGCGAAATCGGCGAGCTCGTCCGGCATGATGCGGCGCTCGATCACCTCGATGCCGCGCTTCTTCGCCAGCGCGATCACCGTCTGCCGGGTGATGCCGTCGAGGAAGCAGTCGGCGATCGGCGTATGGATCTTGCCGTCCTTGACGAAGAAGATATTGGCGCCGGTGCATTCGGCGACGCGCCCTTCCCAGTCCAGCATCATGGCGTCGGCATAGCCGCGCCGCTCCGCCCGGTGCTTGGAGATGGTGCAGATCATGTAAAGGCCGGCAGCCTTGGCGCGGCAGGGCGCGGTGCGCGGATCGGGCCGGCGATATTCGGCGAGGTCGAGCTTGATGCCCTTGAGCCGCTGCTCGGGATCGAAATAGCTCGGCCATTCCCAACTGGCGATGGCGAGATGGATGGTGTTAGCCTGCGCCGAAACGCCCATCATCTCCGAGCCGCGCCAGGCGACCGGGCGGACATAGGCCTCTTTCTTGCCGTTCTTCTCCAGCACCAATTTCTTGGCGGCGTCGATCTCGGCCACCGAATAGGGAATCTCGAAGTCGAGCACCTGGGCCGAGCGCTTCAGCCGCTCGGAATGCTCGGTGCTCTTGAAGATGCGGCCGCCATAGGCGCGCTCGCCCTCGAACACGCAGCTCGCGTAATGCAGGCCATGCGACAGCACATGCAGATTGGCTTCGTTCCAGGGCACCAGCCTGCCGTCGTACCAGATGACCCCTTCGAGCCGGTCATAGGACTGCGCCGCCATGGTCTTCTCCTTCGCCTTGCGCTTGGGTGTTCCGCCGGCCGCTCGGGGCAACGCCCTGGGCCCTTGATGGCGCATTTTCCGCGCCACTGCCAACACTTTGCGTCCCGTGGCAACACCCGGTAATACTGGCCGAACCCGGCAATAAGCCGGTTCCGGTGCCCGAGACGACCCTGGATCGCGCTTCTTGGCACGATCCTTTCGTCTCCGGCGACGTTTTTGTAACATAAAATCAAAATATGTCAATATGGCTGACATAAATGTGAGCGCCAAGACCGTGGGCAATACGGCCAACCTGGGCGAGCGTTCGGCGACGCCGGCAACGGCGGCGGAGCCGGTCTGGGACATCATCGAGCTGTTGTTCTTCGCCTACCGCGATTTCGTCGGCGATCCCGACGAGGTGCTGGTGCCGCTCGGCTTCGGCCGCGCCCATCACCGCGTTCTGCATTTCGTCAACCGCAATCCCGGCATGAAGGTGGCGGACCTGCTCGACATTCTCAACATCACCAAGCAGTCGCTCGGCCGCGTGCTCAAGCAGCTCGTCGACCAGGGCTATGTGGTGCAGAAGGAGGGCGCCTTGGATCGCCGCCAGCGGCTCTTGTCGGTGACGACGAAGGGCGAGGCACTGGCGCTCGAGCTCGCCGGCCTGCAGACCCAGCGCATCACCCGCGCTTTCGCCGAGCTTGGTCCCGGCGCGCACGAAGCGGCGCGCCGTTTCCTCACCGCCATGATCGACGACGACAACCGCGAAGGCGTGCTGCGGCTGATCGCGCGCGCCGACCGCGCCAAGCCGCGGGGCTAGCGCGCCACCCATGGACCCTGGCAGATGATCTCGCCCGTCCCGCTCGCCGACGACGCGCCGCATCTGCTGGTGGTCGACGACGACCGCCGCATTCGCGATCTGCTATCGCGCTTCCTGACGAGCGAAGGCTATCGCGTCACCACCGCCGACAATGCCGCCGACGCGCGCGCCAAGCTCGTCGGCCTGCGTTTCGACCTGCTCGTGCTCGACGTGATGATGCCGGGCGAATCCGGCTTCGACTTCGCGCAATCGCTGCGCGGCGCCTCCAACGTGCCGATCCTGATGCTGACCGCGCGCGACGCCGCCGAGAGCCGCATCAAGGGCCTGGAGATGGGCGCCGACGACTATCTGTCGAAGCCGTTCGAGCCGCGCGAACTGTCACTGCGCATTGCCAATATCCTCAAGCGCGCGCAGCCGGCGGCGGCGACGCCGGTGGAATCGGTGCGCTTCGGACCCTTCGTCTATCATCTGGCGCGCGGCGAGTTGCGCAAGGGCGAGACGGTCATTCGCCTCACCGACCGCGAGCGCGACATGTTGCGCGTGTTGGCGGCGACGCCGGGCGAGACCGTGCCGCGCATGCAGCTTGCTGGCAATGGCGCCTCGACGGTGAGCGAGCGCGCCGTCGACGTGCAGATCAACCGGCTGCGCCGCAAGATCGAGCGCAATCCCGCCAATCCGCTTTATGTGCAGACCGTGCGCGGTATCGGCTACCGGCTGGTGAGCACGACATGACCTCGCTCGATTTCGGCAACGGCGTGCGCACGGCGCTGACGCGGCTGCGCGAGGCCTGGGAATGGTACGACGCCATTCCGCCGATCCGCCGCATCCATGCCGAACTCGGCAAGATCCGCGAGGGCTGGCGGCGCATCGCCCACTGGCTCAACAGCGTAATGCCGAAGGGCCTTTATGCCCGCGCGCTGCTGATCATCATCATGCCCATGGTGATCCTGCAATCGGTGCTCGCCTTCGTCTTCGTCGAGCGGCAATGGAACGTCGTCACCCAGCGCCTGTCGGCCAGCGTGGTACACGACATCGCCGCGCTGATCGACGTTTATAACGGCTATCCGCAGGACACCCAGCGCGCGCTGATCCGCCGCATCGCGCAGGACCGGCTCGGCCTGGTGGTCGATTTCCTCCCGCTCGGCGACCTGCCGCCGCCGGGGCCGAAGCCGTTCTTCTCGCTGCTCGACCAGGCGCTGTCGGAGGAACTGCGCAAGCAGATCGGCCGCCCATTCTGGATCGACACCGTCGGCAAGTCGGCGCTGGTCGAGATCCGAGTACAGCTCGACAATGCGGTGATCCGCGTGTTCGCGCGCCGCAGCGCCGCCTATGCCTCCAACGCGCAGATGTTCCTGTTCTGGATGTTCGGCACCTCGGTAGTGCTGCTCATCGTCGCCGTGTTGTTCCTGCGCAACCAGATCAAGCCGATCCTGCGGCTGGCCGATGCCGCCGAGAGCTTCGGCATGGGACGCGAGGCGCCCAATTTCCGTCCGCGCGGCGCCCGCGAGGTACGCCGCGCTGCCGCCGCCTTCATCGAGATGAAGACGCGCATCGAGCGCGCCATGGAACAGCGCACCGCCATGCTCGCCGGTGTCAGCCACGACCTGCGCACCGTGCTCACGCGCTTCAAGCTCGAGCTGGTGCTGCTCGGCGAAACGCCGGAAGTCGAGGCGATGAAGAAGGATGTCGACGAGATGGCGCGCATGCTCGAGGCCTATCTCGCCTTCGCCCGCGGCGATTCCGGCGAAACCTCGGCGCCGACCGACATGGCGGACTTCCTCGAGGAGCTCAAGCTCGACGCCGAGCGCAACGGCCACCGGGCGACCGTCGTGTTCCGCGGCCCGCCGATCGTCACCGTGCGCCCCGCCGCCTTCAAGCGCTGCCTCGGCAATCTGGTGTCGAACGCGGCGCGCTTTGCGCAATCGATCGCCATCACCGGCCACCGCGATCACCGCTATCTCACCATCACCATCGACGACGACGGCCCCGGCATCCCGCCGGAAATGCGCGAGGACGTGTTCAAGCCGTTCCTGCGGCTCGACGACGCGCGCAACCAGGATGAGGGCGGCACCGGCTTGGGGCTCGCCATCGCCCGCGACATCGCGCGTTCGCATGGCGGCGACATCATGCTTGGCGACAGTCCGCTCGGCGGCTTACGGGCGACGGTAAGGGTACCGGTTTAAGCCGCCTCTGGCTCCTCGTCCTCCTCGTCGCGATGGCGGCGACGGCGGCGCGGGCCGCGCAGGATGCAGCTCGGGATGGCGCAGAGGTCGTCGAGGAAGCCGACCCAGCGTTCGCCGCGCGCGAGACCCTTGTCGAGCGCGGCCATGGTGCGGTCGAGGCCTTCGTCTTCGTCGTCGACCCAGACCTTGAGCACGCGCGCGAACATCAGTGCCGCGCCTTGTGCGCGCATGGCTCCGCGCGGGCCGGAGGCGGTGATGCCGGCGGCTTCCAGCATCCAGTGCTGCGAGCGGACCGCCATGGCATTGAGCGCCAGCGCCAGCGGCGGATTGCGCCACGCCGAACGCATGACCGAGCGCACCGCCTCCTTGTAGGGCGCCATCACTTCCAGCCGCCGCATCAGCACGTCGAACAGCCGTTCGCGCGGCGTCTCCTCGCTCATGTCGCCGTCGCCGCCGGCGAGCACCTGGCGGTCGATGTCCTTGATGTGGGCGGCGAAGATCGCTAGCACCGAGCCGAATTCGGCGCGTAGTTGCGACAGCTTGAGGCCGGCGCGGCCGGCGACTTCGGCGAGACCGATTTCTTCCAAGGGCTGTTCGGCAAGCAGCGCCATCAGCGCGTCGGTCGCCTTGTCGCGGTCGCTGTCGCCGCGCGGTGGCGGCGGGGTCGGCGGCGCTTTGCGTTGACGTTTGGTTTTGCGGGCCATGGCGACCTCCTCAACGAGGGAACTTGATCAATCTAAGCCGGCAAAGGCGACGGTTCTAGGGCTGCGTCCATTCGCGCCACGCGGGGCGTAGGCTTGCCAAACGCCGGGCTAGCCGGCGAGTTCGCGCGAGCGCCGCGTGGCCGCGGCGATGGCCTTGGTCAACAGACTGTCGAAGCCGCCCGGGCCCATCAGCACGTCGAGCGCCGCGGCCGTGGTGCCGCCGGGCGAGGTGACGTTCTGCCGCAAACTGGCGGCATCGAGGCTCGAGCGATGCAGCAATTCGCCGGAGCCGGACACCGTCTCGCGCGCCAGCTTGGCGGCCAAGGCGGCCGGCAGGCCGGCGGCAATGCCGGCTTGCGTCATCGCTTCCGCTAGCAGGAAGACATAGGCCGGGCCGGAGCCGGACACGGCGGTGACCGCGTCCATCAGCGCTTCGTCGGCAACCCATTCGACGACGCCGATGGCGGCGAGCAGGTCGGTGGCGAGCTTACGCTGGCGGGCGGAAACCTGAGCACTGGCGCAGGCCACGGTGATGCCGCGGCCGATGGCCGCCGGCGTGTTCGGCATGGCGCGCACGATGGCCGTGCCCGCGGGCAGCGCCTTGCCGAGAAAGCCGAGCGTGCGCCCGGCCATGATCGACAGCGCCAGGGAACGCTTGCCGGCATAGGGCGCCAGCGCCGGCAGCGCGTCCGGCGCGCTTTGCGGCTTGACCGCGATGACGAGCGCGGCGGCGTCAACCGGTTTGGCTTTCGGGTTGAGCGCGAGGCCGCGTCGGGTCAGCGCCTTCAGCGCCTTGCCGGGCTGCGGTTCGAGCACGACGAGCTTGCGCGGATCAAGCCCGCGCGCGAGCCAGCCGTCGAGCATGGCCGCGCCCATCTTGCCGGCGCCGAGGAGGACCAGGCGGCCGGAAAATCTGGCCAGCGGCTTTTTCGCAGGTGGTTTCATGGCGGCGATCATATCGCCATTTGCAAGCTTGTCATTCCGGGCCCGCGCCGTCGGCGCGCGCCGGAATGCCGACGCCTCACGCCTCGCCCGAGGTCTCGAACATGGCGGCGGCAAGTGCCTCCTTGGCCTCCTTGCCGGCCCAGACCACGAACTGGAAGGCGCTGAAATAGCGCTCGCAGGTATCGAGCGCGGTCGACAGCAGCGCCTCGCATTGCCGGCCGGACGCCTCGACGCCGCCCGCCAGCAGCAACGCGTGGCGGAACATGATCATGCCTTCCTTGATCCAGAGGTCGAAATGGCCGACCCAGAGCTGCTCGTTGATCAGCGAGATCAGCACCTGCACTTCGCCGCGGCGGCGTTCCGGAATCTTCAGGTCGAAGGCGCAGGCCAGATGCAGCGCCTCGATGTCGCCCATCCAGGTGTAGGAAAGCTGGTAGTCGGTCCAGCGCCCGTTCACCAGGATGGTGATCTCGTCGTCGCCGGCACGCTCGAACGACCAGTCATTACCGGTGACGACGCTCTCGACCACGTCCAGGGGGTTGATACGTTGTTCGTCCGCGTAGCCTATGTCGGACATGTCGTCTCCGCTTTGCCGAATGGAGCGAGGGGAAACGCACGCCACCATACGCGCACGGCAAGCCGATAACGGCATGCCGCGCCCCGTTCACGGGATTGACTCTTGGGATACGCGGTGCCTTGGCAGTCAGAACAAATCAGCGGCAAACCGACTATACCCTGCTCGATTCTGCCCGCCAAAGGCATCGTCGGGCGCCAGTGAGCCGTGATTTGCCCCGGCCAGGCAACCATGCCGCCCGGACTCTCCACAAGCAATCCGGCGGCGCCTTGAATCGGCAGTGGATAACTCGACTTTGTGACAGGGCTCAGTCGAACAGGCTCGACACCGACTCTTCCGCCGCCGTGCGCCCGATCGCCTCGCCGATCAGCGGCGCCACCGGCAGCATGCGCACATTGCCGGCGCTGAGCATTTCCTTGGTGGGCTGGATCGAGTCGGTGATCACCAGCTCCTTCAGCCGCGACTTGGCGATGCGCGCGACCGCGCCGCCGGACAAGACGCCGTGGCTGATATAGGCGTAGACGTCGCGCGCGCCCTGCGCGAGCAGGGCGTCGGCGGCGTTGATCAGCGTGCCGCCGGAATCCACGATGTCGTCGACCAGCACGCAGGTGTGGCCGGCGACCTCGCCGATCACGTTCATCACCTCGGATTCGCCCGGCCGCTCGCGCCGCTTGTCGATGATGGCGAGCGGCGCGTTGATGCGTTTAGCCAGCCCACGCGCGCGGGCGACGCCGCCGACGTCGGGCGATACCACCATGATGGTGTCGAGCTTGAGATGCTCGCGGATGTCGCGCACCATCAGCGGCGAGGCGTAGAGATTGTCGGTGGGGATATCGAAGAAGCCCTGGATCTGCCCGGCATGCAGGTCGAGCGTCATCACCCGGTCGGTGCCGGCGCGGGTGATCAGATTGGCGACCAGCTTGGCCGAGATTGGCGTGCGCGGCCCCGGTTTGCGGTCCTGCCGGGCGTAGCCGAAATAGGGAATTACCGCGGTGATACGGCGCGCCGAAGAGCGGCGCAGCGCGTCGATGATGATCAGCAATTCCATCAGGTGGTCGTTGGCCGGAAACGAGGTCGACTGGATCACGAAGCAATCCGCGCCGCGCACGTTTTCCTGGATCTCGACGAACACTTCCATATCGGCGAAACGCCGCACCACCGCCTTGGTCAGCGGCGTTTTCAGATAGTCGGCGATCTGCCCAGCCAGCGCGGGATTGGAATTGCCGGCAACGAGCTTGATCGCTCCATTCTTGCCCGCCATCCAAAAATCCTCACGTTAAAGTCTCGCGCCGCTGGTCATGGTGACCGTCGCGGACTCGGGAGCCGCGCGGGCGGCGTGGTCATAACAAGGCGGGGGGAGGGGGGCAATATGGGGGAAATTCGTTGTCCCGAGGCTTTTTCCGTCAGGCTCGACAAAGCCCTAACGCGCCGCATGCCGGGCGGCCGCCAGCATTAACGTCTCGCGCGCCGATACCGCGGCAGCGGCCAGCGGCCTCCGGCGCGGCAGCGGGACCGCGGCCGAGATCGGCGTTGCGGCAATCCCGGTATCGGTTTCCGCCGGCGCAACGGTCGCCGGCACCGGGTCGGCATGGGCATGGAAGATGCGGAAAATACCGGCGGCTTCGGGCGTCGAGGCGTCCCCGTACACAAACGCGACATGCGCGGGAGCGGGCGCCGGCGCTCCGGGCGCGACCGCCGGCGAGGTCAGAAAAGCCGCGAGCTGGTCCATGCTTTCGCGGGCGATCTTGCGCAGGGTCTCGCCATCGACGGCTTGCCAGCCCTCATGCGGCTGACCGTCGGCGTCCTGCGTGCCGGTGATGCGCAAGGCGCGGTGCTGGTCGTTGTCGAACACGTCCCAAACCCAGGAGACGGTGGTCTTGTCCTTGGCGGTTTCGGCGCTGAGATAGCCACGCACACGATAGGCCGACGGGTTTTCGCGCGAGATTACGGCAAGCCGGCGCGACTGCGCTTCGTCGTTGAGGTCCTGTACCAGAGTCTGGAATTGCGCCGGCGGCAGCCCGTCGATCGAATCGAATGCGACGCTGGCGCCGCGCGGCTGTGCCACCGTGAAACTGGGCTGGCTCACAAGCTCGCAGGCGGTGAGCGTGAAGGCGCATGCTGTTGCCAGCAGCACAGCGGGCCGACACACACAAAACGCCGCGCGGCAAGCGCGGCGGCCCCAACGCCACTGCATGAACACCCCTCGGCCGATTGTTGTTGAGGTCCCCCTCGGCCGAAATCCAACCTAACGGCTTCGGCGGCGGTTGAGTCCAGCACGGATGCGGCGTGCAGGGCAGGCTTGCACAGAACATGCTAATCGGCGAGTGCGATGGCGTTGATATGCCGGCCATAATCCGGTTCGTGCTGCCGCGTTGAGCGGCGATAGCTGAAAAATCGGTCAGGCTCGGCATAGGTGCAGAGGCCGAGATCCTCAAAATTCACGATACCCGCCTGTTGAACACGGGCCGCGATATAGCCGGGCAGATCGAACATGGCATGGCCGGCGCGTTCCGACGGCTTGAAGAAACGCGCATTGGTACCGTCGACGGCGAGGAAGCGCTCGACGAATTCGGGGCCGACTTCGTAGTTCGCCTGCCGGATGGTAGGCCCGAGCGCCGCCGCGATACGCGCGCGTACGGCGCCCTGCTTTTCCATCGCATCGACCACGGCGTCGATGACGCCATTGAGCGCGCCGCGCCAGCCGGCATGCGCGGCACCGATCACGCCCGCCTGCGTGTCGGCGAGCAGCAACGGTCCGCAGTCGGCGGTGGACACGCCGATGGCGAGTGCCGGCACGCGCGTCACCATGGCGTCGGCGCGCGGACGCTGATCCTGCGGCCAGGGTCGCTCGACGGCGATCACGTCGGGCGAATGAATCTGATAGGGCGTCAGCAGGCGCTCGGGCGTGACACCGAGCGCCGCCGCCATGCGGGCGCGGTTCTCGCCGACCTTGGCCGGCGCGTCATCGGAGCCGACGCCGCCATTAAGACTTGCATAGACGCCCTGCGACACACCGCCGCCGCGGGTGAAGAAACCGTGGCGAATACGCGCCAGATTAGCGAGCGAAGCAGCCTGCAACATGGGACGGCGTCCGGAGTAAGTGACCTAGGTCAATGCGTTCAGTTTATCGCCGTTGTTAGCTAGCACGATACGTCGGAAGTTCGACGGCGGACACAAAGGAGGTGCTCCCATGCGTGTACCACTCATTACAGCCGCTGCCCTGGCGGGCCTTGCCTTTGTTGTCGCTCCAGCAGCGGTCTCGGCCGCGCCGCTGGGTAGCGTATCGAAAGATCTCTCGCTGCAAGCGCAAACGAGCGCGCCGAGCCTGCTGCAACAAGTGCAGCAGCGGCGCGGCAATCGTGGCGGCGCGCGTGTTGGACGACGTGGCGGCGGCCGCGGCGGCGGGGGTGGCAATATCGGGGCGGCGGCCGCGGGCGCGGCCGTCGGTCTTGCCATCGGCGCCATCATCGCCGGCGAAGCGGCGCGCCAAAATCAGGGTGTCGAATACTGCATGCGGCGATACCGCAGCTACAATCCGCAAACCGGAACGTGGGTCGATCTTCACGGCCGGGTTCATCGCTGCCCGTAAGGCTTGACCATGCTGCGAGCCGCTCGCGGATGCGATCCGGGAGCGGCCACCGTTTGGCACAGATCGAGGCGGGGCCAGCCGCGTGCGTCACGCCGCCGCGAACACCGGCGGCGTGCCGAGCGCCGGATGCGCGAAGGCAGCCGCCTTGAACAGCGCGCCCATGTCGCTGCGGCCGTGACCGATCAGCCGCGCCAGCGCCAGATCGATCTCGGCGGCGGCCGTGGGCGTCGCTTGTGCCTTCAACTGGGCCGCCCGCGTCTCGATACCGAGGCCGCGCAGCAATTGTGACTGCGTCGATCGGCCCAAAGCCGGTGACGCCCATCGCCTCGACCGCGCGCTTGAGCGCCTGGAAGTCGACATGGGCGGTGAGATCGATATTGCCGGGGCTGCTCAGCACGTCGGCATAGGCGTGGCGGCCGACCGCCTGCAGGGTATCGCCGAGCTCGCTTTCGACATGCCCGTAGTCGATCACCAGCGCGGCGCCGCGCTCGTCGGCGAGGCGGCGGCCGAGATCCATGGCGGCACGCTCCGAGCGCCATTCGAAGATCGCGCCCTCCGCCGCCGCGCGCAGGGGCGGCGGCAGCATGATGTCGAAATGCGGGATCGGGTCGGGCGCGACGGTGAAGACGAGCTTGCCGTCGGCATCGATGCCGACGCGGCGCTCGTGCCAGCCGCGATCGGTCTTCACCGCCTGGTCGACCGGCAACGCATCGAAGAACTCGTTGGCGACGACGATAGTGGTGCCCTTCGGCACATCGGCAAGCGTGTCATGCCAGTACACCGGCACGCCGATATCCGCGAGAGTGCGCTGCTGCTGCGCCCGCAGGACCGGACTGATCTCGACCAGATGCAGCACCATCGCCTCGGGAAACGCCGGCAACACCTTCACCGCGCGCAGAGCGTCCTTCATCAAGGTGCCGCGGCCGGGTCCGAGTTCGACCACGCGGATATTTTCCGGCGAGCCCATCTGCGTCCACATCGCCGCCATCCACAGGCCGATCAGCTCGCCGAACATCTGGCTCACTTCCGGCGCGGTGGTGAAATCGCCGGACGCGCCCAGCGGATCGCGGGTGACGTAATAGCCGTGCGTCTGATCGCCGAGGCAGAGCGCCATGTATTCGGCGGACCGGCATCGGCCCCGCCGCCTCGATGCGCCGGCGGATCTCGCGTTCCAGCGGCGCGATGTCGGTCACCGGTCGCTCCGCAGCGGCTCATGCTTCAGCGCATAGGCGATGAAGCAGAGCCCGGCGAGGAACAGCGGGATCGACAGCAATTGCCCCATGGTGGCGCCCCCCCAGAGGAAGCCGAGCTGGGCGTCGGGCTCACGGAAGAATTCGCAGAAGCTGCGCGCCAGCGCATAGAAGCAGGCGAAACCGCCGACGATCAGCCCCGGCCGCTTCAAGGCGCCGATGCGGATCATGACATAGAGCACGGCGAGCAGCACCAGGCCTTCCAGCGTCGCCTCGTAGAGCTGGCTCGGATGGCGCGGCATCGGCCCGCCGCTGGGAAAGACCATGGCCCAGGGCACGTCGGTCGGCCGGCCCCATAACTCGCCATTGATGAAATTGGCGATGCGGCCGAGGAACAGGCCGATCGGCCCGACCGCGCAGGTGACGTCGCCGAGCGACAAGATCGAAAGGCCGCGCTTTCGGGCGAACAGCACCACCGCCACCACGCAGCCGGTGAAGCCGCCGTGGAACGACATGCCGCCGTGCCAGACGGCGAAGATTTGCAGCGGATGGGCGGTGAAGAACGGCAGATTGTAGAACAGCACATAGCCGATGCGGCCGCCGAGGATGATGCCGAGCGTCACCCAGAGCACGAAGTCGTCGAAATCGATCAGCGTCATCGGCGCCGGGCCGCCCCAATAGCGCTCGTTGCGGATGAGCGCGCGGGCATAGACCCAGCCGAGCAGGATGCCGACGATATAGGCCAGCGCATACCAGCGAATGGCGAAGGGGCCGAACTGCACCAATATCGGGTCGAACTTCGGGTAGGGAATGAGCAGCCAGGGCATCGGGGATTTCCATCAGCTCGCGTGGTTGCGCCCCCGCGCGTTTCGCCTCGCCCACGAGGGATAGCACGCCGCCTCTTGCGGCGGGATGACCGGATCGCCATTAATGGGGGCAAACCCGGGGGACAAGACCCATGACCCAGACCAGCAACCGCATTTTCGACGAGATGGCGCGTCTGATGAACGATGCCGCCGGGGTCGCCCAAGGGGTGCGGCGCGAGTTCGATACGCTGTTTCGTGCCCAGGCCGAGCGAATCCTGCGCGAGCTCGACGTGGTCCAGCGCGACGAGTTCGAGGCGGTCAAGGACATGGCCCGGCTCGCGCGCGAGGAGAACGAGGCGCTGAAGGCGCGCCTCGAGGCGCTGGAGGGCAAGGCGGAAAAGCCGGAAAAATCGGCGAAGAAGGCGAAAGACGCCCCGCCGGCCGACTGATTGCGCCTTCCTTGCCCTTTGCGGCCCTCGCCGCTATAACCCGCCGCGACACGCGGCCCCCGGCACCCCTGGAGGCATGCCGCGTTTGCGGGCGGCCAAAAAGCCGCCTTTTTCCATGGACTTAGAGGGATATTGGTTATGGCCACCGTGCAAGAAATGAAGGCGACGGTGCGCCCGAAAGCCGGCAAGGGGGCCGCACGGGCAGCACGTTATTCCGGCCGCGTGCCGGCAGTGATCTACGGCGAGAATAAGCCCCCGATGATGGTGCTCATCGAGCACGACGAGCTGCGCAAGCGCATCTATGGCGGGCGCTTCCTCACCACGCTCTACGAGCTCGACGTGGACGGCGAGAAGCACCGCGTGATCCCGCGCGACTTCCAGCTCGACGCGCTGAAGGATCTGCCGATGCATGTCGATTTCATGCGCGTGTCGGAGGGCGCCAGGATTCGCGTGCACATTCCGGTGCACGTGCTCAATTCCGACCAGTCGCCCGGCGTCAAGCGCGGTGGCGCGGTCAATATCGTCACCCATAATGTCGAGGTGCTGTGCCCGGCCGATGCCATCCCGGACGCGATCAATGTCGACATCGCCGGTCTCGAGATCAGCCATTCCAAGCATCTCAGCGAAGTGGAGCTGCCGCCCAATGTGAAGGTGATCGGCCGCGCCGACATGACGCTGGTGACCGTGGTGCCGCCGTCCGGCTACGCTGAAGAGCTCAAGGCCGCCGCCGAAGCGGCTGCTGCCGCGGCTGCCGCCGCCGCTGCGCCCGGTGCCGAAGCGGCCGCTGCCGCGCCCGGTGCCGCGCCTGCCGCGGGTGCCGCGTCCGCAACCGGTGCCGCTCCCGCCGCCGCCGCCGCGCCGGCCAAGCCCGAGAAGAAGTGAGGCGACAGCGGCGCGTGATCTGGATAATTCCCGCCTCCGAACCGATCGGGGGCGGGGCCCGGCTTTCGGGATCTCTCGCGCGCCACATCGATCCTACCGCTGCCTTTCCGGCGCTCGGGTGAGGACGGCGGCGACACCGTTGACGCCATGCAGCTTTTCGTCGGCCTCGGCAATCCTGGCACGCGCTACGCCGGCAACCGCCACAATATCGGTTTCATGGTGGTGCAGGCGATCGCGCGCCGCCACGACGTGACGCCGTGGCGCCGCCGTTTCCAGGGCGTGGTGGTGGAAGGCCCGATCGGCGGCGAGCGCGTGCTGCTGCTGCTGCCCGGCACCTATATGAACGAGTTGGGGCGCGCGGTGGCCGAGGCCGCGCGCTTCTACAAGCTCGACCCCGGCCAAATCGTCGTCTTCCACGACGAGATCGAATTGAAGCCGGCCAAGGTGCGGCTGAAGACCGGCGGCGGCAATGCCGGCCACAACGGCTTGCGCTCGATCACTGCCCATGTCGGCAACGACTACAAGCGGGTGCGCATCGGTGTCGGCCATCCGGGCGACAAGAAGCTGGTGGAGCACTACGTGCTGCAGGATTTCGCCAAGGACGAATGGCCCTGGGTGGAGGCGCTGTGCGACATCATCGCCGACAATGCGGGACTTTTGGTCGAGGGCAAGGACGCGAGCTTCCAGAACCGGGTTCACCTGGCGATGGATGCCAAGGGATTCACCGACGACAAGGAGCCGCCCGGCTCCGAATGACACCATAAGCAACGAGACGCGGTACACTCCATGGGCTTCAAATGCGGCATCGTCGGCCTGCCGAACGTCGGCAAGTCGACGCTCTTCAATGCGCTGACCGAGACGGCGGCGGCGCAGGCCGCCAATTATCCGTTCTGCACCATCGAGCCCAGTGTTGGTGAGATCGCGGTGCCAGATCCGCGCCTGGACAAGCTCGCGGTGCTCGGCAAGTCGGCGGAGATCATTCCGACCCGCATCACCTTCGTCGATATCGCCGGCCTGGTGCGCGGCGCCTCGAAAGGGGAGGGGCTCGGCAATCAGTTCCTTGCCACCATCCGAGAGGTCGACGCCATCGTGCACGTGGTGCGTTGTTTCGAGGACACCGACGTCACTCACGTTGAGGGCAAGATCGATCCGATCGCCGACATCGAGACCATCGAGACCGAGCTGATGCTGGCCGATCTCGAATCCTTGGAAAAGCGCGTCGACAATCTGGAGAAGAAGGCCAAGGGCTCGGGCGAAGACGCCAAGCTGGCCAAGGAAATGCTCGATCTGATCAACCGCTCGCTCGTCTTGTTGCGCGACGGCAAGCCGGCACGCCTGGTCGAGCGCAAGCCGGAGGAAGAGAAGCTGTTCCATTCGCTTGGGCTTTTGACTTCGGCGCCCGTGCTCTATGCCTGCAATGTGGAAGAAGCCGCTGCTGCTACCGGCAATGAATTCTCCCGCCAGGTCGAGCAACGCGCCAAGGAAGAGGGCGCGGTCGCGGTGGTGATCTCGGCCAAGATCGAGTCCGAGATCGCGGTGCTGCCGTTGGCCGAGCGCGCGGAATTCCTCGAAGCGGTGGGCCTGCAGGAGACCGGGCTCGACCGGCTGGTGCGCGCCGGCTACGCGCTGTTGCATCTGGTGACTTATTTCACTGTCGGCCCGAAAGAGACGCGGGCCTGGACCATCACGCAAGGGACCAAGGCGCCGCAGGCGGCCGGCGTGATTCATACCGATTTCGAAAAAGGCTTCATCCGTGCCGAGACCATCGCTTATGACGATTTCATCGCTTGCGGCGGTGAGGTCGGCGCCAAGGAGGCCGGCAAGATGCGGTTGGAAGGCAAGGAATACGTGGTCGCCGACGGCGACGTGATGCATTTCCGCTTCGCGAATTAGGTTTGGCGAACTAGGTTTCGCGAACGAGGTATTGTCATTCCCCGGCGCGGGCGTTAGCCCGCAGACTTCGCGTGCGTCTCGTAATGACGTAAGAAATGAACATGCCGAAACTCCACTTCGAAGACTTCCAGCCCGGCACGGTCACCCTCTACGGACCGCGTCTGGTCACGCGCGAGGAGATCGTCGCCTTCGCCGCCGAGTTCGATCCGCAACCCATGCATCTCGACGAGGCCGCCGGCAGCGCCTCGCTGCTCGGCGGGCTCGCCGCCTCCGGCTGGCACACCTGCTGTCTGTTGATGCGCATGATCGCCGACGGCTACGTGCTCGAGACCAACGCCATGGGCGCGGCCGGCATCGACGAGGTGCGCTGGCTCAAACCGTTGCGGCCGGGCACGCAGATCCGCGTGCGCGCTACCGTGCTCGACAAACGCGCTTCCGGCAGCCGGCCGGGGCTGGGCTTCGTCAAATTCCGCTACGACGTGCTCGACGAACGGGATGTCGTACTCACCACGCTCACCAGCTCGATGATGGTGGCTCGCCGCGAACCGGGAGCCGCGTCATGAAATATTTCGAGGATGTACAGGTTGGCGAGATCTGGCAGCTCGGCCGCCACACCTTTACCGCCGACGAGATCAAGGCCTTTGCCCGGCGCTTCGATCCGCAGCCATTCCACCTCGACGAGGCCGCGGCGGAAAATTCGCATTTCGGCGCGCTGGTCGCATCCGGTTGGCATACCGCGCTGCTGTGGATGCGGCTGATGGTGCATTATCGTCGCCGCCTGGATGACGCGCTGCGCGCGCGTGGCGAACCGATTGCCAAGATCGGCCCCGCGCTCGGCTTCCGCGATTTGCAATGGCTGAAGCCGGTCTATGTCGACGACACCGTCGATTTCGCCAGTGAGGTGATGGACAAGCGCGCCTCGGCCAGCCGACCCGGTTTCGGATTGTTGATGATCCGCTCCAGCGGCGTCAACCAGCAGGGCGATCTGGTGATCTCCTTCGTGAGCACGACCTTCATCGAGCGGCGCGCCGCCACGCCATGAGCGCCGCCGCAGGTCCCTCCGGCCCGCTCACGCCCGTGCAAGGCAATCCCGACGCTTGGCGCGCCATGGGCGTGGCCGGTGGCGCGCATGCGCTGCACGACGGCTATACCGACCTCGTCTATGTCATGTTGCCGATCTGGCAGAGCGAGTTCGGCCTCAGCTTTGCCGCGCTCGGCCTGATGAAGACGGTGTTCTCCGGCACGCTCGCCAGCTTCCAGATCCCATCGAGCATGTTGGCCGAGCGGCTGGGCGCACCGCTGGTGCTGGCGGTCGGCACCGCGCTCGCTGGCTTTGGCTATTGCCTGGCCGGGCTGAGCCACGGCGTGACCATGCTGGTGGCGGCATTGTTCGTCGGTGGACTCGGCGCCAGCACGCAGCATCCGCTGGCTTCGTCGCTGATCGCGCAGGCCTTTGCCGGCGCGCGGTCGCGCCACGCGCTCGGCAGCTACAATTTCGCCGGCGACATCGGCAAGATGACGGTGCCGGCGGCGGCCTCGCTGCTGTTCGTGCTGCTGCCTTGGCGCGAGGCGCTGGCACTGTTGGGTGGCGCCGGCAGCTTGGCGGCGGTCGTGATTTATGTGGCGATGCCGCGCCTGCGCGAGAGCGCGAGCGCGCCGCGCCAGCAGGCAGTCCGCGCGGCGGGCGGCCGCGGCTTCGGCTTTCCGCTGCTGCTGTCGGTCGGCGTGATCGACAGCGCCACCCGCATGGGCTTCCTCACCTTCCTGCCTTTCGTGCTCACCGCCAAAGGCGCCAGCTTGCCGACCGTCGGTTTGGCGCTGGCACTTGTGTTTGCCGGTGGCGCCGCTGGCAAGCTGGTATGCGCGGTGATCGGTACGCGCATCGGCACGGTGGCGACAGTGTGGCTGACCGAGGCGGTGACCGCGCTCGGCATCGCCGGGTTGCTGCCGCTGTCGCTCGATACAGCGCTTTTGGTGCTGCCGGTGGTCGGCATCGCGCTCAACGGCACCTCGTCGGTGCTCTACGGCACCGTGCCGGACCTGGTCGCGCCGGCCAAGCGCACGCGCGCCTTCGGCATCTTCTATACCGGCACCATCGGCGCCGGCGCGATCTCGCCGGCGCTCTATGGTCTGCTCGGCGACGCCGTGGGCGTGCCATCGACGCTGCTGGTGATCGCCACCGTGGTGCTGCTGACGCTGCCGCTCACGCTGGCATTGCGGCCGGCCTTGGCCGCCTCGATGGGCGCCGCCGCCGGGAACTAAGCCGCGGGAACAAAATTGCCTGCTTGCGGGTTAGCGGGCGGTATGCCTGCGAAAAAGACCAGCCGCCGTCGTCACCCGCCGGAAGCGATCCTCGCGACTGGCGCCGATGGGCCGATGACCGCCGAGCAGACCGCGCTGCTGAAGCAGCTCGCCATTGAGGCCTATGAGCTGGATGCGTTCGGGCAACACATGACCCAGCGCGACGCCGCGCTGCGCATTGCCTTGTTGCAGGCGAAGCTCAAGCTCATGGACGCACCGCCGCACACGCTATGATACGACCTTGCTGTGCGCTGTGACAAAGCGTGACGCGAAGTGATCGCGATATGATGTGGGAGCCGCCACCAAAACCGGCGCGCGACGTTCTCCAGTCAGCACAACAAGCACAGGAGGTTGTCATGAATGGATGTCGTCACGCCGCAATCGCGGCGGCCTTGCTTGCGAGCGCGGGTGCCGCGAGCGCGCAAACCACGGTGATCACGCGCGAGCCGGTGGAGACTCAGACCGTGATAACGCGCGAACCCTTGCAGCTCACGCCGATGCAGCGCCAAACCATCTATCGCACCATCGTGCACGAGCGCGTGGCGCCCGCTCCGCCGCCGGTCACCTATCGTGTCGGCACGCCGGTGCCGGCAAGCGTGCCGCTCTACCGCATGCCGCGGTCGACCATTGTCGCGGTGCCGGCGGTGAAAGCCTATAAATACATGGTGGTGAACGGCGATGTGGTGCTGGTCGATCCCGCCACCAGCGAAGTGGTCGCGCAGCTTTCCGACTGATGCTGGTCGACGTGCCATGAGGCACGATCCGTTCTTTGCGTGCTCGGGTTCGGCATTCAACCGATCCGAGCACGCGCTATCGCGGCATTCCCGTAGGCGGGGCGCATTCGAGCAGGCGCGCTTGGGAGGCGCGGGCGCCGACGCACAAAAAGGCGACGTGCTGTAATTAGCCACGGTGGCGCAGCACCGCATGTGCCTGGCCAATTCACGCTTTTTTCGGCGGATTGTTTACCTTTTGGCTGCGGACCAGATATGCGCCCTGCCGTGGCGCTGGATTTTCGCGCCTGCAAGGCCTATTTTGTTTTTTAAGGAGCTGATGAATGTCGATGATCAATTACCGGGCCCCATCGGAACTCTTTCCTAGCCGCAGCCGGAAATCGCGCCGCCCGATCGGATATAAACGCTTTCCCACCGCCGCCGAGGCGATCCGTTTCGCCATCGAGGAATTGCCGCCGGAATTGTTGCTGGGCGCCTATCTCGAGGTCGAGGAGCGCCGTTTCGACGGCAATGGCATTCGCCGTCTTTACGAAAGCGCCGACTACCCGCTGCCGCGCAAAGCCATCGCCAACTGAGCTTCCCGTAAAAGAACCCCGCCGAAGCGGGGTTCAAGTTGTCGGGAGGAGATCATTTCAGGACAAAGCTCCGGGCCACCGCGCCGTGGCCGAGCGCTTCACCGTCAAGCGCGTCCGCAATGTGCCGGTGCGCTTTCGAGCACAAACAGCGTAACCGACTCCCGACAATCGGGGAGGTGCTCCCTTCCGCAATCTGCGCAATCCACAGCTTGCGCAATTGGCGCGATGTGAAAGAACCCGTTCAGCCGGCCGGGCGTTGTCCAGAAGATTGCGGCGCGCTCTTCCATTGCGTCAGGCTGTCGCCGATCACCTTCATCGCCGTCATGGCGGCGTGGCTGAGGCTGGCATAGCCGGCGAGTTCGCGGGTGACGCGTTCGCCTTCGTTGCGCAGCATCTCACGCACGCCTTGCAGCTCGATGATGACGCGGTCGATCTCTTCCATCGAGGCGCCGGAGACGCGCCGGATCAGCGCGTTGAGATTGTCGGCGACCGGATCGGGTGCCTGCTCCACCTCGCCACGCGCGCGCCGCGTGATCGATACGTCACGGCGTACGAATTCGCGGATCTCGCCTTCGAAGGCGGTGACCGCGGCATCGACCTCGCTCAGCTTCTCCGGTGCGTGCCGCTCCGGCGCATACGCCTCAGGGCCGCTTTTCTCGGGACCCACTTTATCCGCACCGAACCTTTCGGATCTGATCGCCGTCATGCTGCACTCCTGCCTGATGCACAATTACGTTTGCGCCGACGCCCCGTCAGCCGCGGCATGATTGCCGCACGGAACTGGGGCGGCGTTTAGGCGTGGGCGGGGCGGGATCGCGGCGTTATCGCCGACGCCGCGCTCACCAATTCACTTTGAAGCCGGCGGTGATGCTCTTGTTGACCGTGGATTCACCAAGGTCGGTGACCGAGGTGGTCACGTGCAGCGGGCCGTAGAGCTTTTGGTCCGCGCTCAGCGTGTTGTGGGTTACTAAATCGTCGCTGGCGGTGTCGAGATTGGCGGCGAGCGAAGTTCCGGTCGACAGGATGTTGAATTTGACGCCGGGCTTGTTCTTCCACACCGGTTCCGTCGCCGTGCTGGTCGTCGATTGCGGCAACGCCATCACCGGTAGTCCGGCGGGCGCTGTCGAGGCACCTTGCGTGGTGCCGAGCGCGTCACTCAGGGTGACATTGTCGCGCAGCGTGAGCGAGAAGTCGCTGCCGAGCGCCAGCGAATGCTGCAACGTGGTACCGACGCGGCCCTGGTCGCTGCCAGGATCGAGGCGGGCTTCGATGCTGGCGTTATTCGTCAGGTCCACCGAGGCCCAGGCGGCGCCGGAATTGCTGCCGCCTGCGGTTCCCGGCAACGGCCGGTCCGGCTGATAGCTCACCGGCGGCGGCGCGGCGACCGCGAGATCGACGCCGACCTTGGCGTTCCAATCGGTCGGCAGCGACTGCTTGATCGCGACGGTGGCGGAACCGTCTTCCTTGTCGTCGCCGCTGACATCGGGACCGGTCGGTGTGGTGAGACGCGGCAACTTCAGCGACTTGACCGGCGCGGCGTCGGCCAGCGTGACCGGATCGAACATCAGCGCTTGGCCGAGCAGCGCGCTGTCGTGCGAATCGAGCGGCGCGGCGGGGGCGGGCGTCGCCGCATCGCCGCTATTGGCGGCACTGGACGGCGCCGGCGTGGCAACATTTGTGGCGTCCGCGTCCTGCGCCGCCGCGGTGCGTGGCGCGAGGACGAGCAGGAACGCGACCATGAGGCAGCCGCTGCACAAGACCGCAAAGGCGCGCATGAGGTGGAACTTTCCCCCGTAATTCCGCCGGTTTCGATGATGCGCAGCATCGCCGCCAACCGGTTAAGTCTTGGTTGCTGGATGCCCGCGAAGTTTGGCAAAGCTATGATGCGGGGCGCCGCGCGCCGCGCAAATTATTGGCAGAGCGTGGCGATGCTGTTGTTGATGTGATCGACATCGCCATCGATGCGGCCGAGCGCGCGATCGCGTTCGCTGCCGCGCTTGCATAAGGCGGTGACCGCGCGCGACTTCACCACTTCCAGGAAATAGAGCCGCGTCAACCTGCACAATTGCGCGCCATCGACGCTTTTGACGTTGTGCATGCGCGCCTGCGAGGCGGCGACGCTCAGGCTGGCTTTCTTCAGCGCGCGTTCGCAGCCGGGCGGGTCGATCGCCACCTGTTTGGCGGGTGCCGCCAGCAGTGCCAGACCGAAGCTGCCCGGTCCGATCAGGCCGATAAAAGCGACAAAAGCGAGAAGAAAACGTTTGGCCATGACACGATGCTCCCCTGCACGTGTCCGTGAGTGGGGCGCCGCCGGTAAAAGGTTCACGGGCGCCGCGGGCAGGGGAACCGGAACTTTGCCGGCGAATTATCCTGCCGGGGGGGCGATGCGCGGGAGGCCGCCATGGCCGCATTGCTGCCGATGATCCTGGTCGTTGCCCATCTGGGGAGCCCGGCCGGGCTGACGGCCGACCAGGTGCCGCATTTCGATATCGCGCCGACCTGCCGCGGCGACCTTGGCAGCCGTGGTGCCTGCCGGCGCGACGAGCAGGAGGCGCAAGCTAAGCTGCAGCGGCAATGGCGCCAGTTCACCGCGGGCCAGCGCGTGAGCTGCACGCGGCTTTCGACGCTCGGCGGCGATCCGAGCTATGTCGAGCTGCTTACCTGTCTGGACTTGGCCCGGCACGCCGACGCGCTGCCCGCCGCCGACCGGCTGCAAGGCGGCGCCACGCGCTAGCGACCGCGCGGCGGAAGCAAAGCCGCGCTCAGGCCTTCTTGCCCGGCGTGGCGAAGGGCGTGGCCGCGGTGCCGCCCATCTGCGCCTGCTTATAGGCCGACACCTGCTTCGGCTTGCTACCCTTGTCGGCTTTCGGTTTCTTCTTTTCCTTCGGCACGCGCATCTGACCCTTGGCCATGGCACCCTCCGTGCGGCAGTGAGATGTTGAATGGTGATACGGCGCAAAGCGTTCGGCAAGGGGTGTGGATGACGCCGCCGCCGCTCAGGGCTTTTTCTTCGCCTTGGCCTGCTTGGCGTCGGGCTTGCTCACCGGCCGCCCCGCCATCTTGTCCTTGATGCATTGGTCGACGATGTCGGCGCGCTTGTCCAAGGGCAGGTCGGCCTGGCCGTGCTCGGTGGCCATCCAGCAATATTCGGCGGCCTGGGTATGGCTCATCGGCTCCGGCGGAGCGGCGGCGGCCGCCGGCGCGCCGCTGCCGGTGGTCTCGCAGCCGGCCAAGGCGGTCGCGGCGGCGAGCAGGGCGGCGGCAATGAAGAGGCGCGGCGCGCGGGGAGGGCGAAGCGTGCTGGGATTCGTCATGGCAAAAGTCCGGGCATTCCGATCAGCCGCCCCCCGGAATTCGCGAACTGTGCCGGCCGCCCGCAGCGTTCGCGACGCGCATGTCATGCCCCGCGGCCGCGCCAAAGGCAAGCACCGGGGCCGGCCGCGCGCGGTCGCCGCCGTTAGGCCCGCGCGTGTCGTTGTCAATTCGATTGTCAAACAGCCCGGACGCATGCGGACGCGCGTCGACGCCCGTGTTCTTTGTCGAGGCGCCGGGATCGCCTGTCTTTCCGTTTGCGGCTTTGCCCTCGGCCAAATCCGAGGGGATGGCGCGCCGAGTGGCGCGACCAACTCCGCCTTGCGGCGGCGGCGCCCCTGCGCGAGGCGCCTCGCCACTCGGCGCGCCATGGCGGCTTTTCTGTCCCCGGCGCCGTGCTTCCGGGCGGCGACGGGGCCCTCGTGGGCCCCCGATCCGGGCGGCTTCCGCCGCCCTTCGTCGCCGCCGCGTCCAGCCATCAAAGGCAGCCGGTCTTAGAGCGGATTCGCCTTAATCCGGCTCATATCCAGCGGCGGCGAAGAAGTTGGCGCATTCGGTCGGAGTGAAGGCCGGAATCAGGGTGCCGATTGTATCCCACAAGGCATCGACGGTCCGCTCGGCGGCCTTGCGTAACAGCGCCTTAAGCTTGGAGAAGGCGTTCTCGATCGGATTGAAGTCGGGGCTGTAGGGCGGCAAATAGAGGAGCGTTGCTCCGGCCGCCTCGATGGCGGTGCGCACACCGCGCCCCTTGTGGCTGCCGAGATTGTCCATGATCACGATGTCGCCGGGCTTAAGTTCGGGAACGAGCACCTGATCGACATAGGCCTGAAAGGCGTGACCGTTGATCGGCCCGTCGAGGACCATCGGCGCGACCATCCCAGCCAGGCGAAGCCCGGCGATGAATGTCGTCGTCCGCCAGTGGCCATGCGGGATGCCGGTGCGCAGTCGTTCGCCTTTCGGCGCGCGCCCGCGAAGCCGCGCCATGTTGGTCGAAGCCCATGTCTCGTCGATAAAGACCAGCCGTTCGGGATCAAGATCGGGCTGGCTGTCGAACCAAGCCTCGCGCCGCCTCACAATATCCGGGCGGTCCCGCTCCGTGGCGTGGGCGGTCTTTTTTTGTACGTCAGGCCGCAACGGTCGAGAAACGTCCACAGTGTCGCTCGAGCCGCGCGCACGCTGCGCTCGGCGAGAAGCCGCGCCAGCAACTCGCTGATCGTCAGGTCCGGGGTCGCCGCGATGAGGCCAAGAATATAATCGCGATGCGGATCGAGCTTGCAGCGCCGGGGCTGCCCCTGCTTGCGCGCCGTGCGTTCGCCGCTCTGGCGCGCCCGACGCACCCAGATAATGGCGGTGGCATCTCCGATGCCGAAGCGCGCTGCCGCCCGACGTGCCGGGGTTCCCGCCAACGCCGCATTGATCACACGGTCACGTAAATCCTGGCTGTAAGCTCGGGCCATGTGCCGCCTCCATCGCTGTCACAACAGAGGACTCGCACTGTTCGCCTGATTTGGGAATCCCACCTGAATCGAAAAACGACGAACGCGCTCTAGTGCCGGCGGACGGCTCGGCCGGGGCCTCCCGAGCGCGGGGTTACGAGCCCCGCCCGCGGGCGCCGCACCCACCCCGCTCAAATGACGTCTCATGAGAACGCCCTCGGTTGGGTGGGATGAGGCGTGTATATAATCCTAGAGGAATTATGTCAAGAGATAGGAACAAAATATTTTTGGCATTTAAGCGTGATCGCGATGTGCCGCGCGCTGGCTCACGCCGCCGCGTTGCCGGTCACCCGCGCGATCTTGGCGAGCTCTTTACCGATCGTGCGCTCCGCTGTTTCCACGTCGTAGCGGTTCTGCAGATTGAGCCAGAGCTGCGCCGAGGTGCCGAGCGCCTTGCTCAGGCGCAATGCGGTGTCGGCAGTAATACCGCTCGTTTCGGCCGCGATGCGCTCGACCCGTGTGCGCGGCACGCCCATCGCCTTGGCCAGCGCGCCGGGCGACAGGCCGAGCGGCGCGAGGAATTCCTCGCGCAGCACTTCGCCGGGGTGAAGCGGGGGGAGTTTCTTGGGCATGGCGGTGTATTCTTAATCACCCTGGAAGTACCATATTCCATACTGTCGTGGCGATTCTACGGAGGAAGAAGATGGAGTCCGAAAAGCGAAGTAAGTTTCGCCCCAATTTAGATATTTTCGGGGTGGCGCGCCTCGATCCTGGTTGGCTATATATTGTGAAGAATGGACCGCTCTTCAAAATTGGAAAGTCAATCAATCCGACACGACGCCTGTTACGGGATGCGCGGACATGGTTGCCAGACCTGGAGCTTATTGGCGTTAAACCGTTTTGGAAAATCAGTGCGTTGGAGCGTCAGTTACATTCTGGCCTTGCAAATTACTGGTATGCTGGCGAGTGGTATCAATTTCCCGATGACACCTACGGCTGGTTGTTCGAGGATTTTCGCGGGTTTTATGATGAAGATCGAGATATGAACTCTGTTGATTTTATCCACTGGATTAATGGTTCTGGCATGTGCGAATTAATTATGGAGCAAAACAACCGCCGCATCTCACTGAGACAATGGCAGCGCGAGGCAGGTGCCGGCGAAATTGTCTCTCAATAATTCATCGCTTTCATACTTTGCCTCGTCTCCTAACCCTATGCCCCTTTGCCCCAATCTTCCAAACTTCCTGCACCGAGCCCCAGCTCTCGGACGCCGCGTTCTTGCCGCTGCGGTCAGCAAGAGTTGACTCGCTTCAAAGTTGAGGCTTCAGTTACGGGGGAATTGGGGGAAGTTGCTCATTTTGCGCTTAAAGTTAGATGGCGGGGACAAAACGGCCTACAAAAGATCAACGATTACACCGGCTGCTAGAGGTCGGTTTTTTTCCAAATGATTTGCCTCCACCGTTTACTTCTGCGGATTTTGCTAAGTATCGAAAGCATCTGAAAAGGGTTTGGCCAGCGCAGCCGCTAAACCAGTTTGCCAGCGCACCAGAATTCTATTCGGTGCCACGCTTTGGTCGCGCCCGTAGGCGATTCTCGATCATTAACCCGATCAATCATTTTAAGGTATCGTCAATTATCGCAGACGAATGGGTAGATATTCGTGCATTCTTGAGGAAATCAAAAGTCTCAGAATTCAAACCGATATTTGATTTGGAAGGAAGCCGAACGTTCTTTGGGATCGATTTTGGATTGATTGAACGAAAGACAATTGAGCTTCTATCAAAATATCGATCATGTTTAAAAACTGACATATCTCGGTACTACCACACTATTTATACGCACTCAATTCCGTGGGCGTTGTACGGAAAAGAATTTAGCAAGCAGAATATGCATGCCTTTAGCTTTGTTAACAGTCTCGGGAATTGTTTAGAGGCTGACCCGAAATTAAGTTGAGTGATTTCAGTCGCTTGTGATTCAGTCGTGGTTGCGAGCTACGACGGAGGCACAAGATGGTTTGGACTGAAATCACTCGCCCCAAATATCGGCGAGACGGGCTGCGGTATGCAAGCGATACGACGGACGAGGAGTGGGCGGTGATTGCCCCGTTCATGCCGAGCGCGAGCCGCCGCGGCCGTCCGCGGACGACGGCACTGCGGACGGTGACGGATGCGATCTTCTACATCGCGCAGAGCGGATGTCAGTGGCGGCTTCTGCCGAAGGAGTTTCCGCCGTACACAACGGTCCAGCGCTATTTTTACCGGTGGCGAGATGACGGCACTTGGCAGAAGATCAATCACCACTTGGTCATGCTGGCGCGCGAGGCCGAAGGGCGAGACGCGTCACCCACGGCAGGGGTGATCGACAGCCAATCGGTCAAAACCACCGAGGCCGGAGGGCCACGTGGGTTCGACGCCGGCAAGAAAATCAAGGGACGCAAACGACACCTTCTCACCGACACCGCCGGCATACTGATCGGAGGCATCGTGCACGAAGCCAGCATCCAGGATCGCGATGGCGCACTGGCGCTGCTCGGATTGATCCGAAGCGCCTTCCCATGGTTACGCCACGTCTTCGCTGATGGCGGCTATGCCGGTAACAAGCTGAGAAATGCGCTCGGGGCTATCGGCCGCTGGACCATCGAGATCATCAAGCGATCCGACGCGGTTAAAGGTTTCAAGCTCTTGCCGCGCCGTTGGGTGGTCGAACGCACCATCGCTTGGCTCAACCGGAATCGCCGCCTTGCAAAGGATTTCGAGGCCACAATCGAAAGCGCCGAAACGTGGCTGATGATCGCCAGCGTCAAGCTGCTCTCACGCAGGCTTGCCAGACCATGCTGAACGCAGCCAATTACGAGTCGGACTCTTAGACAAAGTCGTTCGGCAAAGCCAACAAAACCAAACTATTGGGATTCCAGTTGGACCCGATACTTCTCGTGTGATTGGCGAGATTATCGGGGTAGCCTTAGAAGAACGTATAAGTCAGTCACTCAGCGACCTTTCTAACCGGGCGCTCCGATATGTGGACGATATAAGCATCGGATACGATGAGCGCGATAGCGTAGAATTATTGTTGGCGGCAATAACAAAGGCGTTTTCGCATTTTGAGTTAGATATAAATCTCGAAAAAACGGCAGTCATTGGTGTTGGAGAGGACCTGTCTCCGGAATGGCTGTCACCACTAAGAAACTTTCGCATTTCAAGCCGGGCAACGAAACAACAAGCAGACATTGAGCATTATTTCAAGAGTGCACTCTATTATTCTGAGGAAAATCCAAGAGATAGAGTTTTAGTTTATGCAATCAAACGTAGTCGATCTTTTAATATCGTAGATTCGGTCTGGCCCTACTATATTGGGTTTTTGCTTAGGCTTTGCCGTAAAGATGCATCCTGCATTCCGAATGCGGCTCAGATAATGATTGAAGGAAACTTCAATCGGCGCCCTCTAAATTTAGATCTGATCAAGAAGTTCATCATTGACACTGTCCGCTTTCACGGCAGCATTCATAACTATTTTGAGGTGAGTTGGACGCTGTTCCTTGCTAAGGCATTGCGCATTACGCTCAGCAAAGGCGACTTAACAGAAGTCTTTAAGGCAGAGAGTTCCGTGTGTGGACTTATCACGATGGACCTAAATTCCCGCGGTTTAATTACGGGAGGTATCGACACTGGCTATTGGAGTTCGTTTTATTCTGCTGACGGCCTAATGTCGAATATGTGGCTATTTGTTTATGAAGCTACAGTTAAAAACTGGATCACGAGAACGAACCCGTGTTTTGTAAACGCGCATCCGCTATTTGGTCCGATGCTCAAGAAAAAGATCAGCTTTTATGATGAAATGCGAAACGTAACGAAAGCAAGAAAAGAACTCCGTCGGCAAAGGATTCGCGACACGTTAGCGAGACGAATTTTTGAGAACATTGACGATTATTTTTAGAGCGTGTCTTCTCGGCACGGTTCTTATATCCGCCTCCGCATTCCCGACATTCCGAGCTTGCTATGTAGGTCGTCGGTTCGCGCCGACACGGCCTCGACGCGCGCTGCGCACCAACTCCCGCACGCCCCCCGCCTCACAGCGCATCGATAAACCATAGCCAGCCCACCAGCCACAGCGCAAAGCCGACGGGCGCGCCAATCAGCCCGCCGGCGATGCGGTGGCGGCGCCAGGCGAGCGCGCCGACAAGGCCGCCGAGCGGCAGGCCGGGCGCGCCGAACAGCAAGGCGAGAGTGGCGAGGCTCAGCGGATCGTTGAGGATGCCGATGTCGGACATGGGCGGTTCAGTTCCAATCGCTCATCGCGCTATTGCCGCGTCGCGGTGTTCCAGTAAGCTTATCGCATGGAGCTCGACGTCAATGGGGCGATCGTCAAGAATCCATCGGCCGCGGACATTGTCCGCGCGCTCGACGCCGCGTCCTTTCCGCACGACTGGTACATCTCCCTCGACAACGAAAGCGGCGGTTCGCTCGACGCCCAGGCGCAGGCGGATGGCAAATTCTACCTCTCGTTCGGCGACAACAAGCGCCGCCCGCCGCAGCAGGCCGATGCGGCGACGGTGAAGGCGCTCTATCTCGCGTTCCTCGCCGGCGATGCCGGCCCGCATGCCGCCGCCAGCGCGCCTGGCGCCCCCGCGGACGCTGCGAGCAGCGCCACGCCGCACCCGAAATTCGTGCCCGACACGCGGCCGCTGGTCGGGCGCGCCGGCGACCAGCCGCCGCTGCCGGCGATAGTGGTCATGGTCGCCGTCATCGGCCTGGTCGGGCTCACCTTCGGCATCGAGCGCGGCTTCCCCGGCACCATCCGCCATCACGTGCCGTTCGGTAATTCCGATTTCTTCTGGATCGGGCTGATCTTCCTGCCCATGCTGGCGCTGATTCTGGTGGCGATCGCCACCAAGCTCATCGAGATGCAGCGGGCGAAGAGCTGGGTTGAGACCACCGGCCACATCGTGCGCTCGCAGACCGCGGTGCGGCGCCATCAATTCGACGGCGAAGCCGAGACGATCAAGACCGTGCCGGACGTCGAATACGAATTCAAGGTCGGCGCGCGCACGGTCCACGGCATGCGTATCGGCATCGGCGACGAGGCGCTCGCCGATCCGGAGGCGACGCTCAAGCGCTATCCGGTCGGCGCCCATGTCAGCGTCTATTACGACCCGCGCGATCCGAAGAATTGCGTGCTCGAGCGTGGCGGGCCGGACATCGGCAAGCGCGAGGCGGCATCGGGCTGCGTGGAGGGGCTGGCGCTGCTCGCCGTGCTTGCCGGCGCGCTCTGGTGGCTGGTCAATTTTGGGCCGGATTTCGTGCGCGCGCATTTTCCTCACACACATGCCGAGCCGCCATTTGTGCTCGCCGTCACCGGCTTCGCCCTGCTGCTGCTGCTGTTCTTCATCGGCGCCCGGCGCCGGTCGAAGCAGGCGGCGAACTGGCCGTCGGTGCGCGGCAAGATCGTCAGCAGCAACGTCGAAGAATATCAGGAGCGCGACAGCGACGGCCGGCTGCGGACCAATTATCGGCCGGCGGTGGAGTTTGCCTTTTCCGTGCGCGGCCAGGAATACCACGGCAACCAGATCAAGCTCGACCTCAGCGTCAGCGCCGGCCGGGGCTATGCCGAGAAGGTGGTGGCGAAATATCCCGCCGGCAGCGCGGTCGCCGTGCACTACGATCCGGCCCATCCGGCCACTGCGGCGCTGGAAAACCCGACCGGCGCCACCTGGATCATCGCCGCGGCCGGGCTCGGCTTTTTAGCCTTTGCCGTCTGGCTCCTGGGGGTTTTCGGCTGATGCGCGGCGGGCGGCGCCCGCCACGCGCAGACACGAGGCAGAAAGGCGATGGACATCAATTTCCCGATCAAGCTGCGCCTGAGCGCCGCCAAATTGTCCACCGTCCTGGCGGTCGGTGCTTTCTTCATCGGCGTCAGCTTTCTTCTCTTCGGCGCCGACGGAACGACGCGGGTGCCCTTCTTCGGTTACGTCCCCAAGCAAACCGTTTCCTATGTCTTCTTTTTTCTCGGGGTCGCCATCCTCATCGCCGGCGTGAATGCGTTCATCATGGAACGTCCCTCGCTGCTCGTGGATGCCGACGGTCTCGTCTTCACGCCAAATTTCGGTTCGGTGCGGCGGCTGGCCTGGTCCGAGATCGAGGAGATCAAGGCCGTATCCAGTCGATACGACAAGTCAGTCGTCATTCGCACGCGCGCAGCCAAATTTCAGAAAATCCCCGCGTTCTCCCAAGGCTCGCCCGACGAACTGTGCTATCTGCTGCAACGCTGCGCCGAGGCCGCGGCAAAGGCCCGCAAGCAATCGAAGGCCGCCCCGACTAGCGGCGCCGATCGCTCTTGAAGCCGCCATGCATGCCGGGGCGGCCGAGCTTGGAGCGCGGGCTTTGCGACCGCGCCGGCTTCACCTCATGCGACAGCGCGATGCCCATTTCGTCGAGATCGGGTTTGTGCGGGCGGTCGCCACCCCCACCCCGGCCGGCTTTTTCCTTCGCAGACTGCGTAGACTTGCCTGCGTTGGCGGCCGACCCTCCCCGCAAGGGGGAGGGTGAAGAAAGTGATTTCGCCGTCGGATTGTCGAGCACCGCCAGCTCGGTCTGCCGCAGCCGCTTGATCTCGTCGCGCAGCCGCGCGGCCTCTTCGAAGTCGAGATCGGCGGCGGCCTCGCGCATGCGCTTTTCCAGGTCGGCCACCACCGCTTCCAGATTGTGCCCGATGGTGGCGGCCTCGGCGAAGCCGCCCGCGGAGCCGGCGGCATCGCCGGTGCCGATCAGGACATGGTCGCGCTCGTACACGCTGTTGAGAATGTCGTGGATCGAGCGCTTGATGCTCTCCGGCGTGATGCCGTTTTCGGTGTTGTACTCGACCTGCTTCTCGCGCCGGCGATTGGTTTCCTCGATGGCGCGCTGCATCGAGCCGGTCATGGCGTCGGCATAGAGCACGACGCGGCCGTCGACATTGCGCGCGGCGCGGCCGATGGTTTGAATGAGGCTCGTCTCGCTGCGCAGGAAGCCTTCCTTGTCGGCGTCGAGAATGGCGACCAGCGCGCATTCGGGAATATCGAGGCCCTCGCGCAGCAGATTGATGCCGACCAGCGCGTCGAAGGCGCCGAGGCGCAGGTCACGAATGATCTCGATGCGTTCCAGCGTGTCGATGTCGGAATGCATGTACCTGACACGAATGCCCTGCTCGTGCAGATATTCGGTCAAATCCTCGGCCATGCGCTTGGTCAGCACGGTGACCAGCGAGCGGTAGCCCTTCGCTGCCACCTGGCGCACCTCGCCGACCAGATCGTCGACCTGGGTGCGCGCGGGGCGTATCTCGACCGGCGGATCGATCAGGCCGGTGGGGCGGATCACCTGCTCGACAAAGACGCCGCCCGACTCGTTGAGCTCCCAGCCGCCCGGCGTCGCCGATACGGCAACCGTCTGCGGGCGCATGGCGTCCCATTCCTCGAAGCGCAGCGGCCGGTTGTCCATGCAGGAGGGCAGGCGGAAGCCGTATTCGGCCAGCGTCGCCTTGCGGCGGAAGTCGCCGCGGAACATGCCGCCGAGCTGCGGCACGGTGACGTGGCTCTCGTCGCAGAACACCAGCGCGTTGTCGGGCACGTATTCGAATAGCGTCGGCGGCGGCTCGCCCGGCTTGCGCCCGGTCAAGTAGCGCGAATAGTTCTCGATGCCGGCGCAGCTTCCGGTCGCCTCCATCATTTCCAGGTCGAACACGGTGCGCTGTTCCAGCCGCTGCGCTTCCAGCAACCGGCCGGCAGCGGTGAGTTCGCCGAGGCGCGCGCGCAGTTCGGCCTTGATCGAATTCATCGCCTGGATCAGCGTCGGCCGCGGCGTGACATAGTGCGAATTGGCGTAGACCTTGACGAATTCCAGCTCGTCGGTCTTGCGCCCGGTGAGCGGGTCCATCTCCTCGATCTTCTCGATCTCGTCGCCGAACAGATGCACGCGCCAGGCGCGATCTTCGTAGTGTGCCGGAAAAATATCGAGGGTGTCGCCGCGCACGCGGAACGAGCCGCGGAAGAAGTCGCCCTGCGTGCGTTTGTATTGCAGGGCGACCAGGTCGGCGATGAGCTGGCGCTGGTCGATCTTGCCGCCCTGCTTCAGCGAGAAGGTCATCGCCGAATAGGTCTCCACCGAGCCGATGCCGTAGATACAGGACACCGAAGCGACGATGATGACGTCGTCGCGTTCGAGCAGCGCGCGCGTCGCCGAATGACGCATGCGGTCGATCTGCTCGTTGATGGAGCTTTCCTTCTCGATATAGGTGTCGGTGCGCGGGACGTAAGCCTCCGGCTGGTAGTAGTCGTAATAGCTGACGAAATACTCCACCGCGTTGTCGGGAAAGAACGACTTGAACTCGCCATAGAGCTGGGCGGCCAGCGTCTTGTTCGGCGCCAGGATCAGCGCCGGGCGCTGCGTCGCCTCGATCACCTTGGCCATGGTGAAGGTCTTGCCCGAGCCGGTGACGCCGAGCAGCACCTGCGTGCGGTCGTGGCGCTGCACGCCTTCGACCAGCTCCGTGATCGCCTGCGGCTGGTCGCCCTTGGGTTCGAACTCGCTGGCGATTTTCAGCCTTATGCCACCTTCCGATTTCTCCGGCCGCGGCGGCCGGTGCGGCATCCATACCTTGGCGTCGCCGCCGGCGCTGGCGAATTCCGGCCGTCCCTCGCGCAAGAGCCTTTCGAGAGATTGCTGGCTGGCCAGCCCGGCAAAGCCGCCTTGCTGCGTCGGCAGGTCGGCGCGCGGCAGGCGGTATTTTCCCTCTTTTTTCACCTCCCCCTGGAGGGGGGAGGTCGATCGCGCGGAGCGCGATCGGGTGGGGGTGAACTCCTCGGCGTCGCCGCTCACCCCACCCCGCCCGCCTTCGGCGGGCGACCCTCCCCCTCCAGGGGAGGGTTGCAGATCGTTGGCGTCGTCGGTCAGTCCCAGTTCAGCCGCGAGCCGCGGATCGAGCCCGCTGATCGGCGAGCCGGTGTAGTCGCTCTGCGGCGCTTCGCTGAATCCCTTGCTCGACTTGCGTGCGGTGTGCGCGGCGGAGAAATCCTGCCGCCGCTCCCAGGAGGTTTCCGGCGGCGGCCGCAACCCGGTGCCGGAGCCGAGTCCCGCCGTGCCCTTGTTGATCGCCGGGTTGAGCAGGTCGGCCAGCGCCTCGGGCGTCGCCGCCGAATCCGGCCGCGCCGCCTTGGCGCGCGTCGGTTTCGCCGGATCCTTGCGCTTTTTCGGTGGGGATTTGGCCATCGCCACCCAAATATGGGGCGAGTCCGCCGGGGAGGGAAGGTGGTGCGGCCATATCGGCCCCTCGCGCGTTGACCCAACGCAAACGCGCGGCCTTCCCGTCGTGCCAGCCTGTCAACAAGGAGATTGTGCCATGAGCAAAGCAACCCAGAAGACCACGGAGAGCCTGGCGGCCGCCGCACAGCGCATCGCGGCGGAGCTGCAGAAGGCGCAAGACAATATCGCGCGCTCGGCGGCCAATGCCGGCGACGACCTGGCGGCGGAGCTGCGCCGCCTGCAGGGCGATCTGGCGGCGATGCAGGCGACCGTCGTCGGCTTCGGCAAGGAAGCCGGCGCCGAGGCGGGCGGCACTGCTTCGCGCATCGGCGCCGCCGCAGCCGACGCTGCGTACGACTTCGCCGATCACGCGCGGGACGGCGCGCAGTCGGCGGTCGCCGATTTTGAGGGGTTCGCGCGCAAGAATCCCGGTGTCGTCTTGGGCGGTGCGCTCGGCCTTGGCTTCGTGCTCGGCATCATGCTGAGGAGGCGTTGATGCTGGGCGCGCTGCTCGATGTCGGCATAAAGGTCGTGGCGCTCAACCTGCGGGCTCGCCTGCGCGCGATGACCGTCACCGCGGTGCTGACGCTGATCGCAATCGTGATCCTGCTGATGGCGGCTGGCTTTGGCCTGGCATTGCTTTATGTCTGGCTGCAGCAGGTGCTCGGCACCATGCCGGCACTGGCGATCGTCGGCGGCGGTTGCGCCGCGGTGGGGCTGATCCTGCTCGGGATCGCCTGGCTGCGCCCGGGCCGACGGCCGCACCCGCCGCGCCGCGCCCCGCCGCCGCCGCGCGCCGAGGCCGGCGAACACGCCAGTTCGACCGAGCGCATGGTCGAGGACGCGCTCGCCGCCGTGCAGCAAGGCTCGCGCGAGTCGATGCTGGCCGCGGTGGCGCTGGCGGTGGTCACCGGGGTGATTCTCGGGCGCAAGCTGTAGGCGACATGGCGGCGCCTACGGTTTTACCTTGCCTGTGGCGTTCGCGCGCGAGAACGCGCTAAATTGCCATTACGAGAGGTCAACGTGAGCCCGGGAGTGGTGGTATGAGTGATAGCGTCTTCAAATATCTGCTGCCCGAAGATCGTATTCCGAAGGCCTGGTACAACATCGCGGCCGATCTGCCGCAGCCGCTGCCGCCGCCGTTGCATCCGGGTACCGGCCAGCCCATCGGGCCCGCCGACCTGGCGCCGATCTTCCCCATGGCGCTGATCGCGCAGGAAGTGTCCGCCGAGCGCGAGATCGAAATTCCCGAGCCGGTGCGCGAGATCTACAAGCTGTGGCGGCCGGCGCCGCTGTTCCGCGCGCACCGCCTGGAGCGCGTGCTCGATACGCCGGCGCGCATCTTCTACAAATACGAAGGCGTCAGCCCGCCGGGCAGCCACAAGCCGAATACCGCGGTGCCGCAGGCCTTCTACAACAAGGAAGCCGGCATCAAGAAACTGTCGACCGAGACCGGCGCCGGACAATGGGGCTCCTCGCTCGCCTTCGCCGGACAATTGTTCGGCCTCGAAGTCAAAGTCTATATGGTCAAGGTGAGCTACAACCAGAAGCCCTATCGGCGCGCGCTGATGGAGACCTATGGCGCCACCTGCATCGCCAGCCCAAGCAACGAGACCGACAGCGGCCGCGCCATCCTGGCCCAGCATCCGGATTCGCCGGGCAGCCTCGGCATCGCCATTTCCGAGGCGGTGGAAGTCGCCGCCAAGAATGCCGACACCAATTACTCGCTCGGCAGCGTGCTCAACCACGTGCTGATCCACCAGTCGGTGATCGGCATCGAGTCCATCGAGCAGATGGAGATGGCCGGCTACTGGCCCGATGTGGTGATCGGCTGCGCCGGCGGCGGCTCGAATTTCGGCGGGCTCAGCCTGCCCTTCCTCGGCAAGAAGCTGCGCGAGGGCAAGGCGGTGCGCATCATCGCCGTGGAGCCGGCGGCCTGTCCCTCGCTCACGCGCGGCAAATACGCCTACGACTTCGGCGACACCGGGCATCTGACGCCGCTGGTCAAGATGCACACGCTTGGCTCGACCTTCATTCCGCCCGGCTTCCACGCCGGCGGCCTGCGCTATCACGGCATGGCGCCGATGGTCAGCCACCTCAAGGAGCTCGGCCTGATCGAGGCGCGCGCGGTGAAGCAACTGCCGTGCTTCGAGGCCGCGGTCACCTTCGCGCGCGCGGAGGGCATCGTGCCGGCGCCGGAATCGACGCATGCCATCCGTGTCGCCTTCGACGAGGCTTTGCGCTGCAAGGCCGCGGGCAAGGCCGAGACCATCCTGTTCAACCTGTCGGGCCACGGCCATTTCGACATGCAGGCCTATACCGACTACTTCGCCGGCAAGCTGGAAGACCGCGATTACGACGAGGCGGAGTTGCAGGCGGCGTTGGCGGCGCTGCCGCAGGTGGCGGCGTAAGCGCGACCGCGTGCATAAAGCGTTCCCTCCCCCGCAAAGGGGAGGGGAAGCCGCCTCGTCCGCATCGAGGCTAGATTCTGTCGCCGATCGCGAATCGACGCTGGGCCCGCCGACGCGCGCGCGGGCATTCCTTCCATCGGCGCGAGACCAAACTGTTGACGCTGACACCGGTGCCATGAACCGCGCGGCCGCGCTCGCCGCGCGAGTCTGTGGTATTGCTGCGGTGCAATCGACAGTTGCGCCCTTTCAGCCCCCGGTGTTAAAATGTTTCCGTCGCGTACAGGGGGTTGCGTATCCAGGGGGTTGCCATGTTGGGTCCGGCACTTCGCCGTCTGTTGGACGAGCTCGCGCAGTTCAACCCCAAACAGCGCAGCAATTTCGAAAACCAACTCGTGGACGAGCTATCGGGGCTCGATCAAAGCTTGAACGACGCGCAGCGCCTGCAAGAAGGCGTACAGCGCATCGGCGCCGGCGTTCACCGCATTCAGGCGATCGAAGGGCCGCTGCGGCTGACCGAGGCGTTCAAGTCGCTCAGCGCCGTTCAGTCCGATATCGACGACATGATGCAGTTACGCTTGCACGTCGATATCGGCGAACCGCCGGCACAATCCGGCGGGCTCGGCAGCGGCAATGTCCCCATCAATCTCGCCACGACCTGCTCGCGGCCGGATTGTCCGAACAAGCGGGATAAATAGTCGTGGCAAATATTGCCGTCAGCGATGCCGTGCCAAGCCGCTTCGACGGCGATTTCGCCATCGCGACGCAATCCGGCGCCACGCCGGAGGAGACCGCTTACGTCAATCGTGTCAACCAGATCCTGGCCGATCTCACCAACGATGAAGCGAACGACAAGGTCGCGGGTCTGACGCCGGCGCGGGTCGCGGCGCGCAAAGACCGCCGCAAGGCCGCCGCGCAGCGTTTGCGCAAGGAGGCGCGCGAATATGTGGACGGCAGCCTCATCCTGGCTACCGCCGCCGACAATGCCCCGGTCACTTTCGGCAGATACCTGGCGGACCGCGATCGCCTGGGCCGCCAGCTCTTTGCCGTCACCTTGCAGATGGCGGACGACAACAAGGATCTGGCGGTCGATCTGAATATCACGCTCAATCCCGACCTGCCGGCGCCCGAGGACGTTCCCTCGCACGAAAAACAGGAGCTGTTCGTTCAGATCGGCAGCGCCATCACCGTCATCAGCACCGTGTGCCAGCAGATGCGCGGTCGCGCCGATGCCACCGATATCCGTCAGCGCGCCGACCGGCTGTTGGACAGTTATGTGCGCAAGCTTTTCGGCATCGCGCGCCTTGGCCTGGAAGGTCAATTCACCCAACTGGCGACACTGGCCTTGAATGAAATGCGCAACGAGTTCGTCGCGCAGCAGGCCGGCCGCATCAAGAATGCCTATGTGCGCAGCCTGGGCGGGGCAGCGGCGGTCATCGCTGCGCCGCTGCTGCTTTGGTATGCGGGCATCGTCAATAGTACGCCGGCCGCCGGCTGGTGGTATGAGCACCGGATGTTTCTGCTGGCGGCGGCGGGTGCCGCGATCGGCACCTGGCTGTCGTTCTCGATCCGACGCGTGCAATTGTCGTTCGCCGATCTCGCCATCCTCGAGGAGGATCTGCTCGATCCCAGCGTGCGCGTCATCTTCGTCGTCGGCCTGACCATGATCGCCTGTTTGTTGTTCTGGACCGGCGTGATGAATATCGAGATCGGCAATTTGAAAACCAACGCCATCGCCTTCAGCAACACCGGCAGTATCGCGCTGCTGATCGGGATGTTCTGTGGATTATCGGAGCGCGCGCTGGCGACGGCCATTTCCGGGCGCGCGGCGGCCTTCGTCAAGGGCATCGGCGGTCCCTAGCCGCACCCGATGACGGCGGCCGGTCGCCACCGCCGCCTCAGAATCCGCGCACCACCTCGCTGACATGCTCGACTTGGGGCGGCGTCGCGAAGCAGCGGCCGACCAGCTTGCGCCATTCCTGGAAGTCGGCGGAGTTGCGGAAATCGACCGTGTGATTTTCCAGCGTCTGCCATTGCACGAACAGCCGGTAGCGCTGCGGGTTCTCGTGCGAGCGCTGCAGCGTCACCCCGGCGCAGCCCTTGGCGCGCTTGAACAAGGGCGCGGCGGCTTTGACGGCGGCTTCGAAGTCGGCCTCCATGCCGGGCTTCACGTCGATCTGGGCGATTTCAAGAACCATGGCGATAGCTTCCCATGCGGATTGACGGAACGCGGCGCATTATGGGCGGCAAGAGGCGTTGCGCAAGTGCGCCGCGCGCGAATGGTCGTGTGGCTACTCCGCCGCCTGGCGCGGTGCCACCACGTCGAGGAAGCCGCCGGACTGGCGCCGCCACAGCGCGGCGTAATGGCCGTTGGCGGCGAGCAGGCTTTCATGCGTGCCTTGCTCGACGATGCGGCCCTGGTCGAGCACGATCAGTCGATCCATCTGCGCGATGGTGGAGAGCCGGTGCGCGATGGCGATCACGGTCTTGCCGGCCATCAGCGTGCCCAGGCTCGACTGGATGGCGGCCTCGACCTCGCTGTCGAGCGCCGAGGTGGCCTCGTCCAGCACCAGGATCGGCGCGTCCTTGAGGATGACGCGGGCGACGGCGATGCGCTGGCGCTGGCCGCCGGACAGCTTGACGCCGCGCTCGCCGACATGGGCGTCGTAGCCGCGACGGCCGAGCTGGTCCTCCAGATCGAGGATGAATTCATGCGCATGCGCCATGCGCGCCGCGGCGACGATGTCGGCCTCGCTCGCCTCCGGCTTGCCGTAGCATATATTGTCGCGGATCGAGCGGTGCAGCAGCGAGGTGTCCTGCGTCACCACCGAGATCTGCGCGCGCAAGCTTTCCTGGGTGACGCCGGCGATGTCCTGGCCGTCGATGAGGATGCGGCCGGCCTCGAGATCGAAGAAGCGCAGCAGTACATTGACCAGCGTCGACTTGCCGGCGCCGGAACGGCCGACCAGGCCGATCTTCTCGCCCGGCCTCACCTCCAGACTGAGGCCGTGGATCACGCCGCTCTGGCGGCCATAGCCGAAGCGCACATCCTCGAAGCGAACCTCGCCGCGGGTGACGGAAAGCGCGGTGGCGCCCGCCTTGTCGGTGAGCATATGCGGGCGCGCGATCGACATCATGCCTTCCTGCACCACGCCGATATTCTCGAAGATGCCGGTGACCTGCCAGGCCACCCAGCCGGAAGCGGAAACGATCTGCGTCGTCATCGGCAGCGCCATGGCCACGGTGCCGACTTCGACATGACCGAGGCGCCAGAGCAGGATGGCCAAACCGCCGGTGGCGGTGACCAGGAAGGCGTTGAGCAGCGTCAGCGTCAGCGCGAACCAGGTGTTGTAGCGAAGCTGATTGTGGAAGCGGTCGGTGTGCGCGTCGACCGCCTCGCGCACATAGCTGTCCTGGTCCTGCGCGCGCGCGAACAGCTTGACGGTGACGATATTGGTATAGGTGTCGACGATGCGTCCGGCGAGCGCCGAGCGCGCTTCCGACACCGTCTTTGAGTTTTCGCGCATGTGCGGCACGAAATAGCGCAGCATGGCGATATAGCCGGCAAACCACACCAGCACCGGCAGCGCCAGCCAGGGGTCGGCGCGCGCGAGCAGGATGAGCGCGCTGGTGCCGTAGATCAGGATCGACCAGACCGCGGTGAGCAACGCCACCAGGCTTTCGCGGATCGCCGTTCCGGTCTGCATCACGCGGTTGGCGATGCGGCCGGCGAAATCGTTCTGGAAGAACGACCAGGACTGGCGCACCACGTGCCAGTGGTTCTGCCAGCGGATCAGGTTCTGCACATTGCAGGCGATGGCCTGGCTCATCACCAGGTGCTGCATCATGATGGCGGCCGGGCGCACCAGCAGCAGGATCACCGCCATGCCGGCGAGCATGGGCCAGGCCTGGGTGAACAGATCCTGCGGCTGCACCGTGGTGACCAGCGTGACCACTTTGCCGATGAACACCGGGACGGTGACGTCGAGCAGCGCCACCACGAAGCCGGCGATGAACAGAGCGATGAACAGGCCCTTGGCCTGGCGGGCGAAGTGCCAATAGAACGCGGCCAGCCCGGGAGGCGGCTCGGTGTCTCCCGGAACCGCGGTCGGCGGCAATCGGCGTTCGAACAGGCGGAACATCGCGGGCTCAGACGACAGACGCGCGACGCCAAAGACGCCGCGCGCAAGGATCGTTAACGATTTCGGACGCTTGGCTGTAGGCTGACATCGTGTCGGGACCGTGGCGGCGCTTTTTAACCTCTCCCCGCGAGCACGGAGAGGGAGGGCGCCGTGCCCGCGCTTATCACGCGATCGCGTATTGGCCGCGGCCGAAGAAATGGTCCTTGGCGTCGTCGGACGCGTTGTCGCGCGAGGACCTGATGGCGCCTATCTTGGCATAGGCGCGCTTGACCGCCTCGCGCGCGGCGATGCGCTCGGTCCAGGCCTTTACCTGCGGGTAGCGGGTGAGATCGATGCCGAGCAGGCCGACATTGCGCAGCCAGGGATAGGCGGCGATGTCGGCGATGGTGTAATCGTCGCCGATCACATAGGGCTGCTGGGCGAGCCGGGCCTCGTACACGGCGTAGAGCTTGTGCACCATGGTACGATAGCGGTTGAGGCTGTATTCGCTGCCGGCCGGCGCGAAATTGCGGAAATGCACCAGTTGCCCGAACATCGGGCCGACATTGGCCATTTGCACCATCAGCCACTGGATCACGTCGTAGCGCTTGAGCGGCTCGTGCGGGATGAACTTGCCGGTCTTCTCGGCGAGATAGATGAGGATCGCGCCCGACTCGATCACGGTATAGGGCGCGCCGGCCGGGCCGTCGCTGTCGACGATGACCGGAATGCGCTGCAGCGGATTGAGAGCGGCGAATTCGGCGGTGAAATTGTCGCCCTTCCACACGTCGATGAGCTTGGTGTTGTAGGGCAGCGCGCACTCTTCGAGCATGATGAAGATTTTCTGCACGTTCGGCGAGGTCAGCGCGTAGAAGTCGATCATGAGGTCTCCGGGGTGTGGACGCGGGACAAGCGCGGGCCGCTCTCTATAGACGAGGAGGGCGCCGCCTGTCGCGCCGCTCACGCGGTGTTGAATTGGCTTTCGGCCGGCTTTCAGTGCGAGAAAGAGCCGCCGCGCGCCGCCGCTTCTTGGCGAAGGCATTGCGGGCACAGACAACCCTCGGCTGCGCCGGCCTCGGTCAGCGGCAGCCGGTAGTCCTCGTGCGCGCACCAGCAGTCGCCGGTGCCGGCCCCGCATTCGAAGACGGTGCCGCAGCGGGCGCAGGTTTTCTGGCGAGGCTTCTCGGTCATGGTCGTTGTCATAATAGCAGAGCCGAATCGCGGTTATGGCAAGGCCATGTTGCTTGCCCGCCTCGTCGACATTGTCGGCCTCCTCGGCGCCACGCTGACCACGCTGTGCTGGCTGCCGCAAGCGCTGAAAGTGATGCGCGAGAAGGAAACACGCGCCTTGTCACTGCCGGCGACGGCGGCCTTCACCATCGGCGTCGCCCTGTGGCTGGTCTATGGCCTGGCCATCCACGACTGGCCGTTGATCGGCTCCAACGCGGTGACGCTGGCGCTGATGGTGCCGATCCTGGTCCTGAAGCTGCGCTACGGGTGACACCAAAACCGGATCGTCCAGCCGTCATTACGCGCTCGCTCCGGATTGACCCGTGTCAAACGTGCTTGCCGACTGACCAGCCGTGCTTGGCGAGATATTGCTCGCCGACCTCGATCGGCTCGCGCTCGAGCGGCGTCGCCAGCGTGTCGTTCCAACGATTTAGGAAGCCGAACACCGAAATGCAGCCGACGATTTCGACGATCTGATCCTCGCTCCAGTATTTGCGCATTTCGATGAAATTGTCGTCGGTCACCGCATTGGGTACGGCCGCTGCCGCAACCGCGAGGTCGAGCGCGGCGCGCTCGGCGGCGCTGAACAGCGGGCTCGTCTGATAGTCCCATACCGCGGCGAGCTTCTTGTCGTCGACGCCAAAATGCAGCGCGCCGCCCGCGGTATGGGCCATGCAATATTGGCAGCCGGCGGCGCGGCTCGATACATGCGCGATCAAGCGCTTAAAACCACGGTCGACCTTGCTATCCGGGTCCCAGATCGCGCCGGTCAGCGCGGTGAAGGCTTTGGCCAGCTTGGGCACGCGCTGCATGATCAGCACGCTGTTGGGAACGAAGCCGAGATTGCCCCTCAAGCGCTCGAATTGCTCGCGCAAATCAGGCGAATTCTCCTGCGGCAGCGGCGCTATACGGGCGGCGGCCTTGTTGCGTTGGTCCATGACGGTCCTCCCTGGCTTTTGTGGTCAGGTTAGCATGAGCCGGCTTCGTATGGGCACGCTTGAATCTCAGCACACGCGACCGTGAACGAAATTGCGCCTGAGCGCGACACAGGGGTGTGGACGGGCCGACTTTGAGAAGGAGCTAGGCCATGTCCATTATTCTGACCAAACGGTTGACCCGTGTGGTGCTGCTCGCCGGCTTCATGTTGCCGGCGGTGGCGCTGTCGGCGCAGCCGAGCCATGCGGCTCCGGTGGCCCCGCCCGCCGAAGCCATGCAATCCGCGCCGGTGGCGCAAGCGCCGGTGGCGGCAAGCGACGAAGAGACCATCGCCAATTTCAAGCAGGTGCTGGCGCAATACGGCAATTTCGTCCAGCTCCCGAGCTATGGCGAAGTCTGGGTGCCGACGGTGACGCCGGAAGGCTGGCATCCCTATCCGCCCTGCCACTGGATCTATGCCAAGGATGTCGGCTGGTATTTCCGCGACGACACGCCGTGGGGCGCTATCGTGCACCACTACGGCCGCTGGTCGCATGACGAAAAGATCGGCTGGTTCTGGGTGCCCGACGCCGATTGGAGCCCGGGCTGGGTGGTATGGCGCGACAGCGCCGCCTACACCGGCTGGGCGCCGATGCCGCCGGACCAGGAAGCGCAGAAGGTTTCGCTCGACACCTTCAACAAGGACAAGATGTGGATCTTCATGGAGACCCCGCTGTTCCTGAAGGGCTGCGGCGACACCGTGCTCGCCTCCAATGTGTGGGCCGATACCGAGGCGGTCTCGATCTTCGAGCTGCCGCGCGGCCATATCGTCGACGTGCGCATCGTGCCGCGCTGGAAGATCAAGGTGATCCGCCGCATCATCGTGATCGATCGGCCCTGCCGTCGCCGCCCCAACGACCCGCCGCCGCGGCTGGTCCCGCTCAATCCGCCGCGACTGATGGTGCCGACCCCGCCGCCGACGCGCACCTTGTATGATTTGCTGGAACCGCCGCCGCGCTTGGGACCCCCGGTGCATCGGATCGACCGGCATCCGCGCCGGCACCCGGTCTGGCATCCGCGGCACCGCACCGAGCGTCCGCACGGCCACGTCGTCTACTCGGATGTCGGTGTGCGCCACCCGGTCCACTCGCAGGGCAGCGCCCGTGTCCGGCATCAGTTCAGCGGCCGCACCCGCGGCGAACGTCTGCGCTGAGTCCCCGGCAAGACCGAGGCGCGCCGCGCGGTGCGCCTCGGACGTCACAAAAAATCGCGGTCCCGGGAGAGCAGGGTCAGCCGCACGGGACCGCGAGTTTGTTTACGCTTAACGCAACACATAACACTTTAGCGGCGGTTTCATACCGCGCGGCTGTGACGGGGTGGTGACAGGGGAAGCCGGCTGTGGACTTCGGCGTTGAGCACCGGCTAGACCGTCGCTCCCGCCGCGGCCCGGAGTTCTCCATGCCCCCCTTGTCGTCCTACCTGCTGCCGGTCGTCCTGCTGATCGGCTCCAACGTGTTCATGACCACGGCCTGGTACTGGCACTTGCGTTACCGCGAGGTGCCGCTGCCTTACGTAATCCTGTTGAGCTGGTCGCTGGCGCTGATGGAATATTGCCTGGCGGTGCCGGCCAACCGCTACGGCAGCTATGTCTATTCGGCGGCGCAGCTCAAGACGATCCAGGAAGTGATCACGCTCTCGGTGTTCGCGGTGTTCTCCATCGTCTATCTCAAGCAGGGCATTTCCTTGAACCAAGTGATCGGCTTCGCGCTCATCGCCTCGGGCGCGTTCTTTGTGTTCAAGGGACCGCTGTAGGGCGCTGGCGGGCGCCGCTCACTTCACCGGCGCAACGCGCAGGATGCGGCCGGCGGCATTGTCGGTGAGCAGATAGAGCGCGCCATCGGGGCCCTGGCGTATGTCGCGGATGCGCTCGTTGAGGCCCTGCAGCAGGCGCTCCTCCTTCACCACCTTGTCGCCATTGAGCATCAGCCGCGATATGAGTTCGAACTTGAGCGCGCCGTTGATCAGGCTGCCCTTCCAGCCGGGAAACAGGTCGCCGGTGTAAAAGGTCATGCCGGAGGGCGCGATCGACGGCGTCCAATGCCATATGGAATCGATCATGCCGGCGTGACGCTGGCGGCCGCTGCCGACCGGTGAGCCATCGTAATTGACGCCGAACGAGACCACCGGCCAGCCGTAATTGCCGCCCTTGGCGATGATGTTGATCTCGTCGCCGCCCATGGGGCCGTGCTCCTGCTCCCATAATTTGCCGTCGGCGGGATTGACGGCGAGGCCTTCGGCATTGCGCAGGCCATAGGCCCAAATCTCCGGCAGCGCGCCCGGTTTGCCGACAAAGGGATTGTCGGGCGGCGCGGCGCCGTCGGGCGCGATGCGCACCAGCTTGCCGATATGGTTGTCGAGCGCCTGCGCCAGCCTGGCTTCGCTGAAATGATCGCCGAGGGTGACAAACAGATCGCCGTCCTTGGCCTGCACCATGCGGCAGCCGATATTGAGCCCGTGATCGGCGGGGCCACGCTGGCGGAAGATGACCTTGACCGCGACCAGCCGCGGATCGGTCTGGTCGATCAGCCGCCGGCCTTCGATCAGGCGGCCGCGGGCGACGGCGATGCGGCCGCCGCCGTCGCTGGGTTCGGCATAGCAGAAGAAGATCTCGTGGCTGCGCGCGAAATCGTGCGCCAGGATCACGTCCATGAGGCCGGCCTGGCCGTGCGCATAGACCTTGGGCACGCCGGCGATCGGCTGCGACAGTTGGCCGCCGCGGCTGACGATGCGCAGGCGGCCGGGCCGTTCGGTCACCAGCATACGACCGTCGGGCAGGAAGGCGAGCGACCAGGGATGCACCAGCCCGCCGGCCAGTGTTTCCACCGCGAGATTGCCAGCCGAGGACGGGAAAACCGGCGGCGCGGCGCGTGCGGCGTCGGCCACAGCCAGCAGCGCGGCGAGCAGAGTCAGGACATGGCGCATGAAACCCTCCGCCGTCTCAAGTGTGCGGACGGACAAATGGTTTCAATAGCGGGGCAGGTTAGCGGTGCTTATCGCCGGGCAGGATGGCAAAGCCGCCGATGCCGAGGAAGATCAGGCCGAGCAGCAAAGCGATGCCGAACAAGCCGCTTTCGTTGCCGATGACGCCGTCGGCGACGTTGGCGCGGGCAATGCCGACGGTGAGCACGGTGGCGGCGATGACGGTGGACAGGGCCAGCGCCAGGCTGGCGACCAGTTCGGCCACGATGACCGTACGCCGCTCGTGACCGAGCGGGCGTCGGGTCGGGGCTCCAAAGCCGGTACTGTCAGTGGGCGCGGGCATGGCGAGCCTCATGCGAATCACTTGTTCCAATGCGCACATGATCGGCGGGGAAGCGGGCGGCGATTCGACGCCATTGGGGCGCAGCCGGTGACGAACCGGGGCCTTTTCGTGACCATGGTTAACAAAAGGTAAACGGCACGTGGCGGCTCACTCCGCCGCCTGCAGCGGTTCCGGCTGCCACTCGATGGGCACATGGCCGGGCTCGGCGGCGACGCGCTGGAGCCAGGCGCGGATCGCCGGATAGCGGCCGAGATCGAAATCGCAACGCTCGGCGAGATGCGTGTAGGCGTAAAGCGCGATGTCGGCGATGGTGTAGTGCTCGCCGATGAAGAAGCGATGGTTGGCGAGGTGCATTTCCATGACACCGAGCGCGGCGTAGCCGTTCTCCATCCAATCCTCGAGCGCGTGGCGCTGCAAGTCGCGCCCGCCCTTGACCAATGCCAGCCAGAAATAGGCGGCGCCGATATTCGGCTCCAGGCTGTGCTGCTCGAAGAACATCCATTGCAGCGCCTCGGCGCGGGCGATGCGGTCTTCCGGCGCCAGCGTCGAGCCGCCGGCGACATACCAGAGGATGGCGTTGGATTCGGCGAGATAGCGATTGGGCGCCACTTCGAGCAGCGGAATCTGACCGTTCGGATTCTTGGCGAGGAATTCCGGCGTGCGGCTCTCGCCTTGGACGATATCGATCTCGACCAGTCTATAGGGAATGCCAAGCCGGGCCAGCGCCAAGCGGACCTTGTAGCTGTTGCCGGAACGCTGATCGGAATAGAGCGTGTACATGTCTCATTCGTCTTTCGCATCGTGGCGGCGTGTTCCCCGCGCGGCGCCGGATCAGAACCGCCGAGTTCGGCAATTGCGTGACTAACGTGACCGCCGATCGATGACGCGCCGTCTCGATGTCAATTCGATGCCCGCATAAACGTGCTGCCGCGACAGCGGACTTGAGAAAATTTTCCGCCGCGATATGCGCGCGCGGATGGGCGCGTTCCCTGACAAAAGCGGCCGCGCCAGTGACTGTCGGCTGCATTGTAACGGCGGCGCTGGCGAAGGCTAGCGCGCCTGCGCCGCCACCCCTGGCGCGCCGGCGCCGCCTGCGGCTGGGCTTGCGGCGGTATCCGGCTGCGCGGCGAAGCGGGCGACCAGCGCGCGGGCGGCAACGAGCGCGGCCACCGCGACGGCGACGCCGGCGAGAATATCGGTGAGATAATGCGCGCCGTCGATCGGCGTTGCCGCCAGCATCAGTGTATTGAGCGCGACGCTGATCCAGCGCAGCACCGGCACCGGCCACAGCGCGGCGATCAGGATCACCGCCAGTCCGGCATGCAGGCTGGGGAAGGTGATGATGCCTTCGGCGCCGTGCGCCATCAGCAAGCGGTAGCTGCCGTCGCGCAGACCGGCATAGACCGGCCAGGCGCCGTGGCTCACCGGCAGCAGCGGGTCGGCACTCTTCAGCCCGTCGAACAGCCACACGCCTTCGGACGGCACCAAAGCGGAGATGGCGATGCAGGCGAGCGCGGCAAAAATGAAGGCCAGCGTATAGACACGCAGCCAAGCTAGCCGGCCGGTAAAGCCGAGCACCAGCACGATGGCCGTGATCTGCGCGCTCAGCGACATGTAGATCACGCGCATGGCGACGTGGAAATCCGGCCATTCGCGCATGGCGGCGAGCAAGCCCTTCCAGTCGAAATGCAGGGCACCGTCGACGGCGTCGAAGGCGGCATCGTGCAGCGGCCAGGTACCGGTCGCGGCGGCGGCCACATAGGAGAGCGGCGCGCCGACAGCCGCGAAGGCAATCACCTGCGCGGTGCTGGCCAGCGCCGAGGCGAGATGCGGGTCGGCGCGGTGCTCGCGATAGTAATAGGCGGTCAGCAGCAACAGCAGGCAGGTGCCGGCCGGGGCGATGAAGCTCTGCAGCACGATGGTGAAGCCATAGAGCGGCGCGGCCAGCAGCCAGAGCCCGGCGACGCCGGCGACCAGGCTCCAGATGATGCCGTCGAGTCGGCGCAATCCCGCCGCGTGCCAGGTCATGCAGGGTTCCTGTTTGGCCGCTTTTCGCCGCTGGGTAGCACGGCGCGGTTGCCCCGGGGTTAACCGGAGCGCCTAAATACCGGGCCTTTCCCGGGCCCTGTGCGGCGTGGTGCCACGGATGACAGCATCGACAGCATCAATGAATGCGATCGCTTTTCTTCACCAAAGAGGGCCTTGCTGGAGCGCGGCGCCCGGATTAGGAACTGCGCGGCGCTTCATTGCGGCGCAAACCGGAGAATCCCCATGGCCTTCCTTGCCGACAGCCTCAAGCGCGTCAAACCCTCGGCCACGCTTGCCGTCACCGACAAGGCGCGCGCGCTGAAAGCGGCGGGCCGCAACGTCATCGGCCTGGGCGCCGGCGAGCCGGATTTCGACACCCCCGACAACATCAAGGAGGCCGCGATCAAGGCGATCCGCGACGGCCGCGCCTCCAAATACACCAATGTCGACGGCATCACCGAGCTCAAGGATGCCATCATCCAGAAGTTCAAGCGCGAGAACGGGCTCGACTATACGCAGAAGCAGATCACCGTCGGCACCGGCGGCAAGCAGGTGCTCTACAACGCCTTCATGGCGACGCTGAACCCGGGCGACGAGGTGATCATCCCGGCGCCCTATTGGGTGAGCTATCCCGACATGGTGCTGCTCGCCGGCGGCGAGCCGGTCGAGGTGGTCACCACCATGGAGTCCGGCTTCAAGATGTCGGCGGCGCAGCTCGAGCGCGCCATCACGCCGAAGACCAAATGGGTGCTGCTCAACTCGCCGTCGAACCCGACCGGCGCCGCCTATTCGCGCGCCGAATTGAAGGCGCTCACCGACGTGCTGGTCAAGCATCCCGCCATCCATGTCATGACCGACGACATGTATGAGCATCTGGTCTATGACGACTTCGTCTTCACCACGCCGGCGCAGATCGAGCCGTCGCTCTATGAGCGCACGCTCACCATCAACGGCGTGTCCAAGGCCTATTGCATGACCGGCTGGCGCATCGGCTATGCCGGCGGGCCGGAGGCGCTGATCAAGGCCATGGCCAAGATCCAGTCGCAGTCGACCTCGAACCCGGCGGCGGCCTCGCAATGGGCATCGGTCGAGGCGCTCAACGGGCCGCAGGATTTCATCGCCGCGCACAACAAGATCTTCAAGGAGCGGCGCGATCTGGTGGTGTCGATGCTCAACCAGGCCAATGGCATCAAATGCCCGATGCCGGAGGGCGCTTTCTATGTCTATCCCTCCTGCGCAGGCACCATGGGCAGGACGACGCCGAGCGGCAAGAAGCTCGCCACCGACGAGGACTTCGTCACCGAGCTGTTGGAAGCGGAAGGCGTCGCGGTGGTGCAGGGCACGGCCTTCGGCCTCGGCCCGGCGTTCCGCATTTCCTACGCCACGGCGACGTCGGCGCTGGAGGAAGCCTGCCGGCGCATCCAGCGCTTTTGCGGGAATTTGAAATAGGCGGCGGTCGTCCCGGCCAAGCGAGCGTTAGCGAGCGCGAGCCGGGACCCATAGCCACCGACTTATCGAGGGATCGCGGCTTATGGGTCCCCGCTTGCGCGGGGACGACGGCTGGCGAGCGAATCGTGTGTGGCTCCGCTAAACTCGCCGCATGATTTGCCGCGCCGTTGCGTCTCTCACCCTCATCGCCAGCCTGATCGCGCCCGCTGCGGCGCAGGAGCGCGTCAGCGTCGCCACCACGCGCGACGGCGCCAACGGCGCGCTGTTCCTGGCGGCGGCGCGCGGCTACTTCAAGGCCGAAGGCCTCGATCTCACCATGCGTGCCTATCCCGATGCGCCGGCGGCGGCGGAAGCGCTCGGCATGGGCGCCGCCGACCTGGGTCTCGCCGCCTTCAGCGCCACCGCGCTCGGGCTCGCCGGCAGTGGCAAGATCAAGATCATCGCCGCGCAAGTGCGCGAGCGCAGCCGCTACGAAGGCAACGAGATCGTGGCCGCCAATGCCGCTTACGGCCGCGGCCTGCATGGCTTTGCCGATCTCGCCAACAAGACCATCGCGCTCAGCGCGCTCGGCAGCATCTTCCATTATCAGCTGGCGCAGATCGCGCGGCGCAAGGACTTCGGCCTCGGCGGCGTCACGCTCAAGCCGCTGCACTCTTTCGCGGCGGCGGCGCAGGCAGTGGCCACGGGCAAGGTCGACGCCGCGATCCTGCCGCCGCTCTATGCGCGCGAGCTGCTGCTCGCCGGCCGGGCGCGCCTGATCGGCTGGTATTCCGAGCTCGACGGTGCGCAACTGGGCGCGCTGTTCGCCAGCGCCAAGACGCTCGCGGCGCGGCGCCCTGTGGTGGAGAAGTTTCTGACGCGCCTATCGCCGCGGCACCGCCGATTATGCGGCGACGTTGCTGCGCCTCGATACTTACGGCAAGCGCAAATATGACGCCAAGGCGCGCGCCGCCGCCGCCGCCATCGGGCACTATCTCTATCCGGACAATCAGGAGTCGCGCACGGCGCCGGTGGTGGCGAGCGCCGCCTATTTCATGGACGCGCAGGCGCGCTTCGATTTCGCCGACTTCGCGCGCCAAGTCGCCTGGTTCAAGGCGCAGGGACTGATCGACAGAAACATTGCAGCGCATGCGATGGTCGATTTGACCTTAATCAAGTCATTGCCTGAGCCTAAGTGATTGGCTGCACACCGGGTTCGCCGCGGAACTCGGTCGGCGCGCATGCCAGTATCCAGTAATGCGCCCTTGCCAGCCCCGCCGCGTCCTGAGACGATATTGTGACAGGGCCGGGAACGAGGTCCGACTTCCCCGGCCGGCGAGGGAGGAATAGATGGGACAAAACGGCACGGGTCCCAAGGGTCCCCGGTGCATCGCGCTGGTGGGCCCTTTCCAAAGCGGCAAAACGACACTGTTGGAGGCGATTCTCGCCCGCACCGGCGCCGTTCAACGCCAAGGCACGGTGGATGCGGGTACGTCGGTCGGCGACGCCTCCAAGGAGGCGCGCAGCCACAAGATGAGCGTGGAGGCGACCTTCGCCACCACCAGTTTCATGGACGACAATTACGTCTTCGTCGATTGTCCCGGTTCGATTGAATTTCTCCACGACATGCGCAGCGTGCTGCCGGCGGTCGACGCCGCGGTGGTGGTGTGCGAGGCCGACGAGAAGAAGGTCCCGCAACTGCAATTGATCCTGCGCGAGCTGGAAGACCAGAACATTCCGCGCTTCCTCTTCCTCAACAAGATCGACAAGGCCGACAAGCGCGTGCGCGAGACGCTCAAGCTGTTGCAGCCGGCCTCGCGCGTGCCGCTGCTGCTGCGCCAGATTCCGATCTGGAACGGCGACCTGATCTCCGGCTTCGTCGATCTCGCGCTCGAACGCGCCTTTGTCTACAAGGAATACGCGCCTTCCGAGATCGTCGAGCTTGCCGGCGAGAATTTCGGCCGCGAGAAGGAAGCGCGCTTCACCATGCTGGAGACGCTTGCCGATCACGACGACAAGCTCATGGAGCAGTTGCTCGAGGACATCGAGCCGCCGCGCGATAAGGTGTTCGACGATCTCGCCACGGAACTGCGCGATCGCCAGGTCGTGCCGGTGCTGATCGGCGTCGCCAGCCGCCAGAACGGCATCCTGCGCCTGCTCAAGGCGCTGCGCCACGAGGCGCCCGACGCGACGGAAACCGCGGCGCGGCTCGGGATCGAGGCCAAGGCCAAGGGCGAGGCGGTCGCGCTGGTGCTCAAGACCTTCCACACCACCCATGGCGGCAAGATGTCGGTCGCCCGCGTGCTGACAGGCAGTGCCGGCGACGGCACCACCTTCCACACCGCGGAGGGCGAGGCCGGTCGCGTCTCCGGCGTGTTCAAGGTGATGGGCCAGCATTTCGAGAAACGCGGGCCGGCGACCGTCGGCGAGACGGTCGCCTTCGGCAAGCTCGAGGGGGCCAAGACCGGGGACACGCTTTCGGCCGGCAAGCAGCCGCATGCCGCGCTGGTGAGCGTCGCGCCCTACGCGCCGGTGCTGGCCATCGCGGTGCAGGCCAAGGAACGCAAGGACGACGTCAAGCTCGGCGCCGCCTTTACCAAGCTGACCGAGGAAGATCCCTCGCTCAGTGTCGAGCATAACGCCGAGAGCCACGAAGTGGTGATCTGGGGCCAGGGCGAGATGCATCTGCGCGTCGCCACCGAGCGGCTCGCCGACCGCTTCGCTGTGCCGGTTTCATCGCACCCGCCCGCGGTCGGCTATCGCGAGACCATCCGCAAACCGGTGAGCATTCGCGGCCGCCACAAGAAGCAGTCCGGCGGCCACGGCCAGTTCGGCGATACCGTGCTGGAGATCAAGCCGCTGCCGCGCTCGTCCGGCTTCCAGTTCGAGGAGCGCATCACCGGCGGCGTGGTGCCGCGCAACTACATCCCGGCGGTGGAGGAGGGCGTCATCGACGGGCTCAAGCACGGCCCGCTCGGCTTCCCGGTGGTTGACCTGCATGTGGCGCTGGTCGACGGCTCCTATCATGCCGTCGATTCCTCCGACATGGCGTTCCGCATTGCCGGCCGCATCGGCATCACGGAAGGCCTGCCGCAGTGCCAACCGGTGCTGCTGGAGCCGATCCATCTGGTGGAGATCGTCTGTCCGAGCGAGGCCACCGCCAAGATGAACGCCATCCTGTCGAGCCGGCGCGGCCAGATCCTCGGCTTCGACGCGCGCGAAGGCTGGGACGGCTGGGACGTGGTGCGGGCGCAGATGCCGGAAAGCGAGATCGGCGACCTCATCATCGAGGTGCGTTCGGCCACCGCCGGCGTCGGCTCGTTCACCTTCAAGTTTGACCACATGGCCGAGCTGACCGGGCGCACCGCCGATCAGATCATCGCGGCGCGCAAGGCGGCGGAGTAAATCTCACAGTCATTTCGCGCCGCGGACCTGTAGCCCGGATGAGCAAAGCGAAATCCGGGATCGAGACCGCCCCGGGTTTCGCCCTCGGTCGCGCGTAGCGCGACCCGGGACTCCACCGGGGCTACATCGCTGCGTCGCTAGGCTGCCACCACCGAATTGTCGAAATTGTCGACGTCGAGCCTGTTCGCGCCGCCGATGCGCGCGGCGGCGATGATCGCCGCAAAGCAGATCATCAGTTTGTTGAGAATGCGGACATTGCCGAAATGCAATGCGGTCATGTTGCCGTCTCTGATGGCAGAAACGATACCGGCCGCGCGGATACCGGGTGGGAGGCGGCAGGCCCGCGCGGCCGGATGAGATGCGTGCCACGTGTGGGCGCGCCACTCGATGTCATCAGCGTGCGAATGTTGGCGTCTCCGCACGCTGCTCGACATGCGCGATGGTGAGCGAAGTAAATGAAGAGGAACTTAAATTCGCGCCGCCATGCGCATTGTTACGGATGATCGACGCGGTCGGTGTGAATGCTTACGGGAAAAACCTACGGCGTTTGCCAGGCCCGCGCGCACTCGGCTTTGTCATGCTGGCGCGCCTAGCGAGGTTACTGCTTACCCGCCGATCGCCGCCAGGTAGCGTGCGATCGATCGGTCGAGCAGCGCCTTGCCATCGCGCGCGATGACGCGGTCGAAATAATGGCCGTAGATGACGTCGAACGAGAACGGCGCCAGCGCCGCGCCGATCGCCTTGACCGTCGGCACCGGCAGCGGAATGAAATTCGGATAGCTGCGCATGAAGCTCAGCCATTTGCGGTCGGGGGTGACGCTGAGAATGTCGCCCGTACAAACCACGCCGCGACCGCCGGCGCCGCCGGCCCAATGCAATACGCTGCCGCCGGGGAAATGGCCGCCGCAGCGCACCAAGGTGACGCCGTCCCACAGTTTCTGCGTATCGCCATCCCACAGCTTGATGGCGCGGTCCGGGCGCACGATCCATTCGCGGTCGGCGGCATGCAGATGGATCGGCGCGTCGAAGGCATGCGCCCACTCGACCATGGCGGTATAGAAATGCGGATGCGAGATGGCGATCGCCTGGATGCCGCCGAGGCTCTTGATCAGCGTCACGGTGGCGGCATCGAGCAGCGAAATACAGTCCCACAACACATTGCCGCCGGCGCTGCGCACGAGCAACGCGCGCTGGCCGATGGCAAAGGTCGGCCGCGTGCCGATGCCGAGCACGCCGGGCTCGTATTCGCGGAAACTGTTGAGGTGGTCGACGGCGAGTGCCGCGGCCGTGGTCCAGGTCTGCCCGCGCGCCGGCACGTATTGCCGTTCGTCATCGCAGATTTCGGCATTGCGCCGGCGGCTGCTCGCTCTGCGGATATTGCGTGCCGCAGGCGGTGCAAATGAAGCAGGACATGGCGGGACCTCGCGTGCCGCTCCGGCGCCGGCCCGATGACGAGGCTTATTCCTCGCTCGGCTCGTTCTTGCCGCCGATCAGCTTGAGCTTGGCGAAGACCGCGCTGACGTCGAGTTCCTCGTTCGGCTTGGCCTCGGGCGCGGCGGTGGCCGCTTCCTCGGCTTCGCGGCGCGCGGTGGTCTCCGACGCCGGCAACAGCGTCGCGCCGGTGTCGACCGGCAACGGCTTTTCCTTGTTGGCGCGCGAGACTTCGAGATCGAGATCGGTCTGCGAGGCGAGCCCCAGCGTCACCGGGTCCATGGGCGCGAGGTTGGCGGCATTCCAATGGGTGCGCTCGCGGATGGCGGCGATGGTCGACTTGGTGGTGCCGACCAGACGCATGATCTGGCTGTCCTTCAGCTCGGGATGATTGCGCACCAGCCAGAGAATGGCGTTGGGCCGGTCCTGGCGCCGCGACACCGGCGTATAGCGCGGGCCCTTCTTGCGGTCGCCGCCAGGCACCGTGACCTTGGGCGAGCTCAGCGTCAGGTGGATGGCGGGATTGGCCTCGGCGGCCGAAATCTGCTCGCGGGTGAGCTGCCCGGTCTGGATCGGGTCGAGGCCCTTGATGCCCTGCGCGGCGTCGCCGTCGGCGATCGCCTTGACCTCCAGCGGATGCAGTTTGCAGAAGTCCGCGATCTGGTCGAAGCTCAGAGCGGTATTGTCCAGCAGCCAGACGGCGGTCGCCTTTGGCATTAAGGGTGCTGCGGTCATGGCGAAATCCTCCTCACGCTCCGCCCGCCCGTTCGGGCGAAGCACCAGATCATCGGCGATGATCGGAAAGTGGCCACAATATAGGGGCTTGGCCGGGCCCACGCAATGGTTCCCGACTTGACAGCACAGGCCGGGGCGGCCATGTCGAGGCCAGCGAATCCCGCCCATTCCGAGGTGTCGATGGCCGCCGAAAAGCCCGCTTTGAAGGTGCTGTTGTGCTCGCCGCGCGGCTTCTGCGCCGGCGTGGTGCGCGCCATCGAGACGGTGGAGCGGGCGCTCGCTCTCTATGGGCCGCCGGTCTATGTCCGCCACGAGATCGTGCATAACCGTTATGTAGTGGACAGCCTGCGCGCCAAGGGCGCCATCTTCGTCGAGGAACTCGACGAGATTCCCGACACCGAGGCGCCGGTCATCTTCTCCGCCCATGGGGTGCCGCGGGCGATTCCCGAATCGGCGGCGCGGCGCAACCTGTTCTCGCTCGACGCCACCTGTCCGCTCGTCACCAAGGTGCATCGCGAGACCGAGATCCATCACCGCCACGGCCGCGAGATCGTGCTCATCGGCCACGCCGGCCATCCGGAAGTGGTCGGCACCATGGGCCAGCTTCCCCCCGGCAGCATCACGTTGGTCGAGACCGTGGAGGACGTGGAGAATTTCACGCCGCGCGACCCGGGTAACCTCGCCTTCGTGACGCAGACCACGCTCTCGGTGCAGGACACCGCGGCCATGGTCGAGCAGCTCAAGCGCCGCTTTCCGCAGATCGTCGGCCCGCACAAGGAAGACATCTGCTACGCCACCACCAACCGCCAGGAGGCGGTGCTGCGGGTGGCGCCGGTGGTCGACGCCATGATCGTGGTCGGCGCGCCGAACTCGTCCAATTCGCAGCGCCTCAAGGAAGTGGCCGAGCGCGCCGGCTGCCCGCGCGCCATGCTGGTGCAGCGCGCCGCCGACATCGACTGGCAGGCGCTCGACCGCGTTACCCGCCTCGGCATCACCGCCGGCGCCTCGGCGCCGGAAGTGCTGGTCGAGGAAGTGATCGATGCGCTGGCGGAGCGCTTCGCGGTCAGCGTCGAGACCGTCTCCACCGCCGAGGAGAGCATGTTCTTTCCCTTGCCCCGCCCGCTGCGGGAGGAGCACGCGGCGGAGTGAGATTTCATGGCGGTCTATACCGACGTCACGGCGGATGATCTCAACGACTTCCTCGCCGGTTACGACATCGGCGCCTTGCTCTCCTACAAGGGCATCGCCGAGGGCGTGGAGAATTCCAATTTCCTGGTGCATACGGCGACCGGCAATTTCATCCTCACGCTCTATGAGAAGCGCGTCGCCGAGGGCGACCTGCCGTTCTTCCTGACGCTGATGGAGCATCTGGCCGCGCGCGGCATCACTTGCCCGCAGCCGGTGAAGAACCGCGTCGGCGGTCTGCTCGGACGCGTCGCCGGAAGGCCGGCGGCGATCGTCACCTTCCTCGACGGCTTGTGGATCCGCAGGCCCAATGCCGGCCATTGCGCTGCGCTCGGCGCGGCGCTGGCGCGGCTGCATCGGGCCGGCGCCGATTTTCCGCTGCGGCGAGAAAACGCGCTGGGCATGCCGAGCTGGCGCGCGCTCTACGAACACGCCAAGGATCGCGGCGACAGCGTGCGGCCGGGCCTGTGCGCGGCGATCGCCGGGGAGCTCGAGGCGCTGGAGCGAAACTGGCCGCGCGACCTGCCCGACGGTGTGATCCATGCCGATCTGTTTCCCGACAACGTGTTCTTCCTCGGCGACACGCTATCCGGCCTGATCGATTTCTATTTCGCCTGCACCGACACGCTCGCTTACGACGTGGCGGTGTGTCTGAATGCCTGGTGCTTCGAGCCGGACCATTCCTACAATGTCACCAAGGGGCGCGCGCTGCTGCATGCCTATGCCAAGGTGCGCGCGCTCGACGCGGCCGAGCGCGCGGCGCTGCCGATGCTGGCGCGCGGCGCCGCCATGCGCTTTCTGCTGACGCGGCTGGTCGACTGGCTGGCGGTGCCCGACGGCGCGCTGGTGAAGCCGAAGGACCCGCTGGAATATTTCCGCAAGCTGCGCTTCCACCAGTCGGTCAAGAGCGCGCAGGACTACGGAATCGGCGCATGATCCCGAAAAAGCATGCCCCCGGCTTGATCGGGGGTGGGAACCGGTTTTCGGATAAGATCATGCGCCAGGAAAAAGCATGACCGGCCAGCGCGTCACCATTCACACCGACGGCGCCTGCTCCGGCAATCCGGGGCCGGGTGGCTGGGGCGCCATCCTTACCTTCGGCGACCATGAGAAGGAGCTCATGGGCGGCGAGGCGCATACCACCAACAACAGAATGGAATTGACGGCGGCGATCATGGCGCTGGAGGCGCTCAAGCGCCCTTGCACCGTCGATCTGTTCACCGACAGCGAATATCTGCGCAACGGCATCCTGAGCTGGATTCACAACTGGAAGCGCAATGGCTGGCGCACCGCCGACAAGAAGCCGGTGAAGAATGTCGAGCTATGGCAGCGGCTCGACGCCGCGCTTGCCGCGCACAAGGTGCAGTGGCACTGGGTCAAGGGCCATGCCGGCCACGCCCTGAACGAACGCGCCGACGAATTGGCGCGCGACGGCCTCATTGCCGCGCGCGCCGGCGCCAAGGGCGCGATGAAATCTTCGTAGTCATTCCGGGACACGCGCGAAGCGCGTGGGCCCGGATCAAAGCCAGGTACGCCGCACCTGATGCTCTGCATTCCGGGTTCGCCCCGCCTTTGCCCTGCGGGCTTCGGCGTGGCGTCCCGGAATGACGGATCACTTAATCAAATCTGCGCCAGCAGCGCCTGGCCGCCGGAGATCTCGCATTTGCCCGGCGCTTCCTCGATGTTGACCTTCTTCACCACACCGTCCTCGACCAGCATCGAGTAGCGCTTGGAGCGGATGCCGAGGCCGCCGGCCGTCGCGTCGAGAACCATGTCGACGCCCTTGGCGAATTCGGCGCTGCCGTCGGCGAGAAATTCGATCTTGCCTTCGCCGCCGGTCGCCTCGGCCCATTTCTTCATGACGAAGACGTCATTGACCGCGGTCACCGCGACGGTGTCGATGCCCTTGGCCTTGAAGGCAGCGAGATTGTCAGGAAGCTCGGCATGTGCAGGTTGCTGCAGGTCGGCGTGAAGGCGCCGGGCACCGCGAATAGCGCCACCTTCTTGCCCTTGAAGATGTCGTCGGTGGTTTTCGGCTTGGGGCCTTCCGCCGTCATCACGCGGAAGGTTGCGTTGGGCAAATGGTCGCCGGCCTTGATGGGCATGGTGTTATCCTCTCGTGTTGAAGTGTTCTCCCGAGCGCGCAAAATAGCGCAAAGCCCGGATTAGTCGAGATGGGCGGTGGTCTCGTAGGCCTTGCCGCCCGCGATCACGGTGAAGGTCAGATCGAAAGGGCCTTTCGGGCTGACGCCGGGCGGCAGCCCATCGAGCGCGAAGCCGAAGCGGCGGAGGCCTGCGGCGCGCCGGGCGCCGGCTTCGGTACCGGCAGCGCCCATTCCGCCGTCGGCCCTTCGACGAAGACTTGCAGCGGGCGCCGGCGGGCGGCTTGAGGTCGACCGCGATCAGCGGCTTGGCCGCGTCGTTGAGGCGGCGCACGCTGAGCCCGAGTTGCGCCGGGGGAACCGGCATCGGCACGCGCGCCTCGGCGGCCTTGAGCGTTTCGTCACTGCGCACTATCGCCGCCGGCGAGCGTGAGCTCGGCTTGGCCGTCCGCCGGCACGCATAGCTTGTCGCAGATCGCGTATTGGACATTCACGCGCAGCGAGACCGGCTGGCCCGCCTGCTGCGGCGTCACCGTGACCGGGAAGATCACGTCATCCTTGTAGCCGAGCGCATTGCCGGACTCGTCGGTATAAAGATGCGGCGCGGGATAATGCAGCGTGGCGCTTCTCAAATTTTGCGAGGCGGAAAAATCGAAGCGCGGCGGCACGCCGGAATTGCCCGGATACCGCCAATAGGTATGCCAGCCCGGCGCCAGCTTCATCTCAACTCCGGCGCGCAACGTGGCGGCGTCCGGCTTGGCGGAGCCGGCGATGAGCCGCACCGCGGCTTCCTTGATCGCCGACCAGGGCGAGGCATCCTCGGCGCGTGCCGGCGCGGCAAAGCGCCAGCAACAGCGTCAGGGCGAGCAGGCCGGCCGCGCGCGCGCCGAAGAGTGAATTGCGAATGTCTGCCATGCGGACCGATTTAATCGGTAATGCGATGCTGCGCCACTGAATTCATTGTGAGCAGACGGTGAACAGAATTGGGGCAGGACGGCGATTTTGCCACATTTGCCGGCGCAAATATGACGGCGGTTAAATTAACTTTCACCGGCCGGCGATTGCAAAGGCCGATCGATCGGGTAACCTTTTCCATCATGAAGCGCAACGGCAAGCCTGACGCCCCGACCACCGCCCGCGGCTATCTCGACGGCCAGATGCTGATCGCGATGCCGGCGATGAGCGACGAGCGTTTTGCGCGCAGCGTGATTTATGTCTGCGCGCATTCGAGCGAAGGCGCCATGGGCATCGTCGTCAATCAGCCGGCGCAGAACATCAAGTTTCCCGATCTCCTGGTGCAGCTCGAAGTGATCCCGGCGAGCGAGCGCATCGAATTGCCGGGACCGCGCGGAAGACGTGAAGGTGCTTAAGGGCGGACCGGTGGAGACCGGGCGCGGCTTCGTGCTGCATTCGGCCGATTTCTTCATCGAGAACTCGACGCTGCCGATCGACGAAGGCATCTGCCTCACCGCCACGCTCGACATCCTCAAGGCGATCGCGCACGGCAACGGGCCGGCGAGCGCCGTGCTCGCGCTCGGCTATGCCGGCTGGGCGCCCGGCCAGTTGGAGGAGGAGATCCAGCAGAACGGCTGGCTGCATTGCGCCGCCGATCCCGAGCTGATCTTTGGCCCCGACATCGCAGGCAAATACGAGCGCGCGCTTGCGCAAGATCGGCATCGACCTCGGCATGCTGTCGAGCGAAGCCGGCCACGCGTAACGACCGGCTCCGCTCGTCCCCGCGAAAGCGGGGACCCAGGGCCGTTTCCATGCGAGGCGCCATGACCTCTTGATTCCCGCTTGCGCGGGAATGAGCGGGGAAAAGCGGCCGCGTTTCGCCAAGAATTCAGCGCACGACCTCGAAACGCTCGCCGGTCAGCAGCTTGTGCGCATCCTCGGCGCTCATCGGCTCGCCGAAGGCGAAGCCTTGCGCGTATTCGCAGCCGAGCTGGTAGAGCTCGACCGCGTCGCGAGTCGGTCTCGGCGCCTTCCGCCACCACGTCCATGCCGAGATCGTGCGCCAGCGCGATGATCGAGCGCAGGATCACCGGCCGCGTGCCGCGCGAGGTGGTGCGCACGAAGGACTTGTCGATCTTGATGGTGTCGAAGGGGAAGCGCTGCAGATAGGCGAGCGAGGAATGGCCGGTGCCGAAATCGTCCAGCGACAGGCCGGCGCCGAGCTCGCGGATGCGCGTGAGGATCACCGCGGCGTGCTCGGGATTTTCCATCACCAGCGATTCGGTGATCTCCAGCTTCAGCGTGCCGCGCGCCAGCGACCGTGCGCGCCAGCACGCTGCGCAGGTCCTGGATCAGGTCGTGGCGCAGCAACTGCCGCGACGACACGTTGACGCTGGCGAAGACCGGCTCGCGCCCGCGCGTCTCGGCCTGCCAGGTCGAGAGCTGACGCGCGGTGCGCTCGAGCACGAACAGGCCGAGATCGACGATCAGCCCGATCTCCTCGGCGATGGAGATGAATTCGGCCGGCGACAAGCGGCCGAGCTTGGGATGGTCCCAGCGCGCCAGCGCCTCGAAGCCGGCGATGGCATGCGATCTTCCAGCCGCACGATCGGCTGGTAGAGCACCTTGATCTCCTGGCGCTCGATGGCGCGGCGCAGTTCCGATTCCAGCGTCAGCCGGTCGGTCTTGCGCGAGCGCATGGCCGGCTTGAAAATCTCGATGCGGTCGCCGCCGATGCGCTTGGCGTGATACATCGCCAGCTCGGCGTCCTTGAGCACTTCCTCGGTGCGGTGCGGCTGGTCCTCGGCGAGCGCCAGCCCGATCGAGGCGGTGAGGAAGATCTCGCGGTCGTTGAAGGCGATCGGCGCGCGCAGCGTGCGGCGCAGCGTCTCGGCGAAGGCGACGATGCGCGCCGGCTCGCGTCTCCGACAACAGGATCAGCGCGAACTGGTCGCCGGAGAGCCGCGCCAGCGTGTCCTGCGGCTTGAGCAGGCGGGAGAGCCGGCGCGCGGTGGTGAGCAGGATGGAATCGCCGACCGCGATGCCGACCGAATCGTTGACCTGCTTGAAGCGGTCGAGATCGATCACCAGCACCGAGGGCCTGATCTGCGTATCGGAGCGGGCGAAGGCGAAGGCCGCCTCCATGCGGTCGATGAACAGTTCGCGGTTGGGCAGGCCGGTGAGGTTGTCGTGCACCGCGTCGAACAGCAGCCGTTCCTCGGCGTTCTTGAACTCGGTGACGTCGGTGAGCGTGCCGACCACGCGCACCACCTCGCCGTCGGAGCCGACCACCGGGCGCGCCTTCAGCGTGAACCAGAGATAATGCCCGTCGGCGGTGCGCAGGCGGAAATCCTGGGTCAGCCGGCCGCGCCGCTGCTCCAGCACGCTGTCGAGCGCGGCGCGGAAGCGGTCGCGGTCGAGCGGATGCAGCACCTCGAGCCAGCTCGCCGCGGCGCCTTCCAGCGTGCCGCGCTTGAGGCCGAGCAGGTGCTCGGTCTCCGGGCTGGTGAACACCTTGTCGGCGGAGACGTCCCAATCCCAGATCAGGTCGCCGGCGCCGGTCGAGCGCCAGCGCGCGGCGCTCGACGTCGGAGACGATGCCGTGGGTGACGCCGCCGGCGAAGGCGTGCTGCATCACCGTGAAGCCGATCAGCATCACGATCAGCACCAGGCCGCCGAGCAGCGCCGGGCCGATGATGTCGTTGGTGACCAGGCCGGTGACGGCGAGGCCGGCGCCGAAGGTCCAGACCACCAGCAGGATCCAGGTCGGGATCAGCAGCACGGCGCGGTCGTAGCCGTGCATGGAGAGATAGATGACCAGGCCGAGACCGAGCACCGCGATGGCGGCGAGCGACATGCGCGCGATGCCGGAGGCGACGGCGGGATCGAACAGAGCGACGCCGACCAGCGCCGCCAGCGCGGTCAGCCAGGCGAGGGTGAGCTGGGCATAGCGCACGTGCCAGCGCGACAGGTTGAGATAGGCGAACAGGAAGACGAGCAGCGTCGCCGACAGGATCGCCTCGCCGGAGGCGCGCCATATCCGCTCGGCGCCGGCCGACATGTCGAACACCTTGCCCCAGAAGCCGAAGTCGATGCCGATATACATGAGCACCGCCCAGCCGAGCGCGGCGGCGGCCGGGAACATGATCGAGCCCTTGACCACGAACAGGATGGTCAGGAACAGCGCCAACAGGCCGGCGATGCCGATGACGATGCCGTAATAGAGCGTGAAGGAATTGACCTTGTCCTTGTAGGCGTCGGGATCCCACAAATAGATCTGCGGCAGCTTCTCGGTGCGCATCTCGGCGACGAAGGTGATGACGGTGCCGGGATCGAGGGTGACGCGGAAGATGTCGGCGGTGTGGCTCTCCTGGCGCAGCGGGCGGTCGCCGGTCGAGGGCGTGATGGCGACGATGCGCGAGAGGCCGAGGTCGGGCCAGAACAGGCCGGAGCCGACCATGCGGTAATGCGGCACGACGATCAGCCGGTCGATCTGCTCGTCGCCGTTATTGGTGAGCGCGAACACCGCCCAGTGGGTGCCGCCCTCGCGCGCGCGCACCTCGATGCGGCGCACGATGCCGTCGGCGCCCGGCGCGGTGGAGACCTGGATGCGGTCGGTCGTGGTGGTGACCTGCTCGGTGGCGCTGGTCAGGTCGATGGCCGGCGTATCGACGCGCACATTGATGGCTTCCACGGCGCGCGCGGGGCTTGCCGCGGACAGGCAGGCGGCGACCGCCAGCACTGCCATGGCGGCTCGAAGGGCACGCAAAACCCGCAAAATCTCGACCCTCCCGGCTCCGATTCCCCCGTCCGCCAGCCCCGATCAGTAGCCGGTGGGAAGGCGCATGGGCAAGCGTTTACACGTTGCCCAGAATTGTGGCGAGAAGGAGCGTTAATGGGGCGCCCTCGTCATGCCCGGCCATGACGGTTCGGCGGGCGGGGCGCGGCAAAGGCCTCACACCGTCAGCACGATCTTGCCGATATGGGCGCTGGTCTCCATCAGCGCGTGGGCGGCGGCGGCCTCTCTCAACGGGAAGGTCTTGTAGATCACCGGCTTGACCTTGCCGGCCGCGATCAGCGGCAGCGCATTGTCCTCCACCGCGCGCGCGATCGCCGCCTTGTCGGCGATCGAGCGCGACGCGCAGCGTCGAGCCGGTATGGTGCAGCCGCTTGAGCATCAGCCGCATGAAATTGACCTCGGCCTTGGGGCTGCCCATGAAGGCGATCTGCACGATGCGGCCCTCGACGCTGGCCGCTTCGTAATTGCGCGCGATGTAATCGCCGCCGACCATGTCGAGGATGACCTCGGCGCCCTTGTCGCCGGTCGCCGTCTTGGTCGCGGCGACGAAGTCCTGCGGTCTTGTAGTTGATGGCAACGTCGGCGCCGAGCTTGCGGCAGGCGGCGCATTTCTCCTCGCGTGCCGGCGGTGGTGATGACGCGGGCGCCGAGCGCCTTGGCGAGCTGGATGGCGGTGGTGCCGATGCCGGATGAGCCGCCATGCACCAGCAGCGTCTCGCCGGCTTTCAGGCCGCCGCGCTCGAACACATTGTGCCAGACGGTGAAGAAGGTTTCCGGGATCGCCGCCGCCTCGACCATGCCGAGACCGGAGACCGGCAGCGCGGCGCTGCCATGCGCGAGGCAATATTCGCCATAGCCGCCGCCACCGACCAGCGCCATCACGCGGTCGCCGAGCTTCCAGCGCGTCACGCCGGGACCGAGCGCGACGACTTCGCCGGCGATCTCCAGGCCGGGAATGTCGGGCGCGCCGGGCGGCGGCGGATAGAGGCCCTTGCGCTGCATGACGTCGGGCCGGTTGACGCCGGCGGCCGCGACCTTGACCAGGATCTCGCCCTCGCCGGGCGTGGGAACCGGGCGTTGTTCGGGCACCAGCATCTCCGGGCCGCCAGGCGCCTTGATGCCGATCACGGTCATGGTGGCTGGGGATATGTGGCCATGGCTTCCTCGGAGGTTCGGGCGGAGGTGTCGGGCAGTGTTTAGGCAGGCTTGCGGCGATGTGACAAGGCGGGCTCGGCGGGTAGATTTTCATTGTCATTGCGGGACGGCGCGTTGGCGCCGGACCCGGAATCCAGAAACGCCGACTGTGCTCGCATCCGGATTCCGGGTTCGCTCGCTACCGTTCGCGCTCCGGAATGACCATTGAGGAGGAGGACCATGGCGGCATTCGACGACGACGACAGGCCGAAGAAGAAGGTCACGCACGAGATCGGCCAGGACCTGACGCTGCTGTCGGTCGAGGAACTCGCCGCGCGCGTGCAGCTGTTGCACGACGAGATCAACCGGCTGGAAGCCGACATGGCGGGAAGCGCGCCAAGCGCGCGGCCGCCGATCAGTTCTTCAAGCGGTGAATTTATTTCGCCGCTGCGCAGTGCCGGCGTGAGGCGCGACGGCAAAATAACGCGGTCGAGAGGTGTCCTATTATGGCACGCGCGAAAAAATCCGCGCATGCGACATCACATCTTAAGTTATCGTTAAGCTTTCTCGTTCATTACTGAAACCGTCCAACATCATGGACATTGAGTGGCTCCTGTCCACTCTGTTTGACGCCTCCCTGTTATCACCTTCGAGCCGCCGGCAACGGCGGCTCTTTTTTGTCCCGTTTTGGGGCAACGCAGCGGCATCGGCGCACCGGCGCCGGCACGCGCCGGCAACTATGTTACAAACTTTGCCGACGCGCCGTCTGGACAGAACGGGCGCCTATCGCGTCATGCTTACCCAATCGTTTACGGGCCGTGTATTGGTCCTGCGTCAGGTGAGGCGTATGCGTCATGTCCGAGAAGATGTTTAAACAGGCTGAGCCGGTGTCGTTCGGCGAGCGGCTGGCGAATTCGCAGGCCTTTGCCGATCTGTTCCGCGACGGCATGGCGCTGGTGGAAGAGACCGCGACCTATCTCGACGGTCCGGGCCGCGCCGAATCCAAACTGCTCGCGCGCTCCGCCGCGCTCGCCTATGCCACCGAAAGCATGCGGCTGACCACGCGGCTGATGCAGCTTGCCTCCTGGCTGCTGCTGCACCGGGCGGTGAAGGAAGGCGAGATGTCGCTCGCCCAGGCCAACAGGGAAAAGACCAAGGTCAAGCTCTCGGCCACCGACAACCACGATCCCGGCAACTTCGAACTCCTGCCGGAAAAACTGCGTACGCTGATCGAGCGCTCGCAGGCCCTGCACGGCAAGGTGCGCCGGCTCGACGCCACCATCCATAACCGCACGGCCGCCGAACAGGTGGCCGTGGTCAATCCGGTCGAGCACCAGCTCGATTTGTTGAAGGCGGCGTTCGGCGCGGGGTAAGCCTCACGCTTGCCGCTTGATCGTCGTCGCGCCCGCGCGCCAAAACAAAAACCCCGGCATGCCGGGGTTTTTCGCGGCCCGATTGAGGCGGCCTATTTCTTCTTGGCGCCGGCCTGGTCGAGGAAGCCGGAAAACTTCTTCTGGAAGCGCGAAACGCGGCCGCCGCGATCCATGAGCTGCTGCTGGCCGCCGGTCCAGGCCGGGTGCGACTTGGGGTCGATGTCCAGGTGCAGCACATCGCCCTCCTTGCCCCAGGTGGAGCGGGTGGTGAATTCGCTGCCGTCGGTCATCACCACCTTGATGGTGTGATAGTCGGGATGAATCTCGGATTTCATGGCCTTATCCAGTGGGTGCGCCCGCGGGCGGCGCCTAATTTGCGCTGATTTTGCCGGCTCTATACAGGAGGCCGGCCACCCCGGCAAGGTGCCGCGATTGACCCAGAACAAGGCCGCGAGGCATTGTCGAACCTAAGGGGTGGCGCTACAGGGGGCGTGCAGAAAAGGCGTCGAGAAGGCTGCCCAGGCGATCCCGTGAGGCCGTCCAATCGACGCGCGGCGGCCTTTTCATCATCGCGTCTTGCGCTTGGCGGAGCGATTTTGCGGTCGCCCTGCGGAAGGCAGCCTTCGGCCCGGGAATGGAGACTATGGAACGCCAGGAATTCCGCGCTGCCGCCTCGCTCGCGGCGGTCTTCTCGGTCAGGCTGCTCGGCCTGTTCATGATCTATCCGGTGTTTGCGGCCTATGCCGCGAACCTGTCGGGGGCGACACCCTATCTGATCGGCGAGGCGCTCGGCATCTACGGCCTCAGCCAAGGCCTGCTGCAGATCCCCTTCGGCCTGTTGTCCGACCGCTTCGGCCGCAAGATCATGATCGTCATCGGCCTCATCCTGTTTGCCATCGGCAGCGCCGTGGCGGCGATCTCCACCTCGATCGGCGGCGTCATCTTCGGCCGCGTGCTGCAGGGCGCCGGCGCCGTCGGCTCGGTGATCCTGGCGCTGGTCGCCGATCTCACCGCCGAGGAGAACCGCACCAAGGCCATGGCCATGGTCGGCATCACCATCGGCGTCTCGTTCATGGTGGCGCTGGTGGCCGGACCGATCGCGGCCAACTTCATCGGCGTCTCCGGCATCTTCTGGCTGATGGTGGTGCTGGCGCTGGTCGGCATCGCCATCACCCAGTTCGTCGTGCCCAACCCGCGCCGCGTGCGCGTCCATCGCGACGCCGAGACGGTGCCCGCCTTGATCGGCTCGGTGTTGCGCAACAAGGAGCTGCTGCGGCTCGACTTCGGCATCTTCGCGCTGCACGCCATGCTGACGGCGAGCTTCCTGGTGGTGCCCGGCCTGTTGCGCGGCACGCTCGACGTCTCGGTCCACAATCGACTGGATGGTCTATCTGCCGGTGCTGCTGGTTTCGGTCGCCGTGATGGTGCCGGCGATCATCGTCGCCGAGAAGCATCGGCGCATGAAGGGCGTGTTCGTCGGCGCGGTCGCCGCGCTCGTCGTCAGCCAGGTGATGCTCTATCTCGGCGCCGGCAATCTCTATCGTGCTGCTGGCGGCGCTCGTCATCTTCTTCTCGGGCTTCAATGTGATGGAGGCGAGCCTGCCCTCGCTCATCACCAAGGCGGCGCCGCCCGACGCCAAGGGCACCGCCACCGGCATCTATTCGAGCTCGCAGTTCCTCGGCATTTTCGTCGGCGGCGTGGTCGGCGGCTGGGCGCATCAGACACGGCGGCAGCGCCGGCGTTTTCGCGCTGACCGCGGCGATGGCGCTGCGTCTGGCTGCTCGCCGCGGTCACCATGGCGCAGCCGAGCTATCTGACCACGCGGCTGGTGCCGATCGGCGACGGCAAGGCCGGCGATGCCGAAAGCCTCGCCGCGCGGCTGCGCCAGGTGCCGGGCGTGGCCGAGGCGGTGGTGATCGCGGAAGAGAAGCTCGCTTATCTGAAGGTGGATTCGCAGATCCTTCGACGCCGCCATGGCGCATGCGCTGGCCGGCGCGCCGTAACAGCGCAATCGCGAATTCTGATTGCGTCGGAACGAGTGCCGGTTTCGCCGGCCACGCTCCTGTGCGTGCGGCGTTACACCGCCGCGCGCGGGACCTGAGTTTGTCCCGAGCCGCCGGATTTCGGCCACCGCCCCTCCCACAGCGCGCCACGAGTTCCCGGTTCGCATGAACGCAGGGGGCGACAATCCCAAGGAGGTCATCATGCGGCTATCCGCAATGGTGAATGGCGTTGCCTTTGCGTCGCTGCTGACAATGACCGGTGCGGCCGTTGCCGCGCCGTCTACGCGTTTCCGGCCCGGTCGTGCACGACAATCTCGCGATCTATTTCGTGCACGGCGCCTCGCAATCCGGCGCGGTGCCGCTGACGCTGGCCGAGGCGTTGAGCCGGCACCTGGTGGAGGTGCGCGAGACCGGCGACGGTGAACGCGCTGCAGATCGAGAACCTGAGCGACAGCCGATCTTCGTGCAGGCCGGCGATATTGTGAAAGGCGGGCGGCAGGACCGCACGCTGGCGGTGAGCCTGTTGCTGCCGCCGAAATCGGGGCGGGTTCCGATCGCCTCGTTCTGCGTCGAGCACGGGCGCTGGTCGCAGCGCGCCGGCGAAGACAGCCACGCCTTCGCCTCGGCCGCGGCCTCGGTGCCTTCGCGCGAGATGAAGCTCGCCATGCAGGCGCCGTTGTCGGCGGTTTCGCCGGCGGCGCCGGTCGATGAGCCGCGCAACGCCGGCTCGCCACCGGCCTGCGGCAGAGAAAAGTCTGGGAAAGCGTGCGCGCGATGCAGAACAGTCTCAGCCGCCAGCATGGGCGCCGATGTGCGCGCCCGCGCCTCGGAGTCGAGCCTGCAACTGGCGCTGGAGAACAAGAAGCTGGAGGCCTTGCGCGCGGCCTATATCGGCGCGCTCGAGAATGCCGGCGAGAACGACGCCGACATCGTCGGCTATTTCATCGCGGTCAATGGCAAACTCAACAGCGGCGACGTCTATCTGTCGAACGGGCTGTTCCGCAAGATGTGGCCGAAAATGCTGGCGGCCGCCGCCAATGACGCGATCGGCCGGCGCCACGACGCCAACGGCGCGCCGCCGGACGTGGCGGCGGTGCAGGAGTTCATGGCCGCGGCCAAGGCCGGGCAGGCGAGCGAGAAGGACCTCGTCTTCGGCCTGCACCGGGTCATGCATGCCGGCGACAAGGCCTATCTGATCGAAGTGGCGCTCAAGGACGGCTTCGTGCATCGCAGCTATTTGGCGAAGTGAACCACCATCCGCTCGTCCCCGCGCAAGCGGGGATGAGCGGCGTGTTGCTCGGTACTCGCCGTATAAGATTTACGGCCGCCAACTCATCCGGTTCACCGGCTTGCCCGACACCGGGTTCTTGTCCTCGCCGGCGTAAGCAAAGCCGTGCTTTTCGTAGAAGCGGATGGCGCGGAAGTTGTCCTTGTTGACCAAGAGATCGAGGCCGGCGGGCGACAGGCGCTTGGCCTCATCGAGCAGCGCCAAAGCCGCGCCCGATCCCCATTGCTCGGGCGCCACCACGATCTGGTCGAGATAGCGCGTCTTCGGATCGACGGTGACGAAGCCGATGAGCGCGCCGCTCTGTTCGGCGACGACGATCTTGGCCACCGGCACCAATTCCGCGCGCCAGCGCTCGCGCCACCAGGCGACGCGCGCGTTGAAATCGATATGCGGGAAATGATGCGCCCAGGTGCGCCGCCACAATTCGATCGCCGCATCCTCGTCGGCGGCCGCATAGGGGCGCAGGGACAGGCGGGGCATATCAGTCATCCCACCCGCGCGATCTGGACAGGCCATGATTGATCGAATCTCCACCTGCTTTTGCAGATAGGCAACGCGTGAGACGATTGCCAATACAAATCGGCAGTGTAGGATTGACATGCGTCAATGCAGCCGCGCGCCAAATTCGATCGGCTTCGTCGTGCAAGAATGCGGGAGGCCCCATCATGCGTGCCATTCTTCTGTCGACCTTTCTTGCCGTCTTGACGGCTTCTACCGGCATCGCCGTGTCCGCGGCGAACGCGCAAGGCGACGTCTGCTTCCGCCTTTGGGTCGCGCGCAACACGATCTACAAGGCCAACGGCTATTGCTTCAAGACCGCGCGGGCGATTTCCTACTTCGGAAATGCCGGCTGCCGGTTCAACTACGAGGGTGACGTTCCCATGTCACGCTATGATCGGCAACAGATTGCGCAAATTCAAGGCCAGGAGCGCAACTTCGGTTGCCGCTAAGGCGGCCGTGGATCGGCGGCGGTGAACACCTGACGGCGCCGTCAGGCGACGCTAACCTTATTGTCCGCGCATGCCCAACAGCTCGGGCCGGTACTCGAAGTGCATCGTATCGTAGTGGTACCACTTGCCGCCCCAGATGAAGCCGTGCCGTTCGAAAATCTTGACGATCGGCTGCGGCATGCGATTGCGGTAGCGGATCGGACCGGCCTTGTTGTGCCACCGCCAATAGTCGGAGAAAGCGATATTGAGATCGATGGCGGCGGCATAGCTGTGCATGCTCGGCTTGCCGGTGTCGGCGACCGCCCGGCATGACAACACCCCGGCGATCGGATAGGCCGCGCGTTTGATGGCGGCGGGCAGCGCATCGATCTCCTCGGAGACAGCGGCGAGCCGGCGGGCAACCCCATTGATGGTGGTGACCAGAATCCGCTTTCCCCATGTCTTCGGCAGCCAGAGGATCGGAACCAGGTGGCGGCGAACCTGTCCTTTGCGGCAATCGCCGTACATCTTGTTGAAGAACGCTTCGTTGCGGAATTGCCCGGGGTCGTCATTGGCGGCGGGCGGCTTGCGCAGCTCGTTGCGTGGATAGGGCAGGCGGAACTGGTCGAGGATCGAGGCGTTGCGCAGGAGTTGATCGAAGGATTTGTTTTCGGCTCCGTCGGACACCGACATCTTGGTGCCGTCGCGCCAATAGATTGCCGAGCTGTCGTGGCGCGCCAGGAAGTCCGGGTAGGCGGCGATCAGTGCATCAAGGGCCGCACTCGCGGATTGTGCCCGCGACATAGGCGGGAGCGCGAGCAACATGGTTATTGCGAAAGTCCACATGGCCGAAGCAGGCCGCGGCAGCCTGACGCGCTTTCGATCGACTTGCATGCGCTCTTACCCGTCGTCGCGGGCGGGCCGCGGGGTGCGGACCTGCCGGTAAACGGCGACGATCGCGGCGCGGTCGCAAACAACCGCGCCTCGCGCGATCGCGCGGCGTCGCTCAAAAGATGTCAGATCGTAATGCGGCGCGTCGGTCTTCGGCGGGCCTTGATAGGAAATGCGGTGCAGCCCGAGCGTCGCGGCGAAGCGGTGCAATTCGTCGATGTCGTCGGCCAGCAGATGACACCACTTGCGGCCGTGCCAGTTCCAGATCGCATCGTCGACATAGACCGCCATCGGCGCGCGTCACCGCTCGGTCAGTTTCAGCTCGATGCGACGGTTGCGGCGATAGGCTTCCTCGCTGGTGCCGGGATCGATCGGGTCGAACTCGCCGAAGCCGGCGGCGACCAGCCGCTGCGGCGGCACGCCCTTGGTGACCAGATACTGCACCACCGACAGCGCGCGCGCCGTCGACAATTGCCAGTTCGACTTGAATGGCCCGCCGGTGATCGGCCGCGCGTCGGTATGACCGTCGACGCGCAGCACCCAGGGAATATCGGCCGGGATCTGCTTCTCGATGGTGAGCAGCGCGTCGGCCACCTTGTCGAGCTCGGACTGGCCTTCCGGCTTGAGATCGGCCTTGCCGGTGTCGAAGAACACTTCCGATTGCAGCACGAAACGGTCGCCGACCACGCGGATGTCGGGGCGGTTGCCGAGGATCTCGCGCAGCTTGCCGAAGAAATCGGAGCGGTAGCGCGACAGTTCCTTCACCCGCTCGGCCAGCGCCAGGTTGAGTCTTTGCCCGAGCTCGGTGATGCGGCTGGTCGATTCCTTGTTCTTGGCCTCGGAGGCGTTGAGTGCGGTCTCCAGTGCGGCAAGTTGGCGGCGCAGCGCGCCGATCTGTTGGTTGAGCACTTCGACCTGCGCCAGCGCCCGCGCCGAGATCTTCTTCTGGCTGTCGAGCGCGCCAGACAGCGCGCCGAGCTTGCCCTGCGCCGCCGCGGCGCCGGCGCCGGCGCTATCGGCGATCCCCTTGTATTTGTCGCGCTCGCTCTCGGCGGTCGCCAGCGTCGCCCGCAATTGCGCGAGCTGGTCCTGCACGTCGGCCTTACCCGATTTCTCCAGCGACAGGAGATTAGTGAGCTCGGCGATCTGCGCGTTGAGCCGCTGCAGCGCGGTGTCCTTGCCCTGCACTTCCTGCTGCAGATAGAACTGCACCACCACGAACACCGTGAGCAGGAAGATGATGCCGAGCACCAGCGTCGACAGCGCGTCGACGAAGCCCGGCCAGTAGTTCATGCCGCTGTCGCCGCGGCGGCCGCGTGCAAGGGCCATGGTAACTCTCCGCCTTTCTCCGTCATCCTGATGTGCCCGCGCGGAGCGCGGGCCTCGAAGGATGAGCGGCCCGGGATTCTGTGCCCGTCATCCTTCGAGGCTCGCTTCGCTCGCGCCTCAGGATGACGGAGAAGGGCCTTACCGCCCGACGTTCTCGCGCACCATGATCTCCAACAGCCGCTTGATTTCGCGCTGCTGCTCGGCCTGGGCGTCGACCCAGTCGCGGATCATCTGCTGCTCGGTGCGCATGTGGTGCACCAGGCCCTGGATCGCCTCGGCCAGATTGGCCATGGCGGTGGAGGCGGCCTTGCTGCCGCCGGCCTCGTTGACGGCGTCGCGCAGCCGGTCGAGCGCCGAACGCACCTCGCCGCTGATGCCGATCGTGGCGGCGGCGCCGGGCTCGGCGGCCTGGTCGTAGACGGTGGTGGAGAGCCAGTCTTCCAGCTCGGTGTAGAAGCGGTTCTGCGCCTGGCTCGACTGCAGATCGAGAAAGCCGAGAATGAGCGAGCCGGCAAGACCAAACAGCGACGACGAGAACGAAATGCCCATGCCGGAGAGCGGCGCGGCGAGGCCCTGGCGCAAGGAGTTCGAACATGCTGCCGGCGTCGCCGGTCGCCTTCAGGCCCTGGATGACGCCGCCGACCGAACTCACGGTCGCGATCAAGCCCCAGAAGGTGCCGAGCAGTCCGAGGAACACCAGCAGCCCGGTCATGTAGCGCAGGATGTCGCGCGCCTCGTCGAGCCGCGTGGCGATCGAGTCGAGGATGCCGCGCATCAACTGCGACGACATCGCCATGCGTCCCATGCGACTGCCGAGCATCGCCGCCATCGGCGCCAGCAGCACCGGCGGCCGCTCGACCGCGAGACCGGGATCGGCGAGGCGGAAATTGTTAACCCAGGCGATTTCCGGATAGAGCCGGATCACCTGGCGGAACGAGAGCACGATGCCGATGACCAAGACGCCGATGATCAGCGTGTTGAGCGCCGGATTGGCCATGAAGGCCACCTGCACTTGGCGATAGAGCACGAAGGCGACCAGCCCGCCCAACACCACGAAGACCAGCATCCGGAACAGGAAGATGCGTGGCGAGGACAATTTCAGCGGGTCGAGGTCTTTTGCCATGACGTCCAAGGTTAACACCCGGCGCGGGGTCTGCGAATCACTATGACACAGACCGGTGACATTTGAAAAATCAATGCGATACTGTGTTTAATGACCGCCGGTGCGCTTAAAACCGGTGATTGAGTTCAAATTGCGGTGAGGCATTTCGTCCCCGGCGCGGCGGCGGGGAGGGGAACGCAAGGCGCGCGTCAGGGCGCCCCGGCTTCCCGCAGTACCCGCAGCAGTTCCTTGTGGATCGTATCGTTACCGGCGGCGATTTCGCTCTTGCCGAACATGTCCTCGCCGCCGTCGCAGTCGGTAACGAAGCCGCCGGCCTCGCGCACCAGAATCTGGCCCGCCGCCATGTCCCACGGCTTGATGTCGCGCTCCCAATAGCCGTCGAGGCGGCCGGCGGCGACCCAGGCGAGGTCGAGGGCGGCGGCGCCGAAGCGGCGCAAGCCGGCGACCTTTTCCTGCACGGCGCCGGTCTCGCGATGGGCGCGCGGAAAGCCGGGACGACCGTAATGCGGCAGGCCGCAGGCGATGACCGCGTCATTGAGCCGCTTGCGGTTGGCGACGCGAATGCGCTGCTCGTTGAGGAAGGCGCCCTTGCCGCGCTCGGCGATGAACATCTCGTCGCTCGCCGGATTGTAGACCAGCCCGGCCACGATGGTGTGCTCACGCTCGAGCGCGATCGCGATGGCGAATTGCGGGATGCCGTGCAGGAAATTGGTGGTGCCGTCGAGCGGGTCGACGATCCAGCGATGGGTCTTGTCGGCGCCCTCGCGCTGCCCGCCTTCCTCGCCGAGGAAGCCATAGCCGGGACGCGCCTTGTTGAGCTCGGCGTAGAGCGTCTCCTCGGCGCGGCGGTCGGCGGCACTGACGAAATTGGCCGGCCCCTTGAGCGAGACCTGCAATTTCTCGACCTCGCCGAAGTCGCGTTTGAGCGAGCGGGCGGCCTTGCGCGCGGCGGCGATCATGACGTTGAGCAGGGCGGAATGGAGCATGGCGGGTCGTCTGCCCGTGCCGGCGGGGCGCGTCAAGGGTGCCGACTACATTGCAGTCATTCCGGGACGCGCCGAAGGCGCGGACCCGGAATCCAGGGCTGTGCGACGGGCTTTGCGATGTTGCTCTGGATTCCGGGTTCATCCGCCGCCGCCCTCCGGGCGTCGGCGGCTGCCCCGGAATGACTTAGGAGCGCGGGGTGGCGGTCGACAGCCACAGCTTGGCCGCTTTTTCGGCGGCGTCGCGCACCTTCTGGCTCTGCTTGGCGGCGAAGCCGTCGAGCTCGGCATCGCTGTCGCCGCCGGCCTTGGCGATGATGTGCCACTTGACCGCCGCAGTGGCGTCGGCCGGCATGCCGCGCCCGGCCATGAGGATGCGCGCCAGCCGATCCTGCGCGATCGGGCTGCCGCGCCGCGCCGCCTTGAGGAAGAGCTGGGCGGCGGCGATTTCGTTCTTGCGGACGCCGTTGCCGTTGAACTGGGCGATGGCGTATTCGACCATGGCGTCAAGATTGCCGGCGATGGCGGCGGCCGACATCAGCTTCATCGCCTGGTCGATGTCTTTTGGCACGCCGCGGCCTTCCCGGTACAGCGTGGCGAGCGCGTATTGCGCCTCCGCATTGCCGGCGAAGGCCGCCTGCTGGAACAGACGTGCGGCGCGGCCGAAGTCCTGCGGGAACTGCTTGCCGTTGAGATAGAGCAGGCCGAGATCGTAGGCCGCCAGCGGATGGCCGAGCTTGGCGGCCTCGCTGAGGAGCTTGGCGCCTTCGTCCGGATTGCGCGGGCCGGCGCGGCCCTGCATCTTGAAGATGGCCAGCGCGAACATGGCGTCGCGGTCGCCATGGTCGGCGGCGAGCTTGAACCATTCCGCCGCTTTGGCGTCGTCGCGACCGACGCCGAGGCCCTGCGCGTAGATCTCGCCGATCAGCGTCATCGCCTGCGGATCGTTCTTCTCGCGCGCGCTTGGTCGCCTCGGCGAGCGCGGTCAAGTAATAGCCGCGCTGGAAGGCGCCATAGGCGAGGTCGACCTTGCTGCTGTTGGGCTGCGCCGGCGCGGCGGCCGGCGCTGGCGGCGCCGGTGGTGTCTTCTTGGGTTGCGCCGATGCCGGCACGGCGAGCGCCAGCGCGGCCAGGGCGACAAGCGTGACGACAGCCGCGCGCATCAGGCGATCGCCTCCGGCAGTCGCAAGTCGTGCTTGATCGTGCCGAGCAGCGCCGGCAGCGCCTGGTCATCGGCCCACAGCCAGTCGCCGAGCGCGACGAAATCGGCGCCGGCCGCGACCAGCGGCGCCACCTCGGCGGGCGAGGCTGCATAGGCGACGCACGGCGCCTCGAATACTTCCGCCCACCAGGCCACGCGTTCCTCGACCACCGCGAAGCTCGGCCGGTCGCCATTGTCGTCCGGCTCGCCGAACATGACGTAATCGGCGCCCTGCTCGGCGGCGAGCATGGCGTCGTGGCGGCTCGCCAGCCCGCCGGCGCCGACGATGCCATCCGGCTTGAGCTGTTCGATCGCCTCGGCAAAGGCGTCGATGCCGCTGGCATGGGCGCCGTCGGCGCGGGCGCGGGCGACCAGGCCGGGACGGCCGTCGATGAGCAAGGCGACGCCGCGCCCCTGCACCAGCGGACCCAGCGCCTTGGCGCGCTTGATCAGCGTGCCCTCGTCGGCGTCGGCCAGCCGCAGCAGCACCGCGGCGACGTCGGCGGCCTCGAGCGCAGCCGCGAGCGGCGCGGCAAAGGCACCGGTGTCGGCCAGCCGCGGACTGATCAGGTAAAGGCGCGGCGCCGGGCGGGGGTCCGCATGTTTCGGTCGCGAAGCCATGGTTCTCGCATGATAGCGCAATCCGGCGGAAAATAGGCACGGCGAATATGTCGCCACCGATCTGAACCGGCGCGCCGGCTTCCGCGCATGCCATCAACCGCCCCCGCATCCGCGGGGACGGGCGGTAGCCGGATCGCTCAGCCCGGCATCGGGATCGGGCCCATGTCCTTGGGCACCTTGTAGCCCTTCTGCACCGCCGGGCGGGCGGCGATGGTCTCGTACCAGCGCTTGACGTTGGGGTACTGCGCCATGTCGATGGTCTGCCACTCGAAGCGCGAGATCCACGGCCAGATGGCGATGTCGGCGATGGAATACTCGTCGGCGACGAAGTCGCGGCCGGCCAGCCGCGTGTCGAGCACCTTGTAGAGCCGGCGTCCTTCCTTCAGATAGCGCTCCTCGGCGTAAGGCGCCTTGCCGGGATTGTATTTCACGAAGTGGTGCACCTGGCCGAGCATGGGGCCGGGGCCACCCATCTGCCACATCAGCCATTCGATCACCCGGTAGCGGCCCTCGCCCGATTTCGGCATCAGCCTGCCGGTCTTGTCGGCGAGATAGATGAGGATGGCGCCCGACTCCATCAACGCGATATTGGTGTCGCGATCGACAATGGCCGGGATGCGGTTATTGGGCGCGATCTTGAGGAAGTCCGGCGCGAACTGCTCGTCGTTGGAAATATTGATGGGGTGCACGGTATAGGGCAGGCCGAGCTCTTCCAGGGCAATGGAGACCTTGCGGCCGTTCGGGGTGGTCCAGGTGTAGAGGTCGATCACGGGAATGTCCTTTGCGGTTCAAGCGGCGTCCTTTATCGAACTTCGCGCGCGAGGTCACGCCGCACACGGCGTTTTGATCGCATCGCGATTTTGCGCAATATGAAAAGGCGAGGGGGTCGTCTCACTATGACCATAGTCGGTTTGTTGATGGAGCGCGGGGCGGCCGCGGTTGCGAGGACGGCATCATGCGCATTCATGGGCTAGGGCGCGGGCTCGGCGCGCTGATGGTGTGCGCACTGTTGCTGGTCGGCGGGCCGGCCAAGGCCTGGAACTCCGACGACATGACCGGCGCGCTGCCGGCGCTGTCCTTTACCCTGACGCGCGCCAGCGACGGCAAGACCGTCACCGCTGCCGATTTCCGCGGCAAGATCGTGCTGCTCTATTTCGGCTATACGTTCTGCCCGGACGTGTGTCCGACCACGCTGCTCAACCTCGTCAGCATGCTCAAGCACATGGGCAAGGCGGCCGATTCCGTGCGCGTCTTGTTCGTCACCGTCGATCCCAACCGCGACACGCTTACCGTGCTCAAGCAATATACCGAGGCCTTCGCGCCGCAGGTGGTGGGCCTGCGCGGCACGCCGGACCAGCTTGCCACGCTCGCCAAGCGCTATCGCGTCGCCTATTCGGTGACGCCGGCCTCGCCCGGGCATCCTTACGAGGTGACCCACGGCGCCGCGGTCTATGTGTTCAACCGCGACGGCGACATCAAGCTCTTGTTCACCGGGCTGTCGACGCAGAATACCAAGCTCGAGCCACTGACCGACGATCTCAAGGCGATGGTGGCCGGCGCCGGCAGCGCCAGCTGGTGGCGGCGCTGGCTGAGCTGGTTGTGACGGCTACTTGCCGCCCGGGCCTTTCACCGGGAAGGCGGCGGTGAGCGTCTTGCCGTCGGCGAATTTCAAGGTCACCGGCACGTTGGCGCCGATTTTCATGCTGTTCTGCGGGTGCATGCACATCAGGTGATAGCCGCCCGGCGCGAAGCTGAAACTGCCATGCGCCGGCACCTTGACGCTCTTGACCATGAGCATCTGCTCGACGCCGTTCGTGTGCTTGGTCTCGTGCAGCATCACCATGCCGCAGGCCGCTGGAGGAGGCGCCGGTCAATTCGACCGCGCCGTCGCCGTCATTCTTCAGCGTGAAATAGCCGGCGGCCGGCGTCGCCTTGATGATGAAGCGCATCCACGGCTTGTCAACGGATAGGCCGTCCGCGGCGTGCGCGAGCGTCGGCGCCAGCAGGGCGGCGCCGAACAGGATCGCCGCCAGCGCGCTAGCCGGTCCATTGGCTGGCGCGCACGCTCGGCTGCGCCACGGTCTCATCGACGTCGACATTCTCGGTCCTTTCTTCGCTGCGGCGCAGGGCGTTGAGCACCAGCACCAGCGCCAGCACGCTCATCATCGCCGGCGGAATCCAGATGATCAAGCCGCCGATGACTTGATCGTAATGCGCGCCCAGTTCGGGATAGATGCGCCCGCACAGATCGTAGAAGGAATAGAGGTCGCGCGGGCTGAAGGTGATCAGCGCGCCGCCGATGATCTGCGGAAACATGACCAGCATGGCGAGCGCGGCGCGCGTGCCGAACGCGGCGCGTGCCGGCGGCTTCGGCCGCGGATCGAGCACCAGGCACCAGAACAGGATGCCGTCACCGACCATGGTCCAATTCATCAGCGCGAACAGGTCGGGATCGATCATGGCGCGGAAATGCACCGGCGGGATCAGCCAGAAGAAGAACGAGCCGACGAACAGCAACGTCGCCAACGCCGGTTGCTGCAGAACATGCACGGTGCCGGTGAGCAGCGGCTGCATGACCAGGCGGCGCAGCCAGGCCGGCATGCCGCGCATCAGCGTTTCGCCCGGCCAGGCCAACGCGATGAGGAACGGCCCGAGGTGATGCATCACGACGTGCTGGATGCGGTTGAAGAAGAACTGATGCTCGGCGAGATAGCCGAAGCGCGTCTCCAGCACCGCATAGATGATGAGCACGCCGGCGAAGAACGAGATCCGCCGCAGGCGCCCGGGCCGCTCGGCCATGCGCGTGCGGGCGAGACCGCGCAGGTACCACCAGGCGGCGAGCCAGCCGGAGAGAAATTCGACGAAGGAGAAATCCCACGGCGCCCAGACCGGCAGCAGCAGGACATGATCGCGGGTCAGCCACCAGAACAGGATCGCGGCGAGCCCGATCGCCGCGTAGACGGCTGCGTCCGCGCGCGGCGCGGCCGCAAGCATCGTCGTGCTGCGTTCGCTCATGACCCTGTCCGCTATGCGCACGCGCTGCCGCCCCCGGCTGCGGCTGTCTTACTAGCGGCGGCGGGCGGCGTGAATAGGGCCGCGCAGCTTCCTTTTCCCCGCAAGCGGGGAGGGGTGAACTTACGCCGCCTTTTTCTCCATGTCGGCCTTCCACTGGCCGAGCGCGGCGAGGCCGTTCATCTTGGCGCGGTGGGAGAAGGCGTGCTGGGCGGCGCCGACATTCTCCGCCTTGCCCTTCCAGGTGGTCTGCGGCGCGTGCTGCAGCGCGCGGCCATAGGAGAAGGTGAGCTGCCAGGGCAGGCCGCCGATCTTGTTCATGGCGTCGAGATGGGCGGTGGCTTCCTCGTCGCTCTGGCCGCCGGAGAGGAAGGCGATGCCCGGCACCGCCGCCGGCACGCATTGCCGCAGCATCCGTACGGTCTTCTCGGCGACCTCTTCCACGCCCGCCTTCTTGCCGCTCTTCTTGCCGGCCACCGCCATGTTGGGCTTGAGCACCATGCCTTCGAGCGCGACCTTGTTGTAGTAGAGCTGCTGGAAGGTCTCCTTCAGCACCCAGCTCGATACCTGCACGCAGCGGTCGATGTCGTGCTCGCCGTCCATCAGCACTTCCGGCTCGACGATGGGCACGATCTGCGCTTCCTGGCAGAGCGCGGCATAGCGCGCCAGTGCATGCGCGTTGGCCCAGACGCAGGTGTGGCTGGGAATGCCGGCGCCGATGTCGATCACCGCCCGCCATTTGGCGAAGCGCGCGCCCTGCGCGTAATATTTCGTCAGCCGCTCGGCGAGCGTGTCGAGGCCGGAGGTGACGACTTCGCCCGGGCAGAACGGCAGCGGCTTGATGCCTTCGTCGACCTTGATGCCGGGGATGGCGCCGGACTTCTTGATGATGTCGACCAGCGGCGTGCCGTCTTTCGCCTTCTGCCAGATGGTCTCGTCATAGAGGATGACGCCGGAAATGTGCTTCATGCCGTCGGCCGAGCGGAACAGCATTTCGCGGTAGTCGCGGCGATTGTCTTCCGTCGATTCCACGCCGATGGCGTCGAAGCGCTTCTTGATGGTGCCGGAGGATTCGTCGGCCGCGAGGATGCCCTTGCCGGGCGCGACCATGGCGCAAGCGATCTTGTTCAAGTCAGCGAGATTCATCGTTTCCCTCCATCGCATCCCAATATTCATGGAGCATGATCTTGGCCGAAAACCGGTACCCACCCCCGATCGAGCCGGGGTCAGGCTTATTCGGGATCATGCTCGGGTATCGCCCCCGGGATGGCACTGTTTGCGTTCATTTTACTCTCAACACCTCGACCCCCGGCAAGGCCTTGCCTTCCAGCCATTCCAGGAAGGCGCCGCCGGCGGTCGAGACATAGGTCAGCCGGTCGGTGACGCCCGCGACATTGAGCGCGGCCACCGTGTCGCCGCCGCCCGCTACCGTGACCAACTTGCTGGTTCTGCGTCAGTTCCGCCGCCGCTTCCGCCACTTCAATCGGTGCCGGTGTCGAAGGGCTCCATCTCGAAGGCGCCGAACGGGCCGTTCCACACCAGCGTATGCGAACGCGCCAGCACCGAGATCGCCTGCTCCACGCTGCGCGGGCCGATGTCGAGCATCATGTCGTTGTCGCCGACATGGTCGACGTCGACCACGCGCGTCGGCGCATGCGCCTCCAGTTTCTCCGCCACCACGGCGTCGACCGGCAGCACGATCTCGCGCCCGGCGGCCTTGGCCTCGGCCATGATCTTTTTCGCGGTGTCGACCAGATTTCGGCTCGGCCAGCGATTTGCCGATCTTCTTGCCTTGCGCCAGCAGGAAGGTGTTGGCCATGGCGCCGCCGATGATCAGCACGTCGACCTTCTGCAACAGGTGGCCGAGCATGTCGAGCTTGCTGGAGATCTTGGCGCCGCCGACAATGGCGCAAGCGGGCGCTGCGGATGATCGAGCGCCTGCGCGAAGCGCCTCCAACTCGGCCTGCAGGTCGCGCCCGGCATAGGCCGGCAGCACATGGCCGAGGCCCTCGGTCGAGGCATGCGCGCGGTGCGCGGCGGAGAAGGCGTCGTTGACCCAGATGTCGCCGAGCTTGGCAAGCTGCGGCGACGAATGCGGGATCGTTCTTCTCCTCGCCCGGATAAAAGCGGGTGTTCTCCAGGCAGAGGATGTCGCCCTGGTGCATGGCGGCGACCGCGCGCTCGGCCACCTCGCCGATGCAGTCGTCGACGAACTTCACCGGCCGCTTGAGCACATGGGCGACCTCGGCGGCGACCGGCTTGAGCGAGAATTGCGGGTCGCGTTTGCCCTTGGGCCGGCCGAAATGCGAGAGCAGGATCACCTTGCCGTCGGCATCGGCGATCTCGGTGATGGCGTGGGCGGCGCGCTCGATGCGGGTGGCGTCGGTGACGACGCCGTGTTCGACCGGTACGTTGAGGTCGACGCGCATCAGCACGCGCAGGCCCTTCACGTCGACATGGTCGAGGGTGCGGAATTTGTTCATGGAATATCTCGTGTCCCGGACGCGGCGCAGCGCACGATCGTGCGTAGCGCGCGACGCCCGGGACGGGCCGTGATTTAAATCAATTTCCCCATCGCCACGGCGGTGTCGGCCATGCGGTTGGAGAAGCCCCATTCGTTGTCGTACCAGCTCATCACGCGCACCAGCGTGCCGTCCATGACTCTTGTCTGGTCCATGTGGAAGACCGAGGAATGCGAGTCATGGTTGAAATCGATGGAGACATTGGGCGCGGTGGTGTAGCCGAGGATGCCCTTGAGCTGCTGCTCGGCGGCGCGCTGGATGGCGCCGTTGACCTCGTCCTTGCTGGTCGCGCGCTTGGCGATGAACTTGAAATCGACCACCGAGACGTTGGGCGTCGGCACGCGGATGGCGACGCCGTCGAGCTTGCCGTTGAGCTCGGGCAGCACCAGGCCGACCGCCTTGGCGGCGCCGGTCGAGGTCGGGATCATGGACAGCGCGGCGGCGCGGGCGCGGTAGAGATCCTTGTGCAGCGTGTCGAGCGTGGGCTGGTCGCCGGTATAGGCGTGGATGGTGGTCATGAAGCCCTTGTCGATGCCGACGGCGTCGTTGAGCACCTTGGCGACCGGGGCCAGGCAATTGGTGGTGCAGGAGGCGTTGGAGACCACCTTGTGGTCCTTGGTCAGCTTGTCGTGGTTGACGCCGTAGACCACGGTGAGGTCGGCGCCTTCGGCCGGCGCGGAGACCAGCACGCGCTTGGCGCCGGCGGTCAGATGCATCGACGCCTTTTCCTTGGCGGTGAAGATGCCGGTGCATTCCAGCGCGATGTCGACGCCGAGCTCCTTCCAGGGCAGCGTGGTCGGGTCCTTGATCGGCGGTCACCTTGATGGCGCCGTTGCCGACGCTGATGGTGTCGCCCTTGACCGTGACCTCGCCGGGGAAGCGGCCGTGCACGCTGTCGTAGCGCAGCAGATGCGCGTTGGTCTCGACCGGCCCCAGATCGTTGATGCCGACGACCTCGATGTCCTTGCGCCCGCTCTCGGCGATGGCGCGCAGGATGTTGCGGCCGATGCGGCCAAACCCGTTGATGGCTACGCGGACTGTCATGACTGTCGCTCCCGGCTTCTGCTTCCTCGTGTCATGCCCGGGCTCTGGATGGACATGACGGTCTAACCCAGTTTCTTCAAGGCCTCCGCCGCCACATGCTCAGCGGTAATGCCGAATTTCTTGTAGAGTTCCTAGTAGGGCGCGCTGGCGCCGAACGAATGCATGCCGACGAAGGCGCCGTCGGAACCGATGATGGCGTCCCAGCCCTGGCGGATGCGCGGCTTCGACGCCGACCTTGACGCGGGCGTCGCCGATGACGGCGCTGGCGCACGGCGTCCGGCCTGCTCCAGGAACAGTTCAAAGCAGGGCACCGAGACCACGCGCGCCGGCGATGCCGCGCGCGGCCAGCAGCTTGGCGGCCTCGACCGCGATCGAGACTTCCGAGCCGGTGGCGAAGATCGAGACGTCGGCGGCGCCGTCGGCCGCGGCGATCTCATAGGCGCCGCGCGGCGCAGAGATTGTCGGCATCGATGCGCCTGCGCAGCTGCGGCAGGTTCTGCCGCGTCAGCGCCAGCACGCTCGGCCGGCTGCTCGCTTCAGCGCGAGCTGCCAGCATTCGACCGTCTCCACCGCGTCGCCGGGGCGGAACACCAGCAGATTGGGGATCGCGCGCAGCGCCGCCAGTTGCTCGACCGGCTGGTGCGTCGGGCCGTCCTCGCCGAGGCCGATGGAATCGTGCGTCATCACGTGGATGACGCGCTGGCCCATCAGCGCGGCGAGCCGGATGCGCCGGGCGGCAGTAATCGGAGAACACCAGGAAGGTGCCGCTATAGGGGATGATGCCGCCGTGCAGCGCCATGCCGTTCATGGCCGCCGCCATGCCGTGCTCGCGCACGCCGTAATGGATGAAGCGGCCGGCATAGTCGGCCGGCGCTCATCGCCTGCATCGATTTGGTGCGGGTATTGTTGGAGCCGGTGAGGTCGGCCGAGCCGCCGACCATTTCCGGCACGACCGGCACCATGGCTTCGAGCGCGAATTCGGAGGCCGAGCGGGTGGCGATGTCCTTCGGCGTGGCGGCGAGCTGCTCCTTCACCGTGGCGACCGCGGCGGCGAGCGCCTGCTGCGGCAGGTCGCCCTGCATGCGGCGCTCGAATTCGGCGCGCTTTGCCGGCGTCGAGCGCGGCGAGGCGCTTGCTCCAGTCGACATGCGCCGCTTGCGAACGCGCGCCGGCCGTGCGCCAGGCGGCACAGGATATCGGCGGGGATTTCGAACGGCGGATAGGGCCAGCCGAGCTTTTCGCGCGCGCCCTTGATCTCGTCGGCGCCCAAGGGCGAGCCGTGCGAGGCCGGAGTTGCCGGCCTTGTTGGGCGCGCCGTAGCCGATGGTGGTCTTGCAGGCGATCAGCACCGGTCTGTCGGAGCTTTGCGCCTGCTCCAGCGCCGCGGCGATGGCGGCCTGATCGTGGCCGTCGATGCGCCAGGCGTTCCAGCCGGCGGCCTCGAAGCGCTTGATCTGGTCGACGCTGTCGGCGAGCGACAGCGGGCCGTCGATGGAGATGCCGTTGTCGTCGAACAGCACGATCAGCCGGTTGAGCTTGCAGATGGCCGGCGAGCGCGATGGCTTCCTGGCTGATGCCTTCCATCAGGTCGCCGTCACCGGCGATGACATAGGTGCTGGTGGTCGACGACGTCGCCGAACTCGGCCGCCAGATGCCGCTCGGCGATGGCCATGCCGACGGCATTGGCCAGGCCCTGGCCGAGCGGACCGGTGGTGGTCTCCACGCCCGGCGTGTGGCCGTATTCGGGATGGCCGGCGGTGATCGAGCCGAGCTGGCGGAAGTCGCTTGATCTGCTCGATGCGTCATCGCCGGATAGCCGGTGAGATAGAGCAGCGCATAGAGCAGCATCGAGCCGTGGCCGGCCGACAGCACGAAGCGGTCGCGGTCGGGCCAGGCCGGATCGGCGGGATCGAATTTCAGGAAGCGCGTGAACAGCACGGTGGCGACGTCGGCCATGCCCATGGGCATGCCGGGATGGCCGGATTTCGCCTTCTCGACGGCGTCCATGGCCAGCGCGCGGATGGCATTGGCCATGGCGGCAGCGCTGGCGGCAGTTGGCGCGGGACGCCCGTTGGGCGCCACGGCTGCCGTCGACGAAACGTTTGCGGTCATGGAAAAGGCCTGTTTGCGGGGGTGGATAGCATGTGCGGCCTCGGAGTCAATGTGAGGCGCGGGCCTGCCGGGCAGCCATGCACAGCCGCACGAAAACAGCGGGGCATATCTTCACCGCAGCGTTGACGGGACAATCGTGCGGCACGTAAGGTTCTCGGTCTAAAACATTGCTGCCGCAGGATTTTTGAACGCGGAGCGAAAGCGATGACGGACCAGAGCGCAATCGACATGGCGGTCAAGCGGCTGGCGCTGGCGCTCGATGCGCTCGACGCCGCGGTGGAGCGCCGGCGCGAGGCCGACCGCAGCGAGGAGGCGCTGGCCAACCAGGTGCAGGCGCTCGGCCTCGACCGCACCCGGCTCGCCGCCGCGCTCGACGGCGAGACCGCGCGCTCGCGCCGCCTGGAGAGCACCAACCGCGAAATCGCCGAACGGCTGGACGCGGCCATCGCCTCGATCCAGTCGGTGTTGGACGGAGGCAGTAGGCGCAAACGGGACGACACCATGAGCTCAGGTCACCGCCAACATCGCCGGCCGCCAGTTCCGCCTCGCCTGCGAGGACGGTCAGGAGGAGCACCTCGCCGCGCTCGCCAAGGACATCGACGAGCGCATCATCGAGCTGCGCCGCAAGTTCGGCGAGATCGGCGATACGCGGCTGACCGTGATGGCGGCGCTGACGGTGGCGGACGAATTGGCCGAGGCCGGGCGCCGGATACGCCGGCTGGAGGAGGAGATCGCGGCGTTGCAGGATGCGCGCGTGGTGTCCGCCGACCGCGCCAGGCGAGGCCTCGGCGGCGGTGGTCAACGCCTTCAACTCGGCGGCCGAGCGCATCGAGGGCATCACCAAGAAGCTCAACGCCACGTTGGGCAACGGCGTGGCGATCGGATAGCCGCCAGGTGCCGGTTTCCGCCGCCATCGAACAGCGCATTCGCGCCGCCTTCGGCCGCCAGCGGTTCATGACCACGCTGGGCGCTTCGCTCGCCTCGGTGCGCGAAGGCGAAGTCGAAATCGACCTGCCGTTCTCGGATGCGCTCACCCAGCAGCACGGCTTTCATTCATGCCGGCGCGGTGACGACCATCGTCGACACCGCCTGCGGCTTTGCCGCCCTGACCATGATGCCGGCGGACGCCGCGGTGCTGACCACCGAATTCAAGGTTAATTTCATGTCGCCGGCCAAGGGCGAGCGCCTGCGCGCGGTCGGGCATGTGGTGCAGGCGGGCCGCACACTGATGGTCTGCCTCGGCGAGGTCTTCGCCGAGGAGGGCGGCAAATCCAAGCAGATTGCGCTGATGACGGCGACCATGATGGTGGTCGGTACGCGAGACGGGTCTGCGCGATTGAACCCGTGGGCCCATGGCGGGACGCCGCGAAGCACACTACATTGCGCCGGCGGGGCTGCGAGGTGCGACGGAGACACATTCCCCGGGGCCTTACGATCCCAACGGGAGCTGTCCCTGGCCGAGCTCGTGGGTTCGGTCATATGGCGCCCACCTACTTATGTAGGTTCCCGGGATCATGCTCTGACGGCCATCGCGGCTCCGCACTTATATTGCGATCCGTCATGGCCGGGCTTGTCCCGGCCATCCACGTCTTGCTTTATGAGGCGCGGAAAAGAAAGACATGGATGCCCGGCATAAGGCGGGGCATGACGGGTTGAGATGCCGGCCATCACAACAACACAAGACGACAAAGCTCAATTGCGCGCCGCGGCACTCACGCGGCGCGACGCGCTGCCGGCCGAAGAACGCGCGGCGGCGGCCGAAACCATCGCCGCGCGTGCGTTTCCGCTTGCCGTCAAGCCGGGCACCATCGTCGCCGGCTTCATGCCGATGGAAGTCCGAGATCAATCCGCTGCCGCTCCTGCGCAAGCTCGCCGCGGCCGGCGTGCAACTGGCGCTGCCGGCCATTGCCGGGCGCGGCAAGCCGCTGATCATGCGCGCCTATGCGTTTGGCGATGAGCTGGCGCGCGGGCAATGGGGCATCCGCGAGCCCAAGCCCGAAGCGCCGGAACTCGCGCCCGATATTCTCATCGTGCCGCTCGCCTGTTTTGATCGCGCCGGCCACCGCATCGGCTATGGCGCCGGCTATTACGACATGACCATCAACGCCTTGCGGGCGAGAAAGCCGACCGCCGCCGTCGGCCTCGCCTTCGCCGCGCAGGAAATCCCCAAGGTTCCCGCTACCGAGCGCGACGAGGCGGCTCGACTTCGTGCTAACGGAGCGCGAGGCGATCGATTTCCGCGAGTCCTGAAAGCATGCGTATTCTGTTTATCGGCGACATTGTCGGGCGTAGCGGTCGCGCCATCGTCCATGACCGGCTGCCCGGCCTCGTTCGCGACTGGAAGCTCGACCTCGTGGTGATCAATGGCGAGAACGCCGCCGGCGGCTTCGGCATCACCGAGGCGATCTACCACGATCTGGTCGATTGCGGCGCCGACGCCATCACGCTCGGCAATCACGCCTGGGACCAGCGCGAGGCGCTGGTGTTCATCGAGCGCGCGCCGCGCCTGGTGCGCCCGGCCAATTATCCGGCCGGCACGCCCGGCCGCGGCGCCGCTTTGGTCGACACCAAGAACGGCAAACGCGCGCTGGTGATCAATGCCATGGGCCGCATCTTCATGGATGCGCTCGACGATCCCTTCGCGGTGATCGAGCGCGAGCTCGCCGCCTGTCCGCTGGCGCAGGGCGCCGACGCCATCGTCATCGACATGCATTGCGAGGCGACCAGCGAGAAGCAGGCCATGGGCTATTTCTGCGACGGCCGCGTCAGCCTGGTCGTCGGCACCCATACCCATGCGCCGACCGCCGATCACCGCATCCTGGCCGGGCGCACCGCCTTCGTCTCCGATGTCGGCATGACCGGCGATTACAACTCGGTGATCGGCATGCAGAAGGAAGAGCCGATCAGCCGCTTCCTGCGCAAGATCGCGGGCTCGAAATTCGAGCCGGCCAACGGCGCCGCCACGCTCTGCGGCCTGGCGGTGGAAACCGACGACGCGACCGGCCTGGCGCTCAAGGTCGGCCCGGTGCGGCTCGGCGGTGGGCTGGAACAGGCGCGGCCGGGCTTTTGGGATTAGGCGGCATTTCCGGGGCGGCGGCGGGATCCGCCGACGGCGGAGTTTATTTTCCCGGCGCACCGGCCTATATAGCCGCCGGTTTCACCCGCACGAAAAAGAGCCATGGCCGGCCATTCCCAATTCAAGAATATCATGCACAAGAAGGGGCGCGCCGATAAGGCGCGCGCCAAGCTGTTTTCCAAGCTCGCCCGCGAAATCACCGTGGCGGCCAAGCTCGGCATGCCCGATCCGGCGTTCAATCCGCGCCTGCGCGCGGCGATCCTGGCGGCCCGGGCCGAAAACGTGCCGAAAGACAATATCGAGCGCGCCATCAAGAAGAGCCAGGGCGGCGACAGCGAGAATTATGACGAGATCCGCTACGAGGGCTATGCGCCGGGCGGCGTGGCCGTCATCGTCGAGGCGCTGACCGACAACCGCAACCGCACCGCCGGCGAGGTGCGCGCCATCTTCACCAAGAACGGCGGCAACCTGGCCGAGACCGGCGCGGTGTCCTTCATGTTCGCCCATGTCGGCGTCGTCGAATTCGACGCCGGCGTGGCCAGCGCCGATACCATGCTGGAGGCGGCGATCGAGGCCGGCGCCGAGGATGTCGTCTCCGACGATAACGGCCACCAGGTCTTCACCACGCCGGACGATCTCAACGAGGTCGCCAAGGCGCTGGAGGCCAAGTTCGGCGAGCCGCGCAAGGCGGCGCTCACCTGGAAGCCGCAGAACACCATCGCGGTCGACGACGAGGCCGGCGAGAAGATCTTCAAGATGATCGACTCGCTCGACGACAACGAAGACGTGCAGAACGTCTACGCCAATTTCGAAGTGTCGGACGCGCTGGTCGCCAAGATGAGCGCGTGAGCGCGCCGCATCGGCGCGCCTCGTCAATGCAGGATCTTGTCGAAGATCGGCATGCTCGCCAGCGCCGCGGCGGCGACGATGACATAGGCGACGCGGCGGTAATGCACGTCGGAGGCGCCGCGAAACCAGCGCGCGCCCACCGCCAGCGCCAGGATATAGGCCGGCCATAGCAGCATCGCGAGCGCGATCGGCGGCGCCGTCATCAGCCCGTGCCAGACATAATTCGCCAGCAGCGTGAAGCCGAGCATGACCAGGAACACCAGCAGGCTGGACCGGATGACGGTGGCGCCGCTCGGGCTGCCGAGCCAGTAGAGGATCACCGGCGGTCCGCCCATCTGCACGGCGCCGCCGGCAAAGCCGGACAGCGCCCCGGCGCAGGCCGCCGCCGGCGCGCTCGGCTTGAACGGATAGCGCCAGCCGGAGGAGAGCAGGACGACGAAAGTGAGCACGAAGGCTGCCATGCCCCAGCGCAGCGGCACCGGGTCGACGTCGTTCTGCACCATGGTGCCGAGCGGCACGGTCAACAGCGAGGCGGCGAAAGCCGGCAGCACCTGGCGCCATTGCGCTTTTGGCAGCGCGCGCACGGCATAGGGCGCCACGCAGACATAATCCATCAGCACGAAGGAGACCGTGGCCATGCGCGGCTCGTACAGCGCGGCCATCAGCGGCACATAGATCAGCGCCGAGCCGAAGCCGGAAAAGCCGCGCACCACGCCGGCCAGTATCGCGACCACGACGGCGCCGACGAAGCGGCCGTCATGCAGCGTGGCGGCAAGCGTTGCGAGATCGGGGAGCTGGATCAAAGGCGGTTCACCGGCTGGGCGCCCTGCTTAACAGGCGATCGCCGGAGGGGCGAGACGGGAATTGGGCATTGCCGCTATTCGGCCGCTTCGCGGTCCGGCCCCGCCCGAATGACGGCTGGCCCGGACCCGGGCCCGGGGCTATCAACGGAGCCATGCAGCGGCACCCGATTCGCATCCTCGGCATCGATCCGGGCCTCCGGCGCACCGGCTGGGGCCTGATCGAGAGCGACGGCAACCGGCTGATCCATCTCGCCTGCGGCTCGCTGGAAACCAGCGAGCGCGCCAGCCTCGGCGCGCGGCTGGTGGCGATCCATGACGGGCTTGTCGCGGTGATCGCGCGCTACCACCCGCAGGAGGCGGCGGTGGAGGCGACCTTCGTCAACGCCAATGCGGTGGCGAGCCTGAAGCTCGGCCAGGCGCGCGGCATCGCCATGCTGGTGCCGGCCAAATGCGGGCTGGAGGTCGCCGAATACGCGCCCAATGCGGTTAAGAAGGCGATCGTCGGCGCCGGCCATGGCGAGAAGGCGCAGATCCGCATGATGATCGGCGTGCTGCTGCCCAAGGCCGACCCGCAAAGCGAGGACGCCGCCGACGCGCTGGCGATCGCGGTCTGCCACGCGCATCATCGGGGCAGCGCGCTGCTGCGGCGCGCGGCCGGGGCCTGAACCCGCCATGACGCAGACGACGCCCAAGATCATCGACCGCGATCAACGCAAGAAGCGCCAGTCGCTGGCCTTCGGCCGCAATCTGATCGTGCTGGCGGCGTTGATCTTGGCGCCCGGCCTGTGGGCTTGCGTCAATGGCGCGCTGACGCTGCGCTGGCCGCGCGCGCAAGCCACGATCGTCGACGCCAATCTGCGCCTGCAGGTGACGCAATCGCGCAACGCGCCCGATGGCCGCCCGGATCAGTGGACCACCTTTCTCGTGCATTACATCTACAAAGTCGACGGCCGCGACTATTGGAGCGGGCGGGTCGAGCCCTACGATCTGGGCATGCAGAATTCGGCCGGCGCCAAGCGCATGCGCGAGCGTCACCCGGTCGGCTCGCGCGCGCCGGTGGCCTATGATCCGCGCGATCCGAGCATCGCCTATCTCGAGCCGGGGCCGAGTTCGTTCGCGCTGGCGCTCACCGGCATCGGCCTGGTGATCGGACTTTCCGGAATGTGGATTCGCCGCCTGGCGTGGCGCGGCATCGGGCAGATGGAAACATGATCGGCAAGCTCAAGGGCATCATCGACAGCTACGGCGAGGATCACGTCATCCTCGACGTCGGTGGCGTCGGCTATCAGGTGCATTGCCCGGCGCGCGTGCTGCAGGCGCTGCCGGCGGCCGGCGAGCCGGCGACGCTGTCGATCGAAACCTACGTGCGCGAGGATCAGATCAAGCTGTTCGGCTTCGCCAGCGACAGCGAGCGCGAATGGTTCCGCCTGCTGCAGACGGTGCAGGGCGTCGGCGCGCGCGTGGCCATGTCGGTGCTCGGCACGCTGAAGCCTTCCGAGCTCGCCAATGCCATCGCGCTGCGCGACAAGGCCATGGTGGCGCGTTCGCCCGGCGTCGGAGCCAAGGTGGCCGAGCGCATCGTCACCGAATTGAAGGACAAGGCGCCGGCCTTCGCCAATCTCGATCCGGCGGTGGTGCATATGGCCGGCAGCCTCGACGAGAAGAGCGCGCCGCGGCCGGTGGCGGACGCGGTCTCCGCGCTGGTCAATCTCGGCTACGGTCAGCCGCAGGCCGCCGCCGCCATCGCCGCCGCCGCGCGCCAGGCCGGCGAGGGCGCCGATGCCGCCACGCTGATCCGGCAGGGGCTGAAAGAATTGGCTAAATGACCGGTGCCGCCATCGCGGAATCCGCACAATGTGCGGTTATCGGGACCGGGTGCCGCAGGTAAGAAAGTGGATGCGTCGATGCCGTTGAGCAAGAAGGACCAGGAATTGATCGCCGCCGCGACCGCCGTCATCAAGTCGCGTTACCGCAACGACTGGCAGGAGGTCGGCGCCGCCATGCGCACGCGCGACGGCCGCCTGGTGACCGGCGTCAATCTCGACGCCTATGTCGGACGCGGCGCCGTCTGCGCCGAGGCGGTCGCCATCGGCCGCGCGCTCACCGAGAGCGGCGACAAGGGCATCGAAACCATCGTCGCGGTGCGTCATCCCAAGCCCGGCGAACCGGGCGGCATCGCGGTGGTGTCGCCATGCGGCACCTGCCGCGAATTGATCCACGACTATGACGCCAAGGCGCGGGTGATCGTGCCGAATGGAAAAGCGGGGCCGACGGTGACCACGATTGGCGCGCTGTTGCCCAACAAATACCGGCGGGGGATGACGTGAGCGCGCGCCCGCACGCCGCTTTGCTTCCCAGCGGCGCGCGCGCCGCCGCCGTCGGCCGCTCGCTCGCCATTGTCGCCATCTTCGCGGCCATCGGTCCGCCGATCGGCGCCTGTGTGGTCTGGATCGTGTTCCCGTTTTTTGAGCCGCTGGCCCGGCACGCGGTGTTCACCACCGCGCCGGCCGAGCTGTTCGGTCTTTTTCTCATGAGCTTGATGCTGTCCTACAAGAGCGGCATCGCGTTGGCGCTGCTCGCCGGCATCGCGGTGGCGATATTCCGCCAGGTCAACGGGCGCACTTCCTGGGAGACGCCGTTGGTGGCCGCGATCATCGCCAATGTCGCCGGCATCCTGTTTCAGGACGCCAGGGGCACGACCTTCACCATCGCCGAATATCTGTTCGGCTATCTGCCGCCGTCGATGATTGCCGCGGTGGCCTGCTGGCTCTTGGCGCGAAAGGCGGGTTTGACATGAGCCGCGCGCCCAAGCGCCTGGTGGCCGCCGACAAACGCGACGACGATGCGGATGCTTCCCTGCGCCCGCAGCGGCTCGCCGATTTCATCGGCCAGGAACAGGCGCGCGCCAATCTCGCGGTGTTCATCGAGGCGGCGCGCGCGCGCCAGGAAGCGCTCGACCATGTGCTGTTCGTCGGCCCGCCGGGCTTAGGAAAAACCACGCTGGCGCAAATCGTGGCGCGCGAACTGGCGGTCAACTTCCGCGCCACGTCGGGCCCGGTGATCGCCAAGGCCGGCGATCTCGCCGCCTTGCTCACCAATCTCGAGCCGCGCGACGTCTTGTTCATCGACGAGATCCACCGGCTCAATCCGACGGTGGAGGAAATCCTCTATCCGGCCATGGAGGATTTCCAGCTCGACCTCATCATCGGCGAGGGCCCGGCGGCGCGTTCGGTGAAGATCGACCTCTCGCCGTTCACGTTGATCGGCGCCACCACGCGCGCCGGCCTGTTGACCAATCCGCTGCGCGACCGTTTCGGCATTCCGGTGCGGCTGAATTTCTACACCGAGGCCGAGCTGGAACGCATCGTCAATCGCGGCGCCCGCGTGCTCGGCATCGGCATGAGTGCCGACGGCGCCAACGAGATCGCGCGGCGCGCGCGCGGCACCCCGCGCATCGCCGGGCGGCTGCTGCGCCGGGTGCGCGACTTCGCCCATGTCGAGAACGCCGCGCAGATCGACCGCAAGGTCGCCGACCGCGCGCTGTTGGCGCTGGAAGTCGATGCCGCAGGCCTCGACGCCATGGACCGGCGCTATCTGTCGACCATCGCGTTGAACTATGGCGGCGGGCCGGTCGGCGTCGACACCATGGCGGCGGCGCTGTCGGAGCCGCGCGACGCCATCGAGGACATCATCGAGCCGTTCCTCATCCAGCAGGGCTTGGTGCAGCGTACCCCGCGCGGGCGATTGCTCACCGGCGCCGCCTTCAAGCATCTCGGCCTCGCCGAGCCGACGCGCGATGCCAGCCAGTTCGGGCTTTTCGGGGAGGAAGATGAGTAGCGCCGCGTCAGCCAATTCCCTCGACGGCGAAATCGTCAGCGGCCGCCACCGGCAGCCGGTGCGCGTCTATTACGAGGACACGGATTTCTCCGGCATCGTCTATCACGCCAGCTATCTGCGCTTCATGGAGCGCGGGCGCACCAATTACCTGCGCCTGATCGGCGCCGACCACCGTGCGCTGTTCGAGCAGGCCGCCGCCGAGGCGCCGGGCTTTTCCTTCGTGGTGCGCCACATGGACATCGCCTTCAAGAAGCCGGCTTATATGGACGACCTGCTCAGCGTGGTCACCACGCCGGAGGAAGTGAAGGGCGCTTCCGTCATGCTCAATCAGAAGGTCATGCGCGGCGACGACCTGCTGGTTGAGGCGCATGTGCAGGTCGCCTTCGTCTCCGGCGGCCGCGCCAAGCCGATTCCCAAGCCCTTGCGCATCGCCATGCAGGCCGACCAGGAAGCGGGCGGCGGCGCCTGACCCGGCATGCTAGCCTTGGCGACATGATCCGTCGGACCTACGCCTTGTTCGACACCGCCATCGGCGTCTGCGGCATCGTCTGGACCGCGGCCGGCATCTGCGGCGTGCAGCTTCCCGAAGCGAACGGGCAAGCGACGCGCGCGCGGCTGCAACGGCGCTTCCCGGCGGCGCAAGAGGCATCGCCGCCGCCCGACGCGCAGCGTGCCATCGACGGCATGGTGGCGCTGCTGCGCGGCGAAAGCCGAGATCTTTCCGGCATCGTCATCGACGACACGCACATCTCTCAGTTCAATCGGCGGGTCTATGCCATCGCGCGGGCGATCCCGCCGGGCCGGACGATGACCTATGGCGACATCGCCGAACGACTCGGCGACAAGGCGCTGGCGCGCGCGGTGGGACAGGCGATGGGCGAGAACCCGACACCGATCATCATGCCGTGCCATCGCGTGCTGGCGGCCGAAGGCAAGAGCGGCGGCTTTTCGGCGCCGGCGGCGTCGTCACCAAATTGCGGCTGCTGACCATCGAAGGCGCCCAGCCCGGCGGTCCCACGCTGTTCGACGCGTTGCCCTTGATGGCGGCGCCGCGCCGCCGCTGACGGCTGCACATCGGGCCGAGCGCGCGCTCAAATCCACTCGTCTTGTTCGTCGATCCTGCGTCGCGAACATGTTGATGTACTGCACCATGCGCGGGCGCTCTCCGCGATTGGGGCTGGCGCCATGCGGCAGCGCCTGGTGCCAGATGACGAGATCGCCGGCCTGCCCGCCGATCGGGATGGCGCCGAGCGCGTGCAAATCCTGTTGGCGCGGATCGGCGCCGGGCGGCAGGCTCTCGAGCCAATCCTCGCCCCAACGCTGGAAGCCGGGCACCAGCGTGAAGGCGCCCTGCTCGGGCGGCGTATCGGTGAGATAGAGAATGCCGCCGGTGCCGAATGGGATCGGCGTCTTCACGCTGACGTCCCAATGCAGGTCGGGGCCGGGAAACTGCCAGCCTGCGCGTTCCGGCACGTTGAAACCGACGCGGTCGGTGGTCGTCCACAGATCGGCGCTGCCCCAGAGCTGGGCGAAAGCCTTGTGCAGGCGCGCGCTGCGGCGGTTGGCCTCGAAGGCCGGGTGCTGGAAATACTGCACCATGATGCCGTGGTCGCTGCGCCGGTACCAGGTCGCCGGCGCGTCGGCGCGCGCGCCGAGATGATCCCACAGCGCTTGCGTCGCCGCCTCGCGCGCTGTCCTGCGGCACGGCGTCGTGCAGCACCACGTAGCCGTGCGTCGTCCCAGAGGGCGAGATCGTCGGCGCTGCAGCACCGGCGCGCTCGCCTCCACCTCGGCGAGCCAGCGCGCGATGGCGTCGGGATAGGGCGTGCCGGCCACCGCCGCATTGATGCGCGCGACGCGCAGCGGATCGACGCCGCCGGTGGTCGCGACGATCCAGCGCTCGAACTCCTCGAAGCTCGGCGCGTTGCGACTGAGATACTCGCGGTCTGCTCCAGCCCCAGCCCGCAGGCATGGGTGACGCAGATAGTCGAGATGGCGGTCATGCTGGTCGCTCGGCCCCGCTTGGCCCTGTTGCGCGGCCAGGGTCCGTGCCCACAGCCGCTTGAGCTGATAGATGCCGAGCGCGCCGGTCTCGGTCGCGGCGGGCAGGGGCTGCGGCGCGATCCGCGCCGCTGCTGCGCTTGCTGCGGGCATTGCCGTGCAAATCCTGCATAGGTTGCGCCTGGCATCAAAAGCGCGCCGTTGGCCGCCGTCAATGCCGCCCGGCTGGCAAAATTGCCCGTGCCGCGCCATCGACGCCGCCGCTTGCGCAATGTAAAAGCCCTTCACATGGGATTCGCAGCATGAGCTGGGGCAGGCGCGGCGACGGGCCGCGCGGCTACCACCACGGCAACCTCAAGGAGGCCCTGGTGCGCGCCGCGCTGGCATTGATCGCGGAGAAGGGGCCGGCCGGCTTCACCTTCGCCGATGCCGCGCGCTGGGCCGGCGTCAGCCCGGCCGCGCCCTACCGGCATTACCGCGACCGCGACGCGCTTGCTCGCCGACGTGGCGCAGCGCGGCTTCGAGGCTTTCGCCACGGCACTGACCAAGGCCTGGGACGAGGGCCGGCCGGAGCTGATGGCGGCCTTCGACCGGCTCGGCAAGGCCTATCTCGATTTCGCCAAGAGTGAGCCGGCCTATTACTCGGCCATGTTCGAAGCCGGCGTGCCGCTCGATACCGATCCGAACCTGCGCGCCGCCAGCGAACGCGCCTTCGCGGTGCTGCGCAGCGCCGCCGAGCGCCTGGTGGCGCTGCTACCGGCGCCGGGGCGGCCACCGGCGTTGATGGTGGCGCTGCACCTCTGGTCGATGACGCATGGCATCGCCTCGCTGTTCGGCCGCGGCGACGCGGCGCGGCGCGCGCTGCCGATGCCGCCGGAGGAACTGCTCGAGGCGGCGGTGCTCATTTATCTGCGCGGGCTCGGCTTGAGCGACGGCGCGCCCGGCGCTCGCGGTTGAATGCGCGTCGGCATTTCCGTGTGCGGGCCTCAAGCGCCGACGTGGAAACCCAATGCGCCAAGACGAGCGCCGCCGACGCGTATCCGCCTTCGAGAGCATAGCGAGCGCGATGTCGCCAGGTTGTTTAGTTCGGCTTTTGACCCCGATGCGGACATCGCTAATACGATATAGGCTGGCCGCGCGCGCCATCAAACGGACGGCTGACGATCGCCATGTTGGAAACTGACAAGGTATTCGCCGGCTCGATTCCGGAAAACTACGATCGCTACATGGTGCCGTTGATCTTCGAGCCCTACGCCACGGATATTGCGCAACGCGCGGCGGCCTTGTCGCCCAATGCCGTTTTGGAAACCGCCGCGGGCAGCGGGGTTGTCACCCGCGCCTTGGCGCCAAGACTGTCCCCGGGCGCGAGCTATGTCGTCACCGACCTCAACCAGCCGATGGTCGACTACGCGGCATCGCGACAACCTCCCGACACGCGGATCAAATGGCGCCAGGCGGATGCTTTGGCGCTGCCGTTTGAAAACGCGACCTTCGATCTCGTTTGTTGCCAGTTCGGCGCGATGTTCTTTCCCGACCGCATATCTGCCTATCGCGAAGCAAAACGGGTCCTGAAGCCCGGAGGCCATTTCTTATTCAGCACGTGGGATCGCATCGAAGAGAATGAATTCGCCGATGACGTGACGAATGCCCTCGCAACGATCTTTCCGAACGACCCGCCGCGTTTCATGGCGCGCACGCCGCACGGCTACCACGATACGGCCCTGATCGGTCGCGAACTGGCGGCGGCAGGCTTCTCCCGCGTGGCGATCGAGACGAAAGCTGCCCAAAGCCGTGCATCCTCGCCGCGCATTCCGGCCGTTGCCTATTGTCAGGGAACGCTTCTTCGCAACGAAATCGAGGCCAGAGACGTGGGAAAACTGGAAGCCGCAACCGATTACGCCGAAGCCGCGATTGCAGACAGACATGGCCGCGGCGAGGTTGCCGCCAAAATTCAGGCGCACGTCATCGTGGCTGCGGCCTAGAACTCGGATACCCGCTTTTGCGCCTTAGCCGACCCATTGAAGGCGGCACCTGATTTTCGTTTTCCGGGCCAAAGCCGACAGGGCGTGGCTTCACGGTGCCGGCCGCCGGCGGTGGCGGCGTGCCAGGTCGATTGACGCACGGCATCGTCACACTGTTCGGCCGCGGCGCGCGCTGCCGATGCCGCCGGAGGAACTGCTCGCGGCGGCGGTGCTCATTTATCTGCGCGGGCTAGAGCGCTTCTGTTTCAGATTGAATCGCGACTCGGCACAGCCTCCACCTCTCCCCTGGGGGGAGAGGTCGGCGCACGAAGTGCGCCGGGTGAGGCGGAAAGTGATGATCGATGAATCACTTGCCCCCTCACCCCAACCCTCTCCCCCATTAGGGCGTTTACGCCCGTCTTCGACGGGCTATGGGGGAGAGGGAGCGCGCCGCGCTTGCTGCAGCGCTTCAATCTAAGTCAAACACGCTCTAGGCCTGCCGGCGCGCTGACGACCGTCCGCGCGGCGAACAGGTCGCCGGACGCCGGTGTCACGACAGCGCGTTTACGCGGCCGTTTATCGCTTCTTTTTCTTTTTTGCCTGCACCGCCTCGCAACGATTCGAGCAGGCGTTCATGCAAAAGTCGTGGCCGCTGCCGTGCGAGTTCGAACACTTCTTGATGCAATAACTGCCGCAATCAAAGGCGGAAGCGGGGGCCGAAATCCAGGCCCACGCTGCGACGGCGACAACAGCCAACAATAATTTTCCCATGTCATCCCCCTGATCCTCGTTGCGCTTGTGCCGAATGGCTGGTCGCCGGGTTGTCCCGGTGTGCGGCCAAGCCATCCGTGCGCAATCGATGACGCCACTTTATTCATTCGGCCCGTCTGTCCACCTGACAATTTGAATAGGCCGCGCGCCACGCCGGGTGCGGCGACGGTCGTCGCAGGGCATGGCCCCGACGGCGGCGCGTGTTTTTTCGGGGCGGTCTCGCAAAACCGCCGGTGCCCCCTATGTGAAATCCAATGTGAAGGGTGTTGACATTCGTTCCTGGCACCCCTATCAATGTAAATGTTATTTACATTCACGCGAGGCTCACAATGCCTATCACCGCGAAGCTCGACGAGTTCGGCAAGCCTGCCTGGATCGTGCTGATCGTCCTTGGGTTCATGGCCTGGTGGCCGCTGGGCCTGGCAATCCTCGCCTTCACCATTGGGAGCGGAAGAATGGGATGCTGCGGATATCAAAGTGCCGACGGTCACGGCCGCTGGCAGCACAAGATGGAGCGCATGCAGCGCAAGATGGACTGGATGCGCGCCAAGATGGGCGGCGGTACGGCCCCCTGGAACTACGGCCCGCCGAGCGGCAACCGCGCCTTCGATGAATACCGCGCCGACACGCTGAAGCGCCTGGAAGAAGAGCAGCGCGAGTTCCGCAGCTTCCTTGAGCGCCTGCGCATGGCCAAGGACAAGGCCGAGTTCGACCAGTTCATGGCCGAGCGCCGCAACCATCCGACCGCCGAGGCGGCGGACGCGCCGCCGCCGAGCGCATGATCCGGAAACAAAGCCTGCCCCCGACTTGATCGGGGGTGGGGACCGGGTTTTGGCAAAGATCTTGCGCCGCTCATGAGTTTCCCGCGCTGAACACCCCCTCCAGCGCAAACGGCCGTCCGCTTTCCCCGAAGCGGGCGGCCGTTATCTTTGCGGCGCGGTCCCGGCCCGCCCACAGGGCCATCCCGCAGCTGCCGGCGGGCGCAACCGGTCCCCGCTAACCTTTCCTTAACCACAATCAGCGCTGGTTAGTGCGCCTGTAAGTGGGGCCTGGCGCGGCTTGGCGCCCCACTTCGGCCAAGTTTCACGGGGATTTGCATGTCCGCAGGCGGCGGGTTTGCAGGTTTTCGCGCTACCACCAAGTTTTCGGCGCGGCGCATGAGCGGTGTCGCGGCGGTGCCCCATTGGGCCCGGTGTTCGTGCGCGGCGCCGGTTTGACCGACGACCGGCTTATGCGGAAAGGGCGTGCCCATGAATCCTGGCGATGTGGCACACTCGGTGCTCCCGCTCACTTCCGACCTCTCGCTGTTCACGCTGTTTTGGCACGCGAGCTGGGTGGTCAAGACCATCATGGTCGGGCTGCTGGTCTGCTCGATCTGGGTCTGGGCCATCGCCATCGACAAGACCGTGCTCTATGGGCGCAGCCGCCGCGACATGGACCGCTTCGAGCAGGCGTTCTGGTCCGGCCAGTCGCTGGAGGAACTCTACCGCTCGCTGTCCACGCACCCGACCCATTCCATGGCGGCGCTGTTCGTGGCGGCGATGCGCGAATGGAAGCGCAGCCTGGAGGGAACGGCGCGCTCCTTCGCCGGCCTGCAGATGCGCATCGAGAAAGTGATGGAAGTGACCATCGCGCGCGAGGTCGGGCGGCTGGAAAGCCGCCTTCTGGTGCTCGCCACCGTCGGCTCGGCCGGCCCCTTTATCGGCCTGCTCGGCACGGTCTGGGGCATCATGACCTCGCTTCCAGTCGATCGCGGCGTCGAAAAACACCTCGCTCGCGGTGGTGGCGCCGGGCATCGCGGAAGCGCTGTTTGCCACCGCCATCGGCCTGGTCGCCGCCATACCGGCGACGATTTTCTACAATAAATTCGCGTCCGAGGTGAACAAGCAGGCGCAGCGGCTCGAGGGCTTCGCCGACGAATTCGCCGCCATCCTGTCGCGCCAGATCGACGAGCGCGGCTGAGGGCTGAAAGCGCGGGTGAGGATCAGATGGCAGCAGCCAATGCCGGCACGCCGCTTATCGGACGCAGGAAGCATCGCCGCCGCGCGGTGATGAGCGAGATCAACGTCACGCCCATGGTGGACGTGATGTTGGTGTTGTTGATCATCTTCATGGTGTCGGCGCCGCTGCTCACCGTCGGCGTACCCATCGACCTGCCGCAGACCCAGGCCAAGAGCCTGGACCAGGACAAGGAGCCGCTGACCATCTCGGTTAACGAGAAGGGCGAAATCTACCTGCAAAATGCCGAAATCGCGGTGGATGATCTGTTGCCGAAGCTGGAGGCCGTGGCGCAGGCGCGCGGCGGCACCGAGGCGCGCATCTATGTGCGCGGGGACAAGAAGGTCGATTACGGTACCATGATGAAGGTGATGGGGCGGCTGTCGGCGGCCGGTTTCCATCGGGTGGCCTTGGTGACCGAATTCGAGCAGGACACGAACGTGCGGTGATGCAGATCAGGACGGCATCGGCGATCTCGACCGGGCTGCACGTGGCCGTGCTGCTGTGGGCGACGCTGTCCTTTACCGGCGAGACCTTTCCGGTGACGCCGGCGCAATCGCTGCCGGTCGACCTGGTCAGCGAGAAGCAGTTCTCGCAGATGACCAAGGGCATCAAGGAGGCGCCCAAGCCGGTGGAGAAGCCCAAGCCGCTGGTCGAGAAGAAGGCGGCGGAGATCAAGCCGATCGAGGATATCAAGCCCAAGATCACCGAGAAGAAGGAGGTGAAGGCGGCGCCCGAGAAGGTGCCCGAGCCGGCGCCGCAGCCCAAGCCCGATCCGATCGCGCAGAAGCTCAAGCAGCAGCCGGATCAGCAGGAAGCCAAGACGGAGCCGACCCCGCTGCCGCCGAGGCGGCCGCCGATGCGCAAGCAGCCCAAATTCGACGCCGACAAGATCGCCGCTCTGCTCGACAAGCGCGAGCCCGAGCGCGTCGCCGCCGCCGGCGCCGAGCCCAGCGCCACGCCCACGCTCGGCACCGCGCTGGGCAATGCCGCCCAGCTCTCGCAGTCCGAGCTCGACGCGCTGCGCGCGCGGCTGATGGCGCTGTGGAATCCGCCGGTCGGCATTCAGGATCCGCAGGACTATGTGATCCGCATCCGCATCCGCCTCGACCACAGCGGCCGCCTGTCGGCGCCGCCGGTCGTGCTCAGCAGCGGCAACGGTCAGCTTTTCGTCACCGCGCGCGACAGCGCGGTGCGCGCGGTGTTCCGCGGCCAGCCCTTCGACATGCTCAAGCCCGAGCATTACGACGGTGTGGAAAGACATCGAAGTGACATTCGATCCGCGCGACATGTTCCGCGGCTGAACCCGGCGATCGCGAACAGCCAATGAAGCATGCGGACTTTGACGATTTTTCTTCCACGGGCGGCGGCGTTTTCTTGCGACCAGCGAGTGCGCGGCCGTGGACTGTTAGAACGCAGGGGCATTTGAGATAATCCGATGATGAAACCTTATAATGATCCAATGCCCATGCCGGCGCGCGGCGTCTTTGCCATCGACCGCCGCCGCCTGCTCGCCGGCGCCGGCGCCGGCGCGCTGGCCGCGCTCACCCCGCGCCGCGCCGGCGCCATGCTCAACATCGACATCAACCAGGGCAATATCCAGCCCATGCCGATCGCGCTGCCGGACTTCGTCGCCGGCACGCCCGACGAGCTGGAGACCGCGCGCAACGTCACCGCCGTCATCACCAACGATCTGCAGCGCAGCGGCCTGTTCGCGCCGATCAATCCGCAGGCCTATGTGGAGAAGATCACCAATACCGACGCGGTGCCGCGCTTCGCCGACTGGCGCGTCATCAATGCGCAGGCGCTGGTCACCGGCCGCCTCACCCGCCAGGGCGACGGCCGGCTGCAAGGCCGAATTCCGCCTGTGGGACGTGTTCGCCGGCAAGCAGACTCGACGGCAAGCAGTATTTCACCTCGCCCGACAATTGGCGCCGCATCGCCCACATCATCGCCGACGCGATCTACCAGACGCTCACCGGCGAGAAGGGCTATTTCGACAGCCGCATCGTCTTCGTCGACGAGAGCGGGCCGAAGCAGCAGCGCGTCAAGCGCCTCGCCATCATGGACCAGGACGGCTTCGGCGTGCGCTATCTCACGCGCGGCGACGAACTGGTGCTCACCCCGCGCTTCAATCCCTCGACCCAGGAAATCACCTACATGTCCTATGGGCAGGGCCAGCCCAAGCGTCTATCTGCTCAATATCGAGACCGGCCAGCGCGAGGTCGTCGGCAATTTTCCCGGCATGAGCTTCGCCCCGCGCTTCTCGCCCGACGGCCAACGCGTGATCATGAGTCTGCAGCAGGGCGCCAACGCCAATCTGTTCGTCATGGACCTGCGCTCGAAGCAGACCACGCGGCTCACCGACACGCCGGCGATCGACACCGCGCCCTGCTATTCGCCGGACGGCCAGCACATCTGCTTCGAGAGCGACCGCGGCGGCTCGCAGCAGATCTATGTGATGCCGGCGGCCGGCGGGCAGGCCACCCGCATCAGCTTCGGCCAGGGCCGCCATGCCGGTCCGGTGTGGTCGCCGCGCGGCGACTACATCGCCTTCACCGGCATGATCGGTAATCAGTTCGCCATCGGCATGCTCAAGCCGGACGGCTCCGGCGAGCGCATCCTCACCGAGGGCTTCCACAACGAGGGGCCGACTTTCGCGCCCAATGGGCGGGTGATCATGTTCTTCCGCGACCTCGGGCCGGGGCCGTTCCTCTATACGATCGACATCACCGGACGTAACGAATTGAAGGAAATGACACCGAGCTATGCCTCGGACCCGGCCTGGTCGCCGCTTTTGTCCTGACCCGCGTGGTTCCGAGCGGCGGGACCCCGCTTTCGGAAAAGACCCTGCGCCACCAAAAGTCCTTATTCACCGCGTCTTAACCATTACCAGAGCTTTTCGCGCTTACGGCGATTTTGGCGGCGCGCCGCAAGGGCTCATCAAGGTTGATGGAACGTTCGTTTAACGACCGCACTGGTAGACCACGGACCTGGGTAAGGCTGTGGGCGTGAATGGAGGCAGCGTTAATGTTCAACCTCGGGCAATTCCTGCGCGGCGCCCGCGCTCGTGGCAGTGTTGGCGGCGGCGCTATCGATCGCGGCCTGTGCCAATAACAATGCGAACGGTCCGCAGGCCAATGCCGGCGCGGCGGCGACGCCCGGCAGTCAGCAGGACTTCCTGGTCAATGTCGGCGACCGCGTGTTCTTCGACACCGACTCCACGGCGCTCTCGGCGCAGGCGCGCGCGACGCTCGACAAGCAGTCGCAGTGGCTGACCACCTACGGCCAGTACACCTTCACCATCGAAGGCCATGCCGACGAGCGCGGCACCCGCGAATACAATCTGGCGCTCGGCGCCCGCCGCGCCCAAACGGTGCGCGATTATCTGGTCTCGCGCGGCATTGCCGCCAATCGCATGCACACCATCTCCTACGGCAAGGAACGGCCGGTGGCGGTGTGCGACGACATCTCGTGCTGGTCGCAGAACCGCCGCGCGGTGACGGTGCTCAACGCGAGCTCGTGAGCAGGACGCCGCGCAGCGGCGAGGGCGCGTCATGCCCGGCTTTATGCCGGGCATCCGTGCCTATCCTGAATGAAAACAAGGCATGGGTGGCTGCGACAAGCCAGGTCATGACGCGGCATCGGCGTGCCCCGGTCCGACCAGGGCGGCAGTCACAATTTCGACGCAGCCACATCTATGCTAAGCCCCGCTCGCAACGAGCGAGCGACGCCGGTTCAGCACTGACATGACGACTTCACGATACCCCCTCCGCACCGCGGCGCTGGCCGCGCTTCCGCTGCTATTGATGGCAAGCGCCGCGCTCGCGCAGGAGCGTTCCGGCGGCTTCCTCGACAATCTGTTCAACCGCGGCGAGCCGCCGGCGCGCCAGCAGCAACAGCCGGTACAGCAACAGCCTGTGCAGGCCGCGCCGGTCGGGCAGGTGGCGCAGAGCGATAACAGCGGCGGCGTCGAATCGCGCATCGACCGCATCGAAAGCGCGCTGCGCCAACTCACCGGCACCGTCGAGGAACTGCAGCACCAGAACCAGATGCTGCAGATGCAGCTCAAGCGCATGCAGGACGATACCGAATACCGCTTCCAGCAACTGGGGTCGCGCGGCGGCGCGGCGCCGGCTGCCCCTGTCACGGCGCCGGCCCCGGCCAATCTAGGCCCGGCACCGGCGGCATCGGATCGGCGCGGCGATGCCTTCGATCCGGCGCGCCATCCCAATGCGCCGGGTGCGCCGCGTTCGCTCGCCGGCGAAGCGCCGGCCGGCCAGCCGGCGATGAGCGCGCCGCCGGTCGGGGCGCCGGGCGGGCGCGATGCGGGCGCACCGCTCGATCTCAATTCGCTCGCCGGCAATGCGCTGCCGCCGCCGCCGCCGGCTGCGGCGCCCGTCGTCGGCCCATCGACGGCGCCGGGCGGGCAATTGCCGCCGCCGCCGCCGCATAATACCAGTGCCACCGGGGCGCAACTGGCGACACTGCCGCCCTCGGTGCGGCCGAAGGACGAATACGACCTGGCCTATGGCTATGTGCTGCACCGGGATTACGGGCTCGCCGCGCAGGCTTTCCGCAATTTCCTGCGCAAATATCCGAACGAGAAGCGGACCCCGGAAGTGCAATACTGGCTGGGCGAGAGCCTGTTCCAGCAGCAGCATTACCGCGACGCCGCCGAATCGTTCCTGACGGTCTCCACCAAATACGAGCACTCGGCCAAGGCGCCGGAGGCGCTGTTGCGGCTCGGACAGTCGCTCGCCGCGATGCATAAGAAGGAAGCCGCCTGCGCCACGCTCGCCGAAGTCGGACGCAAATATCCGCGCGCCTCGGGCAGCGTGAAGCGCGCCGTCGCGCAAGAGCAGAAGCGCACGCACTGCTAGCGGGCTTGACCCGGAGCGGGTTGCGGTCTTCCGATGCGACCATGCCCAGGGATGCACAGGCCGCGGTTGCCGCCGCGGAAGCCAAGGCGCTGTTCGCCGATCTGAATGGCGCGCCGGCCCTCGTGCTGGCGGTCTCCGGCGGCCCTGATTCGACGGCGCTGATGCTGCTGGCCGCGCGCTGGCGCGCGGCACGCAAGCAAGGGCCGCGGCTGATCGCGGTCACCGTCGATCACGGCCTGCGCCAGGAAGCGAAAGCGGAAGCCGCGACGGTCGGCCGGCTGGCACGCACGCTCGGGCTGACGCACCGAACCTTGCGCTGGACCGGCCCGAAACCGAAGACTGGCCTGCAGCAGGCGGCAAGGCAGGCACGCTACCGGCTGCTCGCGCGCGCAGCGCTTACCGCCGGTGCCGGCGCCGTGCTCACCGCGCATACGCGCGACGATCAGGCCGAGACCGTGCTGATCCGCTTGATGCGCGGCAGCGGTATCAGCGGGCTGGCGGCGATGAACCGCGTTTCGCCTTTGCCGGGAACGCCGGGCATCGCGCTGGTCCGTCCGCTGCTCGAGATTCCCAAGTCGCGGCTGATCGCCACCTTGCAAGCGGCGAAAATCCCTTTCGCCGTGGACCCTTCCAACCGCGACCCGCGCTTCACCCGCGCCCGCCTGCGCGACCTGATGCCGGCGCTGGCGCGCGAAGGGCTCGATGCGCGCCGGCTTTCGCTATTGGCGCGGCGACTCAAGCGTGCCGACGCCGCGATCGAGGCAAGTGTGGCGCGCGCGCTGGCCGAACTTGCGGCGCCGGATGCGCCATCCGCTACCGTCGTTTTCGACGCCGCCGGCGTCGCCGCGCTGCCCGCCGAGGTCGGCTTGCGCCTCATCGGCCGCGCGCTCGACCAAGTGGGCGACGAGGGACCGGTCGAGCTCGGCAAGCTGGAAGCGCTGAAAACCGCCCTCGATGCCGCGCAATTGGGCAAAAACTCACGTTTTCGCCGGACTCTCGCCGGCGCGATTGTGACACTCGCCGGCAAAACGCTTAGGATCGAGCGGGCGCCGCGCCGGCGTGGGAGAACCTTAACCACGCACCGATGCCGGTAACGGCCGGACAAGGAAGGCGCGCTAGAATGTCGAGATTCGGGGCCTTTCCATGCCGCCCCGCGCTGCCTACATTGGCGAAGGGACGAATACGCATTCGCCCCAGGCTAGGGCAAAAAACATAAGGCCGCGGCGCCGTGGCTGCGGTTAGGAACGCCTAATGAACGCCAATCTGCGCAACTTCGCCCTCTGGGTGATCATCGTCCTGCTGCTGCTTGCATTGTTCACGCTGTTCCAGAATCCCGGCCAGCACACGAACTCGCAGGAGATCTCGTTCTCGCAGTTACTCAACGAGGTCGATCAGAACCGCGTGCGCGACGTGGTAATCCAGGGACCGGAAATTCACGGCACCTTCTCGAACGGCACCAGCTTCCAGACCTATGCGCCGAACGATCCCGGCCTGGTGCAGAAGCTTTACGGCAAGGGCGTCACCATCACCGCGCGGCCGCCGTCGGACAATGTGCCGTGGTTCGTCTCGCTCTTGGTGTCGTGGCTGCCCTTCATCGCGCTGATCGGTGTTTGGATCTTCCTGTCGCGGCAGATGCAAGGCGGCGCCGGCAAGGCGATGGGCTTCGGCAAGTCGCGCGCCAAACTGCTCGCCGAAGCGCATGGCCGCGTCACCTTCGAGGACGTCGCCGGCGTCGATGAAGCCAAGCAGGATCTGCAGGAGATCGTCGAATTCCTGCGCGACCCCGGCAAATTCCAGCGCCTGGGCGGACGCATTCCGCGCGGCGTGCTGCTGGTCGGCCCGCCGGGCACCGGCAAGACGCTGATCGCGCGCGCCGTCGCCGGCGAAGCCAATGTGCCGTTCTTCACCATTTCCGGTTCCGACTTCGTCGAGATGTTCGTCGGCGTCGGCGCCAGCCGCGTGCGCGACATGTTCGAGCAGGCCAAGAAGAACGCGCCCTGCATCATCTTCATCGACGAAATCGACGCGGTCGGCCGTCATCGCGGCGCCGGCCTCGGCGGCGGCAATGACGAGCGCGAGCAGACGCTCAATCAGTTGCTGGTCGAGATGGACGGCTTCGAGGCCAATGAAGGCATCATCCTGATCGCCGCCACCAACCGGCCCGACGTGCTCGACCCGGCGCTGCTGCGCCCCGGCCGTTTCGACCGCCAGGTGGTGGTGCCGAACCCGGACGTGGTCGGCCGCGAGCAGATCCTCAAGGTGCATGTGCGCAAGGTGCCGCTGTCGCCCGACGTCAACCTGAAGACCATCGCGCGCGGCACCCCCGGTTTCTCCGGCGCCGACCTGATGAACCTGGTCAACGAAGCCGCCTTGATGGCCGCGCGCCGCAACAAGCGCATGGTCACGCAAGCCGAGTTCGAGGACGCCAAGGACAAGGTGATGATGGGCGCCGAGCGCAAATCGCTGGTGATGACGGAGGAGGAGAAGCTGCTCACCGCCTATCACGAAGGCGGGCATGCCCTCGTCGCGCTCAACGTCAAGGCCACCGACCCGGTGCACAAGGCCACCATCATCCCGCGCGGTCGCGCGCTCGGCATGGTCATGCAATTGCCCGAGCGCGACAAGCTGTCGATGTCGCTCGAGCAGATGACCTCGCGCCTCGCCATCATCATGGGCGGGCGCGTGGCGGAAGAAATGGTGTTCGGCAAGGAGAAGGTGACCTCGGGTGCCGCGTCCGACATCGAACAGGGCACCAAGCTGGCACGCCTGATGGTGACGCGCTGGGGCCTGTCCGATGCGCTCGGCCCGGTTGCCTATGGCGACAACCAGGACGAGGTGTTCCTCGGCTACCAGGTCTCGCGCCAGCACAATATTTCGGAAGAGACCTCGCGCAAGATCGACGCCGAAGTCCGCCGCCTGGTCGAGGCCGGTCTCAACGAGGCCAAGCAGATCCTGACCGACAAGCGCGCCGATCTGGAAACGCTCGCCCGCGGGCTGATCGAGTTCGAGACGCTGACCGGCGAGGAGATCAAGGACCTGCTCAACGGCAAGCGGCCGGTGCGCGAGAGCGTCATCGAGCCGACCGGTCCGCGCTCCTCGGCGGTGCCGCCGGCCGGCAAGCCGCGGCCGCGGCCCGACGCGCCGCCCACCGGCGAGGTCGCCCCGCAACCGCAGGCATAAGCGGTTCGACCTGTTGCGAATGGCCGGGCAAAAGGCGCGAAGCGCCGTCTTCGCGCGCTAAGCCCCGGCCATTTCGATTCCTAATTGGCGCCACCGCCACGCGCTTTCCCCGCGCGCCCGCGCGCGCTATGGCTAGCCGCGCTCATGCACACACCGAGTTCCCACACGCCGGGCTGGACGCTCGAAGCCTTTCGCCACGGCGCCTGGTCCATGTTGCCGCTGACACCGGGTGTGCTCGCCTTCGGGCTCGCCTTCGGCACCGTGGCGGCGGGCAAGGGTTTCACCCTCATCGACACCTTCGTGATGAGCGCCACCGTCTTTGCCGGCGTGGCGCAATTCGTCGTCGTCGGCGCCTGGCCGCAGGCGCTGACGCTGCCGGCCATCGCCGGCGCCGGGCTGGTCACCGGCATCGTGTGCATGCGCTTCCTGCTGATCGGCGCGTCCTTGCGTCCCTGGTTCGGCGGCTCGCCGGCCGCCAAGGTCTATCCGGCGCTCTATCTCTTGACCGAGACCAACTGGCTCTTGTCCATGCGCTATTACAACCAGGGCGGCCGCGACCCGGCGTTCTTTGTCGGCAGCGGCGTCATGGTCTGGGCCTGTTGGGTGCTCGGCTGCATGCCCGGCTTTCTCCTGGGCGCGGCCATCGGCGATCCGCGCCAGGTCGGGCTCGATCTGGTGATGCCGGCGTTCTTCGCCGCCATGATGGTGCCGCTGTGGCACGGCGCCCGCCGTGCTGCCGGCTGGCTGGTCGCCGGCCTGGTCGCGGTCGCCGTCGATCATTGGTTCGGCGGCTGGTGGTCGGCGCTTGCCGGCGCGCTTGCCGGTAGCGTGACGGGAGGCCTGATCGATGATCGCGAGTGAGCCGTTGCGCTTTATCGCGGTGCTGGCGGCGATGGCGCTCGCCGCCTACGTCGCCCGCATCGGCGGCTATTGGCTGATCGGCCACTTCCCGATCGGCACGCGGCTGCGCCGCATGCTCGATGCGCTGCCCGGCGCGGTGATCGCCGCCATCGTGCTGCCGATCCTGGTCAAGGGCGGGCCCAGCGCCGTGTTGGCGGTGGCGGCGGCGACCGTGACCATGGTGGTGCTGCGCAACGATTTCGCCGCGGTGCTCTCCGGTGTCGCCGTCGCGGCGCTGGTGCGCGCGGCGGGATTTTAGCCGTATCGGCCATGGCGCTTGTGCAAGGATGAGCGATGCCGCTGTCCAACCGCGTCACCCCGTTCGGCGACTGCATCGCCACGCCGGCGCGCGGGCTCATGATGGGCAATCGCGGCGGCCGGTTGCACGACGTGCGGCAACGGCTCGGCGCGCGCCGCTGGGTCTCGAAGCAATGGATCTGCTGCCGGCTTGCCTTCAATGACCGTCATCGCCGCGTCTGGGGCGACGGCTACAGCGAGCTCTTCTTCCTCGACGAAGTGACGGCGTTGGCCGCCGGCCATCGGCCCTGCTTCGAATGCCGGCACCGGGATGCCGAGCGTTTCGCGTCATTGTTTGCCGACGGACCCCGGCGCGCCGGCGCCGCGGCGATGGATGCGCGGCTGCATGCCGAACGCCTCGACGGCAGATCGAAGCGTCTGCACGCACTCCCGCTCGACACGCTGCCCGACGGCGCCATGATCGCGCGTGATGGCGAAGCCTTTGCCGTGCGCGGCCGGCATCTCCTGCGCTGGACGCCGTCCGGTTATGCCGAGATCATCTCGCGCCCGCAGGACGCCGTGGTCGAGGTGCTGACGCCGCCGTCGATGCTCGCGGTGTTGACGCGCGGCTATGCGCCGCTCTGGCATCCAAGCGCCGGCTGACCATCACGCCGCTTCGCCCGACCCGATGCGCGGCGCGCGCGACCACGCCAGGACGACGATCGTTGCCATGATCGCCTGCATCGCCACCACTAGGCCGACGCAGGCCGGCCAGCCGGCCAGCGTCCAGGCGAGGCCGCCGAGCGCGGCGCCGAAGCTGCCGCCGACATAGAACGAGGTCACGTAAAGCCCGACCGCCGAAGAGCGGCCGGCTTGCGCGGTGACGGTCACATAGCCGGTCGACACCGACTGGCACATCATGCCGCAGCCGGCGCAAAGCGTGAGCCCGAGCACGATCGCCCATAGCGGGCCGGCCAGCGTCAGTCCGATGCCGCACATCCACAACGCGATATTGCCGATCATGAACGAGCGGCGGCCGAAGCGACCGACGACCCAGCCGGTCCACGGGGTCGAGATCGAGCCGACCAGATAGGTGACGAAGATGGCGCCGAGCCAGGTCGCCGATAGATTGTAGGGCGGCGCGGCCAGGCGGAAGCTGATGAAGGTGAAAGTGGCGATGAAGCAGAACAAGACGCCGAAGCCGACCGCATAGGTCGCGATCAGTTGCGGGTTGCGCAGATGGCCGAGCATCTGCTTGGCCGAGGCGATCAGCCCTTGCGAGCGCACGAATTTGCGTTCGCGCGGCAGCAGCACGAACACCGCCGCGGCGCCGACGAGCGTGATCAGCGCGATGAAGTCGAAGGCCAGCCGCCAACCGATCAGGTCGGCCAGCACGCCGGTGAACAGCCGGCCGGAAAAGCCGCCGAGACTGGCGCCCGAGGTATAGATGCCGGCGGCGGCAATAGCTTCGCGCGGCGGCCATTCGTCGCCGATATAGGCGATGGTGACGGCGAAGATCGGCGGCAGCGTCAGCCCCTGCATGAAGCGCCAGAAGACCAATGCCGACAGGCTCGGCGCCAGCGAGGTCATCACCGTCGGCAGCGCCAGCACCGCCATGGCGGCGACGATCACGCGCTTGCGTCCCAGCACGTCGGCGACAGTGCCGGTGAAGGGCGCGGTCAATGCCACGGCAAGTGTGCTCGCGGTCATGATGGTGGAGATCTCGGCGGCGTCGGCGCCGAACTCGGTCGACAGCAGCGGCAGGATCGCCTGCGGCGAATACAGATTGATGAAACAGCAATAGCCGGCGATCCCGGCCGCGAACTGGCGCGCGGAGAAATTGCGGAACATCGCGGCACTCATCGAAGCAGGGAACCCGGCGAAACGGCGTCAACGACTAGCTATGCATTGTTTGCGCCTGCGCCGCCATGGGGCCGGGTGGGGGCGCAGTGGCTCAGTGTTGCATGGCTCTCGATCAGCGCTGACCTCTCTTTTCCCCTCCCCCCGCGCGCTTGCGCGTGGCGGGGAGGGGTTAGGGGTGGGGGGCAGCAGCCTCGCAGCCAGGTGCGCGCAACATGTTTGAACTAGCACCCCCCACCTGATCCACATCGCTATCGCGATGTGGATCGACCCTCCCCACCGCTTCGCGGGGGGAGGGGAAGACAGAGTGCCTCTTGCGCGCGGCTGAGCGTCAGCTCCGGGCTGCCGGAGGCGTCGACCCTGCGCCAGTCCATCGCCCCGAGATCGTAATGTTCCTGGGCGCGGGCAATGGTGGCGTCGGCGTCGGAGGCGTCACCCGTGCGGGCGCCGACGCGGGACAGCCGCGTGGCCAGATCGGCGGTGAGGAACAGGCCATGAAACGCCGCGCCGCCGGCGGCTTCGGCAATCTCCGCGCGTTCCTGTGGCGTCGCGAACACCGCATCGACGATCGCCGAATGGCCGGCGGCGACGATGCGGCGGGCCTTGGCGACGAGTGCGGCATAGACGCGGGCGGTAACCTGCGGCGTATAGGCCGTCTGCGGCAGGCGCTCGGTCTCGCTGAGGCCGAACAGCGCTTTACGCTCGACATCGCTGCGCAGCACCACGGCGCCCGGCGCCGGCGCCAGCTCCGGCGCCAGCGCCCGCGCCAGCAGCGACTTGCCGGTGCCGGAAAGCCCGCCTACCGCCAGCAGACAGGGCGGCGCCGGCGCGATCAGCCGCGCGGCCAGCACGAAATAATCGCGCGCGTTGCGCTCGGCCTCGGCCCGCGCCTTGCTCTGCTTGGCGCGCGCGGCGGTCACCTTGGCGCGAATCGCCGCCCGCACCGACAGATAAAGCGGCAGCGCGGCGAGCGCGTCGAGGTCCTCCACACGCTTGGTTTCGCTGAGATAGCGGTTGAGCACGATATTGGCGGCCGGCTGCAGGCCGCGCTCGATCAGGTCCATGAGCAGGAAGGCGAGGTCGTAGAACACGTCACCGGTGGCGAGCCTGGGATCGAACTCGATGGCGTCGAACAGCGTCGGCGCGCCATCGATGAGCGCGATATTGCCGAGATGCAGGTCGCCATGGCAGCGGGCGACGCGGCCGGCGCGTTCGCGCGCGGCGATGAGCGGGCGCAAACGGTCGAAGGCGGCGCGCGTCGCCGCGCTCAGCGCCTTGACCGCGTCGGGCGCAAACAGCGCCGGCTCGGCGGCGAGCTCGGCGTCGTTCTGCGCGATGATCTCGGCGAGCTCAGCGGCGAAGCCGGCGTCGGTCGCGACCGGTACCGCCGCATGCGCTGTCGCCACCGCGCGGCCCAGCGCGTCGGCGAGCGCGGCGTCGATGCGCCCGGCCGCGGCCAGATGATCGAGCGTCTGCGTCTCGTCGAAGCGGCGCATGTCGACCGCCCATTCCACCACCTCGCCGTCGCCGCCGACGGCGAGACTGCCGTCGCGTGTGCGCGTGATCGCCACCACGCCGCGATAGATCGCCGGCGCGTAAGGCCGGTTGACCGCGATCTCGGCGGCGCAGGCCGCGTTGCGCTTTTCCAGCGTGGAATAATCGAGGAAGGGAAAGCGCACCGCGCGCTTGATCTTGAGCGCGCGGTCGCCGGCCAGGAATACCGCGGCGGCATGGGTGTCGATGCGCGTGACCGGGGCGCCGCCATGCGCCGCCGGCCGCGCCAGAAATTCAAATACCGCCTGTTGCGAAGCGTCCGGCACGGCTCATCATCGGCTTGCTATGGTTGCACGGGGCTGATCCAGATCAATACCCTGCTTGGCCGGATTGTGTCATGCTGTCGAGACCGTTTGTCGATTGGAGACGACCCGTGACCACCCTGCCGCACAGCTTCAAGCGCATCCGGCTCAATCTCGCCCGCTCCAAGGAGTTCCCCAACGGCTCCTCGCGCCATGGTTACGAATTCGTGGCGCCGCTCGACGCCGACGGCCATATCGACGTGGCGCAGTGGAAGGCCAACCGCGACCATTGCCGCGTGCGCCGCTTCTGGGCGGGCGAGGACGATGAGGTCGGCCTGCTCGAGCATAAGCCCGGCGGGCCGCACGGGCGCTGGGTCTTCGACTACGAGTCGCGGAGCCGATGCCGACGACGAGAGCGGCTACCGCTTTGGCGCGCATGTGTTCCGCCCCGGCGAATATGTCTCCATCCGCGGCAATGACGGCGAGATGCACACCTATCAGGTGGTCTCGGTCGAAGCGGCGGCTTGAGGAGATGCGGCGGCAGGTCGCCTTGATTTCGCGGCGACGATAACCATGTTGAGAGCAGGGACGACGATCACGGGAATCGTTCCGCATGCGCGCTTTGACCGTCGAGCCCGGCCGCCCCAATTCCATTCAGCTTGAAGATGTCGCCCCGCCGCCGCCAAGCGACGGCGACGTTCTGGTGCGCGCGCTGGCGCTCGGCATCTGCGGCACCGACCGCGAGATCGTCGGCGGCAAATATGGCTGGGCCGCCGCGAAGGCGCGCAGCGGCTGATCATCGGCCATGAATCGCTCGGCCGCGTCGAAGCAAGCGCCGGCGGGCAGCGGTTTTGCGCCCGGCGACCTGGTCGTCGGCATCGTGCGCCGGCCCGATCCGGTGCCCTGTCCGGCCTGCGCCGCCGGCGAATGGGACATGTGCCGCAACGGCCTCTATACCGAGCGCGGCATCAAGCAGCGCAACGGCTACGGCGCCGAGCAATTCCGCGTCGAGCGCGATTTCCTGGTCAAGCTCGATCCCGCGCTCGGCAAGTCTCGGCGTGCTGATGGAGCCGACCAGTATCGTCGCCAAGGCCTGGGAGCATGTCGAGCGCATCGGCGCGCGCAGCGCCTATTGGCGCCCGCGCGTGGTGCTGGTCACCGGCGCCGGCCCGGTCGGCCTGCTGGCGGCGCTGCTCGCCACGCAGCGCGGTTACGAGGTGCACGTGCTCGATCGCGTCAGCCGACGGTCCCAAGCCGACGCTGGTGCGCGATCTCGGCGCCACCTATCATTGCGGCGATCTCGGCGCGCTCGAGCCCGACATCGTGATCGAATGCACCGGCGCCGGCTCGGTGGTGCTCGAGGTGATGCGCCGCAACGCGCCCGAGGGCATCGTCTGCCTCACCGGCGTGTCCTCGGGCGGCCACAAGCTCAGTTTCGATGTCGGCGATCTCAACCGCAGCATGGTGCTGGAGAACGACCTGGTGTTCGGCTCGGTCAATGCCAACCGCCGCCATTACCGCGCCGCCGCGGAGGCATTGGCGAAGGCCGACAAGGCCTGGCTCGCCCGCGTCATCACCCGCCGCGTGCCGCTCGAGCGCTGGCAGGAGGCCTTCGCGCCGCCCGCGCCAAGGACGACGTTAAGGTCGTGTTGGATTTTCCGCAGTAAATATTCGACATGGCCTCCCGCATCGAAGACTACGCCTTGATCGGCGATCTCTCCACCGCGGCGCTGGTCGGCCGCGACGGCTCGATCGACTGGCTGTGCTGGCCGCGCTTCGATTCCGATGCCTGCTTCGCCGCGCTGCTCGGCACGCTCGAGAACGGCCGCTGGCTGATCGCGCCGCACGGCGACGGCCGCGCGCGATCACGCGCCGCTATCGCCCCGATACGCTGATCCTGGAGACGCATTTCGAGACCGAAGACGGCGCCGCCACGCTGATCGACTTCATGCCGCCGCGCAATCCGCATTCGCTCAACGGCGACTCGCATATCGTGCGCATCCTGGTCGGCGAGCGCGGCCAGCGTCGATTTCCGCAGCGAGTTCATCCTGCGCTTCGGCTACGGCGCCGCCGTGCCCTGGGTGACGCGCGTCGACAAGACGACGCTGCGCGCCATCGCCGGTCCCGACATGGCGGTGCTGCGCGCGCCGGTCGGCCCTGCGCGGCGAGAATTTCAAGACCGTGTCGAGCTTCAAGGTCAAGGCCGGCGAACGGCTGCCCTTCGTGCTGTCCTACGAACGCTCGAACGAGCCGCTGCCGACGCCGCTCGATGCCGAACACGCGCTCAAGGCGACGGAGGAATTCTGGACCGCCTGGACGCACAAGAACCAGATTTCCGGACCCTGGAACGAGGCGGTGTGCCGCTCGCTGATCACGCTCAAGGCGCTCACTTATGCGCCGACCGGCGGCATGGTGGCGGCGCCCACCACCTCGCTGCCGGAGGCGATCGGCGGCCCGCGCAACTGGGACTACCGCTATTGCTGGCTGCGCGACGCCACGCTGACGCTGCTGGCGCTGATGAATGCCGGCTATTACGAGGAGGCGCGCAAGTGGCGCGACTGGCTGTTGCGCGCGGTCGCCGGCTCGCCACGGCAGATGCAGATCATGTACGGCATTCGCGGCGAGCGACGGCTGAGCGAATAGCGAATTGCCCTGGCTGCCCGGCTATGAGGACTCGCTGCCGGTGCGCATCGGCAATGCCGCGCATCAGCAATTGCAGCTCGATATCTTCGGCGAGGTGATGGACGCGCTGCATCAGGCGCGCGCCGGCGGCCTCGGCGGCTATGAGGCGGGCTGGGATCTGGAGCGCGAATTCCTCGCCCATCTGGAGAAGATCTGGCGCCAACCCGACGAGGGCATCTGGGAGGTGCGCTCGGGCCGCCAGCATTTCACCTATTCCAAGGTGATGGCCTGGGTCGCCTTCGACCGCGCCGTCAAGAGCGCGCAGACCTTCGGCCTGCATGGCGAGGTCGAGCGCTGGATCGGCACGCGCGACGACATCCATGCCGATGTCTGCGCGCATGGCTTTGATGCCAAGCTCGGCTGGTTCACCCGCGTCTATGGCGGCAAGGAGCTCGACGCCAGCCTGTTGCTGCTGCCGGCGGTCGGCTTCCTGCCGCCCGAGGATCCGCGCATCCGCTCGACCGTGGAGGCGATCGAGAGGCAGCTGATGCGCGACGGCCTGGTGCTGCGCTACGACTCGGCGGCATCCACCGACGGCTTGCCGCCGGGGGAGGGCGTGTTCCTGGCCTGCTCGTTCTGGCTGGTCGACGCCTATCTGATGCTCGGGCGCGCCGACGATGCCGAGCGGCTGTTCGAGCGGCTGTTGTCGCTGCGCAACGACCTCGGCCTGCTGAGCGAGGAATACGACCCGCGCGCCAAGCGCCTGGTGGGCAATTTCCCGCAGGCCTTCTCGCATCTGGCGCTGGTCAACAGCGCCAGCAATCTGGCGCACTACCGCAAGCCGGCCGAGCAGCGGTCCGCGCACACGGTCGACGACCAACGCGACCGCGCGCTGGAGGCCTATTAGCGGGACGACTTGGCAAATCCGGAAATTGGTCGCGCCTCGGCGCCGGCGCCGGTCGCGTCGATCGTGGCCGAAATAGCCACCCTAGAAAGTCCCGGCGGTCAAGCCGTGGGCTTTGTTTCGCTCTCGCCGGCGAGCGTGCTCAGCCGACCGACACGCTGTTCCTCGGTTTCGGCTAGGTGAAGATAGGTCTGCTCCAACCACAGGCAGCGCTGGCGACTCTCCTCGTCGTGTGTCTCTTTCGCCAGCGTGGAGCAGGTGGCCGCCTGCTTTCTGAGGAATTTTGCCGTTGCCATAGTCGCGCCTCCGACTATTCAGTCACGGCATTGCAACATTCTTTATGCTGCGACGCAACAAGAATTCGAATTTTCCCATGGTGCCCGAGTCTTCGATGTCCAAGCCGGTGCCGGGCCAAGGTCAGGGGGCCGTTTACCGCGATGAACAAATTCCTTGCTGCATTGCACCATTTCGGCTATTGTGCGCGGGCAAGGAAGATGAAAGATCGGAAAATATGAGTAAAAACAACGCTCAGCCCTGGAATACCAAGTACGGCCCGCGCCGCGTCCGCGAGGAGGCGCCGACGCTTGCGGAAGCGATCGCCGCCGCCCAGGGCTTGTCCGACGACCTCGACGAGCAGGTCGACATCGCGGCCGCTTTGATCGGGCTGCCACACGATCAGGTGCGCGCCGAGCTGCTCAAGATCGGCGCGTCACCTAAGAAAGCCGTCAAATCCGTCGTGTTCACCGGCGCGGCCTCGGCGCCGCGGACCATCGTGGTCGAGCGCAAACCCGGCCGCCGCGGCATTGCGCCTGCGGGTCGCACCGATGCGCCTGCATCGCGGGGCCTCATGGGTAGGAAGCCGCAACCGAACGGCTCTTGGCGCGATTGATTGCGGAACGATCCGGGCAACCGGAAATTCATCCCTCGATACCAAATCGCACGACGACCGACGCGCCGGAGACCTATGCGCGGGGCGCCATATCGACCCTTTAATTTAGCAATTGCTAATATACAGCTTTCTGAATATATTGTCCTTGCGGCACTGCAAGCTGGAGGCTGCGATGAGTTATTTCGCCCTGCTCGGATTGGTCGTCCTCGTTGGCCTGTCGAACGCCGTGACGGGCTTGCTGCAATGGCTGGCGAGCCCCTATGGCCTGGTCGGCATTTTCAGCGTTTTCATCTTGGGCAATTTATCGGTTTGCGCGTTCAGGGCCTCCTGTCCGCCGGTCGCGTTTATGCGCAAGCTGTGCGCGCGTGCCGGCTGCACCTTCGGATGAGTTGTGAGTTCCCGAGCGGGCGATCACCGCTACCGGCTCGCTTTACCCAATTTCAGCCATGTTCGGTCAGCGGGCATGAGCGGACATAACGACAATTTCCACTTGATGTCTGGCGTAGCCTTGAGAGCGCATATGTGTCGGTCGCGCGCTCGGAAAATGTCTACGAAGCAATCCGCGAAAAGCCGCAGCGAGCAAAGCGCAGCCCCGGCGACGTAACGAGCGCCGGCCAATCTCATTTCTTTTTCGCTGCAAGGAAACGGCGCCGTGTTCGCGTATGGTGGCCACTTACCGATCGAGTCCAAAAATCAGTTTAGCCACTGTTCAATCTCGAACAGACCTACCTCAACAGTAACCGCAGAATTTTCACTGGGTGATTCGCCCAGGCGGGGCATCGTACCAATTCCGGCGCTTCAATTGGCAACCCGGTGAGTTGGGTGCCATTGCGGGAATCTTTTCGAAGCCCGCCGCCGGGACGCTTTTGGGGAAGCGCATACCATGACCAGATTTCACAAAACTTGCGGTTTGCTTGTGTCTCGCGCTGACGGTCTCCGCGGCCTCGCGCTCGGCGTCTGCCGCCACGATCGATCAACGGATCTCCGCGCGGCTCGATGCGTTGGAAAGAGAAAATGCCGTGTTACGCGCGCGCGTCCACCGCCTCGAAGCGTCGCGAGCGGCAAAGATCGCGGACCTTCCACAGCGTGCCTCAAGTCCGCTCCCGCGCAAGGCGGAAATCTTGGCCGTCGACCACGACCGTTTCACCGCTCCCCGAAAATCCTACTCACCGCGCTTTGAGATCAGCGGGTCGCTGTTGTATCTGCAACCGAGCGCCGGCAATCTCGAATACGGCACGCTGGTGACGCCGCTCCCCCTGGTGACTCCCAGTTGGGAAAATCAATTGCTCAAGCCAAAATACAGTCCGGCCTTCAATATCGGCGCCCGCTATCTTGCCGATGAGTCCATCGACATCGCCTTGAATTGGACGCATCTGAAAACCACCACCAACGCCTCCGTCTTTGCCACGCCGACGCAAATGGTCGGGCCGCCCTTTTTGATTGGCCCGGAATCGGCGTTGTACAAGAGCGGCTATGGCACGGCGCAGTTCACGTTCGATTCAGTCAATTTGGACGCAGGGTATACGTTCTGCGCCGACTGCCTGTTCCAATTGCGCGCCTTTGGCGGCGTGGAATATGCGCGCATCGGCCAGGATCTGAGCGGAACGTTCGAAAGCCATGATGGCTCGGCTTCCATGGCAAGCACCACCCATTCCTTGTTTTCCGGCATCGGGCCGCGTTTGGGACTCAAGGGTCAGTACGCCCTAGGCGACCTCCAGCTCATCGGCGAGGTTGCGGGAGCCGCCTTGATCGGCACCGAGCAGAGCCAAATCGATTTTACGACAATCGCTCCGGCGCTGACTGGACCCAACAACCAGTCATTGACATCGCCCGACACGACGCGAGTCATTCCCAGCATCGACGCAAGATTGGCCGCCGCTTATGCTTTCGCACCCAGCAATTACGGACAGTTGAAGGTCGAGCTGGGTTATCGAGCGGCGATATATTTCGATGCGATCAGTGAGTATTCACTGACCCAGGTGCCGACAAGCCTCACGCTTCCCCCCACCGGGGTCTATCTGGCAACGGCGGAACATCTTCACAGCAACTTCACCGACCAGGGCCCCTATGTGACGGCCAGCTGGTTGTTCGGACAAGGCAACTGAGCCCGCTCAGAACATGACGTGAGGTTTTTCCTCGATGTCTGCCCGTGCCTATCGCGAGCGCTTCGACACGTGAGCCTTCCCTATCCCGGCGCGAAGTGGGTATTCCATTCTTGGACCGCGCATCCATCGAAAGCTGAATGGAGGCAATTTCGTCGCTGACATCTGGGTGCGTACGGAAACGGTTGGGCCAATTCCGCTTGCACCCACCACTCCAACAGATCGCCATCGCGCCGGCGCGCTGAAAGCGTATCAGCGGCGCATGCTCATAAATCTAGTTATTCGCCGAACCGCGGCTCATGTCGGCGATGCCACCGATAGCGCCGGACGATTACGCGGCGGCGCAACAATGCGATGGGCGAAAGTCAGGCCGCCAAACGTCACGACTGTTATTGGGGCCGCTCCCCTCAATCGTGGATTGCCGGTTTTTCATGCAGAACCATATTCAACAAGGCACGATGGACCTCAATTCGGCCGTTGTAATCAATCAGGCCGAGTCGCCGAAATTTGTTCATGAAAAAGTTGACGCGTGCTCGCGTCGTACCGATCATCTCCGCTAGAGCGCGTTCGTCGTTTTTCGATTCAGGTGGGATTCCCAAATCAGGCGAACAGTGCGAGTCCTCTGTTGTGACAGCGATGGAGGCGGCACATGGCCCGAGCTTACAGCCAGGATTTGCGTGACCGTGTGATCAATGCGGCGTTGGCGGGAACCCCGGCACGTCGGGCGGCAGCGCGCTTCGGCATCGGAGATGCCACCGCCATTATCTGGGTGCGTCGGGCGCGCCAGAGCGGCGAACGCACGGCGCGCAAGCAGGGGCAGCCCCGGCGCTGCAAGCTCGATCCGCATCGCGATTATATTCTTGGCCTCATCGCGGCGACCCCGGACCTGACGATCAGCGAGTTGCTGGCGCGGCTTCTCGCCGAGCGCAGCGTGCGCGCGGCTCGAGCGACACTGTGGACGTTTCTCGACCGTTGCGGCCTGACGTACAAAAAAAGACCGCCCACGCCACGGAGCGGGACCGCCCGGATATTGTGAGGCGGCGCGAGGCTTGGTTCGACAGCCAGCCCGATCTTGATCCCGAACGGCTGGTCTTTATCGACGAGACATGGGCTTCGACCAACATGGCGCGGCTTCGCGGGCGCGCGCCGAAAGGCGAACGACTGCGCACCGGCATCCCGCATGGCCACTGGCGGACGACGACATTCATCGCCGGGCTTCGCCTGGCTGGGATGGTCGCGCCGATGGTCCTCGACGGGCCGATCAACGGTCACGCCTTTCAGGCCTATGTCGATCAGGTGCTCGTTCCCGAACTTAAGCCCGGCGACATCGTGATCATGGACAATCTCGGCAGCCACAAGGGGCGCGGTGTGCGCACCGCCATCGAGGCGGCCGGAGCAACGCTCCTCTATTTGCCGCCCTACAGCCCCGACTTCAATCCGATCGAGAACGCCTTCTCCAAGCTTAAGGCGCTGTTACGCAAGGCCGCCGAGCGGACCGTCGATGCCTTGTGGGATACAATCGGCACCCTGATTCCGGCCTTCACTCCGACCGAATGCGCCAACTTCTTCGCCGCCGCTGGATATGAGCCGGATTAAGGCGAATCCGCTCTAACGTCTCTTGGCTGATTTTCTGGAGCAATGGCTGGATCTCCCTATCTTCGCCAAAATTCGCAAGAATCAGGAGCGCTCGAGCCAAGCGTTTCTCGCTCGAGTTGAACAGCTGATCGACCAGATCCGCCTGAATATGACTGTTGCGAACCAAGAGATGCGAGATGAAAAACTCGGAAAACACCGGCTCGTTGTGAATCAGTTTGGCGATCTCCGCCTTGGTTATTCGCGTGATCGTACATTCCGTCAGAGCGGTCGCCGTTGACAAACGCCGAGTTCTCTCCGTTCGCGCATCCTTCTCCGACAAAATCGCCGTCTTTCAGAATGGCGACGATCGCTTCCTTGCCGTCCTCGGAAGTCACGGTGAGCTTGGCCGTGCCTGTCTGGATGTAAAAAATCAAATCAGCATGGTCGCCCTGCTGAAAGATATTTTGACCTATCGCGTAATTCGATACGGTTCGTGCGCCGTTCGCTTTCGAAAGAAACGCTTGCGGGTCGAATGCAAGTTCTTTTTCTTGATTCATGACATGCGCCTCCGTCCCGGGGCCCATTCAGATCGTACGATTTTACGGTTTATATATTGGCTTTGTCATGTGTCCGCTACCGATCATACACGACTTAACAGTTACCTCGCCAATGAAACTTATTGGCGAAAAGCCGTAAGCCATTGGAAACGCCTAACGAGCAGGCGGAAACCCGGGCCGATGTGGCTTCCCATAAATATCCGAAATGACACAGACAGCTGGACCCGCTGCCGTGCTTATATTGATTTGGGTTTCCGCTGAGGGCGCTCTCGGGGCGCTATCTTTGGCACTTGCGGCATTCCTGCCCGACCGTACGGGTACAAGGGTACCGACATGGCCAATCCGCAACCGCGGACCAATCAGTTTCTCGCGTCGCTATCACGGGTGGATTACGCGCGCCTGGCGCCGTCGTTGAAGCCGATTGCGCTGGCGCAAGGAATATTGCTTCACGAACCCGGCGACGAAATAAATCAAGTTTACTTTCCGCAAACCGGAATGATTTCGCTCCTCAGAGTCATGAAGAGCGGCAAAGCGATTGAAACGGCGACTATCGGGCAGGAGAGCGCCGTCGGGATCATGACAGGGTTTGGAGTCTGCACGACGCTTTCACGGGCGATGGTACAGTTGCCTTTGACTGGAATGCAGAGTTCTGCCGTTCCTTTTCGAAAAGCGGTGCATGAGAGCATTGCGTTGCAAACCCTGATTGCGGAACACAATGAACTCCTTCTCTTTCAGGCGCAGACCACGGCGGCGTGCAATGCCTTGCATCTGATTGAAGCGCGCTTTTGCCGTTGGATTCTGCAAGCGAGCGATCGATCGGATGGCAATCCAATGCCTTTAACGCAAGCGCTCCTTTCTCAAATGCTTGGCGTCCGCCGCACTTCCGTCAGTGGAGTTGCAAATAAACTGCAAGCCGCAGGCGCTATTGAATATGTGCGCGGTACGGTGAGGATCGTTGATCGCAAACGCCTCAAGGCTCTGTCATGCGAATGTTACGGGGCGCTGTTGGCCAAAACGGCGACGTTGCGAAAATAGAAATAAATTCCGTGCGGACGGTCCGACGGACGGCGTGAGAAGGTTTGGGGTTCCGGGCCGAGATGGCCGCTCCAGCGGCGTTGCAATTACAGACGGGAAATGTCGGCTTCGCGTCCTGGGTCGCGGGCATCGCCGCTGCAGACGGCTTGACCGGCCATACCCGCGCCGGGAAGAGTGCGCCCTCGGCCGCAACGCGGCGGCCAAGCAAAGGTCAAGCAAGGGAGAAGCGCGTGCTCATCGATCTTCGTACCTATACCGTTCGTCCAGGCGCCACGTCGGCGCAACTCGCCCTCTACCAGAAGTTCGGCTATCCGGTGCAGCTTCGCTATATGGGCGAGCCGCATTTCTATCTCACGGCGGAAAGCGGCGAGCTCAACACCATCGTGCACGGTTGGGTCTATGACAGCGCCGCCGACCGCGCGGAAAAGCGCGGCCGCATGGCGCAGGACCCGGATTGGAAGTCCTATCTCGCCGAGAACGGCAAGGCCGGCTATGTGGTCGCCCAGCGCACCAGCCTGATGGTGCCGGCGCCCTTCGCGCCGCCGATCCCGATGCCGAAGATCCATAAGTGATGGCATTTCATTTCCCCTCCCCCTCGTGCACTTGCGCGTGGTGGGGAGGGGTCAGGGGTGGGGGGCAAACGGAATGGCGGCACGTCATTGAGCGGCTGAACATCACCCCCCACTCCGATGAGCGTCGCTCGCGCGCCGCTCATCGACCCTCCCCGCCGCTTCGCGGGGGGAGGGTGACAGCGGCTCGCCGTCGCCGTCGGCATCGTCTATAGCTTCCCGCCACAGCGGAGTTCCTGTTCCCATGCGATCGAATGACGGCACGCGCACCGGCGGTGAAATCCTGGTCGACCAGCTCCTGGTGCACGGCGTGCGCCACGTGTTCTGCGTGCCGGGCGAGAGCTATCTTGCCGCGCTCGACGCCTTCCACGACCGCGACATCGCGCTCACCGTCTGCCGGCACGAGAGCGCCGCCGCCATGGCGGCGGAGGCCATCGGCAAGGCCAGCGGCCGCCCCGGCATCTGCTTCGTCACCCGCGGGCCGGGCGCCACCAATGCCTCGCTCGGCATCCATATCGCGCGCCAGGATTCGACGCCGCTGATCGTCTTCGTCGGCCAGGTGGCGCGCTCCATGAGGGAGCGCGAGGCCTTCCAGGAGATGGACTATCGCGCGGTGTTCGGCTCCGTCGCCAAATGGGCGACCGAGATCGACGATCCCGCGCGCATCCCCGAACTGGTCGCACGCGCCTTCCACACCGCTTGCAACGGCCGTCCCGGCCCGGTGGTGATCGCGCTGCCCGAGGACATGCTGAGCGAGCGCGTCGCGGTGCCCGACGCGCGCGCTTTCGAGCCGGTGGAGACCTGGCCGGGGCTTACCGACATGAGCCGCCTGCAGAAAATGTTGTGGGCGGCCAAGCGCCCGGTGGCTCTGATCGGCGGCAGCCGCTGGTCGGACGGCGCGCGCGCCGCGCTGATGCGCTTTGCCGAACGCTTCGCGCTGCCGGTCGCCACCACCTTTCGCCGCGGTCATCTGTTCGACGCGGATCATCCCTGTTACGCCGGCGACTTCGGCATCGGCCCCAATCCCAAGCTGCACGCCCGCGTGCGCGCCGCCGATCTGCTGCTGCTGATCGGCGATCGGCTGTCGGAAATGTCGTCGCAGGGCTACACGCTGCTCGATATCCCCGAGCCGCAGATGAAGCTGGTGCACGTGCATCCGGGCGCCGAGGAGCTCGGCCGCGTCTATCATCCGGCGCTGGCCATCAATGCCGCGCCCACCGCCTTCTGCTCGGCGCTGGAAGGCCTACAGCCGCCGAACGAGATCGCCTGGCGCGGCGAGAGCGATGCTGCGCATGCCGACTACGTCGCCTGGACCGAGAAGGCGACGCCGCAGCCGGGCGGCGTCAATCTCGGCGAGATCATGTTGTGGCTGCGCGACAATCTGCCGGAGGATGCCATCCTCACCAATGGCGCCGGCAATTACTCGGCCTGGATCCACCGCTTCTATCGCTTCCGCCGCTACAATTCGCACATCGCCACCACCTCCGGCTCCATGGGCTACGGCTTCCCGGCCGCGCTCGGCATCAAGACGCTGTATCCCGAGCGCACGGTGGTGTGCATCGCCGGCGACGGCGACTTCCTGATGACCGGCCAGGACTTCGCCACCGCCGTGCAATACAAGCGGCCGGTGATCGTGATCGTCGCCGACAACAGCCTCTACGGCACCATCCGCATGCACCAGGAGCGCGAATATCCCGGCCGCGTCATCGCCACGCAATTGCACAATCCGGATTTCGTCGCCTATGCGTTGGCCTTCGGCGGCTATGGCGCGCTGGTGGAGAAGACCGCGGATTTCCCCGCCGCTTTCGCGCAGGCGGTGGCGACGGCGAAGCCGTCGATCATCCATCTCAAGATCGACCCCGAAGCGATCACCCCGGCAATGACGCTCACCGGCATCCGCGAGAAGGCGCTCGCCGGTGGGGGCGGCTCGTCTTAACCCTCCGCCAAGCGCCAGCGCGTCTGGGAGAGGGTAGCCGCGCCCTTGCCTTCGCTGGGTGAATCACCATTCACTCCATCCATGCCCTATCGCCGCACCGAGGCCGTGGTCCGCCGGCTGGCCGAACGCGAGCAGTCGATCCTTGACGCCGCCGCCGCCATCGCCGCTGAAAGCGGCATGAGCGCGCTGCAGATCGCGACCGTGGCGGCGCGCGCGCGCATCGCAACCGGCACCGTCTACCGCTATTTCCCGTCGAAGACCGCGCTGGTCGCCGCGCTGGTGGCGCGGCTCACCGATGCTGAGCGCACCGCCATGCAGGCTGCCGGCGATGCCGCGCCCGGCCCGCTGTCGGCGCTCGCCGCCTGCATCGTCTGCTTTGCCGCGCGCGCTTTGCAGGCGCGCAAGCTCGCCTGGGCGCTCTCCGGCGAGCCGGTCGACGCCGAGATTGAAGCGGTGCGGCTCGATCTGCGCCGCGCGCTCGCCGGCGAATTCGCTCGCCGCATCCAGGCCGCCGTCGACGGCGGCCATCTGCCCGACCAGGATGTGCGGCGCGCCGCCGCGGCGGTCGTCGGCGTGCTGGTGGAAGGGCTGATCGGGCCGCTGGCCCCGGCGCCGGGCGAGGATGCCGGGGCGCGGCGCGCCGCCGTGCAGGACGTCACGCTCATCTGCCTGCGCGCGCTCGGCGTGGTCGATGCCCGCGCCCGCGGCCTGGTGGCGCAGGTGGCGCTGCCGTGAAGCTCAGTGCACCGCTTCGCTTGGCACCTCGTCGAGCAGCAGTTCCACCTGCTTGACGCCGTGCTCGTCGGGATCGTTCTGCGCGTGGAAGCCGAGCTCGCCGCACATCAGCAGCATCGAGGTGTTTTCCGCCAGCACCTCGCCGCGTACCGCTTTCAGCCCCCTCTCCTTGGCATAGGCGATCATGTGCTTCATCAACAGCCAGCCGAGCCCGTGGCCCTTGAGCCGCGAGCGCACCAGGATGGCGAATTCGCCGGTGGTGTCGGTGGCGTCGTCATGCAGCCGCACCACGCCGAGCATCTTGCCGCTTGCCTCGGCGATGGCGATGAAGGCCATGGCGTGCGCCGAATCGTAATGGATGAGCTTGTCGATCAATTCGGGGCTCACCTCGCGCATCGGCGCGAAGAAGCGCAGCCGCAAATCCTCGCCCGTCACCTCGGCGAGGAAATCCGGATAAAGCGCGGCGTCCTCCGGCACCAATTGCCGGATCAGCACCTTCTCGCCATCGAGCAGGGCGATGTGGCGTTCGTGCATGCGCTTTTCACTCTGCCGTCGTCCCGGGCGCGCGAACGCAGCGAGCGAGGCCCGGGACCCAGTAACCCCTGCCTGTCCGCACCGCGCGCACAGGGGTTGCTGGGTCCCCGCTTGCGCGGGGACGACATCAGCAAGTGTCAGGAGTGCGGCCGAAACGTCAATGCGACATGAGCACCGGTACGGTCATCGATTCGAGCAGGCTGCGGGTGACGCCGCCGAGCACGAATTCGCGCAACCGCGAGTGGCCGTAGCCGCCCATTACGATCATGTCGGCGCCGCAGTCCGAGGCGTAGGACAGGATGGTGGAGGGCACGTCGATGTCGGGCGAGGTGATGCGCTTGACCTCGACCTTCAGCCCGTGTCGCGCCAGGTGTTGGCCGAGATCGACCCCGGGCAATTCGCCGGTCTTGGCCTGGCTGTGGGCGACCATGACCACCTCGACGGCCTTGGCCTGGCGCAGGAACATCATGGAGTCGGCGACGGCGCGGGTGGCGGCGCGACTGCCGTCCCAGCACACCATCACGCGGTCGAGCTTGATACCGTCGCGCTGGATGAAAGGCACGAAGATCACCGGGCGCCCGGATTCGAACAGCACGCCTTCGTCCACCACCTCCTCGGGCATCGCTCGCTCGCGTTCGGGCTGGCCGACCACGGCGATGTCGAAACGGCGCGCGATGCGGCCGAGCCGGTCGGCCGCACCGGAAATGCTGGCGTTGAGCACGCGGCTCTCGGCCGAGATGCCGGCACGCTTGGCGGCACCCTCGAAACGGGTGACCGCCGCGCGCGCGCGATTGTCGGATTCGGAGCGCTGGGTTTCGATGAATTCGGGCGGGATGGCGCCCATCACCGAGCCCGGAACCACCGGCTCGTAGGCGAAGGCAACGCCAAGCACGTGGGCGTCGAACAATTCACCCATCGAGACCGCGAAATTCCCCGCCGGGTCGTGCTCGCCCAGCCCGAGATTGACGATGACGTCCTTGATCATGATGCGAAACTCCCGACTGCTGCCTCGATCCGATTGCACTATGCGAAGGTACCCCACGGCAAGCATTGACCAGCGTCAATTGCCACGCCGCGCCGCTCGCCACGCCCAGAACGGCTCGTTCCGTGCCGCTTTTTGCCAGTCGCGCACCGCGGGCGTCAAATTGGCGCGACCGCCGGGACACAGCTCGCCTTACCCGCGTCGCCGTCCCGGCGGTGGCAGCCTATTTGAGCGTCTTCAAATAGGACCAGACGGCGTCGCGGTCCTTCTCATCCTTGAGGCCAGCAAACATCATTCGGGTGCCCTCGACAACGCCTCTTGGGTCGGCAACGAACTTTTCGAATTGCGCCTCGTCCCAGGTGACGCCCGCCATCTTCTTCTTGAAGGCTTCCGAATAATTGAACCCCGGCTCGGTGCCGGCCTTGCGCCCGACGACTCCGAACAGCGAGGGGCCGATCATTTTCCTGCCCTTCACGATCGAATGGCAGATCTTGCATTGGTTGAAGACGGTCGGCGCGTCCGCTGCCTGCGCGGCCAATGCGGTCGCTGCCAGCACCAGCGCGGCCATCCCTAGCGTCACTTTCATCGCGTGATCTCCCTGTCGCACCATTATTAATCGCCTGCCGGCGCTCCCTGGCACCCCGGCAAGGCGCTCGCGGTATTTGGACCGAATTCTTGCCAGCCCTATATGTTGCAGGTCAACCGCTGTATTGTTGCGGCGGCGAAAGCGGAGAGTGCGCACGATGTCGGTGAAGATGCCGGAGCCGGATGCCGCGGTGCTGGCGCGGCGCGACAAGATCGTCGCCGCCCTGCGCCAAATCGTGCCGGGCGAGGGGGTGATCGCCGGCGAGCGCGAGATGCGCCCCTATGAGAGCGACGGGCTCACCGCCTATCGCCAGCTTCCCATGGTGGTGGTGCTGCCGGAGACGACGAAGCAGGTCGCCGAGGTGCTGCGCTATTGTTACGACGAGGGCATCAAGGTGGTGCCGCGCGGGGCCGGCACCTCGCTGTCCGGCGGCGCGCTGCCGCTCGCCGACGGCGTGCTGCTCGGCATGGCCAAGTTCAACCGCATCCGCGAGATCGATTTTGCCAACCGCGTCGCCGTGGTGGAGCCCGGCGTCACCAATCTGGCGGTGACGAACGCGGTGGCGCAGGAAGGCTTCTATTACGCGCCCGACCCGTCCTCGCAGATCGCCTGCACCATCGGCGGCAATATCGCGGAGAATTCCGGCGGCGTGCATTGCCTGAAATACGGCATGACCACCAACAATGTGCTCGGCTGCGAGATCGTGCTGATCACCGGCGAGGTCTTACGCGTCGGCGGTTCGCATCTCGATGCCGCCGGCTACGACCTGCTCGGCCTGATCACCGGCTCGGAGGGCCTGCTCGGCGTGGTCACCGAGGTCAGCGTGCGCATCCTGAAGAAGCCGGAGACCGCGCGCGCGGTGCTGGTCGGCTTTCCCACCTCCGAGGATGCAGGCCAATGCGTCTCGGCGATCATCGGCGCCGGTATCATCCCCGGCGGTATGGAGATGATGGACGGGCCGGCGATCCGCGCCGTGGAGGAATTCGTCCATGCCGGCTATCCGCTCGACGTCGAGGCCTTGCTGATCGTGGAGGTCGACGGGCCGGCGGCGGAGGTCGATCATCTGATCGCGCGACTCGAGGCGATCGCCAGGCGACCACCATGCGGTGTCGTGCCGGGCCTCGACCTCGGAGGAGGAGCGGTTGCTGTTCTGGGCCGGGCGCAAGGCGGCGTTCCCGGCGGTCGGGCGCATCTCGCCCGACTATTACTGCATGGACGGCACCATTCCGCGCCGCACGCTGCCGCAGGTGCTGGCGGCGATGCGGGCGATGGCGGAGAAATACCAGTTGCGCTGCGCCAATGTGTTCCACGCCGGCGACGGCAACCTGCATCCGCTCATTCTCTACGACGCCAACAAGCCGGGCGAACTGGACGGCGGCCGAAAACTTCGGCGCCGACATTCTGCGGCTGTGCGTCGAGGTCGGCGGCGTGTTGACCGGCGAGCACGGCGTCGGCGTGGAGAAGCGCGACTTAATGCCGGCGATGTTCTCCGAGATCGATCTCGATCAGCAGCAGCGCGTCAAATGCGCCTTCGACGCCAAGGGCCTGCTCAATCCCGGCAAGGTGTTCCCGGTGCTGCACGCCTGCGCCGAACTGGGCCGCATGCATATTTCCGGCGGCAAGCTGCCGTTCCCGGATATTCCGCGGTTTTGAAAGTTCTCTTCTCGTGACCGACACCCTCAAACCCAATGATGCAAAGCAGGTCGAAGACGCCGTGCGCTGGGCCGTCTCCGAGGCAAAGGCGCTGGAGATCGTCGGCCACGGCTCCAAGCGCGCCATCGGCCGCCCCAGCCAGACCGATCTCACGCTCGATCTCTCCGCGCTCACCGGCGTCACGCTGTACGAGCCGGAGGAACTGGTGCTCTCGGCCCGCGCCGGCACGCCGCTCGCCGAGATCGAGGCGCTGCTCGACGAGCATCAACCAGCAGCTCGCCTTCGAGCCGATGGATTACGGCCCGCTGCTCGGCGGCGCGGCCGGGCAAGGCACGATCGGCGGCGCCATCGCCGCCAATCTGTCCGGCCCGCGCCGCATCAAGGCCGGCGCCGCGCGCGATCATTTCCTTGGGCTAATCGCGGTCACCGGCCGCGCCGAGACCATCAAATCCGGCGGCCGCGTGGTCAAGAACGTCACCGGCTACGACCTCTGCAAGCTGATCGCCGGCTCCTGGGGCACGCTCGCCGCCATGACCGATATCACGCTCAAGGTGCTGCCCAAGCCGGAAACCGAGGCGACCGTGCTGATCGATGGTCTCGACGATGCGCGGGCCTGCGCCGCCATGGCCGCGGCCATGGGCTCGGCCTTCGACGTCTCCGGCGCCGCCCATCTGCCCGACCACGTCGCCTCCTGGTTCGACGGTCTGCCCAAGCCGGAAGCCGCCACCGTGCTGCGGCTGGAAGGCTTCGCCCCTTCGGTCGCTTCCCGCAAGCAGGCGCTGGCCGCGCTGCTGCAAGCCGTTCGGCCCGGTCGTCATTCTCGATCAAGCCAATTCGCGCGCGCTCTGGCGCAGCATCCGCGACGTCAAGCCTTTCGCCGTGGAGGCGGCGCGCGCGCGCCCGCTCTGGCGTCTGTCGGTGCCGCCGGCGCGCGGCCACGAGATTTCCGCCATCATCACGCCGGCGGCGCAGATGTTCTACGACTGGGCCGGCGGACTGATCTGGGTGGCGATGCCGTTTGCCGACGAGCCGGGCGCCGGCGCTATCCGCGCGGCGGTCGCCGCGATCGGCGGCCACGCCACGCTGATCCGCGCGCCGGCTTCGGTGCGCGCTGCGCTCGACGTGTTCCAGCCGGAGGTGCCGGCGCTGGCGGCGCTGAGCAAGCGGGTGAAGGAGAGCTTCGATCCGCAGGGCGTGCTCAACCCCGGGCGCATGTGGGCGGGGGTGTGAGCGCGCGCTTGCGCGCCGCCGCGTCCATCCTAGCTTTTCGCCATCTCAATCGGGGTGCCTCGTGCCGAGGCTGAGAGGCGGTCTGCCGCCAACCCGTCGAACCTGATCCGGGTCGTGCCGGCGGAGGGAAGTGAGGTGGCGATTGCGCGGCAGATCGTTCTTCGTCCGACGCGGCGGCCCATTTCTTGAGGACGCCGCGATGACCGACCTGCCGTCCACCGACGCCATCTATGCCGCGCTGGAAGACCTGCGCGCGCGCCGCCCGCTCGTCCACAACATCACCAATTACGTGGCGATGACCGTCTCCGCCAATGTGCTGCTGGCGCTCGGCGCTTCGCCCGCCATGGTGCATGCCGTCGAGGAGGTCGAGGATTTCGCCGCCATTTCCGACGCGCTTGTCGTCAATATCGGCACGCTGTCGCCGGCCTGGGTCGCGGCCATGCACGCCGCGGTCGCCCGCGCCAAGCGCGCTCGGCAAGCCCTGGGTGCTCGATCCGGTCGGCTGCGGCGCTACCCCCTATCGCACCCGGGTGGCGGCCGAGCTGGCGGCGCTGTCGCCTGCGGTCATCCGCGGCAATGCCAGCGAGATCATGAGCCTGGCCGGGCAGGTGGGGGCGGCCGGCAAGGGCGTCGATTCGAGCGCGCGAGCCGAGGAAGCGACCGCCGCGGCCGCCGCACTGGCCGAGCGCGCCGGATGCGCGGTCGCCGTCACCGGCGCCACCGACTATGTCAGCGACGGCGCCAGCCTCGTGGCGATGCATGCCGGCCATGCGCTGATGCCGCTGTCGACCGCGCTCGGCTGCGCGCTCAGCGCCGTCACCGCCGCCTTCACCGCGGTGCGGCCGCCGCGCGAGGCGGCGATCGCCGCGCTTGCCGTGTTCGGCGCCGCCGGCAGCCGTGGCGGCCGGCCACTGCCGCGGTCCCGGCCACCTGCCGGCGGAATTCTGCGACGCGCTCTATCGCATGGACCGGGAAACGCTCGCCGCGCGCGGCGCGGATTACCGCGTGAGCCGCGCATACAGCCAGCATTGACCTTGCCGCGCAAAGCGCGTTTCGATCCGGGCCAACAGTCCGGATTGGTGCCGCATGCAGACCGCCTTCACCCTCGCCCAGCTCGCCGATCCGCAGATCGCGGAAGCCGACAAGATCCTGCGCGCCTGCGTGCATTGCGGCTTCTGCACCGCCACCTGCCCGACCTATGTGCTGCTCGGCGACGAGCTCGATAGCCCGCGCGGGCGCATCTATCTGATCAAGGACATGCTGGAGCAGGAGCGGCCGGCCACCCGCGACGTGGTCAAGCATATCGACCGCTGCCTGTCCTGCCTGGCCTGCATGACCACCTGTCCCTCCGGCGTGCATTACATGCACCTGGTCGACCAGGCCCGCGAGCATATCGAGTACACCTATAAGCGCCCGTTGGCCGACCGCCTTATGCGCGACCTGTTGGGGCGCGTGCTCAGCGACCCGGCGTTGTTCCGGCTGGGGGTGGTGGCGGGCAAGCTGGCGCGGCCGTTGGCGCCGGCCTTGCGCGCGCTCGGGCTTACGCGGCTTGCCGCCATGGTCCATCTTACCCCGCACAGCAAGCCGGCGCCGCCGGGCGATCGCACCGGCAAGGTCTACGCCCCGCCCGGGCAACGGCGCGGCCGGGTGGCGTTGCTTTCCGGCTGCCTGGCTCCGGTGCTGTCGCCATCCACCAACGAGGCCACGATCCGCCTGTTCGAACCGGCTCGGCATCGAGGTGGTGGTGGCGGCGGGCGAAGCCTGCTGCGGAGCACTCAAGCATCACCTCGGCCAGGCGACCGAATCACTTGCCCAGGCGCGCAACAATGTCGATGCCTGGACGCGCGAAATCGAGGGCGACGGGCTCGACGCCGTCCTCGTTACGGTGTCCGGCTGCGGTTCGGTGATCAAGGACTACGGCTACATGCTGCGCGGGGACGAGGCCTATGCAGGCAAGGCGGCGCGGGTGTCGGCGCTTGCCAAGGACATCAGCGAATATCTGATAACGCTTGATCTACCTGCATCCGTTGCATCGGCCGATGCACCGCCGCCCGGTCTAACGGTTGCCTATCATGCCGCCTGTTCGTTGCAGCACGGTCAGAGAATTGTGCGCCAACCGAAAGAATTACTTTGCAAGTTTGGATTCATCGTCAAAGATGTCGCGGAAGGCCATCTGTGTTGTGGCTCGGCGGGTACCTACAACATTCTCCAGCCGGCGTTGGCGGAGCGGTTAAGGGAACGCAAGGTCGCCAACATCGAACGGCTTGAGCCGGACGTGATCGCAGCCGGCAATATCGGTTGTATCACGCAGATAGCCGCCGGCACCGCTATTCCAGTCGTCCATACGGTCGAGCTGATCGACTGGGCGACGGGCGGTCCGGTACCGGACCCGCTGCGCGAACGGCCGGTGCGTGCACCGGCTCCGACGGCGGCAGGCTAGGGGGGTACGGCTCACGGCGCGACGCCGCGGCCGACGCTTGAGCGGGTTTGGGTCAACCGATCGGGAGGACGATCATGGCGAAGAAGCGGAAGAAGGCGAAGACGAAGAAGACGAAATCGAAAGCGAAGAAAGCGGCGCCGGCGAAGAAGAAGAAGGCGCTGAAGAAGGCCGCGAAGAAACCGGCGAAGAAGAAGGTTGCGAAGAAGAAAGCGGCGCCGAAGCCGCCGCCCACCTCCATGGTGCCCCCGCCGGCAGGGTCCGGTCCGGTGACGCCGAGCTTCGGCGGCGGTAACGGCCTATAGGCCTGAGCGCACGATCCGCAGGCGAACGGGCGGCCGCCGGCAAGACGGCGACCGCCTGTCGGCGCCGGCAACCGCGACCGTCCGGCTAAGGCGCGCACTTGGATCGCGAGGGCGGTTACGCGACGCCCAGGGCGGCGAGCGCCCGCGCCACGTATTTCTCCGGAGCCTCGTAGCCGACGCTTTCGCAATAGCCGCTGCCGGTCAGCGCCAGGCCGGCGCCGCACTGCGCATTGAGCGGCGCCCGCTCAACCAGCGCCGCGTTCACCGCGGTCTCCGCCACCACCGCCAGATTGCCGGTCGCAAACGTGCCGTCTGGATACAACGGGACCGGCAAGAGGCCGATGTCGACCTGCTGGCCCTTCTGCACAAGATCGATGTGCTGGTAGTTCCAGGCGGTCGGCACGGCGACACCTTGCAGGCCGGGCACCAGGCGATCGATGGCGAGCGTCCCGATCAGGAAGATCGGATTCCACCCGCTCTTGGTGCGTTGCACATAGAAGCCGTAGCTCACCGGCAATGAGGTCAGCAGCGCGCCCTTTTGGAACGCCGCCATGGTCAGCGCGTCGCCATTGCTGAGATTGAACTGGCACCAGGACCAGCCATTGAAGGCCTGCACCGGCTGCCAGCCGGGACGTGGCGTCGGCGGCGCCGGCGGCTTGTTGGTATCGGCCATCATGAGCTGGTGGTCGATCCAGCCGGTGCCGGTCACCTGATAAGTCTTGCCCTCGACCGTGACGCTGCCTTTCACCGCCAACTGCGGCCAACTGTAATAGAGCCCGGGTGTCGGCTCCGGGGTGATGCCGGCTTCGCCCTGCAGGAAGAAGGCGCTGTCCGGCGCCAGCGTCGAACTCAGCGTCAGCGCGATCTGCATGTTGGAGCCGTCGTCCACCTGCACGGTCAGCGGCAGCACGTTCTCGCTGCCGCTCATCACATTTGGTCCGTTGCGGTAGAGGAACGGCTTCTCCTCGAAGGCCACCTTGCCGCCGAGCGCCGGCCATTGCGTGTTCGGCTTTCGCCGTACGATGCCGGTCTTGCCGGCAGTGGCGAGCGTGACCGTCGCCGCCGTATCGACGATCTGCGCCTCGACGTCGCTCCAGCCGGCGGCCTTCTGCACGTCCGGCGAGACCGCGCGATTGCGCGTCTGCACCACCAGCACGCCGATGCGGTCTGGTCCGGTCGAGCCGTCGACCGTGAGATTGCAGCTCACCCAGTACCATTCGGTCCCCGATTGCAGATGCAGCCGGTGGTCCTGCGGGAACTGCAGCGGCCCGGTCGGAATCGCACATTGCCAGTAGGCGCCGGCGCCCATCAGCGTGTTGATGATCGAGGCCGCGGTGGCGGTCTTGGTCTCGGGCGCCGCTTTCAGCAGCACCGAGTGATAGGGCGAGCGCAGGTAGCCGGGCAGTTCGTCGAGAAAGGCGACGAGCGCCTCACCGGGCGCCATCGTGTTGGCCATGGGAGTTCTCCGCTTGCGGGGTGACGGGTTGCCAGGGCCGCGCGCACCGGCGGCAACCGCAGGCTATGCGACCTGAGGTAGCAATGCATGTGAAATAAACGCGAAATTTGTAGCGACGATGGGCGCCTGCCCGCGCCGGCGGCGCCACAAAAACCGCACTGCCTTTTTGATAAAATTCCTGTTGTAATTGTCGTCCTAGGTATCAGATGGCGCCCCGAAAGGCGCCATGCACTGGCGACAGGGACGGCACCGACCACCTCGCTGCGCCTTGTCGGCGCGCCACCCCCGCGCATGTCAAAGAGGGGAAAACGCAATCAAAGAGGGGAAAGCGAAACGCGACTACGGGCGAACCCGGCGCCCGCCAAACAATACGGGCGCCGATGCACGTCCGCGATGAATTGGTCGCATGCTGTCGCCGCCGCCCCGGATTGCATCGTCATCCTCACGCGCATAGCATGCGTGGGAGCGAGACTCGCGTCCCACATGACGGGACGGAACTTGCGGATATCATTTCGAAATCCAGCGATAAGGAGCGGGTTGTTATGCCGGCTTATAAAATTCTGATCATGGGCGCGTCCTACGGGTCGCTGCTGGCCTCGAAGATCCTGTTCGGCGGCCATTCGGTGCATCTTGTCTGCCTGCCGGCCGAGGCCGACCTGATCAATTCGGAAGGTTTCCGCGTGCGCATCCCGGTCAGGGGCCGCAAGGACCGGGTCGAAATCGATTCGCGCAAGCTGCCGGGCAAGGTCACCGCCGGCGGCGCCGACGGTATCAATCCGGCCGACTACGACCTCGTCGGTCTCGCCATGCAGGAACCGCAATTCGGCTCACCCGGCGTGCGCGAACTGCTCGACAAGGTGGCGAAATCCAAGGTGCCCTGCATGTCGATCATGAACATGCCGCCGCTGCCTTATGTGAAGCGCATCCCCGGTCTCGACTACAAGGCGCTGGAGCCGGCCTTCACCGATCCGCGCGTCTGGGACAGTTTCGATCCTGGTCTGGTGACGCTGTGCAGTCCCGACCCGCAGGCGATCCGCCCACCGGACGAGAAGGTCAACGTGCTGATGGTCACGCTGCCCACCAACTTCAAGGTCGCCAAATTCGCCGACGACAAATACACGGCCATCCTGCGCAACCTGGAGAAGGACATCGACGCCATCCGCTTCGATCCCGGCGACGGCACGAAGATCGAGCTGCCGGTGAAGCTGCGCGTGCACGAGTCGATCTTCACGCCGCTGGCCAAATGGGCGATGCTGCTCGCTGGTAATTACCGCTGTATCACGCCCGACGGCATGCGCACCGCGCAGGAAGCCGTGCATTCCGATCTCGCCACCTCCCGCGAGGTCTACAATTTCGTCTTCGACCTTTGCGTCAAGCTCGGCGCCAAGCCGGAAGACCTGGTGCCGTTCGAGAAATACGCGGCGGCGGCGGAGAGCCTCACGCGTCCGGCTTCCGCTGCGCGTGCGCTGCAAAACGGCGCCAAGAACATCGAGCGTTCCGACAAGCTGGTGCAGCTCATCGCCCGGCAGAAGGGCATGCAGAACGCCAAGGTCGACGCCATCGTGGCGCTGGTCGACGCCCGGCTCGACGCGAATCGGAAGAAGGCGGCGGCTTAACGGTGCCGCCGCGACGGCGGCCCCAGTGGCCCCCGAATCTGTGACAATCGACAGCCCCTCGAGCGACCCTCGGGGGGCTGAACTGTCACAATTGCCTCATCAAAAGACTGTAAATCTTGTCCTGACGGCCGCCAATTACCGAAAGACACCCGCTTTTTTGTGACATCCTTGCAACAGGCGGCTGCATTTTATTGCCAACACCCTCAAACGCCTAAAAAGGCAGCAATTGCTGCCGTTTTCAGCTTGCTGCTGCACCTGTTCCAAGATGTAGATTTCGCCGTAACGCAGGCCCTGTTGCGTAGGGGTCGAGCGTGCCCTTGGAAAAATGGCGCGCTTGGGACGCAAGACTGATGGGCCAGGTGTTCAGACTGACGATCAAGTGTTCTGACTAACGATAACGTGAAACTCGATCTAACCGAGAAGGGGCAGGGTCAATGAAAAAGGTAGTTCTGTCTGTTGTCGCGGCGCTCGCCGTTGCAGGAATGGCGGTGCCCGCAGTCGCAGCGGACATGCCTGTGAAAGCGAAACCGATGGCGCCGGCCGCTGCGCCGTCACCGTTTGATGTGCTGTTCGGCGTCGCCTTCACCACCGACTACGAACTGCGAGGTATTTCGCAGTCCAATCACAAGCCTGCGGCGCAGGGCTATTTCGAGCTCGACTACACGGTGACCGATTGGCTGAAGCTTTATGCCGGTCTGTGGGGCTCGAGCCTGGCCAGCTACAATGCCGATGCCGAGTTCGATATCTCCGGCGGCGCTCGCTTCTCCTTCGGCAACTTCGGCCTCGATCTCGGCTACGTCTATTATGAATATCCGGACGGCACCGCGGGCACGAATGCCTACGGCAGCTTCGGCGAATTCTATGCCAAGCCGTCATTCAAGATCGCCGATTGGCTGACCATCGGCGGCACCATCGACGGCGGCAACAACTTCAACGACGGTTACCTTATCGTCGGCAGCAAGACCGCCTACTACTACTCCGGCAACGCGGTGATCACGCTGCCGTGGACCCCGGCCGGGATTACCATCTCCCTCAATCCCGAAGTCGGCCGCCAAGTGTTCCAATGCACCGGTTGCACCAGCTATGACTACTGGGACGTTGGCCTCGACTTCAACTACAAGGCCATCACGCTCGATCTGCGTTACTGGGACACCGACGCGCCCGATACCGCGTTCGTTTCCCCGGCGGCGTTTGGCAGCAAGAACCTTGCCGACCAGCGCTTCGTGGCGACCCTGAAGTTCGACACCTCGCTGTCGGCCCTCAAATAAGCGTCACTGACTTCTACTGCCCTAAACTTCGCGGGCGGCGGTTCCTCCGGGATCCGTCGCCCGTGTGTTTTTGCGGCAGGGCTGTGCGCAACATTCACGGCAAGCGCCAGCGCGGCAGCACCTAGGCGGCGAGGATGCAAGGCAAGGAGGGCGGGCGCGGAAAATCGCCGGAGCTCCGGCGGACGGGTTCGCCTGTCGCGCGACGACCGTCGATCGCCGCGCGTTAGCGGCAGAGATAGCCGTAGCGGACCTTGGCGCCCGGCAGCGTGATCTCGATATGATTGACATGCACGCCGTAGCCGATCGGCACGATGACGATCGGCGGTCCGTCGTCGCGCTGCGCCAGTACGCGCGCGCCGTCCATCACGTAGCGCACCTTGTATTCGGCGGGCTTGGGGCGGCCGACGCGAATCTTGCCGTCTTGGATGACGACGTCGTCGAGGCAGACCGGCGGCACATAGGCGTCGTCGACCCGCAACAGCTCGTTGTCGAGCACCCAGCGCCCGATCACGAAGGGTGGCGCCTCGGCGTTCGCCGTGGCGTAGCCTTTCAGCGCGGCGAACTGGCGCAGATAGACGCGGAAGCCCTCGGCCTGGCGAATCTTCGACAGATAGAGATCGGGATCGCTGGTGCGTAGCGCGGCATAGGTCTTTTCGGTCGAGTGCTGGACCTGCGTCAAGGCAAAGACATAACCCGCGAACAAAGCCAGCGAGGCGATGCCGATGCCGGCGTTGAAACGGAATTTGCGCGAGTTGCGCGGGAAACTGAGGCTGACCATCGCTCCGGTACTTTCGCTCGCAGGCATTGCCGAAAAACGCAAAACCACGACCCGCGGTGGAAAGCGCGCAGGGCCTTGCTACTGCGCCCGACAATGGGCGGGATATCGCGTCACCCCCGCGCGGTCTCTCGGACTTTAGGTGGCCCGGCGGCCGCTTGCGGGGACTGATTAGGCCGCTCGGGGCGGCGGCGCAACCCCAAGCGCAGCGCGCGCTTTTTTTGAGCCTCCGGCCCTCGACCGCGCGGCGCTTGCGGCTTGCCGGCAGCCGCGGGTCGGCCCGCGCAAGACCATTTGCATCACCGGCAAGGTCGGATGTAAGGGGTGTGTCATCCCCGCGCTCCTCAACGCCCGCCTTGAAGGATTCCCCGTTTTGTCATCGATACACGTACCCACGACCGCAACTCCGGCCGCTCCGGCCGACGATTTCTCGGTTCGCCGCAGCGGCCTGGTGGCGCTGTGTTTCTACGCGCTCGTGGTCGGCATGGTCACCAGTCTCGGCGCCTTCGTGCTGCGCTCGCTGATGGCCCTGTTCCATAACGTCTTCTTCCTCGGCAAATTGTCCTTCATCTACGACGCCAATGTGTTCGACGCCGCGGCGCCGTGGGGGCCGTGGATCATCCTGGCGCCGGTCATCGGCGGCCTGGTAGTGGTCTGGCTGGTGGAGACCTTCGCGCCCGAGGCGCGCGGCCATGGCGTGCCCGAGGTAATGGACGCCATCTACTACAAGGCCGGCCGCGTGCGCATGGCGGTGATTTTCATCAAGTCGCTGGCCTCGGCGCTATCGATCGGCTGCGGCGCCTCGGTGGGCCGCGAGGGCCCGATCATCCAGGTGGGCAGCGGCATCGGCTCGACGCTCGGCCGCGTGTTCCGCCTGCCGACTTGGCAGACCATCACCTTGGTCGCCGCCGGCGGCGGCGCCGGCATTGCCGCCACCTTCAACACGCCGCTCGGCGGCGTGATGTTCGCGCTCGAGCTGATGCTGCCGGAAGTCTCCTCACGCACCTTCCTGCCGGTGGTGATCTCGACCGGCGCGGCCACCTATTTCGGCTGGCTGTTTTTCGGCTTCCAGCCGGCCTTTCTGGTGCCGGTGACCGGGCTGCCGGAATCCTCGTTCGCCAGTTCGATCAGCTTCTTCCCATTCTACATCCTGCTCGGCGTGCTCTGCGGCGTCGCCTCGGCGGCCTTCGTGCGGCTGCTCGCCTGGATGGAGGAATTGTTCGAGGAAAAGCTGCCGGGCAACGCCTATACCAACAACATCATCGGTATGACCTGCGTCGGCGTGCTGATCTACGTGATGCAGATGACCACCGGCCACGGCCATGTCGACGGCGTCGGCTATGCCACCATCCAGGCGGTGCTCACCGGTGAGATCAATGTCGGTTGGCTGCTGGCGCTGCTGTTTGCCGCCAAGCTGCTCGCCACCACGCTCAGCCTCGGCTCCGGTGCCTCCGGCGGCATTTTCTCGCCCTCGTTGTTCATGGGCGCCACGCTCGGCGGCTCGCTCGGCTCGCTGCTGCAGCATCTGTGGCCGGGCATGGGCGTCAATCCGGTGATGCTGGCGGTGATCGGCATGGCCGCGGTGGTCGGCTCCGGCACCGGCGCGGCGATGACCGCGATCCTGATGATCTTCGAGATGACGCGCGATTATGCCGCGGTGGTGCCCTCGATCGTGGCGGTGGCCATCGCGCTCGGCATCCGCCGCACGTTGTCCTACGAGAACATCTACACCATCAAGCTGGCCTGGCGCGGCCACCACATTCCGCGCGAGCGCCATTCGCACATGTTCATGATCCGCCATGCCAGCGACGTCATGATGCCGGTGCGCGGCATCGTCACCGAGGCCGAGCTGATCGGTGCGACGGCGGGCGCCCGCGGCGGCGCCGAAGGCTATCTGGTGGTGCGCGACGGCGGCCGCATCGCCGGGCTCGCCCAGGTCGGCGGCACCGTCGATCCCGACGAGGCCACCATCACCCGCAACTTCATCGTCACCCGCAGCAGCGCCTTCATTCGCGATGTGATGAGCCGCATGTCGCATTCGCCGCGCAATCCGCGGCTGGCCATCGTCGCCGACCGGCCCGGCGTGCCGCGGCCGGAGGACGTGCTCGGCGTGGTGACGCGCGAGTTCGATCGCCGATACCATCATCGCCGACCTGAGCAAGTAGGCGCGCATCGCGCGCGAAGCGCTGCGCCCGGGACAGCGCTACTTTGCCGCCGCCGGTGCCGGTTGCAGCTCGCCTGGCGTCTGTTCGGTCAGGCGGCTGGTCTTGCCCTCCGGCGTGAGCCTGAGGAAACGCCGGTGCAGGGCATTGAGCGTCGAGCGGTGACCGATCGACACGATCGCGGTCTTGGGCAGCCGCGCCGCCAGTAAATGATAGAGCGCCGCCTCCGAGGGCTCGTCGAGCGCGGCGGTGGCCTCGTCGAGGAACAGATAGTCCGGCGCATGCAGGATGGCGCGGGCAATGCCGAGCCGCTGCTGCTCGCCTTGCGACAGCATGCGGTTCCAGTGCTCCTCGTCCTCAACGCGCGCGGCGAGCGCCGGCAGGCCGACGGCGCCGATGACCTCGGCCACCTGGGCGTCGTCATAGGTACCGGGTTCGGCCGGATAGGCGACCGCCACGCCCAAGGGCGCGACCGGGAAATAGGGTCGCTGCGGCAATGTCATCACCTTGGCGTTCTTCGGCACCGTGATGGTTCCGGCACCGAACGGCCAGACGCCGGCCAGCGCCCGGAACAGCGTCGACTTGCCGGAGCCGGACGGTCCGCTCACCAGCACATGCTCGCCGCCATGAATGGTGACGGCATCGGCAGCGACCAGCGGCGTGCCGTCGGGCAGCCGCACCGCCAGCGTGTCGAAACCGACGGCGGCGGCGTCGCCCGGCTTGACCGTGATCACCGGCTCGGTGGTCGCCACCGCGCGGGCGGCGGCGATCGACTGGTCGAAGCCGGACAGACGCTCGACCACCGCGCGCCATTCGGCGAGGCTGCGATAGATATTGACGAAGACCGAGAGCGCATTCTGCACCTGGCCGAAGGCATTGGCGGTCTGCATCAGTCCGCCGAGTTGCACCGCGCCGGCGAAATAGGCCGGGCTCACCATGATGAAGGGAAATACCACCGAGGCCTGGGTGTAGCTGGCGGTGAGGAAGGTGAGCTTCTTCTGCCGCGTCATGATGGCGTACCAGTTGCCCACGACGCTGGCGAAGCGAACGAGCAGGCGGTCGGCCTCGGCACGCTCGCCGTCGAGCAGCGCGATCTGCTCGGAATTCTCGCGCACCCGCACCAGGTTGAAGCGGAAGTCGGCTTCGTAGCGCTGCTGCTGGAAATTGAGCGCGATCAGCGGACGGCCGACCAGATGGGTGAGCGCGGTGCCGATCACGGCGTAGAGCAGGGCGGCCCATAACAGATAGCCGGGAATATTGTAGGTGACGCCGAACATGCGCAGCGGCGCCGCCGCCGACAGCGCCCACAGGATCGCCATGAAGGAGACCAGCGTCACGCAGGAGTTGAGCAGCTGCAGCCCGATATTGAGCGTGAGCTCGATGAACTGGCGGATGTCGTCGGCGATGCGCTGGTCGGGGTTGTCGGCGGCGTCGCCGAGAAGCTGCATGCGGTAGTGATTGGCGCCGGTGAGCCAGTGGTCGAGATAGGTCGAGGTGAGCCAGCGCCGCCAGCGGATCTGGAGCCACTGGTTGAGATAGAGCTGGTAGACGGCGAGCAGGATGAAGGCGGCGGCGATGACGCAGAAATAGCTGAGCTGGTAGACGAAGGCGGACCAATCGCGCGTTTGCAGCGCATTATAGAATTTCGCGTTCCATTCGTTGAACAGCACGTTGAGGCCGACCAGCGACAGCTCGATGGCGATCACCGCGGCAAGCAGGATGCGCCCCGGCCAGCGGTCTTGCGCGCGCAGGAAGAACGGGCTGGCGATGCGCCAGACGGTGGCGAGCGTCGAGACTATACCTCTCACGGGCGGGCTCCTGTCGGACGGGGAAAACAAGCGGCTATCGCAGGTCCGGCCTTCAACTAAGGGCTAATAGCTCGCTGGATTCTGATCTATTTTGACGGATTCGCACCAAAAATGGGCATATGAAGGGCATCCTGTCGGCTCGCCAATATTGCGTCCGGTCGCGCCACCCCCTACCATCGGTTTCAAGGGTCATCCAGGTCCGCCGACAAAATCGGACCGTGGAATAAGGCTCTGTGAAAATTGTTCAGGGAAACGATCCAAGGGAGGGAAACTCTAATGGCTAAGAACAAGATAGCTTCGGCGGCCACCCGCCGTAAATTCCTCGGCGGTGCCGCTGTTGCCGGCGTCGCCACCATCGCCATGCCGCAGGTGTCGCGCGCGCAGACGGTAACCCTGAAGGTACAGAGCGGCTTCGGCGCCACCGACATTCTCAGCGACTACGGCAGGAACTATTCGGCCAAGGTCAACGAGATGGGCGGCGGCCGTCTGAAGATCGACTTCCTCAATGCCGGCTCGGTGGTGAAGGCGTTCTCGGTGATGGACGCGACCTCGTCGGGCGTGCTCGACGGCAACTACAGCGTGCCGGCCTATTGGTACGGCAAGCATCGCGCCGCCTCGCTGTTCGGCACCGGGCCGGTTTACGGCACCACCGCCAGCAACTTCATGGGCTGGTTCTACTATGGCGGCGGCGACAAGCTCTATCGCGAGCTGACCCAGGACATCCTCAAGCTCAACGTGGTCGGCTTCTACGTATTCGCCATGCCGACCCAGCCGCTCGGCTGGTTCAAGAAGGAAATCCACGGCCCCGGCGACTTCAAGGGCCTCAAATACCGCACCGTCGGTCTCGCCTCCAACGTCATGCAGGCGATGGGCGCGAGCGTTGCCCAGTTGCCTGGGCCGGAAATCCTGCCGGCGATGGAAAAGGGCGTGATCGACGCGTTCGAGTTCAACAATCCGACCTCGGACAGCCGTTTCGGCGCGCAGGACGTGGCCAAGTACTATTATCTCGGCTCGTACCACCAGGCGTCGGAAGCCATCGAAGTCGTCTTCAACAAGGCGAAGTACGACAGCTTGGCCAAGGAGCAGCAGCAGATTCTCAAGCTGGCCGGTGAAGCGTCCAATTCGGACAACATCTGGAAGGCGTGGGACATCTACTCGCGCGACCTCGAGACCTTGATCAACAAGCACGGCGTCCACGTCAAGCGCACGCCGGAGTTGATCTTCAAGGCCCAGCTTGCGGCCTGGGACAAGGTCATCGCGCAGATCAGCTCCGACTCCAATCAGGGTCCCTTCATCAAGAAGGTGCTGGAAAGCCAGAAGGCTTGGGGCAAGCGCGTCGCGTTCTACAACATCAATAACGACGCCGACTACAAGTCCGCCTATGAGCACTACTTCGGCCCGATGAAGGTCTAATCGGGATCCATCGAAATCGCCGGGGTGGCTGCGCCGCCCCGGCGAGTTTGTGCGCAGAATTTAGCGGCGAGAATCTTCCGTGGAACAATTTCTGCTGTTCATCGACCGCCTCAGCGCGGGCGTTGGCAAGGCGTTCGGCTGGTGCATCGTCATCATGACGCTGGGCACGTGCTACGACGTGTTCATGCGCTACGTGTTGCGCGCGCCCACCGACTGGGCCTTCGACATGAGCTATTTCATGTATGGCGCGCTGTTCATGATGGCCGGCGCCTACACCTTGTCGCGCAACGGCCACGTGCGCGGCGATGTCATCTATCGGCTGACGCCCTACCGTGTGCAGGCGGCGGTCGATCTCGTTCTCTACATCATCTTCCTGGCGCCCGGCTTCACCGCCTTGTTGATCTACGGCATTCCTTACGCGCATATTTCCTGGCAGATTCATGAAGTGAGCATCTACGCCCCGACCGGGGCGCCGGTCTACCCGCACAAGACGCTGATCCCGATCGCGGCCGCGCTGATGCTGCTGCAATGCTTCGCGGAAATCGTTCGCTGCATCATCTGCCTGCGCGACGGCGTCTGGCCGCAGCGGCTGCATGACGTGGAAGAGATGGAATCCGCCATTCTGGCCGAAGCGGAGGACCGCCGGCGCATCGAAGAAGAAATGCACGTGGGGGCTTCGCGATGACGTTCACCAATCCCGAAGTCGGGATGATCCAGCTTGTTTCGTTCATCGTCATCGTGCTGCTTGGCTTTCCCATCGCCTTCACGTTGGTGGCCATGGGAGTCTTCTTTGGCCTCTACGCCATGGGGCCGCGCATCTTCGACTTGCTGGTCACCAACACCTACGACGTCATGTCGAACGACGTGCTCACCGCGGTGCCGTTGTTCCTCTTCATGGGCTACGTGGTCGAGCGCGCCAACATTCTCGACCGTCTGTTCTTTTCCATCCAGATGGCGGCGCGCCGCGTACCGGGCGCGCTGGGCGTCGCCACGCTGATCACCTGCGCCTTGTTTGCCACCGCCACCGGCATCGTCGGCGCGGTGGTGACGCTGATGGGCCTGCTCGCCTTTCCCGCCATGCTGCGCGCCGGCTACGATACCAAGCTGGCGGCCGGCGTGGTCTGCGCCGGCGGCTGCCTCGGCATCATGATCCCGCCGAGCGTGCTGCTCATTCTCTACGGTGCGACGACGTCGGTCTCCGTGGTTCAGCTCTATGCCGCGGCGTTCCTGCCCGGTTTCCTGCTGGCGGGGCTTTACATCATCTATGTCATCGGTCGCGCGATCATCGACCCGAGCCTGGCGCCGCGGCCCAAGGAGCTCGATCGCAAGATACCGTTCACCGAGGTGTTCTGGGCCTTGTGCACCTCGTTCTTCCCGCTCGCCGTCCTCATCCTCTCGGTGCTCGGCGCCATCATCTTCGGCCTGGCGACGCCCTCGGAAGCCGCCGCGGTGGGCGCTGCCGGCTCGGTGCTGTTGGCCGCTCTCTACAAGTCGCTGACCTTCCAGCGCCTGAAGGAAGCGGTGTTCCTGACCGCGCGCGCCTCGGCCATGGTCTGCTACCTGTTCATCGGCTCGTGGACCTTCTCCTCGGTGTTTTCCTATCTCGGCGGCCACGAGGTGATCGAGCACTGGGTCGACGGCATGCATCTGACGGCCACGGCGTTCCTCATCCTCGCCCAGTTCATCATCTTCCTGCTCGGCTGGCCGCTGGAATGGACCGAGATCATCATCATCTTCGTGCCGATCTTCCTGCCGCTGCTCAAACATTTCCAAATCGACCCGATCATCTTCGGCATTCTGGTCGCGCTCAACATCCAGACCTCGTTCAATACGCCGCCAATGGCCATGGCGGCCTACTATCTCAAGGGGGTGGCGCCCCCGCATGTGAAGCTGACCGAGATCTTCGCCGGAGCGTTGCCGTTCGTCTTCATGGTGTTCATCACCATGGCGCTGATCTACATCTTCCCGGGCATCGCGCTCTGGATGCCGCATCAGCTCTACAGGTGACGCGTGGCAGACAGCGCGTTACTCGAACTCACCGCCCTGGCGGCGGCTGAGCGCATCGCCAGCGGCGAGATTTCCGCGGAGGATTATACCGGCGCCTGCCTCGAGCAGATCGCATCGGTCGACGACAAGGTGAACGCCTTCGTGCATCTCGATCCCAACGAGGCGCTGGCGCAAGCACGCGCGCTTGACGAGCGCCGCCGCGACGGCGCCGCGCTGGGGCCGCTGCACGGCGTGCCGGTGGCGATCAAGGACATCATCGACACCGCCGATTATCCGACCGAATGCGGCTCCGCCATTCTCGCCGGCCGCCGGCCGATGCGCGATGCGACGGTGGTGGCGCGGCTGCGCGCGGCCGGCGCGGTCATCATCGGCAAGACGGTGACCACCGAGTTCGCCTATTACCATCCCGGAGCGACGCGCAACCCGCACGATCTGTCGCGTACGCCGGGGGGGTCCTCATCCGGCTCGGCGGCGGCGGTGGCCGCCGGCATGGTGCCGCTCGCGGTCGGCTCGCAAACCAACGGCTCGGTGATCCGTCCGGCCTCCTTTTGCGGCGTGTATGGCTGCAAGCCGACGCACGGCACTATCTCGCGCCACGGCGCGCTGATCTTGTCGCAGGCGCTCGATCACGTCGGCGTATTCGCGCGCTCGCTCGGCGACACCGCCCTGCTGCTCGACGTGCTGGCCGGCTTCGATCCGCACGACAGCGATACGCGCTGCGTGGCGGCGTCGGCCTTCCTGGAGACGGCCGCCGAAGAGCCGCCGCTGCCGCCGCGCTTTGCCTTCGTGCGCACGCCGGTATGGGATAAGGCCGACGTCGAAGCGCGCGCCGCCTTCGAGGATCTGGTTGGCCGGCTGGGCGATCGCGCCGGCACCGTCGATCTCGGGCAAAGCTTTGCCGCCGCCTGGGACGACCAGCGCGCGCTCATGGCCGCCGACATGGCGCATAACCTCAACGCGGTGGTGGCGCGCGGCGGCGATGCCGCGAGCCAGACCTTGCGCGATTTCCTTGCCGAAGGCAGCGCGGTGACGGCGGTGCGCTATTTAGCGGCGCGCGACAATGCCAAGCGCTACGCCGCCGGCATGGCCGAGATATTCAAGGAATACGACGCCATCATCACACCGGCGACCACCGGCGTCGCACCGACGAGCGAGACGACCGGCAGCCCGATCTTCTGCTCGCTGTGGTCGTTGACCGGCCTGCCGGCGCTGTCGCTGCCGCTGCTCAATGGCGAGGGCGGTTTGCCGATCGGCGTGCAGCTCATCGGCGAGCGCGGCGACGACGCGCGCCTGCTGCGGACGGCAAACTGGCTGATCGAGACTATGGCCGGGCTTTAGCCCGCGGGCCTATTTGTCGTTGCGCTTGAAGAGCGGCTTCCAGTCGTCGACCCAGAACGCCCACAGCATGAGGGAGAGGCCGATCAGCGAGACGATCCACAGCGGGACCGTACTCAGCTTGGCCGCGATCAGCGCGATATAGCCGATCAAGATCACGGCTCCGATTGCCGCCGTCACCGCATCTGCCATGGCCGTTCCCTCGTCGCGATTTCCTACTGTTTGACCGCCAGTCTAGCGTGGCGGACCGCCACGCACCACCCTTTTTGCAGGCTTTTCACGTCGGCGCTGCGCCGAGCTGCTGCTTGAAAAAGGCGATGGTCCGGCTCCAGGCGAGCGCGGCGGCCGGTTTGTCGTAGCGGCTCGAGGTGTCGTTGTTGAAGGCGTGATTGACGTTCGGATAGACGTAAAGGGTGAAGCGCTTGTGCGCCGCCTTGAGCGCGGCCTCATAGGCGGCGATGCCGGCATTGATGCGGCTGTCGAGCCCGGCATAGTGCAACAGCAGCGCCGCCTGGATCGAAGGCACCTGCGCCGCCGGCGGCTGCAAGCCGTAATAGGCAACGCCGGCAGCAAGGTCGGGCGCCAGTACCGCCACGCGGTTGACCATGCCGCCGCCCCAGCAGAAGCCGACGGCGCCGACCTTGCCGGTCGACTCCGCGTGGTGCGCGAGGAACGGCACCGCGGCGGCGATCCGGTGCGCGGTCTCGTCGGCGTTCAATGTGCCGATCATCTCGCGGCCCTTGTCCTCGTCGGCCGGCGTGCCGCCGAGCGGCGACAACATGTCGACGGCGAGTGCGAGGAAACCTTCGAGCGCGACGCGCCGCGCCACATCCTTGATGTGCGGATTGAGCCCGCGGTTTTCGTGGATGACGATGACCGCCGGGCGTTTGCCTTTTGCCTTCGGCCGCGCCAGATAGCCGCTCACCTTCACGTTCGTCGCGTCATAGCTGACGGTGTCGATGGCCAGCCGCGCGTCATCGGGTGCAATGATGGCAGCCTGCGCATAGTCGTTCTGCATCAGCGCCAGCAGCGACAGCGCGGCGGCGCTGGAACCGGCGATCTCGGTGAGGCGGTCGAGAAATTCCCGGCGGTTGATGCCGCCATGGGTAAAGCGGTCGTAGAGCTCGATGATACGCTGATCCATGACGCTGCTCCGGCTTGGACTGGCCGCTCAGTTTAACACAGCTTTGCCGGACTCTATTCCGCTTGACGGCGCCGGCCGTAGCGGCCATTTCACGCAAACGTCCTTGACGTCGCGTCCGCGGCAGTCACTTCGGAGCACAGCATGACGTTTTCCCGCCTGTCCGCGGATCGTGGAACAATTGTCCGCGCGCTGGTCGCCGCCGGCCTATGCTTGGGCCTTGTCGCCGGCGCGGGGGCGGCCGGGCGTTTTCCCTTCGATCAGGACCTGTTGCTCGACACCGCGCCGATGCGACCGCTCAAGCGCGTGCCGGTGCTCAATGTCGCCAGCGACGGCAGCGCCACCATCTTTCTCTGGTGCCAGACCGTGCGCGGGCGCGTGCAACTCACCGACAGCGCGATCCGCATCGAGACCGGCCCGCTGCCCGACGCGCCGCCGCGTTACATGATCGAGGGACAATGCGCGCCCGCGCGCGTCGAGGCCGACCAGGCGACGCTTTCCCAACTCGCGCAGGTGACCGCCTGGCGGCGGCAGGGGCAGGCGGTGGTGCTGGAAGGGCCGACCCCGTTGAAATTCCGCCCGAGCGATCACTAGCGCCGGCCGGCAAGCGCAATCGAAACTGACGTCTGCCGTCGAAAACAAAAAGGGCGCGGCCGAAGCCGCGCCCTGATGTCGTTTGCCGTGTGCGGCAGGATTACATCATGCCGCCCATGCCGCCCATGCCGCCGCCCGGCATCGGGGGCGCGTCCGGCTTCGGCAGTTCGGCGACCATCGCCTCGGTGGTGATCAGCAGGGCCGCGACCGAACCGGCGTCCTGCAGCGCGGTGCGCACCACCTTGGCCGGGTCGATGATGCCTTCCTCGACCATGTCGACATATTTTTCGTTCTGCGCGTCGAAGCCGAAGGTCTCCGACTTGTTCTCCATGATCTTGCCGACCACGATCGAGCCCTCGACACCGGCGTTCTCGGCGATCTGGCGGATCGGAGCCTCCAGCGCCTTGAGCACGATGTTGATGCCGGCCTGCACGTCGGCATTCTCATTGGTGAGCTTGCCGACCGCCTTCTTGGCGCGCAGCAGGCAGACGCCGCCGCCCGGCACGATGCCTTCCTCGACCGCGGCGCGGGTGGCATTGAGCGCGTCCTCGACGCGGTCCTTCTTCTCCTTCACCTCGATCTCGGTGGCGCCGCCGACGCGGATCACCGCCACGCCGCCGGCGAGCTTGGCCAGCCGCTCCTGCAGTTTCTCCTTGTCGTAGTCCGAGGTGGCCTCCTCGATCTGCGCTTTGATCTGCTGCACGCGCGCCTCGATCTCGGCCTTTTTGCCGGCACCGTGCACGATGGTGGTCTTCTCCTTCTCGATGATCACCTTCTTGGCGCGGCCGAGCATCTGCAGCGTCACGTTTTCCAGCTTGATGCCGAGGTCCTCGGAAATGAGCTGGCCGCCGGTGAGGATGGCGATATCCTCGAGCATGGCCTTGCGGCGATCGCCGAAGCCCGGCGCCTTGACCGCCGCGACCTTGAGGCCGCCGCGCAGCTTATTGACGACGAGCGTGGCGATGGCCTCGCCCTCGACGTCCTCGGCGATGATGATCAGCGGCTTGCCCGACTGCACCACCGCCTCAAGCACCGGCAGCATCGACTGCAGGCCGGAGAGCTTCTTCTCGTGCAGGAGGATGTAGGCGTCCTCCAGCTCGGCCAGCATCTTCTCGGCATTGGTGACGAAATAGGGGGAGATGTAGCCGCGGTCGAACTGCATGCCCTCGACGATCTCGACCTCGGTCTCCATCGCCTTGGCTTCCTCGACGGTGATGACGCCTTCGTTGCCGACCTTCTGCATCGCCTGCGCGATCATCTTGCCGATGGTGGCGTCGCCGTTCGAGGAGATGGTGCCGACCTGCGCCACTTCGGCGGAGGAGCCGACGATCTTGGCGCGCTTCTGGATGTCCTTGACCACGGCGAGGACCGCGAGGTCGATGCCGCGCTTGAGGTCCATCGGGTTCATGCCGGCAGCGACCGACTTGGCGCCCTCGCGCACGATCGACTGCGCCAGCACGGTGGCCGTGGTGGTGCCGTCGCCGGCGGTGTCGTTGGTCTTCTGCGCGACCTCACGCACCATCTGCGCGCCCATGTTCTCGAACTTGTCCTCGAGCTCGATCTCCTTGGCGACGGTGACGCCGTCCTTGGTGATGCGCGGGGCGCCGAAGCTCTTGTCGAGCACGACATTGCGGCCCTTGGGGCCGAGCGTGACCTTCACCGCATTGGCGAGGATGTCGACGCCGCGCAGCATGCGGTCGCGGGCATCGCCGGAAAATTTCACTTCCTTGGCAGACATAGAGGATTACTCCGATTGGGGTGTGACTCGATCCGTCATCCTGAGGTGCGAGCGAAGCGAGCCTCGAAGGATGACGGGCAGTAGTGTTGGGGCCGTTCATCCTTCGAGGGCCGGCTTAAGCCGGCCGCCTCAGGATGACGGAACGGGCGTGGCGTTACGCGATCACGCCCATGATGTCGGACTCCTTCATGATCAGGAGCTCCTCGCCATCGATCTTGACCTCGGTGCCCGACCACTTGCCGAACAGCACGCGGTCGCCGCCCTTCAGGTCGATCGGGATCAGCTTGCCGGCTTCGTCGCGGCCACCGGGGCCGACGGCGACGATTTCGCCCTCACTCGGCTTTTCCTTGGCGGAGTCGGGAATGATGATGCCGCCCTTGGTCTTTTCTTCGGCATCGATACGGCGCACGACCACGCGGTCGTGTAGGGGACGGAACTTGGTCTTGGCCATGGGCTTCCTCGTCGGCGCGCCTGCGGCGCGTGGATTTGACTGAAACTGTCGGTTTGACAAGCCCTTAGCACTCAAATGGTGAGAGTGCCAAAAAGCTGGGTGGGAGATATTGTCTTAACGGCGGGGTGTCAAGCTTGTACCGGCGAATCAGCCGCGGAGCCGGCCGCCAGCGTTAACCGGATATGGGCGCTTGCGGGGGCCGCCAAGCCCCGCCAAAGTCATCCCGGCCCAAGCCGGAAGGAGCCTCGATTGCGTCACCGTTCCCGTCCTCTCGTGTCGACCCTGTTGGCCCTTGCCGTCATCGGCTTGGCGCTTGCCGGCTGCGCCACCGCCCAGCAGCCGGAGCAGCCGCCTCCTCCTCCGGTGACGCCGACCCTGCCGCCGGCCTTCCCGCCGCAGGACCTGATCGGGCGCTGGGGCCTCACCGCCTATCACCAGGAGGCCGACCGCGATCGCACGGTGGCGGCGGCGGCCGGTCAATGCACCAATCCCTACATCATCACGCCCAGCCCCACCGGCGGGGTGATGATGCATCTCGCCGACCAGGCGACGCCCAGCGATCTGCACCTCAAGGGCGCGCCCGGCGGCAAGACCTATATCGGCCTGCCCAACGAGCCGCCCGGCAGCGCCCAGGACCGCCTGGTCGTCAGTTTCGACGGCCGCGTGCTGATCCTGCGCTGGATGGATCCGGAGGTGCAGGGCCGCTACGGCAGCATGGTCTATGTGCGCTGCGGGCCCGAGGGGCAGAAGCCGGGGCATAAGCCGCGCGGCAAGGCGAAGCCCAAGGCGAAACCCAAGCCGAAAGCAAAGCCAAAGCCGACACCCCCGAAGCCGGCCGGCTGACGCCGTCATATAGGCCCCTTTGGCATGACCGCTTTCCGCGATGTCATCCATGGGCCATGGCGCGCGGTGCCGGTACTCGGCGTCACGCAGATCCTGTCCTGGGGCACGATCTTCTACACGCCGGTGCTGATGGTGCCGCTGATCGTTGACGAGCGCGGCTGGTCCATCGCCTTCGGGATGGGCGGCTTCTCGGTTGGGCTGCTCACCGCCGGGCTGGTGGCGCCCTATGTCGGCCGCTCCGTCGACCGTTTCGGCGGCCATGTGGTGATGACGGTGGGCTCGCTGATCGGCGCCCTCGGCCTTTTCCTCATCGCGCAGGCGGAGAGCAAGCCGGCCTATCTCGCGGTCTGGATGGTGCTCGGCGTCGCCATGGCGGCGAACCTCTACGATGCGGCCTTCGCCAGCCTCGGCCGCATCTTTGGCGCCGCCGCGCGACGGCCGATCACCGCGCTCACGCTTGCCGGCGGCTTCGCCTCGACCGTGAGCTGGCCGGCCACGCATTTCCTGCTCGAAGGGGTCGGCTGGCGCGGCACCTATCTCGTCTATGCCGCGGCCTTGGCGTTGGTCTCGGCGCCGCTGCACGCGCTGGCGCTGCCGCGCGGTCGCTTCCAGGCCGAACCGGCCACGCCGAACGCGCCGCAAATACCGGTTACGGTACTGCCACCGCATGGCCTGCCCTTCATCCTGGTTGCCTCGGCTTTCGCCTCCTACGCCTTCGTGCCATCGGGCCTGTCGGCGCACCTCCTGGCGATCTTCGGCCGTGGCGGCATCGATGCCGGCACGGTGGTATGGATCGGCGCGCTGTTCGGTCCGGCGCAGGTCGGCGCGCGGCTCATCGAATTCGCTTTCGGCCGCGATCTGCATCCGCTGTGGGTGGCGCGCTTTGCGCTGACGGCGCTGCTCTTGGCCTTCGCGCTGCTGGCATTCGCCGGCATATCGGTACCGATGGCCGCTGCCTTCGCGCTGATGTTCGGCGGCGCCAACGGCCTCGTCACCATCACGCGCGGCGCGGTGCCCTTGGCGCTGTTCGGTGCCGCCGGCTATGGCCGGCTGATGGGTCGGCTTGCCGGACCGTGGCTGGCGATGCAGGCGGCGGCACCGCTGGTCATGGCCTTTGTGGTCGAGCGCGTGTCCGATGCCGGCGCGCTGGCGCTCGCCGCCGCCTTCGTGGCACTGGCGCTGACCTGCTTTACCGTGATCAAGCGGCCCGTTTAGCACGCGACCCTATCCCGCGGCGGCTGAAACGCCCGCGGGAATAGGCCAAGGCGTGTCGTTCGATCCAATTTTTCAGCAGAATTGTTGGAATTCAGCCCCGACCCGAATGAGCCAATCGGCTGCCTGCAGCAGCTCGGCGCGACCGCTCCAGGGCGTTTCCGCCCAATGCCGCGTCAGCAAAACCATCGCATTTTCAAAATACCGGTTGCTGCCGTGGCCGTTTATCAGCCGCTCCAGTGCGACGATGCAACGACCCCGGTCGATGCGCAGCATGCGGCGACTTACGCGAGACGGTCCCTGAAGCGACTTGCGAATTGTTATCAACGCGGCTGCTCGATGAAGGCTTCCTGACGCGGACGATGCGCAATTCCCGCCGAACCAAGAAATGCTTTGCCGCTCATACGTTAGGAGTAGGCGGCCGGTTTCATGAGTAGCTTTCTCGATCGGCCTCATAAATAAATTATAAAAATCAATAAGAATAGCGCGTTGGCAAAACGCCTATGACCTTTTGTCTAATACGAATTGCGCACTGACATAAATCGAACCGCGCCTTAGCCTGCGTCTCCAGTGCCGCCAAAATCAATTTGCCACGTCTGCCGGCGCTCAACGATGGCTGCGCCGCAGTCCAACCTCGCGCAGCCGCAAGACGAGGAAACGCTGGTGGCAATTAAGCTCGTGAAATCGTGACGGACTCCAGTCGCGCGTCAAGCGCGGCCGGTGGAGTCCGTTCTCACAGCACTTGGGGGGTAAAATCATGGCTGCTCAAATACCGGCTAATTTCCGCCGCGTGATTACCGCCGCGGCGGGCGGCAACGTCATCGAATGGTATGACTTTTATATTTTCGGCAGCTTGGCCGCGATCTTGTCGGTCAAGTTTTTCGAAAAGAGTCATCCCGTTGCCGCGCTACTGAGTACGATCGCCTTGTTCACCGCCGGCTTCCTGGTCCGCCCGCTCGGCGCCTTCGTGTTCGGCTGGCTGGGCGACGTCGTCGGCCGCAAATACACCTTCCTGATGACCCTGGTCGGCATGGCGCTCGGTACCGGCGCTATCGGCCTGATCCCCACCTTCGACCAGATCGGCCTGTCCGCCGCGTTCATCTTGTTCGCGTTACGCATGATCCAGGGCCTCTGCCTCGGCGGCCAATACGGCGGTGCCATCACCTATGTCGCCGAGCACGTCTCCGACGAGCACCGCGGCTATTATACCGGCTGGCTGCAGACCTCGCCGACGCTGGGCATCGTGGTGTCGCTCGTCGTCATCATCGCCTCGCGCAGCTATTTCGGCACCGAGGCATTCAATGCCTGGGCGTGGCGCATCCCGTTCTTGTTCTCGTTCATCCTGGTGTTCATCGCCTTCTACATCCGCGGCGCCTTCGAAGAATCGCCGATCTATGCGGAAATCAAGGCCAAGGGACAAACGAGCAAGAATCCCTGGCGCGAAGCCTTCGGCAATCCAGCCAACCTCAAATACGTGGTGATCGCCACCATCATCGTGCTAGGGCAGGGCGTGGTCTGGTATAGCGGCCAGTTCTGGGCGCTCTACTTCATGCAGCAGGTTTCCAAGGTCGATCCGCTGACCACGGCCTGGATCGTGGGCATCGGTCTCGTCATCGGCACGCCATCGCTCATCTTCTTCGGCTGGCTGTCCGACAAGATCGGCCGCAAGCCGGTGATCCTGGGCGGCATGTTCCTCGCCGCAATCACTTATTATCCGCTGTATTCATGGCTCGGGTCGGTCACCCAGCCGGGCCATGTCAACGCGCCGATCGCGATTCTCATCGTCGCCATCATGGTCTGCTATGTGGGCATGGTGTATGGGCCAATCGGGGCGTTCCTCGCCGAATTCTTCCCGAGCCGCATCCGCTATACCTCGGTGTCGGTGCCCTATCACATCGGCAACGGCTGGGGCGGCGGACTGGTGCCGCTGATCACCACGGCGGCCTATCAGGCGACGCACAGCATCGCCTATGCGCTGATCTATCCGATCGCTGTGCCGGCGGTGTGCCTCATCCTCGGCCTGTTCCTGATGCCGGAGACTTACAAGAACAAGATTTGGGGGCAACAATAAGCGTCCACGGTGCACTCGGTACTTTGCATCGCAGAAGCTGGCTGCGCGGGGCCCGGTGGGCCTCGCGTTTCATTCTTAGCGCCGGCATGAAGCGCATGATCGCGCAACGTGGAGGCCAATTTTTGCGTCAGCACCTGCGCACGATCGATGATAGAATAAAACCGGATCGGGCTTGCGTGGTGCGACGCAAGCCGCATCTTGCCGGGTCGGCCGGATAGTGTCGAATTGATGGGGGTCAAAGCAACGGTCCCGGCCGCCGCGATAGGCTGAAACATGATTGCATTACTGGCGGACATTCATGGAAATCGTGAAGCGTTGACGGCGTGCCTGGCCGACGCCGAACGTCGCCAAGTCGATGGTTACATCTTTCTCGGCGACCTGGTCGGTTACGGCGCCGATCCGGGATGGGTCGTCGATTGCGTCGGCGCCTATGTCGAGCGCGGCGCTTCGGCCATCCTCGGCAACCACGATGCCGCGGCTGCGGGCGCGCGCGAAGCCATGAATGAGACGGCGCAGGAAGCCATCGAATGGACGCGCCGCCAATTGAGTCCCGCGCAGAAGGAATTTCTCGGTGGGCTGCCGCTGTCAATCGAGCAGGACGGACGCTTGTTCGTGCATGCCAGTCCGCTCGAACCGTCGCGTTGGCATTATGTCACCGGCAGTCAGGCCGCGCGTGCCAGCCTTGTCGCGACCGCCGCGCGCCAATCCTTCTGCGGCCACGTTCATATACCGGCGCTCTACGGACTGTCGCTGACTGGCAAATTGATGGCGTTCTCGCCGGTGGCCGGCATGACGATCCCGCTGCTTGCCGGACGACGGTGGCTCGCGGTCATCGGCGCGGTCGGGCAGCCGCGTGATCAAAATCCGGCGGCCTGTTATGCCCTGCTCGACCAAAGGGCGAATACATTGACCTATCGCCGCGTTCCCTATGACGCCGCGACCGCCGCGCGCAAGATACGCGAGGCGGGGCTGCCGGCGATCCTGGCCACCCGGCTCGAACGCGGGTTTTGATCATGGCCGGCAACCTGAGCCCCGGTGATGTGATCGACGGCTTTCGTCTGCTGGAGCCTTTGCATCGCGGCGGCCTCGGTGCGTTGTGGCGGGTGAGCCGGCCCGACACCGATCTGCCGATCGTGATGAAATTGCCATTATTGCTGCCGGGTGACGATCCGCTCGCGATCGTCAGCTATGAAACCGAGCAGATGATCCTGCCGCGGCTCTCCGGAACGCATGTGCCGCGCTTTATCGCCGCCGGCGATTACGGCGGCCCTTATGTCGTCATGGAATTCATCAACGGGCGCTCGCTGAAGGATCGGCTGGAGGAACTGCCGCTCGCGCCCGAGGAGGTGGCCGACCTGGGGGCAAGGATCGCGGACGCGATCGGCGAATTGCACGAACAAAGAGTGGTCCATCTCGACATCAAGCCGAGTAACCTCATGGTGCGCGAGGACGGTACCGTCGTCCTCTTGGATTTCGGACTGTCGCGCCACTTGGATTTGCCGGACCTGCCGGCGGAGGAAATGGATGGGCCGCTCGGCACCGGTTCCTATATCGCGCCCGAACAGGTGCTCGGCGTGCGCGACGATCCGCGCAGCGATTTATTCGGGCTTGGCGTGGTGCTGTATTTCCTTGCGACGGGACGACGGCCGTTCGGCGAGCCGCGCACCGTCGCCCAATGGCGGCAACGGCTCTATGTTGCGCCGGCGCCGCCGCGTCATTGGCGGCCCGAAATTCCGCCTTGGTTGCAGGAGATTATCCTGCATTGCTTGGAAGTCGAAGCGCGCGATCGCTATCAAAGTGCCGCGCACCTCGCGTTCGACTTGCGGCATCCCGAGCTGGTGGCGCTGACCGAGCGTGCCGCCCGTGTGGGCGGCAACAACTGGCTATCGGTAGTACGCCGCTGGTTCACGCAAGCGCGAACCCGGATCGCCGTGGTAGCGGAGCCGCGCGCCGCCACGGGCGGAGCGTCGATCATCATGGCGGCCGTCGACCTTAGTGAAGAATATGAGCAATTGTCCCGGGCGCTGGCCAAGGCCGTCGCCCGCCTGCTCGCGAGCGAACCGGACGCGCGCCTGGCTTGCGTCAATATTCTGAAGCTGGCGCGCGTGATGCCAGACAAATTCGAAGATGAGGAAGGCCGCAACCTGCATCTGCTGCGCTTGTCCGAGCTCAAGCATTGGGCCGCGCCGCTGCGGCAATTGCCAAATCAAATCACCTACCATGTCATCGAGGCATTCGATCCCGCGGCCGCCTTGATCGATTTTGCCCGCCGCAACAGGGTCAAACATTTGGTGATGGGCGCGCGCAATTCCGCGCCGTTGCGCCGCTATCTCGGCAGCGTGTCGTCGAAGATCATCGCCGAGGCGCCTTGCACCGCGACGGTGGTCCGCATCTAGCGTCCCTTCCAGCGGGCCGATTTATCTTTTGGCGGACACGCTCCTTAGCCGAACAGCGCGTCGATATCGCCCTGGCTGGCGTGGCCGGAATCGCCGTCGAGCTTGGGCCCGTGCAGCAGTTCGCGCGCAGGCGCCGCGGCCGGTGCGTGACCGGCGCTGCCGGGATATTTGCTGTGCTCGGCCACCGCGCTCAGTCGCTGCTCGACGAAGCCCAGCGTGGCGATTACCTTGCCGATACGCTGGCCGGTGAGATCCTGAAAATTGCACGCCTCGTAGAGGCGCACCACGTGCTCCTGGATATCCTGCGCCAGGCTGCGCTCGTAGTCGGTCATGTGCGCGAAGGCGAGCGCCTTGGCGCAGTCGTCGATCATCTCGGCCGATTGCAGGATCGTGTCGGTGGCCTTTTCCATGGCCTCGACCGCGGCGCCGAGCTCGCCGGCGGCACGCGTCATCCGCTGCTCCTTGCCGTCGCAGAGCAGCACCGAAAGCTCGCGTGCATTGTGGGCGAAGGCGTCGCGCATGAGCGCGAGGTCGCGCTTGAGCGCCGTCAATTCGCCGGTGCCGGTTCCGGCGGGATGCGCATGCGCATGGGCGTGCGGATGCGGATGTGCCGGCGCTGCATGGGCGCGGCGTTCGCCGACCATCTGTTCGATGCGGAAGCGTTTCTGCTGCACGGCGCTGGTGTCCCCGATACCGTCCCCGACCGTGACGTCTTAGCGCAGTGGAAATTAATGCTGAGTTGCAACGCGCTAAATCGCGCTCACACGTGAACCGGGCGTTTACCATGTCGGTTCGCGCTTTACGCAAAATAAACGCTAAGGCGACGAAACGCCGCCGCTTGCGCGGTAATCGCGCGCGCGGCGCGCCAAGTTTACCAATCGGTTTCTCTTTGGCCTTTGACTTGAGCCACCGACGCAATCTCTTGTTCACCGAGTTAATCGATGTCGCGTTTGCTTGCTATCAGCCTTGCCGCACTTCCGCTCGTGCTCGCCGCCGGCGCCGCGACGGCGCAGACGCCGCGCATGGTGATTGCGGCGCCGCCGCCACCGCCGATGCGATCCGAGCTCGGCGGCGGCTTCATCGAATTCCTGTTCGGCGCCCACAATGCATCGGCGCCGCGTCTGGCGCCGGCACCGCCGCCGGTCATCTATGGCGAGCCGGAACCGGCGCAGCAGCCGCTGCGCTATGTCAACACCGCGCCGGCCGATCCCATGCCGGAGCCGCGCCGGCCCGCTTACCCCGTCGATCCGCAATTCCTCCGGCAGGAAGTCGCCTATCACGGCAAGGAAGCGCCCGGCACCATTGTGGTCGATACGCCGGACCATTTCCTCTTCCTGGTGGAGGATGGCGGCAAGGCGATGCGCTACGGCATCGGCGTCGCGCGCAGCGGCTTCTCCTGGTCGGGCGTGCATAAGATCACCGCCAAGCGGGAATGGCCCGATTGGATTCCGCCGAAGGAGATGATCGAGCGCCAGCCTTATCTGCCGCATCGCATGGCCGGCGGCCCCAACAATCCGCTCGGCGCACGCGCTCTCTATATCGGCTCCACGCTCTACCGCATCCACGGCTCCAACGAGCCCTGGACGATCGGCCACAACGTGTCGTCCGGCTGCATCCGCCTGCGCAATGAGGACATTGTCGACCTCTACAGCCGGGTCAAGCTCGGCACCAAGGTCGTGGTGATCGGTCCGCATGGATCGGACCGCGACTACATTCCGCCGCCGACCACCGATCCGCGGCAGGTAGAGCGATCCGGCTGACCGCGCGCGTCGCGCTCACGCCGGAGCGGCGAGCGCTACGCCATGTTCGGCGAGCAGCCCTGGGAAAGCCTCCGAGTCGAAGAAAGCGGCTTCGCGCTCGCGCAGGTCGGTGAGCGAATCGAGCCGGCGCAGCGCGTCATCGACGAAACCGGGATGGCACATGATCAGCCCGCCGTCCGGCAGGCCGGCGAGGAAGCGCGGAAACAGTCGCGCATAATCGGCTTTGGCGGTGAATTCATAGGCGCCGGCGAAGGCCGGATTGGTGGCGATGCCCAAGTCTTGCGCCTGGCGGCGCAAGCCGAGGCTGAGAATGTCGAGTACCAGCGCCTTGGGGTCGCGCAAACCGCGCGTGCCGCGCGCCCGCCCGCATTGCCGTATCCAGGCTTGCGGCGCCGCCTCGCTCACCACCTTGAGCAGCGCGTCGCGCACCTGCGGCACCAGATGCACATGCTGATGGCCGTCCAGAAAATCCGGCAGACGGCCGAAGGCCTCGGCGAACAGCCGAAGCTGGGTGCCGATCTCGATCACCAGACGCTCGAGTTTAAGCCGTCGCGCCATCGCGCGGCGCATCGTCTCACCGATCGACAGGAAGCGGCCGGCGCGCAGCGGCGCGTAGCTTTCGCTCATCGGCGCGAACGGCGCGGTGAGGGTGACATGCAGGCCTAGCGCGGCGCGCGTTTCGCCGGCATTGAGCGCATCGAGCGCGCCGGCCTGCTCCGCATCGAAATGCGGCGCCACCACCATCACCGAGGTGGCGTTGATACGCCGGCGCGCGATCAATCCGCGGATCGCCTCGTTCACACCGGGCGACATGCCGTAATCGTCGGCGCAAAGCCAGATTCGGCGCGTAACGCCGCTCATTCGGCGGCCCGCGTCGCGCCCGCCCGCGGCTTGGCGGCCTCCTTGCCGGCGTCGCGGGCGCTTTCCTTGGCGGATTTCAGGCTCTGCTCGGCGACGAAATAGACCGGGCGCGCTTTGATCTCGGACAGGAGCTTGCCGATATATTCGCCAAGCACGCCGATCATGATGAGTTGAACCGAACCGAGCACCATCATGCCGACGAACAGTGACGGATAGCCGGGCACGTCCTGGCCGTAGACCAGTGTCTCGATCAGGATCTGGCCGCCGAAGATGAGCGCGGCCACGGCGAGCAGGATGCCGAGCAGGCTCGCCACGCGCAGCGGCGCCACCGTGAACGAGGTGAGCCCCTCGATCGACAGGCCGATCAGGCTCCTTGTATTCCAACTCGTCACGCCATGGGCGCGGGCGGCCGGTTCATAGTCGACGCGCGCCTGGCGGAAGCCGATCCAGCTCGACATGCCCTTGAAGAAGCGGTTGCGCTCCGGCATCTGCCGCAGCGCCGCCGCCGCGCGCGACGACAGCAGGCGGAAGTCGCCGGCATCTTCCGGGATTTTCTGCCGCTGGCCGAGGTTGATCAGGGCATAGAACCAGTGCACGCCGGCACGGCGCAGCCAAGTCTCGTTCTCGCGGTTGGCCTTGGCGGTGAACACCACATCGTAGCCGTCGTCGAGCCAACGCGCGACCAGCGTCTCGATCAGATCGGGCGGATGCTGGCCGTCGCCATCCATGAACAGCACGGCGCCGAGACGGGCATGGTCGAGGCCGGCGAGCAGGGCGGCTTCCTTGCCGAAATTGCGCGACAGCGTGATCAGCTGGATGTCGAGCGGTCCCGTCGGCAGGTCCTGTGCGACGCTGTTGGTGGAATCGCGGCTGCCGTCGTCGACATAGACGATCTCGATGGGGATCGCGCGCGCGGCCTTGATGCGGCCGGCCACCTCGACGATGCGCTCGTGCAGGCGGGTGAGGCCCCGGGCCTCGTTGTAGAGCGGGACCACGATCGATAGCCCGGCGGGCGCCGGCGCTCGTGTCGCGTGGGTGGCTGATTTGCTGGTTTTTCCCGGCATTTTAACGCGGCCTTGATCTATTCCCGCGATCTATAGCGCATGCGTCAAGTCCTGTCGCGTCATTCGGTTTGCGGCGGCCGGCGGACGTGGTAACGGAGCGCGCGATGATTGGCCCGTCCCCGCAGATAATCCTCGAACGCTTTAGCACTGCCTGGCAGGCGCGCGCGCTGCCGCTCAAGGCGGCGAGCTTCGCGCTGGTCGGCGTGGTCAATACGGCAATCGATTTCACCGTGTTCTGGACCGCCGCCCACTATCTCGGCTGGCCGCTGGTGCCGGCCAATATGCTGGCCTGGCTGGTGGCGGTCACCTGCTCCTATGTGATGAATACCTTCATCACCTTCGGCCCGGAATCGGGCCATACCCTGCGCTGGCGCGATTATTTCGCGTTCGCTGCCTCCGGCGTTGCCGGCATGGCGGCGAGCACCGCGACGCTGATTGCGCTTTCTTACGTGCTGCCGCTGGTGCCGGCCAAGCTGCTGTCGGTCCTGGTGAGCTTCGCGGTCAATTTTATGCTCTCACATCTGGTGGTGTTTCGTCCGCGATAATCGTCAAAGAGTTCGTAGGCCGCGACGGGCGCGTCATGCCGGCCGAACCGCAGCCTCACCCCACGTGCCCAAAGTGTGCACTTTTTCCGCGGCCAAATTCTTTTGCACATGTGCCGCGCCGTCGCTCTGCGCGGCATCACCCGAGGCAACGGCAAGCAGGCCCGCTCTAGCGTCCAGGTCTTCCATGGCGTGCGCAAACTTCGGCTCCTCGCGCCATGCCCACTTGGCGTGCTCGAGCCGCGCATAGATCTGGCCCGTCCGGTAATCGGCGAAATTGATGCACGGAATCCAGCGGGCGCACCGCTTGAGGAATTCGACGTTGCGCTCCGGTGCCAGGTTCTCGCCGACGTAGACTTCCGCCCGTTTGTGCGCATGAATATTGATTTTCCTGAACCGATCGATATCGATCATCCGCTTGATATCGAGAATGGTCATTTCGGTATTCCAACCAAAGGCTACTGTCCGGGGTGGCTGGCCTTCGGGGACGCTATTGTCAAGGAATTCGTAGTGCACATGTTTGCCGGCACTCAGCGCCCAGGTGAAAAACAATTCCGGCATGCCGGTATAGGCTTCGACATTGTGCGCCAGGAGATCCTCGACCGCTTTGTATCGCCCCAACCTCAACCCGCGAAGCCAGGCGCGCTCGACCGTCATTTCCGGCGGCGTGATCATGAAGAACATGTAGACGAGATTGCCAAACCGGGTCAGCAATCGGATTGATCCTTTGCCTTCGCGTTCCGGTACGAAGCTGTCGAAACGGAAGCGGTCGATCAGCAGGTGCGGCATTTCTCCTCTGGCCGCCCGTGCCGCCATGCGATGATCGAGCTTCTTGTCGATGATTTCGATCTCCTGGCCGGTCAGCGTCCCGGCGTATTTATAGGCCGGCCCCAGCGATCCGTAGTCGAGCAGAAACTTGCGCCAGATGTCGGGACTGATGAGAGCGAAGTCTTCCCAGGGAAATTGCAGTTTTCTCGCCAGGCTGCGTTGAAGCGGCCGCATCGAGCTTTTGCCGGACGCTGAAGCACCTTTGACGTTCATCACCACCGGCTGCTGCTGCCGCGGCAAAGACCGGTAACCTTCACGGACAATCGCTTCGCGGACATACGGAGCGATAGCGTTCCCGATAACGGCGCTGCCATGGTTGTTGCACACCAGTGTGACGACCAACTCGGTGAGCAGCGCGATATCGCCGAACAGTCGGCCGCGGCGGCTCAAGACTGCCGTTGCAATCTTCTCCAAGGCTTCGAAGCATGCCTCTTCGACCGGATCGTCGGTTGTTTCCGCCCGTTTACGCCATTCGGCGATGATCTCGAGCTCGCGCTCTGCCGGGGTTCTTGTCGATTGGGACGATGGCGCTTGCGGCTTGCCGGATCCGAACAGCCGGCGCCAGCCACCTCCCGCATCGTGATGGCCGGCCGGCTTCGGCGTCGGGAACGCTTTCGCGAGCTCCCGCTCTATGATGAGGGTGGCCGTATCCTTCACCTGCTCGAAGGCGCGCAGTATTTCGTCGCGATGCGGCGCAATATATCGATTGAGAATGGTGGCGGCGATTTCACGAAAGTTCTTGCCCAAGTCTTCATCGCGACCGTCGGGGACGGAAATGCCGGTGGTCACCTGAATGAGGAGCTCATGAACGATCAATCGGTCTGGGCGAAAGGAGACCAACTCGTCCGCGGGCAGTCCGCAGTACTCGCTCAGTTCATGGGTTTTGTCGATGCTGCTTGAAACGTTCTCGTCGCGGAACACCGTCGAGAGCGGCAGATACTCGCGCGGCAGCTCGGATTCCAGGCCCGGATTCCATGCATCATATTCGGTGGTTGGCGACCGCATGGCTTGCGCGACATCCCTCGTGGCCCGCTGCTGGGGGCAGCGTTGCCAAACTACCCCTTGCCGGGATGGCGCGAAAGACCAAGCGGCCAGCGTCTGCCGAAACGACGAATTCGGCGCACTCCGGCGCCGGAATTGCGCCGGTACCGCGAGCCCGTCATGGCGCGATCACTGCTTCGGCAGAAATGCCTCGGTGTAGAGCGTGTGCATGTCCGGCGCCTTCGGCAAGGTCTTGAGGTCGACATAGGACCGCGCCAGCGCGGCGAGCGCCTTCGGCTTGAAATGGCCGTCCTCGTTGAACATCGGCATGACCTCGTCATAGATCTCCGACGTCGTCGCATCGTCGGTATGCATGACGCCCTTGGCGATTTCGACGGTCTTGGCCTTGTTGTGACGCATGAAGCGGATGGTCTCGAACCAGCCCGCGAGGAAGCCGCGCACGGCTTCCGGATGTTCGGCGATCGTCTTGTTGGCGGCGAAGATCACGTGGATGTGGAAGTCCTTCACGAGATCGCCGAAGCGCAACAGAATCTTGCCCTGACCGCTATGCACATATTTCAGCGCGACCGCGATGTTGACGATCGCGGCGTCGATCGATTTCGTCTTCAACGCGGCGACGCGGTTGGCGTCGTTGCCGAGACCCACGCGCCGAATGCCTTCGACGCCCCATCCATGCTGACGCGAAATTTCGGTAATGATCCAATTGGTCACCGAACCGACGCCGGAGACGCCGACGATGCGTCCCTTGAGGTCGGCGACGCTCTTCACCGAGCCGTCGTTACGCACCACCAAGGTGAAGATCAGCGGCTGATCGGCCATCGCGGCGACGCCCTTGACCGGCGAGCCCTTGGCGATGAACGCCATGCCGGGCCCGGAGCCGAGGCCGATATCGATGCTGCCGGCGGCCATCGCCTGCTGCACCTTGGCGTCACCGCCGAAGGCGCTGATGATGACGTCAACGCCGTGCTTTTTATAGAAGCCCATCTGCTGGCCGACTTCGGCCGGGACGAACGAGAAAGCTTCCGCGCCTGCCTTGCCGATACGAAGGGTTTCCGCGTTGACCGCGCCCGGCACGCCGAACAGCGCCAAGGCCACAATGCACGCCGCCGCCAGCGATCGATTTAAATGTGCCATCGTTCTCCCCAACTGAAGGCGCCGACATCTGTTGATCCGGGCGGCGCTGTTTTCTTGCTTGTGACGAAACATAAGAGACGGTCATGCGCGGTGTCGAGTCACTATTCCTGCGCAATGTCGCGAACATTGCGCCGCAGCAAAGCGACGCATCAGCTTCAGCGTGCGGATGGTCAATTTTCGCGTGGCGCAAACGACACCGCTTCGCGGCGAAGCGCATGTGTATCGCGTCCAGTCTAACGAGGAGATCTTCGCCGCGTGCGATCCTATCGCCGGGCGCGGCGACTGCCACGGTGTCCTGCGCGCGTGGCAGGCGGGTGAGCCACAAGGCTCACCCGGCGGGATGCCTTCCACTTCGCGGCGTTATGCCTGCTTCTTCGTTTGCAGCAATTGATCGAGATCGCGGATCAGTTGCGCCAATGCGTTCTGACGCTCGCTGACGCCGCCGGCGACGGGTGCGGCGCTGGCCATCTGCGCGGTGCCGTCCTCGGGCGGTGCGTTGTTTGGGCGCCGGCCAGCGTCCGGGCGCGCGCGACGAGGGATGTATTCGCCGGCGGCCGGCACCAGCGACAGTTGCGAATCGTTGATGAACGCTTCGCGAATGCTGCCGAATCCATGCGGTTGCCGATCGCCACGCATCGCTTGCGCCTGTCGATCGCCGATCCAATCCGGAGCGGCGCGATCGACGATGATGCGCCGTCCGTGTCGAACAGCCGCTTTCGTCACCAAGCGATAGAAGAGCCCGGCCACGCCGAGACCGAGCGCGACGATCAGCAATATTTCCGCCAGCGTTCCCTCGGGGGATGGCGCAATCATCGAGGCATGGGCGGTCGGCGCGGCGTCGCGCGCGGCGACGGCGGAATCATGGGACGCGCGAGCATCCGTTACCGGTGGGGTGGAGGAGGTAGGGACTTCGCTCGCAGCCGATCGGCGCTCCTGCACCGCGACCGGCGCGACCGCGGGAGGATCGGGCCATATGATTGCGGGGGCTGCTGCCGCCGCTGGCGCGATGGTCTCGGCGGGCGCGCTCGCAGGCGCGCCAGGCTCCGCCGGCGTTGATGGCTTCGCGGTTTCGTTCTCACCCGGTTTTTGCGCTGGCTCTTGCTCTGTAACGCTGCCGGTGGCCGCCGGCTCTGCCTTGCGCGGCCGCGAGTGCGGCGCATTGCCTGCGGCGCTCAGCGATATGGGGGCGCCGGCCGTCGCAGTCTTCTTGGCGGGAGCGGGGTCTGTTGCGGACGATGCAGACGATGCAGGCCGCGCAGTGGTGTGTTGCGCCGGCTGCTGCAGCGGCAGCAGGAACCAGCACTTGCGCCCTTTGGCGCGGTCAGTGTGATAATACCAGTGGCTTCCCTTAGGCGTGACGGATTTCGGTGCGGTAACACATTCATCCGCGCGCGCCGTATTGGCCGGCACTGCGATGCCCGCGCCGCAAGCGAGAAGCGGAACCGCAAGTGCGATCGATCGGATGGAGATGATGTGATCTGACATGTCGCCTCCACGAGTGAACCAGCGAAATGTCGAAGCAAATTTCGATTGCAATGCGTCCTAAATGTGAGCGCGGCGGGACCATTCCGAGACGGACCGGTCGGAAAAAGACGCTGCGATAGGCTGGGTAATGATGATGACGAGGTCGCCGGCGGCGCTTACAGCCCGGCCTCGAGTTTGGCGTAGAGCGGGTTGTCGCGCGAGAACACGTAATCGAGATCGGCCACCGCCACGGCTTCCGCGCCGTGCTCGCGCAAGTAACTGGTGAGCGCATAGACTTCACCCGGCGGACAATGCAGCGTCAGCATGCCCGACGAGGTCGGCCCGCCGAACGGCGTGACCACGCCGTATTTCTCCTTCGCATTGTCGACGAGCTTGCCGTCGCAGGCGGCAAAGCGAGCGCGCACTTCGCGGAAGGCGCGGGCGCGCTGCTGTGCCGCCACGCGGTCGAGGATGACGCGCGCCAATTCGCGTTCGCTGTCGCCCCAGGACGCGGTGCGCGCGGCCACCAGGTTTGCCTGCGAGCGCAGGATGGTGCCGTCCTCGATCACCTTCAGCGCGTTGGCGGCGAGCGTCGCCCCCGAGGTGGTGATGTCGACGATCATCTCGGCGGTGCCGGCAGCCGGCGCGCCTTCGGTCGCGCCCGCGCTCTCGACGATGCGATAGTCGAGCACGCCATGCGCGGAGAAGAAGCCGCGCGTGAGGTTCACATATTTGGTCGCCACCCGCATCTTGCGCGCATGGGTGTGGCGGAAGGCGGTGGCGACGTCGTCGATATCGGCCATGCTGCGCACGTCGATCCAGGCCTGCGGCACCGCCACCACCACATTGGCATGGCCGAAGCCGAGCGGCTCGACCAGCACCACCTTGGCGTCGGCATCGGGGATCATCTCGCGCACCAGGTCCTCGCCGGTGACGCCGAAATGCACGGCGCCGGCGGCAAGCTGCGAGGTGATCTCGGAGGCCGAGAGATAGGCGACCTCGACGCCGTCGAGGCCGGCGACGGCGCCGCGATAGTCGCGCGCCCCGCGCGGCTTGATCAGCGCCAGGCCGGAGCGCGCGAAGAAGCTTTCCGCGTTCTCCTGCAGGCGGCCCTTGGCCGGCACCGCCAAGACCAGCGGCGAGCTCATGCGCCGCCTCCATAGACCGCGAGCCGCTCGATCCACACGGCAAAGCCGACCGCCGGGATCGGCTGCGGGCTGCCGAGCCGCGTGAGCAAGTCGTCATAGCGGCCGCCGGCGACCAGCGGATCGCCGGTGCGGCCCGGGTCGGTCAGCTCGAACACGAAGCCGGTGTAATAGTCGAAGCCGCGACCAAAGCTGGTCGAGAAGCGCACGCGCGCCGGATCGATGCCGTGCGCGGCGAGGAAGCCGGTGCGGTGCTCGAACAGATCCAGCGCCGGCGCCAGCGCTGCCGCCAGATCGGCTTGCCCGGCAAGCGCGCGCAGTTCGATCGCCGCCTGGTCGGGATCGCCCTGGATGGCGAGGAAGCGCTCGATCAGCGCGCGCACGTCGCGCGGCAATCGGGTGCTGGCGCCGAGCGCGGCCTGCTCGAGGAAACGGTCGGCGATCTCGCCGACCGAGCGGCCGCCGACGGCGCTGATGCCGGCGATCGACAACAGGTCGGTGACCAGCGCATGCGCGCCCTTGGGGTCGGAGCCGGCCAGCGCGGCGAGCACGCCCTGATATTCCGGCCGCTCATTATTGCCGCCGAGCACCAGGCGCTCGAGGTCCTGCGCCAGATTGGCCTTGCGGTTGAAATCCTTGATCAGCCGCCGCTTCCATGCCGGCGGCAGGTCGAGCCCGGCGATGAGGCCGGCAAATAGCGCGACGTCGCCGGTCTGGATGGCGGGCTGGGCGAGGCCATAATGGGCGGTGGCTTCCAGCCCACGCGCCAGCATTTCGGCATCGGCCGCGGCCTTGTCGGTGCGGCCGAAGGATTTAATGCCGGCCTGCGCGAATTCCGGCGACTCGCCGCTGCGCTCGCGGAACACCGGGCCGAGATAGCAGTAGCCGCTGGCGCTGCCCGCCACGGGCGAGGCCAGATAGTCGCGCGACACCGGAATGGTGAGGTCGGGGCGCAGGCAGAACTCGCCCCCGCCCGGCGCGGTGGTCAGGTACATGCGCTTGCGGATGTCCTCGCCAGAGAGGTCGAGGAAGGGCTCCGCCGGCTGCAAAATCGCGGGCGCGCAGCGGCGATAGCCGGCGCGCTCGTAGGAGGCGACGAGCGCCTCCGCCCGCGCATCGGGCCCTTTCGCCGCTGTGGTGACGCTCGCGTCCATGCCAGTCCTTGCCGTCGCCGGGACCTCCCGGGGGTCCTGGGCGGCCCTTTAGCACGATAGCTTTAAGGATTTCGACGCCGAAGCGTTGCCGCCGTTAACGCGGCGCCGGGCCAAACGCTTGGTGTCGTTAATGAATTTTAGCCGGATGGACCGGCATTATTTTGCCGCCTGGCCGGGCGCCGGCACGCAAAATGATGCGGGTAAGACAATTTCAATACAACCACGCTTGACTGGTGCGGCTGGGAGACCTTCGACATGAGTGGTTCAGTTCCGCGCAGCGTGGTGGACGCCTTTTACCAGGCCTATAGCGCGCGCGATGCCGGCCAGGTTGCCGAATTCCTCGACGACGAGGTGAATGGACCATCAGCGGGCCGGTCGACGTGCTGCCGTTCTGCGGCGCGCGCCGCGGCAAGGCGGCGGTGCTCGACATCATCGAGCGGCTGGTGCCCGACGTGTTCCGCGTCTTCAGCTTCGTGGTCGATGCAGTTGTGATCGACGGCGACCGGGTGGCGACGCTCAACCGGCTGTCGGCACGGCGCAGCGACGACGGCCGCGTGATCAGCTACCGGCTCGCGCATTTCCTGCGCTTCCGCGGCGGCAAGGTCATCGAGAACCTGTCGCTGATCGATTCCTTCGACGCCGTCGAGCAGGTGCTCGGCCATCGGCTGGCCATGCGGGCCGATACGGCGGCGATGGCCGGCGACCTGGTCGCCATTTAAACTTTCATTGGCCAATGAGCCGATTTGATGCCCGCGCGGGCGCGGCATGATAATATCTTGCCCGCGGTCTGCGATGGAGTTCATGCCATGCGTCGCCACCTCGGTCTCGTTGCCGCCTGCCTCTGCTGCGCTTCCGCCGCCTACGCGTTCGACATGCCGACGCGCAAGGCCGGCGAGTGGGAAATCACGATGCAGTTCGCCAGCCGCAATCTGCCGGCGCGGACCATGCGGCAATGCGTCGATCAGGCGACCGACAAACTGATGAACAGCAATTACGGCGGCCAGGGCGACTGTACGAAGCGTGACATCAGCAAGGTCGGCGACACCATGGTGGTCGAACTCGGTGTGTACATTCGGCCCGGCGACGACGACCTCGCATGCGGTGGTCAGCGGCAGTTTCGACAGCGCCTATACGGTCGACGTGACCTCGACGCGCACGGGCGGCCCGTCCATTCCGGGCATGGCGACGGGCCAGCCGACGCACATGAAGATCGCGGCCAAATGGGTCGGGCCCTGCGGCGCCGGCGAGCGGCCCGGTGACATCATGATGGGCAACGGTATGAAGATGAACATCCTCGATCTGCAGAAGCTGCGCCGGCCGCCGCCGCAGTAGCGTTAGGCCACGACCCGCTCATTCCCGCGCAAGCGGGAATCCAGGAGTCCTCATGCAAAGCCGAGAAGCTATTGCCCTGGGTCCCCGCTTTCGCGGGGACGAACGGTTCTGGAATGTTACGCGATGCCGTGGCGCTCGAGCAGGTTGCGTACGGCCTCGACCAGGTCTTCTTCCTTGACCGCGAACTGCGCTTCCGCCTGCTGCTTCAGGTAGTCGTCGCGCTCCTTGGAGAGGCCGGCGATCTCGGCGCCGACGATCAAATCCTTGATCAGCACTTCGCCGCGCGCCTTCTCGTCGCCGCCCTGGATGACGACGCAAGGGGAGTGGCGCTTGTCGGCATATTTGAGCTGGTTGCCGATATTCTTCGGATTGCCGAGATAGAGCTCGGCGCGGATGTTGGCCGCGCGCAAGCGCGACACCATGCGCTGATAGTCGGCGACGCGCTCGCGGTCGAACACGGTGACGACGACCGGGCCGGGCTCGGGCTTGCTGGAGATTTTGCCGAGATGGGTGAGCGCGGCCTGCAGGCGCGAGACGCCGATGGAGAAACCGGTCGCCGGCACCGGCTCGCCGCGAAAGCGCGACACCAGCCCGTCGTAGCGCCCGCCGCCGCCGACCGAGCCGAAGCGGATGGGGCGGCCGCTCTCGTCATCGATCTCGAAGGTCAGTTCAACTTCGAAGACCGGGCCGGTGTAATATTCGAGGCCGCGGACGACGGAGGGGTCGATCATGATTCTCTTCGAACCATATTCTGCGGCGTGCGCTAGCGACCAATTGTTTCGAGTTCGTCAGCTGCTTCTGCAATCTTTGGAGAATTATTTGTCCACGCACGCAGTAACGAAATAGTCTCGCTATTGTTGATCGGGATTCGACCGGGTTGGAATTCGGAGAAGATACGTCTCACCATTCGACCGAACTTGGGATCAAGTTGGACGTCAACAAGACCAAATCTTTTTGTTCCCAATCGGGAAGGCGGTCGAACTCCGGACTCGCCTGCGGATAAGTTCGAAGAGCAACATCAATTCGTTGATCTGCTCCTGCGCAAGCCCGGCGCCTTTTGTGAAGTCGCCGCTTTCGTCTTTCCGTCCTTCCGCAAGTAATGCTCGAACACCGTCTTCGCCTAGTCGATCGAATTTGTCGATTGCGCGTAGGACGACAAGTCGCCGACCAGCATTTTCTTCGCCGCCAAGCCCGATTAGCCTCCAGCACCCCATCCAGCACCTTCCGGTTATTCACCTTCACCACATAGCTGCCGCGCGGGATGCCCAGCGCTTCCATCGTATCCGCCGCCAGCATGCACATCTCGGCATCCGCGGCCATGGTCGGCGCGCCGACGCGTGTCGGCATCGAACTGCATGAACTGGCGGAAGCGGCCCGGGCCCGGCTTCTCGTTGCGGAACACCCAGCCGAAGCGATAGCTGCGATAGGGCAGGACGAGATTCTCCGTGCCAATTCGTCCGCCACATAGCGCGCCAGCGGCGCGGTCAGGTCGTAGCGCAGCGACAGCCACTGCTCGTCGTCGTCCTGGAACGAGAACACGCCCTCGTTCGGCCGGTCCTGGTCGGGCAGGAATTTGCCGAGCGCGTCGGTGTATTCGATCGCCGGCGTCTCCACCGGCTCGAAGCCGTAGCGCTCGAACTCGACGCGGATGGCCTCGACCATCGCGCCGCGTCGCGGCGATCTCGGCCGGGCCGCGGTCGGCGAGGCCGCGCGGCAGGCGGGCTTTGAGCTTTTGCGGCTTGTTGCCGGATTTGGCCATCGGCCTGACGACTTGCTGCGGGTGACGGCGGGTGGTAGCAGCCGCTCCGGCGCGCGGCAAGCAGCCGCGCCGCCGATCAGTGGCCCGCGCCGTTGGTGGTGACCGGATGCAGGCTCGCCAGGGCGGTCCGTGCCAGGTGCTCGATCATCGGCCAGATCGTCTTGGCGAACAGCATTTCCAGCACGTCGAAGGACAGGCTGACCGCGGCGGCGACAACGACGATCAGCAGCAGCAGCGTGCGATATTCGCGGGCGGTGTCGGCAAGATGACGCCAGAGCCGGGGCGTGGGGGCCGCGGCCTGGCCGGCCCGGTGCTGCGGCGGAACACCGGCGTGTAATGGCCGACCGGGAGATCGATGACGACCGGGTCGCTGCTGCCCTCATTGGCATAATAGTGCCGCAGCGCGCGGCGCAGCCGGCCCGCCTCCACCCGCACGATCGGGTCGATCTGCGGATCGAAATTATCGTCGCGGCCGAGCGCGGCGGTGGCGATCGTATAGGCCTTGATGCGGTCGCCGCGGCCGGCGAGCGTTTCCTGCACCACAAAGCGCAGGAAGCTGGCGAGCTGGCCTGACTTGCTGAAGGCGCTCGCCGGCGATGACCTGCTCCAGCGCGGCGCGGATTTCGCAGGCGGTCGGACTGACACTGGTCCCGGCATTGCCATCGGTCCAGCATTTCCGCCCTTGGCGCCTTGTCCGGGAGCACTCATAGGTTTTGGCTATAATTCTAATACGGATTCTAAATAGGGCCGACCGGTATTACTTGCCCGATTGGCAGACAAATGACCTGATTTGCGGAGCTCCAATTGTGCAAAGATATTACGCAATATTTAGTATCGCTCCGGTTGTAAAATTCGCGCGAAAATAGAAATTTCTGCATAACGTTGCGTCGATACTCCGGCGAATTAGTCCAGACAATTTCCCGGTTCCCATAATCAGCCGGAATAACATGGGGCGAAAATGTCGTTTCGCTATAGCCGCTTTCGGCGCGGCGCGGTTCGTGGTTAGTGTGCGCGTACGGCCTCAATGCCCGGCGACCGCGTCTCAGCTTTTCACGAGAGTATTCCGATGGCGCAGAGCCGTTCCAGCCAAGCCGCGAACCAAACCGATCAACGTCCCCAACGACCTCGAGCCCTATTGGGTTCCGTTCACGCCCAACCGTGCGTTCAAGGCGCGGCCGCGGCTGATCGCCGGCGCCAAGGACATGCATTACGTCGCGCCCGATGGCCGCCGGCTGATCGACGGCTCCGCCGGGCTTTGGTGCACCAATGCCGGGCCACAATCGCGATCCGATCGTGCGCGCGATCCAGGCGCAGGCCGCCGAGCTCGACTACGCGCCGGCCTTCCAGTTCTCACATCCGAAGGCTTTCGAATTGGCGAGCCGCGATCGCGGCGCTGGCGCCCGGCGATCTCGATCACGTGTTTTTCTGCAATTCCGGCTCCGAGGCGGTCGATACCGCGCTGAAGATCGCGCTCGCCTATCACAATGTGCGCGGGGCCGGTTCGCGCGTGCGCCTGATCGGGCGCGAACGCGGCTATCACGGCGTCGGCTTCGGCGGCATCGCCGTCGGCGGCATCGTCGCCAACCGCAAGCAGTTCGGCGCCCTGATGGCCGGCATCGATCATCTCTCGACCACCTATAATCGCGAGAAGCAGGCCTTCTCCGTCGGCGAGCCGGAATGGGGCGGCCATCTGGCGGATGAATTGGACCGGCTGGTGGCGCTGCACGACGCCTCCACCATCGCGGCGGTGATCGTCGAGCCGCTCGCGGCCTCCACCGGCGTGCTGCCGGCGCCCAAGGGCTATCTCGAGCGGCTGCGCGCGATTTGCGACAAGCATGGCATTCTGCTTGATCTTCGACGAGGTGATCACCGGCTTCGGCCGCATGGGCGCGGCCTTCGCCGCCGAGCGCTACGGCGTCATTCCCGACATGATCACCTTCGCCAAGGGCATTACCTCGGGCTCGGTGCCCATGGGCGGCGTGCTGGTGCGCAAAGGCATCTATGACGCTTTCATGAAGGGTCCCGAGCACGTCATCGAATTGTTCCACGGCTACACCTATTCGGCGCATCCGCTGGCCTGCGCCGCCGGCCTTGCCACCCTCGACCTCTATCGGGACGAGGGCCTGTTCGAACGGGCAAAGAAGCTCGAGCCGCTCTGGGCCGACGCCGCCATGGGCCTGAAAGGTCTGCCCCATGTGCTCGACATTCGCCCGGTCGGTTTGACGGTCGGCATCGATCTCGCCAGCAAGCCGGACGGCGTCGGCAAGCGCGGCTACCAGGCGCTGGACGCCGGCTATTTCGAATATGATTTCATGTTCCGCGCGGTCGGCGATACGCTGGCGCTGTCGCCGCCGCTGATCGTGAGCGAGGCGCAGATCGGCGAAATGTTCGACAAGCTTGCCAGGATCATCAAGGCGGTGGCGTAGGCGGCGGTCGCCCCCGCCTGCGCGGGGACGACGACATAGAAGGCTTGCGCTACATCAACAAGCGGTCGCACGCCGCCGCTAGGTTTGCGCCCGTGAAAAAACGACGGTTCCTCATCATTGCGGCGCTGGTCGTGCTCGTGGCGGCGGGCGCCGGCTGGTACCGATTTGCGCGCGGACCGCAAGTCGCCGCGGTCGCCGCCAAGCGCGGCACCGCGGTCGAGATCGTCTATGCCACCGGCGGTGTCGAGCCGGTCACCTGGGCCAAGGTGGCGAGCCTGGTGCGCGACCGCATCGTCTATATCTGCCATTGCGAGGGCATGACCGTCGCCAAGGGCGACGAACTGGCGCAGCTCGACGACCGCGAGGTCAAGGCGCAGTTGCAGGATTTGGTGGCGCGCGAGGCGTTCCTCAAACGCGAAATGTCGCGGGTGAGCGAACTGATCACGCGCGGCGCCGCCACCACCCAGGCCTATGAGCGCGCCTCGATGGACCTCAACCAGGTGCAGGCGCAGATCCAGGTGCAAAAGGAGAAGATCAACGACTACACCATCGTCGCGCCCATGGACGGCGTGGTGCTGCGGCGCGACGGCGAGGTCGGCGAGATCGCCGAAGCCGGGCAGGTGCTGTTCCGCGTCGGTGTTCTCAAGCCCTTGCAGGTGGTGGCCGAGGTCAACGAGGAGGACATCCCGCGCGTGACCGTCGGGCAGGTCGTGCTGTTCCGCACCGACGCCTTTCCCAACCAGCGCCTGGAAGGCAAGGTGAGCGAGATCACGCCGATGGGCGACGTCAGCGCCAAGACCTTCCGCATCAAAGCGGCGCTGCCCGCCGACACCCCGCTCAAGCCCGGCATGAGCGTCGAGGCCAATATCATCACGCGCGAGAAAGCGAACGCGCTGCTGATCCCGGCCGATGCGCTGCAGGGCGACGCGGTGTTCGTCGTCGACGGCTCCCAAGCGCGCAAGCGCGCGATCACGGTCGGCATCCGCGGCACCCGCATCGTCGAGGCGCTCTCGGGACTCAAGGACGGCGAGCGCGTGGTCTCGCCGGCGCCGACCGATCTTGCCGACGGCGCCCGCGTGCGCGTGCGCGCCGGTGCCGCCGTCGCCACCAACCCGCCATGAACCTCATCGTCGACATCGCCTGGACTCATGTGCGCGCGCGCGTGCGCCAGACCGGCTTCGCGGTCGCCGGCGTCGCCACCGGGGTCGGCTTCTCGATCATGATGGCGGCGCTGATGCAGGGCTCGCAGGACGATTTCACCCAGCGCCTGGTCAACACGCTGCCGCACATCACCGTCTCCGACGAGCGGCGCCATCCGCCGGCGCAGCCGGCCGAGCGCTTCTTCGCCGCCGCCGAGATCCACGGTCTCACCCCGGAGGCGCGCCGGCCCGGCATCAAGAACCCGCTCGCCACCATGGCCTCGCTGGAAGCCTGGCTGCCCGGCGGCATCGCGCCCTCGGTCAAGGTGCAGGCCATCATCCGCTATGCCAATCACGACGTCTCCACCAGCGTGATCGGCATCGATCCGCGGCGCGAAAGCAAGGTGTCGGAGCTGCCGCAGCAGATGCGCGGCGCCACGCTTACCGCGCTCTACCGCGCCACCAATGCCATCGTCATCGGCGACCGCCTGTCGGAGAAGATCGGCGCCCGCATCGGCGCCAATATCACGCTGCAGACCAGCCAGGGCGCGCGCATCACCGCGCAGGTGGTCGGCTTCTTCCACACCGGCGTGCGCCAGCAGGACGAGGGCACGGCTTACGTGCTCACCAAGACCGGGCAGATCCTCGCCCGCCAGACCGGGCTGATCAATGAATTGCGCATCAGGCTCGTCGATCCGATGAAGTCGCGCGAAGTGGCGGCGCGGGTCGAGAGCGACACCGGTTACAAGTCGGTGTCTTGGGAGGAGGCCTATGAGGACCTGCTCTCGACCTTCATCATCCGCAATATCATCATGTATGCGGTGGTCGGCGCCATCCTGCTGGTGGCGAGCTTCGGCACCTACAACATCATCTCCACCATCACCCACGAGAAGGCGCGCGACATCGCCATCATGAAGTCGCTCGGCCTCACCGAGTTCACCGTGCGCTCGATCTTCGTGCTGGAGGCGCTGATCATCGGGCTGGTCGGGGCGCTAGTCGGTTTCGCGCTCGGCTATCTGCTGTCGCGCGGGCTCGGCGCCGTGCGCATCACCAATCCGTTCCTCGATTCCGACCATCTGCCGCTGGCCTATAACTATCAGCATTATCTGCTGGCCGGCCTGGTCGCGCTCGTCTCCTCGGTCGTCGCCGGCTATCAGCCGGCGCGCAAGGCGGCGCGCGGCAATCCGGTGGAGATCATCCGGGGCGCCACATGAGCGTCAGCGTCGACCATGACAACGCCGCGCTCAGCGCCAGCGTGCCGATGATCGAGGCGCGCGGGGTCACCCGGATCCTGCCCGGCGTGGTGCCGACCACGCTGGTGCACGACGTCAATCTTCGCATCGCCGACAATGAATTCGTGGCCATCACCGGCCCCTCTGGGTCGGGCAAATCCTCGCTGCTCTATCTGCTCGGCCTGCTCGACCTGCCGACCGCCGGCGAGGTGCTGATCCGCGGGCGCGCCACCGCCCATATGGACGAGGCCGAGCGTGCCGCCACCCGCCTGACGCTGCTCGGCTTCGTGTTCCAGTTCCATTTCCTGCTGCCGGAATTCACCGTGCTCGCCAATGTGATGCTGCCGATGCGCGCGCTGGGCCGGCTGTCGGGTGCCGCCATGCGCGCGCGCGCGGGCGATCTACTCGCCTCGCTCGGCCTCGGCGAGCACTTGCACAAGCGGCCCGATCAGTTGTCCGGCGGCCAGCGCCAGCGCGTGGCGGTGGCGCGCGCGCTCGCCAACGAGCCACCGGTGATCCTCGCCGACGAGCCGACCGGCTCGCTCGATTCCCATGCCAGCGAACAGGTGTTCGAACTGTTGCGCGATCTGGTCGACCGTCAGGGCAAGACCGTGGTGGCGGTCACCCACGATCTCGGCCTGGCGTCGCGCATGGGCCGTCAGATCGAACTGATGGACGGTGCCATCGTCGCCGACAAGGCCACCGACAGCGTTTGACAAGCCCCTCGTTTTGGCGGGAAGTTTTACCCCAAGAACAAAGTGCCGCTCGACCGGCGCCGGATCAGGGGAGGAAGAAATGCCGCGTTTCGCACATCTCATTCTTGCCGCGCTTCTCGTCGTGTTTGCCGCGTCTTCGGCGCCGGCGGCCGACGTCAAGCTGGCCAACGGCACGGTTCTGTCCGCCAAGCCGTTTTATATCGTCACCTATATCGAGGTCGATCCGAGCGGAACTCGCGCCGCCAAAAGGCTGATCCGCAAGCACAGCGCGGCCAGCAAGAAGGACGCGGGCAATCTGCGCTACGAGGCCTTGCAACGCCTTGGGCGCAAGAACCATTTCCTCATTCTCGAGGCCTGGTCGGACCAGGCCGCCCGCAATGCCCATGCCAAGGCCGCGCACACGCTGGCGTTCCGTAAGGCGCTGCAGCCGCTGCTCTACAGCCCGTTCGACGAACGCGCGCATGTCGCGCTCGTCGCCGGCGATCCGAGCAAGGAGCCCAAGCCCGGCAGGCGCGCCGTCTATGTCCTCACCCATGTCGACATCATTCCGCCGGAGCAGTTTCCGCCCTGCAAGCGGCAGGTGAAGGAGACCGGCCCCTGCGGCAACGCCCTGGTGACACAATTGGTGGCGGCGGGTCGCCAGGACGCGGGCAATCTGCGCTTCGACGCACTGACCCAGGCCAATCGGCCCAATCATATGGAACTCATCGAGGTGTGGAAGTCGTCCGCGGCCCAGCGCCGGCATACGGTGACCAAGGCGGTGAAGGATTTCCGCGACGAATTGTCGGGCATCCTCCCGGGAAGCGGTCTGTCCGGTGATCCGACGGTCTTGCTCAATCCGCTGACCGGCAGCCTCTACGACGAGCGCCTGTACAGGGCCGTCGACTGATCGACGCCGATCGCCGGTTCCGATTAAGGCACGCCGCGGTTGTTGCGGCGATAGGCATCGCGGCGCGTCGTCAAATGTGACATCGCGGTGGAACCGCTGTGAGCCCATTGCCCTGCGCATTGTGTTCTCGCCACACGCATCGTCGATATTCGACGCCGCCACGGATTTGTTTTCTTGCGGGATTCTTCCGAATCAGAATTAATCGTCGTCTCAAGCAAAAAAAGCGCGACAGTAGAGTGGTACCCACACCAATCTGCGAGGGAGACCATGACCATTGAAATGACACAGCGGGCGCTGCCCGCACATGTGATCGTTGTTGGCAATGAGAAGGGCGGGTCGGGGAAATCCACGGTCGCAATGCATATCGCGATCGCGCTCCTGAAGCTGGGGCAACGGGTCGCCACCGTCGATCTTGACGCACGGCAGAGAAGCTTCACCAATTATGTCGAAAACAGACGCGCCTGGGCCGAGCACGTCGCGCGCGCGCTCGAGATTCCCGACCATGTCTGTCTCGATGTGACCGTCGATGCGCCGGTCGCCGACGACTACGCCGCCGCCTCCAGGGCGCTCACCGATACGGTGGCCGCACTGGCGCAGGCGAACGACTTTATCGTCATCGACACCCCCGGGCATGACGGTCCGCTGACGCGGCTCGCCCATTCGATGGCCGACACCCTGATCACGCCGCTCAACGACAGTTTCGTCGACTTCGACGTACTTGGCGCCGTCGATCCGGCGACCCTTGGCGTCACCGGCACCAGCCACTACGCCCAGATGGTGGAGGAAGCCCGCAGCCAACGTCAGCTGCTCGAGCAGTTGACCACGGACTGGATCGTGTTGCGCAACCGCCTGTCCAATCTCGGCTCGCGCAACAAGCGTCTGGTGGCCGATGGGCTGCAGGAACTGTCGCAACGGCTGAATTTCCGCTGCGTCGAGGGGCTGGCCGAACGGGTGATCTTCCGCGAATTCTATCCGCGCGGCTTGACCGCCATGGACGATCTCGACGCCAGCACGCTCGGCACGCGCCCGACCATGTCGCACATGACCGCGCGCATGGAGATCGAAAGCCTGCTCGAAGCCATGGGACTGGGCGGCTTGATGGCCGGCCGCGCTGTGAACGGTAACGACATGGTCGAGGAAAACCGCGACGCGGCGTGAGCCGCGTTAGCGCGGCTTGAGGATCGCCCAGCCGACCGTGACCTGCCCGGTCCGCGCCGGTAGGCCAAGGTGAAGGGCGGCTGCACCACGGCGCCGGCCGCCACGCTGGCGAACTTCGCCGGCAGTGTGTGCGGATCGCTGTCGGTCCACACCACCGCCGCGCCCTGGCGCTTGAGATCGTCAAGATCGATCCAGGGCGCGCGCTGCGGCTCGCCGTCGACCAGGTTGCGCGGGTGGCTGGGCGCGTAATGTTCGACATTGCCGCCGTCCCACATGGTGCCGATGACGTAAGCGAGCGGCTTGCCGGTCGCCGCGCGATAGCGCTGGCCGATGTCGCGGCCGAGACTGCCGCCGGGGAAGAACACCGCGCGGTAGCGATGATCGAAGCGCGGCAGCACGTCGTAATTGACATAGAAGGCGGCGCCCAGGCAGACGAACACGATCGCCCAGGTGACGAGCATGCGCGCCAGCCGTCCGTCGTCGAGCAGGCGCCGGGCGGTCAGCACCAGCCACAGGCCGAAGAACAGCCAGAGCGGATAGCCCCACATCGCCACCGTGCCGCGGCCGCTTAACGCCGACATCGCCAGCACCGTCGCCATGGGGCCGAAGGCAAGCCAGGTGACGATGCGGTAGTCGAAAGCGTCGGCCTGTTGCGGCGCCGGCGGCTCGCCCGCCGCGCGGCGCGGGATGAACAACGGCGCCGCGATCAACAGCGAGGGAATGAGGAAGAACAACTGGCTGAACGCGAACTGCAGCGGATGCCAGAAATGGTCGTACCAGCCGCGCGACAGCACGGCGCGGTGCTCGGCATAGGCGAGCGGCAGGAAGTCGCTCTGTACCAGCCAGACGAGATGCGGCGCCGCCACCATCAGCGCCACCGCCGCCGCGATCCAGGGCCCCGGCGTCGCCAGCACCTTGCGCGCCTCGCGGTCGACGAGGGCGAAGGCAAGCATCGGCGCCACCAGCACCACCACGAAATATTTCGCCCAGAACGACATGCCGACGGCGAGTCCCAGGAGCAGCCAGTCGGCGAATTGCCGCCCGCGCAGCGCGCGATGCCAGGCAAAGCCGGCCAGCGCCCAGAACGGAAGCTGGATGACGTCGTGGTTGAACTTGGCGGAGGTGTAGTTGAGGTAATGCAGCCCGTCGACGATCAGCACCGAGAGCAGCGCGCCCAGGCCGCCGACCAGCGCCCGCGCCGCCAGGAACACGAAGGCGAAGCCCGCCAGCACCGCGATCTCGGCCAAGAGGTAATAGGCGAAATCGTGCCCGACCAGCCGGTAGGCGATCTCGACCAGCCACCAGGGCAGCGGCGGCAGCTTGTCATAGCCGAGCTGCCATTCGCGCCCGTACATCAGCGCTTCGATCAGGTCGAGCGGCAGGTTGGGGTAGAGCAGGGTGGGCAGCACCGTCCATACCGCCGCATGCAGTGCGGCGAAGCCGGCAAAGGCGCGGCCGGGATGGGCCCTGATCCAGGCCAGGAAGGCGGGAAGAGGAGGCGCCGGCATCGCTTTAGGGGTTCCCGAAGCTGTTCGAATCCTGAGGAAAAAGCCACCAAACCGGCCTATCATAGCAGGAGATCGTGGTTGCACGGACGCGGCCACTCGGTGACATTGGGGCGCTGCCGCGCGAATCACGACCTGCCCGCGAGCCGCCTGGAACCGACCTCATGCTCCGTATCGGCGCCATCTTCATCGCGGTCTGCATGGTGCTCATCGCCGCCTCGCTCGGCGCGGTGCTCTTTCTCGCCGTGAAGCTCGATGGCCGCACCGCCGCGATCGCGGCGGTGGCCGCGCTCGCCGCCATGATGCTGTACTACAACATCAGCAACCGGCTGCGCGACCGCTCCGACCTCGGCGACCAGATCGCCGACCTCTCGCGCGGCACCGCCGACCTTGCCCGCCAGGTGGCCGAGGTCTCCCGCCGGCTCAGTGCCGTGGAGAGCCGGGCCTCGAATGCCGCGAACGGCGCGCGCGGCGCGGAAGACCCGCTCGCCGTCGAGATCGGCGAGCTGGGCACGCTGGTGCGCCAGATCGCCGAGACGGTCGCCGCGCATGCGGCGGCCTTGGAGGAGCAGGGCGCCTTGCCGCACGCTCCCGGCGGTTCCGCAGTCGATGCGCCGCTGGCGCTCAGCGAAAGCGACGCGGTAAATGGCGTCCGTCGCTTCCGCGGCCTCTCGCGCGAGGGCATCGTCGAGCTGGTCGGCAAGGCGATCGAGGCCAACCGCGATCGATCTCTATCTGCAGCCGATCGTCACCCTGCCGCAGCGCAAGGTGCGCCATTACGAGGCGCTGTCGCGGCTGCGCACCGAGGACGGCGAGATCGTGCCGGCCGGCGAATTCATCGACTCCGCCGAGAGCGCCGGCCTGATGCCCAGGCTCGACAATCTGCTGCTGTTCCGCTGCGTGCAGGTCACTGCGCCGCCTGCACATGAAGAACCGCGACGTCGGACTGATCTGCAATATCAGCGCCTCCACGCTCAACGACGCCCTCCAGTTCCGGCTGCTGCTCGACTTCATGGACGCCAACCGGGCGCTGGCTTCCGCGCTTACCCTCGAATTCAGCCAGAGCGCCTATCGCGCCTTCGGCCCGCATCGAGCTGGAGGGCCTGGCGGCGCTGGCCGAGCGCGGCTTCCGCTTCTCCATGGATCACGTCGTCGACCTGCGCATGGAGCCGAAGGATCTCGCCGATCACGCCTTCCGTTTCCTCAAGGTGCCGGCCGGCCTGCTGCTCAACAAGACGGCCAATGCGCAGAGCGACATCCATCCGCAGGATCTCGCCGACCTGTTGGCGCGCTCCGGCATCGACCTGATCGCCGAGCGCATCGAAAGCGAGAGCGTGGTGCTCGACCTGCTCGACTACGACGTGCGCTTCGGCCAGGGCTTCCTGTTCTCGCCGCCGCGGCCGGTGCGCGCCGAGGCGCTGCAGGCCGGCGCGGCGAGGCCGCGCGACCAGCCGGGTGGCCGATTCCATGCTGGCGGCGGTGGGGTTTCCCAGCGGCTGATCGGCGCGCTATGGCCGGGGCGATCCCTGACGATTGAACCGATCGGACCCGGCCTTGCCGCCCTTGATCCCGCATTTTTCCGCGCTTGCTCCGATTATGACGTGCTGCTGTGCGACGTCTGGGGCGTGGTGCATAACGGGCTGGCCGCCTTCCCGCATGCCTGCGACGCACTGATGCGCGCGCGCGCCACCGGCGACGACGGTCGTCTTCATCACCAATTCGCCGCGGCCGAGCGAGGTGGTGATGCGCCAGCTCGAGCGCCTGCATGTGCCGCGCGAGACCTATGACGCCATCGTCTCCTCCGGCGACGTCACCCGCGGCGTGATCGAGCAAGCGTCACGGCAAGCGCCTCTATCACCTCGGCCCCGAGCGCGACCGCTCGATCTTCAACGGGCTCAACGTCGCCTTCGCGGACCGGGATACGCCGACTATGTGGTCTGCTCGGGCCTGGAGAACGACGAGGTGGAGACGCCGGACGACTACCGCGCCCGGCTGGAGCGCATGCTGGCGCGCAAGCTGTTCATGGTCTGCGGCAATCCGGATGTGGTGGTGGAGCGCGGCAACCGCCTGGTCTATTGCGCCGGCGCCATCGCCGATCTCTATGCCACCATGGGCGGCGAGGTGCTCTATGCCGGCAAGCCGTACCGGCCGATCTACGACATGGCGCTGGCCAAGGCGGAGGCCGCGGCCGGCAAGCAGGTCGCGCTTGCGCGCGTGCTGGCGATCGGCGATTCGCTGCGCACGGATCTCAAAGGCGCGCGCACGCTCGGCGTCGATTTCCTGTTCGTGACCTCCGGCATTCACGCCGAGGAACTGGGCGGGCGCGAGAAGCCCGATCCGGCGGCGCTCACCGACGCCTTCACCGCGGCCGGCGAAATGCCCAAGGCGGTGATGCGGCAATTGGTGTGGTGAGCTTCTCTTGTCCACGGGCGAGTGCGTCCCGAGCGACGAAGGCGCGAGGCGGATGAGGGGTAATACGCGCAGCGATATTCGAAATCGTATGGCTGCGCTTCGCTAGCGGTCCGCGCGACCACCTCCGCACTAGGGGCGCTCGAGCCAGGTTGCACACGGATTGAGCAGAAATTCAAGCTCGCCGGCGCCTGCTCGTCGGGGAATACCGCGTCGATCTTGGTCTTCAGCGTCTGCGCGTTGAACGGCTTGACGATGTAGTTCGACACGCCGGCCTTCTTGGCGGCGATCACGTTCTCGGTCTTGGATTCCGCCGTCACCATGATGAACGGCGTCGCCGCCAGGCCGGGATCGGAGCGCACCTCCTGCAACAGGTCGTAGCCGGTCATCGGCTCCATGTTCCAGTCGGAGATCACCAGCCCGTATTGGCGCTCGCGCATCTTGGCGAGCGCCGGCCGAGCCGTCGCTGGCGTCGTCGATGTCGACGAATCCGAGCTGCTTGAGCAGGTTGCGGATGATGCGGATCATGGTGTTGTAATCGTCCACCACCAGAACCGGCATCGACAGGTCGACAGCCATGGCGTCTCGTCCCCGAAGGGGCCCCCTGTAATATGGGCGAACCGTAGCAAGGGCGCTTGAATAAGCCGTTAATTTGAAAGTTTGATAACGCGCGGGTTAACCCTAGTCGCGAGCAGACACCGACACGATGTTCCGAATCAGCCCACACTGCCGCGCTTGCCCAATCCGGCGGCAGAGCCCGCAACCCGATGCAGTCCGCCGATGAGCCAGCGAGCGCCCGCCTTCCATGTCGCGCGCGGTCCCGGCCGCACCCTTGAGGCCGGGCCGCTCGCCGGCGCCGTGGTGGCGATCGGCAATTTCGACGGCGTGCATCGCGGCCACCGCGCCGTGATCGGCGCCGCGCTGCGCGCGCGCCGCCGCCTGCAACGGCCGGCGGCCGCGCTCACCTTCGCGCCGCATCCGCGGCAGTTTTTCCGGCCGCAGGAGCCGCTGTTCCAACTCTCCAGCGAGCGCAACAAGCTGCGGCTGTTGGCCGCGACCGGGCTCGACGGCGCCTTCATCATGCGTTTCGACGCCGAGCTTGCCGCCACCGCGGCGGAGGATTTCATCGCCCGCATCCTGGTCGGCCGCCTGAAGCGTCAGCGGGGCGGCGATCGGCTTCGATTTCCATTTCGGCAAGAACCGCACCGGCTCGCCGGCCTATCTTGCCGCGCGAGGGGGCGCGGCTCGGCTTTGCCGTCGACATCGTGCCGCCGCTGGAGGACGAGGGTCGCCCGGTTTCCTCCGGCGCGATCCGGCTGGCGCTCGGCCAGGGCAAGGTGGTGGAGGCGACCGAGCTCCTGGGCGCGCCCTGGTTCGTCACCGCGCAAGTGATCCACGGCGACAAGCGCGGCCGCGAGCTCGGCTTTCCGACCGCCAATCTGCAACTCGACCCGGCGTGCGGCCTCAAGCACGGCATCTATGCGGTGCGGGTGGCGCTGGACGGCGTCCTCCATGACGGCGTGGCGAGCTACGGCCGCCGCCCGACCTTCGGCGACGGCGCGCCGCTGCTGGAGGTGTTCCTGTTCGACTTCGACGGCGACCTCTATGGCCGCACGCTCGACGTCGCCTTCATCGGCTGGATCCGCCACGAGCAGAAATTCCCGGGCGTCGAGGCGCTGCGGCAGGCCATCGCGGCCGACGCGGCGCAGGCGCGCGACGCGCTGGGCCGGGCGGGCGCGGCGTTTCCGCTGCTCGGGCGGCCCGAAAACGCCTGAATACCCGTCTTTGCTGCGCCGCGCTCGCCTGCTACACACCCCGCCATGTCAAAGCCCACCCGCGATTATTCCGAGACCCTGTTCCTGCCGCAGACGGATTTCCCGATGCGCGCCGGCCTGCCGCAGAAGGAGCCGGAAATTCTGGCGCGGTGGGAAAAAGCCGGCCTTTACGAGCGGCTGCGCGCCGCGGCCAAGCGGCAGACCAAGTTCATCCTGCACGACGGCCCGCCTTACGCCAACGGCAACATCCATATCGGCACCGCGCTCAACAAGGTGCTCAAGGACGTGGTCACGCGCAGCCAGCAGATGCTCGGCTTCGACAGCAATTACGTGCCGGGCTGGGACTGTCACGGCCTGCCGATCGAATGGAAGATCGAGGAGGAGCATTACCGCTCCAAGGGCAAGGCCAAGCCCGACCTCTCCGATCCCGCCGCCATGATTGCCTTCCGCCAGGAATGCCGCGCCTATGCCGAGCACTGGCTCAACGTGCAGCGCGAGGAATTCAAGCGCCTCGGCGTCACCGGCGACTGGGCGCATCCCTATACGACCATGAGCTTTGCCGCCGAGGCGCAGATCGCGCGCGAACTGATGAAGTTCGCCGCCAACGGCACGCTCTATCGCGGCTCCAAGCCGGTGATGTGGAGCGTGGTGGAGAAGACCGCGCTGGCCGAAGCCGAGGTCGAGTACGAGGACTACACCTCCGATACGGTGTGGGTGAAGTTTCCGGTTAGGCATTCGACCGGTGGCGGATCGAACACAAGCCGAGGCAGACGCGAGCCTCTTGAAGCTGAAAGGCGCTTCGGTGGTCATCTGGACGACCACGCCTTGGACGCTGCCAGGCAACCGCGCGATCAGCTATTCGCCAAAGATTGACTACGGTCTTTACAAAGTCACCGATGCGCCCGAAGGAAACTGGGCGAAGGTCGGCGACCGTCTAGTGTTGGCAGACAAATTGGCCGACGAAGTATTGAAGCATGCGAAAGTATCGAGCTTCAAACGAGTAGCTACAGTTTCGGTGGCCGAATTACAGTGGAGTACGGTGCGCGCATCCGCTTGCCGGCAAAGGCTACGATTTCGACGTGCCCCTTCTTCCCGGCGAACACGTCACCGAGGACACCGGCACCGGCTTCGTGCACACCGCGCCGAGCCATGGGCGCGAGGACTTCGACGTCTGGATGGAAAACAAAGCCGCGCTGGAAGCGCGCGGCATCGACACCGCCATTCCCTATACCGTCGACGAGAACGGCGCCTTCACCGCGGCCGCGCCCGGCTTCACCGGCAAGCGCGTCATCAACGACAAAGGCGAGAAGGGCGACGCCAACGAGGCGGTGATCAAGGCCTTGATCGACGCCGGCATGCTGATCGCGCGCGGCCGTCTCAAGCACCAGTATCCGCATTCCTGGCGCTCGAAGAAGCCGGTCATCTTCCGCAATACGCCGCAATGGTTCATCGCCATGGATAAGGATATCGCACGCCATGGCGACACGTTGCGCGCGCGCGCCTTGCACGCGATCCAAGTCACCCGCTGGGTGCCGCCGCAGGGCGAGAACCGCATCACCGGCATGATCGAGAGCCGGCCCGACTGGGTGATCTCGCGCCAGCGCGCCTGGGGCGTGCCGATCGCCGTCTTCGTCAAGGAATTGCCGGACGGCTCGGTCGAAATCATGCAGGACCCCGAGGTCGAGGTGCGCATCGTCGAGGCCTTCGAGGCCGAAGGCGCCGATGCCTGGTACGCGGCCGGCGCGCGCGAGCGCTTCCTCGGCAAGCGCGCCGGCGAAGCCTGGCGAAAGGTCGACGACATCCTCGACGTCTGGTTCGATTCCGGCTCCACCCACGCCTTCGTGCTCGAGGACGCAGGTCATTTCCCGCAGCTCGCCGGCATCAAGCGCAAGGCCGACGGCGGCGCCGATACCGTGATGTATCTGGAAGGTTCCGACCAGCACCGCGGCTGGTTTCATTCCTCGCTGCTGGAAAGCTGCGGCACGCGCGGGCGCGCGCCGTTCGACGTGGTGCTCACGCACGGCTTCGTGCTCGCCGAGGACGGCCGCAAGATGTCGAAGTCGCTCGGCAACCAGGTGTTCCCGCAGGACGTGATCAAGCAGTCCGGCGCCGACATCCTGCGCATGTGGGTGTGCGCCTCCGATTATTCCGAAGACCTGCGCATCGGAAAAGAAATCCTCAAAGGCACGGTCGAAACCTATCGCAAGCTGCGCAACACCCTGCGCTGGATGCTCGGCAACCTGGCGCATTTCCACGACGAGGATCGCGTCGCGCTGGCGCACATGCCGGAGCTGGAGCGGCTGATGCTGCACCGGCTCGCCGAGCTCGATGGGCTGGTGCGGCGCGCTTACGCCGAGTTCGACTTCAAGCGCATCTTCGCCGCGCTCAGCGCCTTCATGACCGCGGACCTGTCGGCGTTCTATTTCGACATCCGCAAGGACGCGCTCTATTGCGATCCGGCTTCCTCGGTCACCCGCAAGGCCTGCTTGACCGTGCTCGATCATCTGTTCCGCTGCACGGTGGTCTGGCTCGCGCCCATGCTGTGCTTCTCGGCGGAGGAGGCCTGGGCCTCGCGTTACGGCGCCGATGCGCCCTCGGTGCATCTGCAGCCGTTCCCCGAAGTGCCGGCCGCCTGGCGCGCGGATGAACTGGCCGAGAAGTGGCGCAAGGTGCGCATCGTGCGTCGCGTGGTCACCGGCGCGCTGGAGATCGAGCGCGCGGGAAAACGCATCGGCTCGTCGCTTGAGGCGCACCCGATCGTGCATGTGGCGGACGAAGATCTGTTCGAAGCCGTCGCCGACATCGACCTCGCCGAGGTCTGCATCACCTCGGCGGCGACGCTGGTGAAGGATGCGGGCCCCGCCGACGCTTTCCGTCTGCCCGATATCGGCGGCGTCGCGGTCAAGCCCAATCTCGCCGAAGGCAGCAAATGCGCGCGTTCATGGAAGATCCTCACCACCATCGGCGCCGACCCCGACTATCCGGATGTCTCCCCGCGCGACGCCCAGGCGCTGCGCGAGTGGGAAACTCTGCGCAAGGCGGCGGAGTAGCCGTTGTCGTCGCCGCGCAAGCGGGGACCCATAACCACCGGCCGTGAGATGAGGCCATGCCGTACTATGTCTATATTCTTGCAAGCAAACGGCACGGGACATTGTATATCGGCATTACCAATAATTTGCGGCGACGAATGGAAGAGCACCGCCTTGGATTGGGGTCAAAATTTGTCCGGCAATATCGCGTCACCCGCTGGTCTATGTTGACGTTTTTGACGATCCCAGAGTCGGCCATCGTCCGCGAAAAGCGACTGAAGAGATGGAATCGCGATTGGAAAATTCGTCTGATCGAAGAAGAGAATTTGGAATGGCGCGATCTCAGTCACCTTATTGGTTGAAGGGCGCCATGCCGTGGGACCGCCGTATCGCCGGACCGAGATGCTGCGGCGTATGGGTCCCCGCTTGCGCGGGGACGACCGCATGAAATACCTCTTCGGTCCGTTCACCCGCGTGGGCATGGTCGTGGCGCTCGTGGCCTGCGCCATCGATCAGGCCAGCAAGCTTTATCTGCTCAACGTGTTCGATCTCGCCGCCAACGGCCCCATCCGGCTGGGGCCGTTCGTCGATTTCATCCTCGTCCGCAACACCGGTATCAGCTACGGCCTGTTCCAGGGCGCCGGCCCGCTCGGCCAATGGGTGCTGCTGGGGGTCAAGGTGCTCGCCGTCGTGTTGCTTTGGGTGTGGCTGGCGCATGCCCGCGACCGGCTCACGGCATTGTCGCTCGGCCTGATCATCGGCGGCGCCATCGGCAACGCCATCGACCGGCTGGCCTATGGCTGGGTCGCCGACTTCGTGCTTTTTCATGTGTCGACCGGCCAATGGCGCGTGAGCTGGTACGTCTTTAACCTCGCCGATGTCGCCATTGTTGCCGGGGTCATCGGCCTCCTGTATGATTCAGTGTTCAGGAACCGCGCCGCAAAAGCGCCCTGATCGGCCGCCATAGTCCGCCGCAGATCGTGGGATTCCGTGAGAATCCGAACAGGTTGGAAGGCCGGGGGAGATTTCGAGCCATGAACCCGCAAGGCCCGAGCAGATTGTCCTTGAAGGCCGCGCTCGCCGTTGCGCTGGCTTCCGCCGTGCTGGCCGTCCCCACGCTCGCGCGTGCCGGCGACGATGACAGCAATGTACCGCTCGACACCAAGATCGTGCGCAGCATCATGGAAGGCCTCGGCTTCAAGCGCCCGGGCGAGGCCGAGATCAACTACCAGGAACGCGCGCCATTGGTGATCCCGCCCAGCAGCGATCTGCCGCCGCCGGTAAATCCCGGTGCCGCCATCGCCAACAATCCGGCCTGGCCCAAGGACCCCGATGTCGCGCGCGCCAAGCTCATCCGCGAGCAGGCGGAGAACCGCGACGTCAATGCGGAAGTCGAGCGCGAGCAGAATCCGCTGCCGCCCGATCAACTCGCCCCCGGCGGCAAGGGTCGACGGACCGCGCGCCGCACCGTGGAGCCGGATGATCCCAGCGGCAACAATAACGGCGATGACCATTACCGCATGTCACCGTCCGCGCTCGGCTATCACGGCGGGCTGTTCAGCTTTAGCAGCCTGTTCGGTGCCAAGGACGAGGACGTGAGCGCCAAATTCACCGGCGAGCCGAAGCGCACGTCGCTCACCGATCCGCCGGTCGGCTATCAGACGCCGTCGCCGGAGCAGCCCTATGGGCTCGGCAAGGACAAGTCTACGCCGGTGGCGACGAAGTCCTACGACACGCATGGCGAGATTGGTGCCGACAGTCGGTGACCGCGTTTCTGTTGCGGACCCGTATCGATAACATTTTCCTGGGTGCCCGCAGCCCGCGCCCGCTGGCGGGCGTCCCAACCGAGGCATCGAGGTCCAACGTGCACCCCAGACCTTTTGCTGTGCTGAGCGCGGCGGCGCTGCTCGCCGTCGCCGCTTTCCCCGCGGCGCGCGCCGAGACGATCGGACCGAAGATCGCTGACTACACGCTCGCCAACGGCCTCGAACTGGTGGTCATTCCCGATCACCGCGCGCCGGTGGTCACCAACATGATCTGGTACAAGGTCGGCGCCGCCGACGAGGTGCCGGGCAAATCGGGCCTGGCGCATTTCCTCGAGCACCTGATGTTCAAGGGCACTGCCAAGCATCCGGCGGGCCAGTTCACCCAGGTGGTGGCGCACATGGGCGGGCAGGAGAACGCCTTCACCACCAACGACTACACCGCCTATTTTCAGCGCGTGCCCAGCGATCAGCTTAAAGTCGTGATGGCGTTCGAGGCCGACCGCATGACCGGCTTGGTGCTCACCGATGCGGTGGTGCTGCCCGAGCGCCAGGTCATCCTCGAGGAGCGCAACCAGCGTATCGAAAACAATCCGCGCGCGCAGCTCGGTGTGCAGATCGACGCCGCGCTCTACCTCAACAGCCCGTACCATAAGCCGGTGATCGGCTGGCGCCACGAGATGGAGCATTTGAGCCGCGACGACGCCATCGCCTTCTACAAGCGTTTCTACGGTCCCAACAATGCGGTGGCGGTGATCGCCGGCGATGTCACGCCCGAGCACGCGCTGGCGCTGGCCAAGGAAACCTATGGTAAGGTCAAGCGCCGCACCGACCTGCCGCCGCGCCATTGGCCGACCGAGCCGCGTCCGGTCGCCGCGCGCACGGTCACTCTCGCCGATGCCCGCGTCGAATTGCCGACCGTGCAGCGCGGCTATCTGGCGCCGTCCTTCGCCACCGCCAAGCGCGGCGAGTTGGAAGCGCTCGAACTGCTCGCGCATATCCTCGGCGGCGGCTCCAACAGCCTGCTTTATCAGGACCTCGTGGTCGACAAGAAGCTCGCGGTCGCCGCCGGCGCCAGCTACGACAGTTCCGCGCTCGCCATGTCGAAATTCTCGGTCTATGGCGCGCCGCGTCCGGGCGTGACCCTGCCGCAGATCGAACATGAGATCGATGCCGTGATCGCCGGGGTGATCGCCAAGGGCGTGACGGCGGACGCGCTGGCGCGCGCCAAGACCCGGCTGATCGCCGACGCGGTCTATGTCCTCGACAGCCAGGCCAGCATGGCGCGCTGGTACGGCACCGCGCTGATGACCGGCTCGACCGTCAACGACGTCAAGCACTGGCCCGACCATATCCGCGCCGTCACCGCCGAACAGGTACAGGACGCCGCCCGCCAATGGCTCGACAAGCGCCGCTCGGTCACCGGCTATCTGATCAAGGACAAGCGCCCACAGGTGGAGAAACGCACATGACGCGGCTGGCTGTTTCACTGGCGATTGCCGCGCTGGCGTTCCTCGCCGGTGCCCCTGCCGCCTCCGCGATGCAGATTGAGCAGATCGTCAGCCCGTCCGGCATCAAGGCCTGGCTGGTGCGCGAACACACGGTGCCGCTGGTCACCCTCAATTACGCCTTCCATGGCGGCTCCAGCCAGGACGAGGCCGACAAGGCCGGCACCGCCAATCTGACCGCCGATCTGCTCGACGAAGGCGCCGGCGACATCGACGGCAAGACCTATCATGAGCGGCTGGAGCGCCACGCCATCGGTCTCAGTTTCCGCGTCGGCCGCGACTATCTGCGCGGATCGCTGCGCACGCTCAACGAACACCGCGACGAGGCCTTCGATCTGCTTGGGATGGCGCTCGCCAAGCCGCGCTTCGACGCCGATGCGGTCGAGCGCGTGCGCGGGCAGGTGATGGCCGAGCTCACGCGCGAGATCACCAATCCGCGCAATCTGGCCAGCCGGCGCTGGTGGCTTACCGCCTTTCCCGACCACCCCTATGGCCGTGAGAGCCGTGGCGCCCTGGAGACGGTGCCGCATATCACCACGGCGGATCTGCGCGACTATGCCCGCCGCGTATTCGCGCGTGATGGGCTCATCGTCTCGATCGTCGGCGACCTGGATGCCGAGACCGCCGGCAAGCTGATCGATCGCGCCTTCGCCGCGCTGCCGGCGCATGGCGACTTGAAGCCGGTGGCGCAGGCGAGCCCGGCCGGGCTCGGCCGCCGCATCGTTATCAATCTCGACGTGCCGCAGGCGGTGGTGACCTTCGGCGGCCAAGGCATCGCGCGCAGCGATCCCGATTTCATGGCCGCCTATATCGTCAATCACGTCCTCGGCGGCGGCAGCTTCACTTCGCGCCTTTATCAGGAAGTGCGCGAGAAGCGCGGGCTCGCCTACGGTGTCTCCGACAGTCTGGTCTGGTTCCGCCGCGCCGCGGTGCTGATCGGCGGCACCGCCACCCGCGCCGACCGCACCGGCGATGCGCTCAAGATCATCGAGCACGAGATCAAGCGCATGGCCGCGCAAGGGCCGACGCCGGCGGAATTGGCCGCCGCCAAGTCCTATCTCAAAGGCGCCTATGCGCTGACGCTCGACACTTCGAGCAAGATCGCCGCCCAGCTCACCGAGATCCAGGTCGACAATCTCGGCGTCGACTATATCCAGCGCCGCACCGGAATGATCGATGCCGTCAGCATCGAGGACGCCAAGCGCGTGGCCAAGCGCCTCTATGGCGGCGGCCTTCTGGTCACCGTCGCCGGCCGTCCCAAGGGGTTGATTTCCGGCCCCATCGGCAATTGAACGGATTCTCCGTCGGGACCCCTGGGAACGGGAATCTATTGAGTTGTCATGGCCGGCCTTGTGCCGGCCATCTCGCTTAGGTAGGCACGGCCCAGCGTTCCTCAGCGGGATGCCCGCGCCAAGCGCGGGCATGACAATACAGAGGCAATTCATTCATGCCCCTCCATCAATCCATCGCCAGCGCCCTGGAAAAGAACATCGGCCAGCAGGGCGTCGCCGACGGGGCGCTTGCCGCCATGCTGGAGCGCGCCGAAGGCGCGCTTGCGACCCTGCGCGCGCGCCATGCCGACGGTTCGCTGCCGCTCTTGCGCCTGCCGGCGCGCCAGGACGATCTCGCCGCCATCGGCGAGGCTGGCGCGCGCCTGAGCGACGGCGCCAGCGATATCGTGCTGCTCGGCACCGGCGGCTCCTCGCTCGGCGGGCAGACGCTGGCGCAGCTTGCCTGGTACGCGGTGCCCGGCGCCGGGAGCTTGCGCGCCGCGCCGCGCCTGCATTTCATCGACAATCTCGATCCGCTCTCGTTCGAGGCACTGCTGACGAGCCTGCCGCTCGCCACCACGCGCTTCGTCGCCATCTCCAAGTCCGGCGGCACCGCCGAGACGCTGATGCAGACCATTGCCGCGCTCACGGCGCTCAAGCAGGCCGGTCTCGACCCGCGCAATGGCTTCCTCGGCCTCAGCGAGCTGGCGCGCGAGGGTAAGCGCAACGGTCTGCGCGACCTGCTCGGCAAGCACCAGGTGCCGATGTTCGACCACGACCCCGGAGTCGGCGGTCGCTTCTCGGTGCTCTCCAATGTCGGCCTGTTGCCGGCATCTGCACTCGGTCTCGACATCGCCGCCATCCGCCGCGGCGCTGCGGCGGCGCTGGCGCCGGTATTGGCGAAGAAATCGTCCGCCGAGGTACCGGCTGCGCTCGGCGCCGCGCTCGCGGTGGCGCTGGCCGAAGGCAAAGGCAAGAGCATCAGCGTGCTGATGGCCTATTGCGACCGGCTCGAGCGCTTCACCCGCTGGTATGTGCAGCTCTGGGCCGAGAGCCTGGGCAAAGACGGCAAGGGCACGACCCCGCTGGCCGCGCTCGGCCCGGTCGATCAGCACAGCCAGGTGCAGCTCTATATCGGCGGCCCGCGCGACAAGTTGTTCACCGTGGTCAGCGTCGAAAGTGCCGGCCTCGGCCCGCGCATGGACAGCGAGTTGGCGCGGCTTGCCGGCGAGCCCGGCTTTGCCGGTAAGACCATCGGCGATCTGGTGGCGGCGGAAGCCCGCGCAACCGCCGAGACGCTGGCCAACAATGGCTGCCCGGTGCGCACGCTGCATCTGCAACGTCTCGACGAGGAAAGCCTCGGCGAAATGCTGATGCATTTCATGCTGGAGACGATTGTCGCCGCGCATCTCATCGGCATCGACGCCTTCGACCAGCCGGCGGTGGAAGAGGGCAAGGTGCTGGCGAAGAAGTATTTGACGGCCTGACGCGGAACGGGAAAAACGGAGTTTGCGGCTGCGCCCGCATAAGCAATGATCCCCGTCACCGATACCATCGCGATCGACGAATCCGAGCTGGAGGAAAGCTTCGTGCGGTCCTCCGGCCCGGGCGGGCAGAACGTCAATAAGGTGTCGAGCGCCGTGCAGCTTCGTTTCGACGCGCGCCATTCGCCGTCGCTGCCCAATGACGTGGCGGTGCGGCTGATGCGCCTTGCCGGCAAGCGGCTGACCAAGGAAGGCGTCATCGTCATCGTGGCGCAGCGCCACCGCGACCAGATCCGCAACCGGGCCGAGGCGCGCGAGCGCCTGTTCGAATTGATCCGCGAGGCGGCGGTGAAGCCCAAAGTGCGCCACGTCACCAAAGTGCCCAAGGCCGCCAAGAAGCGCCGGCTGGAGGGCAAGAAGCACCGGTCCGACATCAAGCGGCATCGGAGCGGCAAGCCGGGGTTGGAATAAGCGCTTCTTCCGTAGCCCGGATAAGCGAAGCGAAATCCGGGGAACATCGTCACCCTCACCCCGCATTACGCTTCGCTTCATGCGGGCTACGGGCCTAAAATCACGGCGAAACAGAATCAGGCGCATCCGATGCCCGTCCGCCAATTGCCCGAAGGTATCGTCAACCGCATCGCCGCCGGCGAAGTGGTGGAGCGGCCGGCGAGCGTGGTCAAGGAACTGGTCGAGAACGCGCTCGATGCCGGCGCGCATCGCATCGATGTGCTTACCGACGGCGGCGGCCGCCGCCTGATCCGTGTCACCGACGACGGCGCCGGCATGACGCGCGCCGACCTGGAGCTTGCGGTCGAACGCCATGCCACCTCCAAGCTGGCGGGCGACGATCTGCTCGCCATCAGCACGCTCGGATTTCGCGGCGAGGCGCTGCCCTCGATCGGCGCGGTGGCGCGCCTGACCATCACCACGCGCCATGCCGACGAGCCGCATGCCTGGAGTCTCACGCTCGATGCCGGCGCCAAAGCGGATGCCAAGCCCGCGGCGCTGACGCGCGGCACCAGCGTGGAGGTGCGCGACCTGTTCCATGCCACGCCGGCGCGGCTGAAATTCCTCAAGAGCGACCGCGCCGAGGCGGAAGCCGTACGCGACGTGGTGCGGCGCCTGGCCATGAGCCGGCCCGACGTGGCGTTCACGCTCGCCGGCGAGGAGCGTGCACCGGTCACCTGGAATGCCGACGCCGATCGGTTGACGCGGCTCGGCGACGTGCTCGGTGCCGACTTCCGCGCCAATGCCATCGCGATTCAAAACGAGCGCGACGGCGTCGGCGTCAGCGGCTTCGCCGCGCTGCCGACGCTCACGCGCGCCAATTCGCTCGGGCAATATCTCTTCGTCAACGGCCGTCCGGTACGCGACAAGCTGCTGGTCGGCGCGGTGCGCGCGGCCTATGCCGATTATCTGCCGCGCGACCGTCATCCGCTGCTCGCTCTGTTCGTCACCCTCGATGCGCGCGAGGTCGACGTCAATGTGCATCCGGCCAAGACCGAAGTACGCTTCCGTGACGGCGGTCTGGTGCGCGGCCTGATCGTGCGCGCCTTGAAGGAGGCGCTGGCGCGCGAGGGTCAGCGCGCGGCCTCGACCGGGGGTGGCGCCACCATCGCCGCCTTCCGTCCCTTGGAGGCGCCGCCGCGCGGCGGCTACGACTGGCGGCGCTCGCCGGCGCGGCCCGATCCACGCGGTTATCCGCCGGTGAGCTATGCGCAGATGCGCGGCGGCATCGCCGCGCTCGGTTTCGCCGAGGCCGCGCAGGCCGCCTTCGATGTCGGCGCGCCGTCAGCCGACGCGCGCATCGAGAGCTTTCAGCCTGCGCCCGACCTCATCGATAATCCGCTCGGTGCCGCGCGCGCGCAGGTGCATGAGACCTATATCGTGGCGCAGACCCGCGATGGGCTCGTCATCGTCGACCAGCACGCCGCGCATGAGCGCATCGTTTATGAGCGCATGAAGGCCGCGCTGGAGCAAAGCGGCGTGGCGCGGCAGATCCTGCTCATTCCGGAGATCGTCGAGCTCGACGAGCATGACGCCGCGCGGCTCGTCGCGCGCGCCGATGATCTGACGCGCTTCGGCCTTGCGCTCGATGCCTTCGGCCCCGGCGCGGTGGCGGTGCGCGAGACGCCGTCCATGCTCGGCGAGGTGGATGTGCAGGGTCTGGTGCGCGATCTCGCCGAGCACCTCGCCGAATGGGACGACGAACTGCCGTTGGAGCGGCGTCTCATGCACGTCTCCGCCACCATGGCCTGCCACGGCTCGGTGCGCGCCGGGCGTCGGCTCAAGCCGGAGGAGATGAACGCGTTGCTGCGTGAGATGGAGGCGGTGCCCAATTCCGGCCAGTGCAATCACGGCCGGCCGACCTATGTCGAATTGAAGCTCGGCGATATCGAGCGGTTGTTCGGGCGAAGGTGACGGCTAAGGCGCTCGCAAAAACACAAACTTGGTATCGTCGTAGCGCCGACGCTCAAGCTCGACGAACCCTTCCGGCGCGGCGAAGCCGGCATCGGCGGCTTCCTCGACGACAACAAGCGCGCCCGGCGTCAGCCAGCCGCCGGCGCGCGCCGAAGCCAATGCGCGTTCGGCCAGCCCCTGGCCATAGGGCGGATCGAGGAAGGCGAGCGCGAACGGCTCGAGCGGATGCGCCGGCCCCAGCCTTGTGGCATCGCGGCGGAAGATGCGGGTAACGCCGCCGAGACCGAGCGTCTCGATATTAGCGCGCAGCAGTGCGCGCGCCTCCACGCCCTCGTCGACGAACAACGCGAAGGCGGCGCCGCGCGAGATCGCTTCCAGCCCCAGCGCGCCGGTGCCGGCGAAGCAATCGAGCACGCGCGCGCCGGTGACCGGATCGCCATAAGAATGCGCCAGGATATTGAACAGCGCCTCGCGCAGGCGATCGCTGGTCGGGCGCACGGCTTGCGACTTCGGCCCCGCCAGCGGGCGCGAGCGCAGGCGGCCGCCGACGACACGCATTATTTCGGCCTCGGGCGGGAGGGCCGCGGTCCGCCGCGACGGTCGCGCCGACGGTGCGTCTTTTTGCGGTCGGCGGGCGCCGGCTTCTCGCCGTCATCCTGAGATGCGCCGCGCGGCCGCGCCTCGGAGGATGAATGGCCTGGGCGGCCACCCTTCGCAGTGCGCTTTCCGCGCGCCTCAGGGCGACGGGCTGCCTCGTCCTCCAACGGCGAATCGAAATCCGCTTCAGCGTCTCTGCAAATCTCCGGCCCCAAGGCTTTGCGCAATTCCGCCGTTTCCACCTCCGCCACCACGCCGTCGTCCAAGTCGCCGAGTTCGAACGGCCCGTAGGACAGACGGATCAGACGGTTCACCTTGAGCCCGAGCTGTTCCAGCACTTTACGTACTTCGCGGTTCTTGCCTTCCTTGATGGCAAAGGTCAGCCAGACATTGGCGCCCTGTTCACGGTCGAGCGTCGCCTCGATCGGTCCGTAGCGCACGCCGTCGATGGTCACGCCGGACTTCAGCCGATCTAAAGCCTCCTGCGTCACCCGCCCCAGCGCACGCACCCGATAGCGGCGCAGCCAGCCGGTCGCCGGCAACTCCAACACGCGTGCCAGCCCGCCGTCATTGGTCAGCAGCAGCAGGCCTTCGGTGTTGATGTCGAGCCGGCCAACGCTGATCAGACGTGGCAGGTGCTTGGGCAGGGCGCGGAAGAGGGTGTCGCGCCCCTGCGGATCGGAATGCGTGGTCAGCAGCCCGCGCGGCTTGTGATAGAGGAACAGCCGCGTGCGCGCCCGGGCCGGCAGCGGCGCCCCGTCGACCGTGATGCGGTCGCGCCGGCCAACGTTGAGCGCCGGCGAAGAAATCGCCGCGCCATTGACCGTCACGCGCCCGGCGGCGATCCAGGCCTCGGCCTGGCGCCGCGAGGCGAGCCCGGCGCGCGCGATCACCTTGGCGATGCGCTCGCCGGGTTTGTCAGGGGTGTTTTTTTCGGGCATGAGCAGGACTTATGACATCGTCCTCCTTCATGCAAATGGCCCTTGAGGAAGCCCGCGCCGCAGGTAGCCGCGGCGAGGTGCCGGTCGGCGCTGTCGTCGTGCGCGACAACAAGGTGATTGCGCGCGCCGGCAACCGCACTTTGGCCGACAAGGACCCGACCGCGCATGCCGAATTGCTGGCGATCCGCGCCGCCGCTGCCGCGCTCGGCAGCGAGCGGCTGGCGACCTGCGATCTCTATGTGACGCTGGAGCCCTGCGCCATGTGCGCGGCGGCGCTGTCGTTTGCCCGCATCCGCCGGCTTTATTTCGGCGCCGGCGATGCCAAGGGTGGCGCGGTCGAGCACGGCGTGCGTTTCTTCGCCGCGCCCACCTGCCACCATCGGCCCGAGGTCTATGGCGGTATCGGCGAGCGCGACAGCGGGGCGCTGTTGAAAGAGTTTTTTCAGGCGCGGCGCGCCTGAAGCCTACGCCACCTTGTCGACCACCTTGCCCATGCCGGGCGGCGGCGGCGGACGCTTCACCGCTTCCGCGGTGGTGACCGCCGTGGAGGTGACGGCGTCGTCGCGATCGCCGGCCGGTGGCGGCGACTTCGGTGAGGTACCGGTTTTCGGCAGGATCATCTGAATGCCAATGCTGCTTACGCTCATTCCCCCGCACCCTTGATTGTGCGGCGAAGCTAGCAGGCAGGCGTCAAAATAGCGCAACATCGAAGCGTGAAATACGAGGGTGCGGCGTAAGGATTTGTTGACTGTGAAGGTCACCTCTCCCCGCCATGCGGGGAGAAGGAAGTCACGCCTGCTGCGCGAACTCCCACGCCTTTTCCGCCAGCGGGCGGATCAACTCGGCCTTGGCCGGCGCATGTTCGCTGGTGGCGGTGCCGTCGCGCACGCGCCCGATGATGCCCTGCAGGATGGCGGCGATGCGGAAGAAATTATAGGCGAGATAGGCGGGCAAGTGCGCGCGTGGATCGAGCCCGGTGCGCAGCACATAATCGTCGACATAATCCGCCATCGACGGAATGCCGAGCGCATCGAGATCGTGACCGTCGAGCGTGGCGGTGCCGGCGGCGCTTTCCGAATGCGGCATGTGCCACGCCATCAGGTGATAGGAGAAATCGGCGAGCGGATCGCCGAGCGTCGACAATTCCCAATCGAGCACGGCGATCACCCGCGGCGCATCGCGCGCCACGATCAGGTTGTCGAGCCGGTAATCGCCATGCACCAGCCGCACCGGCCCGGCCGGCGGAATGTGCAACGGCAGCCATTCGATCAGCCGCTCCATCTCGTCGATCTTCTGCGTCTCCGAGGCGCGATATTGCTTCGACCAGCGCTCGACCTGGCGCGCCACATAGTTCTCGCCTTTGCCGAAATCGCCGAGGCCGATCGCTGCCGGCTCGAAGCTGTGCAGCCGGGCGATGGTCTCGTTCATCGCGTCATAGACCGCGGCGCGCTCGGCCGGGTTCGAGCCCGGCATCTGCGGCTCCCAGAACACGCGGCCGTCGACGAAGCGGGTGAGATGGAACGCCGTGCCGGCGACGCTGTCGTCGGCGCAATAGAGTAGCGGCGCGGCCACCGGAAAGCCTTGCGCATGGAGCGCGCTGATGACTCTGATATTCGCGGTCGACCGCATGCGCCGATGGCAGCAGCTTGCCCGGCGGCTTGCGCCGCAGCACGTAGGCGGCGCGCCGGCGTCTCCAACAGGTAGGTCGGGTTCGACTGCCCACCCTTGAACTGCTTGACGCGTGAGCGGCCCGGCGAAGCCGTCGACATTGGCCGCCAGATAGTGTTGCAGCCGCGCGGCATCGAGCGCGAGCGCGCTCGCCACCTCTTTGGTGCCGGTGAAAGCCTGTTGGCGGTCGAGGGTCGTCACTTCTTGCCTTCGAACGCAATCGGCGCATCGGCGAAAATCTGGTACCGCTGCGACTTCGGCTTCGCCTTGTCCTCCTCGTTGACATACTGGATCGAGCTCTTGCCCTGCAGCGCGCGCGGCAGGATCAGCACGCGGATGAAGCGGCTCGGCGCGTCTCGGCATCCGCCTGCGCGAATACCGGATCGGGCCCGGCCTCGTACCAGGCGCCGCCCGGCCCATAGGAGGTCGAACGGTGATGGGTATCGATGCGGATACCGCCCTCGATGAGGCAACGGATGCCCGGGCCCTGATGCACATGCGTGTAGGCGCAGCCGCCGGGCGGGAAGGCGACGCTGTCGCCGCGCATCAACAATTCGCCCTTGGGCAGCGTCTCCAGATAGGCGGTGAGCTTCTCATGCGTGATCATGCCCGGCGCGGCGGCGACGGTGCTGGGGGCATCGCCGCGGTAAAGCTCCCAGCGCCAGACGGTGACGCCTTCGGCGCCGGGCTTGACGGTGACGGTGTCTTCGCCCTGCCAGGCTTCGCCCGGCTGCAACGCCTTGCCGCTGATCATGGCGCTCGCCCTGCGCCACGAAAATAAAGCGCGGCAGCGCGGCAAGCGAAATTCGACATTCTCCGCGCTCGAAAGCACGTCTTCATAGAGCCGCAACACGGGATGCATGGCGTCTGACCTCGGCTCCGTAGGCTGGGCAAAGGCGCGGAACGCACCGTGCCCACCACCAGACTTTCAGCGCGGCAGCGTCGCCGGGGGCGTCGCGTCGCGCAGCCCAGCCTACGAGATTTTTTCTCTTTCCACCGCCCGCCAGCCGATATCGCGGCGGCAGAAGCCCTCCGGCCAGCGGATGCGGTCGACCGCCTGATAGGCGCGCGCCTGCGCCTCGCGCACGCTGGCGCCCAGCGCGCACACGTTCAACACGCGCCCGCCATTGGCGAGGATGCGGCCGTTGTCCGCCACGGTGCCGGCGTGGAAAATCTCCACGCCCTCGACCTGCGGCCGCCGCGTCGAGGCCTTCGATCAGCCGAGCCCTTGCCGTAGGCGCCGGGATAGCCCTTGCTCGCCATCACCACGGTGAGCGCGGTGTCGGCCTGCCAGCGCAAGTCGAAATTATTGAACTGCCCATCGCAGGCGGCGATCAGCGCCGGCACCAGGTCGGACGTCAGCCGCAGCATCAGCACCTGGCATTCCGGATCGCCGAAGCGGACATTGTATTCGATGAGCTGCGGGCCGTGCGCCGGTGATCATCAGCCCGGCGAACAGCACGCCCTTGTAGGGCGCGCCGGCCTTGGCGAGCGCGGCGACCGTCGGCAGCACGATTTCGTCCATCACGCGCTGTTCCATCGCCGCCGTCATCACCGGCGCCGGCGAATAGGCGCCCATGCCGCCGGTGTTGGGACCCTTGTCGCCGTCGACGACGCGCTTGTGGTCCTGCGCCGAGGCCAAGGGGATCGCGGTCTCGCCGTCGCACAGCGCGAAGAACGAGGCTTCCTCGCCGACGAGGCAATCCTCGATCACGATCTCCCAGGCCGGCGTGCCCAAGGAGGCCGCCGCCGAACATCATGTCGATGGCGGCTTCGGCTTCTTGCACCGTCTCGGCCACCACCACGCCCTTGCCGGCGGCAAGCCCGTCGGCCTTGACCACGATCGGCGCGCCGTGCGCCCGCACATAGTCCTTCGCCGCGGCGCGCCTGCTTGAAGCGCCGGTAGGCCGCGGTCGGGATATTGTTCGCCTTGCACAGGTCCTTGGTGAAGCCCTTGGAGCCTTCCAGCCGCGCCGCCCATTTGGTCGGTCCGAAGGCCTTGATGCCGGCGGCTTCCAGATCGTCGACGATGCCGGCGCAGAGCGGCGCCTCCGGCCCGACCACGACGAGGTCGATGTTCTTGTCCTTGGCGAAAGCGATCACCGCCGCGTGGTCGCTGGCATCGAGCGCGACGCATTCGGCCTCGCGCGCGATGCCGGCATTGCCGGGCGCGCAATAGAGCTTGTCCGTCAGCGGGCTGGCGGCGATCTTCCAGGCCAGCGCATGCTCGCGCCCGCCGGAACCGAGGATGAGGATGTTCATGGGGCGCGGGGCCTGCCTTTAGTGTGCGATCGCCAGTTGGTGTAGCATGCCGCCTCACCCCCGCAAGAGATTTCGGACCGAATGGCCGAGCCCGCCCTCGACAACCTTGCGGAATGGACCGTCTCCGAGCTCTCCGCCGCGCTCAGGCGCACGGTCGAGGACGCCTATGGCTATGTGCGGGTGCGCGGCGAGGTCTCCGGCTTCAAGGGCGCCTCGCCCTCCGGCCATGTCTATTTCCGCCTCAAGGACGACCGCGCCGTGCTGGAAGCGGTGATCTGGAAGGGCATCTACGGCCGCATGCGCGTCAAGCCGGAGGAGGGGCTCGACGTCGTCGCCTCCGGCAAGCTCACCACCTTCGCCGGCTCCTCCAAATACCAGATCGTCATCGACACGCTGGAGCCGGCCGGCATCGGCGCGCTGATGAAGCTGCTGGAGGAGCGCAAGAAGAAGCTCGCCGCCGAAGGCCTGTTCGACGAGGCGCGCAAGCAGTTGCTGCCGTTCCTGCCGGAAGTGATCGGCGTCGTCACTTCGCCGACCGGCGCGGTCATCCGCGACATCCTGCATCGCCTGGCCGACCGCTTCGCCCGCCGCGTGCTGGTGTGGCCGGTGCGGGTGCAGGGCGAAGCTCGGCGGCCGAAGTCGCCGCCGCCATCGACGGCTTCAACGCGCTGCCGGAAACGGGCCCGCTGCCGCGGCCCGATCTCATCATCGTGGCGCGCGGCGGCGGCTCGCTCGAGGACCTGTGGTCGTTCAACGAGGAGATCGTGGTGCGCGCGGCGGCGGCGAGCATGATCCCGCTGATCTCCGCGGTCGGCCACGAGACCGACGTGACGCTGATCGATTTTGCCGCCGACAAGCGCGCGCCGACGCCGACCGCCGCCGCCGAAATGGCGGTGCCGGTGCGCGCCGAATTGCTCTCGCGGCTGGCCGCGCTGGAAGCGCGCAAGCTTTCCTGCTGGCAGCGCGGCATCGAGCAGCGGCGCAAGGAGCTCGGCCTGCTTGCGCGCGCGCTGCCCAAGGACATCCTGGCCGGCCCGCGCCAGCAGCTCGATGCGCTGGCCGAGCGGCTGCCGCGCGCGCTCAACGCCAATGCCCAGCTGCACGCCACGCAATATTCCCGCGTCGCCGGCCGGCTGACGCCGCAACTGCTTGCGCAGCCAGGTCGAGCGCCGGCGCGAGCGCTATGACGGCCTCACCCGCCGCCTCGCCACCGGCCTCATCGCCAATGCGCAGGCGCATCGCGTGCGGCTCGCGCGCCATCGCGACCGCGTCACCGGCTTCGGCGAGCGCGCGCGGCGCGCCATGCACTGCGCTGCTCGCGCAGCGCGGCGCGCGGGTCGAGCGCGCCGAGCGCCTGCTCGCCGCCTTTTCCTATCGCGCGGTGCTCAGCCCGCGGCTTCGCGCTGGTGCGCGACGACGAGGGCCAGCCGCTGCACAGCGCCGCTGCCGTCAGCCCCGGCACTGCGGCTCGACATCGAATTCGCCGACGGCCGCGTCGGCGCGCGTCGCCGACGGCGAGGCCGCGCCCGGCGCCGGCGGCCAAGGCCAAGCCGCGCCGCAGCGGTTCCGGCGGGCAGGGGAGCCTGTTCTGAGCGGGCTGGCCTTGTCCCTGTTCGAGCGAGGCATGAGCGCGGCAGGCTCGCGGACCGGCGAACGACTATCTTGGCGCAGTTCGCCGCCAACGGAGGCCGCTTTGCTCAACCGCTACGACCGCTTCCCGCCGATGAACGGCGAGGCCGAGGTCAAATATCTCGACGGCGATTTCCGCGTCGTCCGGCCGGGCGCCTTCGTGCGCTGCGCGGTGACCGGCGTGCCGATCCCGCTCGAGGAGCTCAAATACTGGAGCGTCGAGCTGCAGGAGGCATATGCCACGCCCGAGGCGGTGCTGCAGCGCCATCGCGCGCAATATGCCGGCGAAGGCATAAGTTTTCCGACCGCTTGCGCTAACGCCGCAGCGTCGCCAGCACCATCGCGCGCAGCGACGTCGGCTTCCGTCACTCCATCGTCACCGGCAGCACATGCGCGCGCGCGGCGAGCGCGTCGAGCAGCGCTATCGCCGGCCATGCGCGCGTGGTCCTTTTCGGTGGTGAGCAGCGCCAGGCCCTCGTGCTCGGCATCCATGATCAGTTCGGCGGCTTCCTCGGCGCGTGAAGCGGTGGTGATCGGGAAACGCCACGGTCTGCGCCACCTCGATGCCGGCGTCGCGCGCGCGTGGCGAAGAACTTCTCCGGATCGCCGATGCCGGCAAAGGCCAGCACCTTGCGCGCCTTCAGCGCCGCCACCGCCGCCGCGTCGGGCACCAGCCGGCCATGCAGCACCGGCAGTCCGCGCGCCATCGCCGCCGCGATGACGGTGTCGCGCGCCATCGACCGTCGCCCACCACCAACAGCGCGTCGCTGCGCGCAAGCTGCGCCGGCAAGCGGCGCGCGCAAGGGGCCGGCGGGAAACACGCGCGCATTGCCGATGCCGCGCCGCCCATCGATCACCGCGAGCGTGAAGTCCTTGGCGAGCGACCCGTTCTGCAAGCCGTCATCCATGATCACGACGCTCGCGCCTTGCTGCCTTGGCGAATGCCGCGCCGGCGACGCGGTCGCGCGCGATGATCGTCGGCGCCGCGCGCGCCAGCAGCAGCGCCTCGTCGCCGACTTCGCGGCGTGATCGGCATGCGGCGTCGACGAGCTTCGGCCCGGCAGCGCTGCCGCCATAGCCGCGGCTGAGGCAGAACACCGTCTCGCCGGCCTCGCTCAGCATGGCGGCCAGCGCCAGCACCGCCGGGGTCTTGCCGGCGCCGCCGAGGGTGAAATTGCCGACGCAGATCACCGGCACGCCGGCGCGCGCGCCGCGCCGCGCCAGGCGCTGCGCCGCCACCGCGCCATAGAGCGCGCCCAAGCGGCGCCAGCAGGGCCGCCGCCAGGCCCGGCTTGCGCCACCAGAAGCGGGGTTCACGCATGGCGTCGGCCCAGCCGCAATTGCAGGAGATAGGGTTCGAGCGAGGCGAGCGTGCGCTCGAGCGCGCCGCTCAAGTCCTCGACGGTCGTGCGCGCGGCGTCGGCCGCCCGCTGGCGCGCGGCCGGTTCGCGCAGCAGCGCGGCAAGCGCGGCGGTGAGGCGGTCGACGTCCTCGATGCGCGCGGCGCCGCGCGCGGCGTCGAGCGCGCTCATAGATTTCGGCGAAATTCCACACATGCGGTCCATGCACGATGGCGGCGCCGAGCTTGGCCGGCTCGATCGGATTCTGCCCGCCATGGCGCACCAGCGAGCCGCCGACGAAGACCACCGGCGCCAGCCGGTAGATCAGGCCGAGCTCGCCCATGGTGTCGGCCACATAGATGTCGGTTGTCTGGCTCAAGGCATCTCGCCGCGCGTGCGCAGCGCCGCCTGCAGACCGGCCGTGGTCGCCAGCGCCGCCACGCCGGCGCCGCGCTCGGGATGGCGCGGCGCGATCAGCGTCAGCAGGCCGGGGAAATTCGCGCGCAGCTGCGACATGCGCGGCGATCATCGCGCCTTCCTCGCCCTCATGGGTGGAGGCGGCGGCGATCACCGGCCGCGCGCCGATCGCCGTGCCGCAGCGCCATCAATTCGGCGTCCGTCGCAGGGCGGCGCCGGCACGTCGAGCTTGAGATCGCCGGCGGTGATCAGATGCGGCGCGCCCAGCGCCATCAGCCGCGTCGGCATCGCCCGGCGTGCGCGCCAGGCAAGGTCGAAGCGTTGCAGCAGATTGACGATCGCCGCCGGCAGGTACTGCCAGCGCCGGTAGGAATTCTCCGACAGCCGCCCGTTGATCAGGATCATCGGCACGCGCCGGCGCGCCGCTTCGATGATCCGGTTCGGCCACAGGTCGGATTCCACGAACAGCGCCAGATCCGGCCGCCAGTGATCGAGGAAGCGCCGCACGTAAGCGCGGCACGTCGAGCGGCACGAATTGATGGATCACGCCTGGCGGCAGCCGCTCGCCGGCCAGTTCGCCCGAGGTCACGGTTCCGGTGGTCACCAGCACGCGCGACGTCGCGCGCGGCGATGCGCGCGATCAGCGGCAGCACGCTCGCCAGTTCGCCGACGCTGGCCGCATGCAGCCAGACCAGCGGTCCCGGCGGCCGCTCGAATTCGGGTTCGCCGCGCCGCTCGGCGAGCCGCTCGCCGGGCTCCTTGCCGCGGCGCTGACGCACCGCCAGAAGCAGCGGCGACAGCGGCGCCGCCGCCGCCGACAGCAATCGGTAGGCGCGCAGGGCTCCCGGCAGCCTGTCGCTCACGACGTCTCGCCCTCCTTGCGGTCGGCGATCGCATAGGCGCGCGCCGTCACCCGGTTGAGCTCCTTTTCCACCATCTGCCGCGCCGATTCCAGTGTCCGCCGCGTCGGCGTCGCGCGGCAACCGGGATCGGGTTGCCGGCCACCCCGCCGATGCGGCTGAACGGCAGGTTGATGACGCTGCGGTCCCAGTTGTCGAGCACGATGCGCCGGCTGGTGGCGATCGCCACCGGATAGATCGGCCGGCCGGAAAACTGCGCCAGCTTGACCACGCCCATGCCGGCCACCCGCGCCACCTTGGGCACGTCGGCGGTGAGCGCGATGTTATAGCCCTGCTCCAGCGCCTCCAGCATTTCGCTGAAGGCGGTGGCGCCGCCCTTGCGCTGGAATTCGCCGTTATGCGCGCCGGAGCCGCGGATGGTTTCGATGCCGAGGCGATGGGCGGCGCGCGCATTGATCTCGCCGTCGCGGTGGCGCGAGATCAGCGCCTTGACGCGGTGGGTCTCGTCGTTGCGCTTGATGAAGGGCGTGAGGAAATGCTGGCCGTGCCACATGGCGACGATCACCGGCATCTCGGTGATCTCGTAGATATCGGCCGGCTCGAGGCACGGAGGTGCGGCTGGTGTGCCAGACCAGGCGCAGATACCACGCCCCCAGCCGTGCCGACGGCTTCCTGGAAGGCGGACGAGCGCGTGATCCGATCGAGCAGCCGCATGGGATGAGCGTTCATCGCATCGACAGAACCCGTGCATTCGGGGTCGCGCGGCCGGTGCGGATGGACGATTGAAGGCGCATTGTGCTGAAGCGAGCGACGTGAACAGGTGCGGGCGATGTTACGCGAACTCCGCCGTCCGGTCGCGCACCAGGTCGATCAGCGCGCCGTGGCGGCGGGGTGCGGCGGCGATCAACGCGCCGTGCGCCACATGCGGTCGATTATAGCTGAGGACTCGTCCGGCAAAGTCGGTCATCACGCCGCCGGCTTCGTGCACCAAAAGGTCGGCCGCCGCAAGGTCCCAGTCGTGGCTGCCCTTGGAGGCGAAAGCGGCGTCGAAGGCGCCTTGCGCCACGCGGGCAGAGCCGCAGCGCCAGCGAGAATACCTTGGGCTCGGTGTGGATATCCGGGCGCGAGCCCGCCGAGCCAAGTCGAGCGTGCGCTTGGGGCCGGCAAGGCGCGCGCCGGCCAAGCTGCCGTCGTCGGCGCGGATGACGGTGTCGTTGAGCGTGGCGCCGGCGCCGCGCACGGCAAGGAACATCTCGTCGGTCACCGGCGCATAGAGCGCGGCCAGCACCGGGCGGCCGGCTTCGACCAGCGCCACCGAGACGGTCCAGTCGGCGCGGCCGGTGATGTAGGCGCGGGTGCCGTCGATCGGATCGACGATCCAGGTGCAGGTCGCCGCGTCGCCGCGCGGCCAGGCTTTCGTCAATCTCCTCCGACAGCCAGCCGGCCTGCGGCGTGAGCGCCGCCAGCCGCGCCTGCAGCAGCTCGTTGACCGCGATGTCGCCTTCGCTCACCGGCGAATTGTCTTCGCCCTTGGTCCAGCGCTTGAACGGGCGGCGCGCGGTCTCGCGCGCGAGCTCGCCGGCTTCCCGCATGACGGCTTGCAGCGGATCGCGGAGGCGCGCGGGATCACTGGCCGGCAACGGTCAGTCCCTCCAGGCGCAGCGTCGGCGCATTGGTGCCGTAGCGGAAGGTGAGATCGTTGGCCGGCGTGAGCGCGCGGAACATGTCGATGAGATTGCCGGCGATGGTGACCTCGCTCACCGGATAGGTGCGCTCGCCGTTCTCGATCCAGAAGCCGGAGGCGCCGCGGCTGTAGTCGCCGGTCACCATGTTGGCGCCCATGCCGATCAGGTCGGTGACATAGAAGCCGTCCTTGATGTCGGCGATCAGTCGCGTCGGGCGAAAGCGTGCCCGCTTCCATGTGCAGATTGGTCGGCGAGGGCGAGGGCACCGAGGAGACGCCGCGTGCGGCATGGCCGGTGGTGGCGAGATCGAGTTCGCGCGCGGTGGCGCAATCGAGCAGCCAGGAGGCGAGGCGGCCGTCCTCGATCAGCGCCAGCCGCTTGCCGGCGACGCCTTCGCCGTCGAACGGGCGCGAGCGCAGGCCGCGCTTGCGCAGCGGATCGTCGATGATGCTGATGCCGTCGGCGAACAGTTTTTGGCCCATCTTGTCGCGCAGGAAGCTGGTCTTGCGCGCGACCGAGGCGCCATTGGCGGCGCTGGCGAGATGCGAGACCAGCGAGCCGGCGATGCGCGGGTCGAACACCACCGGCACCTTGCGCGTCGCCACCTTGCGCGGATTGAGCCGCGCCACCGTGCGCTCGCCGGCGACGCGGCCGATTTTTTCCGGCGCTTTCGAGATCGGCGGCGTGGCGCGCGCATCGAATAATCGTAGTCGCGCTCCATGCCGGTGCCGCTGCCGGCGATCGCGGTCATCGACGACGCTGTGGCTGGAGCCGAGATAGGCGCCGCGGAAGCCGGTCGAGGTTACCAGCACCATGCCGCCGATGCCGGCCGAGGCGGAGGCGCCGCCCGACTTGGCGACGCCCTTGACCGCGAGCCCGGCCTGTTCGGCGGCGCGCGCCAGCGCTTCCAGTTCCTGCACCGTCGGCAGCGCGCGGTCGATCAGGTCGAGGTCGGGCCAGTCTTGCGCCAGCAGGCTCGGCGTCGGCGAGGCCGGCGAATTTGTCTTCCGGCGCGGCCTTGGCCATGGCCACGGCGCGCGCGGCGAGCGCATCGGCATCGCCGGCGAGGTCGTTGGAGGAGACCACCGCCTGGCGCTTGCCGACCAGCACGCGCAGGCCGAGATCGTCGCCTTCCGCGCTCTCCGATTCCTCGACCGCGCCCTCGCGCAGTTCGAGCGAGAGCGACAGCGAGCGCACCGCCACGGCGTCGGCGGCATCGGCGCCGGCCGCGCGCGCGGCCTTGACCAGCCGTTCGGCGTGGTCGGTGAGGGTGGACTGGTCGAACAGGGAGGATACGGGGGCAAGCATGGGGATGAGATGGCATTGCCGGGCGCGGCGCGCAACCGCTTCCGCCGACAATTTGCGCCGCCGCGGAAAGGTCGCGTCAATCATGCTTGGCAAGCTCCCGTCAAGCATGCAGGCGCAAAGGGGCTAGCGTTAGCGCCGATTAACCGCGCTCGTTAAGCGGATTCCGACGCCTTTTTGCCATGATTGGCTCCAGCGACCGGGCGAATAAGTCCGGCGCCGGGAGAGTTTGAGGCGTCAAATGCGAAGTGGCGGAAGTCCCGCCGGGTCGGGCCGCGCCCTGCGGCTCGACCCGTTCGCCCTGCCCGTGCGTTACGCGGCGAGCGATGCCGCGGCCGACGGTCGGGTGCGCGATATCGAACTACACCCTAAGCGCGTCGTGGTGCGCCGCACGCTTGCCGGCATGCGCATGGCGCTCAATCTGCCGGTGGCGGCCTTTGCCGGCGTCGCCCTCAAGCTGATGGCGGGCGAGGACGGGGCCGAGCCGGCGGTCGCGGTCATGCTGGCGCACCGGGATCCCGGATTGGCGCTGCCGCTGTTCGTCTCGCGCGATGCCGACGACGCCGAGGCGGAATGGCGCATCTGGGGCACGGTGCTCGGCTTGCCGCTTTTGGTCGCCGAGGGCGAGGGCTGGCGCGAGCCTTTCCGGCGGCTGGGCGTCTTGCGCATCGGCGAGGTGCGCGCGCGCCGGCGCCGCCGCAGCGTCTTGCGCAAGCGACGGCCATCATTCCTGCTGCGGCGAAAGCCCGGTCGTCTCGGCGCCGTCACGCCGGTGCATCGCGGCGAGCGCGAGATCATCGCGCGCACCTAGATGATTTGCAGCTGGATTATTTGCAGCGCTGCAGCGACAGCGGCCGCCCATCTGCATTTGCAGCGCGATGTGGTCGGCGTCGCTCTCGACCAGCGTGTAGAGCACACGCCCGTTGTTGACCTGGCCGTTGCTGAACACGTCGATCACGTCGTAGCGGTCCTGTCCCGCCGGCGTCACCGAGAGATTGCGAAAGGCGTGCACGCCGCCGCCGCTGTCGCGTCGTTGGTTGCCGTTGAAGGTGATGACGCGTTTGCCACTGCAGTCGATGGCGCCTTTTTGCGTGCTGGTGCTCTGCCCCCAGCGGCCGGACACCGGGTAATTATCGGCGAGCGCGGGCGCGCTGAGCGCCCCGACCAATGCGGCGGTAAGAATCAAGCCGCGCATGCGTGCAGCCTCGCACCACCGCGCGCAAAAGCAAGCGCCGTGGCGCCGGATGCTTAACGGGCCGCGCACTTCATTTATTTCAGTTGCGGCGATCCGTTCACGCCTTGCCGTATCCGCCCGCGGTCGGCGTCTGGATGATGATGGCCTCATTGGCATCGATCACCGTCTCGTCGCAGCCGGCCAGGCGCTCCATGCGCCCGTCCTTGCGCCGCGCCCAGTTCTCGCCGACCTCGCCCGGCTCGCCGCCGGCCAATCCGAACGGCGGCACGCGGCGATGGCCGGAGAGGATGGTGCAGTCCATCTTCTCCAGGAAACGGATGCTGCGGCGGATGCCGTCGCCGGCGTGCCATTGGCCCTTGCCGCCGGAGCCTTGGCGGATGTGGAAATCCTCCAGCACCACCGGATAGCGGAATTCCAGCACCTCCGGATCGGTCAGCCGCGTATTGGTCATATGGGTATGGACCGCGTCGGTGCCGTTGAAGCCCGGCCCCGCCGGCGAGCCGGAGCAGATGGTCTCGTAATACTGATAGCGCGCATTGCCGAAATTCAGATTGTTCATGGTGCCCTGCGCGGCGGCGAGCGCGCCGAGCGCGCCGAACAGCGTATCGGTCACCGCTTGCGAGGTCTCCACATTGCCCGCCACCACGGCGGCGGGATATTCCGGCGACAGCATCGAGCGTTGCGGGATCACGATGTTGATCGGCCGCAGGCAGCCGGCATTCATCGGGATGTCGTCGTCGACCATGACGCGGAACACGTAGAGCACCGCGGCGCGCGTTACCGGCTCCGGCGCGTTGAAATTGGTCGGCTGCTGTGGGCTCGTGCCGGTAAAGTCGACGGTGGCCTCGCGCTTTTTCTTGTCGACCGTGATCTTCACCTTGATCACGGTGCCCTGGTCCATCTCGTAGGCGAACGCGCTGTCGTGCAGCCGGTCGATCACCCGGCGCACGCTTTCGGCGGCATTGTCCTGCACATGGCCCATATAGGCACGCACCACCGGCAGCGTGAACTCAGCCACCATCTTGCGCAGCTCGGCGACGCCCTTCTCGTTGGCGGCGATCTGCGCCTTGATGTCGTTGACGTTCTGCACCGGATTGCGCGCCGGATAGCGCGCGCCGGTCAGCGCCGCCATCAACTCCTTCTCGCGGAAGCGACCGCGGTCGACCAGCTTGAAATTGTCGAACAGCACGCCTTCCTGCTCGATGCTGGTGGCGTTGGGCGACATCGAGCCGGGCGAGATGCCGCCGACATCGGCGTGATGCCCGCGCGAGGCGACCCAGAACAGGATTTGCGATTTGCCTTTCTTCTCCCCTCCCCCCACGGAGCGTAGCGACGTGGCGGGGAGGGGTCGGGGGTGGGGGGCGCTTTTCTTGACCGAAGACCCCCCACCCCGACGCGCTGCTGCCGCAGCGCGTCGACCCTCCCCACCGCTCGCGAGCGCTCGCGGGGGGAGGGAAGAAGAAGCGCCAAACACCGGCGTGCACACGGTGATGTCGGGCAGATGGGTGCCGCCGTTATAGGGCGCGTTGATGGCGTAGACGTCGCCGGGCGCGATGCGGCCGGCATTCTCGCGGATGATGGTCTCCACCGCGCGGTCCATGGAGCCGAGATGCACCGGCATATGCGGCGCATTGGCCACCAGCGTGCCGTCGGCGGAAAACACCGCGCAGGAGAAGTCGAGCCGTTCCTTGATATTGACCGAATAGGCGGTGTTCTGCAGCGACACGCCCATCTGCTCGGCGATCGACATAAAGAGGTTATTGAACACTTCCAGCATCACCGGATCGGCATGGGTGCCGATGGCGTAGCTGCGCTTGAGCTTCTTTGTCCGCGACAGCAGCAGATGATTCTTCGCCGTCAGCGCCGCCTGCCAGCCCGGTTCGACCACGATCGTCTGGTGCGGCTCGATGATGATGGCCGCGCCCTTGACCGTCTGGCCCGGCTTGAGCTGATCGCGGGTGAAAACCTTCGCGTCATGCCATTCACCCGCGGAGAAAAATCTTGTGTGCCGCGCCGGCTTGGGCAGCTTGGCGCGCGTCGTCTTGCCGGCGCGCTCGCGGAATTTGGCGCCGCCGCCGACCGCCTCCACCGACACCGCTTCCACCATCATCTGCTTGGAGCGGTCGATGAAGCCGAACCGCGCCTTGTGGGCGCGCTCGAAGGCGCGCTGCATCTTTGCCAAGGGAATGAGCTTCACCTCCCCCTGGAGGGGGGAGGTCGCCGCGCGCAGCGCGGCGGGTGGGGGTGAACTTTTCTTGCTGCGCTTCACCCCACCCCGACGCATCGCGCCAGCGCGTTGCGTCGACCCTCCCCTTCCAGGGGAGGGTGAAGAAAGTGTGCCCGCATCGACCACCAGCGCCGTATCGGTCCCCGCGTAGCGAATATGCGCGCGCACGATCACCTTGATCTTTGCCGGCGCCACGCCCTGGCCGGCGACTTCCGCCTTCGCCTCGCGCCCGAGCCGTGCGCCGACGCGCTCGAGCGCCGCCAGCGCCTTGCCGCCCAGCGGTTCCTCGATCGCCTGCTCGCGCGTGGCGCGGATGTCGGCGAGCCCCATGCCGTAGGCCGACAATAGCGAGGAGAACGGATGGATCAGCACCTTGGTCATGCCGAGCGCGTCGGCGACCAGGCAGGCGTGCTGGCCGCCGGCGCCGCCGAAGCAATTGAGCGCGTAGCGGGTGACGTCATAACCGCGCTGCACGGAAATCTTCTTGATCGCATTGGCCATGTTCTCGACCGCGATCTTGATGAAGCCGTCGGCGATCTCTTCCGCCGACTTGCCGCCGACCTTTTGCGCCAGATTGTTGAAGTCATGCCGCACCCTCGCGGCATCGAGCGGCTGGTCCTGAGCGGGTCCGAAGATCTTCGGGAAGAAATCCGGGATGAGCTTGCCCAGCATCACATTGGCATCGGTCACCGCCAGCGGTCCGCCGCGCCGGTAGCAGGTCGGGCCCGGATTGGCGCCGGCCGAGTCGGGGCCGACGCGGAAGCGGGCGCCGTCGAAATGCAGGATCGAGCCGCCGCCGGCCGCCACCGTGTGGATCAGCATCATCGGCGCGCGCATGCGCACGCCGGCGACTTCGGTTTCGAAGGCGCGCTCGTACTCGCCATCGAAGTGCGAGACATCGGTCGAGGTGCCGCCCATGTCGAAACCGATCAGCCGCGCGAAGCCGGCTTCGCGCCCGGTCTCGGCCATGCCGACCACGCCGCCGGCCGGGCCGGAAAGAATGGCGTCCTTGCCCTGGAACAGCTCCGCCGCCGTCAGCCCGCCCGACGACATCATGAACATGAGGCGGATGGCGTCCGCCGCTTGCTCCGCTTCACCTCCCCCTGCAGGGGGGAGGTCGCCGCGCGCAGCGCGGCGGGTGGGGGTGACAGCATCGCCCTCCGACGCGGTCTCACCCCACCCCGGCTCGCCGCTGGCGCGGCTCGCCGACCCTCCCCCTCCAGGGGAGGGTGAAGCGGCCGCGCCGCCGTGCATCTCATTCGCCACCCGCGCCACATAGCGCCGCAGGATCGGCGACAGATACGCATCCACCACCGTGGTATCGCCGCGACCGACCAGCTTGATCAGTGGCGAAACCTCGTGGCTGACCGAAACTTGCGCGAAACCCAGGTCGCGGGCGAGCGCGGCCACCTGCCGTTCATGCGCGGGAAAGCGATAGGCATGCATGAACACGATCGCCAGCGCGTCGATGCCGTCGGCGCGCGCGCTTTCGAGATCGCGCCGCACGGCGGCAAGATCGGGCGCGCGCTCGACCGTGCCGTCGGCGCGCACGCGCTCGTCGACCTCGGCGACGCGTTCGTACAGCATGTCGGGTTTGATAATGTGGCGCGCGAAGATCTTCGGCCGCGCCTGGTAGCCGATCTTGAGCGCGTCGCGGAAGCCCTTGGTGATCAGCAGCAGCGTGCGCTCGCCCTTGCGCTCGAGCAGCGCATTGGTGGCGACCGTGGTGCCCATCTTCACCGCGCCGACGCGGCCCGGCGGGATTGGCTCGCCGGCTTTGAGCCCGAGCAGGTTGCGGATGCCCTGCACGGCGGCATCGGCATAGGCCTCCGGGTTTTCCGACAACAGCTTGTGCGGATGCAGCGCGCCATCGGGGCCGCGGCCGACCACGTCGGTGAAAGTGCCGCCGCGGTCGATCCAGAAGTCCCAGGTCTGCCGTTTGCGCATCGCCATCCGTTCGCCCCCCGTGCGGGCTGGCTTAGAGCAGGTGGAAAAAAACGTCAATAAATCGTTGACAATTTATCGACGCCGGTTACCCTTCGTCCGGCCGCCGTGGGGGGCGGCGCAGATGAACGCCAAAGCGCGCATGGAAACAGGGCTTGGACCGATCGTGTCGTCGGCGCATCTCGCCTCGGGCGCGATGCCCGCGCTGTCGGAACTGGAATTCGGGCTGATCCTGCTCGGCCATGCCTTCGAGCGCTGGATGGTGCGCTGCATGGCGGCGGCCGGCGTGCCTGACTTGTCGCCGCTCGACGTGCTGGTGGTGCATACGATCGCGCATCGCGGCCGCAGCAAGCGGGTCGCGGATATCTGCCTGGTGCTCAATATCGAGGATACGCACCTGGTTACCTATTCGCTCAAGAAGCTGGAAACGCACAAGCTGGTCGCCAGCGGCCGGCGTGGCAGCGAGAAGACGGTCAGCCTGACGTCCAAGGGCAACGAGATTATCCAACGTTATTACAAGATACGCGAGACGCTGCTGGTTCAACCGGTCAAGAGCACCGGCGCCGACGAGCGCCGGCTTTCGGAAATGGCAGGCCTGATGCGAGCGCTGTCCGGTCATTACGATCAGGCCGCGCGGGCGGCGGCGAGCCTGTAAGACGCGGCCGAATTTTTCGCCACGACGCCGATGGCGTGGCGTTTCAGGCGATCGGGAAGGCTGTTAGTGTTCGAGTTAAAGCCAACACAGGCGGGTTCGACAGCGCCCGCGAACGGGGGTCAACAATGAAACGAGTATCGCGAGGCTTACTTGGCGTTCTGCTCGCGCTCGGTCTGAGCACGGCGGCGTCCGCGCAGACAAAATGGGATATGCCGACGCCTTATCCGGACGGCAATTTCCACACCAAGAACGACGCCGCCTTTGCCGCCGACGTGGCCAAGGCGACCAAGGGGTCGCTCACCATCGTGATCCATTCGGCCGGCTCGCTGATCAAGCACCCGCAAATCAAGCGCGCCGTGCGCCAAGGTACCGCGCCGATCGGCGAGATTCTGGAGTCGCTCGCCTCCAACGAGGCGCCGGTCTACGGGCTCGAATTCGGTGCCCTTCCTCGCCACCGGCTATCCCGCCGCCAAAAAGCTCTATGCCGCGCAGCGGCCTTATCTGGAAAAGCAGCTCGCCAAGGAAGGCCTCATCCTGCTCTATTCGGTGCCGTGGCCGCCGCAGGGGCTCTATTCGAAGCAGCCGATCAACTCGGTCGCCGATCTCAAGGGCAAGAAGTTCCGCACCTATAACGCCATGATCGGCCGCATCGCCTCGCTCGCCGGCGCCATCCCGACGCAGATCGAGGTGCCCGACCTGCCGACCGCTTTCGCCACCGGCCGCGTCGACGTGATGATCACCTCGGCCTCGACCGGCGTGAACACCAAGGCGCAGGATTATCTCAGCCGCTACTACGATGTGCAGGCCTGGCTGCCGCGCGACATCGTCTTCGTCAACAAGGCGGCCTTCGACAAGCTTTCGCCCGACCTGCAGAAGGCGGTGATGGCGGCCGCCAAGACCGCGGAAGCGCGCGGCTGGAAGGTGTCGGAGGAAGAGATGACGGTGAAGAACGCCGCGCTCAAGGCCGCCGGCATCATCGTGGCGCCGCCGAGCCCCGAGCTGAAGGCGGGGCTGGAAAAGATCGGCGCCGAGATCACCAAGGAATGGGAGAAATCCGCCGGCGCCGACGGCAAGGCCATGCTGGACGGCGTATCGGAAGTAAGCTGTTCTGTGCGGCCTAGCCGCGCACGGGTCTAACCCTCTCCCCTTGCGGGAGAGGGTCGCTCGCGCCAAAGGCGCGAGCGGGGTGAGGGGTCGTTTTGGCGCAAACCAAGAAGCATCACCGGCCGGTTCCGCCACGCCTGCGAACAAATGCACGGCGGATGCGGCATTCCTCAACCGACGCCGAATTGGCAATGTGGCGATTGCTGCGCGATCGTTCGCTGAGCGGCTGGAAATTTAGACGGCAGGCGCCGGTAGAGAATTTCATTTTGGACTTTGTGTGTTTTGAGCGGCGGATCATCGTTGAGATTGACGGCAGTCAACATGCGAATTCATCGCACGATGGGGAAAGAGACAGAAAACCAAGCGCAACCGGTTTCCAGACAATTCGCTACTGGAACAACGACGTGCTCACACGGCCAAACTCGGTGCTGGAGGATCTTCTTGCACGTTTGGCCAGAGCGGAAAGAAACCCCTCACCCGGCGCCTCGCTGCGCTCGGCGCCACCCTCTCCCGCAAGGAGAGAGGGTAAGAGCGCCCGCGGCGAGGATTGAGCAAATGCGCCGTTTCCTCGACACGCTCTATGGCGGCGCATTGTGGGCTTCCGCGCTCTGCCTGGTGACCATCGCGCTCCTGGTCGGCGCCCAGCTTGCCGGCCGCCTGCTCGATGGCACGCTGGCGCTGCTGCATCTGCCGCGCACCGATTTCGTCATCCTCTCGCTCGCCGAAATCTGCGGCTATCTGCTCGCCGCCGCCAGCTTCCTGGCGCTTGCCGGCACGCTCAAGGCCGGCAACCACATTCGCGTCACCATGCTGCTCTCCATGCTCGGCGAAGGCGCGCGCCGCTTGCTCGAAATCTGGGCCTTCGGCCTCGCCACCGTGGCCTCCGCCTACATGACCTGGCAGCTTTCAAGCTTTGCCTGGGTGTCGTTTCAATTCGGCGACGTGTCGCCCGGCGTGGTGCGCGTGCCGCTGTGGATTCCGCAAAGCGCCATGGCGCTGGGCGCCGCCATCCTCACCGTCGCGCTCGTCGACGAGCTCGTGCTTGTGCTGTGGCGCGGGCGGCCGAGCTTCCGCGCCGCCGAGGACGCCGTGACGCTGGGCAAGGAGGGCTAGGGTGACCGTCGTCGATGTCTCGCTGGCGCTGATGCTGTTCCTGTTCGCCGTGCTCGGCTCCGGCGTCTGGATCGCGCTGGCGCTGGCGATCTGCGGCTTTGTCGGCGTCCTCACCACCGCCTCGACGCCGCCCGGCCAGGTGCTCGCCACCGCGATGTGGACGGCCTCGGATTCCTGGGACCTGACCGCGCTGCCGATGTTCATCTGGATGGGCGAGATCCTCTACCGCACCAAATTGTCCGACGACATGTTCGAAGGCCTGGCGCCGTGGGTGCAGAAGCTGCCCGGCCGGCTGCTGCATGTGAACGTGGTCGGCTGCGCCATCTTCGCCGCGGTCTCCGGCTCCTCCGCCGCGACCTGCGCGACCATCGGCCGCATCGCGCTGCCGGAACTGATGAAGCGCGGTTATGACGAGCGCATGGCGATCGGCACGCTGGCCGGTTCCGGCACGCTCGGCCTGCTGATCCCGCCCTCGATCATCCTGATCATCTACGCCACCGTCACCGAGCAATCGATCGCCCGCCTGTTCATCGCCGGCGTGCTGCCCGGCGTGGTGCTGGCCTTGTTGTTCATGGGCTTCATTGTGGTCTGGGCGCTGGTCAATCCGGCGCGCATGCCGCCGCCCGAGCCGCCGGTGCCGTGGCGCGCCCGGCTTGCCGCCTCGCGCCGGCTGATCCCGATCGTGCTGCTCATCCTCGGCGTCATCGGCTCGATCTATGGCGGGCTGGCCTCGGCGACCGAAGCCGCGGTGGTCGGCGTGTTCCTCTCGCTGGTCCTGTCCTGGTGGTCGGGCACGCTGACCCGGCAAACCTTCATCGCCGCGCTGATCGCCGCCACCCGCACCAGCTGCATGATCGCCTTCATCCTCGCCGGCGCCGCCTACCTCACCGCCGCCATGGGCTTCACCGGCATCCCCATCGCGCTCGCCGAATGGATCACCGGCTTCAAGCTGGCGCCCTGGGCGCTGCTTGCCGCGCTGACCTTCTTCTACATCGTGCTCGGCTGCTTCCTCGACGGCATCTCCATGGTGGTGCTCACCACCTCGATCATCATCCCGCTGGTGCAGAAATCGGGCTTCGACCTGATCTGGTTCGGCATCTATGTGGTGCTGGTGGTGGAGATGGCGCAGATCACGCCGCCGATCGGCTTCAATCTCTACGTGCTGCAGGGCATGACCGGCCGCAACATCTTCACCATCGGCGCCTATGCGCTGCCGCTGTTCGCGCTGATGTGCATCGCCGTGGTGCTGGTGGCGATGTTCCCGGGGCTGGCGCTCTGGCTCCCCTCGACCATGCTGGACGCGCGCTAAGCGCTGCCCCCGCCGCAATTTTTCGCGGCCTACCGGCGCCGAATTTACAGCCGCTTAACCTTAATGCCCGCATGGTGGTGCGCAGCGTCACGTGCGTAGTGCAGCGGCAGGTCGGCATGACAAAGGCAAGTTCCGTCGTCTTCCAGCGAACGAATGCCGTCGACAGGCAGCCACCGCAGCGATCGGCGGTGGCATCGATCTAAGCAATCGATTTCGAGTAGCGCGTAATATGACCACGACGACCGCGACCTTCCCTGGCCTCACCACTTTCGACGGCCCCGTTATCGCCTTTGGCGATTGCCGCCGGCTTTTTGACGGTTTCGCCGTCGGCCTCGCCACCGTGGCCACGGCGGGGGCGATCGTCGGGTCCGTCACTTTGGCCGCGGTCTGGATGGTCGGCACCGCGCTCTCCACCAATTCGCATATCCACATGCGGCCGCCGGTCGGGCCGGCGGCGATTGCGTTGGCGGATCCGCTCTTGTCGGGTCGGGCGGACGTGTTCGGCTCGGCAAGGATATGGACCGGTGCCGCCTACGCGCCAAATCCGACACGTGTTGCAACACTTGCCCCCGCTTTGGCGCCAAAGCCCACGCGCGTCGCCACGCTCACGCCCGCTTTAGCGCCGAAGCCCGCGCCGCTGGCGGCGCAGCCTTCCCGCGCCATCACGCCTCACGTGGCATCGGCCTCTTCTGCTTCGAATCCTGCGCAGCCGCCGGCCAAGCTTGAAACACCCGTCGCCCCCGGTGTCACGCGCGAGGCCAAACTCACGCCCGCCGCGCCGCCGCTGCCCGCCGCCGAACACGTCGCCCGCGTGCCGCTGCCGCGACCGCATCCGCCGCGTCGCGACATTGCCGCCGCCCCGGTGGCGACGCCGGCGCCGCGGGTCGCGGCGGTCGTTGCGCCGCCGGCGGACGCCGCCGCCGCGAAGCATTCGCCCCAGCGGCAAGCTCACAACAAAGCGATGGCGCTGCCGGCTCCCGACAGCCGCACCGCAGTTTACGACATCGCAGCGCATACCGTTTATTTGCCCAACGGCGAGAGACTGGAGGCACATTCGGGGCTCGGCCGCTGGTTGGACAACCCGCGTTTCGTCGCGGTGAAAGATCGCGGCCCGACGCCGCCCAATGTCTACGATCTGACCTTGCGCAAGGAACTGTTCCACGGCGTTCGCGCGATCCGTCTTAATCCGGTCGACGACGGCAACATGTTCGGTCGCGACGGCATGCTGGCCCACACTTACATGCTTGGCCCCTCGGGCCAGTCGAATGGGTGTGTCTCCTTCAAGAATTACCAGGCCTTCCTGCGTGCCTTCCTCAGCGGTGAGGTCGAACGCCTGGTCGTCGTCGCGCGTCTTGCCGGTAGTCCCGCGCGGGCCGCCCGCGCGGGTCACCGCAACGTGGACCGCTACGCCCTCAACACCTGGTAATTCTGAGTCGTTGATCCACGGTGATGCCCGCAAATTGGCGGGGGCCCGGCGGTTGTCCCGCCGAGCCCCCGTTTGACGTATCAGCCGGCCTGTAAGCCGGGTTCTGTAAGGCCCGCGGGCGCGAACCCACGGGCGTGACGGCCATTCATCTGGCACGCCGGTCGCCCGGCGCGTCTAGCAACCTACCCGAACGGCTGATCCGGACCGATCGGCCGCATCCCTTGCGGGACACGGCCACGCCGTTCCTATTCGGTTTTGCTCCCGGTGGGGTTTGCCGTGCCGCCGCCGTTGCCGGAAGCGCGGTGCGCTCTTACCGCACCGTTTCACCCTTACCGCGGCTATACGCTACGCGCCGCGGCGGTCTGATTTCTGTGGCACTGTCCCTGAGGCGGTCCCGAAGGGCACCTCGCCGGACGTTATCCGGCACCGTTGGTCCATGGAGCCCGGACTTTCCTCCCCGGCCGCCTTTCGGCATTGGCGCGGAGCGGCCGTCCGGCCGACTGACGCAACTAGGGATGGGGGCGGGGGCCGCTGGCGTCAAGCGGCTTCGCGTGCGGACGCGGATCAAAAAAAGCCCGGGCCTGTCGGGAGGGGGACAGACCCGGGTGCCTGGGAGGCAAGCTGAGATTGATGCGGAACAATTCAGGCCCAATTCGGGCAGCCGTTCCATATTCCGGTAAATTCTGACCCGATATGTGGGCCAGAAGATTCAGACCCAAAGCCTGTGCGCGCTCGCGCCCGGGCCAAGCCTAAATCACGCCTAGGTCAGGCCCAGGCACCGCTGTGGGGCAAGCGGTCGCTGGCCGGGCGCAAATGCACCACCAAGCGCTTGAACAGCGCCGGGCACCCCCTTCAGCATCTGGCGCATGGCTCGTGCTCGCTCCTCGCGCGCCTGCGCCAGCACATCTTCCAACTGGTTCAGGGAAAAGGTGCCTTTGGTGACGTTATGGCTGATCATGGCTATCTCCGTGCAGTGGGGAGCGGTTTTCGTCGTTTCTCCCTATGCGTTGTCCGTATAGTATTCAGTTTCAAAGAAAACATAATATGCTATTATATCAATTCATTAGTGAATAATAGGCACAGATATGGATGTCACCTCAGATCTGCGAGTTTTTGTGCGGGTCATGGATCGCGGCAGTTTCTCGGCCGCAGCCAAGGACTTAGGCCTGACCCCCTCGGCCGTCTCCAAGCTGGTGTCGCGGCTGGAGGACCGGCTGGGCGCGCGCCTGCTGGAGCGGTCGACCCGCCGGCTGGCGCTGACTCCGGAAGGCGAGACCTTCCTCACCCGCGCCCGCCGTATCGTGACCGACATCGACGAGGCCGAGGCCGAGGTGGCGAGCGTGCGCGGAGCGCCACGCGGGCGGCTGCACATCAATTCCGGCACCGCCTTCGGCCTGCACCAACTCGCGCCGGCGCTGGCGGATTTCCTTGCGCGTTATCCGGAGATCGACCTTGAACTATCGATCACCGACCGCCTCGTCGACTTGATCGAGGCGCAGGCCGACATCGCGGTGCGCTCCGGCCACTTGCCGCAGGGGCCGTTCATCCAGCGCAAGATCGCCGAGCTACAGCGGGTGATCTGCGCGGCCCCGTCCTATCTCGAGCGGCGCGGCGCGCCACAAGTCGCCGCCGATCTCAAGGATCACGATTGCATTGTGGTCGCCGGCCCCGGCCTCAACCGCTGGCCGTTCAAGACTCGCGGCGGCGTCGATGTGGTTGAGGTGCGCCCGCGTGTTTCCACCGACGATGCGGAAGCCGCGCTGCGGCTCGCCATCGAAGGCGCCGGCATCGTCAGGCTGTCGGATGTCATCGTCGGGGCGCCGCTGCGCAACGGCGAACTGGTGCCACTGTTGGCCGATAGCCATCACGTCGAGCCGTTCCCGCTGGCCGCGATCTATCCGGCCGGACGACAGCGGCTGCCGCGCGTGGCGGTGTTCCTCGAATTCCTGATCGCGCGCTTTTCCTCGGCGCCCTGGCGGCAGCCGGGCGTGCCTTTGCCGGAGGCGGGCAAGCCCGCGCGCTGAACTTTTTGCATTGCGCATGATCTTATTCGAAAACCGGTTCCCACTTTTCGGGATCATGCGCTACCCGCGCGCGCGGAATTCGCCCGGGCTCATGCCGGTGATGCGGCGGAAGCGCCGGTTGAAGGTCGACAGATCGTTGAAGCCGGCGTCGTAGGCCACGGTCGAAACGGCATCGCGGGTGCGCCTGAGCCGCACCGCGGCGCGGTTAAGCCGTGTGCGCAGCAGATATTGATGCGGCGTCAGGCCGGTCACCTGCGTGAAGCGGCGCAAGAAATGAAAGCGAACTCATGCCGGCCGCGCGTGCCAGCGCGCTCAGCGTCAGCGGTGTTTCGGCCTGGCGTTCGATCAGCCGCAACGTCGCGACGATTCGCTTTTCCTCCCGCGCGTTCGTCGGCTGGCCGCCGCCGCCGCGCGCTTGCGCGAGCAGTGCGACCACCGTGCCGGCCAGGCGCAGCGCCAGTTCCTCGAACGCGGCATTGTCGCCGTCGTCGCGCGCCGCTTCGGCGCTCGCCAGCACCGGCACCAGTTGCGGCAATGGCGGCAGGCTGGGAACCGTGAAATCGGTTCTGCGCGCGCCCGGCACCGCGGCGACGATTGTCTCAACCAGTTCCGGCGCGAAGTGAAAGGCGAGACAGCGGTCACCGGCGCCATGCTCATGCCCGCAGCGGAAGCAGGCGCCGGCATTGCCGAGCAGCACGCTGCCCGGCGCCAACAGCGCCGCGCCCTGCCGCGAGCGATACTGGAACATGCCCGACGTCACCGCGGCGATGGAGACATCGCGGTGCTGCTCGTCGAACGGCCGGTCCTGCGGTCCGTGCGTGCACACGACGTCGAGCGCCCGCCAGCCCGGACCCGCCGCCAGCACCTGCGTGGCAATGCTCATGGCGGCAGTCTAGCCGGCTTGCGGGCGAAACAAAGATAATGCGCCGCCGCGACGTTTCGCAATTTTTCCCAAGCAGGCGCCGCCCGGGGTGCGTTACCGATGCAGCTCCACAACGCGAATAGGCCGCCCATGTCCGATGCCATCACCCACAAGAATTTCGTCGACGCGCTGCACAGCAGCGCGCCCGCCGCCGACCGCGCCGAGAAGATGGGCCTTTACCGCTGGTTGATCGGCGATTGGGCCATGCACGGCGTTATTCATGGCGACGACGGCAGCCGCCATGAGGGCAAAGGCGAGATCCACGCCGGTTGGGTGCTGCAAGGCCGCGCGCTGCAGGACGTCTGGGCCTTTTCCGACGTGTTCTACGGCACGACGCTGCGCGTCTACGATCCCGGCATCGATGCCTGGCACATCCTGTGGAACGACCCGATGCGCCAATATTATGTGCGCCAGGTCGGCCGCGCGCAGGGCAACGACATCGTGCAGATCGGCAAGGCGGATTCCGGCGCCGGCATGCGCTGGCGCTTCACCGCGATCACGCCAGCATCGTTCCATTGGATCGGCGAGCGGTCGCTTGACGACGGCGCCTCCTGGCATTTGCAGGCCGAATATTTCGCCCGCCGCGCCTAACCCGCCATGCGCGGCCGCGTATCGGTCAGCGCGCGCAGCGTGCGCAGGGTGGACGCGTCGGCAATGCCGTCGACGCGCGCCGGGCGGAAATGGCGCTGGAACGCCGTCACCACCGCGCGGGTGGCCTCGTCATAGCCGCCGGTCTCTTCGATGCCATAGCCGTAGCCCTTGAGCGCGCGCTGCAGCCGTCGCACCGCCTCGCCTTGATCGCCTGGCGTCAGCGTCTGTCCCCCGACCGCGAGCGGCGCCGGCCGCACCCAGTGGCCGACGCCGGATTCGGCGAGCAGCGCCCAGGGAAACTTCTCGCCCGGATCCTGCTTGCGGGTCGGCGCTACATCGGAATGGGCGAGCACGCGATCGGGCGATAGCGGACCGCGCCGGGTCAGAGATCGATTTGCACAGCGAGATCACCGCCGCCACCTGGCGCAGCGGAAAATCGCTATAGCCGAACTCGTGACCGGGGTTGACGATTTCGATGCCGATCGAGCGCGAATTGATGTCGGTCTCGCCCGCCCAGGAGGACACGCCGGCATGCCAGGCGCGCTTGTCCTCGGGCACGCATTGCACGATGCGACCGTCCTCGAACACGACGTAATGTGCCGAGACCTTGCTTTCTGGCGCACACAGCCGTTCCAGCGCGGCCACGCCGGTCTTCATGCCGGTGTAGTGCAGGAGAATGATGTCGGGTGGCGACCGTCCTGACGTTCGTCGAAATTCGGCGAGGGCTTGACCTCGGCGACGATGAAGGAATCCGGCTGAAATGTGGGCACTGAACCAAACCAATTGCGCAGGGCGCGCACCATTCAATGCGCCGTTCGAAATAGCAAGTGGCAGCATAGCAACAGGCTACCGCGAATGCATGGCGGCCGTGACGGTAACAAAGTGCCATCACGGCCGCAGCGACGGAGTCTCAAGATTCGGGCCAATTGCATCTATTGTCCGCTGCCACGCGGATGCGTGGCACCGCCCAGCGGTGCGCCGCCCATGGCGCCGCCCGCTCCGGTGGTGGTCGCGACCGGATGTGGTGGCGAATAGGGCGTGAAGTTCTGCGCCTGCTTGAGCTGCTGCTGCGTCATCGACAGCTTCAACCGGTCGGTGCCGCCTTTCTTGCCAGGCACCACCTCGAAGGCGGTCGGTGCCAGCGCCACGTCCTTGCCGCCCATGCCGAGGAATCCGCCCATTCTAATCACGTAGGCCTGGATGGTGCCGTTCTTGTCGAACAGGATGTCGCTGACGTCGCCAATCTTCTTGTTGTCGGCGCCGAGCACGTCGGTGCCCTTGAACTTGGATGCCAGGAACTGATCGGGCTTCTGCGACAGCACCACGTCGGGCTTACCCGTATTTGCCTCGCGCGGTGCGGTGGCGAGCTTGTCGGCTTTCGCCGCGGCCGGCGGGTTGGCTTTCATGTTCGGGGATGGCGTCTGCGCCAGTGCGCCCGAGACGAGGAGCGCGGACAGCGCCGCGCCGAGCATCAGTTTTTTCATCATGGATCGCCTCCTTTGGTTCGCGCGATGGAACCAGGCGCCAGGGGTTGCCTTGGGCAGGTCGCTTGGAACCATCGGCGGGCAAAAACCGCCCGCCGAGGCCAACTCAATATGCGGGAGGGCGTTCCTTGTTCCATAGGGCAGGCGGGGCGCAGGAATTGCATTGCTGCGCGCCGCCAAAGCGCGCGGGGACCCCGAAGGCGCGCCCGGCAACGCTTCCTTAAGTTTAACCGGGGTTAATGAGACTGTTCCGTCGCGACGGGGCGCCGCCGCGGCGCTGTGTCCGTTTCCTTGACGGCCACAATATCCCATGATATCCCATCAATTCCCATCAAGGACCAGGGAAGTTCCCGGCAACTGCCCGGGAAGCGAGCTCTGGCCGGGGAACGCTCAATCCGTCCCCTTCGTGGCGTGCGTCCGGTCGGCGTGGAGTGCGGGATATGGACCGCTTCGTGGGCAACTTCACGTTGCGGCTCGACGCCAAGGGACGCGTCTCCATCCCCGCTTCCTTCCGTTCGGTGCTCACCCGCGACGGTTTCGACGGTCTCTATTGCTACCCGGCGCTCGCCTCACCGGCGATCGACGCGGGAGGGAATGCGCTGATGGCGGAGATCGAGGCCCTGATCGCACGCTTTGCCCCGTTCTCGGAGGAGCGCGAGCAGCTTCGCGCTGTCGCTCTACGGCACCAGCGAGACGCTGAAGATCGACGGCGAGGGCCGCGTGGTCTTGAGCGAGACCCTCAAGCGTCACGCCGGCATCGCCGACCAGGTGGCGTTTGTCGGCCTCGGTCACAAGTTTCAGATCTGGGAGCCCGGCCGGTTTGCCAACGAGCTCGCGGAGGCCACCCAAAAGGTGCGCGCGCTCAAGGTCGAGCTTGGCTCCCAGGGGCAAGCGCGCAACGCGCTCGGAGCACGGGAATGACGGCGGGCAGCGGCGGCTCTCGGGCTGTCGCTGGCGGACCGGCCCCTCACATTCCCGTGCTCGGCCGTCCCGTGGTCGAGCTGCTCACCATCCGCCCGGCGGCGTCTATGTCGACGCCACTTTCGGCGCCGGCGGCTATAGCCGCGCCATGCTGGCGGCCGCCGAATGCACGGTCATCGCCATCGACCGCGATCCGACCGCAATCGCACTGGGTTGCGGATCTGGTGCAATCGGCCGCCGGCCGGCTGACGCTGGTCGAGGACCGTTTTGCCAATCTCGACGCGGTCGCGCGCGAGGCCGGCTTTGCGACCGTCGACGGCGTGGTGCTCGATCTCGGCGTCTCCTCCATGCAGCTCGACACGCCGGCGCGCGGCTTCTCCTTCCGCGCGGACGGGCCGCTCGACATGCGCATGAGCGGCGAAGGGCCGAGCGCCGCCGACGTGGTCAATGCGGCCGACGAGCGCGACCTCGCCAACATCATTTTCCTGCTCGGCGAGGAGCGTCATTCGCGCGCCGTCGCCCGCGCCATCGTCAAGGCGCGCAGCACCGCGCCGATCGCGACCACCGCCGCGCTCGCCGATATCGTCGCTTCGGTGGTGCGCTCGCGCCCGGGCGACATCCATCCGGCCACGCGCACGTTCCAGGCGCTGCGCATCTTCGTCAATGACGAGCTCGGCGAACTTGGCGCAGGCGCTTGCCGCCGCCGAACGCGTGCTCAAACCCGGCGGCCGGCTGGTCGTGGTGTCGTTCCATTCGCTCGAGGACCGCATCGTCAAGACGTTCCTCACCGAGCGCAGCGAGACCGGCGGCGGCTCGCGCCATGCGCCGGAAGTCAAGCGCCGGCGCCGAGTTTCCGCCTGCTCACCAAGCGGCCGCTCATCGCCGACGCCGAGGAAGTCGCGCGCAATCCGCGCGCCCGTTCCGCCAAGCTGCGCGCCGGCCGAGCGCACCGAGGCGCCGGCGCGCACCGCCGACGCCGCCGGCCTGCTGCCGCGCCTGCCGGCGCTCGCCGATATCCTGCGGGGGCGCTGAGCCATGCGCCTCGCTCAATATCCTGGTCATCGCCGCGCTGATCCTGGCGGCCTCGGCGGTCTACAAGATCAAGTTCGATTCCACGCTGCAGGCCGAGAAAGTCGACAAGCTGCGCGGCGAATTGCGCCACGAGCGCAACGCCATCGCCGCCTTGCGCGCCGAATGGGCCAGGCTCGACACGCCGAGCCGCATCCAGGACTTGGCCGAGCGCTTCCTGCCGCATCTGCAGCCGGCCAAGGCGACGCAATTCGGCAATTTCGACGATCTGCCGCCGCGCCCGCCGGCGCTGCCGCGGCCGATCAATGGCGATGCCATCGGCGCCATGATCGCGCCGTCCAATCCCGAATTCACCGGCAGCCTGCCGGCGCCGCGACGACGGTGACGCTCATGTCCGCTCCCGCCGCGCGCAATTCCGAAACCCGCTGGCAGCGCCTGCTGCGCTCGCTGCTCTACGGCCAAGGCGTCGACCGCAACGTCAAGGCCAAGGCGCGGCTCGGTCTCGCCATCGTCGCCTTCGCCGCCATCTACGGCGTGATCGCCCTGCGCCTCGTCATGTTCGCCGTCGTCAGCAACGAGCACGGCCCCCACCACACCGTCTCGCAGGACGCCGTCGCCACCGCGCGCCCCGACATCCTCGACCGCAACGGCCAGATCCTCGCCACCGACGTGAAGTCGCCCTCGCTCTATGCCGAGCCGCGCAAGATCATCGACGTGGAAGAGGCGGTGGAACTGCTCACCGCCACGCTGCCCGATCTCGACGCCAAGGAGTTGCGCGAGCGGCTGTCGTCCAAGCGCGGCTTCGTCTGGCTCAAGCGCGAGATCACGCCGGCGCAGCAGCGCGAAATCTACCGCCTCGGTATTCCCGGCATCGGCTTCCTCACCGAGAACAAGCGCGTCTATCCCAACGGCTCGACCGTTTCGCAGCCGATCGGCCTGGTTAATATCGACAACCAGGGCATCGCCGGCATCGAGAAATGGCTGGACGGGCAGGGGCTGGCCGCCTTGCACTTGGCGGGGCTTGCCACCGACCGGCTGCAGCGGCCGGTCAATCTGTCGCTCGATCTGCGCGTGCAATGGGCGCTGCATGACGAACTCGCCAAGGCGCGCGAGCATTTCAAGGCCAAGGCCGCCGCCGGTGTCATTCTCAACGTCAACACCGGCGAGGTCGATCGCCCTGGTGTCGGAGCCTGACTACAACCCCAACAATCCGCGCGAGGCGCGCGATCCGGACCGCATCAACCGCATGACCACCGGCGTGTACGAGATGGGTTCGACCTTCAAGGTGCTGACGGTGGCCATGGGGCTCAATTCCTGCCACGCCACGCTCGCTTCCACCTTCGACGCGCGCGCACCGCTGCATTTCGGCCGCTTCGCCATCCACGACTATGAGCCGAAGGGCCGCTTCCTTTCGGTGCCTGAGATCTTCACCTTCTCCTCGAATATCGGCGCCGCGCGCATGGCGCTTTCCTGCGGCATCGCCGAACACCAGGCCTTCCTCAGGAAGATGGGCCAGCTCGACCGCATGCGCACCGAGCTGCCGGAAAGCGCCGAGCCGCTGGTGCCCAAGCGCTGGGCCGAGATTTCGACCGCCACCATCGCCTTCGGTCACGGCCTGTCGGTGGCGCCGTTGCAGGCGGCGATGGGCGTCGCCGCCACCATGAATGGCGGGCTGTTGATCACCCCGACCTTCCTCAAGCGCAGCCGGGCGCAGGCGCTGCAGCACGCCAAGCAGGTGCTCAAGCCGGAGACCAGCCGCAAGATGCGCTATCTGATGCGGCTCAATGCCGAGAAGGGCACCGGCACCTTCGCCAATGTCAAAGGCTACTATGTCGGCGGCAAGACCGGCACTGCCGAGAAGGTGATCAACGGCCGCTACGCCAAGCACCGGTTGATGACCGACTTCATGGCCGTGCTGCCGGCCGACCAGCCGCGTTATCTGCTGCTGATCATGCTGGACGAGCCGAAGGCGGTGGAAGGAACCCACGGCTTCGCCACCGCCGGCTGGAATGCCGGGCCGACGGCGGGCAAGGTGATCGCGCGGGTGGCGCCGCTGCTCGATATCGAGCCGCGGTTCGATCTGCCCGACGCCGATCACCTGATCCTGGCCAAGGCGACGCAAAGTCGCTAGTGCATGGCGCGCCGGGGCCGCCCCACGTTCCGCTCATTCCCGCGTAAGCGGGAATCCAAGGCCACCGCCGCAGTGTCCTGAAGTTTTGCACTGGGTCCCCGCTTTCGCGGGGACGAGCGGCTGAGAACTGATTGTACGGCCATGAAACTCGCCGAGTTGCCGCTGGAAAATGCCCGTTTCGACCCGCGCTTCGCCGGGCTCGAGCTTGCCGGCATTGCTGCGGACAGCCGCAAGGTGAAGGCGGGCGACCTGTTCGTCGCCATTGCCGGTGCCAAGGCCGACGGCGCCCATTTTGCCCGCGCAGCGGCAGCGGCGGGCGCGCTGGCGGTCGCCGCCCAAGAGCGGCCGGACGGGCTTGCCGACAATATTGCCTTCATCGAGGTCAAGGATGCGCGCCGCGCGCTGGCGCTCTGCGCCGCCGCCTTCTTCCCGCGCCAGCCGGGAACCATCGCCGCCGTCACCGGCACCAGCGGCAAGACCTCGGTCGCCGCCTTCACCCGGCAGATTTGGGCGAACCTCGGCCACGCCGCCGCCAGCCTCGGCACCATCGGCGTGGTGTCGCCGCGCGGGGAAACCTACGGCTCGCTCACCACGCCTGACCCGATCGAATTGCATCGCACCCTCGATCAATTGGCGGGCGAGGGCGTCACTCATCTGGCGCTGGAAGCCTCGTCGCACGGCCTCGACCAGCGCCGGCTCGACGGCGTGCGTATTGCCGTCGGCGCTTTCACCAATCTGTCGCGCGACCATCTCGACTATCACCCGAGCATCGAGGCCTATCTCGCCGCCAAGATCCGCTTGTTCGATACGCTGGTGCAGCCAGGCGGCACGGCGGTGATCGGCGTCGACGACTGCTATGCCGGGCAGGTGGTCGATGCCGCGCTCAAGCGCGGTCTCAAGCTGATGACCGTCGGCGTCAACGGCGACGACATCAAGCTCATCGGGGGCGAGATCGATGGCTTTGCGCAACGGGTCACGCTCGCGCATGGCGGCCGTGAGTTTACCATCAAGCTGCCGCTGGTCGGCGCCTTTCAGGTGCAGAATGCCGTGCTCGCCGCCGGCATGGCCATCGCCAGCGGTGGCGATGCGGCGCGCGTGTTCGCCGCGCTGGAAAGCTTGCAAGGCGCCAAAGGCCGGCTCGAGCTTGGCGGGCACGCGCCACGGCGCGCCGATCTTCATCGACTATGCGCACAAGCCGGACGCGCTGAAGAAGGCGCTGGAAGCGTTGCGCCCTTACGCGCGCGGCCGACTGATCGTGGTGTTCGGCGCCGGCGGCGACCGCGACACCGGCAAGCGCCCGATCATGGGGCGCATCGCGGCGGAAAACGCCGACCGCGTCATCGTCACCGACGACAATCCGCGCAGCGAGAAGCCGGCGGCGATCCGCGCCGCCATTCTTGCCGCCGCGCCCGGCGCCGCCGAGATCGGCGACCGCGGCGCCGCCATCCGCGCCGGCATCGGCGAGCTCAAAGCCGGGGATGTGCTGCTTATTGCCGGCAAGGGCCATGAAACCGGCCAAATCCTGGCCGACCGGACATTGCCGTTTTCCGACCACGACGCGGTGGCGGCGGCGCTGCAGGAGGGGGCGTGAGATATTCGTCGAGCGAGCCGCATCCACCTTTGCCCTCCCCCTTATGGGGAGGGCGGCGAGCGACCGAAGGTCGCGAGCGGGTGGGGGTGATTGCTCTTGCATCCAGCTCACAACGACCCCCACCCCGCTCACCTCGCGGCCGCTCGGTGAGCGACCCTCCCCACAAGGGGGAGGGTAAGAAAGCCGCGTCGGGGGCAAAGCCATGACTCCCCTCTGGACCCTTGACGCCATGGCCGCCGCCATGGGCGCGGAGAAATCCGGCGCACTGCCGGCGGCGGTCGACGGCATCTCCATCGACAGCCGCACGCTTCAGCGTGGCGATGCGTTCTTCGCCATCCAGGGCGAGAGCCGCGACGGCCATGACTTCGTCGACGCCGCCTTGAAAGCCGGCGCCGGACTCGCCGTCGTCGCGCATGCGCAGCGCGCGCGCTTTGCCGCCGCTGCGCCGCTACTCCTGGTCGAGGACGTGCTCGAAGCCTTGCGCGATCTCGCCGTCGCCGCGCGCGCGCGCTTTGCCGGCAAGGTGATCGCCGTCACCGGCTCGGTCGGCAAAACCAGCACCAAGGAGGCGCTGAAGCTGGCGCTTACCGCCGACGGCGCAACGCATGCCTCGGCGGCGTCCTACAACAATCACTGGGGCGTGCCGCTGTCGCTCGCCCGCTGTCCGGCCGCGGCGAAATATGCCGTGTTCGAAATCGGCATGAACCACGCCGGCGAGATCACGCCGCTGACCCGGCTGGTCCGCCCGCATGTGGCCATCGTCACGACAATCGAGGCGGTGCATCTGGAATATTTCGGCGCGCTGGAAAACATCGCCGACGCCAAGGCCGAGATATTCCTCGGCGTCGAGCCGGACGGCGCCGCCGTGCTCAACCGCGACAATGCGCAATATGCGCGGCTGCGGCGCGCGGCCCGCGCGGCCGGCGTCGCCCGCATCGTTACCTTCGGCGAGCACGCGCGCGCCGACGCGCGGCTCAAGCGTTATGCGCTGCAGGCCGACGGCTCGACCGTCGAGGCGCGCATCCTCGGCCAGAACGTCACCTACAAGCTGGGCGCGCCCGGCCGCCATCTGGTGCTCAATTCGCTCGCCGTGCTGGCGGCCTGCGTGCTCGCCGGCGCCGATCTGGCGCTGGCCGCGCTGGCGCTCGATACCTTAAAGCCGGCGGTCGGCCGCGGCAGCCGCGTCACCCTGCGGCTTCCCGGCGGTAAGGCGCTGCTGATCGATGAAAGCTACAACGCCAATCCGTCCTCCATGGCGGCCGCGCTGGCGCTGCTCGGCCAGGCGCCGCTCGGTGCGCACGGGCGCCGCATCGCCGTACTCGGCGACATGCTGGAGCTCGGCGCGCAAGGGGCGGACCTGCATCGCGGCTTGGCTGCGGCGATCGCCGCCGCCAAAGTCGATCTGGTGTTCTGCGCCGGGCCGTTGATGCGTTGTTTATGGGAGGCACTTCCCTCCACCGTCCGGGGCGGCTATGCCGAGACCGCGGCGGCGCTGGAGGCCAGCGTGCTGGGCGCGCTGCGCGCCGGCGACGCGGTGATGGTCAAAGGCTCGTTCGGCTCTAGAATGGGGCCGATCGTCAAGGCGCTCGAACGTCAATTTCCGCAACGGGACACGCTCGAACAGGCGTCGGCAGGCTGAGGATTTCAACGCGATGTTCTACTGGCTGACCGACCTCTCGGACAAGGTCTCGTTCCTCAACGTCTTTCGCTACATCACCTTCCGCACCGGCGGCGCCGTGGTCACCGCGCTGGTGTTCGTCTTCCTGTTCGGCAGTCCGATGATCGACCTGTTGCGGGTGAAACAGGGCAAGGGCCAGCCGATCCGCCTCGACGGCCCGCAATCGCATCTGATCACCAAGAAGGGCACGCCCACCATGGGCGGTCTGATGATCCTGTCCGGGCTGCTGGTCTCCACCGTGCTCTGGGCCAATCCGACCAACCCTTATGTCTGGATCGTGCTCGGCGTCACGCTCTGCTTCGGCGCCATCGGTTTCTACGACGACTATCTCAAGGTGACGCGGCAGACCAATGCCGGCTTTGCCGGCCGCACCCGGTTGCTGGTCGAGGCGACGATCGCCATCGTCGCCTGCACCTTGCTCATGCAGCTCGGCAAGCCGCCGATCGCGAGCTCGCTGGTGTTTCCCTTCATCAAGGAGCTGGCGGTCAATCTCGGCTGGGGTTTCGTCCTGTTCGGCGGCTTCGTCATCGTCGGCGCCGGCAACGCGGTCAACCTCACCGACGGCCTCGACGGCCTTGCCATCGTGCCGGTGATGATCGCGGCGGCAAGCTTCGGACTGATCTCATACTTGGCCGGCAATTTGGTGTTCGCCGACTACCTGCAGATCCATTACGTCGCCGGCACCGGCGAATTGGCGGTGCTGTGCGGCGCGGTGATCGGCGCCGGCCTCGGCTTCCTCTGGTTCAACGCGCCGCCGGCATCGATCTTCATGGGCGACACCGGCTCGCTCTCGCTCGGCGGCATGCTCGGCACCGTCGCCGTCGCCATCAAGCACGAGATCGTGCTCGCCATCGTCGGCGGCCTGTTCGTGCTCGAGGCGGTGTCGGTGATCGTGCAGGTGGTCTCCTTCAAGCTCACCGGCAAGCGCGTGTTCAAGATGGCGCCGATCCACCATCACTACGAACAGCTCGGCTGGACCGAGCCGCAGATCGTGATCCGCTTCTGGATCGTCGCCGTGGTGCTGGCGCTGGCCGGGCTGGCTTCGCTCAAGCTGCGATGATCCCCATCACGCCTTTCGCCGGCAAGACGGTCGCGGTCTTCGGCCTCGGCAAGTCCGGGCTCTTGGCGGCGAACGCGCTGACCGCCGGCGGCGCCGCGGTCGTCGCCTTCGATGACAGCGACAAGATGCTGGCCGAGGCGCGCGCCGCCGGCCTGACCTTACAAAACCTCCGCGAACTCGACTGGTCGCGGGTCGCCGCCCTCGTGCTCGCGCCCGGCGTGCCGCTCACCCATCCGACCCCGCATTGGAGCGTCACGCTCGCGCGTCAGGCCGGGGTCGAGGTCATCGGCGACATCGAGCTGTTCTGCCGCGAGCGCGCGGTCTCCGGGCGCGACTGTCCGCTTGTCGCCATCACCGGCACCAATGGCAAGTCGACCACCACCGCGCTGACCGCGCATGTGCTGGCCAGCGCCGGCCGCGACGCGCAGATGGGCGGCAATATCGGCGTGCCGGCGCTGGCGCTGGCGCCGTTCTCGCCCGGCCGCGTCTATGTGCTGGAAATCTCCTCCTACCAGATCGATCTGGCGCCCTCGCTGCACGCAACCGTCGGCATCCTGCTCAACGTGTCGGAGGACCATCTCGACCGCCACGGCAGCATGGAGAACTACGCCGCCATCAAGGCGCGGCTGCCGGCCGGCGTCGAGGCGGGCGGCACCGCGGTGATCGGCGTCGACGACCGCTATACGCGTGACGCCGCCGCGCGCGTCGCCCGCGCCGGCAAACATGTGGTGCGCGTCTCGGTCTTGGCGCCGCTCGACGAGGGCTATTACGCGGAAGGCACCCGCATCCTGCGCGCCGCCGGCGGAAAGGTGGATGTCGTCGCCGAGCTTGCCGGCATCGCCAGCCTGCGCGGGGCGCACAATGCGCAGAACGCCGCCTGCGCGGTGGCGACCTGCGTCGCGCTCGGGCTCGACCTGCCCACCATCCAGCGCGGGCTTGCCAGTTTCCCCGGCCTCGCCCACCGCATGCAGCAGGTCGGCCACAAGCAGACGACGTCGGGTCGCGTGCTGTTCGTCAACGATTCCAAGGCGACCAATGCCGACAGTGCCGCCAAGGCCTTGTCGAGCTTTGCCGACATTTTCTGGATCGCCGGCGGCAGGCCGAAGACCGGCGGCATTCAAAGCCTGGCCGAATTCTTTCCGCGCATCCGCAAGGCCTATCTCATCGGCGAGGCGGCGGAAGAATTCGCCGCCACGCTCGACGGCAAGGTGGCTTACGAGCTCGACGGGGTGTTGGCGGCGGCGCTCGATGCCGCCCGCCGCGACGCCGAGGCCTCCGGCCTGAAGGAGCCGGTGGTGCTGCTGTCGCCGGCTTGCGCCAGCTTCGACCAATATCCGAATTTCGAAGTACGCGGCAAGGCGTTCACCGATCTGGTGCGCGCGTTGCCTGGGGTCACATCTTGAGCGTGGCGCCAGGCGGCCGCAGCACGGCGCGACCCGGGTCGACGGTGGCAAGCGCCGCGTCGACGTCGGCTCGCTCGCGCAACAGCAGGTGCACCTCGCCGCAGGATGGACAGCGCAGCCGCGCCCGCGGGCGCACCAGCGTGGCGAGTGTGCGGTCGTCGGTGACGACGACGAAGCTGCCGTTGACCGGGCACTGATAGCGCACCGCACCGTGCGCCGACGGCCGCGTGCGCACTGGCCGCAGCAGGATGCGCGCCTGATTCAGCGCTGATGTGTGGATCGTATTCCAGGCGCGGTCTTGAATGGACATGGAAGCCGTGTGCGGGGGAGCCGTGTACGGGGGGTGCAGCATGATAATGCCGCTGCCGGGCTCCGGTTCCGCCGCCGCGGAAAATCTTAACGATCGGCTGAGGACTATGGCGGCGGGAACCGATGCCGATACGGCGAAGCGCCCGGCGCCCAAGCGGCGGCTTGCCACATGCGCGGACCGATGGCCCGCGACGATGCTTTAGGCCGCGCCGCGCATCTCGCCACCGCCGGGCGGCGGCACCGGCACGCCGTCGCCGGCATATTCATTGAGCTTGTTGCGCAACGTGCGGATGGAGATGCCGAGGATATTGGCGGCATGGGTGCGGTTGCCGAGGCAATGCTTGAGCGTCTCCAGGATGAGGTCGCGCTCGACCTCGGCCACGGTGCGGCCGACCAGGTTGCGGGTGACCTGCTCGGCGGCGAGCGCCGCATGCGCCGCGACGTCGCCGCGCACGGAATCAAGGCGCGCGCCGTCGGGGGTAAGGATGCCGTCGACGCCGATCTCGGCACCCGTCGACAGCAGCACCGCGCGATGCAGCGTGTTCTCCAGTTCGCGCACATTGCCGGGCCAGCGATGGACGCTGAGCCCGCGCCGTGCCTCGGCGGAGAGCGGGCGCGCCGGCAGGCCGTTGGCGTCGGAATATTTCTTGATGAAATATTGCGCCAGTTCGCCGATATCGGCCGGGCGCTCGCGCAAGGGCGGGATCTTCAGGTTCACCACGTTGAGGCGGAACAAGAGGTCCTCGCGAAACTTGCCCTCGCGCACGGCGTCGACCAGGTTTCGGTTGGAGGTGGCGATGATGCGGATGTCGACCGGCACCGGCCGGGTGCCGCCGACGCGGTCGATCACGCGCTCCTGGATGGCGCGCAACAGCTTGGCCTGCAGGCGCGCGTCCATCTCGGAAATCTCGTCGAGCAGCAGCGTGCCGCCATTGGCCTCCTCGAATTTGCCGATGCGGCGGCCGAGCGCGCCGGTAAAGGCGCCCTTCTCATGGCCAAACAGCTCGGACTCCAGCAGGTTTTCCGGAATGGCGGCGCAGTTGAGCGAGATGAAGGGCTTCTTGGCGCGGTGCGAGCGCGTATGCAGATAGCGCGCCAGCACTTCCTTGCCGGTGCCGCTCTCGCCGGTGATCAAGACCGAGGCATCGGAGCCGGCGATCTGCTGGGCGAGCTTGACCACGTTGGCCATGGCGTCGTCGCGGTAGATCAGCTCGCGCGCGTCGTCGGCGACCGCGGCCAGCACCGCCGCGATCAGATCGGGATCGGGCGGCAGCGGCACATACTCCTTGGCGCCGGCATGGATGGCGGCGACCGCCGCGCGCGCGTCGTTGGTCACGCCGCAGGCGACGATCGGCACATGGATGCGCTCGGCGTCGAGCCGGGCCACCAGGTCGCGGATGTCGAGGGCGACGTCGACCATCAACAGGTCGGCGCCGCGTCCGGTGCGCAGCACGGCCAGCGCCTGCACATTGCTCTCGGCATGGGTGACGCTGGCGCCTTTGGCCATCGCGATCTTGGTCGCGGTGGTGAGCTGGCCGCCGAGCGTACCGACGATCAGGAGTCGCATGGGTTAGCTCCTTGCACGGCGCAACCGTCTCCCCGTGTGGGAGAGGGCGGCGAGGACCGATGCTCCGAGCCGGGTGAGGGGTCGGACATCGGTGAAAAATGAGCGTTGGCGCGGATGCATCGCATCAGTTGCGCTCCGCCTTGATGATTTCCGTCATGGTCACGCCGAGCTTTTCCTCGACCAGCACGACTTCCCCGCGCGCGACCAGACGGTTGTTGACGTAGATGTCGATCGCTTCGCCGACCTTGCGATCGAGCTCGATCACCGCGCCGGGGCCGAGCCGCAGCAGGTCGCCGACTTCCATCTGCGACCGGCCGAGCACGGCGGAGACCTGCACCGGCACGTCGAACACCGCTTCCAGGTCGGCGGCGCCGTGGCCGAGCGAATCGCCATCGTCGGCGCTCAGCATGGCGGTCTCGTCGACCGCCGGCATGCCGCCGCCGTCCAGGTTCGGGAGCGGCACTTCCTTGTTCTCGTCCTCACGCATCGCGTCGGTCTCCCGGGGTCATTGGATGGCGGAAATGCGGGCCGCCACATAGCGGGCGACTACGTCGTCGATGATGGCGCGGCTGGCGTCGCGGTCGCGCACGACGCCGCCGTCGGTCCATTCGATGCGGCAGTCGCCCGGCGCCATGACGTCCGAATGCACCACCAGGCGGCCCTCGAAGCCGCGCGCGCGCGCGATCTCCTCGAGCTTGTGCTTGGCGTCGTCATAGATGTCGGCGCCGACGCGCACCACCACATGCGGCGTTTCCACCAAATGGCCGAAGCATTCGGTGGCGAGCGCGGAAATCTCGGCGAAGGGCTCGCGCGCGATCAGTTCGGGGGCGAGCTTGCGGGCGACCGCCACCGCCACTTCCACCGCCTCGGTTTCCAGCCGCGCCTCGATACCGGCCAGCGCGCGGTGCAGCCGTTCGAGGCTGTCGGCGATGAGGCCGAGGGCGGAAGCGATATGCTCGCCGGCTTCCGTCCGCGCCTGCGCCTGGCCGGCGGCAAAGCCGTTGCGGTAGGCATGCGACTCGGCGTCGGAGCGCCGGCGCTCGTGCTCGACCAGCGTGATGGTCGGCCGTTCGCCGGCGGCGAAGTCCTCGTCGAACAGATATTTGGCGGTCGCTTTCATCGTCCTCTCAATAGATCAGCTCTTCGTCGCCGCGGCTCTTGGAGATCAGGATCTCGCCCTTGCCGGCAAGGTCCTTGGCGATGTTGACCAGCAGCGTCTGCGCCTCGTCGACATCGCGCAGCCGCACCGGGCCCATGGCCTGCATGTCGTCGACCAGCATCTTGGCCGCGCGCGTCGACATGTTGGCGAAGAAGAACTGGCGCACGGTCTCCGAGGCGCCCTTGAGCGCGATGCCGAGCTTGTCCTTGTCGATGTGACGCATCAGCGTCTGCGCCGAGCCGGTGTCGAGCTTGATCAGGTCGTCGAAGGTGAACATCAGCGCCTTGATGCGCTCGGCGGAATCGCGGTTCATCCTCTTCCAGCGCGGTAAGGAAGCGGGTTTCGGTCTGGCGGTCGAAATTGTTGAAGATTTCCGCCATCACCTCGTGGGCGTCGCGGCGCCGGGTCTGCGACAGGTTGGACATGAATTCGGTGCGCAGCGTCTGCTCGACCCGCTCGATCACTTCCTTCTGCACCGACTCCATGCGCAGCATGCGGCTGATCACGTCGAGCGTGAGATCCTCGGGCAGGATGGCGAGCACGCGGGCGGCGTGTTCCGGGCGCAGCTTGCGAGAGCACCACCGCCACCGTCTGCGGATATTCGTTCTTGAGATAGTTCGCCAGCACGTCTTCCTGCACGTTGGCGAGCTTCTCCCACATGTTGCGGCCGGCCGGGCCGCGGATCTCGTCCATGATGGTGTGCAACCGCTCGGGCGGGAGGTATTGCTGCAGCAGCCGCTCGGTGGCGTCGTAATTGCCGAGCAGCGCGCCGGAAGCCGACATGCGGCCGACGAATTCCAGCAGCAATTGCTCGACCGATTCGGCGTCCACGGTGCCGAGCGAGGACATGACGATGGAGATTTCGCGCAGCTCGTCGTCGTCGAGCAGGCCGAAGATCTTGGCGCCGAATTGCTCGCCGAGCGACAGCATCAGCACCGCTGCGCGCTCCGCCCCGTTGAGCTTGCGGCGGCCCTTGTTGACCTGCGGGCGGCTGGCCAGTTCGGCCATCAGCCCGCCGATGTCCTCGCGCAGGGCCGCGTCCCTGCTTTTTTCGGAATAGGCGGATGGCATGGTCAGGCCGCTTCCTCGTGAAGCCAGCTACGGATGATGGCGACCGCCTCGTGCGGGTTCTTCTCGGCGAGCTCGCCGACTTTCTGCACCGACTGGGCGTGCACCTGGCCCTGCACCTGGGCGACGTCGATCATCGCCGAGGTGCGGTTGGAGATGGCGACCGCCTCGTTGCCGCCGACGATGGAAATATTGGCGCCGCCGCTCGAGGTGATGCTGCCGCCGCCGGTGCCGCCGGATACGGTGGTACCGCGGGCACGTTGATGTTGCCGACGCTGGAGAGCCCGAGCGCGCCGGCAACCCCCGCCGCGCCGGCCGTGCCGGCGCGCGCCTGCGCGCCCTCCGGGGTCACGATCCGGCGCACCAGCGGCCGCACCACCGTCAGCAGCACGATAAGGCCGAGCAGGGCCATGACGCCCTTCTCGGCGAAGCCCATGATGTCGTCCTTGCTGAACTGCAGATAGCTCATCCAGCCGGCCGGCGCGCTGATCGGCACCGGCGGCGTCTCCGCGAAGCGCAGATTGACCACCTCGACCTGGTCGCCGCGCTTGGCATTGAAGCCGATGGCGGTGCGCACCAGCGCCGCGATGCGGTCGATCTCCTCCTTCGGCAGCGGCTGATAAGCCACCTCGCCCTTGTCGTTCTTGGAATAGGTGCCGTCGACCAGCACCGCGGCGGAGATGCGGTTGACGCGGCCGGCCTCGATCACCTCGGTCTTGGTGGTGCGCGAGATCTCGTAATTGACGATTTCCTCGCTCTTGTGGCTCTGGTCGCGACCGCCGCCGGCGCCATTGCTGCCGGCGCCCGGCAATTCGCTGCCGACCGAGACCGGACCGCCGACCCGGCCGGCGCCGAGCCCGACTCCTCCTCGCGGCTCTGGCTCGAGCGCACCACGCGGCTGTCGGGATCGTATTTGTCCGAGGTCTCGGTGATGCGGTTCATGTCGAAATCGGCGGTGATCTGCACGCGCGAGCGCCCCGGCCCGACCACCGAGCTGACGATGTTTTCCACTTCCTTGCGCAGGCGGCTTTCGAAAGGCGACCTTGCGTTCGTCGGCGCCGGCCGCCGACAGCGAATTGTCGTCGCCGGCGCCGTCGGCGAGCAGCTTGCCGGTCTCGTCGACGATGGAAATGCGCTCGGGCTTCAGCCCGTTGACGGCGGAAGCGACCAAATGGCGGATGGCGCGCACCTGCGAGGCGCCAGCGTCCCGCGCACCCGCAGCACGATCGAGGCGGAGGCCTCCACCTTGTCGCGCGAGAACAAGGGACGGTCGGGCAGGACCAGATGCACGCGCGCGGTCTCGACCTGGTCGAGGCTGCGGATGGTGCGGGCCAATTCGCCTTCCAGCGCGCGCAGGTGGTTGATGTTCTGGATGAAGGTGGTGGCGCCGAGGGCGTCGGATTTGTCGAAGATCTCGTAGCCGACGCCGCCGCCCTTGGGCAGGCCGCTCTCGGCCAGCGTCATGCGCAGCCGCGCCACCTTGTCGCTCGGCACTAGGATGATGCTACCGCCATTCTTCAGCGTATAGGTGATGCCCTGGCGATCGAGCTCCTTGGCGATGGAGCCTGAGTCGGGCAGCGCCAGATCGGTGAACAAAGGCACCATCTGCGGGCTGGTCATGCGGATCATGAGGAAGACGAAGAAGCCGATGAGCGCCAGCGTAACCGCCGCCATCGCCGCCATGCGCGCCGCACCGAGCGACTTCACGAAATCGAAAAAACCTTGCACCGCCTGGCCCCAGCTTGAGAACCGCGCGTCACGCGCCTCGCCCGGCAAGATTTGCCCAGTTTATGGTTAGCGTCCGGTTAATCGCGGCGGGGCGGGGCGGCGAATTTCCCCGATGGCAAAAAAATTGGACCGTGCCGGCGCTTCGGCCGCCGGCCGAAATCGAAAGCGCCGGCCGCAAGGGCCGGCGTCTTCGCTGCTCTAAGTTGGGGGGAGGCTGACCGCTACTGGCGGTATTGCTGGATGCGCGTGGTGCGCAGGCCGGCGAGCCCGTGCTGGTCGATCGAATACTGCCAGGAGAGGAACTCCTCGACCGTCAGTGTGTAGCGCGCGCAGGCTTCTTCGAGCGACAGCAAGCCGCCACGCACCGCTGCGACAACCTCGGCCTTGCGGCGGATCACCCAGCGCTTGGTGGTCGGCGGCGGCAGGTCCGCGATGGTCAGCGGGCTGCCATCGGGCCCGATGACATACTTAACCCTCGGGCGATGGGGCTCGGTCATAGGTTTATACTCACAACACAACAGACAGCTACTGGACGAGAAAGTACTGGCCGCGACTTAAAATTTGCCTAAGCCGCAAGCTCTAACAGGGAAATGTTTGCCGCCTTTCTGCTAACCTTTTGGTTACGGATGCAGCATGCGATCGGCCGCCCAATAATGCAATAATGCGTGCGGCCGCGGCCGATGCGGCAGAAATTGGCGCGAACCGGTGCGCGTGGCAGCAAGGGGTGACGGATTGGAAAAGTTCCCTCCTGGCACGGCGTCCACGGAATGGACGGGGCCTGCCCGCTATGGCCTCCAATTGGTGGGCGTGGCGCTCGCCTATTTCGTGCTGGCCAAGTTCGGGCTGCGGCTCGCCTCGGTCAATCCGAGCGCCAGCCCGATTTGGCCGCCGACCGGCATCGCGCTCGCCGCGGTGCTGCTGTGGGGGCCGCGCATGTGGCCGGCGATCTTCGCCGCTGCCTTCGCCGCCAACGCCACCACGGCGGGAACGCCCATCACCTCGTTGTGCATCGCGCTCGGCAACACGCTGGAGGCGACCGTCGGCGGCGTCCTGATCGCGCATTGGTCGGGCGGGCGCGATACTTTCTCGACCCCGGCGCGGGTGGCCAAGTTCGCGCTGATCTGCGTCGGCCCGGCGACCATACTCAGCGCTACCGTCGGCATGGTGACGCTGGGCCTGGCCGGTTTCGCCGCCTGGACCAATTTCAACGCGATCTGGATCACTTGGTGGCTCGGCGATCTCACCGGCGCGCTGGTGGTGACGCCGGCGATTGTGCTGTGGGCGCAGACCGACTGGCGCGCCTTCACGCGCGAGGAGGCGGCCCGCGTCTGCCTCGTGCTCGGCGGCGCCGTGCTGGTGGGCCTGATCTCCTTCAGCCCGCTGCTGCCGCGTACCGAATATACCAGCCCGCTCGGCTTCCTCGCCATCCTGCCGCTGGTCTGGGCGGCACTGCGGCAGGGGCCCCGCGACACCGCGAGCGTCAGCGTCATCCTCACCGCTTTCGCCATTTGGGCGACCGTCAAGCATTCCGGTCCCTTCGCCCAGCTCGGCATCAACGAATCCTTCCTGCTGCTGCTCACCTTCATGATCAGCCTGTCGGTGCCGAGCCTGATCCTGTCCGCCGATGTGGCGATGCGGCGGCGCACCGAGGAAAGCCTGCGCCGCACCCAAAGCGAGCTCGACGAACGCGTGCGCGAGCGCACCGCCGCGCTCGCCGACGCCAATATCCACCTGCAGGAGGCGCAGCGCCTCGCCAATCTCGGCAGCTGGTCGTGGGACATCGCGCAGAACCGCGTGTCCTGGTCGGAGCAGTTGTTCGAGATCTACGGCATTACCCCGGCGCGTTTCCACGGTACCGTCGAGGAATTCGTCGGCTTCGTGCTTCCGGACGACCGCGCCGAGGTCAAGCGCAGCATCGAGACGGCGCTGGCGCAGGGCAGCGAATTCAGCCACGAGGAGCGCATCCGGCGGCCGGACGGCAGCATCCGCCACCTGCACAGCATCGGCGAGGTGATGCGCGACGATTCCGGCCGCCCGGTGCGCATGCTCGGCATCTGCCTCGACGTGACCGAGCGCAAGCGGGCGGAAAGCGCGCTGCGCGAGAGCGAGCAGAACTACCAGGCACTGCTCAAGAACGCGCGCGACTACGCCATCTACCGGCTCGATCCCGAGGGCCGGGTGCGCAGCTGGAGCGAAGGCGCCCAGCGCATCAAGGGCTACACCGCCGAGGAGATCTACGGACAGCATTTCAGCATCTTCCTGCCCGAGGAGGTGCAGCCGCGCACCATCGCCGCGCAGGCGCTGGACACCGCCGCACGCGAAGGCCAGTTCGCGGCGCAGCTATGGTTGGTGCGCAAGGACGGCAGCCGTTTCTTCGCCAGCGTGGTGATGGATGCGATCCGCAACGAAGCGGGCGAGCTCATCGGCTTTGCCAAGTTTGCCCGCGACATCAGCGCCCAGCACGAGGCGCAGATCGCGCTCGAACAGACGCGCGAGCAGCTTGCCCAATCGCAGAAGATGGAGGCGCTGGGCCAACTCACCGGCGGCATCGCCCACGACTTCAATAATCTGCTGATGATCGTGTCCGGCTATGCGCAGCTCCTGCAGCGGCGCTTGAAAGAGGCGAGGGACCTGCAGGCGGCGGAGGCTATCCGCGCCGCCACCAATCGCGGCGAGAAGCTGACGCGACAATTGCTCACCTTCTCCCGCCGCCAGCAATTGACGCCGGTGGTGGTCGATCTGCGCGCCCGCATCGACGCCGTGCGCGACATGCTGGTGCCCTCGCTGCACGGCAATATCACTTTCGTTTCCGACATCGAGGACAATATCTGGCCGGTGGAGGTCGATCTCGGCGAGTTGGAACTGGCGCTGGTCAATATCGCGGTCAATGCGCGCGACGCCATGCCCGACGGGGGCGTCATTACGCTGCAGGCGCGCAATGTGGTGCTCAAGGCCGGCTCGGTGGCCGGCCCGCTCGCGGGCGACTTCGTCGCGCTCGCCGTCATCGATACCGGCAACGGCATCGCGCCGGACCTGCTGGCGCGCGTGTTCGAACCGTTCTTCACCACCAAGCCGGTCGGCAAGGGCACCGGCCTCGGCCTCTCGCAGGTGCACGGCTTCGCCAACCAGTCCGGCGGCGCGGTGACGGTGGCGAGCGAACAGGGCAAGGGCACCGCGGTCACCATCTACCTGCCGCGCAGCCGCCGCGCGCTGCCGGCCGACGCCGGGGAGGGCGTGCCGCCGACACCGGAGCAGGCGCAGGGAACGGTGCTGCTGGTCGAAGACAGCCGCGAGGTAGCCGAGGTGACCAGCACCTTGATCGAGCAACTCGGCTATCGTGTGGTGCTGGCGGAAAACGCCACCGAGGCGCTGCACCATCTGCAACAGGGTGTGCAGGTGGACCTGGTGTTTTCCGACATCGTGATGCCGGGGCCGATGGACGGGATCGCGCTGGCCGAGGCCTGCCGGGAGCGTTTCCCCGACATTCCGGTGCTGCTCACCTCGGGCTTTTCCGATGCCGCGCAGGCCGCCGACGGCCGCTTCGATATTCTGCGCAAGCCGTTCGAGCTTGCGGCGCTCCAGCGCGCCATCGAGGCGGCATTCGCGGCGGCGCGCGGCGAGAAGCGGGCGCAGGCCGGCTCGCGCGCGAGCCGTTAACCGCAACGCGGACGAGCGATATCCGGGTCGGTCGACATCGGCGCTGCCGCCTCATCAAGCTCCGGAAATCAATTTAGGGTCTGTTGCATTTGTTCGGCAGCAGACGATGAGGGGCTTCCGCGCCCGCGAGAGGACGATGGGTCGGGACCGAACTCACGCTACGTTTGCGCGGGCTTTAGGTGAAACGGCCGTCCCAAGCAACGCTCCGATCTTCACCGCTTCCAGAGGTCGCGAATAATAAAAGCCTTGGCCATGGTCACAGGCCCACTGCCGCAACAGATCCGCCTGTTCGGCAGTCTCGATGCCCTCGCCGGTCACCGACAGGTGCATCGATTTGGCCATCGAAATGATTGCCCGGACGATCGCGGTATCTTCGCCGTCGCGATGAATCCCTTTCACGAACGAGCGATCGATCTTCAGAATATCGAGCGGCAGCCGACTGAGATAGGACAGCGAAGAATAGCCGGTGCCAAAGTCGTCGATTGCGAGTTGGAGGCCGAGCTTCTTGAGCGCAGCGAGTGTGCTCATGGTTGCCTCAACATCGCGCATGATCGTGCCTTCGGTGATCTCGAGTTTAAGGCTACTAGGCGCCAAACCTGTCTCACGTAGGGCCTGATCCACCCGCTCGATCAGGTTCGGTTGCTGGAACTGCCGGGGCGAAAGATTGACGCTGAGTGTCAATGCCGGATCGCTGGGAAACTCGGCCTGCCAGGTTGCCACCTGACGGCAAGCCTCGTTGAGAACCCACTCACCGATCGGAACGATAAGGCCTGTTTCCTCTGCGAGAGGAATGAACACCATCGGCAAGAGCAAGCCGCGCGTCGGGTGTTGCCAACGCAACAGGGCCTCAACCTCGGTAACCTGCCCGGAGTCGAGGCGCACGATTGGCTGATAGTGCACGCGAAGCTCGCGACGTTCGAGCGCGCGACGTAGATCGTTCTCAAGAACAAGCCGGGCCAGCGTGTCGGTCTGCATGCTTGCGTCGAAGATGACATGTCGCCCTTTGCCCCCGCCTTTGGCGCAATACATGGCGATATCTGCGTCGCGAAGAATGTTTTCCGCCTCCTGACCAGCTTCACTCAATGCAATTCCAACGCTCGTCGTGACCACAAAATCGCGCCCATCGAGCTTGAATGCTTTGCTGAATTTCTTCTCGATGCGTTCGGCCACGAGCACTGCGTCGGCCTCACCGGTGAGATGCTCCAGAAGGATGACAAACTCGTCGCCTCCAAGCCGTGCGACCGTATTTTCCTCTCGAACGCACTCCCGCAGGCGTGTCGCGGCTTTAGTGAGCAATTCATCGCCTGCCCGATGACCGAGGCTGTCGTTAATGGCCTTGAAGTTGTCGAGATCGATAAAGAGCACTGCGATTTTGTTGTTCAGCCGACCGGCGCGAGCCAAGGCCTGCTCAATGCGGTCCTTGAGCAACACGCGGTTGGGTAACAGCGTGAGTGAATCATACAATGCCTGGCGGGTCAGTTGCGCCTCGAATGCTTTGCGTTCGGTGATGTCGCGGGCCGTGGCCACCAACCCCATTACAGCAGGCTCATCTAACAGGTTCGTCAGAATGACTTCGTTGTAGACCCAGGTGCCGCCGGCGTTGCGCAGCCGCAATTCCGTGCTTCTCGTTGCTCCCGGCGCACTCGTCAGTTGACCGCAAAAGTCCCGCCACGCAGCTTGGTCGTCAGGATGGATCATCGACGAGACAGAATAATTCAGCAGGGCGTCCGACGTGTACCCCCATGCGCTTTCTGCCGATGGACCCACATATGTGATTGTGCCATCGGCGGCGCAGATCAGTACCACGTCGGAAGAACTGTGGACGAGAGCACGAAACCGCTTCTCGCTGCGGCTGATTGCGTTCGCCTCGTTCGTCATTGCCTCGGTGGCCTGGCGCCTATAGGTCCGCAACACGCGCCAAAAGAGAATGGCCAAACCCATGCCGAGGGCGAATACGATGGGCGTCGCAACGAGAACGCTGGTTTGAACCGCTACCAGTTTTTTCAGATTCTGCGCTGCCAGGTCACGATGCCGCTTCGCGGCGGCTTGAACCAGCTTATCGATTTCGCCAAATGACGGGTCAACTTCCGCCCCATCGATCTTGGTGGCGAGGACGGTGTTCCCGGCATCGACGGCGGCGAACATGTGCTTGATTGCCGTCAGATATTTTTCGTGTTTGGCCAGGACCTCGTCGATCAGCGCATTGTCGGCGGGCTCGCCCAAGGCACGCGCTTGACCGAGCGAGGCGACCAATGAGGCGGCTGCCGCTCGGTGTCGAGCGTGGACTTCATTGCTGGGTTCAAGCCGGTACTTCCGCTCCAGCGATTCTTCGGCGCCGACGCTGTAGCGAGCCTCATCGAAGAAGTGGCTTACCTTGTCGGCGCGACTAACCGCCGTGCCGGCCTGAAAGCTCAAAAACGCTCCCCACAACGCCACGGCTGACAGCACGATGAGAACAATTGCAAAGCCAAATGAGGCGAGACGAGCGCCACTGGGTGTCTGGTGCTGCATCCGGCCTGCTTCTGTCAATGGTATGTGCGTAACAGTCGTGATGTTTGATTGATCGCCCATCATGTACCTATGCGAGAAGACATCTACCAAAACAGTTCGCGGCGGTGGATCGTTCATGCCGCAAGCTCGGCGTCCGCTCCAATGGTTGATGATGCATTACGAAAAGAAGCCAAATCGGAGCTGAATACCACGAACGTCCCTCCGCGGGACGACCAACGCCGCAGGTCATGGTAACTGACGGGGTCTGCTATTTGAGTGTGCGATGTCCGCTTTCGGAAATCGCGATAGGGGCGATCAATGCGCGGAGTCCGAGGTGTCCGCTTGGTCCCGCGAGCGAACCTTCAATGGCTGAGCGGTGACAAGCTGCATGCAGGCCACGGTAAGGACGGCGGCGGGTCGTCATCAAGCTCCCAAATCGGGTCTCAACTCCTGCGCTACGAACTTCCTGATTCTGAGGGGGCTGCCATCAGGGCCGTTCCTATCAACCAAGCCGCGTGGCGTGCGGCGTGCGAATGACGGGCGCGTGCTTAACGGCATATTCGGGGTCCTGCGGTCCGGCGCGTCATGGCGCGAACGGCCCGAGACCTTTGGTCCCTGCACAACCAGTTGCAATCGCTTCATGCGCATCGAGGCGGCATTCGCGGCGGCGCGCGGCGAAAAGCGGGCGCAGGCCGGCTCGCGCGCGAGACGTTAACCTCAACGCGGACGAGCGATATCCGGGTCCGTCGACATCGGTTAGAAAAGACCGACGTTGACGAATTGATCGCGAACAATTCGTCAGCTGACATTGGTCATTTTTGACAAACGGTTGGGGGCGCGCCCATGCGACGATTGTTTTTCTACAGCCGATTGTTCGCATCGTCGATGATCGGAAATCTGCGCAAGAAATTGCTGGGCGCGAACGTCGTCGCCATCGTGTCGCAAACGGATAACGGGCTGCTGGCGACCGATCCGGAAGACATGGGCGTCGGCAGCGAGCTGCGCAAAACCGGATCCTATGGGCAGGACGAACTGCAGCGCGTGTTTCAATACGTCGACAAGGATGCGGACGTTCTCGTCGTCGGCGCCCATCTCGGCGCGCTGGTGATTCCGATCGCGCGCCACTGCCGGAGCGTCGTCGCCATCGAGGCCAATCCGCGGACATTTGCCCTGCTCAGCATGAACCTGCTGCTCAACGGCGTCACCAATGTGCGCGCTTTCAATGTCGCCGCCAGCGACAAGGCGGAGACGCTGCAATTCGTGGCCAGCCGCAACAATTCGGGCGGCGCCAAGCGCATGCCGAAGGTCCGCGCCTTCGAATATTTCTATGACGCACCGGAAACGATTGCCATACCGGCGGTCGCGCTCGACGACTATCTGAAGGATGCGTCGTTCTCCCTCGTCTTCATGGATATCGAGGGTTCCGAGTATTTCGCGCTCAAGGGCATGCAGGGAATCTTGCGGCGCGCGCGCACGCTCTTCGTAGAATATCTGCCGCATCATTTACGCAATGTCAGCGGCGTCAGCCCGGGTGAATTTCTGGCCGCGCTGCAAGGCCATTTCGACACGCTGCAGGTCCCGAGCAAGGGGCTGCGGGTCGGCAAGAGCGACTTCCTGCCGACGCTGACGTCGATGTTCGAGCGCGACGAAGGCGACGATGGATTGATCTTCGCCAAAGATGCGCCGGCAACGCAGCCCGCCGCCGATCACAGCCTGGTCCCCAGCCTCGCCGAGGCGCCGCTGGCGCCGCAGGGCATTGAGGCCGAGGTGCGCCCCATCGCGGCGGCCGATTGACGGGCGCAGAGCGACCGGCCGCGCGAATACCCCGCCCGGCCTATTTCGAGACGATCTTCTGCAACTGGCTCAGCGTGTAGCTCTTGCCGGCGATGGACAGCGTCGGCGGCGTCTTGGTCAGATCGACCGAATCGATCGTCGCCTGCACCTTGGTGGTAACCGTCGTGGTCTGCCCGCTGGCGTCGACCGCGGTCGCCGTCAGCGTGTAGTCGCCGTCCGCCCACAGCTTGCCGTTATTGCCGAGACCGTCCCATTTGAAGGTCTGATCGCCGGAGCTGACCGAGACCGTGCCGGTATAGGCGGTGGCGCCGGTCGAATTGGTGATGGTGACGGTGGCGGTCGCCGGCTTGGTCGCGTTGAGCGTCCAACTGGCCTTGCTGCTGGTCATGGTGGCGGTCGAGCCGTCGACCACCGCGGTGGCGCCGACCAGCCCGGCCGCCGCTGTGCCTTGCGCGGTGTCGCCTTGCGTGACCAGGCTCGACAGGCTGGTGTTCGACTTCATCTGTTGCTCGACCTGGGCAAATTCCACGAGCTGCTGGGTGAACTGGGCCGTGTCCATCGGCGACAACGGGTCCTGGTTCTGCAATTCCGTCGTCAGCAGCGTCAGGAACTCGGTGAAGTTGCTGGCGATGGTGGTGCTGCTGACCGTATCGGTGCTGCTGCTCGACGTGCTGCTCGAGCTCGAGGTGCTGGATGCCGTGGTGGAGACGGGCGTTGTGGAGATCGCGGTCATGCTGGTGTCCTCATACCCGGATATCGATGCCGCCGGCGCGGCTGACGTAACGCGTAAGCGACGCCGGCGTGGCGCCGATCGGAGCGAGTGTGTCGTCGGCGGCGGCGCGCGGGGTGCTGTCGCCGCCGCTCGTTCGCTGCTGCTGCTGGCCGGCGGTCTGGTCGCGCAGCGAGAATTGCAGGCCGTTGTCGCCGGTCTTGAGGCCGGCATCCTGCAGCGCCCGCTGCAGGCCGGAGGCGTCGCGCTGCAGCAGCGCCAGCGTGTCGGAGCGATCGGCGACCATATGGGTGGTGACGCGGCCGTCGTGGGCGACGTCGAGGCGGACCTCGATGCGGCCGAGTTCGGGCGGATCGAGCCGGATCTCGAAATGGTTGTTGCCGGCCAGCGCCCGACCGGCGATCTCGAGGCCGACGCCGGCCAGCGGCACGGCGGCTGCCGGCGGGGCAGGGGGCGCGCCGCTGGCGGGTGACGTGGCGGAGGAGGTCACCGTCTGCTGAGCCGGCGCGGTCAGCGTCGGTGGCTGCAGCCCGTTGCCGCCGGCTTTCGGCGCGTCGGCGCGGAGCGCGGCGGTGTCGATGGCCGGCGTGGTCGCGGCGGCATGCGCCGGCGTGTCGGCTTTCTTGTCGGTCGGTTGAGGCGCGGCGGGGTCGCCGTCCTTGCCGGCAGCGAGCGCGGGCGTGCCGGCCGCCGGGCCGGTATCGGCGAGCGGGCCGGCATCGGTTTGCGCCGCGCCCGGCGCGGTCGGTGCAGCGGCTTTGCCGGCGATCGTGCCGGAGACCGCGTCGGATTTTGGCTTGGCGGGCACCGCCTGTGGCGCCGGCGGCGCGCCGGCGATGACGACCGCGGCCACCGCGGCCGGGGTGGCTGGCTTGGCTGGGGCGGCGCCGGTCGAGGCCGGGTCGCTGCCACTGGCATCGCCGCCCACCGCTTTGCCGTCTTTACCGTCTTTGCCGTCTTTCGCGGCTTTGTCGGCCTTGTCGCTTTTGCCGGCTTTACCGTCCAACCCGGCCTGTTCGGCCTGGTCGCCTTTCCCGCTCATAACCGCATCGCCGGCCACCTGTGCGGTGCTGGTTGTCGCGGTGGTGTTGGTGGTGTTCTCGGCGTTGGTGGTGGTCTCGTTAATCGGCTTGGTCGTGTCGGTGTTGCTGGCACCACCCGCGGGCTTTGCCGCGTTGGTGGGCGTGCCGGTCTCGGCCGCTTTTGTCGCGTTGGTTTGCCGGCCCTGCTTCCCGGTCTTGCCCACGCTGGACGCCGGCTTGCCGTCGGCGGGTTTCGCCGATTTTTCGCCCTTACCGCTGGTGTCGCTTTTGCCTTTGGTGGACGTCTGCGGCTTTTGCGCCGGATCGGTGGTGGTCGTCGCCACCTCGGGCGGCTTGTCGGGCGCCGCCTCGGCCGGCGCGCTCTCGTCGAGCAGGTTTTCGAACGGCGTCGCCGGCGCTCGCTCGCTGGCGCGCCCCGGTTGCGCCGGATTCAGGCGTGCGTGATGGACGGCCTGGGGCCTGGTTTCAGACGCAACTTGCGACACGACCGATCTCCGGAGTTCGGCACTCCCATCTGCAATCGCCAGGCCACCCCAAACGGGTATGAAATTCATGTAAAATCAATGCGTTGCTACTAATCCTGGATGCTCTCTGCCCCGCTTACCCGGCAGCGCCTGCTGCCGCGCCGGCAAGATTTGCCGGCTCGCCGCTGCGGCCCCTCGCGCGCCGCCGCATTGCGCAAGGGGCCTCGCCACCTATAGTAAGGAGCGATGTCAAACAGCCTCGATCTCGACCGCAGTCCCGCCGATACCCGTGTCGTCGTCGCCATGTCCGGCGGCGTCGATTCCTCGGTGACCGCCGCGCTGCTCAAGGCCGAGGGTTATGACGTGGTCGGCGTCACCCTGCAGCTTTACGACCACGGCGCCGCCGTCCATCGCAAGGGCGCCTGCTGCGCCGGCCAGGACATCTACGATGCGCGCAGCGTGGCCGATCGCATCGGCATTCCCCACTACGTGCTCGACTATGAAAGCCGCTTCAAGGAAGCGGTGATCGACCGCTTCGCCGAAAGCTACATCCATGGCGAGACGCCGGTGCCCTGCGTCGACTGCAACATGGCGATCAAATTTCACGATCTCCTGATCACCGTGCGCGAGCTTGGCGCCGATGTGCTGGCGACCGGCCATTACGTCGCCTCACGCGCCTTGCCCGCGGGCGGCCGCGCGCTCTATCGCGCGCGCGAGGAAGAGCGCGACCAGAGCTATTTCCTGTTCGCCACCACGCGCGAGCAATTGGAGCTGCTGCGCTTCCCGCTCGGCGAGCGCACCAAGGCGGAGACGCGCGAACTGGCGCGCCGTTTCGGCCTCGCCGTCGCCGACAAGCATGACAGCCAGGACATCTGTTTCGTGCCGGCCGGCCATTATGCCGATGTGATCGAGCGCCTGAAGCCGGGCGCCGCCGAATCCGGCACGATCGTCGATCTCGACGGCAAGGTGCTGGGCAGCCATTCCGGCATCATTCATTTCACCGTCGGCCAGCGTCGCGGTCTCGGCCTGTCCACCGGTTCGCCGCTCTACGTGCTGCGGCTCGACGCCGAGCGTCGCCAGGTCGTGGTCGGCCCGCACGAGGCGCTGCGCATGAGCCGCATCCTGCTGCGCGACGTGAACTGGATCGGCGACGGCTCACTCGATGAGGCGCTTGCCGACGACCGCCGCGAGGTCTTCGTCAAGGTGCGTTCGACCCGGCCGCCGCAGGCGGCCTGGCTCACCCACGGCGTGCATGGTTACGAGGTGGAACTGGCGGCTGGCGAGCACGGCGTGTCGCCCGGCCAGGCTTGCGTGTTCTACGATGCCGGCGAGGGCCAGGCGCGCGTGCTCGGCGGCGGTTTCATCAAGAGCGCGCTGCCGGCGGTGGAGGCGGCGCCAGCGGGCCTCGCACCCAAGGCGGCCGCCGTCGCGCCGAGCTAGGCGGCGCGTCATGGCGATGGGGGCGCAGATCGAACGGGATATCGACCAGGCGAGCGTGGCGCGCGCCTATGCGCTATGGGCGCCCGTCTACGATCTGGTGTTCGGTGCCGTGTTCGATGCCGGCCGGCGCGCCGCGATCGCCGCCGCCGAGCAGGCCTGCGGCCCGGCGGGCGGACGCATCCTCGAGGTCGGCGTCGGCACCGGCCTGTCGCTGCCCGACTATCGCCCCATCAATCGCATCACCGGCGTCGACCTCTCGGAGCCGATGCTGCGAAAGGCGGTTGAGCGCGTCAAAGAACGCCGGCTCGCCCATGTCGAGTCGCTGGCGCAGATGGATGCGACGCATCTGGCGCTGCCGGACGCCAGCTTCGACGCGGTGGTGGCGCAATATGTCATCACCGTGGTGCCCGATCCGGAAGCCGCGCTCGACGAATTCGCGCGCGTCACCAAGCCGGGCGGTGAGATCGTGCTGGTCAACCATATTGGCGCCGAGGGCGGGCCGCGCCGGCTGTTCGAGCGCGGCTTTGCGCCGCTGGCGCGCCGGCTCGGCTGGCGCCCGGAATTCCGCTTCGCGCGGCTGGCCGACTGGGCTACGGCGCATGGCGGCGTGCAGGTCGTCGAGCGTCGCGCCATGCCGCCGCTCGGGCATTTCTCGCTGGTGCGTATCGCCCGGCTGGCCGACGACGCATGCCGCACGGCGGCCTAGAGCGCTTCTGTTTCAGATTAAATCGCAACTCGGCACAGCCTCCACCTCTCCCCTGGGGGGAGAGGTCGGCGCACGAAGTGCGCCGGGTGAGGGGGAAAGTGATGATCGATGAATCACTTGCCCCCTCACCCCAACCCTCTCCCCCCAGGGGAGAGGGAGCGCGCCGCGCTTGCTGAACCGCTTCAATCTAAGTCAAACACGCTCTAGCGCTGCCTCCGCAATGGCTCGCTTGACAGCGTTTGCCGCGCCTCCCTATATCGCGCCCATACCGGCCACGGCCGGACCGGTGGCGGGGTAGCTCAGTTGGTTAGAGCAGCGGAATCATAATCCGGAGGTCGGGGGTTCAAATCCCTCCCCCGCTACCAAAAATCCAGACAAAATAGGCATGACCCCGGCAGATCGGCGCGAGAGCCGATCCCCGGCTGACTGTCGGCTCTCACGCCGTCGGCTTGCGCTTGAGCAGGAAGGCCTGCAGCCCTTCCTGCACCACCTCGCCACGCTGATTGATGACCTTGAGCTCGCGCTTCATCACCCCGCGTTCGGGGTGCGAGGTTTCGCGTTTCTCCAGCACCTTGATGCGGGCATGAATGGTGTCGCCCGGCTTCACCGGCTTGGTGAACTTCAGGCTGTCGAAGCCGAGAAAGGCGATCAGCGTGTCGTCATAGAGGTGAAGCTGGAACAGAAGCCCGGCGGCGATAGCGTAGACCAGCGGCCCATGCGCGATGCGCGTGCCGAACACCGTTTCTTTGCAATGCTCCTCGTTGACATGCAGCGGGTTGTAGTCGCCCGACAGTCCGGCGAACATCACGATGTCGGCTTCGGTGACCGTCCGCGCCGGACTTTCGAACTCGGCGCCGATCTCCCAGTCGTCCCAGTACAGCCCGCGCATCACACGCTTTCCTTCGTCGCTTCGGTTTTCTTCTCGGGTCCGCCCGGGCCGATGGCGCCGCGTTCACGCAATTCCGCGATCGCCGCCGCCGACAGGCCGAGCAGTGTTTGCAGCACCGCGTCGGTATGCTCGCCCAGCATCGGTGCCGGGCGCGAGATCGTGCCGTCCATGCTCGACATCTTGATCGGATTGCCGGGCAGTCGCACGGTGCCGACCTGCGGATGCTCGTATTCGACGATCATCGCGCGCTCCTTCACCGGCGGTTCGGCGAAGGCGCTGTCGACATTGTTGACCGGCGCCGCCGGCACGCCGGCCGCGCGCAAGCGTTCGAGCCAGTCGGCGGTGGTACGGCTGCGGATGATTTCTTCCAGGCGCGGCACCAGCACATCACGGTTCTTCACGCGGCTGGCGTTGTCGGCAAAGCGCGCATCGGCGGCGAGATCGGGATGCCCGAGCACGTCGCACAGCTTGCGCCAGAAATTCTCCTGCCGCGTGGCGACGACCACATAGCCGTCGGCCGTGGCAAAAGCCTGCCAGGGTACCGAGTAGTCGTGTGCCGAGCCGGGCGGTTGCGGGACCTCGCCATTGGTCAGCCACATGGTGCCGATATAGCTCAAGAGATGCAGCATGGTGTCGAACATCGACAATTCGATGCGGCAGCCCTTGCCGCTGCGTTCGCGCTCATACAGCGCGGCGAGGATGCCCTTGCACGAATAGATGCCGCCGCTGAGGTCGGCGAGGGGAATGCCGACGCGTACTGGCGGCCGGCCCGGCTCGCCGGTAATCGCCATGTGGCCGCTGATCGCCTGCACGATGATGTCGAGCGCCGGATAGTCCTTGTATTCGCCGGCGCCGCCGAAGCCGGTGACCGAGCATTGGATGAGGCGCGGATTGATGCGGCTCAGCGTCGGGTAATCCACACCTAAGCGCTCGAGCACGCCGGGGCGGAAATTGTCAATCACGACATCGGACACCTTGACCAGGTCGTAGAACAGCTTGCGTCCCGCTTCGTCCTTCAGGTTGATGACGACGCTTTGTTTGTTGCGGTTGAAGGTGAGGAACAGCCCGCTCAAGCCCTTATAGGGCGCCACCGATGGCGTGCGCCCGAGATCGCCCTCCGGCGCCTCGATCTTGATCACCTCGGCGCCGAGGTCGGAGAGCACCTGGCTGCCATAGGTGCCGGCGATGATCTGGCCCAGTTCCAGCACCCTGACACCTTGCAGCGGAAACGACATTCTCATTCTTTCCGGCGATGCGCCGCGGCGGCTAAAGTCCCAAGCCGCGCGCGATGATATTGCGTTGAATCTCCGACGTACCGCCGCCGATGACGGCCAGCCGCAAGTCGCGGAAAAACCGTTGCATCGGATATTCCATGCAGTAGCCGTAGCCGCCGAGTATCTGCAGGCCGAGATCGGATACGGCCTTGTAGGTCTCGCCGGTATAGAGCTTGAGCACCGCGGCGTCACTGCGCGTCGCCAGGCCTTGCGACATCAGCCAGGCGAAGCGATAGACCAGCGTGCGCGACACATCGAGCATGACTTTCATGTCGGCAAGCTTGTGCGAGATCGCCTGGAATTGGCCAATCGGCCGGCCGAATTGTTTGCGGCTCTTGGCGTAGTCGAGCGCATAGTCGAAGGCGGCGCTGGCCGCGCCGGTGCGCGCCGCGGACAGGCACAGCCGCTCGTACCAGAGATAGGCATCGACCGCCTCCCAGCCCTTGTCGACCTCGCCGAGCAAAGCGGAGGCGGGGACTTTGACACCGCCGTAGAACACCTGCGTGGTGCCGATGGCGCGCTGGCCCAGCGTCTTGATCTTGCGCACCTCGATGCCGGGCAGCTTGGTGTCGACCAGGAACGTCGAGATGCCCTGCTGCTTCTTGACGCCGCTCGAGGTGCGCGCCACCAGCAGGCAATAGTCGCTGATATCCATGCCCGAGGTGAACACCTTCTGCCCGTCGATCACATAGCCGCCGTCGACGGCGCGAGCACGGGTGGTGAGAGCTGCGGCATCGGAGCCGGATTCCGGCTCGCTCAGCCCGAAGCAGAACGACAGTTCCCCGCACGCGATGCGCGGCAGCATTTCCCGCTTCTGCTCGGGCGTGCCGTCGCGCAGGATGGCGTAACCGCCGTAAGTGAGCGAGCGGAACAGCCACATCGCCAGCTCTTCGAAATGCCGGCCGGTTTCCTCCAGCAGGATGGCGAGGTCGATGGCCGAGCCGCCGCTGCCGCCGTACTCGGCCGGGATCGCCAGGCCGAACCAGCCATGCTCGGCGAGCGCCCGGTAGGCTTCGCGTGGCGGCAGTGCTTCGTTGTCGCAGCGCTCGGCGTAATCCGGCGGACAGATGTGATCGAGCAGCTCCTTGGCGTGGGCGCGCAAGGCCTCCTGCTCCGGCGAGAAGGAAAAGTCCATCACGCTCACCCTCGGTCGAGGGCGGCGAGCGCCAGCACCCGGCGGGCGCGCGCGGCCATCGCATAGTCGACCAGCTTGCCGTCGACGGCGATCGCGGCGGTGCCGGCCTTTTCCGCTGCGGCGAACTCGGCCACCACCTTTTCGTAATAGGCGAGGTCGGCCGCGGGCACGGCATAGGCGCTTTTCACCGGCGCGATCTGCTTGGGATGGATGACGGTGCGGCCGATATAGCCGAGACGCGCCGACAGCCGGCTGTCCGCGATCAAGCCGCCCTCGTCATTGAGATCGCTGAACACGCCGTCGAGCGGGTGCACATGGCTGCCGGCCGCGCGCGTATCGAGCAGCACCTTGGAGCGTGCGTACAATAATTCGGTCCCCTCGATCGACCAGGCGCAGCCGAGGTCGCCCTGCAAATCGCCGTCGCGGGCGCTGCCGAAGCAGGTAGCGGCCACGCGCGGCGAGGCCTTGATCAGGTTGAAGCAGCTATAAACTCCGAGCGCGCTCTCGATCTGCAGGATGATCTCGACCGCACCCGCCGGCAGGCCGCGCTGTGTTTCGAGCCGATCGATCACGCTGGCCGTGCTCTGCACGTCATCCACGTTTTCCGCCTTGGCGAGCAGGATGGCGTCGAGACCGGGCTGCACCATCGCCGCCAGGTCGTCGGCCAAGAGCCCGGTGTAGGCCGCGTTGACGCGTACGAAAATCGCCGGCCGGGTTCCGGCGCTGGCACTCGCGATGGCCTTGGCAACCAGCATGCGCGCCTCGGCCTTGGATGCAAGCGGTACCGAATCCTCAAGGTCGAGGATGACCGCGTCGGCGCCGCTTTCCAGCGCTTTGCTCATCACCCGTTCCTTGATTCCGGGTGCGAAGAGGGCAGTGCGCACAGGCCGCATGGACGTGATCCCCCGCAAGAGGAAGCGGGCTTTCCGACCGGCGTCGTCCCGCGCATGTAGCGATAGACTAACCCGCCATCGGTAGGCGCTCAACGCGCCCTCCTGCGTCGGGGCGATGGCGCGGTGCCGGTTGCGGCGGCAGGAAAATCTTGACGGCGCAATGCATGTCCGCCGCGCATATCCATAATTGCCGCGACGGCTTTTGCTGCAACGCAAACCGCGCGGCGCGCGCTCGTCGTGTCAACATCAAATGTGCGGTGCGCAATCGCATATTCGCGTTGTGCGCGAGCGCGCAGGATGCTCATAATCCGCGTCCCAACTTTTGCCGTCCCAACGGGGACGACGGGAATCACGCGGTCAATCAGAACAAGTCACGGGAGGACTCAATCCATGCGTTATAAGATTTTGGCATCCGCTTTGCTGTGCGCCGGTCTCATCGCCGGCGCCCCGGCGCAGGCGCAGCAAAAAGGCCCGCTGCCCTACGGCGCGCCGATTACGCTGGCGCAAGCCCAGAAGGTCGCCGCCGCGGCGATGGCCGAAGCAGCGAAGAATAAATGGGAAGAAGCGATCGCCATCGTCGAGCCGAACGGGCAACTGGTCTACTACGCGAAGATGGACGATACGCAGTACGGTTCGATGAAGGTCGCGCTCAACAAGGCGACCTCGTCGGCGCTGTTCCGGCGGCCGACCAAGGTCTTCCATGACTTGCTGGCGAAGGGTCCGCAATTCCTCTATTTGACGGAGCTCGAAGGCGCCAATGCGGTGCCCGGCGGCATGCCGATCGTCGTCGGCGGCAAGATCATCGGCGGCCTCGGCTGCAGCGGCGTCACCGGCGAGCAGGACATTCAGATCTGCGAGGCCGGCCTCGCCGCTTTGAAATAAAGTTTCCAATTTCGTTGCTGAGGGGGCCGGATGCATGCGCGTCCGGCCCCCGGTTTATAATGAAAATTGATTGAACAAATCCGGCGCGCGCGAATTGAGTTGATTCGTCGTCACGCCGCAATCACAAGCGCGTCAGGTCACGGGACGAGGGAGAATAAGGGTTGCTCCGGCGCGCCGAGGATGGAACAATCCCGCGCATCAATCGTAACAGTAACCGTATAGATCGCCGCATCCCGTTGAATTGCGATGGAGGCCGCGCATGGCGCGTACCGCAGCTTCTCCCCGTCCGCGCGACGGCGTCTCGAGCAAATCGCTCGACGCGGCGCGCGCCAGCTTTCTGGCGCAATTCCGCCGCGTGCGCGCGGAAACCGAAGCACGTGCCGCGCCGCTGTCGCCGGAAGACCAGATCGTGCAGTCGATGGCCGATGCCAGTCCCACCAAATGGCATCGCGCGCATGTGACCTGGTTCTTCGAGACTTTTCTGCTCGCGCCGCACGCGCCCGACTACCAAATCTTTGACGCCCGCTTTCCCTTCCTGTTCAATTCCTATTACGTCGCCGCCGGCCCGCGTTACGCGCGTCCCCAGCGCGGACTGATCACGCGGCCGAGCGGCGACGACGTCACCGCCTATCGCGCCCATGTCGACGCCGCAATCGAGCGATTGATCGCCGAAGTGCCGGCATCCGATGCCGCGCGCGTATTCGACGTCCTGGAGATCGGGCTGCATCATGAACAGCAGCACCAGGAATTGCTGCTCACCGACATCCTGCACGCTTTTGCGCAGAACCCGACCGATCCAGCCTATGACCCGGACTGGCGGCTGCCGCGCGCGAGTCAAGGCCCTCGGCCCGTCGGCGCGCGCGACTTTGTCGAGGTGCTTGCCGGCATTCACGCCATCGGCCATGACGGCGAAGGCTATTGCTTCGACAATGAAACGCCGCGTCACGAAGAACTGATCCCGCCCGTGCGCATTGCCCGTCACCTCGTCAGCAATGCCGAATGGCTCGAATTCATCTCAGCGGGCGGCTATGCGACGCCGTCGCTGTGGCTGTCGGACGGCTGGGCCATGGCGCAGGCGGAAGGCTGGCAGGCGCCCGGCTATTGGCGAGAGATCGACGGTGCCTGGCATGCCATGACGCTGGCCGGCCTGCAGCCGGTCGACCCCACCGCCCCGGCGCTGCATGTCAGCTATTACGAGGCCGACGCCTTCGCGCGTTTTGCCGGCAAGCACCTGCCGAGCGAGGCGGAATGGGAGGTCGCCGCGCGCGCCGAAGTCATCGCCGACGCTTTCGGGGTGGCTTGGCAATGGACGCGCAGTGCTTATCTACCCTATCCAGGCTACCGCGCCGCCGAAGGCGCGCTTGGCGAATACAACGGCAAGTTCATGGTCAACCAGATGGTCCTGCGCGGCTCATCGCTGGCGACCCCGCAAGGACATGCGCGCGTGAGTTATCGCAACTTCTTCTATCCGCCGTCGCGTTGGCAGTTCAGCGGCGTGCGCCTGGCCGAATTCGACGCGTGATCCCGCGTCTACCGCCTTACACTTGATCGGAACGTGGAAACCGTTTTCGCACCGGATCACGCAACAGTCATCATCAGGAGGAACGATGGTCGCACTTGCACGCAATATTCAGCCGCCGGACGAGGAAAATTCGGACTTTGCCGCCGACGTATTACGCGGCCTTTCCACCTCGCCGAAGCGGCTGTCGCCGAAATATTTCTATGACGATGCCGGCTCGCTGCTGTTCGAACGCATCACCGAGCTGCCGGAGTATTACCCGACGCGCTGCGAGCTCGCCATCTTGCGCGCGCATGCCGCCGATATCGCCAAGCTCATTCCGCCCGGCGCCGCGCTGGTCGAATTCGGCAGCGGCTCGACCAAGAAGGCACGCATCCTGCTGCGCGCCGCGCGCACGCTCGCCTGCTACGTGCCGGTCGATATCTGCGGCGAGATGATCGAGCGCGAGGCGGCCGAGTTGCGCCCGGATTTCCCCACGGTCAAGGTGCTGCCGGTGCGCGCCGATATCACCAAGCCGTTCGCGCTGCCGCCGGAGGCGCAAGCCGCGCCGTTGCGCGTCGGCTTCTTTCCGGGCTCGACCATCGGTAATTTCGAGCCGCACGAGGCGGCCGGCTTCCTGGCGCATGCCGCGCGCGTGCTCGGGCCGGGCGCAGTACTGATCGTCGGCGCCGACCTGATCAAGCCGGTCGAGGTGCTGCAAGCCGCCTATAACGATGAGGCCGGCGTCACCGCTAAGTTCAATCTCAACTTGCTCAAGCGCATCAATCGCGAGCTTGGCGGCAATTTCAAGCTCGACACTTTCGAGCATCACGCCGTCTACAATCGAGAGCGCAACCGCATCGAGATGCATCTCGCCAGCCTCAAGCGGCAGAAGGTGAAGGTCGCCGGCGAATGCGTCGACTTCCGCGCCGGCGAGACCATCCATACCGAGAACAGCTACAAATACAGCGTGGAGTCGCTCTCGGCGCTGGCGCGCGGCGCCGGCTGGCGCCCGGTTGGCGCCTGGACAGACCCGGACAGATATTTCTCCATCCAGGCGTTCTCCCTTTAATGTCATTCCGGGGCGCGGGCGTTGGCCCGCGAACCCGCAATCCTGGGCAATAATAGCCGAGAAATCGGCCCTGGATTCCGGGTCCACGCACTGCGTGCGTGTCCCGGAATGACAAACCTAGTTTTTCCCGCTGGCCTCGCTTCCTCAAAATGCGCTAAGCCTTGCCCCCCGCGCCTGCTCCGGGCGCGACAAAAAATTGGTAACAAGGCAAGGCATCAGGGGACGGGGTACATGAAGATCGTGAGTTTTGTGGATAGCGGCGGGCTGCGGCTCGGCGTGGTCGAGGGCGACAACGTCATCGACCTGCAGGCGGCCGATGCGGCCGCCCCCGCCGATCTCGGCGACTGGCTGCGGCGCAGCAATGGTGACCTCAAGCCGCTGACCGAATTGGCCGGCAAAGCGCCGGCTTCCGCGCGCCGGCCGCTGGCGGGGCTGAAATTCGCGTTGCCGGTGCCGCTGCCGGGCAAGATCGTGTGCCTCGGCCTCAATTACCTCGACCACGTGAAAGAGGGGCCGCAGCGCGACAACATCCCGAAATTTCCCTCGATCTTCTTTCGCGTGCCGACCTCGCTGGTACCGCATCTGCAGCCGCTGGTGCGCCCGCTCGCCTCGATCCAGTTCGACTACGAGGCCGAGCTGGTCGCCATCGTCGGCAAGCGTGCCAAGCACCTCACGCTCGACAACGCGGTCGATTGCATCGCTGGCTATTCCTGCGCCAACGAGGGCTCGATCCGCGAATTCCAGCGCCACACCACGCAATGGGGCATGGGCAAGAATTTCGACAATTCCGGCAGCTTCGGACCCTGGATGGTCACCGCCGACGAATTGCCGCGCGGCGCCAAGGGCCTCAAGATCATGAGCCGGCTCAACGGCACCACCATGCAGTCGGACAACACCGACAACATGATGTTCCCGCTGGCGGAGACGCTGGTCTATCTCACCAAGGGCATGACGCTGGAGCCGGGCGACATCATCCTGACCGGTACGCCATCCGGCGTCGGCCACGCGCGCAAGCCGGATCCTATATGGATGAAGGCCGGCGATAGCTGCGAGGTCGAAGTCGAAGGCGTCGGCGTGTTGTGCAATCCGATCGAGGACGAAAAAGCCTGAGGGGAGTACGATGGCCGACCAACTCAATGTGCTGGTGATCTGCGGCTCGTTGCGCAAGGCTTCGTTCAACGGCTCGGTGGCGCGCGCGCTGCCCGCCCTGGCGCCGCCCGACATGACGCTCACGACCGCGCCGTCGTTCGCCGGCTTTCCGCTCTACAATGCCGACTTCCAGAACGCCTCCGGCATCCCCGCCGACGTGGTGGCGCTGGCGGAGGCGATCCGCGCCGCCGACGGCCTGGTGATCGTGTCGCCGGAATACAACTGGTCGATCCCCGGTGTCGTCAAGAACGCCGTCGACTGGCTGTCGCGGGTGAAGGATCAGCCGTTCGCCTTCAAGCCGGTGGCGCTGCAATCGGCCTCGGGCAGCCCGGTCGGCGGCGCCCGCATGCAATATCACCTGCGGCAAACGCTCAATTCGCTGGAGGCGCTGATCCTCAATCGACCGGAGGTTTTCGTCAGCTTCGCCAACAAGAAGATCGACGACAAGACCCTCGAGCTCACCGATCAGCCGACCAAGGACGTCATCAAGGCCCAGCTCGAGGCCTTCGCTAAGTTCATCCGGCGGGTGCAGGCTTAAACGGTTGTGTACCCCCGGGTCTGCAGCGCACCGCTGACGCGCTGCGCTGCGCCCGGGACACGCGGTGCTACCCTGCTGGCTTCGCCCAGCGCGGAAACAGCTGCGGCCTGAGCTTGGGATGGCAGGCCATCATCTTCGGCGCGTAGGGCGTGTCGGCGCCGAGTTCTTCGGCCGCGTGCCAGGCCCAGCGCGGGTCCCACAACGCGCCGCGCGCCAGCGCGACCATGTCGGCCTTGCCGGACGCCACGATGTCCTCGGCCTGCTGGGCGCCGGCGATCAGCCCCACCGACATGGTGGTGAGGCCGGCTTCCTTCTTCACCTTCTCGGAGAACGGCACCTGATATCCCGGCGACAGCGGGATCTTCTGCAGCGGCGACAGCCCGCCGGTGGTGACGTCCATGTAATCCATGCCGCGCGCCTTCAGTTCCTTGGCGAGCAGCACGGTTTCCTCCGGCGTCCAGCCGCCGTCGACCCAATCGGTGGCGGAGACGCGCATGCCGAGCGGCTTCTCCGCCGGCCACACCGCGCGCACCGCCTCGTACATCTCGATCGCAAAGCGCATGCGGTTCTCGGTCGAGCCGCCATATTCGTCGGTGCGCTGGTTGGACAGTGGCGACAGGAACTGGTGCGCCAGATAGCCGTGCGCGCCGTGCAGTTCGATGAGGTCGTAACCGATGCGGTTGACCCGCTCGGCGGCTGCGGCGAACTCGCCGATACAGCGCTTGATGTCGTCCTTGGTCATGGCGTGCGGCACCGCCCAGCCGGCGTCGTAGGGAATGGCGGAGGGCGCCTCCGGCGTCCACGCGTCCGGCCCTTCCAGGATCGGCTTGCCGCCGGCGGCCGGCGGCATTTGCGGGCCCTTGCGCCCGGCATGCGCCAATTGCACGCCGAGCTTGGCCACGCCGTATTGCCGGCAGAAGTCGTGCACGCGCTTGAGCGCCTTCTCGTTGTCGTCCGACCACATGCCGGCGCAGCGCGGCGAGATGCGCCCCTGTGGGTTGACGTCGGTCATCTCGGTGATCACCAGGCCGGCGCAGCCGAGCGACATATTGCCGAGATGCATCAGGTGCCAGTCATTGGCCGAGCCGTTGTCGGAATTATACTGGCACATCGGCGACACCACCACGCGGTTGGGCAGCGTGAGACCGCGCAGTGTGATCGGAGAAAACAGAACGCTCGCCATTGGTACGATATCCTTTCGAGGTGGGACGTTTTCTTGGATCGCGGATGATCTCGTCCGGGCAACCGTCGCGCCCCGCGCAGGCGGGGGCGGACGGCATTAGCCCCAGAGACCGGCCGTGTGATAGCCATGCATCGCTACCACCAGGCAACTGAGCGACCAGAACAGGCAGTATTCGTAGCCGCCGATATTCCACAGCCACTTGCCGGTAACGCGGTAAACGAAGAAAGCGGCGATGCCAAGGTGAATGAAAGAGATGGCGCCGGCGATCGTGGTGAAAATGCCGAAGATGAGGCCGATGGCGAGCAGCGTCTCGATGGCGCCGGACAGGTACATCCAGAACTCCGGCGGCTTGAACTTGGCGGCCTTGAAGAAGCCGAGCGCGGCCGGCTCGTAGAACTTGCCGTAGATATGCGGAATGAGGAACAGCCCACAGATCAGGCGCAGGATATTGAATTCATTGAGCAGATTGAATTTGTCGGCGAATGACATGTTGACCCCCCTAATGTGACTCCCCGATTTTCCGTTTCTTGTTGTCAGTCTGCGCGGCCGGAAATTGGCACGTCGCAGCGCGCCCGCCAAGCCCCCGCCAAACCCCTGTTGAGCAGGTCCGTTTGTCATCCATCCGTTTGTGGCGGCAGCGGCACAGGGCCGCGGGGCCCCGGCGTCAGGCGAGCTTCTTGCCCTTCAGCCAGGCATCGCCCTTGGCATAGAGCGCCTCCAGCGGCGGCCCGTCGAGGCCGGGCAATTCGTCCTTGATGGTGTAGCCGATTTTGTACTGCAGGTAGGCGAGATGGCGGTAGCCCTCCGGGAAGCTCGTAAGCAGGGCCGCGTCGAGCTTTGGCGCAGTGCCCGGCACCACCGAGTCAAGCCGGTCCTTCTCGTAGGCCAGGCGACGCAGCACGATGCCCCATTTGCCGCGCCGCTTCTCCAGAAAGTCATAGAACTTGCCGTAGCAAGTGACGTCGCAAAGCACGCCCTCGATCGGGGCGCGCTGTTGGATGAACATCCGGGTCTGCGCGATGGCGCGCTTGCCCTTGATGTCGATCGAGCAACCGCCGAGCATATGCATGATGCGCACGCCGCGGTCGTAGCCCTCCTGGCTCACCCGGATGAACTCCTCATAGGAGCCCTGAAACCAGGTCGCCCACATCTGCCCGTCCTTGTGCCAGACGGAGCGGAAGCGGTCCCACATGCGGCCGTCGCGCCATAGCACCCAGTTCTCGATCAAGTCCCGGATGGTGAGCCGGTCGGCGGTATCGCGCGGCATTGGTGTTTCCTCCTCGTCATGGCCGGGCTTGTCCCGGCCATCCACGTCTTTATGGTTGGACTTAACAAGACGGAGATGCCCGCGACAAGCGCGGGCATGACCAGGGGGAAACTTATGTCCAGGCTTGCAGGCAAGGTTGCGCTCGTCACCGGCGGCGCCAAGGGGATCGGTCGGCATTATTCGCAGGCGCTCGCCGCCGCCGGCGCCCGCGTGATGATCGCCGACATCGAGGACGGCTCGGCGCTGGCCGCGGAGATAACGCAGGCGCACGGTGCCGACGCGGCGGCCAGCGCCATCTGCGACGTCAGCGATGAGAAATCCGTGCAGGCCCTGGTTGCCGCTACGCTGGCGCGTTTCGGCCAGATCGACGTGCTGGTCAACAATGCCGCGCTTTATTCCAAGCTCAGTCCGCGCAATTTCGACGAATGGGACGTGGATGTGTGGGACCGCGTCATGGCCATCAATGTGCGTGGGCCCTGGTTGATGGTGCGTCATGTCGCCCCGCACATGATCGCGCGCCGCGCCGGCAAGATCATCAACATCGCCTCTGGCACTGTCTACAAAGGCACGCCGCGCATGCTGCCCTATGTGACATCCAAGGGCGCCATGCTTGCCTTCACCCGCGCGCTGTCGCGCGAGCTCGGCCAGCATGGCATCGCGGTCAATACGCTGGCGCCGGGCTATATCCTCAGCGAGACGGGGCTGGAGAACGCCACCCATGTCGAGGAGGCGCGCATTCCGGTGCGCAATTCGCGCGCCTTCAAGCGCGATGCCTATCCCGAAGACCTGACCGGCACGCTGGTCTACCTCGCCAGTAGCGACAGCGATTTCGTTACCGGCCAGTCGATCGTGGTGGATGGCGGCTCGGTGAACAACTGAGCCGTTTCGCCACGCGCGCGCTAACAGAGGAATTGCACCGCCAAGTTGCCCACTATATCGCGCAATTGCCGACGGCAAGCGCGCATCCATTCATTGCCTCACGTCCGAGCGAATATGGGCTCGAAGGGTGGGCGGTGGTTTCGGGTGCCGAAGGCTATCACGGTTCCCATATTCATCCGCGCGCCTGGATGAGCGGCGTTTACTATGTCGCCCGTCTGGAGATTTCGCGAGCGCCGGGGACCCGTTGCGGATGGCTGCGGGTCGGCCCGCCTGACTATCTCGGACTGGCGGAAGATAGCGGCTGGCGGGAACGGCTGGTCGAGCCGGAGCCGGGAAATCTCGTGCTCATGCCGGGGTATTTCTGCCATGGCACCCAGCCCATGGGCGTCGACCAGGACCGGATCTGCATCGCATTCGATATGGTGCCGGGCGAGCTCGCCGAATCGGACCGGATTGCCGACGACTACTGAGACCCAGGTTCGCCACGGCCTTGCCGGCCGATCATGGTGGACGGCAGCGCGGTCAATGCCTACCTAGGAGCGTACAGACGCAAGTCCGGCCTGGGCGTTTCCGCCCGCCCGCAATTGTGGCTATACTGGCAACAAATTCAACGATTTGGTTGGTACGGAGGAAGTCATGGCGGTGGCCGAAGCGCAAACCGGCAACAAGCACAACATCCAGGTGGCGCGGCGGGCCTATTACGACCGGGCCGCCAAGTTCCACATGACGCCCCTGTGGGAGGTGCTCAAGGACCTGGTGACGCCGGAGCCCAAGACCCGTTGCCAGCCGGCGATGTGGAAATTCGACGACGTCAAGTCGCTGATTCTGGAAGCCGGCGAGGTGATCTCGACTGAGGAAGCCGAGCGCCGCGTGCTGGTGCTGGAGAACCCCGGCATGGCCGGACAGTCGCGCGTGACCCATTCGCTGTTCGCCGGCATCCAGCTCATCCTGCCGGGCGAGATCGCCGACGTGCATCGCCACGTGGCCTCCGCGATCAGGTTCGTGCTCGAAGGCGAGGGCGCCTATACCGCAGTCGAGGGCGAGAAGGCGATGATGCAGCACGGCGATTTCATCATCACCGCCAATTGGGCGCCGCACGATCACGGCAATCCCGGCCATGAGCCGGTGATGTGGCTCGACGTGCTCGACATGCCGACCGTCAACCATTTCGAGACGTCGTTCGCCGAGCATTTCGACGAGAAGATGCAGAAGACCAATCACGCCGACGGCGATTCGTTCGACCGCTACGCCTCCGGCGTGCTGCCGGACGGCGCGCCGGCGACGCTCAACCGCTCGCCGGTGATCAACTATCCTTATGCCAAGATGCGGCCGATCCTTGCGCGGCTGAAGGAAACCGGCGATATCGACAAGCGCCACGGCGCGCGCGTGCGCTACGCCAATCCGATCAATGGCGGGCCGGTGCTGCCGACCATGGGCGCCTATCTCGCGCTGCTGCCCAAGGGCTTCAAGGGCGAGCCCTACCGGTCGACCGACGGCACCATCTTTGCGGTGGCGGAGGGCAAGGGCACCACGCTGATCGACGGCCAGCCGTTCGACTGGCGCGTCAATGACGTGTTCGTGGTGCCGCCGTGGCAGCGCTATTCGCATCAGGCCAGCGAAGAGGCGGTGCTGTTCTCGATCTCCGACCGTCCGGCGCAGGAAGCGCTGGGCATCTGGCGCGAGGGGAATTGAGGCTCCGTGTGTGCCGGGCGCAGCGGAACGCGAAGCGGCGCGCTGCGGACCAGGGACCGGCTTGCCTAAGGCTACGACCCCGCAACTTGCGTTGCCGCGCGCTGCTTCACGCCGCGGCTCTGGATGAAATTCGCCACCAGCGCCAGCACCGAGCCGCCGAGCCCGATCCAGTCGAGCACGTCGGCGCCGGCGAAGGCGTGCGGCGGAATCAGGATCGCCACCGCCGCTAGCCCGAAGCCGATACGCATCGGCAGCACCAGCGGCGTGAAGGCAAAGCCGACAATGCCGGCGGTACCGACGAAAATGCCGAGCAGGTTGCGCGCGAATTGCCAGGCGATCATGCCGGCCGAGCCCTCCATCAAGAGGCTCGGCTCCAGCACGAACAGGAACGGGATGAAGAAGGTGCTCCAGCCGACGATCACCGCGTTCCAGCCGGTGGTCCAGCCCGACACCCGCGCGATATTGGCCGCGGCATAGGCGGCGATCGCCACCGGCGGCGTGATCATGCTCAGCATGCCGAAATACATCACATACATGTGCGCGGCCATCGGCACCACGCCGAGCTTGACCAGCGAGGGCGCCAGCAGCGTGGCGGTGAGCACATAGACGCTCACCGTCGGCATGCCCATGCCGAGGATGATGCTGATGACGGCGGTCAACAGCAGCAGCAGGACCAGGCTGCCGCCGCTGAATCGTGATGAGCTGCAGGGTCAGGCCGAAGGAAATGCCGGACACGCTCAGCGCGCCGACCACCATGCCGGCGGCGGCGCCGATCAGGACGATATCGAGCGCGGCGCGGCCGGTGTCGAGGATCGCCCGCAGCATCTGCCGCGGGGCTCACGCGCTGGCCGCGATAGCCGAAGGTCATGCTGAGCACGATCAGGATGCGCGGTGGCATAGACGGCGGAGCGCTCGATCGGGATCTGGAAGATTTCCGGATAGGCGATGGTGACGATGAGGAAGATGAGGGGGATCGGAAAGTGCCAGCCCGATTTCAGCACCTCGGTGAATTTGGGCGCGTCCTCGACCTTCGCCGCGCCGATATGCTGCTTGGCGGCTTCCAGGTCGACATGCATGAACAGCGCGGCATAGTAGAGCACCGAGGGGATGATGGCGGCGATGACCACGGCGCCATAGGGCACCTGCAGGAATTCCGCCATGATGAAGGCGGCCGCGCCCATCACCGGCGGCATCAACTGCCCGCCGGTCGAGCCGACCGATTCGATCGCCGCCGCGCGCGTCGGCGAAAAGCCGGAACGCGACATCAGCGGGATGGTGACGATGCCGACCGCGACCACATTGCTCACCGCGGCGCCCGAGATCATGCCGAACAAGCGCCGAGCCGAACACCGCGATCTTGGCGGCGCCGCCGCGGAAGCGGCCCATCGCCGACATGGCGAGATCGGCGAAATAGGCGGCCCCGCCGGTGCGGCCGAGCACCTGGCCCATCAGCGTGAACGGCAACGACGATCAGGATCGCCACCGACAGGATGATGCCGATCATGCCGTTGGTGTCGAGGCCGAGATAGGTGATCAGGCGGGCCGGCGACACCGGCCGGGTGGCGAAATCGCCCGGCATGTTGCGGGCCGATGAAGACATAGGCCGCCAGAACCAGGATGATGGCGACCAGCACGCCGCCCGAGGTGCGGCGCGTCGCTTCCAGCACCAGGAGCAGCAGCAGCGCGCTGCCGACGATGCCCTCGGTCGGCAAGCAGCGCGATTTCATAGGTCAGCGCCTCGTAGCGATAGGCGATATAGCCGCAGATGACCAGCGAGGCGACGGCGCCGACGAGATCGAACCAGCGCATGGCCCAGACGCGGCTGCCGATCGCCGCCCAAACCAGGCTCAGCGCCAGACAGACATAGAGCACCAGCGGCGCCGCCGCCGGCGTGGCGTATTGCCAGAAGACATAAAGGACGATGACCAGCGCAGTGATGGCGCCGCTCAGATCGAAGCGGCGCGCCGTCCGCGCCTGGCCGCCGATGAAGGTGAGCGCCAGCCCCAGCCCCAGGCAGACGGCGAGCAGCTGCTCGGTATAGAAGGCCCAGCCGAACAGCCGCCGCGGCAGGTCGAGCACCCAGCCGACGACGCAGGCGATCAGCAAGCCCTGCAGGACATCGCTTGCCCAGCGATACGGATACGGACGCGGCCGGGCTGGCCGCGTCCGCCTGATGCTCATCGCTCACTGCAGGGCCGTCGGTTTGATGTTGTGGTCTTTGAAATATTTCAGCGCGGCGGGGTGATACGGCACGTCATACTGCTTGTAGGCGAACTGGCCGGAGAACTCGCGCAGCACCGGCTGGATCGAGATCAGGTCCTTCTTGTTCTTCAGCAGCGTGTCGAGCACCTTGTAGACGAAGTCGTCGCTGGCCTTCGAACTGGTGAACAGCAGATTGTCGAAGGAGTAGACCATCATCGGCTTGTCGACGCCGACGAAGGCCGGCCCGGGCTTGATCTGCGTCAGGTAGCCCCACTTCTCGATCTTGCGCGCGGCCGGCATGCCCTTGGGATCGATCTCGACCATGCGGATGCCGCCGGCGGTGGCGTCGACCTCGCGCACTTTCGGCGCGCCGAAGGCGAAGTAGAAGGCGTCAGCCGCGCCATTGGTGAAATCGTCGGCGCTGCGGATCACGTTGGGCACCAGCACCGGCTTGATGTCCTTCTCGGTCAGGCCCGCGGTCGCCAGGATCGCGCGCACCGTCGGCTCCAGCGCGCGCATGGCGGAGAAGCCGGTCGGCACCCGCTTGCCCTTGAGGTCGGAGACCTTGGTCATGCCTGAGATCCTTGCGCACGAAGAAGCCGACGCGCAGCGCGTGCGCGGCGCCGATGAGGCGCAGGTCCTTCATGCCGTGCTCGTAGGCGTCATGCACCTCCATGGAATTGCTGATGCCGATGTCGGCCTCGCCGCGGCTGACCATGGGCACGATCACCTGGTCGCCGGCGGTGGGCTGCACCAGCACGTTCATGTTGGCCTTGTCCTTGAGCACCTTGGCGACGGCCGCCGCGGTGCGGTAGTTGAGCGTGCCGGCCGGCAGCGTGGCGAAGCCGTAAGGCTTCTGCGCCTGGGCGGCGGGAATCGACAGCGCCGCGGCGGCCAGCGTCGCCGTCGCCAGAGTCAAGACCCGCAGACCGCGGGCCGCCATGAATGTGGATCTGGACATGCAATGTTCCTCCCTGTTTGTTAGCCGGACATTTTCTGTCCGCGCTCTTGCGGCGCTGCTCGACAACGCCGATATTTGCGGCGGTGGGTGGGCCGCCGCCCGCTTCCCGTCATCGCGTTCCCCGACTGCAATCTTTGCACAGGACATCAAACAAGGCGAGGCTGGAGTTATTCCACGCCTGGGCATCGGGAGGGTTACTTCATGCACTTCGAGCAACTGGTCGCCGGCCGCGGCGCGCTGACCGCGGTGCGCACCGGCGCCGGCCGCGATATGGTGCTGCTGCATTCGCTGCTCGCCGACCGCCGCGCCTTCGATCCCGTGCTGCCGGCGCTGGCCGAGAAGCATCGCGTCACCCTGATCAACCTGCCTGGGTTCGAAGGCTCGCAGCCGGCCATGCTGGCGCTGATGGACGCCTATGTGGCGGCGATCGAGGACGGCTTCGACGAATTCGCCATCGGCAAGGATGCGGTGCTGCTGGGCAACGGATTCGGCGGCACCGTTGCGCTCGCCTTCGCGCTCGCGCATCCCGAGCGTATCGCCAAGCTGGTGCTCAGCGATGCCGCCGCCTGCTTTCCGCCGGAAGGCCGCCAGGCTTTCGCGCTGATGGCGCAGAAGGTCGCCGACAGCGGGCTCGGCGCGGTCGCCGAGATCGCCGCCAAGCGCGTGCATTCGCCGGATTATCTGGCGGCGCATCCGGAAGCGATCGATGAACGCAAACAGGTGCTGCTCGGCATCGATCCGCGAGCGTTCCAGGCCGCCTGCCGTATCCTGCAGGAGACCGACCTGACGCCGCTGCTGCATCATCTGCGCGTGCCGACGCTCGTCGTCTGCGGCGAGCTCGACCAGGCGACGCCACCGGCGCTCAACAAGGTGATTGCCAACAAGGTGCCGGCCGCGCGCTATGTCGAATTGCCCGGCTGCGGCCATTGCCCGCCGCTGGAGCAGCCGGAGGCGTTCCTCGCGGCGATCAAGGGGTTTGTCGAGCTCTGATTCGTGTGCCGGACGCGGAGCGCCACTGATCTTAAAGCGTTCCAAGCCGCTGCAGTCCGCGACGATTTTTCCGCGCGTCCTCAATGCGTTAAAGGTCAATGGCGTACGAGTGGAAAAACCCGGCCGGTTGCGCTATTTTGGCCGGGTGTCGATTGACCAAATGATTGATCGTTGGCGGTTGAGGAATGGTCCATGACGACGCTTTCTCCCGAAACAGAGCGACTGGCGCGGCTCGTCGCCGCGCAAAGCGGTAAGACAACCGAGCAAGTGTTGCGGGAAGCTGTCGAGGCGCAGGCCCGAATGGCGGGCGTGGCTATGCCTGAAACCGGGCCGGCGCGGAAGATCGACATGGTTCGCGTGCGTGAAGTCATGCGGCGGGTGACGTCCCGACCGCTCATCGACAAACGCACGCCGAAAGAAATCCGCGACGAAGCTTGGGGCCATTCCGGATGATCGTGGTCGATAGCTCCGCATTGGTTGCTATCCTCGAAGCGGAGCCGGAAGCCGGAAAATTCCTCGACATCATTCAGGACGAACCGCGCCGGCTCATGGAGGGAATGCCATGGTTGCAGAAGTATTTGCTGGCATCGGCGCCATAAAAACCGCTTTTGAGATAGCAAAGGGACTTAAGGAAATAGACGACGCCACCCGTCGCAACGCGGCGGTAATAGAACTACAAGAAAAAATCCTCCTTGCACAAGAGACGCAATCAACACTAATTAATCGCGTAGGTGAGCTTGAGAAGGAAGTAGATCGCTTTAAGAGTTGGGAAGCCGACAAGGGGCGATATCAGCTCGTCGACATTGGTAGCGGCGTTGTTGCTCTCGCACTGAGACCAGCGGCGAGCAATGGCGAGCCGCCTCACTATATATGTGCCGACTGCGCAGCCAACGGGAAGAAATCGTATTTGCAGCCGCAAATACGAGGTGCATACTTAGATCAATATAAATGTAACGCGTGTGGTTTTGATGTCAGCATAGACAAAGGCACGCCGCCTCAACCTGAATGGCAGTCTATAGAGGACGATTAGTCGCCGCCATCGGCACTCAATAAAGCGATCGCGATCAAGGTGCCGGCCGCGCGCTATGTCGAATTGCCCGGCTGCGGCCATTGCCCGCCGCTGGAGCAGCCCGAGGCCTTCCTCGCCGCGATCAAGGGGTTTGTCGATCTCTAGATTTCGGCTTGTCGGGGCTGTGGGCGGCCTCATCCGGATCGATGGCCTGGATATTGGCGTAGAGCTGGTTCAGCATCTTTTTCAGCTTACGCACGTCGCGCTTGTCGAGGCCGCGCAGCGCGGCCGCCTCGTAATGGCGCGCGAGCGGAATGATCTTTTCGGTCATGGCGCGGCCGCGCGTCGTCAGGCTCACGCTGAGCGCGCGGCCGTCGGCGCCGGAGCGGCGGCGAACAATAAAGCGTTTGCGTTGCAGGCCGACCAGCAGCCGCGACAGCGTCGACAGATCGATGCTGGTGCGCTCGGCCAGATCGCCGAGACGTTGGTCGCCGTTTTGCCAGAGCGCAACCATGACGCGCCACATCGGCAGCGAAACGTCGAGCGACGCGATGTCGCGGGCAAACGACTGACCGATGCTGACGCCGGCGCGGTTGAGCAGGTAGGGCAGGAAGTCGGCGAGGACAAAGCTTGTCGGCATCGGCGCGGTCCGGCCCGGTCGATCGGGCCCCGGTTAATTATTTGCAATTGCAAATATATCGGCTGCCTCGCGGCGCCACAAGGGCGATCCGTTGTGCGCCGCAGCGCGCGGAATTATTTGCATTTGCAAATTAATCGTTGAACTCGTTCCGCCGTGATGGCTAACTGGCGGGGAACGATCCTCGATGCGGGAGGCAGGCATGGCCGTCGCGGCAGTTTCCGAACCGAAGTCGCGGGCAAAGCCGAGCCCGGCGGAACTCGTCGCCCGCGCCGACAAGATCGCGGCGCTGGCGCGCGAGCACGCGCTGGAAACCGAGCGCAATCGCTGCGTCTCCGCCGAGTTGATCGCGGCCATGCGCGAGGCCGGGCTGTTCCGCGTCATGCAGCCGGAACGCTTCGAGGGTTTCGAATACGGCTATGACGTCTTCGTCGACGTGGTCGCCGCCATCAGCGCCGGCGACGGCTCGACCGGCTGGGTCTATTCGCTCGGCGCCGTGCATCCGTGGATGTTCGCCGGCATGCCGCTCGAATTGCAGCACGATATCTGGGACGAGAACCGCGACGCCATCGCCGCGGTGTCCTACGCGCCGACCGGCAAGGCGGAGCCGGTCGACGGCGGCCATCGCCTATCGGGACGCTGGAGCTTCGCTTCGGGCTGCGACAATGCCGATTGGGCCATCCTGTCGGCGGCGATGGCGCGCGCCGATGGCGGCAAGGTGGCGGCCTTCTTCTTCGTGCCCAAACGCGACTGCGCCATCGCCGACGACTGGTTCACCATGGGGCTTGCCGGCACCGGCTCCAAGAGCTTCGTCGTCGACAATGTGTTCGTGCCGCAGCATCGCGCGGTGAACATTCCCGATCTGCTCGTCGGCAATCCGCCGGGCGCCGCGGTCAATCCCAACCCGATCTACCGGCAGCCGTTCCTGTCGGTGGTGCCGGCCTGTCTAGTGGCGCCGCAGATCGGCATGGCGCGCGGCGCCTTGCAGGTCTTCGTCGACATGGTGAAGGAACGGCGCACGCGCGGCGCCGTCGCCGGCGGCGGCAACAGCATGGCCGATTTCACCACGGTGCAGATGCGCGTCGGCGAGGCGTCGGCCTGCATCGATGCCGCCGATCTGCTGCTCCACCGCGACCTCAAGGAGACCGAGGAACTCGCCGCATCGGGCGCGCCGTCGCTCGATCTGCGCCTGCGCAACCGGCGCGACCATTCGTTCGCCTCGCGGCTGACGGTGCAGGCGGTCGATGCACTGTTTGCCGCGGCCGGCGGTGCCGGACTCACGCTGCAGCATCCGTTGCAGCGCTTCTGGCGCGACATTCATGCCGCCGCCGCCCATGTCAGCGTCAACTGGGACGTGGTCGGCGCCATGTATGGGCAGCACGTGTTCGGCCTGGAGCCGAAGGGGCAGTATTAACCCAGCGCCGTCATCACCGCGCGTGCGATGGCAACTGTGCCGTCGCCGCCGCCGAATTCCATCGGCTTGAGACCGCCGGCATAGGCGGCATCCACCGCGCGCTCCAAGCGCTGCGCGGCTTTTGCCGCCGGCGCATGATTGTGCTTATCGGCGAGCCAATCGAGCATCAGTGCCGCCGACAGGATCATCGCGGTCGGATTGGCCTTGCCTTGTCCCATGATGTCGGGCGCGGTGCCGTGGCAGGGCTGGAACACCGCATGGCTGTCGCCGATATCGGCGGACGGCGCCATGCCCAGCCCGCCGATGAGCCCGGCGGCAAGATCGGAGAGGATGTCGCCGAACATGTTCTCCATCACCATCACGTCGAAGTCCCACGGCCGCCGCACCATCAGCGCGGCGCAGGCGTCGACATAGACATGGTCGGTGGCGACCTCGGGAAAATGCCGCGCGTGCTCGTCGAAGATCGAACGGAACCAGGCATAGGCCTTGAAGGCATTGGCCTTGTCGACGCAGGTGCAGAGGCCCTTTTTGCCGCGGTCCTTGCGCCGCGCGGCGAGCCGCAGCGAGAAGTCGAACAGCCGCTCGCAAGTTCGCCGCGTCATCACCAGCGTCTCGCGCGCCTCCTCGTGCGTGACCACGCCCTTGCCCATGGAGGCGAACAGGCCCTCGGTCGATTCGCGGATCAGCACGAAGTCGATGCCGTGCAGGTCGGCGCCGACGATCGGCGAGGGCACGCCGGGGATCAGTCGCGCCGGGCGAACGCCGGCATAAAGATCGAAGATGAAGCGCAGCTCCACCTGCGGCATGATCTCGGTATTGTCGGGATAGCGCACGCTGGGCAGTCCGCAGGCGCCAAGCAGAATGGCGTCGGCTTCCGCGCACAGCTTGATCGTGCTCTGCGGCATCGATTTGCCGGTCTCGCGATAATGCCCGGCGCCGGCGGCGGCTTCGCTGAAGCGAAAGCCGAGGTCCGGCGTGGTCGCCTCGATGTGGCGCAGCACCTCGAGCGCAGGCCGCATCACTTCCGGCCCGATGCCGTCGCCTGACAGCACGGCGATGTGGAAGGCGCTCTTGGCGGACATGCGACGGTTTCCGGGATGGTATTCGGTTTGGCGTGCGGCTAATGAATACGCCCGCGCACACTTGCGCAAGTGAGGACGCCATGCCGCGCTTTGCCGCCAATCTCGGCTATCTGTTCACCGAACGGCCGCTGCTGGAACGCATCGACGCCGCCGCGGGTTGCGGCTTCAAGGCGATCGAGCTGCAGTTTCCCTATGCCGTGCCGGCGTCGGCGGTGCGGGTAAGAATCGCGCACAACTCGCTCACCGTGCTCGGCGTCAACACGCCACGTGGCGAGCGCGACGACGAATTCGGATTTGCCGCGGTGCCCGGGCGCGAGCGCGACTTCGAAGCCGGTTTTGCGCGCGCCTTCGACTACGTCACGGCGATCGGCGGCAGCGCCGTGCATTGCCTCGCCGGCACCGTCACGCCGGAGCAGCGTCCGGCGGCCGAACGCATCTTCATCGACAATCTGCGTCGCGCCGCCGACCGCGCCGCCGAAAAGAACATCACGCTGCTGATCGAGCCGATCAACAGCCGCGACCGGCCCGGCTATTTCCTCAGCCGCGCCGAGCACGCCGCCGACGTGATCGCCAAGGCGGCGCGGCCCAATATCCGCATGCAGTTCGATTTTTATCACGCGCAGATCGTCGGCGGCGACCTGATCCGCCGGTTCGAGGCCTACCTGCCGGTGATCGGCCATCTGCAATGCGCGGGGGTGCCCCTGCGCCAGGAGCCGGACGAGGGCGAGGTCAACTACCCGGCGGTTTTCGCAGCGGTCGACCGGCTCGGCTATGGGGGCTGGATCGGCGCCGAATATCGCCCGCGCCGGCGCACCGAAGACGGCTTGGGTTGGGCCCAACCCTACGGTATTACCTCCCCGCGTTAACCACAAACGCCTTTGAAAAGCCACGCTTTTTCGCTTTTCCCCGGGGCCGGGCATTGGTAGATTTAACCTATGTGGGGACGTGCCAGAAAGACCGAGGCGGAAACTCCCGAGAGCGCGGGCGGCCCGCCGGCGCTCAAGGATGCCGTGCGTGACGCGCGTATCGAGGCGGCCGAGCGCTCCGGCGTGGTGGTCGACCTGCGTGACGCCGAGGTGGCGCGGCTCGAGCTGCTCAACGAGGCGCTCGACCCGCTGTTCAAGGACATCCCCGACAATGTCGACCTGTTCGACCGCGGCATCAGCCGGGGCGACGTGCCGCGGCTCTGGGTCGACGTCATCGCTCATGTCGAGATGGGCCGCGACAAGCGGCAGTACCGCTTCGTGCAGGACACCCGCTACGGCCGCGCCGTGCTGGAGGAGAGTTACGACGTTCCCGCCATGGTGCGGGCGATCACCCGCTATGTGGCGCGCCGCCTGGTCGAGCGCGAGCGCGCGCTGTCGGACGATGCGCCGTTCGGCGAGGCCACCGCGCGCAAGCTGATCGAGCACGAGCAGCGCCGCGGCCGGTTGCGCGCCATGCGCACCTTCGTCTACGGGCTCATCGTCGGCGTCGCCGCGCTGGTCGGGCTGGCGCTGATCTACAGGCCACATCCCTAGCCGACGAGCAGCTGCCGCTTCTGTTCGACTACCTCGCCGTCCGCGCCGACGCCGCGCGAAATCATCTCGCAAGTCCAGGCGCCCGCTGCGCCGTCGATGGCGTAAAGATTGTACGCCGCCGCCTGCTTGGCGACGCCCGGCTTGGCCGAGGCCGAGGGCACGCCCACCGCCGGCACGCGCGTGCCGCCGGGACCTTCCAGCCAGTTCAGCATGGCGCGATGGTCGTGACCGTGCAGCACCAGCTCGGCGCCATGCTCGGCGATCACACGCTTGAACGCCTCGGCATCGACCAGCCGCTTGTGCCAGCCGGCCTCGCTCACCGGCGGGTGATGGATGAGGATGACGCGGAACAGCGGCTCGGTCTTCAGCTTGTCGAGCATTGCCGCCAACCGGGCAAGCTGCGCGTCGCCGAGCCGGCCGGTGGCCATGCCCCAGCCGCTCACCACCGCGGTCGACAGCCCGATCAAGGCCAGCGGCCCGCGCCGGCGCAAATAGGGAAAGCCGGTGCCGCCGTCGTCGCCGCTCATATAGGACGCCCATTGCGGCGCGTAGCGCACCGCCTGGCGCACATAGGCATCGTGATTGCCGGGCACGTAGCTCACGTCGCGCAGCGAGCCGAGCTCCTGCAACCACTTGCGCCCGCGCACGAATTCCTCTTCCAGCGCGATGTTGGCGAGGTCGCCGGTCACCGCGATGTGGTCGGCGCCTTGCGCCTTGAGATCGGCGGTCAGCCGGTCGAGCACGCCGCGGTCATGGACGAAGCGCCGCTTGCGCCACCAATTGAGGTAACCGGTGATGCGCTTGCCTAAGAGCTCATGCCATGTCGGCACCGGCAGCGGCGCCAAATGCGGATCGGAGAGGTGGGCGAGGGTGAACATCGTGATAGCCGGTCGCGATTACGGTTCGGTCCATGGTCGAGGGCTGTCACGAACTGCCGATGAAAATTCCGGCCAGGAACACCAGCACGCCGCCGACCACCACCTGGAACGCCGCCTGCAGGAACGGCGTGTCCATGAAGCGGGTGCGGATCCAGGAGATCACGCCGAGCTCCACCGCCACCACCATCACCGAGACCAGCGTGGCGGTGAAGAAATCCGGGATCATGTAGGGCAGCGTATGGCCGAGTCCGCCGACCGCGGTCATCACGCCGCAGACCGAGCCGCGCAGCCAGGGCGTGCCGCGTCCGGTGAGCGAGCCGTCATCCGACAGCGCTTCGGCAAAGCCCATGGAAATGCCGGCGCCGACCGAAGCCGCCATGCCGACCAGGAAGGTCTCCCAGGTATTGTGGGTGGCGAAGGCGGCGGCGAACAGCGGCGCCAGCGTCGACACCGAGCCGTCCATCAGCCCGGCGAGGCCCGGCTGCACATATTGCAGCACGAACATGCGTCGCGCGGTCTCGTCTTCCTTCTCGCGCGCGCCCTTGGTGAGGATGGTCTGCGACAGCTTGTGCGCCAGCGTTTCGTGGCCAGCTTCGGCTTCCGCCAGCGTGATGAGCAATTCTCGCACCGAGGCGTCACGCGCGCTCGCCGCCGCCTTGCGGTAATAGCGTTCGGCTTCGTATTCCATGTTTTCGGCGAATTTGCGCACGTCCTCCAGTCCGAGCGGGCGCATCAGCCACAGCGCCGACTTGTGCTGGATGAAGCCCTTGACGTCCTGGCGGCGGATCAGCGGCAGATAATCACCGAATTTCTGCCGGTAGAGGTCGTAGAGCATGCTGCGATGGTGCACCTCCTCCTCGGCCATTTCGTCGAACACCTTGGCGGAGGCGGGGAACTTCTCGCGCAGGCCTTCGGCGAAGCCACGGTAGATGCGGCTGTCTTCCTCCTCATTGGTGATGGCCAGCGCCAGCACTTCCTGCTCGCTCAGGTCGGAAAATCTTTTCACAGGAAATCCTCGGTGGTCGCCGCGACGGTCAGGCCTATATATTAGAACAATTCTCGATGCGTAAAGGCTCCGAACCGCTGACGGCTCGATTTGCCGGTCTCGCTCGGCTAATGCTGAGCATGTCGTCACCGATCAGAAAGACACCATGCGCCTGATCCGCCTGCGTCGCCGTCTCGAGCCGGTCATCCGGCCGTTGATGCATTTCTACTGGCGCTGGTCGCGCGGCGCCACGCTCGGCGCGCGCGCCATGGTGATCGACGGCTCGGGCCGCATCTTTCTGGTCAAGCATTCCTATGTCGACGGCTGGCATCTGCCCGGCGGCGGCGTCGAGATCGGCGAGACCCTGCTCACGGCACTGGCGCGCGAGCTCGCCGAGGAAGCCAATATCAAGCTCACCGCCACGCCGGTGCTGCACGCCGTCTATTTCAACAAGCGGGTGTCGCGCCGCGATCACGTCGCGCTCTATCTGGTGCGCGACTTCCATCAGGCGGCACCGCCGGTGCCCGATTACGAGATCGTCGACCACGGCTTCTTCGCGCTCGACGCGTTGCCGCCGGACACCGGCCGCGCCACCCGCGCCCGCATCGCCGAAGTGTTCGACGGCGCCGCCGTCAGCGAATGGTGGTGAGTTTCTCCACCGGTTCCCCTTTGACCTCGATCAAGGCCGTTATTTCTCGCCGTCGCAATCTATGCGGCGAGAATTCATCTTGCGGGCGACGTGGAGGTCTGTGATGCGCAATCGACTTTCCAGCGTGCTTGTTGCGGCAGGCGCGATCGCAATGCTGGGCTTGGCGAATCCCGCTCAAGCGCAGCCCTATATGGGCGGCTATGGTCCAGGCTACGGCATGATGGGCGGCTACGGGCCCGGCTACGGTATGATGGGGCCCGGCTATGGTCCCGACGGCATGATGGGCGGCTACCCGCACGGCACCATGATGGGGCCGGGTTACGGCGGCTACGGGCCGGGTTACGGCATGCGCCAAGGCTACGGCCCCGGCTACTATCACAGCCAGCGCGACCTCAAACTGTCGATCGACGACGTGAAGACCTATCTGGGTCATATGATCCGCAATCCCAATCTCAAGGTCGGCGACGTCAAGGAAAAGGACGCCGACACCATCACCGCCGACGTGGTGACCAAGGACAATTCGCTGGTGCAGCGTTTCGAGGTCAACCGCCACAGCGGATTCTATCAGCCGGAGCAATGATCATGTGGGGCTATGGACCGCAGTGGGGCATGATGGGCGGCTACGGCGGCTATGGCGGCTGGGGCTTCGGCCTCATCCACATGGTGTTCTGGGTGGTGATCCTGATTGCCGTGGTCGCCGGTGTGGTCTGGTTCACGCGCTCGATGGCCGGCACGCCGCCGCCGCACGCCGCCGGTCGCCGCTCCGCCGGCCTCGACGTGCTGGAGGAGCGCTACGCCCGCGGCGAGATCAACCGCGACGAATATTTGCAGAAGAAGCAGGATATTTTGGGCTGAGGCGGGTTTGCGGCAAGCCGGGGCCGCGCGCGAGGTGCGGCAACCTGCCTTGCCGTCGTTCCCTTACTCGGGTTGAGCCTTCGGCTGGCCCAAGCACTGGATCCAGCGGGTCTCCGCATTCAATGAAATGCAGTGATTGCTGGATCGCCCGCTTACGCGGGCGATCACTTTTCAGTCAAAAAGTGGAATAAGTGCCACATAATCCCAGCCAAACCTCGCCTGATCGTCCGCCGCGGCCGTCGCGCCAGGCATTTTCAGTCATGCCGCAAGTGGTAGCATGAGGTTCCCATTGACTCGATTGTTACCCGTACCGATAATTTTGGTCTTCATTATATCAATACAGCACAAACGATAGGTAAGGAATTACTCGTGGATGAACCTGCTGGAAGCGACCCCGCCGTCAAAGCCTTTCTCTCGCAGCAAAACGGGGGGCGCAGCATATCGACCTATCGAGCGAATCAAATTGTCTTTGGGCAGGGGGATCCGGCGGATTCTGTCTTTTACATGCATACGGGCAAGGTCAGGGTCTCAGTCCTTTCCGAGCAAGGCAAGTAAGCCATCATTGCGATTCACGGGCCGGACGAATTCTTCGGCGAGGGATGCCTGACCGGGCAGCCGCGACGCCTGGCTTCGGCTGTGGCGATGACGGAATGCGAGATCTTGCGGCTGACGAAAGCGGAAATGGTCCGTGGCTTGCATGAGGAGTCGGCATTTGCCGAAATTTTCATCACGCATCAACTGGCCAGAACCGTCCGAGTCGAAGCGGATCTGGTCGACCAACTGTTCAATTCGAGCGAGAAACGTCTGGCGCGGGCACTTTTGTTATTGGCGAATTTCGGCAAGGACGGCACGCCCGAGCCGATTGTTGCGAAGGTGAGCCAAGAAAGGCTCGCGGAGATGATCGGGTCCACGCGCTCGCGCGTGAATTATTTTATGAACAAGTTTAGAAAATTGGGCTTCATCGAGTACAACGGCTACCTGAAAGTCCACAGCTCCTTGTTGAGCGTCATTCTATACGATCAGCCACAAGACATGTCTGAGGAAGAAAGTTAAACGCGGTTTGAATCACACAATGGTATTGCAGTAACTTTTCAAGCCGGCCTTGCGACATTTGGGCGCGCCAGCTTCCCTAATATGATACTGACGAGAAATTTTTTCCACCAACGGTGTCTAATTTTCGACAGCGCACGCTCTGCCTGCTGTGAGATAAAATTACCTCACGTATTGCGCGAAGAGGTGATGAGAAGCCGCATCACCCAATGACGTGGTCATTTGAGATGGTACGCGCGGAGTGCGCACCAGCGTAGCTGGTGGTAACTCGATGCTGAAGGCACACACACACGCATCAAAAGGTCACAACTATGCAATCTTCGATCATCAAACGCTCTGTTGTCGTCGAAGGTCACAAGACCAGCGTCAGCCTGGAAGACGCGTTCTGGCGCGGATTGAAGGAAATCAGCAAAGGCCTGGATATGACGCTCTCGCGCCTTATCGGCGATATCGATGGCAGTCGGCTGCATGGCAATCTTTCCTCGGCCATCCGGCTTTTCGTGCTGGATCACTTCAGTGCGCGTGCATCGCGAATTTCCCAAGATGGCGCCGAAGCCGCCGTCGGCATGCGGCAAGGCATGCATGACGGTGTTCGAGCTCAACAGATGAACGGGGGAACCAACGCGAACGAATGAGGCCCTCATCGATATCACGGTCGGGACCCGTGCGATTCGATGAGCGGTCGATTTAACCTTTGCCGGTCGTGTGGCACGGCGCCGTTGAATTTCAACGCGACCGGCCAGTACGGCGCTGGCTGCGTTTATCGGCTGCGGGCTGCCACCCGCGCGCCGGCAATTTGTATGACATAAGGGCACCGATTTCATGAGCTTAGTCAGCGAAAGCAGAAAACCGAGCCTACAATACCGCGGGGTGCTGGAATCGGCTCCGGATGCGATCGTCGTCGTGAACGCCGGCAGAGAAGTCGTTCTTGTCAATCTGCAGACGGAGAGGCAGTTCAAATACCGCCGCGATGAGCTCTTGGGCGAGAAGATAGACAAGATCATTCCGCAAGGTTTTGCGGAATGGATGCTGGCGGAGGGTCTTCGGTTGCAGGCGGAGGCCTATGAGCAACAGATCAGCACCGGAATCGAGCTCCGTGGGCGACGCAAGGATGGCAGCGAATTTCCCATCGAGATCATGCTCAGCCTGCTGAAAAGCGTCGAAGGAGTCCTGGTGACGGCGGGAATCCGCGATATCAGCGTGCGCAAGGCTGCGGAAATGCAGCTGGCGCAGATGGAGCGCCGCTACCGCGGGCTTCTGGAAGCGGCTCCGGATGCGATGGTGGTGGTGAACCAGGGCGAAGAAATCGTCCTTTTGAACATGCAGGCGGAGAAGTATTTCGGCTACCGCCGCGACGAACTGCTCGGTCAGAGCATCACGACCATCATTCCGCAGGGTTACGCGGAGCGGCTTGTCGCCGACTCCCATCGATCTGCGCAAGCTTCGCTGGCGCAGCAGATTGCCGGGACCATCGAGCTCTCGGGGTACCGCAAGGACGGCAGCGAGTTTCCGATCGAGGTCATGCTGAGTCCGCTCGATAGCGACGAGGGTCGGCTGGTGACGGCCGCGATTCGCGACATCAGCGACCGCAAGAAACTGGAACGCACAAAGGACGAATTTGTCGCCACCGTGAGCCATGAATTACGCACGCCGCTCACGTCGATAGCCGGCGCGCTTGCGCTTCTGGTCGGCGAGGCAGGCGGCAAGCTGCCGGCGGCCGCGACCCGCCTGCTTGTGATCGCCCATACCAACAGCGAACGGCTGGTACGGCTCATCAATGATATTCTCGACGTCGAGAAGCTCGAATCCGGCAAGGTAACTTTCAATTTGATACGGCTCGACGTTCAATCGCTGCTCCAGGAGGTGGTCGAAGCCAATCGGGCGTTCGCGGACGGTTACGGCGTGCATATTCGGCTGGCGAAGGCGCCCGCGGCCTGCGCGGTGCGCGCCGACCCGGATCGGCTCGAGCAGGTCGTCACCAACCTCATTTCGAATGCGGTCAAATTCTCCCCGAAAGGTGGCGAAGTGGAAATGGCGGTCGAACGGCGAGGCGAGACGATTCGCATCTCGGTGCGCGATCACGGTTGCGGTATTCCGGACGACTTCAAGCCGAGAGTTTTCCAGAAATTCATGCAGGCCGACAATACGAACGCGCGTGCAAAGGGCGGCACCGGTCTCGGCCTGAGCATTGTGCAACAAATTACCGTGCGCCTCGGCGGCGCTGTGAGCTTCGATGACGCGCCGGGTGGCGGGACGGTCTTCAATGTCGATCTGCCGCGCTTGGATAATATCGTCGATCAGAAAATCGTTTCCGTCGCGGATGCCGAGCGCGCGCGTTTATCGTCGTCCGAAAACGCGCCCAATCGGGTGCGGTCGCGCGTTTGACACGGCCATCATTGCCGTGAGTTCGCTATAATATGAGCATGCCGTCGGGGAGGCACCACGCCGCTCGAGGAATTGTACTCGCTGACATTCGCTCGACCGGGGCGACAATTGACTAAGTGGCTCACCCAAACCGCGCGCGATCACGCGGCGCAGGCTCAAGGCATGATGGGTGGCTATTACGGCGGTGGCTATGGCGGCTATGGCAAACTGATGGGCGGCTATGGCAGCGGTGACGGTCCCGGCTATGGCATGATGCAGGGCTGCGGTTACGGACCCGGCATGGGCTATTAACGCCAGTCCGTCATGTCTTGGCGAACTGCTCCGCGTTCATCACCTCGATGCAGACGAAGGGCTCGCTTCCTTCCACCCAGGCATCGTGTCCCGGCGGGATGGTGTAGGAATCGCCGGCGGCGATGGCTTGCTGCGATCCGTCGTTCATGCGCACCGTGATGCGGCCGGAAATGGCGTAACCCACATGCGCCACCTGGCAACTGTCGGTTCCTACGACCGGCTTGATGCATTCGGACCAGCGCCAGCCCGGTTCGGCCCTGAGCCGGCCGATGGTAAAGCCCGGCAGCCGCACCACTTCCACCCGTGTCTTGCTCGGGGTGCGTACCTCGTCCGGCATTTCGTGCGATTTCGCTTCCAGTTTGCTGACGCTCATTCCATTCGCCATTGGCGACCCCCTGAAATTTCCTGGTCGGTTTCGAAAGCCTTGTTTTGCGCTTTCGCGCCTCGGTCAGGCAGCGGTGACCTTAGGCCGGGCGGCTCATGGACGATTGGAAAAGATTGCGCATATCGGCTGGCGCCGTTCGCGCCGCGGTCAAAGGGCGGGGACCATTTCCTCGTCACGTTTCAGCGCTCGCCGGCCGGTGACCAAGGCGTGCACGATGTCGTGGCTGAACATGCCGGCGGCGAGCCCGCGGTCGTAGCTCGTCCACAGCCGCGGTAGCACCTCGACCCGGCGGCCGCCGCGGCCGTCGAGGCGGACGAGGCCGGCGTCCTGCGCTTCGAGCAAGATCGCGCGTACATGGGTGCGCGAGATGCGGAAGCGCTCGCCGATGTCGGCGTAAGGCACCGCAGCATGGGTATCGCCGGTCGCCATTGCCGCCTGGAGCAGCGAGGCGGATACCATGTGGCCGGCGGCGCGGTTGAAGAACAGCAATAGATCCGGCGCCAGCGCCAAGAGCTTGCCGGAAAACGGCATGAAGGCCATGGCTTCGCGCCGGTGCACGATCTGATAAGCGGGGTCCTGGCGCATCACCGGCTCGTAGTCTTTGAACGGGCTCACCACCGTCAGCGGCGCGTAATGCGCGGCGAGCCAGGCGCGGTCATGCGCCAGCATCTTTGCGCTGGGTTTGAGGATGCGCACGCGGCGATCCTGCTCGGCGCGTTTGACGGTGAGGAAGCCGATGGAGACGAGGCGGCCGACCAGATGATCGATCTGGCGCTCGCTCGCCATGCCGAACATCGCCATTTCCCGCTTCAGCCGGCCGACGGTGAACCAGGTTTCGCGCCGGTCCGGGTCCTGCCCGAAGTCGAGGATGATGGCCGAGTGATAGACGAGGAAGCGGCCGGTCTCAATCAGCAGTCGCGCCATGAACGGGTCGTCGCCGTAAAGCGCGAGAAAATGGTCGAGATAAAGCCTGCGCGCTTCCGCCATGCGCGGATGCTGCACGATTTCATTATAGGCAAGATGCGGTGCCCCGCGCGCCAGGCGCAGGAAATCAGGATCATCCACGGCGCGCCCCCCACAAACGCGCAAAGGTACCTCCGAAAAAGTCTACGGGGCGGCATCAATATACGCAATGTTCTCCAAAGCTCGCCGGTGTTTCCCCATGACCCTTTTTCACTTGCATTTTTAAAGGTTTGCGGCCGACTGCATCGATCGGAAATATTTTCGATGGACAAATTGGGTTGAAACTCCGCGCGATGATCGGCTTTTCGCGAGGGGCTCAAGTGAAATAGACTTGGCAAAAGCAGAGGGTCGGGAACGAAGATGTCAGCGTCAGCACATGATGGCGTGGCGGTCGTCAAGCCAGGCCAAACTTATGTCGGCAAGCAGGGCTTCACCTACGGTGCGGGCGTATCCGCGGAAACGGTCGGCGCCCGGAAAGTCTGCATGAACGTTCTGCCGATGCCGCCCGGCGCGGTTGCCAAGGCGCATTATCATAACGATATTGAGACCATCGCCTACATGCTCGAAGGCGAATGCGTCGTCTATTACGGCGACAACCTGCAGAAGCGGCTGCTGGTGCGCCAGGGCGAGCACTGTTTCGTTGCCGCCGACATGCCGCACGCGCCGCGCAACGAGAGTGGCAAGCCGTGCACCTTGATTGTGGTGCATTCATCCGGCAGCGATCAGGATGGCATCGTGCTGTTGCCGGAACTCGATGCAAAGCTCGCGCAAAGGACAGCGGCGACGGCTTAAACGGTGCCGTTTCGCCGTGCGGAAACCTACCCAAACCTCGCGCGATCATGCGGCGCGGCGAAGTCGAGCTGCGGGCCCACGGGCACGATGCCGGTCGGGTTCACCTGGCGCTGGCTGCCGTAATAGTGCCGCTTGATCTGTCCCAGTGAAACCGTCTCCGCCACGCCGGGCTGCTGATAGAGATCGCGCACATAATTCGATAGATTGGGATATTCGTAGATGTGGCGCCAGTTGCACTTGAAGTGCGAATAATAGACCGCGTCGAAGCGGATCAAGGTGCAGAACAGCCGCCAGTCGGCTTCGGTGATCGCATTGCCGACCAGATAGCGCTGCCGCGACAGCATCTGCTCGATCTCGTCGAGCGCGTCGAACAGGTTGCGGAAGGCCTGCTCATAGGCGTCCTGCGCGGTGGCGAAGCCGGCGCGATAGACGCCGTTGTTGATGTTGGGATAGACGAGATCGTTGATGCGATCGATCTCCGCGCGTAGCGGCGCGGGATAATAATCGGTGTGCACATTGGTGAAGGCATCGAACGCCGAATTGAGCATGCGGATGATTTCCGGCGATTCGTTGTTGACGATGGTCTTGCGTTCCTTGTCCCACAGCACCGGCACGCTGACGCGGCCGGAATAGTGCGGATCGGCGATGAGATAGATCTCGCTCAGCTTGCTCTTGCCGTTGACCGTCGTCGCCGGTCGAACCTTCGTCCTTGTTGAAGGTCCAGCCGTCCTTGAGCATGTCGGGCGAGACGATCGACATGGAGATGACGTTCTCCAGCGCCTTTGAGCTTGCGGAAGATGACGGTGCGGTGCGCCCAGGGGCAGGCGAGCGAGACATAGAGGTGATAGCGGCCGGGCTCCGCCTTGAAGCCGCCGGCTGCCGGAGGGGCCGGGGCTGCCGTCCGCCGTCACCCAATTGCGGAACTTGGGGGTCGGGCGGACGAAGTGCCCGTCCTTGGTGCGCTGACCGTCCTGCTGCCAGACGCCGTCGACCATAAGTCCCATGCCGAAATCCTCCGCTATGCAGCCTTCATCTAAGGGGTTGCGAGCGGCGAATGCCACCGGCGATGGACCGCCATCGGGCGAAATGCTAAGCGGCTCGCGCACAACAACCGCCGGCTCGCGAAACTGTGCATGAGCGAACTGTCCCTCACCATCCTGCCGGAAACGCCCGCCGACGCGCCGGCGATCGAGCGGCTGCACGAGCGCACCTTCGGGCCCGGCCGCTACGCCCGTAGCGCCTACCGCTTGCGCGAGGGGCGCGGCCATGTGCTGGAGTTGTCCTACACCGCGCGCATCGGCTCGCTGCTGGTCGGCTCGCTGCGCATGACGCCGATCTGCATCCGCGAGGCGCCGGCGCTGTTGTTGGGGCCGCTCACGGTCGAGCCGCCGTTCCGAGCCACGGCATCGGCACGGCGCTGATCGAACGCGCGCTGGCCGACGCCAAGGCGGCGGGGCAGCAGACTGGTGGTGCTGGTCGGCGATGAGCCGTTCTACGGCAAATGCGGCTTCAAGCGCATTCCCAAGGGCCAGGTGATGCTGCCCGGCCCGGTCGATCCGGCGCGGCTGTTGATCGCCGAGCTTGTCCCCGGCGCCTTCGACGGCGTCAGCGGCATGGTGCGGCCGAATTGGGAGTAACCCCTGTCATTCCGGGACGCTCGCGCAGCGGGCGGTCCGGAATCCAGATGCAAGTGCGGCATCTGTTCTCTGGATTTCGGGTTCCCGCCTTCGGCGGGCCCCGGAATGACGACGTAAATTCAGCGGCCTTCCCTCGCCCAGGTGCCGGCGAGCGAGCCGAGCAGCAGCAACAGCCCGATCAGCCCGGCGAAAATCGGCAGCACGCCGATGCCGCGCACCACGCAGACGTCGCGCATGCGCAGGCCGATCCAGTCCTCGCCTTTGAAGGTGGTCGAGGTGCGCACCGGCACCACGCGCGGCACCGCGATGCCGTTGCCGTCGGCGAGCCGGCGCACGGCGCCGCCGGTGGCATTGGCGATCGGACGCAGCACGTCGGCGGTCGAGGTGACCTCCTGGAATTCGCGCGGATTGGCGGGGCCGACATTGGCGAGCGCGGTGAGCTTGCCGTCGGTGGCGCGCCAGAGGCCGAGCTCCTTGGCCGTGATGCGTCGAGCGCCACACGCCGGGCTCGGCGGACTGCAGCGTCAGAATCTGCGTCTTGCCGGTCGGCGAGGTGAGCGTGACCGGGCTGACGCTGTCGGCCATGGTCTGGCGCTGCACCGTGAGGTCGTGGCCGTGCACGAACATGCGCAGCGCCTCTTCTTCGAGGTCGGGCTGCTTCATCAGCCAGTGCGACAGCCGCCGCAGCAGGTCGAGATGCGGGCCGCCGCCTTCATAGCCGCGCGCCCAAAGCCAGATGTGGTCGGAGAGCAAGAGCCCGACGCGGCCCTTGCCCTCGCGCGCCAGCACCAAAAGCGGCTTGCCGTCGGGACCCTGCATCACCGAGGTGCCGGTGACGCGGCGGGTGTCGACGATGCGGAACCACTGGCTCCATTGCGGCGGATCGCTCTGCGAGCCCTGCAAGCCGCGCGTCACCGGATGACGCTTGCCGAGCGCGGTCAGCCCCGGGGTGAACGGCCGTTCGGTGATCTCGCCGCTCGGCTCGGCCGGCAGGATGACGTCGAGCGGCGTGCGCCAGATGCTGTTGGGGCTGGCGTAATCGGGGCCGGCGGCGACCAGCAGCGCGCCGCCGTCGCGCACATATTGCGCGATGTTGTCGAAATAGATCGTCGGCAGCACGCCCTGGCGGGCATAGCGGTCGAAGATGATGAGCTGGAACTGGTTGATCTTCTGCTGAAACAGCTCGCGGGTCGGGAAAGGCGATCAGCGACAATTCGTTGATCGGCGTGCCGTCCTGCTTCTCCGGCGGGCGCAGGATGGTGAAATGCACCAGATCGACCGAGGCGTCGGACTTCAACAGGTTGCGCCAAGTACGCTCGCCGGCATGCGGCTCGCCGGAAACCAGCAGCACGCGCAGCTTGTCGCGCACGCCGTCGATCGACACCACCGCGCGATTGTTGACCTGGGTGAGTTCGCCGGCGAGCGGAGAGGCTTCGACTTCCACGATGTTCGGCCCGGCATGCGGGATCGGCACCTTCACCTTGATGTCGGTGTGCACGGTCACCACGCGTTTCTCCAGCACCTCGCCGTCGCGGCGCACGGTCACTTCGGCGGCGCCCACCTGAGCGCCCTGGTCCTCGATGCGGAAGCCGACCATCTGCGACTGCCCGACGATGCCGAAGCGCGGCGTCTCGGTGAGCACGACGCGGCGGTCGATCTCGTTGGCGTGGCCGGTGATCAGCGCGTGCACCGGCGCGGCAAAGCCGAGCGCTGCGGCATTGGCCGGCACGTCGTGCACGCGGCCGTCGGTGATCATGATGGCGCCGGCGATGCGGTCCGGGCGGCACATCGGCGAGCGTCGCGGAGAGCGCCGAGAACAGCCTTGTGCCGTCATTGTCGCCATCGGCTTGGCCGGCGTCGGCCACGCGCAGCTCCAGGCCGGGAATGCGCTTGAGCCGCGCGGTCAGCGTATCGAGCGCTTGCTTGGTCTGCGCGTTGCGGTCGCCGAAGTCCTGGCTCGGGCTCTTGTCGACGATGACGGCGGCGACCGAGGGGATGGGGTCGCGGTCCTCGCGGGTGAGGGAAGGGTTGGCGAGCGCCAGCACCATCAGCGCCATGGCGATCGCGCGCATCAGCGCGCCGCGCCCGCGCGATAGCAGCAGCAGGAACGAGATCAGCACCGCCGCGGCAAAGCCCGCCCACACCACATATTCGGGCACCAGAGGCGTGAAGGCGATGCCGAGGTTCAAGGGTTGCTCCTACTGCCCCAGCCGTTCCAGCAGGCCGGGATATGCACCTGGTCGGCTTTGTAGTTGCCGGTCATGGCGTACATCACGATGTTGACGCCGGCGCGGAAGGCCATTTCGCGCTGGCGCGGCTCGCCCGGCACCAGCGGCAGCATCGGCTGGCCGTCCGGGCCGCATGGCCCAGGCGCCGGCGAGATCGTTGGAGGTGATCATGATCGAGGACACGCCGTCGCCGGCGCGCGCCGGGCGGTTCGACTGGTCGTCGTTCTCATCGTTCGGCAGCGCCTCGACCCAGAGCCGGCCGGAAGTGAAGCGGCCGGGGAAGTCGCGCAGCAGATAGAAGGTCTTGGTCAGCACATGGTCGCGCGGCACCGGCTCGATCTCGGGGATATCGAGCGCGGACAGGATCGTGCGCAGCGCCACCATGCCGGGCGAACGGTTCTCGCCATTGGGGCCGGGCGGCGCATCGATCGCGTCGCGCGTATCGAACAGCACGGTGCCGCCGCGCTTCATATAGGTGTCGATGCGTTCGAGCGCGGCCTGCGAGGGTTTCGGCGCCTTCAGCGAGATCGGCCAGTAGATCAACGGGAAGAAGGTCAGTTCGTCGCGCGCCGGATCGAGCCCGATTGGATCGCCGGCTTCGAGCGCGGTGCGTTGCGCCAGGAACAGCGTCAGCCCTTGCAAGCCCGCCTTGCTCACCTCGTCGACGTCGGCATCGCCGGTGACGATATAGGCGAGATGGGTCTGATGCGTCGCCTTCAAGCGCGAAGGCTTGCTGCTCCGCGGTCAGCTGCGGCGGCGCCGGTGCCGGCTGCTGCTGGGCATGTGCGGGATGCGGCGGCACGACCAGCGCGCCGATCAGCCCGATCGCGGCCACCACGGCGGCAACGCGGCGGCGGCGCAGCGTCAAGGCGCTCAAGCCGCCGGAGAGCCAGAACACCACCAGCGCGTCCAGCATCAACAGCGCCAAGGCGGCGAGGAACACCGGCCCGCGCAGGTCGAGAGGCTCGCCATGGCGATAGATGTCGAAGCGCGCATTGAGCCCGGCAAAATTAAGCGGTGCCGGACGGTCGGCGGGCGCCAGCGTGTTGACCGCGACCAGTCCTTCCGGCGGTCCATAGAATCCCGGCGGGTGGTCGGCGCTGGCGCGGGCGCTGTAATTGCTCGGCACCGGCCGTGCCGTCGGCGGCGGGCTGACGAAGGCGCCGAAGCCGTCGAGCACGCGCGTGGCCGGCACCACCTGGGCGGCGCGATTGTCGCCACCGCCGCCATTGGCCTGCGTTTCGGCGCTGGCGACCGTGCCCGACAGCGACACGATGTGGCGGAGCATGTCGACGAAAGCGCCGGACAGCGGCAGGTCGGACCAGCGGGTATCGGCGGTGACGTGGAACAGCACCAGCAGGCCCTTGCCGCGGCGCTGGGCGGTGACCAGTGGGGTGCCGTCGCCGAGCGTCGCCCAGGTGCGCTCGGTGAGCAGCGCGTCGGGCTCGGCCAGCACTTGGCGGGTGACGGTGACGTCGTCGGGTACCTTCATGCCGCTGAACGGGCTGTCATGGGAGAACGCGGCGAGCTTCTGTGGCTTGTCCCAACTGAGGCTGCCGCCGAGGATGCGGCCGCCGCGGCGCAGCCGCACCGGCATCAGATCGTCGTCGGCGCGGGCGACATGCGGGCCGGCAAAGCGGATCAGCACGCCGCCGCTCTCGATCCATTTGCTCAGCCGCTCGCGCGCGCCGGCGACATTGCCGACATCGGCCAGGATCAGCATCGGCAGACGCTGGTCGAGGAAGCGCTTGATCGCTTCCTCCGGCGCCATCGGTTCGGCGACCCGCACATCGGCGAAGGGATTGAGCGCGCGCGTCAGGTAATAGCTGGCGCCGAGCAGCGGCTGCGAGCGGTCGGCGTCGGAGCCGGAGACGATGCCGACGGTGCGGCGGCGCCAGCGCTTGTCGAGCAGTTGCACGGCGCCGGCCGAGCGCTCGCCGACCACCTCCAGCCGCGCCACCTCATTGCGGATCTCGACCGGCAGCGTGATCGAGGCATCGGTCTCGCGCTCGTTCGTCTTGAAGGCGAAGGGCGCTTCGCCCAACGCCAGGCCCTTGAGGTCGATGGCCTTGACCATACCGTTCTGCGGCTTGCCGGTCTCGGCACGCAGCACCTTCACGGTCAGCGCACCGGCGGCGTTGTCGGCGCCGGCAAGCGCCAGCGGCGCGGCGATGCCGCCATTGACCACCGTGAGCGGATGATCGCCGACGACCTTCTTCAACGCGGCGATGAACTGCGAACCGGCGCCGAGGTCGATGCCGTCGGACAGCCAGACGATTTCGGCGTTGGGAACGCGGACCAGGAAGCGCGCCAAAAGCGGCAGCGCCTCGCCGCGCTCGAGCGTATAGGGCTTGGGCTTTAGCTCCTTGGCCTGCACGCGGGCGGCGCCGGCGAGCTCCAGGGAAACATCGCGCGCGTTCTGCGACAGCGGCAACAGCGCCACCGCGCGGTTGTCGGTCTCGGCGCGGGCGATGATTTCATCGGCCGTGCGCAGCCGCTCGTTCCAGGCTGCGGCCGCGGCCCAGCCGTCGTCGATCATGACCAGGAGTGGCGCCGCGCGGCTGCCGGCGGCGAGCGGCGGCTGCCATTGCGGGCCGGCGGCGGCGATAATGACAAGGGCGGCGAGCGTCAAGCGCAGCAGCGTCAGCCACCAGGGCGTGCGCGAAGGCGTCTCTTCCTTCGGCGCGATCTCGAACAACAGCCGCGTGGGCGGGAAATTGATGCGGCGCGGGCGCGGCGGCACCAGCCGCAACAGCCACCACAGCACCGGCAGGCTGATGAGGCCGAGCAGCACCAGCGGTTGGGCGAAGGCGAGCGGCAGCGAACCGATCATGCGGCGCCCTCACTCAGTATGGGCACGTGACGGGCGCTGATCGCCGATGCCTGACCGCTTGCGCCCATGCGGGCGTGGATCGCGAACAATAGCTCGGTCGGCCCACGATCGGTGTGATGCACGGTGAAGCTCCAGCCGAATTGCTCGCATTCGGCGCGCAGCGCCGCGCGGTGATCGGCGACGAGCTTCTGGTAATCGTTGCGCCAGGTTTCGGCGCGGCCGGCGGTGACGCTGCCGAGGCCTTCCGATTCGATGAATTCGATGCGGCCGGCATAGGGGAAGCTTTCTTCCGCCGGGTCGACGATCTGCACCACATGACCGCGGGCGCCGGTCGCGCCCAGCTTGCCGATAATCTGGCGGAATTCGGCGATCGGCGACCAGAAATCGGACAGCAGCAGCACTTCCGAAAACGCCGCCGGCGAAAAGTTCGGCGGCAGGCTGGGGCGCTCGCCGGTGTCGTGCACCATCGCCTGCGCCATCTTGTCGATGATGTTGCGGTTGGCGGTCGGCCGCAGCAGTTCGGGAATGCCGACGCGCTCGCCGCCTTGCACCAGCACCTCGGCCAGCGCGAAGGACACCACCAAAGCGCGGTCGAGCTTGCTCCATTCGGTCAGGTGCGAATTGAAATCCATCGAGGGCGAACGGTCGGCCCAGATCCAGACGGTGTGCGACGCCTCCCATTCGCGCTCGCGCACATAAAGATGGTCGTCACGCGCCGAGCGGCGCCAATCGATATTTTGCGCCGCCTCGCCGGACGAAAAGCGGCGGTATTGCCAGAAATTCTCGCCGGGACCGGCGCGGCGGCGTCCGTGCAGTCCGTGAATCAAGGTCGCGGCGACGCGGCGAGCTTCCAGGATCAGGCGCGGCACCCGCGCCGCTAGCTTCTGGCTCTTGCCGACGGCGGCCTGGACTGCGTCGGTCTCGCTGCGTGGAACTTCAGCCATCAGGCGATGCGTGCTTTCAGCCGCTTGATCACGTTGGGAATGGTCTCGCCTTCGGCGCGGGCGGCGAAGGTGAGCGCCATGCGGTGCTTGAGCACGGGCTCGGCCAGCTCGATCACGTCGTCGATCGAGGGCGCGAAGCGGCCATCGAGCAGCGCACGGGCGCGCACCGCCAGCATCAAGGCCTGGCTCGCGCGCGGGCCGGGTCCCCAGGCGATCAGCTTCGACATGTCGCCGGCTTCCGGGCCGGGGCGCGCCGAGCGCACCAGTTGCAGGATGGCGTCGACCACGGTCTGGCCGACCGGCAGGCGGCGCACCAGGCGCTGGGCGGAGATCAACTCATCGGCGGTCATCGCCGCCTTGGCGTGGGTCTCCTCGGCGCCGGTGGTGTCGAACAGGATCTTCCGCTCGGCCTCCAGGCTCGGGTAATCGACGTCGACCTCCATGAGGAAGCGATCGAGCTGGGCTTCGGGCAGGGGATAGGTGCCTTCCTGCTCCAGCGGGTTCTGCGTCGCCAGCACATGGAACGGCTTGGGCAGGTCGTGGCGGGCGCCGGCGATGGTGACATGCTGTTCCTGCATGGCCTGCAGCAGCGCCGATTGGGTGCGCGGCGAGGCGCGGTTGATCTCGTCGGCCATCAGCAATTGGGCGAAGACCGGGCCGGCGATGAAGCGGAAGCTGCGCTTGCCGGCGGTGCTTTCCTCCAGCACCTCGGTGCCGAGGATGTCGGATGGCATGAGGTCGGGGGTGAACTGGATGCGCCGGGCATCGAGCCCGAGCACGGTGCCCATGGTGTCGACCAGCTTGGTCTTGGCGAGGCCGGGCACGCCCACCAAAAGCGCATGGCCGCCGGAGAGTACCGTCACCAGCGCGCGCTCGACCACCACATCCTGGCCGAAGATCACCTCGCTGATCGCCGCCTTGGCGGCGCGCACATTGGCGGCGGTCGATTCCGCCGCGCGCACGATCATGTCTTCCAGCTTTTCAAGGCTTTCGCCGCTTGCCGACGCCATTTGTTCTTTCCTTGTCGCGCAACCTTGCGCAGTTCGAGCGCCTCGCCGCTGGGCGAGCTGCCGTTTATTTGCTCTCTTGCCACTTGCTCAAGCAACAAACGCACCAAGCATCAAACGCGCCAAATCCTTGATCCCTGCCTATTGCCGCGCCGTTTGCTCTCCGGTCTGTTGTCGCTTTCTTTTCCCGCTCTTGGCCGAGACCGAATCTGCCTGATATTGCGGACAAGCTTACGCTATCCTGCATCACCCTTGGCCGGGCATCACGAAGATGCGAACAGCTTAGGCAGTCAGTCACGTTCGGGAACAACAATGGCGAAGGCAGGGCGGAGCGGATTGGAGGCGATCGCGGCAGCGCTGCCCCGCGAAAAACGCGGGTTGCCGCCGGTCGAGCAGTGGAATCCGCCGTTTTGCGGCGATATCGACATGAAAATCGCCGCTAATGGTACCTGGTTCTACCAAAAGTCGCCGATCGGGCGGCAGGCCCTGGTCAAACTGTTCGCCTCGGTGCTCAAGCGCGAGGGGGATAAGTATTTTTTGGTCACCCCGGTCGAAAAGGTCGGGTTAACCGTCGTCGATGCACCCTTCCTCGCCGTCGAGCTCAAGGTCGAGCCGGGCGCGCATCAGATCCTCAGTTTCCGCACCAATGTGGACGACTGGGTGGAGGCCGGCCCGGGCCATGCGCTGCGCTTCGAGCCGGAAGCGCAGACCGGCGGCCTCAAGCCTTATCTGCATGTGCGCCGCGGCCTCTGGGCCAAGGTCACGCGGGCGCTATTCTACGATCTGGTGGAACTCGGCGAGGAGCGGATGGTCGACGGTAAGCCGATGTTCGGCGTCGCCTCGCAGAACGAATTCTTCGCCATGGCGGAGGCAAGCGCGTTAAGGGAATTTGCCTGAGGGCGGCTATCGCTGGCAGGCCTAAGTGTGTATAATTAGCTCATTTGATACACATGACTCCTTACCCATTACCCCTGGGGAGCGTTGCCTGTGCGCACCAATATCGACATTGACGACGCCCTGATGGCCGAAGCCCAGAAGGCGTCCGGACAGGAGACCAAGCGGGCAACCGTCGAGCAGGCGCTGCGCCTCATGATCAAGCTGCGGCGGCAAAAGGCAGTGGATGCGGCGTTTGGCCAGTATCCTTGGCGTGGCCATCTCGCCAGCAGCCGCAAGGGACGCGGCGTTCGGTGATCGTCGTCGACTCCACCGTATGGATCGACTTCCTCAATGGCCGCAGCGCGCCGCATGTGCGACGGCTGCGCGCCTTGCTCGGCGAAAGCGAGATTATTGTCGGCGACTTGATGCTTTGCGAGGTATTGCAGGGTCTCGAAAGCGAACGCGCCGCGCGCGAGGTAGAGGCTCTGCTTCGGGGGTTTGACATCGTGCCCATGGCCGGCGCGACAATTGCGGTTGCCGCCGCCCAGAATTATCGCTCGTTGCGCGCGCTCGGCGTCACGGTTCGCAAGACTATCGACCTCCTGATTGGCACTTGGTGCATCGAGAATCGGCAGCCGCTGTTGCACAACGATCGCGATTTTCACCTGATGGCGCGGCATCTGGGTCTTGTGGAGGTGCCGGTCGGCACATCGCCGAATTGAGCGCCAGTGAAATTCGGGAGCGACGTGTGGTTTACGCTTCTCGCGGCGACATGTGCTATTGGACAGTCGATGAAGAATAGAGCGCCGCTGCGCGCGTTAAGGGAATTTGCCTGATGCAGGAGACAGTGACGGCGGCGCTCTCGGCGGACGAATTCTTCGCGCGCACCCGCGCCCGGTTGACGCTGGAGGTGCCGGCGGCGCTAACCGATGCCAGCATCACGCCCAAGCGCGGCGACCATGAACCCGATCCGGTAATGCAGCGGATCGCCGAGGTGCGGCCGATCCGCCCGGCGGCGGTGCTGGTGCCGGTCATCGACCATCCCGAGCCGACGGTGTTGCTGACGCAGCGCGCGCAGCATCTGCCCGACCATCCCGGGCAGGTGTCGTTTCCCGGCGGCAAGATCGACGGCGGCGACGACAGCCCGCTCGCCTCGGCGTTGCGCGAGGCGGAGGAGGAGATCGGCCTCGACCGCAGCTTCGTCGAGCCGCTCGGCTATCTCGAACTCTATATGACCACGCTCGGCTACCGCATTGTGCCGGTGGTTGCGCGGGTGAAACCCGGCTTTACGCTCACACTCAACGAAAGCGAGGTCGACGCCAGTTTCGAGGTGCCACTCACCTATCTGATGGACCAGAACAATGTGCAGCGCCATGCGCGCGAATGGCAGGGCATGATGCGGCACTACTACGCCATCAATTTCGGCGAGCGCTATATCTGGGGCGTGACCGCGGGCATCTTGCGCAATCTGCACGAGCGGATTTATCGGGAGTAGAGGCCCATGATCCGCGTCGGCTTCACCGAGCTGTTGCTGTTCGCCACACCTTTCGTGCTCTACGCGGTGTTTCTGTGGACGACGCGCGCCGGCGTGCTCGATGTGCAGCACTGGCCGCTGTCGCGCGTGATCACGCTGGCCATCGTCGCCTTCGCGCTGGTGATCGGCAGCTTCATCTATTTCGCCAATTACACCGGCGCGCCGCCGGGCTCCACTTATGTGCCGGCGCATATGGAGAACGGCAAATTCGTGCCGGGGACGAACCGGTAATGGCGCAGGACGAAGGCCGCACCGACCGCAAGCTTACCGAGGCGCCGTGGCTCACGCGCGGTCCGCTGCCGCGGCTGATCGCCGTGCTCGACCGCGACGGCGAAGAGGCGCGCGTGGTCGGCGGCGCGGTGCGCAACGCGCTGCTCGGCATGCCTATTCATGAGATCGACGTCGCCACCACCGCGCTGCCGGAGGAGGTCAAGCGCCGCGTCGAAGCGGCGGGCTTCAAGGCGGTGCCCACCGGCATCGCGCATGGCACCATCACGGTGGTGGCCGACGGTCATCCGTTTGAGGTCACCACGCTGCGCCAGGACGTGGAAACCTATGGCCGCCACGCCAAGGTCGCCTTCGGCCGCGACTGGCGCACAGACGCCGAGCGGCGCGACTTCACCATCAATGGGCTGTCGGCTGCGGCCGACGGCACGGTCTACGACTATGTCGGCGGGCTTGCCGACCTGGCCGAGCGCCGCGTGCGTTTCATCGGCGATCCGGCCAAGCGTATCGCCGAAGACTATTTGCGCATCTTGCGTTTCTTCCGCTTCCACGCCGCCTATGGCAGCAGCGATCATCCTTACGCGGAAGGTATCGCCGCCTGCATCGCCGGCCGCGACGGGCTCGAGCAATTGTCGCGCGAGCGCGTGCGCATGGAGGTGATGAAGCTGGTGGTGGCGCCGCATGCGGTGCCGACGCTCATCGCCATGGCCGATGCCGGGCTGCTCACGCGCGTCATCGGCGGCATCGGCTATCTCAGCGCTTTCGAGATGATGGCCAAGGTGGCGGCGGCGACCGGGCTCGCCGCCGACCCGGTGCGGCGGCTGGGCGCGCTGGCGCTGGCGGTCGCTGAGGATGCCGAGCGGCTGTGGCAGAAACTGCGGCTGACCAATAGCGAGCATGAGCGGCTCGCCGCGATGGTCGAGCGGTGGTGGCGAGTAAAGCCCGGAAACGAGCAGGACGCGCGCGCGCTGCTCTATCGGCTGGGGCCGGAGAAGTTCACCGACCGCGTGCTGCTGGCCTGGGCGCATTCCGATGCCGGCGCGCATGACGCGGCCTGGCTCGCCCTGGCCACGCTGCCGCTGCGCTGGACGGCGCCGGCTTTCCCGCTGCGCGCGGCCGATTTCATGGCGCGCGGGGTGGAGAAGGGGCCGGCGCTGGGCGCGGTGATGCGCGCCGCCGAAGAGGCTTGGATCAAGGCGGGGTTTCCGGTCGATGCCGGCGAGTTGGCGCGAATCATGGACCGGACCGCGCCAGGCGCTTAGCCGCCCTGTCGGCTGGCTTCGCCGCCGCCGCGGCACTACATTGACGCCATGAGTTCCGTCCGCCGACCGGCCGATCTGGCGCAGAAAATGGCGCGGCGCCTCGCCGCGCACGAGCCGCGCAGCCGCGCTTTCCGGCGCGAGACCTTCGCGCTGCCGCGCGAGGCCGCGCGCGCCAAGGCGCGCGAGATGTTCGCGCGCTATCCCAAGGCCGCCTACATGACCGAGATCGAAAGCTGGCGCGAACTGCCCGACGGCGGCATCGAGTTCACCATGCGCCGGCTGCCGAGCGCGGATTAGGGCCCGCTTTCGCCGCTACGCGGTCATGACGATCACGGCCACTTCACCAGCGGCGGCATCGACGACAGGATCGACTCGACATTGCCGCCGGTGCGCAGGCCGAAGATGGTGCCGCGGTCGTAGAGCAGGTTGAACTCGACATAGCGGCCGCGGCGGATCAACTGCTCCTCGCGCTCGGTATCGCTCCAGGGTGTGACGAAATTCTTTTGCACGATTTCCGGATAGACGCGCCGCAACGCGCGCCCGACATCCTGCGTGAAGGCGAAATCGGCGTCCCAGTCGCCGGAATTGTGCCAGTCGTAGAAGATGCCGCCGATGCCGCGCGGCTCGTGGCGGTGCTTGAGGAAGAAATAGTCGTCGCACCACGCCTTGTATTTCTCGTAGGGCGCGACCGCCTCATGCGCGTCGCAGGCCGCGCGCATGGCGGCATGGAAGGCTTGGCTGTCGGCGTCGTCCTGGGTGCGGCGGCGATCGAGTACCGGCGTCAGATCGGCACCGCCGCCGAACCAGGTTTTGCTGGTGACGACGAAGCGGGTGTTCATGTGCACCGTCGGCACATGCGGGTTCTGCGGATGCGCGATCAGCGAAATGCCGGAAGCCCAGAAGCGCGGATCGTCGGCGGCGCCGGGAATGTCCTTGCGGAATTCGGGCGCGAACTCGCCGTGGACGGTCGAGCAGTGCACGCCGACCTTCTCGAACACGCGCCCGCGCATCAACGCCATGACGCCGCCGCCGCCGGGCCGGCCGGTGTGATCGGTTCGCTGCCACGGCTTGCGCGTGAAGCGCCCGGCGCCGCGCTCGGCGAGCGGCGCGCCGGCCGGCAGCGTGTTCTCCAGTTCTTCGAAGGCCGCGCAGATATCGTCGCGCAGCGCCTCGAACCAGGCGCGGGCGCGGGATTGGCGGGAGGCGAGGTCGTCAGTTTCCATGCGATCACGCTTTAATTCGTTGCGCGGGCAAATGCTATCACCGCGCAAATCCCCCGGTCTGCCGCAGTGCCTCGCCGGCCACCATGGCGGCCGCCATGGCCACGTTGAGCGAACGCAAACCGGCGCGCAGCGGGATGCGCAGCCGTGCGTCGGCGGCCTGGTGCACCGCCTCGGGCACGCCGGCGCTCTCGCGCCCGAACAGCAGCACCTCGTCGTCGTTATAGCGGTGGTCGAGGTAGCTCACCGCCGCCGCCGTGGTGAGCAGCGCCAGCCGCAGGCGGCGGCCGCGCCGCCAGGCGTCGAATTCGGCAAAGGAGCCATGGCGGGTCAGCGCCACCTGGTCGAGATAGTCCATGCCCGCCCGCCGGAAGGCGCGGTCGGTGACCGGGAAGCCGGCCGGCTCGATGATATGGGCCTCAATCCCCAGGCAGGCGCACAGCCGCAATATAGTTCCGGTGTTCTGCGGGATATCCGGCTCGTAAAGGGCAATTCGCATGCGGGACCTGTCGGCTTTGCGCCATTGTGCGCCCCGGCCGCGTTCGACGCGCGCTCCCTATGGCGCCGGGCGCGGGGATGTGCCGGATCGCCGAAGTTACGCTCGCGGGCGAAACGGCACGGTTTATGCGGACACCACTAGTTGGACTTGCACTTGTGTCGCAAGGGTGCCAATAAAACGCCACCGAAGCGCCGTCCTGCCTCTCGGAAGGACTGCCGCCCATCGGTTCGCCCCGCCGCCGTGGGACCTTAAGGTTCTCGGCTTCCAAGCCGGGGGCGGAAAATAAAGCCAGCCGGGGGAGAGGGACTGGACGTGACGACCGTGTCTTCGGCGGAGCACACGCGCCGCGATTTTCTTTACATTGCCACCGGCGCCGTCGGCGCGGTGGGTGCCGCGGCGGTCCTGGTGCCGCTGGTCGGGCAGATGAACCCCGACGCTTCGACCATCGCCGCGGGCGCCCCGGTCGAAATCAATCTCGCCCCCATCACAGAGGGGCAGATCGTCAAGGTGTTCTGGCGCTCGAAGCCGATCTTCATCTTCCATCGCTCGCCGAAGGAGATCGAGGAGGCCACGAGCGTCAACGTGGCCAGTCTGCCGGATCCGGCGACCGACGCCGAGCGCACCAAGCCCGGCCACGAGAAGTGGCTCGTCGTCATCGGCATCTGCACCCATCTCGGCTGCATCCCGTTGCCGCATCAGGGTGAGTTCGACGGCTGGTTCTGCCCCTGTCACGGCTCGCAGTACGACACCGCCGGCCGCATCCGCAAAGGCCCGGCGCCGCAGAATTTGCATCTGCCGCCCTATGCCTTCGTTTCCGACACCCGCATCCGGATCGGCTGATCCGCGACAGATTGTTTCGTAAAAGGTTCGATCATGAGCGGACACTCGACCTACCAGCCGCAAAACAAAGCACTGCAATGGCTGGAAAAGCGCCTGCCGATCGGCGGCCTGTTCTATGATTCCTTCATCGCCTATCCGACCCCGCGCAACCTGAATTACTGGTGGACGTTCGGCGGCATCCTGTCGATGATGCTCGGGATACAGATCCTCACCGGCATCATCCTGGCGATGCACTATACGCCGCAGGTCGATCTGGCCTTCAATTCCGTCGAAGGCATTATGCGCGACGTGAACTACGGCTGGCTGTTGCGTTACGTCCACGCCAACGGCGCCGCGATGTTCTTCCTCGCCGGCTACATCCACATCTTCCGCGGCATGTATTACGGCTCCTACAAGGAGCCGCGCGAAGTGCTGTGGATCCTCGGCGTCATCCTCTATCTGCTGATGATGGCCACCGGCTTCATGGGCTATGTGCTGGTCTGGGGGCAAATGAGCTTCTGGGCGGCGACCGTCATCACCAACCTGTTCTCCGCCATTCCCGGTGTCGGCGATGCCATCGTCACCTGGCTGTGGGGCGGCTATGCCGTCGGCAATCCGACGCTCAACCGCTTCTTCTCGCTGCACTACCTGCTGCCGTTCCTGATCGCCGGCGTGGTGGTGCTGCATGTCTGGGCCTTGCACGTCGTGGGCCAGAACAATCCGACCGGCGTCGAGCCGAAGTCGGACAAGGACACGGTGCCGTTCACGCCTTATGCGACCGTCAAGGACGGCTTCATGATGGTGGCGTTCTGCATCCTGTTCGCCTGGTTCATCTTCTACATCCCCAACTTCCTCGGCCACGCCGACAACTACATTCCCGCCAATCCGGCGGTGACGCCGTCGGAGATCGTGCCGGAATGGTATTACCTGCCGTTCTACGCGATCCTGCGCTCGATCCCGAACAAGCTGCTCGGCGTTTGCGCGCTGTTCTCCTCGATCGCGATCCTGGCCTTCATGCCCTGGCTCGACACCTCGAAGGTGCGTTCGGCGCGTTATCGGCCGCTCTACCGGCAGTTCTTCTGGCTGTTCGTGGTGGCCGCGGTCGGGCTCGGCTGGCTCGGCTCCAAGCCGCCGGAGGGTATCTACGTCATCCTCTCGCGCATCTTCACCTTCTACTACTTCGCCTTCTTCCTGATCGTCCTGCCGCTGCTCGGCATATTCGAGAAGACCAAGCCGCTGCCGAATTCGATTTCGGAATTGGTTTTGGGCGGCAAGGCGTGAGCGGGAGAACGGCCATGACCATGAAGTCGACGATTTTAGCCTTGGCTCTCGCGGGCGCGGCGATTGCGCTGGCTACGCCGGCATCGGCCCAGGTCGAGCAGGTGCCGCCGCCGGAATTGAAGTGGTCGTTTTCCGGCCCGTTCGGCACCTACGACGAGGCGCAGCTGCAACGCGGGTTCAAGATCTATCGCGAGGTCTGCTCGAACTGCCATTCGCTCAACCTGCTGGCGTTTCGCAATCTCGCCGATCCGGGCGGACCGGGCTTCAACGAGGCGCAGGTCGCCAAGATCGCCTCCGAATACAAGATCAAGGACATCGACGATCAGGGCAATCGCGATCGAGCGCACCGGCCGGCCGGCCGATCATTTCCCGCCGCCCTTCGCCAACGAGCAGGCGGCGAAAGCGAATTTCGGCGTTGCCCCGCCCGACATGTCGACGCTGGCCAAGGCGCGCACCTATCAGCGCGGCTTTCCCTGGTTCCTGTTCGACATCGTCACGCAATACCAGGAGCAGGGCCCCGACTACATCGCGGCCATCCTGACCGGCTACCAAGATCCGCCGAAGGGATTCAACCTGCCGAAGGGCGGCCACTACAACGAATATTTCCCGGGCCACAATATCGCCATGCCGCCGCCGCTGCAGGCGGGCCAGGTGAAATATGACGACGGCACGCCGGAAACGATGCGGCAGTATTCGCAGGATATCGCCGCTTTCCTGGAATGGGCGTCCCAGCCGCACATGGTGCAGCGCAAGCGCATCGGCTTCCAGGTCATGATCTTCCTGATCGTATTCGCCGGGCTCATGTACTTCACCAAAAAGAAGGTGTGGTCGAGCGTGCATTGAGGCGCGCGCAAATGGCTTGACGCGAGGGCCCCTTTCGGGGCCCTTCGTTTGCGTCCCCGCGGGAGAGCTGACGCATGACCCAATCCGTCCTCGGTATCATCGGCGGCTCCGGCATCTACGAGCTGCCGGGCCTGCAAAACGTGCGCGAGGAGCGCATCGCCAGCCCCTGGGGCGAGCCGTCCAACCCGCTGCGCCGCGGCGAGATCGACGGGCTGCCGGTGGTGTTCCTGTCGCGGCATGAGCCGGGACACCGGCTGTCGCCCTCCGACATCAACTACCGCGCCAATATCGACGTGTTGAAGCGCGCCGGCGTCACCGATCTCGTCTCGCTGTCGGCCTGCGGCTCGTTCAAGGAGGAGTTGCCGCCCGGCACTTTCGTGCTGGTCGACCAGTTCGTCGACCGCACCCACAAGCGCGAGAGCTCGTTCTTCGGCAAGGGCTGTGTCGCGCATGTGTCGATGGCGCATCCGGTGTCGCCGCGGCTGCGCGCGCGCATCGGCGAGGCCGCGCTCAAGGAAGGCATCGCGCCGCATTTCGGCGGCACCTATGTCTGCATGGAGGGCCCGCAGTTCTCCACTTACGCCGAGAGCATGACCTACAAGCAACTCGGCTATTCGGTGATCGGCATGACCAACATGCCGGAGGCCAAGCTCGCGCGCGAGGCCGAGATTTGCTACGCCAGCGTCGCCATGGTCACCGATTTCGACTGCTGGCATCCCGAGCACGACGCGGTGACGGTCGCCGACATCATCAAGGTGCTCATGGAAAACGCCGAGCGCGCCAAGGCGCTGGTGGCGCGGCTGGCGCGCGATTTCCCGCGCGAGCACGAGCCGTGCCCGATCGGCTCCGACCGCGCGCTCGACACCGCGCTGATCACGGCGCCGGAAGCGCGCGATCCGGCGCTCTTGGCCAAGCTCGACGCGGTGGCGGGCAGGGTGCTCAGGGCCCGCTAACGTTTTCATCGTTCGCCAGGACTTGAACATCCTGGCCGTGCGCGCTTTGCTAGGAGACCATGAAGGGGGTCGCATGCCCGAAATCACAATCCATCTCATCGCCGGCCGCAGCGACGAGACGAAGAGAGCGCTAATGTATGATATTACTCAGGCGGTGATGAAAAACTGCAATGTGCCTGCCGATGCCGTCGTCGTGCAGATCGTCGAAGCCCAGCCCGGCGACAAGATGAAGGGTGGGCTGACTTTTACCGAACGCATGAAGAAATAGCGGTCATGACCCCACTCGAAATAGACCTCGATCTGCGCGACGCCGTCCGCTCGATCCCCGACTATCCCAAGCCGGGCATCGTGTTTCGCGACATCACCACGCTGCTCGGCAATGCGCGCGCCTTCCGCCGCACGATCGACGAACTGGTGCAGCCCTGGGCCGGCATGAAGATCGACAAGGTTGCCGGCATCGAGGCGCGCGGTTTCATTCTCGGCGGCGCGGTGGCGCATCAGGTCTCCGCCGGCTTCGTGCCGATCCGCAAGAAGGGCAAGCTCCCCCACAAGAGGGTGAGCGTCGCCTATGCGCTGGAATATGGCGAGGATACCATCGAAATGCATGCCGACGCGCTGGTCGCCGGCGAGCGGGTGGTGCTGGTCGACGACCTGATCGCCACCGGCGGCACCGCCGAAGGTGCTGTGAAACTGCTGCGCCAGCTCGGCGCCAATGTGCTCGCCGCCTGTTTCGTCATCGACCTGCCGGCGCTCGGCGGCGCCGACAAGCTGCGCAAGCTCGACGTGCCGGTGCGCACGCTGGTGTCATTCGAGGGCCATTAAGCGCTGGCTCCGCGGCAACGTCTGCTGTCATCCCCCGCTGGGGGATGATCCCGTAATGGCCGGCGCTGCATTCCTACCCTGACGTTGCGACGGACTGGATGCTTCGCATTTACCGGGATGTCGGCCGACAAATTTCGCGATCTTCGCCGCTCAACTGCGATGCGGGCCCCACGGGCCCGGCGGAGCGGGCGGATTTGGCCCCGGTGCCGGTCCCCATGGCCCGGCTTGACCGGGCGCATTGGCGGTTGGCGCCGGTCCCCAAGGACCGGACGGCGGTGCCGGCGGCTGCGGTGTGTCGCCCTGCGGCTCTTCGGCCGGTTGCTCGCTGCCGATCTGCGGCTGCTCGTCCGGCGCTTCCAGTGCGAGCGGTCCGGGATCGTGGCCGCCGGCAAATTTCACCAATGCGTCGACGCGCGCATCGACCGAGGGATGCGTATCGAAGATATTGGAGAAGCCCTCGCGCGGATTGTCGATGCACATCTCCATCACCGCCGAGGTGGCGCCGGGGATTTCGCCGCGACCCTCGATCTTGCGCAGGGCCATGATCATCGCGTCGGGATTTTTCGTCAGTTCCACCGAGCCGGCATCGGCGAGAAATTCGCGCTGGCGCGACAGCGCGAAACGCACGACGATGGCGAGAATCCAGACCAGCGCGATCAAGGCGATGGCGATGACGATGGCGACGCCGGCGCCGCTGCCGCCTTCGCGGTCGCTCGAGCGGCGGCTGCCCCCGCCCCAATACATGCCCTGGAAGAAGATGCGGAACACCAACTCGCCGAAGAACGAAATGACGCCGGCGATCACCACGGCGATCACCAGCATGCGCACGTCGCCGTTGCGGATATGCGTCAGCTCGTGGCCGAGCACGGCCTCCATCTCTTGATCGTTGAGCGCGTCGATGAGCCCTTGAGTCACCGTGATCGAATACTGCTTGTCGTTGAGGCCGGTGGCGAAGGCATTGAGCGCTTCGTCGTCGGCCACGCGCAGGGTCGGCATGGTGATGCCGCGCGAAATGCAGAGATTTTCCAGGAGATTATAAAGCCGCGGTTGCTCCTTGCGGCTGACCGGGCGGGCCCCGGTCACCGCGTCGATCATCGACTGGTGGAACCGATAGGCGATGAAGATCCAGATGACGGTGCCGATGGTGGCGTAGGGCACCGCCTTGAGGAAGTAGTAGAACGCCGAGCGGAAGATGTAGGTGAGCGGCGCGTCGACGACGAGCGCCTCGCCCAACAGCGCGCCGGCGAATACCAGCACATAGATCAACGCGAACAGTCCGATCAGCAGCGCCACCGAGCGCCGCTTATTGGATTGGATATGCGTGTAGAGACCGTAGGCGGCCATGCGGGTGCTCGGCACTCTCGGCGTCATGGCCGGGCTTGTCCCGGCCACCCACGCCTCGATTCAAGGAAGACGTGGATGCCCGGCACGAGGCCGGGCATGACGGGTGTGATTCAGCCGGCGATCCAACTTTCTGCGGCGGAAGGCATCAGAACTTCACGCTCGGCGCCTGTTCGACTTCGGCGCGGGTTTCGCCGAGATCGAAGAACTGACGCGGGTGGAAGCCCATGCTGGCGGCAAACAGCGCCGCCGGCATCTGCTGGATGCCGGTATTGTATTCCTGCACGGCGTTGTTGAAGAAGCGGCGCGAGGCCGCGAGCTTGTTCTCGATGTCGGAGAGGTCGCTCTGCAGTTGCATGAAGTTCTCGTTGGCCTTCAGGTTCGGATAATTCTCCGACAACGCGAACAATTGCCGCAACGCGCCGGTGAGCATGTTCTCCGCCGCGACCTTCTGTTCCACGCCGGGCGCGGCGATGGCGGTGTTGCGGGCCTGGATCACCGCCTCCAAGGTGCCACGCTCATGCGCGGCGTAGCCCTTCACCGTCTCCACCAGATTGGGGATGAGGTCGTGGCGCTGCTTGAGCTGAACGTCGATATCGGCAAACGCCTGGTCGCAGCGCTGCCGCATGGCGACGAGGCCGTTGTAGATCGTGATCGCCCAGATCACGACGACGACAATGACGCCAAGAACAATCCAGGCGGTGGTGGACATGGGTGTGAGCTCCGGGGAAAGAAGTTCGTGGACGGAACAATCCTAGCTTAGATGGGTACCCGGCTGCCATGGCAATAGAGCAGGGTCGCCGGGGTCGCCAGAGTTCCCCGCGCCGTCACAGAGCCCACGCGCCGGCCCGGGCGTGCAAGTCCGTGCCCACAAAGAAAAAAGACCCCGAGCGTCGCTCGGGGCCTTTTCGCCAGACGGCTATTCGGGGGGTAAGGGGGGAGCCGCCCGACTAAAACACTCGCGGCGATAACGCGGGTCCTCCGCTTTGGTTCCTTGGCCCGCAAGATTTCCAAATTTTTATCCACAGACCGGCGCGGCCGTCCCAGACTCGCCATGGTCGCGGGGTTCCATCGGCATCGCGGGACGTGAAATAGCGCGGAGGGTTCCCATGAGCGCGGTGATGATCAGGTGTCCGGTTGCCGGGCGCCCCGTTTCGACCGGGATCGAAACCGAACCGACAGTGTTTCGTCGCCTACCTAAGGTAGCCGCCCGCATACGTTGCCCGGCCTGCGGGCAGGAGCATATTTGGAACACCAGCGTGGCTTGGCTTGCCGTCGAGCCGACTGTCCACCCGCCCACAGCCAGACCGGCGGTGGCTTAGCTCGCCTCGCGGAACTGCATCGCGGATTCGAGGTCGACGGAGACAAGCTGCGAGACGCCGCGCTCAGCCATGGTGACGCCGTAGAGCCGGTTCATGCGCGCCATGGTGATCGGGTTGTGGGTGATGATCACGAAGCGTGTGTCGGTCGCCCGCGTCATCTCGTCAAGCAGGTCGCAGAAGCGTTCGACGTTATGATCGTCGAGCGGTGCGTCGACCTCGTCGAGCACGCAGATCGGCGCCGGATTGGTCAGGAACACCGCGAAGATCAGCGCCAGTGCGGTCAGTGCCTGCTCGCCGCCGGAAAGCAATGACAGCGTCGCCGGCTTCTTGCCCGGCGGGCGGGCGAGGATTTCCAGGCCTGCCTCCAGCGGGTCGTCGCTTTCGACCAGCTGCAACTCGGCGGTGCCGCCGCCGAACAATTGCGTGAACAAGTGCTGGAAGTGCTTGTTGACCTGTTCGAACGACGCCAGCAGCCGTTCACGCGCCTCGCGGTTGAGGCTTTGGATGCCGAGGCGCAGCTTCTTGATCGCTTCCACCAGGTCGTCACGCTCGCTGGTGAGCGAGGTGTGCTGGGCCTCGACTTCGCGCAGCTCTTCCTCGGCGCGCAGGTTGACCGCGCCAAGCCGCTCACGCTCGCGCCGCAGCCGCTCCAGCCGTTCCTCGATGTCGGCGAGTTCCGGCAGCGCTTCGCCGGCCTTCAGTTCGGCCAGTTCCGCGATGGCCGCAGGCTCGACCTCCAACATGTCGTGGATCTCGCGCGCGATGTCGGAGAGGCGGCGCTTGGCTCCCTCGAAGCGCTCCTCGGCGCGGGCGAGTTCCTCGCGCGCCGCGCTCGCGGCTTCCAACGCGGCGCGGGCGTCGCGGTCGGCCTCGGCAAGCGCGTTCTCGGCCTCTTGCAGGCGGTCGGCGCAGGCGCGCCGTTCGGCTTCGGCGCTCTGTACCTCGCCGATGAGGGCCGTGCGTTTCTCGGCAAAAGCCTGCGGCGCGTGCGCGAGCTCGGCGCGGTCGCGCTCGGTTTCGGCCACGCGGTCGGCAAGTGTCGCCATCTGCTCGCGCGCGCCGGATAGGCGCTGGCTCCAGCCGGTCTGGTCGGAGGCAAGCTGGGCGAGCCGGCGGTCGGCGAGTTCGGCCTCGCGCACAATCGCCTGCTGTTCGGCGCGCACCTCGGCCAACTTGGCGCGCTTGCCAGTGATGTCGTCGCGCACGCCGGCCAGTTCGGTTTCGAGATCGGCGGCGGGCGAAAGCGTCTGCAACGCCTGCTCGGCCTGCGCCTTGGCGGCCTGCGCCTCGTCGCGGCTGGCGGTTAGGCGCGCCCGCGCCTCGGTCAGCGCCGACAGCCGCGCCGCATTGCGGTTCAGCTCGCGTTCGCCGGCTTCGTGGGCGTCACGCGCGGTATTGACCTCGCGCTGGCGCTCGCGTGCGGCATTGCGCGCGTCGGTTTCCCCGGCGCTGGCGGCGCGCAAGGCGGTTTCCGCGCCCTCGACCCTGGCAAAAGCGGTCTCGGCTTCCGCGCGCGCCGTCTGCAACTCGCTTTCGATCTCGGCAAGGCGGGCGCGCTCGGCGAGGCGGCGGGCGGCACCGGTCGGGGCATGCGCGGCGGCGGCAAAACCGTCCCAGCGCCACAAGTCGCCTTCCAGCGAAACCAGCCGCTGGCCGACCTTGAGCTGGCCAACCAGGCGGGCGCCGGTTTCACGGTCGACCACACCGATCTGATTGAGACGGCGGGCAAGTTCGCCCGGCGCCGCGACCTTGGCCAACAGCGGTTCGGCGCCTTCCGGCAATGTCGGGTCGTCGGCAGCGATGGTCGAGCCCATCCAGCGCATCGGCGCCGACGGGTCGACCGGCGCGTCGAGATCGTCGCCGAGCGCGGCGCCGAGCGCCTTCTCGTAGCCCTTCTCGACCGCGATATTGTCCATCACCGGCGGCCACAGATTCTTGGTCTCGACCGCCAGCACCTTGGACAGCGTCTTCGCCTCGGTCTCCAGCCGCTGTACCTTGCGCTCGGCCTCGGCGAGCGGCTTGCGCGCCGCCTCCAATTCGCCGCGCGCCGTGGCATGGGCGGCTTCCGCCTGCACGGCTGCCGCTTCTGCGGCGGCAAGCGCCGCCTGCGCTTCTTCCACCGCGGCGGTCAGCGCGTCCAGATCGGGACCGCCGCTAGCCTGCAAAGCGGTGAGCTCGCGTTCGATCTCGGCCATCTCGGTTTGCAGACGCACGCCGCGTTCGCTGTGTTCGCGCACGGCGCTGTCGAGCTGGTGACGGCGGGCGGTGAGGTCGGCGAGCTTGGCCGTCAACTCGGCGAAAATCTTTTCCGCGGCGGACAATTCGCCATCGGCCTCGGCGAGCCGGGCATCGACGCCGCTGCGCCGGCTAGCGCTTTCATGCGCCTCGCGGCGGATGGTCTCTTCCTCGGCGGCAAGGCGCGCCAACGCCGCCTCGGCATCTTCGGCAAGCTTGCGTTCGCGCTCGCTGTCGGCCGCGAGCTGGGTCAGGCGCATCGCGAGTTCGGCCAGGCGATCCTTGGCGCGTTGCTCCTCGCGGTCGAGTTCCTGCATGGCAACATTGAGCCGGTGCAGCGCGGCACCGGCGCGTGCTTCCGCCTCGCGCAGATCGGGTAGCGCGGCGGAGGCAAGTGCCTGGCGTTTCGAGGCTTCGGCCTGCGCGCCGGTCCGTTCGGCAACCTCGCGCACGCAGATGTCTTTGGCGTGCTCGGCCTCACCGACTTCGTCCTTCGCCGCGGTCCAGCGCAGGTGATAGAGCGTGGCTTCGTTCTTGCGCACCTGCGCCGAGACGGTGCGGTAGCGCACCGCCTGCTTGGCTTGCTTCTTCAGCGCGTCCATCTGCCCGGCCAGCTGGCCGATCACGTCTTCGAGCCGGGTCAGATTGGCTTCCGCGGCCTTCAGCCGCAGCTCCGCCTCGTGCCGGCGCGCATGCAGGCCGGCGACGCCGGCGGCCTCCTCGAGCACGCGACGGCGCTGCTCGGGCTTGGCCTGGATGATCTCGCCGATGCGGCCCTGATGCACCAGCGCCGGCGAACGGGCGCCGGTGGAGGCGTCGGCGAACAGGATCTGCACGTCGCGGGCGCGCACCTCGCGGCCGTTGATACGGTAGGCGGAGCCGGCCTCGCGCTCGATACGGCGCACCACGTCGAGCGCGTCCTCGCCGTTGAAGGCGGAGGGCGCCGAGCGGTCGGCATTGTCGATGAGGATGGCGACTTCGGCGTTGTTGCGCGCCGGCCGCGTGTTGTTTCCGGAGAAGATCACCTCGTCCATGGATGAGGCGCGCATGGATTTGTAGGAGGATTCCCCCATCACCCAGCGCAGCGCTTCCACCAAATTGGACTTGCCGCAGCCGTTGGGCCCGACCACGCCGGTCAGGCCCGATTCGATACGGAAATCGGTGGGCTCGACGAATGATTTGAACCCGAGCAGCCGCAGCCGGGTGAGCTTCATTGCCTCATGGCCTCATAAGTGTGCAGAAGGCGCTCAGCGGGACAGGGTCCGGCCGCCGCACGCGCGTCATGCATTGACAGATTCTCAATTCCACCCGGGACTTGGCCCGGTCGGGCGTAACCCTGAATGCCGCATCGGGCGGGAGAATGAATCGCCGCGTGCGCCGGGAGCAACAGCAGATCAGGGTCGCTTGCGCGGTTTTCCCAACATTTCGCGTGAACCGGCGCCACCGAGGCAGTGGCTCGGCGCGGGCTTAAGTCAAAAAACCCTTATTTCCCATTGAGATGGGGGTCGATCAGCTTGGCCATGTCGGCGACCTCGAAGGCGCCTTCATAGACCGTGCCGTTGATGAAAAAGGTCGGTGTCGAGTGCACTTTGAATTTGTCGATGGCGCGCTGACGTATCTTTTCGATGCCGTCGAGGATCTTCTGATTCGTCAGGCAGGCCTTGAAGCTGGCGTCGGTGAAGCCGGCCTGCTTGGCGATGGCCTGCAGCGGCGGGATCGGCTTTTCGACCGCCCATTCCATCTGCTTGCGGAACAGCGTGTCGACCATGGCGTAATATTTGTTCTTGTCGGTCTCGCCGGCGCAGCGCGCCAGCATGAAGGCGGCGGCGGCCAGGCTGTCGAGCGGGAATTCGCGCAGGATGTAGCGCACCTTGCCGGTATCGATGTATTTCTTCTTCAGTTCCGGGAAGGTGTTGTCGGTGAAATGCGCGCAATGCGGGCAGGTCATCGAGGCATATTCGATGACAGTGACCGGCGCCTTGTCGCTGCCGAGCACCATGTCGGGCAGCGCCTCCGGCTGCATCAATTCGGATACCGGCACCGAATCCTCGGCAAAGGCCTTGCCGGAGAATGGTGGCAGCAGCGTGCTACCGAGGACGGCTGTGACGAGCGCCGCGGTCGCGGCCCCCTGACAGAATTCGCGACGGTTGATCAGCAACGTCAGCTCCTGCGCCTGAAAAAGCCCGATCCGATCGGGCGTGTGCCTAGCTGGATATCATGATTGTGGCAATGGCCGGGCCGCGCCATGCAGCCATTCCGGCCGCTCATTTGCCTTTGACCGCCGCGCCCAGCCGGCCCAGCGCCTGGCGCAAATCGTCGTCCTCGATCTGTGGCAGCTCCGCCGCGACGCGGGCAGCGACCGCGGCATCCGGCGGCGCCGGCGGTAGAAGCGGCTCGCGCCGCCGCAGCGGCGCTTGCCGCAGCGCGATACGGCCGATGGCGCGCCAGCCGAAGAAGCGGTTGAGACGTTCCAGGATCAATGCCGACTGGTGCTGGATCTCGATCGCCACCGGTCCCTCGACCCGCAGGACCAATGTCGCCGGTTCCGGCGCGGATTCGTCGGTGCTGCGCGGCCAGTTGATCTTGATCGGCTCGCTATGGGCGGCGATCTCTGGACCCGCGATATCGGCCCAGCGGGCCAATATCTCCGTCGAAGCGAAACCCTGCCGCTTGAACGCCTCGCTCAAGGTGGCGCCGGCGACTTCGACAAGCGGCCGGGGAAAACTGCGGGAGGGCTTGCTCATGCCGGCTTATCTCGTGCCACGATCGGAGCCATGACAGTAGCAGTCCGCAAGCGGCGCAAAAAGGCGATTGGCGTTTCCGATACGGAGCGCGATTGCAGCGATCTCTCTTTACCTCCCCCCTTGCGGGGGAGGTCGCCCGCCGGAGCGGTAGCGAAGGCGGGCGGGAGGGGGGTAGCGACAAAGCGACCGCTGCGAGAAAAGAAGACCCCGCTCCCTAACCCTCCCCCGCAAGGGGGGAGGGGACGCGCTGTGCATGGGGACAGCTCGTGGCCAGACCCTGAAGATCTGCTCGCCTGGTACGACCGCCATGCCCGCGTGTTGCCGTGGCGTGCAAAGCTCGGCGAGCGAGCCGACCCTTATGCGGTCTGGCTGTCGGAGATCATGCTGCAGCAGACCACGGTGAAGACGGTGGCGCCCTATTACGCGCGCTTCCTGGCGCGCTGGCCGACGGTCGAGGCGCTGGCTGCCGCGAGCCTGGACGATGTGCTGCGCGCCTGGGCCGGGCTCGGCTATTACGCGCGCGCGCGCAACCTGCATGCCTGCGCGCAAGCCGGTGGTGGCGCGGCATGGCGGCATATTCCCGGCCGATCTTGTTTCCCTGCGCGCGCTGCCCGGCATCGGCGACTACACCGCGGCGGCGGTGGCGGCCATCGCCTTCGATGGCGCGGCAGTGCCGGTCGACGGCAATGTCGAGCGCGTGGTGACGCGGCTGTTCGCGCTCGAGGAACCCTTGCCGGCGGCCAAGCCGCTCGATCAAGGAACATGCGATGTCGCTGTTGCCGCCGCGCCGCGCCGGCGACTTCGCCCAGGCACTGATGGATCTTGGCGCCACGCTGTGTTCGCCGAAGCGGCCGGCCTGCGCGCTCTGTCCGTGGAACGATTCGTGTGTGGCGCGCCGCCGCGGCGAGCAGGAGACGTACCCACGCAAGGCGCCCAAGCGTGAGGGTCGCTTGCGGCGCGGTGCCGCCTTTGTCGTGCTGCGCGCCGATGGCCGCGTGCTGCTGCGTCGGCGTCCCGACAAGGGCCTGCTTGCCGCCATGACCGAAGTGCCGGGCAGCGACTGGAGCCACGATTTCGCTGTCGAGCGCGCGCTTGATGCGGCGCCGCGTTTCAAGCGCAAACCACGATGGCGCCGCTTGCCCGGTATAGTGCATCACGTGTTCACCCATTTTCCGCTTGAGCTGACTGTGTTTGTGGCGCAAGTGCCGCGCGGAACGTCGGCACCGAAACCGGCGCACTGGGTTGCGCTTGCCGATCTGCCAGGCGAAGCCTTGCCGAAAGTGATGCGCAAGGCGCTCGCGCATGCGCTAGAGTTGACGGACCGCTAACGAGGAACATCATGACAATCGAACGCAAGGAAGTCGGCTCCCGCATGAGCCAGATCGTCGTGCACGGCGACACCGTCTATCTCGCCGGCATCGTCGCGCAGGCCAACAAGGGCAAGAGCGTTACCGAGCAGACGCGCGAAATCCTCTCCACCATCGACGCCTATCTGGCGCAGGCCGGTACCGACAAGGCGAAGCTGCTCACGGCCACCATCTACCTCGCCGACATGGGCACGTTCGCCGAGATGAATGCGGTGTGGGACACCTGGGTGATGCCCGGTCAGACCCCGGCGCGCGCCACTGTCGAGGCCAAGCTTGCCGCGCCGGCCTATACCGTCGAGATCATGGTGACGGCGGCGAAATAATCCACGTTGGGGACTGAACGATGCAATTGCTCATTCCGGTGGCGGAACAAATCGCCAGGCGACTGATCGCGCGGGGCGAAACCGTTGCTGTTGCCGAATCCTCGACCGGCGGGCTGATCGCGGCATCGCTGCTCGCTATTCCCGGCGCCTCCGCCTATTTCGTCGGCGGCGCGGTGGTCTATACGCGCACCGCGCGCGCGGCGCTGCTGGCGATCACCGATGCCGAAATGGCGGGGATGCGCGCCTCGAGCGAGCCTTACGCCCTGCTGGTGGCGCGGCGCATGCACGAGCGTCACGCGGCGACCTGGGGTCTCGGGGAAACCGGCGCAGCCGGGCCGACCGGCAACCGCTATGGCGATGCCGCCGGCCACAGCTGCATCGCCGTCGTCGGGCCGACGATCGAGCGCGCGGTGACGCTGGAAACCGGCTCGAGCGACCGGCAGGCCAATATGCGGGCTTTTGCATTGCGGGCGCTCACGCTGTTCGCGGAGCTGGTGGCGGCTTAGCTATTCCGCCGCTTCGGCCATCTCGGCGCGCACCTGGGCGCGGAATTCGTCGATCAGCCGCAGGCCGCGCTCGGTTTCCACGTGCCAGAAGGTCCAGCCGTTGCAGGCTTCGAGCCCCTGCGCCAGCGCGCCGATGCGGTGGATTGAGCCGACACTATCGCCGAGCGAGACGGCGCCGTCCGCGCGCACCAGCGCCTTGTGGCGCTTGCGAGCGTCGGTGAGGATGGCGCCCGGCGTCACCAGCCCGCGTTCGAGCAGCGCCGTGAACGGCACCCGCGGCGCCTCGCGCGCGGTGACGAAGGGGGCGAGCGTCGGCGCTTCCAGCATCGGCGTCGCGGCGATACGCTTTTCCGCGGCTTTGGCGTAACCGCTGTCGCGCTCGATGCCGACGAAGCGGCGGCTCAATCGCTTGCACACGGCGCCGGTGGTGCCGGTGCCGCAGAACGGGTCGAGCACCAGGTCGTCGAGCCGCGACGACGACAACAGCACGCGCGCCAGCAGCGCCTCCGGCTTCTGCGTCGGATGCAGCTTCTTGCCGTCGCGGCCCTTCAGCCGTTCCTCGCCGGTGCACAGCGCCAGCGTCCAATCGGAACGCACCTGGATGTCTTCGTTGCCGGCCTTCAGCGTCTCGTAATTGAAGGTGTAGCCCTTGGCGTTGGGTTCGCGCGCCGCCCAGATCAGCGTCTCGTGTGCATTGGTGAAGCGGCGGCCGCGGAAATTCGGCATCGGGTTCGACTTGCGCCAGATCACGTCGTTGAGGATCCAGAAGCCGAGATCCTGCATCAGCGCGCCGACGCGGAAGATGTTGTGATAGGAGCCGATCACCCAGATCGTGGCGGCCGGCTTCATTACCCGGCGGGCGGCGAGCAACCAGGCGCGCGTGAAATCGTCATAGGCGGTAAAGCTGGCGAACTTATCCCAGTCGTCGGCGACGGCGTCGACGCGCGAATCATCGGGGCGCTTGAGATCGTTCTGGAGCTGGAGATTGTAAGGCGGATCGGCGAACACCAGGTCCACGCTGGCCGCCGGCAGCTTCGCCATCTCGGCGACGCAGTCCCCGAGGAGAACACGTTGTGGGGACTCGGAAAACCCACGGGGCGCCCGTGAGGGCGCCCCGCGACGCGATGCAACCATGACTTACGAACTCTGACTCAGGCAACGCGGTCGGCGACGCGGGACCTACAACCGACTTGTTCGTACTATGCGGACTCAAGGTGAAAAAACGGTTTATGAAATGGCCTTTGTACTGGGCAAATTCTGCCTATGTGACGGGGGGTTAGAGGGGTTTTCCTGTGCCGAAACGGGACGCCGATTGGACGAATGCGCGCAACTTGACGATGATCGCTTAGCCGCTCTTGGCGGGCTGCGGGCGAAGACCCGTGGCCGTGAAGGATGCGAATAACAGGGAGCTTTAAATGCGTTGGGAAGATTTCCGCCGCAGCGACAATGTCGAGGACGATCGCGGCGGCGGCGGGGGCGGCGGCTTTGGCGGGCCGGGCGGTAGCGGATTTGGGATTCCCGGCGGCGGCCTCGGCATCGGCACCATCGTCGTGCTCGGCCTGATCGGCTGGGCGCTCGGCATCGACCCCAGCGTGCTGATCGGCGGCGCCGAACTCCTCAACGGGGGCGGCAGCGGATACCAGCAGCCTCAGCGGGCGCCGCGCAGCGGAACGCCGTCCGATCAGATGGGCGGCTTCGTGGCGGCCGTGCTCGGCAATACCGAGGATGTCTGGACCCAGGTCTTCGCCGCCGAAGGCCAGCGTTACCAGGTGCCGCGCCTGCGGCTTTTCTCCGGGTCAGAGCAGGGCGGCTGCGGCTTCGCCAGCGCCGCCACCGGCCCGTTCTATTGCCCGCGCGACCAGCGCATCTATCTCGACACCTCGTTCTTCCGCGAGATGCAGGTGCGCTTCCACGGCTGCGACGGCAAGGCCTGCGAATTCGCCGAGGCCTATGTGATCGCGCACGAAGTCGGCCATCACGTGCAGAACCTGCGCGGCATTCTGCCGAAGGTCGAAGCTGCCCAGCGCGCCGCCGGCAGCAAGGCCGCGGCCAATCGCCTGCAGGTGCGGGTCGAATTGCAGGCCGATTGCTACGCCGGCATTTGGGCGCATAACTCCAATGAAAAGTGGCGGACGGTGGAGCCGGGCGACGCCGAGGCCGCGCTGCAGACCGCCTCGGCGATCGGCGACGACCGCCTGCAGAAACAGGCGCAGGGCTATGTGGTGCCGGACGCCTTCACCCACGGCACCTCGGCGCAACGTCAGCGCTGGTTCACGATCGGCCTGAAACAGGGCTCGCTGGAGGCCTGCGATACTTTCGCGGCGGCGCAGTTATGATCCGCGCCGCGCGCGATCGTTGAATAGGGACGTGGCTTCTGCTAGATCATAAGCCTTCCGGGCTTTCGACAACCGTCCGGTCAGCTGCTCCGCAGTCAAGTGTTGTCTCGCTCCGTTGTGGAGGTGAGACATGGCTTGCGGCAGCAATACCTGTCCTTCGACCCATCCGATTATTCGCCCGCGCGGTATCCGCGGGGCCGCCTATGTGTCGTGGGTTCGCAGGTTTTTTGGCGCGATTCGTGCTGACGATTTACAAGATACAACGGCGGCAATTCCTCGCCGAACTCGAAAAGGCGAGGCAGCGCGGCATCCTGCGCGAGCTGGACGATCGACTGCTGTCCGACATCGGCATGACGCGCGAACAAGCCGATGACGAGGCGCGCAAGCGCTTTTGGCATTAGCCCGGCGGTTCGCCGACACCGGCGGGCTGCACACTTGGCATCGGCGCAATTTGCGCATTACTCTGGTGGCGGAGCAGCAAACCATGCCCGGCATCGACGAAAGCAAACCCTTCATCCCGCTGAAGATCGCGGTGCTCACGGTCTCCGACACGCGCGAGCTCGCCGACGACAAGTCGGGCGCGACGCTCGCCGAGCGCATCCGCGGCGCCGGTCACGTCGTCGCCGAGCGCGCCATCGTCAAGGACGAGGTCGCCGCCATCCGCCAGCACGTGAAGACCTGGATCGAGGACAAGTTCATCGACGTGGTCATCAGCACCGGCGGCACCGGCTTCACCGGCCGCGACGTGACGCCGGAGGCGGTCGAGCCGCTGTTCGAGAAGAAGATGGACGGCTTCGCCATGCTGTTCCTGCTGGTGAGCCACGCCAAGATCGGCACCTCGGCGATCCAGACGCGCGCCACCGCCGGCGTCGCCAACGCCACCTACATCTTCTGCCTGCCCGGCTCGCCCGGTGCCTGCAAGGACGCCTGGGACGAGATCCTGGTGCATCAGCTCGACGTGCGTACGCGGCCGTGCAATTTCGTGGAGATATTGCCGCGGCTCGACGAGCATTTGCGGCGGCCGAAGGCGCAAGGGGCGACGGTGTGACCTTTACCTCTCCCCGCATTGCGGGGAGAGGTCGGCTTCCGAGCGAAGCGAGGAAGCCGGGTGAGGGGCCGTGCAATGCCCCTCACCCGGCTCGCGCCTTGCCGGCGCTCGCCACCCTCTCCCCGTAAACGGGGAGAGGGTCACAGCTGCAAATCCCAATATTCAGCCACCACGTCCTTGCCCCAGCTATGCTTGGGCTCGCTGCTTGTCAGCGTGAAGCCGGCCTTCTCATAGATATGGCGGGCGGCACTGAGCACGCTGTGCGTCCATAGCGTGATCTTCTTGTAGCCGGCGGTGCGCGCAAAGCGCACGCATGCGTCGACCAGCTCGGTGCCGAGCTTCAAGCCCCGCGCTTTGGGGTCGACCAGCAGCAGGCGCACGCGGGCGACGCCGGGCTCGTCATCCTTCACCAGCATCACGCAGCCGACGTTTTCGCCATTCATTTCGGCAATCCAGCAGTGCTCGCGCTTGGCATCGAAATGGTTGACGAAGTCGGCGACGATCTGCGCGCACAGGCCTTCGAACGGCTCACCCCAGCCGTATTCCCGCGCGTAGAGCTCGGCATGGCGGCTGACGATCCAGCCGAAATCGCCGTGGCGTGGCGCGCGCAGGCGGTAGGTCGGGGCGGGCGCTTTCGCCTCGTCGCTGAGCAATCTCTCGATGGTCTGCATGGCGCTCACCAACTGCGCCTGTTTGGCGTCGTCGAGCACCGTCAGCATGGTCGCTACGTCGCGCTGCGAGCGCTGTTCGGCCGGCGCGAAGGTCTTTTGCCCGCGCGCGCTCAAGGCGAGATGGCTCTGCCGCGCGTCCTTGGCCGAAGGCGTGCGCTTGATCAGCCCGCGCTTCTCGAAATTGCGCAGCACGCGCGACAGATAACCGGCGTCGAGATCGAGCGCGCGGCCTATATCGCTTGCGGTAGGCCGCTCGCCAATTACCGTCCCCTGCGCGATCTCGTAGAGCACGCGCATTTCCCCGAGAGAGTAGGGGCTGTCGAGATAGGTTTTGCGCAGCACGCCGATCTGCCGCGTGTAGAAGCGGTTGAAGCGGCGTACCGCCGCGATGTTTTGCAACTCTTGCCCGCTGGCGCTCATCACCAGGCAAGCCTCGGGCAATTAGTTGACAAAGTCAAGTATCAGCTTTTGTGCGCCGCCGGGCTTTACCCTCCCCGTCCAGGGGAGGTGGGAGCCGTGCCGGTCACCGCGCCGCGCCGGCTCCGGTCGACAGCATGGCGATGCGGCGGCGGCCGAGCCGGCGCAGCAGTGCCGCATCGGCGGCCCCGTGGTCGGGATGGCCGTCGAGCGCGTCATAGAGACGCCGGGCGATAAGCAGGCCCTGTTCCGGCTTGGCGCCGCCGCCGAAGGCGACCCGCGCCAGTTCGACGAGCTCGGCAAACCCAGGTCGCAGCAGGTCGGCGACGCCTGGCGGGCGGAACACGGCGGCACGTCGCGCGCGGTCGTTCTGCTCGGCGGCCTCCATGAAGCGCTGCGCGGCGCCGATCCAGCCCGCTTCCGGCACACAGCCGGCGCGCAGGAACATCAGCCACGGCGTCTTCGTGGTCGCCGCCGCCGCCTTCAGCCGCCGGCCCAGCGGCTCGGCCGAAACGATGAGGCGGCAGCCGGCGACATCCGCGACCTCGGCGGTGGCATCGCGCGAGCAGGCGTCGGCCACCACTACCTCAGCCAGCAAGCCGGCCACGGCGCCAGGCACCAAAGCGGTCAGCGTCGGCACCAGCGTGCGTTCTGAATTCGTGGGTGGCGATGATGGCGCTGAGCATATGGCCCGGGGGTCTGGTGTCGGGTTGCACCATATCATGGGGCCCGGCCCGCGCAGACCACGAGATCGGGGTGAAGCCGGAATGTTCTTGTTATGTTCACAATGTCCGGCTAGGAATCGCCCATGGCTCGATCGAACTCAGCCCTAAGAAGCTCGCCGGCGTCTCCGCTGCCCCGGACGCCGGCGGGCGACTTTGTCGACGACGCCACGGAACTGCTCGGCCTGGTGGTCGAGCACGAGCGCCGGCGCGGCCGCGGCGCGCTGACCAACCAGACCGGCCGCTACGAGCCGCTGGCGCGTGTTGCCTTCGACGATGGCTGGAGCACGCTGGAAGACCTGCCGGCGTTCAAGACCACGGTCACCATCGACTCGTCGCGCAAAATCATCACCCGCAACGACTCGCCCGATATCGGCTTCGACCGCTCGATCAATCCTTATCGCGGTTGCGAGCACGGCTGCGTCTATTGTTTCGCGCGGCCGACGCATGCCTATCTCGGCCTATCGCCCGGGCTCGATTTCGAGAGCAAGCTCCTGGTCAAGCCGGAGGCGGCCGATCTGTTGGAGCGCGAATTGTCGGCGCCCGGCTATACGCCGCGCGTCATCGCCCTGGGCACCAATACCGATCCCTATCAGCCGATCGAGCGGCGCTACCAGGTGATGCGCCGCATCCTCGAGGTGCTCGACCGCGCCGGCCATCCGGTCGGCATCGTCACCAAGTCGGCACTGGTGCTGCGCGACCTCGACATCCTCGCGCGCATGGCCGAACGCAGGCTGGTGAAAGTCGCGCTGTCGGTGACCACGCTCGATGCGCAGCTGGCGCGCAAGATGGAGCCGCGCGCGGCAACGCCGATGCGGCGGCTGGAGACGCTGCGCCGGCTGAGCGCGGCCGGCGTGCCCACCGCGGTCATGGTGGCTCCGGTGATCCCGGCGCTCAACGACAGCGAGATCGAGCGCATCCTGGAGGCCGCGCATGCGGCCGGCGTCAAGGAGGCCGGCTATGTGCTGCTGCGGCTGCCGCTGGAGGTGCGCGACCTGTTCCGCGAATGGCTGATGGCGAATTATCCCGACCGCTTCCGCCACGTGTTCAAGCTGATCCGCGACATGCGCGGCGGTAAGGATTACGACTCGGCCTGGGGCAAGCGCATGAAGGGCTCCGGCCCCTATGCCTGGATGATCGGCCGGCGCTTCGAACTGACCTGCGAGAAGCTCGGCTTGAACACGGCAAAGACGCAGCTATCGCTCAAGCACTTCCGCGCGCCGAAGGCGGAGAGCGATCAGTTGAGTTTGTTTTGACGATGTCATTCCGGGGCGCGTGCGTTGCACGCGAGCCCGGAATCCAGGGCGACAACTAAAGGCTCTCAGATTTTGCTCTGGATTCCGGGCCCGCGCCTTCGGCGCGTCCCGGAATGACGGGAGAAGGGGACAATGATTGCAGACAGTTCGAATGCGAAAAAAATCAGTGCGGCGCAAATTATCGCTGTAACGATCTTCAAACACCGCGACGCCCCCGCCGGGTGCAGCAAAGTATCATCTTTCATGAGCGCTGTCATGAAATGTTGTTCGGCCGGATCTCATGGAAATGCCGACAGGAACCATCAACTCAGCACGGGGGCGACGGATGTGCTTCGTTGCCGATTCCTGTCGGCAAAAAAATAATAATCACGGACAATCTCTGAAAGCACGTTACAAATTGGAAATGTTCGATGGCAGTTCGTAGCCCGTAGGGAGCGAAGCGAAATCCGGGGAACGATTGATCGGCTGCCCCCGGGTAATGTCCCGGGTTCGCTGCGCTTCACCCGGGCTACAAGTCACCACAAGTCACGCTTCGCGGCGCAGCGGGCAAGCAGCATTACATCTTTTCCTTCACTCCCATCTCGATCAGCCACCAGTTCACCGGATAGGCGGTAGCAAAACCGCAGAGCATGGCGAGCTGCATCGTGAACCAGAATTCGACCGTGTTCACTTCCACCAACTTGCCGGTGAGCGGGCGGAAGTAAGCGAATTGTGCCAGCGCCATGAAGCCGTACATGCCGACCTGCCAGGCGGTAAGCGACAGCGTGTCGGCCTTGACAGCAGCGACGATGCCCGGCCCGAGCGATAGTCCGCGCATCGGCGCGATGGTGAAATATTGAAAGACGATGCCGAACGAGAAGGCGAAGATGTAGTCGACGATCCACACCGCGAATATCTTGTCGGCAAAGATCGACTTCCAGCCGAACCACACGGCGATGACCGGCACGGCGAAGACGAGCCATTCCGCCACGATGTCGCCGAGCGTGCAGCCGGCGCCGCAATGCGCCGCGCCCTTGCCGACCATGACGGCGAAAGGCGTCTGCGCTTTGCTCGGCGGCGTCGCGTCCTTGTCCATCACCGCCTGCATCTTGGCGTGCGTCGCCAGCCGGCCATAGGTGAAATAGCCCCAGAGCGCGATCGGTCCGGCGAACAGCCCGACCACCGGCCACACGACATTCATAATGCCCATGTGCTGATGGTGGCGGGTGACGTCGATGGCGATGATAAGCGCGCAAACGATACCGACCAGGAGGGCAAGTATCGACAGCGCGTGCAGCAAGACGGGAATCATCGGCAAGCCTGTGGTGCTAAAAAGCAAGGCGCCAGGGCAACGTGACGGGTTTGGCAATTGTTCCCGGGGAAATCCCCGTCTTCCACCGTGCCAGTGGCCCCGCGGTTGACTTTGCGCGGCTCCCGCGCGCTTGATCGCGCCATGGCCGCCAAAGCGAAACCGAAGCCCACGCAGCGCCTGCCGCTCGATGAGCCCATCCTGCGCCCGACGTTCCGGCGCGAGCGGCGCGCGTTGAAGCAGGGCATCTGGCCGGTCGCCGGCTGCGATGAGGCGGGGCGGGGGCCGCTCGCCGGCCCGGTGGTGGCGGCCGCGGTGATGCTCGATCCCGAGCGCATCCCGCGCGGGCTCAACGATTCCAAGAAGCTCGATGCCGGTGCGCGCGAGAAGCTCTACGAGAAGATCTGCGCCTCGGCACAAGTGGCGGTCGCCTTCGGCTCCACCGCGCGCATCGACCGCGACAATATTCTGCGCGCCTCGCTGTGGGCGCTGGCGCGCGCGGTGAAGGCCTTGCCGGTCAGGCCGCGGCTGGTCTTCGTCGACGGCAATAAAAAGATCGATTGCGGCTGCGACTGCCAGGCGGTGGTCTCCGGCGACGCCCTCATCGCCTCGGTGGCGGCGGCCTCGATCGTCGCCAAGGTCACGCGCGACCGGCTGATGACCCGGCTGGGCCTCGCCTTTCCCGGCTACGGCTTCGAGCGCCACATGGGCTACAGCGTGCCCGAGCATTTCGCGGCGCTGGCCCGGCTCGGCCCCACCGTGCACCACCGCAAAACTTTCGCGCCGGTGGCGGCCAAACTCGCCGCGCTGGAGGCTCTCTCCGACGAAGCCATCGCCGACTTGTTGCCTCTTTAGCCGGCGTTCTCTATTGCTGCCCGCTTCGTCGCCGCATCAAACGGGATTCGGCTGATCGGCTCGGTTCATCGCTTCCCCGCAGGCGGGGCAGGGATAAGAAGGGCGCTTCACGCGGGCCCATGCATTACGTCTCGCTGATCGTCGAATTCCTGCGCGGCCGCCCGCGCGTGGTGTTTTGGGCCGCAGCGCTGACGCAAGCCGCGCTGTGGACTTTCGTCCCCGCGCTGTTCTACAGCGCGCCGCCGGGCGAGGTGCCCCTGCTCCTGGCCATCGGTCATGAATTCGTGCTCGGCAGCTATCTGGGGCCGCCGCTGGCGTTCTGGTTCGGCGAGATTGCCTTCCGCTTTGCCGGCGCCTTCGGGCTCTACGCGCTGGCGCAGGCCTGCATCGTCGGCACCTATTGGGCGGTGTTCGCGCTCGGCCGCGCCATCGTCGGCACCCGCCATGCCGTGCTCGCCGTGCTGCTGATGGTCGGCATCGCCATCTTCAGCGTGCCGAGCCCGGCCTTCGGCCCTCCGGTGCTGGCGGCGCCGTTCTGGGCGCTGGCGCTGCTGCATTATTGGCGCGCGCTTGGCGAAGGCCGGCGCGGTTATTGGTTCCTGCTCGGTATCGATCTCGGCCTGCTGCTGCTCGCCGATTACATCGGACTGATCCTGATCGCGCTCATCGTGCTCACCACGCTGGCGACCGCGCGCGGCCGCCGCGCACTGTTGCATCCGGAGCCGTGGCTGACGCTGCCGCTCGCGGCCATCGTGGTGTTTCCGCATGCCTGGTGGCTGTTCGAGGCGCACGATCTCGTGTTGTCCGGCCTCAAGGACAGCCTGACCGTCGTCGGCGCGCTGCCGGCTTTGCTGTGGCTTTCCGGCACGCTCGTTGCCGCGCATCTCGGCCTGCTGCTGCTGGTGGTGCTGGCGGGTGGCTGGCCGCGCAAACGCCATGACCGCCCGCCGGAGATCGACGGCAACCCCGTCGACCCGTTCGCACGCCGCTTCGTCTATGCTTTTGCCCTGGTGCCGGCGCTCGCGGCGCTGGCGCTCGTCTATTGGAGCCAACGGTTGGGGCCGTTGGAGCGCATCGCGCCGCTCTTGGTGCTGTCGGGACTGGCGGTGATCGTCGCCGCCGGCGAACGTGTGCTGCTTTATCGCGAGCGCCTCGTTTCTTCGGCATGGCTCGGCCTGCTGCTGGCGCCGCCGGTGTTGGTCATCGCCGGCATCATGCTGCTGCCCTGGTTCGCCGCCGTCGATCCGCGCGTGGCGCTGCCGGCCAAGAGCGAGGGCCGATTCTTTGCCGACACGTTCCAGCGCCGTACCGGCAAGCCCTTGCAATATGTCACCGGCGATCCGCGCGTGGCGCCGCTGGTCGCGCTCGGCGCACCGAGCCGCCCGCATCTCTATTTCGCTTGGGGCCCCGAACGCAGCCCGTGGGCGAGCGCGGCCGACCTCACCGCGCATGGCGGCGTCATCGTGTGGCTGGCCGCCGACAATCGCGGCGCGCCGCCGCCGGCGCTGAAGGCGCAATTTCCCAACATGGTGCCGGAAGTGCCGCGCGCCTTCGCCCGCGCGGTGCAAGGTTTCCTGCCGCTCATCCGCCTCGGCTGGGCAGTGATCCGGCCGCCGGTGGGCAAGCCGTAACAATCCTACCGACAGCATGCGCAGCGGCGCGCGCCTAGCCGGCCGCGGACGCCTTCTTGATCGCCAGGAAATCGCGCCAGGCGAAGCGCTTCTGCAGCGGGCTGCGCAGCAGGAAGGCTGGGTGGAAGGTCGGCATGGCGCGGATCTCGCGTTTGCCGGTGTCGAAGGCGAACCAGCGGCCGCGGATCTTGGTGATGCCTTCCTTGACGCCGAGCAGCGTCTGCGCCGAGGGGCCGCCGAGGCAGACCAGGATATCGGGATCGACCAATTCGATCTGGCGCAGGATGAAGGGCAAGCAGATCGCCGATTCCTGCGGCGTCGGCGTGCGGTTTCCCGGCGGCCGCCAAGGCACGATATTGGCGATGTAGACACTGGTCCGGTCGAGCCCGATCGCCGCCAACATGCGGTCGAGCAGTTTGCCGGAGCGGCCGACGAAGGGTAGGCCCTCGATGTCTTCGTCGCGGCCGGGCGCTTCGCCGACGAACATGACGCGCGCCTGCGGATTGCCGTCGGCAAAGACGAGTTGGGTTGCGGTCGCCTTCAGCGCGCAGCCCTCGAAGCGGCCGAGGATGGCGCGCAGTTCCTCAAGTGATTGAGCGTTCTTGGCCGCCTCCCGCGCCGCCATGGCGGCTTCGTCGGGGGCGGGCGGGGCGGCGCTCGCGCTCGCATTGAGCATGAGTTCGGGCGGACGCGCCGCCACCGGCGCCGCGCGTGTCGTTGGCGGCGGCGCAGGCAGATCCGGCGCAGCGAAACGGTCCACCGGCTCCTCGCCGAGCGCGGCATCGACGCCGGCTTCCCGATAGAAGTCGAGCAATTCGCGCAAGCCTTGGTCGCCGGATGGGAGCATGGCGAAAACCAAACACCCGCGCTGGGCGCGGCGCAAGCCGCGTCGGCCCAGCGGTGGACGGCTACTCCGCCGCCTGCGCTGGCAGGCTCGCCACCTCGCCGCGCGCCGGATAGTTGCGCTCGGCGATGAAATCGAGCGCCGCCAACAGGTCGGCGAGATGCGGCCGCGCGAAGGGCATGGTCTGGACGCTGGCGCAATAGAGCGTGCGGTCGGGCTTGATCAGGAACAGGCCCGGCTCGTTGAACAGCGCCGGCTCCTCGAGGCCGGCCGAGGTCTTGCCGCGGCCGGTGGAAATCCACAGGCCGAAAGCGCGCGCGGTGGCAAGGTCGAGGCCGTAGCCGATGCGCAGGTTCGGCAGGCTCCATTCGCTCTTGGTGCGATTGGCGCGCTCTTCGCCGTCGACGGAGATCGCCACCACCGAAACCCCGCGCTTGTCGAATTCCGGCAGCTTGGCTTCCAATTCGGTGAGTTGCCGGCGGCACTGCGGGCAATGCAGGCCGCGATAGAATACCACCAGGGTGAAGGTCTTCGGGGTCTCGGTGTTGAGATCGAACTTGCCGCCGCCGGCCAGCGCGAGGGCAAGACGCGGCACCGGCTGGCGCGGAATGAGCGGGGTCATATCGGACATCGGCAAGTCTCCCTGTTGATTTTCGGGCGCGGCGCACCATAGCCGGCATGAGCCGTCATTGCGCCCGCGGACAGGGTGGTGGGCGTCACAGTTCGGTGAACACGTGGGCGCCGTCCGCGGGCGCCGCGGCCACATTGTCATAGCCGGCAAATCGTGGAACACATCCTGCATGAAGCGGATTTTCAGGCATTGAAAAACGCGCCCGGCCGCGGTGCTGGGCGACGAGCATGCAGCAGGGGGCCGCATGAGCGACACCGAGCTACCCGCCCGCGAGGCGATGGAATTCGATTGCGTGATCGTCGGCGCCGGCCCGGCGGGTCTCGCCGCCGCCATCCGCCTCAAGCAGCTTAATCCGGACATTTCCGTGGTGGTGGTGGAGAAGGGCTCCGAGGTCGGCGCCCATATCCTCTCCGGCGCGGTGATCGACCCTATCGGCATCGATCGGCTGCTGCCCGATTGGCGCGCCGACGCGGAGACGCCGATCAAGACCGCGGTCAGCGACGACCGCTTTTACTGGCTCTCCGCCAAGGGCGCGCTGCGGCTACCAAACAAGTTGATGCCGCCGCTGATGAGCAACCACGGCGCCTATCGTCGTCTCGCTCGGCAATGTCTGCCGCTGGCTTGCCGGCAAGGCGGAGGCGCTCGGCGTCGAGATCTATCCGGGCTTTGCCGCGACGGAAGTGCTCTTCGACGACAGTGGCGCGGTCACCGGCATCGCCACCGGCGACATGGGGGTGGGCAAGAACGGCGAGCCCAAGGATTCCTTCACCCGCGGCATGGAGCTGCGCGCCAAATACACGCTGTTCGCCGAAGGCGCGCGCGGCAGCCTCGGCAAGCAGCTCATCGCGCGCTACGGGCTCGGCGAGGACCGCGAACCGCAGAAGTTCGGCATCGGCCTCAAGGAGCTTTGGCAGGTCGCGCCCGACAAGCATCGCCCCGGCCTGGTGCAGCACTCGTTTGGCTGGCCGCTAGACGGTCACACCGGTGGCGGCTCGTTCATGTATCACTTCGACGACGGCCTGGTGGCGGTCGGCTTCGTCGTGCATCTCAACTATTCAAATCCCTATCTGTCGCCGTTCGAGGAGTTTCAGCGCTTCAAGACGCATCCGCTGGTGCGCGACACCTTCGCCGGCGGCAAGCGGCTCGCCTATGGCGCGCGTGCCTTGACCGAGGGCGGCTATCAGTCGGTGCCCAAGCTCGTGTTCCCGGGCGGCGCGCTGATCGGCTGCAATGCCGGCTTCATGAACGTGCCGCGCATCAAGGGCAGCCACAACGCCATACTCTCCGGCATCCAGGCGGCGGACACGGTGGCGGCGGCACTCGCCGGCGGCCGCGCCCAGGACGAGCTTGCCGACTACGAGGCCGGCTGGCGCGCCAGCGCCATCGGCAAGGACCTCTGGCGCGTGCGTAATTCCAAGCCGCTGTGGTCGAAATTCGGCACCTTTCTCGGCATTCCGCTCGGCGGCTTCGACATGTGGTGCAACACCTTCGGCTTCTCGCTGTTCGGCACCGTCTCGCACGGCAAGCCGGATTGCGCGACGCTGAAGCCCGCCGCCGAATGCACGCCGATCGCCTATCCCAAGTCGGACGGCAAGCTCACCTTCGATCGGCTGTCCTCGGTGTTCCTGTCCAACACCAATCACGAGGAAGACCAGCCGGTGCATCTGCATGTCGCCGACCTGGCCCTGCAGAAGACCTCCGAGCACGACGTTTATGCCGGGCCGTCGGCGCGCTATTGTCCGGCCGGCGTCTACGAATGGATCGAGGAGGCGGGCGCCGAGAAGTACGTGATCAACGCGCAGAACTGCGTCCACTGCAAAACCTGCGACATCAAGGATCCGAACCAGAACATCACCTGGGTTCCGCCGGAAGGCGGCGGCGGGCCGAATTATCCGAATATGTGAAGGCGGCGGCGGGGCAGCGGTCACGATGCTGCCCTTATCGAGGGCTTCAAGGAACTGGCGACCGCGGCATGGCCGTCGCGGTTGCGGGGGCGGCGCAAAAAGGCCATTCTCGGTGCGAATCCGGCGGCCGAGCGCTCATCCCGCGAGTATCCGCCCCATGGAGCTTCGCCAGTGACTTTTTCGAGCCTCGCCCGGTTCACCGCCGGCAGCGTGCTAGCCGCCGTTCTTGCGGTCGCCCCCATCGAGCTTTCCGCCAAACCGCCGTCGGCTAAGGATCTGTCCGACATCACGGCGGCCGGCGCCTATCTCGCCGCGCGCCATGCCGGACGCATGCGCGATGCCGCCGCCGCGGCCGAATTCTACCAGGCCGCGCTCGCCCACGATCCCAAGAACGAGGACCTGCTCGATCGTGCCTTCCTGTCGATGGTGATTGGCGGCCACATTCCGGAAGCGGTAAAGTTCGCCAACCGCGTGGTGCATGCCGACAAGAACGATCGTGTCGGCCGCCTGGTGCTGGGCGTGCACGCCATCAAGGAAAAGCATTACGCCACCGCACGCCGCGACCTCACGCATTCGGTGCGCGGACCGATCACCGATCTCACCGCCACGCTGCTCACCGCCTGGGCCGAAACCGGCGCCGGCAACATCAAGGACGCGGTGGCGACCATCGACCGGCTCAGCGGACCGGACTGGTATGCGATCTTCAAGGACCTGCATGCCGGCATGATGCTCGATCTCACCGGCCACAAGAAAGCGGCCGGCAAGCGCTTCGAGGCCGCCTACAAGCTCGATCCCACGGCGCTGCGCGTGGTCGAGGCCTATGGCAGTTGGACCTCGCGCAACAAGTCGGCCAAGGAAGCGCTGACGATTTTCGAGACCTTCGACAAGGTGCTGCCGAGCCATCCGCTGGTGACGCAGGCGATGGACAGGCTGAAGGCCGGCGCCAAGCTGCCGCTGCTGGTCACCAATGCCCAGGCCGGCGCCGCCGAAGCGCTTTACGGGCTCGGCGCCTCGCTCGGCCGGCGTGGCGGCGAGGACCTCGGTCTCGTCTACCTGCAGCTCGCGCTCTATCTCAAGCCCGACCATCCGATGGCGCTGCTCTCGCTCGCCGATCTCTACGAGCAGCTCAAGAAGCCCGACCTCGCGCTCAAGGTCTATGAACGCGTGCCGGCGAAATCGCCGCTGCGCCGCAACGCCTTGATCCAGATGGCGGCCGATCTCGACACGCTCGACCGGCCCGAAGAGGCGCAGAAGAATCTCGAGGCGGTGATCAAGGAGCATCCGCAGGACCGCGAAGCGATCATGGCGCTCGGCAATGTACAGCGCGCGCACAAGAAGTTCGCCGAATGCGCTGCGACCTATTCCAAGGGCATCGCGCTGATCCCGCATCCGGACAAGTCGAACTGGGTGAACTTCTATTTCCGCGGTATCTGCTACGAGCGCTCGCATCAATGGCCGAAGGCGGAAGCCGATCTGCAGGAAGCGCTCAAGCTCTTCCCCGAGCAGCCGCACGTGCTCAATTATCTCGGCTATTCATGGGTCGACCAGGGCACGCATCTCGACGAAGGCATGGCCATGATCAAGCGCGCCGTCGCGCAGCGGCCGGACGACGGCTATATCGTCGATTCGCTCGGCTGGGCCTATTACAAGCTCGGCAACTATGACGAGGCGGTCAAGCAGCTCGATCGCGCGGTCGAGCTCAAGCCGGAAGACCCGACCATCAACGATCACCTCGGCGACGCCTATTGGCGCGTCGGCCGCACGCTCGAGGCCAAGTTCCAGTGGACGCATGCGCGCGACCTCAAGCCCGACCCGGAAGACCTGCCGAAGATCGAGGCCAAGCTGAAGAACGGCTTGCCGGCCGAGACCTCCTCGCAAGCCAAGGCCGGCAACAAGCCCGAGAAGAAGAATGACAGCGGGGGCTGAGACTGTTGCGTGAGCGCGCTGCCGGTTGAAAAGGCTCCCGCCAAGATCAATTTGACGTTGCGCGTGCTCGGCCGCCGCGCCGACGGCTATCACGAATTGGAAAGCCTGGTGGGGTTTGCCGGCGTCGCCGACCGGCTGACACTGGCGCCGCAGGCCGATACCACGCTCGCGATTTCCGGGCCTTATGCCGCGGCCTGTGGGCCCGATGCCGACAATCTGGTGCTCAAGGCGGTGGCGGCGCTGGGTGGCGCTGTCCCCGGGCTCAAAGCCGGACGCTTCGTGCTCGACAAGGAATTGCCGGTGGCCGCCGGGATGGGTGGCGGCTCGTCCGACGCCGCCGCCGCCTTGCGGCTGCTGGCGCAGGTTAACGGCTTGGCCCATGACGATGCGCGGCTGGCCGCGGCCGCGCTTGCCGTCGGCGCCGACGTGCCAGTCTGTCTCGATGCGCGCGCGCGGGTCATGCGCGGCCTCGGTGAAATCCTGTCGCCGCCGCTGTCGCTGCCGGCGCTGCCGGCGATCCTGGTCAATCCCGGCGTGCCTGTGCCGACGCGCGACGTGTTCGCCGCTTTCGCCCGCTTGCGCGGCGACGCCAAGCCGCTCGGCACGGTACCGACGACGGCCGATGCGTTGATCGATTTCCTGGCGCGGCAGGGCAACGATCTCACCGCCGCGGCAATCGCCTGCGCGCCACAGGTCGAGGGGGTGCTGGCGGCGATGCGCGCCTTGCCGGGCGTGCGGCTGGCGCGCATGTCCGGTTCGGGCCCGACCTGTTTCGCGCTGTTCGCCACGGCGGTGGAGGCCACGGCGGCGGCTCGCCAACTTGGCGCCGCGCAGGCCAGTTGGTGGGTGCAGGCCACGACAATCGCGTGACAGGCTTGCGCACAGGCCCTCTTGAAAATGCCTGCTTTGCGGCGGACTGTTGCGACGCTCGAGCCTGCCCCCGCGACCGCTAGGCCAAACCGGAGAGAGACCCATGAAAATGCGATGGCTTGTCGTCATTGGCGCGGCCTTGAGCGTGATCGCCGCCGGTCCGGCGCTGGCGAAGCACAAGCGGCACCATCATCGCTCCTACAAGGTGAGCCGCGTCTGCGCCGACAGGCCGCTTGAATTTTCTTGGACCGGTTGGTTGTTCAATCCGGGTCCGAGCGCCAATGGCTGCGCGCCGCCGGTCTTTGAATATGGCAGATATATCGGGCAGGACCCGGATCCCTTCATCCGGCTGCAATTGCGGCGCGATCCCGCCACCGGCTATGCGAGCGAATTCGCGCGTTAATAGGCGCGCGCGATACAGAACTCGACCGTCTCTTCCAGCGCCGTCTTGATCTCCGAGGACGGCACCAGCGCCAGCGCATCGGTGGCGATGGCGCCATAATGGCGGGCGCGGCCGACCGTGTCCTCGATGGCGTGGTGCTTGGTCACCAGCGCGATGGCCGTTTCGAGATCATCATCGCCGACCTCGCCCTGCGCCAGCGTGCGCGTCCAGAACGCGCGTTCGCTCTCGCTGCCGCGGCGGAACGAAAGCACCACCGGCAGCGTGATCTTGCCTTCGCGGAAATCGTCGCCGACATTCTTGCCGAGCTTGGCCGACTTGCCGCCATAGTCGAGCGCGTCGTCGATGAGCTGGAAGGCGATGCCGAGATTCATGCCGAAGGATCGGCAGGCGGCCTGCTCGGCCTTGCCGCGCGCGGCGAGCGCCGGTCCGACCTCGCAGGCCGCGGCGAACAGTTCCGCGGTCTTGGCGCGGATTACCGCCAGATATTCGTCCTCGTTGGTCGCCATGTTCTTGGCGGCGCCGAGCTGCATCACCTCGCCCTCGGCGATCACCGCGGCGGCCGAGGAGAGGATGTCGAGCGCGTGCAGATTGCCGACCTCCACCATCATCTTGAAGGCCTGGCCGAGCAGGAAATCGCCGACCAGCACGCTCGCCTCGTTGCCCCACAGCATGCGGGCGGCGAGCTTGCCGCGGCGCATGTCGCTTTCGTCGACCACGTCGTCATGCAACAGCGTTGCGGTGTGCATGAACTCGACCGCGGCGGCGAGCTTGATATGGCCGTCGCCGCGTGTAGCCGGCGAGCTTGGCCATGGCCAGCACCAGCATCGGGCGTAGCCTTTTGCCGCCGGACGCGATCAGGTGGTTGGCCACCTCCGGGATCATGGCGACCTCGGAGCCGGTACGCGCCAGGATGGCCGCGTTGACCCGCTCCATGTCCGCCGCCACCAGTTGGTTCAGCCGATCCAGCGAGCCGGCGCGCGGGCTTTCAAAGGGGAGGACGACGGCCAAAAGGCTCTCCGGGGTTGTTCGGGCGAGCAAGCATAGAAACGCTGTGTTGACGCGGCAAGAGCGATGGTTTCACGTATCCCTGCAATGTGGCGGACGGGCCTGGCAAGGGGGAGCCCCGGTTGGCAAACGCATCATCGATGACGACCCAACGCGGGCCAGGTCCATCGCGGCCCCGGCAAGGCTGCGGCGCCGGGGTCTTGCTACAACGGGGCGGTGCTCGCCGCAAGCGAGCGCGCCGCCCGGCGCCGCATGGGTTGCAAGCGCGGCGGGCGGAGCTGAACCTTTGCGCGAACTCGTCCGCACCAACAATGCCGTCCTGGTCTCGGCGATCGGGGCCCTGCTCGACGGCGCCCGCATCCATTACGTCGTGCTCGACCAGAATATGAGCGTGCTGGAAGGCTCGCTCGGCATCCTGCCGCGCCGCATGCTGGTGGCGGACGAGGACGTGGCGCCGGCGCGCCGGCTGCTCACCGATGCCGGCCTGGCGCATGAATTGCGGCCCGATGATCGGCTGAGCGCGACGGCGGCACCAGCGATAGACGCCGTGCTCGGCGGCCGCTTGCGGCTGCGCCAGCCGCTCAAGGGCCACCGCGTCGGCCATGACGCGATCCTTCTCGCTGCGGCGACCGGCGGCCGCGCCGGCGAGCAGGCGGTCGATCTGGGCGCCGGCGTCGGCGCCGCCGGTCTCGCGCTCGCCGCCCGCATCGACGGGCTCAGCGGTCGCGCTGGTCGAGATCGATCCCGCGCTGGTCGGCGCTTGCCGCCGGTAATGCGCGGCTCAACACAGTTGGAGGCGCGCGTCACCGCGCTGTGCGCTGACGCAGAGAGTACGCGGCCCTGGCGGCGGCCGGGCTTGGCCGCCGGCGGCGTCGACCGCGTGCTGATGAACCCGCCGTTCCGCGATCCGGCGCGGCAGAACGTCTCGCCCGATCCGCGCCGGCGGCCGCGCGCATGTCGGCGGGCCCGGATTGCTGCAACGCTGGGTGGCGAGCGCCGACATGGCTGCTCAAGCCCGGCGGCGTGTTGACCCTGATCTGGCAGGCGGAAGCGCGACGTGGACGTGCTGGCGGCGCTGGCGCCGGATTTCGGCGCCGTCGCGGTGCTGCCGGTGCATCCGCGGCCGGACAAGCCGGCGATTCGCGTCTTGGTGCGGGCGGTGAAAGGCGCGGCCGGCAGCGCCGACCGAATATGCCGCGGCTCGACCTCAACGACATGCAGGGCCGCCCGAGCGTGGCGGCCGAAGCGGTATTGCGCGGCGGCGAAACGCTCAGCCTGGCGGATATGTGAAGTTTGTTCTCAGGAGATCGGGTGCGGTCCGATGCCGCCGCCGCCTAGGATTTGCGCCGGCCCGGGCCCAATATCGCGCCAGCGCAAGCGGACGAGCTGACGCCGCATGCGGGTGAGATTGGCCTCGCTGAGATGCGACAGGCCGATCACCGCGCCGATCAGCATGAACAGAATCGCAAGCTTGGGATCCATCGCCTTGAGCCTCGTCAAAGTCACCGCCGGGACCACCGGTGGCGGCACTTCACGCCATCCGAATCGGCAAAAAGCATTCCAACCTTAAAAATTCGGCAATTTGACGGGGGGCCTCATCACTTCGGCGTGAGCCGCCGGGCTTTGACTTGGGCGGCTTGGGCTGCCTAACTGCCGGGCATGGCGAACGCCGCGACCAAACCCATGCCGAATATTCTCACGCCGGTGCTCGAATTCCTCAGCCCGATCCTGCCGGCGCGCTTCCGTCCCGGTATCCCGGTGGTGCCGGTGGTCCGGCTTGTCGGGCGCGATCGGCGTGGTGACGCCGTTGCGGCCGGGCCTGACGCTGTCCGGCCTGGCGACGGTCGCTGGAGCGCGCCTTCGCCGTGCGCAACGCGCGCGCGGTGGCGCTGCTGATCAATTCGCCCGGCGGCTCGCCGGCGCAGTCGCACATGATCTTCCGCCGCATCCGCCAATTGGCGGAGGAGAAGAAGCTGCCGGTGCATCGCCTTCCTCGAGGATGTCGGCGCTTCCGGCGGCTACATGCTCGCCTGCGCCGCCGACGAGATCGTCTGCGACCAATTCTCCATCGTCGGCTCGATCGGCGTGGTCGGCGGCAGGTTTCGGCTTTCCCAAGCTGATGGAGAAGCTCGGCGTCGAGCGCAGGGTTTACACTTCGGGCGATCGCAAGGTGATGCTCGATCCGTTCCTGCCGGAAAAGCCCGAGGACGTGAAACGCCTGAAAGCGATCCAGAAGGATATCCACGAGCAGTTTATCGCGCTGGTCAAGGAACGCCGCGGCAGCGCCTTTCCGGCGCCGACAAGACGTTGTTCTCCGGCGAATTCTGGACGGCGCCGCGCGCGGTCGAGCTTGGCCTTGCCGACGGCATCGGCGATCTGCGCTCGACTTTACGCGAGCGCTATGGCGAGAAGGTGCGCACGCCCTTGATCATGGCCGAGCGCAGTCTGTTCGGCCGGCGGCTGCCGGGCGTCGATCATCGGCGACGCCTTGGCGCGGCGTCCCGGACTTGCCGACGAATTCGTCTCGGCGCTGGAGACGAGGGCGCTGTGGTCGCGCTACGGGTTGTGAGGCATTGCGCCCAGTCGCGAAAATGCCCACATTGAGCGGAACAATCCTGGATGTGAGGACAAAGGAGCCGCCATGCCGCCGATTCTGATGTCGCCCCTGGTGAAATGGACATTTGTTGCGCTCGGCGGCGCCATGGCCGTGCATTGGGTGGTCAAGGAAGTGCGCCGCGTCAACGAGGAGCTCGACGCCCGTCGCGCCACCGCGCGCATTCGCGACCAGGAACGCCGGCCGACCTTGCGCCGCGATCCGGCGACCGGCGAATACCGGCTTTAGCGCCGCGTGTGCTGGTTGCCGCCGAACATGGCGCCAAAGAACAGGGCAAGCAGCGCCATTCCGACCCATTGAAATGCCAACATTGCTTATGCCTCCGCGGCGACGGTGACCTTGTGCGTATGGGTGGCTCGGGGAACCGATCCGGTTCAAAATCTGCAAATTCGCCGTCAACTTGACCCCCTGCGGACCCGTCGATAGGGTCCTGCGGCCTCCTGGTTCAACAATCCATCATTGCAGCGATGGCTGAAGCCCACCTTCTCGCCGAGGACGCCTTGCATTCCGACAATCTCGACCCCCGGCGCTCGTTCCAGGGGCTTATTCTGGCGTTGCAGCAGTACTGGGCGGATTGGGGCTGCGTGATCCTGCAGCCCTATGACATGGAAGTCGGGGCGGGCACCTTCCACCCGGCGACCACGCTGCGCGCACTGGGGCCGAAGCCGTGGAATGCCGCCTATGTGCAGCCCTCGCGCCGGCCCAAGGACGGCCGTTACGGCGAGAACCCCAACCGGCTGCAGCACTATTACCAGTTCCAGGTGATCCTGAAGCCGTCGCCGCCGGACATCCAGGAACTTTATCTCAATTCGCTGAAAGTCATCGGCATCGATCCGCGCTGCACGACATCCGCTTTGTCGAGGACGACTGGGAGAGCCCGACGCTGGGCGCCTGGGGGCTCGGCTGGGAATGCTGGTGCGACGGCATGGAAGTCTCGCAATTCACCTATTTCCAGCAGGTCGCCGGTTTCGAATGCGCGCCGGTCGCGGGCGAATTGACCTACGGGCTGGAGCGCCTGGCCATGTATGTGCAGGGCGTCGAGCGCGTATTCGATCTGAACTTCAACGGCCGCAGCGACGACAAGAAGGTCACCTATGGCGACGTCTTCCTGCAGGCCGAGCAGGAATATTCGCGGCACAATTTCGAATTCGCCGACACCACGATGCTGTTCGAGCAGTTCAAGATGGCGGAAGCCGCCTGCAAGAAGTACATCGCCGATGGCTGGGACGCCGCGCACAAGCATCACCTGATGGCGCTGCCGGCCTATGACCAGTGCATCAAGGCGAGCCACGTGTTCAATCTGCTCGATGCCCGCGGCGTGATCTCGGTCACCGAGCGGCAAAGCTATATTCTGCGCGTGCGCGAATTGGCCAAGGCCTGCGGCGAAGCCTGGCTGGCGACGGCAGGCGGCGGGGCGGTGTAGTTTACTTCCAAACGGACGGGCAGAGGGGAGCGATGAGCATGAGCGAAGAGCCCGAAATTGCCGGACGCGAGCCCATTGCCGTCGAGGTCGTAGAAGGCGAGACCTATTGGTGGTGCCGCTGCGGACGGTCCCAGAGCCAGCCGTTCTGTGACGGCTCGCACGAGGTCACTTCGCTCGAACCGCTGGAATGGACCGCCAAGCGGTCGGGTAAGCGCAACTTCTGCACCTGCAAGCGCACCAAGACGCCCCCCTTCTGTGACAACAGCCATTTGACGTTATAATTGAACCTTCCAACACGCGGGGGCGACCGACGCACATGCTGTCCTGGATCATCCTCATCGTCGCGGCGGCCGTGCTTGTCTATGCCGCCGTCGTCTTCAACCGCCTGGTGCGCACGCGCCAGATGGCGAACGAGGCGTGGAGCGGCATCGACGTGCAGCTCAAGCGCCGCTCCGATCTCATCCCCAATCTGGTGGAGACGGTGCAGGGCTATGCCGCGCATGAGCGCGGCGTGCTTGCAGGAGGTGACCGCCCTGCGCGGCGCCGCGCGCGCGCTGCCGAGCGGGGACGTCGCCGGCCGCGCCCAGGCCGAAGGCGCGCTGTCGGCCGCGCTCGGCCGGCTCATCGCGGTCGCCGAGAATTATCCCGACCTCAAGGCGAGCGCCAATTTCCTTGGCCTGCAGCAGCAGTTGAGCGACCTGGAGAACGAGATCCAGATGGCGCGGCGCTATTACAACGGCGCCACCCGCAACCAGAACACGCTGGTGCAATCCTTCCCCAGCAATCTCATCGCCCACCTGTTCGGCTTTGCCGAGCGCGCCTATTTCGAAATTTCCGATGCGAGCGAGCGCGCCGTGCCGCAGGTCGATCTTTCAGGCCCGCGATGAGACACGCCATCGCCATCGCCGCGCGCGCCTGCCGCCTGGCGGCGGCGCTCGCGCTATTGACGGCGTTCCTGGTCGTCGGGGTCGGGCGCGCCGCCGCCAGCGAAACCATCGATCAGTTCGATTCGATGGTGCAGGTCGCCAAGGACGGCGAACTCACCGTCACTGAGACGCTGCGCGTGCACGCGGAAGGCTATTCCATGCGGCACGGCATCTATCGCGACTTCCCGCTCAGCTTCAAGGATGCGAGCGGGCGCCTGCATTGGGCGACCTTCAGCCTGCTCGGCGTCAGCCGCGACGGCAAGGCGGAGCCCTATCACACCGTGCGCCAGAACGGCGTGATCCGCATCTATGCCGGCTCCAAGGACGTGCTGATCTCGCGTGGCGAGCACACGTATACCTTCCGCTACCGGACCGCACGTTGGATTCACTGGTTCGACGGCAAACCGGAGCTCAACTGGAACGTCACCGGTAATTTCTGGACCTTCCCGATACGGTCGGCGAGCTACTATCTCGAATTACCCGGTCGTGTGCGCCCGGTGCGCTGGACCGCCTATAGCGGCCGGCTTGCCGCACGCGGCATCGACTGGCACGGCGGCATCGGCACCGACGGCACGCTGCGGGTTGACACCACGCGCACGCTGGCGCCGCACGAAGGCTTGACGGTCGTCGCCGAATTGCCCGCCGGCAGCGTCGAGCCGCCCGGGCCTTCCACGCTGTTGTGGTATCAGATCCTCGACAACAGCCAGTGGATCATCGGCGGCGTCGGTTTCATCCTGGTGTTTGCCTACTACCTTGCTGCCTGGACCGCCGTCGGCCGCGATCCCAAGCGCGGCACCATCATCCCACTGTTCCACCCGCCACAGGGCGTCTCGCCGGCACTCGCCAACTACATCCACCAATGGGGTTTCGGCCGCGAGAAGTGGCGCGCCTTCACCGCGGCGGTGCTGTCGCTCGGCGTAAGCGGGCTCGTCCGCATCGACAACAGCGGCGGCGCGATGACGCTGACGCGGACCGCGAAGGACCCCGACGGCACCATGGCGCTATCGCCAGGGGAGCGCGCCATTGTCACCAAGCTTAACGCCAGCGGTGGCAGCATCGTCATCGACCGTTCCCACGGCACGACGGTGGCCGACGTCGGCAGCAAATTCACCGCGGCTATCGAAGTCGAGAACCGCAACCGCTTCTTCCGCCGCAATCTCGGTTACGTCATCGCCGGCCTGGTGATGACCGGACTGGTGGTCTTCGGCGTGGTCAATTTTGGCGGCGTGCAGGAAACCGACATCAAGATCCTGGTCGTGCTCGGTTTCGGCGGGCTGATCGCCGGCTTGTTCGTGATGCCGGTGGTGATGGCGCTGTTTGGCGGCGTCAAGTTCGCGTCCCTGGTGCGCGTCATGATTACCCTGGCCGTCCTCGGCATCTTTTTTTCCGGCGGGGTCAATATCGTGAAGGCGCTGCTCCCCACCGGCATGGGCGACGCGCTGCCGGTGCTGGGGTCCTTCATCGCCGGCTATCCGTTCTCCTTCGTGCTGGTGACGGCCTTCGCCGCCCTCAACGGCCTGTTCTTCTATCTGATGCGGGCGCCGACCGCGCTCGGCCGTCCGGTGATGGACCAGCTCGACGGCTTCAAGCTCTATCTGGAGACCGCGGAAAAGGACCGCCTCAATATGCAGGCGCCGGAGCTCACCGCCGACCGTTTCGAGGCGCTGCTGCCCTACGCGGTCGCGCTCGACGTGGAGAAGCCGTGGTCCGAAGCCTTTGCCGCCGCGCTCAAGCGCGCGCATCCGGAAGATGCCGACCCGATGCGCCACTACCAGCCGGTCTGGTACAGCGGCTCGAACTGGTCGGGCAGCAATTTCGCCAGCGCGGTGTCGTCGTCGGTGTCGGACGTCAGCAGCGCCCTGTCGAGCGCGGTGCCGGTGTCGTCCGGCTCCTCCGGCTTTTCCGGCGGCGGCGGCGGATCCGGCGGCGGTGGCGGCGGGGGCGGCGGGGGCGGCTGGTAGCCGCGCGCGCCGGAGTGACATTGGCCGGCTGCCTTGCTAGGCAGGCGTCGTCCCACCAAACGCAACACCTTGGCCGATATGCCCGACCTCCTGCTCGAATTTCTGTCCGAGGAAATCCCCGCGCGCATGCAGGCGCGCGCCGCCGAGGATTTGAAGAAAATCGTTACCGACCGCCTGGTCGCCGCCGGTCTTGTCTATGAGGGCGCCAAGGCCTTCGCCACGCCGCGGCGCCTGGCGCTGACGGTGCATGGCGTGCCGGCGCACCAGCCGGATTTGAAGGAGGAACGCAAAGGGCCGAAGGTCGGCGCGCCGGAAAAGGCGATTGCCGGTTTCTTGCGCGCCGCGGGCTTATCCTCGATCGATCAGGCCAAGATCGAGAAGGACGAGAAGAAGGGCGATTTCTATGTGGCGCTGATCGAGAAGCCCGGTCGCTCGGCCATCGAGGTTATCGGCGAGATGATCCCCGAAGTGGTGCGCGGTTTTCCTTGGCCGAAGTCGATGCGCTGGGGCAGCGGGCGGCTTTCCTGGGTGCGGCCGCTGCACTCCATCGTCGCCACATTCGGACCGGAAACTGAGGAGCCCGAACTGGTGCCGTTCAGCCTCGACGGGCTGGTCGGCGGCGACGAGACGCGCGGCCACCGCTTCATGGCGCCGGGTGCGTTCAAGGTGCGCCGCTTCGACGATTATGTCGCCAAGCTGGAAGCCGCCAAAGTGATGCTCGACCCGGCGCGCCGCGCCGACACTATTTTGCACGACGCCAAGAATTTGGCCTTCGCCCAAGGCTACGAGCTGTTGGAGGACGAGGGCCTGCTGGCCGAGGTCGCCGGCCTGGTGGAATGGCCGGTGACGCTGATGGGCGCCTTCGACCCGGCCTTCCTCACCATCCCCGGCGAGGTGATCCGCGCCACCATCCGCAACAACCAGAAATGCTTCGTGCTGCGCGATCCGGAAACGGCCAAACTCACCAATAAATTCATCCTCGTCGCCAATATCGAGGCGAGCGACGGCGGCAAGGCGATCGTCGCCGGCAATGAGCGCGTGATCCGCGCCCGCTTGTCCGACGCCAAGTTCTTCTATGAGCACGATCTGAAGACGCGTCTGGAGGACCGGCTGACGAAATTCGAGCATATCGTGTTTCACGAGAAACTCGGCAGCCAGGCCGAGCGCATCGCGCGCATCGTGTCGCTCGCCGGCGAATTGGCGCCGCTGGTCGGCGCCGATGCGGCGAAAGCCGAACGCGCCGCGCAACTGTGCAAGGCCGATCTGCTCACCGAAGTGGTCGGCGAATTCCCCGAGCTGCAAGGCCTCATGGGCCGCTACTATGCCGAGGCGCAGGGCGAGGACGAGGCCATCGCGCATGCCATCGAGGATCATTATCGGCCCAAGGGTCCCGACGATCTCGTGCCGGCTGATCCGGTGGCGATCGCGGTGGCGCTCGCCGACAAGATCGACACGCTGGTCGGCTTCTGGCTGATCGGCGAGAAGCCCACCGGCTCCAAGGATCCGTTTGCGCTACGACGCGCCGCGCTCGGCGTCATCCGCATCGTCATCGAGAACCAGTTGCGGCTGCCCTTGCGCCTGCAGCTCTGGCACCATTTCGGCGCGGTCGCCCGCGACGAGATGGCGGCCGAGGCCATCGCGCTGCTCAATCCGATCCACGAAGAGATCGTCAAGCTGAGCGCGTCCGACGTCGAGCTGGCGGTGAAGCTGGAAGTGCTGGTGTCGGAAAAGGCCAAGCATATGGGTGGCCCGAAACTGGTGCAGGCGCATGCCTATCTCAACCAGACCCGCGACCTGCTCGCTTTCTTTGCCGATCGCCTGAAGGTGCAATTGCGCGAGGACGGCGCCCGCCATGATCTGGTCGACGCGGTGCTCTCGCTCGGCCACCAGGACGATCTGCTGCTGATCGTGCGCCGCGTCGACGCGCTCGGCAAATTCCTCGACACGGACGACGGCAAGAACCTGCTCGCCGGCGTCAAGCGCGCCACCAATATCTTGCGCATCGAGGAGAAGAAGGACAAGCGCGACTTTACCGGCGCGCCGGAGGCGAAGCTTTATCAGCTTGCCGAGGAGAAGGCGCTGGGCGATGCGGTCGCCAACGCCAAGCGCGATGCCGCCGACGCGGTGGTCCGCGAGGATTTCGCCGCCGCCATGAGCGCGATGGCGAGCCTGCGGCCGACGGTCGACGCCTTCTTCGACAAGGTCACCGTCAATGTCGACGATCCCAAGTTGCGTGAGAACCGCCTCAAGCTGCTCAACCAAATTCGCGAGGCCACCCGCCCGGTGGCGGATTTCACCAAGATCGAGGGATAGGATTGGCTGTCATCCCGCGCGACTGCGGGGGACCCAGTAACCCCGGCATTTCCGTATCATAACGACAGGGGTTACTGGATCCCGGTTCTCGCGCTCCGCGCTCGGACGGGACGACGGCCGGGAACTTCAACCGCCACGCCGTCGTTTCACGTCCATCACGCCAACCCAGGGGACTTCACATGCATTTCGGCATCGTTCATCTACCGGCGCTCGTCGCGCTCATTGCCGGCATCCTCATTCTCGTCATGCCGCGACTCTTGAACTACATCGTCGCCGTCTATCTGATCGTGATCGGCCTGTTCGGCCTGGGGCTTTTTCATTAGGGGAGACTCCGGGCTTGCGCCCGCCGGTCCTCCGTGTTCTAGGGGCCCCATCTTTCACCGGTGCTTGTTGAGCCATGGCCAAACGCAAAGCTGCGCGCGTCAGCGCAAAATCCCAGAAACAGGCGGTCCGCAAGGCGACGAAGTCCAAAACCCGGGGCAAGGCGGTCGCCAAGAATCAGAGCAAGAATCAGAACAAGAATCAGAGCCGGAAATCGAGCCTGAAGCCGAGCAAGAGCCGGCCCAAAATTCCGGCAAAGCAGCAATGGGTCTATTCCTTCGGCGACGGCCGCGCCGAGGGCAAGGCCAATATGCGCGACCTTCTGGGCGGCAAGGGCGCCGGCCTTGCCGAAATGGCCAATCTCGGCCTGCCGGTGCCGCCCGGCTTCACCATTACCACCGGCGTCTGCACCTATTACACCGCGCACGACCAGCAATACCCGGCCGACCTCAAACCGCAGGTGGAGAAGGCGCTGGCGCAAGTCGGTCGCATTACCGGAAAGCAGTTCGGCGACAAGGTCAACCCGCTCCTGGTCTCCGTGCGCTCCGGTGCCCGCGCCTCGATGCCGGGCATGATGGACACCGTGCTCAATCTCGGCCTCAACGACGAGACCGTGGAGGCGCTGGCGGCAAAGTCCGGCGACCGCCGTTTCGCCTATGACAGCTACCGGCGCTTCATCACCATGTATTCCGACGTGGTGCTCGGCGTCGGTCATGAGCATTTCGAGGAACTGCTCGACCTGCACAAGGAGCGTCAGGGCTATACTCTCGACACGGATCTCACCGCCGACGACTGGGCCGAGCTGGTCGTGCTCTACAAGAAGCGCGTGCTGGAAGAGCTGGGCCAGCCGTTCCCGCAGGACCCGCACGAGCAGCTCTGGGGCGCCATCGGCGCGGTGTTCGGCTCCTGGATGAACGAGCGCGCCATAACCTATCGCAGACTGCACAACATTCCGGAAAGCTGGGGCACCGCGGTCAACGTGCAGGCCATGGTGTTCGGCAATATGGGCGAGACGTCCGCCACCGGCGTCGCCTTCACCCGCAACCCTTCGACCGGCGAGAAGAAGCTCTACGGCGAATTCCTGATCAACGCCCAGGGCGAGGACGTGGTCGCCGGCATCCGCACGCCGCAGGAGATCAGCGAGGCGGCGCGCAAGGAGGCCGGCTCCGACAAGCCGTCATTGGAGCACACGCTGCCCAAGGCCTATGCCGAGCTCACGCGCATCTACAACACGCTCGAGCGTCATTACCGCGACATGCAGGACCTCGAATTCACCATCGAGCAGGGCAAGCTGTGGATGCTGCAGACGCGCAACGGCAAGCGCACCGCCAAGGCGGCGCTGCGCATCGCCGTCGAGCTTGCCCATGAAGGGCTGATCAGCAAGGAAGAGGCGGTGCTGCGCGTCGAGCCGCTCACGCTCGACCAGCTGCTGCATCCGACCATCGATCCGCGCGCCCACCGCAAGGTGATCGCCACCGGCCTGCCGGCCTCGCCCGGCGCCGCCTCGGGCGAGATCGTGTTCACGTCGGACGAGGCCGCCCAGCTCAAGGCCGACGGCCGCAAAGTCATCCTGGTGCGCGTGGAGACCTCGCCGGAGGACATCCACGGCATGCACGCCGCCGAAGGCATCCTCACCACCCGCGGCGGCATGACCTCGCACGCCGCCGTGGTGGCGCGCGGCATGGGCAAGCCCTGCGTCTCCGGCGCCGGCACACATCCGCGTCGACTACGCGGCCAAGACCATGACCGCCGGCAGCCAAACGTTCAAGCAAGGCGACCTCATCACCGTCGACGGCTCGACCGGCCAGGTGCTCGCCGGCAAGGTCGAGATGGTCGAGCCGCAGCTTTCCGGCGAATTTTCCACGCTGATCGGCTGGGCCGACAAGGTGCGCAAGCTCGGCGTGCGCGCCAATGCCGACACGCCGGCCGACGCCAAGGCTGCCGTGCGCTTCGGCGCCGAGGGCATCGGCCTCTGCCGCACCGAGCACATGTTCTTCGACGAGAACCGCATCACCGCGGTGCGCGAGATGATCCTCGCCGACGACGAGAAATCGCGCCGCTTAGCGCTCGCCAAGCTGTTGCCGATGCAGCGCGGCGATTTCGTCGAGCTGTTCGAGATCATGGGCGGGCGGCCGGTGACCATCCGCCTGCTCGATCCGCCGCTGCACGAGTTCCTGCCGCATGGCGAGGAAGAGATCGCCGAGGTCGCCGCCGCCATGGGCGCCGATCCGAAGAAGCTCGCCGCCCGCGCCCAGGAGCTCGCCGAGTTCAATCCCATGCTCGGCTTCCGCGGCTGCCGCATCGCCATCGCCTATCCGGAAATCGCCGAGATGCAGGCGCGCGCCATCTTCGAGGCGGCGGTCGAGGTGCAGAAGAAGACCGGCAAGCCGGTGAAGCCGGAAGTCATGGTGCCGCTGATCGCCACCAAGATGGAGCTCGACCTGGTGAAGGCGCGCATCGACGCCATGGCCGAGGCGGTGGCGAAAGAGACCGGCGCCAAGCTCGACTACGACGTCGGCACCATGATCGAATTGCCGCGCGCGGCGCTGATGGCCGGCGAGATCGCCGAGACCGCGGAGTTCTTCTCCTTCGGCACCAACGATCTGACGCAGACCACCTTCGGCATTTCGCGCGACGATGCCGCGAGCTTCCTCGGCATCTACACCGCGCGCGGCATCCTGCCGGCCGATCCGTTCGTGTCGATCGACCAGCAGGGCGTCGGCGAACTGGTCAAGATCGGCGTCGAGCGCGGTCGCAAGGTGCGCCCCAAGCTCAAGGTCGGCATCTGCGGCGAGCATGGCGGCGATCCGGCTTCCGTCGCCTTCTGCCACGAGGCCGGGCTCGACTATGTGTCGTGCTCGCCGTTCCGCGTGCCGATCGCGCGGCTGGCCGCCGCGCAAGCGGCGCTGGGCAAGACCGCGGCCAGCCAGGCGTAATTCTTCGTCATTCCGGGACGGCCCGCAGGGTCGGACCCGAAATCCAGGTTCAAGCACCCCGCTTGTTTCTGGAATTCCGGATTCACGCGCTGCGCGCGCGCCCCGGAATGACGAAGTAAATCACCCCGCCACCCTCGCCAGGAAATCCTCCACCTCGGCCGCAGATTGACCACCGCCTGCTCCACCGTGGCGGAGGCGTCGCGCACCACCTGCGCCGAGCCGCGCGTCTCGCTGGCGCCGCCGGCGACCTCGTCCAGCACCGCCAGCACCTGGCCGGTGCCTTGCGCGGCGCCCGCCACGTGCTGCGAGATTTCGCCGGTCGCGGCGTTCTGCTCTTCCACCGCCGCCGCGACCGCGGCGGTATATTGATTGATCTCCTGCATGCGCGCGGCGATCCGGCGGATCGCCTCGACCGTGCCGGAGGTCGAATCCTGCACCGCCAGGATATGGCTGGCGATGTCCTCGGTCGCCTTGGCGGTCTGCACCGCCAGCGATTTGACCTCGGCGGCGACCACCGCGAAGCCCTTGCCGGCCTCGCCCGCGCGCGCCGCCTCGATGGTGGCGTTGAGCGCCAGCAGATTGGTCTGGCCGGCGATGTTGCGGATCAGCATGACCACGTCGCCGATCTGTTGCGCGCCGGAGGCGAGACCGGCGATCTCGCCGTCGGTGGTGCGCGCCTCCTCGGTCGCCTGGCCGACGATGTCCTTGGTGTAGGTGAGCTGGCGGCTGATCTCGCCGATCGAGTGCGCCAATTCGTCGGCCGCGACCGCCGCGCTTTCCACATTGACGGAGGCTTCGTTGTAGGCGGCGACCGCGCCGCTCGCGCGCGTGCTGGTCTGATCGGAGGCGCCGAACAGGATGCCGGCGGTCGACGCGCATGGCGCCGGCGCTGTCGCTGACGCTGGACAGCAGTGCCTCCGCCTGCGGGCGGAAATCGGCGATCGCCCGGTCGATGACGGCGCGGCGCTGTTCCTGCTCGCGGATGGCGGCGCGCTCTTCCTCGGCGCGGCGCTGCTCGGTCACGTCTTCATGGGTGGAGACCCAGCCGCCGTCCGGCAGCGGCTCGTTACTGGTGTAGTACGATGCGGCCGTCGCTGGCCTCCACATGGAAGACGTGTGCGCACGCCGGCGCGCGCGCCATCGAGGATTTTCTGGCAAAAGGCGTCGACGTCGCCGGCTGAACAGCCCGGTATCCTTGCGATGCTGGATCAGTCCATGCAGGCTCAGGCCCGGCCGCACGATCTCGGGCGACAGCTTGTACATCTCCACATAACGGATGTTGCGCACGACGATGCGGCCTTGCGCGTCGAACATGCACAGGCCCTGCGACATGTTGTCGAGCGCGTCGGCTACGCGCCGGTTGCGCCGGCGCAGCCGCTGGTGCGCGAATCCGGCGCCGGCGATGAGCGCGACGCAGAATGCGCCGAGCAGGGGTCCCGCGGCGGCCATGGGCAGAAACGAGGTCAGCATGCCGGCTCGTCGGTAAATTCGTGCCGCAATATTGAGTGGCGGCCATTGCGATATCGTTAACCCTGCCGGCACCGGCCGCCGCGACCCCGCGCATTAAGCTTTCGTTTACCGCCGCGTCATCGCGCGCCGCCGGCGCGCGCCGTGGTTAACAGCTTCGCAAGGTTAATCGGCCCATAAGAAAACGTGTCGCTTTGTCGCTGTCGGTGGCAGGCGCGTTCGGGATATTGCGGGTCGCGTAAGCGTGGCGGTTGCAGTTTCACATCGGCGGCGGCGGCGGCGCGGTTTTGCGCGCATGGCGCTGTTGGCGTTCGCTTTCGCGCTTTTCCCCAAGCAGGTCGCCTTCCAGGATCTCGGCGCGCTGCTCGCGCATCAGCCGGGGGTCACCCAGCGCGCCCACCAGTTCATCCTCAATTCGCCTTTCGGCACCATCCACGCCGCCACCTTCAGCATGCCGCAGCCGATCGGCACCGGCATCCCGCATCCGCCGATCTATGCGCTGGCCAATTTCGATCCGCTCGACATCGCCGGGTCGATCGGCGCTGAATTGCTCGGCGATCCGAACGCGCCGTTGCAATTCCCCGCCGTCAATCGCCGCGATAAGCGCGACTCGCATGCTGCACCGTGCGCGCGCGCCGCTGCCGCCGCTGCCACCGGTGCTGCCGATCGAGCCGATGCCCATGGCGCAGGCCGATCGCCCCGCTCAAGCCTGACGACGGCGGCGACCGCTTCGACCCCTATTCGCAATATGAATTCGCATCGATCGCGGAGGAGCCGTCGCCGCCGACGGCAACGCCGCGCACCGATCGCGCGCCGGTCAAGACCGCCGCCACCGCGCCGAAGGAAAGCAAGGACGCGGCGCGTATCTATTTCGGCGCCGCGCCGCTGGTCAACGAGCGCGAGGCGCTGCGGCCCTACGCTCCTGGCGAAGCGCCGGTGGTCAAATCGCTCACCGCCTCGGGCGATCCCGATATCAAGCTCGCCGCGCTCACTCCGCCCAGCGGCGAGGACAAGGGCGGCGAATCCATCGCCAACAAAGGCGAGGTCACCGGCGCCGATCAGCGCCCGAAATCGCCGGCCGAGCGGCTCGGCCTTACCGGCAAGGCGCGCGCCAAGGCAGAAAAGTGCCTGGCCAACGCGGTTTATTTCGAAGCGCGCGGCGAGCCCGTGCGCGGACAGATCGCGGTGGCGCAAGTGGTGATGAACCGGGTGTTCTCGCCGTTCTATCCGGACAATGTCTGCGGCGTCGTCTATCAGAACGCCAATCGGCACAATGCCTGCCAGTTCACTTTCGCCTGCGACGGCATTCCCGACGTGGTGACCGAGCCGGACGCCTGGCTGCGCGCCCAGCGCATCGCCCACGACATGCTCGACGGCAAGCTGTGGATGCCGGAGGTGGCCAAGTCCACCCACTACCACGCCTATTGGGTGCATCCCGACTGGGTGGCGGAGATGCGCAAGATCTACAATATCGGCGTCCACATCTTCTATCGCCCGCGCGCCTGGGGCGACGGCGCCGACCAGCCGAGCTGGAGTGACCCGCGGACCACGGCGCGGGAAACCAAGATCATCAAGAAGATGTAAGGCGCGCAACGGGGTTGCGGGCTTTGCGGCCATGCGTCTGGCAAATGGTTCCGATCACCACAATTCGTTTTGGCGGGGCCGATGGACGCACTATGTTCCGGCTCTTGTCCGCGCCACGCGGGCGCCAGGCCGGGGGCTTGAGGATGGCGGTACAATCGACGACGGGTGAGCAGGCCGTGGCCGGCTGGCGCACGCCCATGGTGATCCTGATCTGCGGCTGCCTGATCGGCGCCATCGGCTTCGGGCCGCGCGCCGCGCTCGGCCTGTTCCTGACGCCGATGTCGTCGGCCTATGGATGGAGTCGCGAAGTCTTCGCGCTGGCGCTCGCCATCCAGGTCATTGTCTGGGGCATCGCGCAGCCCTTGGCCGGCGCCATCGCCGACCGCTTCGGCTCCATTCGCGTGCTCTCCGGCGGGGCGCTGCTCTACTGTGCCGGCCTGGCGCTGATGGCCTATTCCACCACGCCCGGTATGCTCGACCTCTCGGGCGGCCTTTTGACCGGCCTCGGCATCGCCGGCTCCTCCTTCACGCTTGTCATTGCCGCCTTCAGCAAGCTGATGCCGCCGCATATGCGCTCGCTGGCTTTCGGCGCCGGCACCGCCGCCGGCTCGTTCGGTCAGTTCCTGTTCTCGCCGCTGGCGGTCGGCTTCATCGACTGGTTCGGCTGGCAGCACGCGCTGGTCGGTTTCGGCCTCATCACGCTGCTGGTCATTCCGCTGTCGACGGCGGTGAAGACGCCGCCGATGGATGCGCATGCCCACCAGGACGCCGCCAGCCGACAATCGCTGCGCCATGCGCTGATCGAGGCGTTCGGCCACCGCTCCTACATCCTGCTGGTGCTCGGCTTCTTCACCTGCGGCTTCCAGCTCCTGTTCATCACCGTGCATTTGCCGGCCTATCTGGTCGACCGCGGCCTGTCGGTCGATGCCGGCGCCTGGGCGCTCGGCACCATCGGCCTGTTCAATATCGTCGGCTCGATCCTGTCGGGCTGGCTCGGCGACCGCATGCCCAAGCGCTATCTGCTGTCGATCATCTACACGCTGCGCTCGATCGCGGTGATCGCCTTCATCAGCCTGCCGGTCACCAACGCCTCGGCGATCGTGTTCGGCGCGGTGATGGGTCTGCTGTGGCTGTCGACGGTGCCGCCGACCTCCGGTCTGGTGGCGCTGATGTTCGGCACCCGCTGGATGGCGACGCTATTCGGCTTCGCCTTCTTCAGCCACCAGGTCGGCGGCTTCCTCGGCGTTTGGCTGGGCGGCGTGCTCTACGAGACCACCGGCTCCTACAATGTGGTGTGGTGGCTGTCGGTGGTGTTCGGCCTGATCTCGGCGATCATCAATCTGCCGATCATCGAGAAGCCGATCGAACGGCTGGCGCCAATCCCCGTCTGACTCGCTCGCGCGCTTGATTTTGCCATCGGCGCAAGGCGCGCCGATCCGCCACCGGCTGCTCACCAGTCATGCGGGCCGAGCTGCGTGGCTGGCGGCGCATTGCGCGCCACCGTATTTGGCCCCGCCGTGGCGGTCGGAAAATACAGCCTGGTATTCATGCTGCCGCGCACCTGTGACAGGCCGGCGGCGATCTCGGCCTCGAGCTCCGGGGCGCAGACCTGACCGGGCACGTGCGACTCGAATACGCGACGCACCGTCATCGTGTTGCCGCTGTACATGTAGTGCGAGGCATAGCTGAACAGCCGCGTATCGATGGTACGTCCGTTCAGCCGGCGCGGCCGCGGAAATCCATCGGCGAAGGTCAATGCGATCTCCTCGATCTGGCGGCCGGCGCCGCACATGAACGGCAACCGCCGTCCGGCAATACGCTTGCCCAGGAGATATTCGCCCGGACGCACGAGGATCGGCGCGCCGAGCGGGATCGGACGCAGGGCGCGCGGGGTGATGTGCATGCGCGCCGCGTAGGTGAACTTGCTTTTGACGACATAGGTCTTGTCGAGCGCCGACACCGGGCAGATGTCGAAGCGGCCGCTGCCCGGCGTGTGCATATTCTGCAGTATTTTCTCCGCCGCGCGGTTGGGGCCGATATTCTGGATGATGGTGGCGACGTGGCGCGCGCCACTGGCGAAGACGCCGGTGGCGATCTGCTCGGTTTCGCCGGTCATGGTGCCGTCGGCGGCGATGGTGATGGTGGTGCGGTTGATGGTGGTGTGATCGGCCGCCTTCATCGCCGGCGTATGCGCCCGGCGCGCGCCGGCATCCGACACGCGCAGCACGGGCTTGTCGTAACTGCCGTTTCCGAGCACGCCGAAGGCCGCATAGGAGGCGGTCGGATCGTCATAGACGCCGAACTCCGGCAGATAGAGGATGACGTGGTTGATATAGGCCATCGTCGCCGGCTCCGGCAGCGTATAGGCATTGGCGGAATTGATCAGCACGTGTTCGCTGGCGATGCCCTTGGCGGCGAGCAGGGCCGTCATCAAGGTCGCGTGGTCCTTGCAGTCGCCGAACTTGCGCTTGAGCACGCTCGCCGCCGCATAGGGAACGACGCGGCCGACGCCGAGGTATATGGCGATATAGCGGATATTGCGCTTGACCCAGCGGTCGATGGCCACCGCCTGCGCGCGCCGGTCGGCGATGCCGGCGGTGATGGTGTCGGCCAGCGTTTGAATTTCAGGCGTCACCTTGGCGCGGTCGCGCGCCTCGGCCCAGTAGCTCCGCGCCATGTCCTCATAGCTGGCGAAGGTGGAAATCAGGACGCGCGGGTCATGATCCAAGGGCGACGTTGAGCCGGCCTCGCCATATTGGCGCGGCAGCGGCTGATAGTCGATGGCGTGAATGGTGTTGGCGCCATCGACGGCGACCTTGTCCTGCAGGCCAGCGCCCAGCGTCGCCACTTTGAGATCGAGGTCGGTCGGCGCGGCGACGTGGATGGTCGAGCGCGAATAGGGAATGGTGCGCGCGAACAGAATTTGCCCGACATACTGACTGGGGAAGAAGCCGCGCGCCTGGTTCCGCTGCGTCACCGTGACCACCGTGTCGCCGACGGCAACGTCGGAGAAGACGACCGTGCTGATTTTGAGGTCGCGCAGATGAAACAAGCTGCCGCTCGAGGCATCGCGAGTGATGATTTCGGAAGGCTCGACCGCGATTTCCCGGCCATCGGACTTGATGGTGTAGGCTTTGACGATGCGCAGGGTCTCCATCCCTTCGATGAATTTCTGCGCGAACTGGCCGGCGAATTGCACCGCGCCCTCGCTGAGCACCTTGACCCGGCGCGTCGTGAGCACCTCGGCGCTGCGGTCGGCGCGCACGGTGATCGACATATCGATGGCGATATCCATGGGGGCGGCATCGCGCGCGGCCGACTGCGCCTGCACTGCGGGCGTCGGCATCTGTGCCAGGGCGGCGCCGCTAAGCGCGAGGGTGCAAGCAACCGCATAAGCCAACACGAAAACGCTGCGGCATTTGCCCGTTTTTCGACTGGTCATGGCGGTCTCCTGGCGGAATGCAATCGGAACCTGCGGCCGGCCGGCGGTCCTGCGCGGACGGCTGAGCGGACTTGGCTATTAGTCTCGACGGAGCGGATGCAGGTTCACGGCGGGCCACGCGTGCCGGGCGTGCGACCCTTGCACGCCCGCGCCTGCCGCGCCATGAAGGGCCCGGCTTTACCGGGAAGCGAGGCGTCCATGGCGACATTCAAGGCAATCGTGATCGAAAAGGCGGACGGCGGCACCAAGACAGCGCTCGCCGACTTCGACGAAGCCAATCTGATGGACGGCGACGTCACCGTCCGCGTCGCCTATTCGACCGTCAACTACAAGGACGGGCTCGCCGTCACCGGCAAGGCCCCCGTGGTCCGCCGTTTCCCCATGATCGCCGGCATCGACGGCGCCGGCACCGTCGAGGCCTCCAGCCATCCGGCCTGGAAGCCGGGCGACAAGGTGATCCTCAACGGCTGGGGTTGCGGCGAGACCCATCTCGGCTGCTATGCCGAAAAGGCGCGGCTCAAGGGCGATTGGCTGGTGGCGTTGCCGGCGACCCTGAGCGAGCGCGAGGCCATGGCCATCGGCACGGCGGGTTATACGGCGATGCTGGCGGTGATGGCGCTCGAGCGCCACGGCCTCACCCCGGCGAGCGGCCCGATCGCCGTGACCGGCGCCTCCGGCGGCGTCGGCTCCGTCGCCATCGCCCTGCTCGCCAAGCTCGGCTTCACCGTCCATGCCGTCACCGGCCGCCCGCAGGAAGCCGATTATCTGAAAGGGCTGGGCGCCGCCGACATCATCGAGCGCAAGGAGCTCGCCGGCCCGGCCAAGCCGCTCGCCAAGGAGCGCTGGGCCGGCGCCGTGGATGCCGTCGGCTCGACCACGCTCGCCAACCTGTTGTCGATGACCCGCTATGGCGGTGCGGTATCTGCGTGTGGGCTGGCCGGCGGCATGGACCTGCCGGGCTCGGTCGCCCCGTTCATTCTGCGCGGGGTGTGTCTTTACGGCATCGACTCGGTGATGTGTCCGCTGCCGCGGCGGCAAGAAGCGTGGAAAAGGCTGGAAACCGACCTTGACCGCCAGAAACTGGCCGCAATGACCACGGAAATTCCGCTTTCCAGAGTGGTGGAGGCGGGTGCCGCCATCCTGGCGGGGCAGACACGCGGGCGGATTGTGGTCAAGATCGGGTAAACACGTTCAGGATTTGTCGACGATCGTCTGCCATTGTTTGCTAGGCTCTCAAAAACGGGCCGTGGCCTTTGTTGGCGTTCGAGGCGTCAGTCGGAGTTACGGGGATGTTGCGTAGTATCGCGGTTCTGGTCGGCCTCGTGGCCGCCGTGCCGGCACTGGCCGGCGAGATGACCGCCGATGAAGCCCGGCGCTTCGTCGTTGGACACGTCTTCAGTTACAACTGCTTCGAGGGCACCCGCGGCCAGGGCCGCGTGCTCGCCGACGGCGCGGTGGTCGGCTCGGTGCAGTTCCAGGGCTCGGGCCGCATGTACCATGCCGCGCTGCCGCCCGGCACGCTGCAGGTGAAAGGTCAGTCGGTCTGCGCCTCGCTGCGCGGCCTGCCGATCGAGCCCTGCTTCAGTCTTCAACGCATCGACAACAACAGCTTCCGCGGCTCGGTCTCCGGGCTCAGCTTCATGTCCTGCGAGTTCACCCGCAATCACGCCCGCCCGCATCTGGTTCGTCGCAACAGCCAACAGGCGACGCCGCTGGCGCTGCGGCCGTCGCTGACCGCGGACAATAACTAGCCCTTCGCTGGAAAGATCATGCAGGTCGTGGTGGCGTGGGCGTAGAGTTTACCTGCGCTATCCTTCAGATCGCCTTCCGACGTCGCCACCGTGCGGCCGCGATGCAGGACGCGACCCTCCGCGCGCACCGGCCCGGTATCCTTGGTGAGCGGGCGCACCAGATTCAATTTGAGCTCCAGCGTGGTCCAGCCTTCGCCCTTGGTCAGCGTCGAGAAGATTGCACAACCGAGCGCGGAATCGAGAAGGGTGGCGGCAAGGCCGGCGTGCACGGTGCCGATCGGATTGTAATGGCGGAACTCCGGCACGGCGCCGAACACCGCGCGCCCCGGCTCGGCCTCGATCAGATGGAAGCCGAGGACTTCGCTGATCGGCGGTTGCGGCAGCGTGCCGTCGATGATCGCCTTGAGGAAGCCGAGCCCGTCATAGGACGTCAGCACTTCCGCCGGAACGACGCCGTAGCGATGCGCCCGTTCATTCATTGGATTTTCTCTCCTCCGTCGCGCCGGGAGCCATCGCCTTTGCGCGGGCGGGAAATAGTAGCCTTTGGTAGAGCCAGCCGATACCGACGAGGACCGCGCCCAGGCCGATGAACGACAGCGCGCGGAATATGCCGGTCAGCCCCGCCATGTCGAGAAGGAAGACCTTGCCGATGGTGAGCGCGATGACCGCCGCCGACGCGATACGCGCCGGTTGCGAACGCAACAGCAGCCCCGCGGCGAGGAGAGCGACGCCGAAGGTGAGCCAGACGACGGAGTAAGTGTATTGCTCGGCATCGCTCGTCGGCGCCAGGGGCGATAGGTTGCTGCCTTGATAGAGGCGGCGGACTTCCAGGGTGAAATAAAGCAGTGCCAGGACGACCGCCGTGGTCGCCGCCATGTATCGATAGGCCGGCGGTCGGTTCGCGCGTGCTGCAAATGCGAGCCCGGCCGCCAGCACCGCAGGAATGCCGTAGCCGAGGAGGATGAGATTGAAGAACGGCCCGCCCGCCGTCGTCGGCTCGAAGAACGGATTCGAGATCAGGCATAAACCGAACACGATAACCGCCAAGGTCAGTCCGCCGATAACGAGCGCGCCGACATTGTGCACGATGCTGTGGCTGCGCAGGCGCAGCCGCTCGAGCCCGATGGTGGCCGCAAGGCCGACGCAGACCTGCAGCGCCAGCTCCGCGAGTTCCGCGGATGGTGCATAGACATCGCCATTCGTCATGAAATGGCGGATCTCAAGGACGACGAGCAACACGGTGAACAGCAGTGCCGCCGCGTCGGTCATGCGTGCAGGCACGTCGTCGGCGCGCCGCCGCAGCAGGAAGCCCGCATACCAGAACGACGCCGCCGGCACGCCATAGCCGTACAGCAGCCAATTGAAAATCGGCGTGGTGCCGAGATCGGCGCCGACGATGCGCGGTTCATAGGTGATGCGTGCCAACACCAGCGCGACCACCGCCGCCGCGAGATAACGCAGCGCCGGCAGCGGCCGTAACTCGGCGATCCAGGCAATGCCGGGCACCATCAAGGCGAGGGCGACGGTGAGCCAGCCCTTCTCCAGGCCGAAGGTGAGCGCCAGCGCCAGCGAGCCGACAGCGCCGGTGGCGAAGATGGCGCCGCTCGCGGCAATGCCCGGCCGCGGTTCGCGTTTGCTCAACAGGTCGGTCGCATAGCCATAGAGCGCGGCAAGCGCCAGCGCGAGCAAAGCGAAGGGAATCGAACGGTCATAATGGGCGATGCGGGCATAGAGCGCGACCAGGATGGCGACGGGGGTTGCCGTCGCCGTGGCGCTCCAGATGAGCGCAATGCGCGCGACATCCGAGCGGCCTTGCGCGAAAAAGCCGACAAGCCCGAACAGCGCCGCCAGCATTCCGCCCAGCGCGAGATGAGAGGCGATGCCGGTCGGCGGCTCGGGAATGGCGCCGTGGGCGACACCTGCCGGCATGATCAGCGTCTCGACGAATTGCGGCGCGACCCATTGCAGCATGACGATGGCCGTCATGACGCCAGCCACCGGCAGCGCCCAGAGCGCGGCGTCGCTGCGCCAGGCAATGGCGACGGTCGCCACCGTCAACAGGGCGAAAACCGTGAGCGCGGCGCTGTCATGCGCGCTGCCGACAACGATGAACATCATCGCCAGCAGGTAGCCTGCGATCGCGCCGGACGAAATCTCGTCGATGCGGCCGGGCTCGGCGCTCGGTCCGTAGAACAGGCCGGAAACGATCAGCGCCGCCGCCAGAACGAAGCCGACAACGACGTGGAAGAGATGCGCCCCGATCGCGTCGACATGCGGATAAGCGATGCCGGGCAGGGTCCAGAACACGCCGAACACCACGGCAGTGATGGCGAGCCAGCGCCACAGGCGCAGGCGTGCCAGTGCAAATGCCGCGCCGGACACGACCGCGAGATACACATAAAGCGCCCAGTAATTCGGTTCCGCAGTTGCGACCAGGAGCGGTGTGACAAAGGCACCGACTAGTCCCAGCCCGGCGAGCGCCGGTCCATGCAGCAGCGCGGCGGCAAGGGTCGCCAGCGCGACAATGCCGAGCAGGACGAAGGCGGGCCCGGGCCCCAGGAATCCGTAGAGCCCATAGGCGGCATAAACCGTCGCATAGGCAGCGACGGTGCCGGCGGCGGTGAGGATGCTTGGAATGTGGCGCGTGGGGACGGTGGCAAAGCCGGCCTTGATCTCATTGCGCCGCGTCCACTCGCCGGCGGCGATCAGCAGTGCCGCGAAGCATCCGCCCAGGAAGACGCGCACAGCGGGCCCAAGCAGGCCCTGTTCGATCGAATAACGCACCAGGAAGATGGCGCCGAGCGCGAGCGCGAGACCACCGATCCAGACCACCCATTGCGTCCCAAAGCGTTCTTCGAGGCTGGTGGACGGCGCTGCCGCGGCGGCTGCAGGCTGTGGTGGCGGTTCGGTGGCCGCAGGCTCCGCCGCCGGCTCGGCCGGTTGCGGCCGCGGCGGCGGTGGCAATTCTATGCTTGGCGTTGTTTCGGCGGCGGGTATGGCGGGCGCCGGCGTCGGCATGATGGCGGCGGCTTCTGGCAACCGCGCCGCGCCAGCTTCCAGCGCATCGACGCGCCGCTGCAGTTGTCGGATGCTTTCGCGCGCACCGACGGCCTTGACCAGGGCGACGATGGCGATGATCGGAAAGGACAGGACCAGCAAGGCCCCGACGACGATAAAGCTGATTTCATCCATAGCCCGCCCCCGGCGCAAATGGTTGCCGCCATGGTAGAGGGCCGCGAACCGACGGGATACGGGGGCGGCTCGGGCTGTTGGCTAATCAGGCAAGATCGAGCCGGAACGGGTCGCCTTCCATCGCTACTTGCCCGGGGCCGATGGTCTCGATGGCATGCACCATGCGCCCATCGCGCTGGAGCAGCCGGTCGGCGATGGCGACGATGCGCGCATTGGGCTGCGCGGTGCGCGAGGCGCGGCGGATGGCCCAGGCGATCTCGCTTTCGTCGCGCTGCGGATTGAGCGCGCAAGCCGCGACAAAGGCGCCGGCGGTGGAACGGCTGATGCCGGCATAGCAATGGACCACCAGGGGCGCCTGGCGGTCCCAGGCGCCGACGAAGCCGATCAGCCGCTCCACGTGCTCCTGGCCCGGCAGCGTGTAGCCGTCGACCGGCATGGAAATATCGTCGACGCCGAGCACCAGGTGGTTCTCGGGCGCGATATGGCTCGGCCGCTCCACCCGGTCGGTGAGGCGCAGAAGCGTGACGATATGGCGCGCGCCGGTCTCGTCGACCGTGTCATAGAGGCGCGCGAGCGAGCAGACGTGAATCATGGTGGTGGTAGGAAATCCCATTCTTTTGTCCTATCTATGACAGGCCGCAACCGCTGTCATCCCGCGGCGCGGGCTTTTTTCGCGCGCCCGCGCCGCGCGACAGCGTGTCCAATTGGGAAAGTCCGGGGCATCGCTGGTCTTCGGCCAGGGTCGCTCACGCCGAACGGTCGGATCGGCACTTGACCGTGCGCTCGCTGATGAGGCATGGCCTTGTGAGGATTGACCCGACCGAAATCCTTCAAGGGACGACGCGCAGTTTTCTCCGTGAATAACCGAGGCAACAGATGCCGCAATACCGCTCACGCACCACCACGCACGGCCGCAACATGGCCGGCGCCCGCAGCCTCTGGCGCGCGACGGGAATGAAGGACGGCGACTTCGGCAAGCCGATCATCGCGGTTTGCAACTCCTTCACCCAGTTCGTGCCGGGTCACGTTCATCTGAAGGATCTCGGTCAGCTTGTGGCGCGGGAGATCGAGCAGGCCGGCGGCGTGGCCAAGGAATTCAATACCATTGCCGTCGACGACGGCATCGCCATGGGCCACGACGGGATGCTCTACAGCCTGCCGTCGCGCGAAATCATCGCCGACAGCGTCGAATATATGGCCAACGCCCATTGCGTCGACGGCCTCGTCTGCATTTCGAACTGCGACAAGATCACGCCCGGCATGCTGATGGCCGCGCTGCGGCTCAACATTCCCACCGTCTTCGTGTCGGGCGGTCCGATGGAGGCCGGCAAGGTCAAGCTCAATGGCAAATCGCAGGCGGTCGATCTGGTCGATGCCATGGTCGCGGCCGCCGACAGCCGCGTCAGCGATGAAGACGTGCAGGTCATGGAGCGGTCGGCCTGCCCGACCTGCGGTTCCTGCTCGGGGATGTTCACCGCGAATTCCATGAATTGCCTGACCGAAGCGCTCGGCCTGGCGCTGCCCGGCAACGGCACGGTGCTGGCGACGCATGCCGATCGCAAGCGGCTGTTCGTCGAGGCAGGCCATCTCATCGTCGACCTGACCAAGCGCTATTACGAGCAGGATGACGCGTCGGTTCTCCCGCGCAACATCGCCTCGTTAAAGGCGTTCGAAAACGCGATGATGCTCGATGTCGCCATGGGCGGGTCGACCAATACGGTGCTGCATCTGCTGGCGGCGGCGCACGAAGCCGAGGTCGATTTCACCATGCGCGATATCGACCGGCTGTCGCGGCGCGTTCCCGTGCTGTGCAAGGTCGCGCCCTCGGTGCCCAACGTGCACCTGGAGGATGTTCACCGGGCCGGCGGTATCATGGGAATCCTCGGCGAGCTCAACCGCGCCGGCTTGATCGATGCGAATGTCGCAACGGTGCACAGCGCGACGCTCGCTGACGCGCTCGAGCGCTGGGACGTGCGCTGCACCGAGAGCGAAGGCGTGCGGACGCTCTATAGCGCCGCGCCCGGCGGTGTGCCGACGACGGTTCCGTTCAGCCAGGACCGACGCTACAAGGCGCTCGACGTCGACCGCGAGAAAGGCGTCATTCGCGACGCCGATCATGCTTTCAGCAAGGACGGCGGCCTCGCGGTGCTCTACGGCAATCTTGCCGCGGATGGTTGCATCGTCAAAACCGCGGGCGTCGACGCCAGCATCCTGACGTTTTCCGGCGCCGCCGTTGTTTTCGAAAGCCAGGAAGCGGCGGTCGAGGGGATTTTGGGCGGCAAGGTCAAGGCCGGTGATGTCGTTGTTATCCGCTACGAGGGTCCGCGCGGCGGGCCGGGCATGCAGGAAATGCTCTATCCCACCAGCTATTTGAAATCGAAGGGTCTCGGCAAGGCTTGCGCGCTCATTACCGATGGTCGCTTTTCCGGCGGGACCTCGGGCCTGTCCATCGGGCATGTGTCGCCGGAGGCGGCGGAAGGCGGCGTGATCGCGCTGGTCGAGCCCGGCGACAAGATCGTGATCGATATTCCCAAACGCTCCATCGAATTGGCCGTTTCCGCCGACGAGCTTGAGCGGCGACGCGCGGCGATGCAGGCGCGCGGCGAACGCGCTTGGCGCCCGGAGAATCGCAGCCGGCATGTGTCGACCGCCTTGCGGGCTTACGCGGCGCTGACGACGAGCGCGGCGCGTGGCGCGGTCAGGGTGGTCGAGCGCTAGCGCCGATCAGCCGCGCAGCACCTTCTCGATGCGCTCGCGCAGGCGGCCTTCGGCGGTCTCCGCCGGCCAGGGCGTCAGATAGTCTCGCTCCAGCACATGCGAGAACACCGGCGGCGGGCCGAAGAATTTGCGCGCCTCGGCTTCGACGAAGCCGGCGAGCCGGGTGGCTTCGAGATAGGCGGATGCGCGATCGGCCGCCTTAATCAGGTCGGTCAGGCTTTGCGGCAGCTTGGCCGGCAGCCCGAAGCGGACATGGATCGCCGCCAAGAGCCGCTTTTCTACCGCCTTGTAGCTGTCGCCGATCACCGCCTTGAACGGCGAGATCATGTCGCCGATCACATATTCGGGCGCGTCGTGCAGCAGCACCGCGAGCCGGCCCTTGGCGTCGAGCGTCGGCACCTTCGCCCGCGCCAGCGCCTCGACCAGCAGCGCGTGCTGGGCGACCGAGAAGATATAGGCGCCCTTGGTCTGCCCGTTCCAGCGTGCCACGCGCGCCAGCCCATGCGCGATATCCTCGATCTCGACGTCGAGCGGCGAGGGGTCGAGCAGGTCGAGCCGGCGCCCCGACAGCATGCGTTGCCAGGCACGCGGCGCGCTTTGTTTATCTTTCGCCGGCTTCTTCGTCATCGTTTGCGGGCGAGCTTGGCACAGGCCTCGTGCCGGTGGCATTTCACCAGATGGTCGTTGACCATGCCGACCGCCTGCATGAAGGCATAGACGATGGTCGGACCGACGAATTTGAATCCGCGGCCGGCGAGATCCTTGGAAACCCGCCGCGACAAGTCGGTCTCTGCCGGCACCTGCCCCATCGAGCGAAACTTGTTCTGCTTGGGGCTGCCGTCGACATAGTCCCAGAGCAGATTTGCGAAGCCGGGCCCGCTCTCCATGATAGCGAGATAAGCGCGCGCGGAAGCCACCGCGCCCTCGATCTTGGCGCGATTGCGTACGATGCCGGCGTCCTGCATCAGCCGCTCGATCTTCTTCGGCGTGAAGCGCGCGATTTTCTCCGGCGCGAAGCCATCGAAGGCTTTGCGGAAGTTCTCGCGCTTGCGCAGGATGGTGATCCAGGCAAGCCCGGCCTGGAAACCGTCGAGTACCAGCTTCTCGTAGAGCGCGCGGTCGTCATATTCCGGCACGCCCCATTCCTCGTCGTGATAGGCGAGATAGAGCGGGTCCCGCGCCGGCCAGGGGCAGCGGACAAGGGTGTCGGGGGGAGGGAGGCTTGCGCTCATGAGGTCGCGGCTGCTTCCCCCGGCCAGGCGAAGGTCGCCCAGTCGGGCTTCACCAGCCGGATCGGGATATTGCCGCACATGAGCGGCGTGCCGGCGGCGAGCGCATCGGCCACCCGATCGAGCCGCATCAGCGCCAGACCGTGGCCCTTGGCGGTCGAGCCGAAGGTGCCGACCTCCTTGTCGCCCGCCATCACCGCCAGCCCGCACGAGGGCGCGAAATCGTCATAGGCGACCGGCACCAACCGTCGCCGCGCGCTCGAGCGGTGCTCGACCCGCGACACCACTTCCTGCCCGACATAGCAACCCTTGTCGAAATCGACGCCGCCGAGCTGGTCGAGATCGGCCTCGTGCGGGAAAATGTCGCCATAGGCGAAATCGACGCCGCCATGCGGCACGCCGAGCGCGATGCGGTGCGCCTCATAGGCTTCCGGCTCGACCAGGCTCGCCCCGATATCGGCGGCCGCCTCGGCCGCGAGATCGGGCGGCAGCATGCAGCGGACGCCGAGCGCGGGCAGCCGTGGATCCGCGTAGGATAGGCCATAGTCGCTCGCGGCCTCGCCCTCCCAGATCGCCATCACGCCCAATGCGGCGGACAGGTCCTCGACCAGGACCTTGGCGCGCAGCTTGTAGAAATTGAGCTTTTCCACGAGCGCCGCGGCAAGGGCCCGCGGGCAATCGAGGAAAAAGCCGCCGCCGTCCTCAGGCGTCGCCTCGGCGATGATGAAATCGACGATGATCTTGCCCTGCGGCGCCAACAGCGCCGCATAGCGGGCGGCGGTAGGGCTCACCTTGCCCATATCGTTGGTGACGAGCCCGTTGAGGAACTTGCGCGCGTCCTCGCCGATCACCTTGACCACGCCGCGGTCGGGAAGAAGCGCTGCCTGCATGTTCGAGCTTTCCTGATCCGTCTTCGCTAGACTCTTGCCAGAACTCGCGCTGAAACGTAAGCGCTGGGGGCCAAAGCTCAAGGCGGACGAGGCTCAAGACGGAAATGGCGCCATTATGGCCGAGACCTATGACCTGATCCTCAAGGGCGCCAGCGTGGTCAACCACGACGGCGAAGGCGTGCGCGATATCGGCATCCGTGATGGCCGTTTTGCCGCGCTCGGCGAGCTGTCGCGCGCCGCCGCCGGCGAGGTTGTCGACTGCCGCGGCCTGCACCTGCTGCCCGGGGTGATCGATACCCAAGTGCATTTCCGCGAACCCGGCCTCACCCACAAGGAGGACCTGGAATCGGGCTCGCTCTCGGCGGTGATGGGCGGGGTCACCGCGGTGTTCGAAATGCCCAATACCGACCCGCTGACCGTGAGCGCGGAAACCCTGGCCGACAAGGTCAGGCGCGGCCATCACCGCATGCATTGCGATTTCGCCTTCTTTGTCGGCGCCACCGCCGACAATACCAAGGACCTGGCGGAGCTGGAGCGCCTGCCCGGCTGCGCCGGCATCAAGGTGTTCATGGGCTCCTCCACCGGCTCGCTGCTGGTGGCCGACGATGCCGGCCTGCGCGCGGTGCTGCAGGTGATCCGCCGCCGCGCCTCCTTCCATGCCGAAGACGAGCCGCGGCTGACCGAGCGCAAAGGCTTGCGCGTCGACGGCGATCCGCGCTCGCATCCGATCTGGCGCGACGAGATCGCCGCGCTCAAGGCGACGCAGCGCCTCATCGCCATCGCGCGCGAGACCGGCGCCCGCGTGCATGTGCTGCATGTCTCCACCGCGCAAGAGATGGAGTTTCTCGGCGGCCACAAGGACGTCGCCTCGGTCGAGACCACGCCGCATCATCTCACCCTGGAAGCGCCGGATGCCTATGAGCGCCTCGGCACCCGCGCGCAGATGAATCCGCCGGTGCGCGACGCCGCCCATCGCGCCGGCATCTGGCGCGGTCTCGAGCAGGGCGTGGTCGACGTGCTCGGCTCCGACCATGCCCCGCACACCGCCGCGGAGAAGGCCAAGGCCTATCCCGCCAGCCCCTCCGGCATGACCGGCGTGCAGACGCTGGTCCCGATCATGCTCGACCACGTCAATGCCGGCCGACTGTCGCTTTTGCGTTTCGTCGATCTCACCAGCGCCGGCCCGGCGCGGCTGTTCGGCATCGCCACCAAGGGCCGCATCGCGGTCGGCTACGACGCCGACCTTACCGTGGTCGATCTCAAGCGGCGCGAGACCATCCGCGACCGCTGGGTCGCCTCGCGTGCCGGCTGGACGCCCTATGACGGCGTCACCGTCACCGGCTGGCCGGTCGGTACCGTGGTGCGCGGCCGCAAGGTGATGTGGGAGGGCGCGCTCACCGCGCCGGCCCAGGGCGAGCGCGTTCGCTTCCTGGAGACCCTGGCCAGCGCGCCGCGCTTGTCGTAAGAGCACGCCCGGGCGCCATCTTGTGGCGTTTTCGGCGGCGATGGGTTTTCCCCAGGTTTTTGCACGTTGCGGGCCTGTGGAATTGCAATGACTGCGCGAGGCATTATCAACGGTAGATAAACACCCTTCGTCCGGCGGTTATTGGCTGCGACGCGGAGGGCAGGGTCCATGAACGGCGAATTGGTTTCGATCCGCCTGATCTGTGTGGCGGCCGGTGCGGTCGCAGCTCGATCATTGGCAGCAGGGAATTCCTTTGGCGTCGGTTCCTGTGGAATTTTCCGCCCTCTCCGCCGTCGCCGCCATCACCGCGCTGAGCCGGGGCGGGGTCGATATCTGCCTGATCGATTCCGCGCTGTCGGAGGCGGATCGCGCGCGTGTCATCGCCGCCGCGCGCACCGCCACGCCGCCGCCCTTCGTCGTCGCTACGGCGCCGCGTGCCAGTGACCATGTCGATGGCGTCGACCGCGTGTTGGCACGGCCGCACAATGCGGAGGAGGCGCGCCGGCTGGTCGAGATATGCCTGCGTGTGAAGATTCCCACCCGCGTGCTCATCGTCGACGACTCCGGCACCATGCGCAGCATCGTGCGCAAGATCCTGTCGGCGAGCCGCTTCGCGCTCGATGTGCATGAGGCGAACGAAGGCATCGCCGCGCTCGATCATGTGCGCAACGGCCGCTATGGCGTGGTCTTTCTTGATTACAACATGCCGGGCTTCGGCGGCTTGGAGACGCTGGCCGAGATCAAGCGTTTGAACCCGGGCGTTGCGGTGGTGATGATGACCTCAACGCTCGATGCTGCCGTCTCCGAGCGCGCGCATGCCGCCGGCGCGCTCGGTTTCCTGAAGAAACCGTTCTATCCGGCCGACATCGACGTCCTGCTCGAACGTCATTTCGGTCTGCCGGTGGCGATGAACTGAAAACCGTCTACTGGCGCGCCAGTTCGAGCGAGAATTCGCCGTTGCGGATGCGCGCGCTCAGACCCGCCGCGAAGGTGGCGGCGGCTTCTTCGCCATAGCTGGCGACGAATTCGGCGAATGCGGTGAATAGGCAGGCCTGCGCCAGGCAATCGCCGTCGATGCCATCGAGCCGCGCCTCGGCCCAGGCTTCCTGCAGATAGCCGAGCGCGACGCGTTTCTGATCCTGGTCGGACACCGGCTCGCGCGTGTGCGTCGAACGCCCCATATCGGTCATTTGCGACTTTCGTTCCCGGCATCCGTTGAGCGGACGCTTCCCCAATGGCGCGCGGACCCTAGCACGCGACGGAAGCCGGGAAAGCCGCTTCATAAAGAAAAGGTTAATCGCGATACGGCGATTGTCGCTAATTGGCGTAGCGCGCGGTGATATCGCGGGCGATACGGGCGCCTTCGTCGAGATAGCGGCGAATGGCGAGGTCGGCGGCGGGCGTGCAGGTGCGGTAGGTCTGCTGGAACCCCTGGTAACCACGATTGAAGCTGGCGACGATCTTGGCCCTGCGCTCCCCGCTCGGCGCCTCGGCGTCGATCAATTGCTGCATCTCGTTGCGCCATTTCTGCCCTTCATGGGCGCCGCAGACCGCGCGCAGATAATGCAGCGCGCCGAGGATTTCGGCGAGCCGCTGCAACTCGCCGTCGAATGGCGCCGGCGTCGCGTCGTCCGCGCGCGCCGGGCCGGCCGCGAGGCAGAGCAGGGTCAATGGCCAGGACGATGAGCCGTTTCACGGAATCGCTCCGTTGGTCGTTGTCGCCGACGAGATATGCGCCGCCGTCGTGGCGATCGCAAGGCGCCGGCTCACGCCGAGCCGGCGAGCCGCGCAAAGGCCGCGCCGACGATCTCGGCCGAGGCCATCGGTGGTGGCAAGGCCGGCGAGCTCTGCCGGCGCGAGCCAGCGCGCATCGTCGAGCTCTTCGTTGAGCGTCGGCTCGCCGGCAAGCCAGCGGCAGGCAAAGCTGAGAATGACGAAATGGCGCTGCACGCGCCCCTCCTTGTCGCGCACGATCACCTCGCGCTCGCCGGCGAGCGCGACCGGCTCGACCTCGAGCGCGGTTTCCTCGCGTACCTCGCGCTTGACCGCCTCGGCGAGCGTCTCGCCGATTTCGACGCCGCCGCCGGGCAGCGTATAGAAGTTGAGCGCCGGCATGCGCGCGCGGCGCACCACCAGCACTTTGCCGTCGCGCAGGATGGCGGCGCTGACGGCGAGGTAGGGCCGCGTGGGATAGGTCCGCTCGTCCGCCACTTATTTCCCCATCAGCGCGTCGACCATCGCCTGCGGTGCCGGCGGGTCCCTGGTGTCGGCGTCGCCATTGATCACGGCGCCGGCGCGCACGATGAGCGGTCGCAACGAGGCGACGACGCGTCCGGCCAGCGCGCTGCCCGCTTCCGCCGGCATGTCGGCGGCGAGCGCCGCGCGGGTCGCCTCCAGCACCGCGGTCATGGTGCCGGCCAAGGCGTCGAGGCATTCGCGCGTGCCGGCATCGGCGCCATCATAAGCGGTAATGGCGAGCGCGCGGTTCCTGAAATGCGATCCGGCGAAATGCTCGGCATAGCTCTTCGCCCGCCAAGCGAGGAAATCCTCGCGGCAGTCCGGGAAGCTCGGCAGGATTTCCAGCAGCATGATCGCTTCGTTGAAATGATTGAGATAGTCGCTGGCGAGACCGGTCGACGGATTGATATTGATATTGGCCGCGCTGAGCCCACCGCTGTCGGCGGCAGCGGCGGCCATCTCGCCGGCTTGCGGTGCTTGCGCGCCGTCCTGATATTTCATCGAGCCATGCTGCCGGGTTGCATCAGTCGCCAGTGTGGTTATTGGCGGTTAAAGTGCGCTTAAATGGGCGCGGAAATCAGGATTTACCCCGATGTGCGGCCGTTTCACCGTCACTTCGTCACCGGAGGCGATCCGGGCGCTGTTTCGCTACCCGGAGCAGCCGAATTTTCCGCCGCGCTTCAATGTGGCGCCGACGCAGCCGATCGCCGTGGTGCGCTTGCACGAAGGCCAGCGCCAGTTCGTGCTGATGCGCTGGGGCCTGCTGCCGTCCTGGGTCAAGGACCCCAAGACCTTCACGCTGCTGATCAATGCGCGCGGCGAGACCGTGGCCGAGAAGCCGGCCTTCCGCGCCGCCATGAAGCGCCGCCGCTGCCTGATCCCGGCCGACGGCTTCTATGAATGGCAGGCGGCGGGCGACCGCAAGCGGCCGTATTTACGTGCGCGCCAAATCGGGCACGCCGCTCGCCTTCGCCGGACTGTGGGAGACCTGGACCGGTCCCAATGGCGAGGAGCTCGACACCGCCACCATCGTCACCACCGAGGCCAACCGCTTGCTCAGCCCCATTCATGGCCGCATGCCGGTGATCGTGCCGCCGGAAGCCTTCGATCTTTGGCTCGATTGCGCTCATGTCGATGCCCGCACCGCCGAGGCGCTGATCCGCCCGGCGCCTGAGGGCCTGCTCGAAGCCTATGAGGTGTCGACCGCGGTCAACCGCACCGCCAATGACAATGCGAAACTGGTGGAGCCTGTTGCCGCGAGCGCAGCGCCGGCACAAGCGCCACAGCCGGTGGCGAAACCGAAACCGGCCGCGCGTGTTAAACGCGCCAAGAAAGACAGCGGGCAGGGGGCATTGTTTTAGCCCTACACCACCTTGCCCGGGTTCAATATCCCATTCGGATCGAGCAGGTGCTTCAAGCCGTGCATCAGCTCGATTGCCACCGGGTCCTTGTAGTCCGCCAGGATGTCGCGCTTCATCACGCCGACGCCGTGCTCGGCCGAGATCGAGCCGCCGTATTTCTTCACGATCGCGAACACCACGGCATTGACCTCGTGCCAGCGCTTAAGGAACGCTTGCCTGTCGGCGCCGTCCGGCTGGGTGACGTTGTAGTGGATATTGCCGTCGCCGACATGACCGAAGGGCAATGGCCGGCTGCCGGGAATGAGCTTGGTGACGGCCGCGTTCGCCTCGGCGATGAAAGCCGGCACCGACGCCACCGGCACCGACACGTCGTGCTTGATCGAAGCGCCGATGTGGCGCTGCACCTCGCCGAACAATTCGCGGATGCGCCAGAACGCCTTGCCCTGCTCCAGGCTGTCGGCGATGGTGGCGTCGAGCACCAGGCCGCGCTCCATGCCATCGCTGAGGATTTCCTCCATCACGGTGCGCAAGCCGCTCTTCGCCTGCGACGACAGTTCGATCAGCACGTACCAGGGATAGCGCGTGGCCAGCGGGTCGCGGCTCGCCGCGTCGAAATGGAGCACCGCCTCGATGCCCGAGCGCGCCATCAATTCGAACGAGGTGACGCCGCCGCCGGTGCGCTCGCTGGCGATGCCGAGCAGGTCGACCGCGGCCTGCGGCGACGGCACGCCGGCATAGGCCGTCTCCACCGAGCGCGGCCGCGGCACCAGCCGCAGCACCGCCGCGGTGATCACGCCGAGCGTGCCTTCGGCGCCGATGAACAGGTTCTTCAGGTCGTAGCCGGTATTGTCCTTCTTCAGCTTGTTGAGGTTGTGCAGCACGCGCCCGTCGGCCAGCACCACTTCCAGCCCGAGCGCATGCGAGCGTGCGATGCCGTAGGCGAGCGCGGCGACGCCGCCGGCATTGGTGGAGAGGTTGCCGCCGATGGTGCAGGTGCCTTCCGACGGCAGCAGTTGTGGATAGAGCCGGTCGACCTCGGCGGCCGCCTCGCGCGCACGCTGCAGGGTGACGCCGGCCTCCACCGTCATGGTGTTGGACACCGCGTCGACCTCGCGGATCCGGTCCAGCCGGTTCAGCGACAGCACCACCTCGCCGTGATGCGGAATCTGTCCGCCGACCAGCCCGGTATTGCCGCCCTGCGGCACCACGGCGGTCTTGGTCTCGTTGGCGAGTTTGAGGATGTTGGTGACTTCGGCCACCGTGCCCGGCCGCAGCACCACCGGCGTATGGCCGCGATAGAGATCGCGCATCTCGATCAGGTAAGGCTGCTGCGCATCCGCGTCGGTCACGGCGTATTTCTCGCCGACGATGGCGGCGAAGCGGCGCAGGAGTGTTGGATCTAGGCGTGGCTGGTCGAGCATGGCTCTTATTTTACGAGGGTCCTGGCGATCGTCATCGCGGTCGGATGCGGCGTCCCGAAACAATCAATGCGCCTTGAGGAAGGCTATGTAATCTTTCTCGGCGAGATCAAGTTGCTTTTTGGCGCGCCCGGTCATGACCACCTGGAGCACGTATTCATTGCCGTCCTTGTCGGCGTCGACGCCGAAGGCCCCGACCTCATAAGCCTGCTGCGGCTTGCTCGGATTTACATAGGCGAAGCGCAGATAGTCCGGCTTTCCGTTGGCGCGCGCGACCGCCGGGAGCACGGAGATCTTGGCGTCCGGCGCCGCCGCGCGCCAGCGATCGTTGCTGACGCGTGCATAGTCGGCCAGGGACTGCTGCATTTCCGGGTGCCACGCCACCTTGACGTAGATGAGCGCCTCGGCGTCGCCGAAACTGCTGCCCTTGGGAACGATGATCTGTACCTTGTAGCGGCGGCTTGCCGCCCGATCGACGACCCAGCCGTGCGGCGGCGTGAGCACGAGCGCAAACGACGGGCACAATTTCCCGCCGCAGTCGTTGATGTATTTTTGCACGGTCGCCCGCGCCGCCCCGCCGACAACGAGGAGAACGCAGGCAAATGCGGTCCCGGTCAGACGACGATGCTTCATCGCGATGGCTCCTCAACGCGGGGCGGCAGCGCGCCGCAGTCTATCATTGATCGCCTCGCCCAGCCCCGTCTGCGGCACCGGCATGACGGCAATGGTTGCGGCGCCGGAGGCATCGAGCGCGCGCAGATGCGCGAACAGATTGGCCGCCGCCTCGACCAGGTCGCCGCGCGCGGACAGATTGAGCCTCAGCCCGTCCGGCGCGGGCGCGCCCGGCCCGAAGCCGAGCAGGGCCTCGCCGGAGCGGGCGCTTTGTGCGTTCAAGCGCAAGCGCGCCTTGGGCGCGTAATGCGACGCCAGCATACCCGGCGCGAGCGGTTCCCGCTCCGCTGCGACAACGACCAGCGCGTGGCCGAGCACGCGTTCGATGTGGTCCCGCGCGAGCCCGCCGGGACGCAGCAAGGCCGGCCGGTCGAGACAGCCGACAATGGTGGATTCGAGCCCGACCGGGCAGGGCCCGCCGTCGAGCACCATATCGATGCGCCCGCGCAGGTCGGCGAGCACATGGGCGGCGCTGGTCGGCGAGACGTGGCCGGAGCGATTGGCCGAGGGCGCCACGATCGGCCCCTTGAACGCGCGCAGCAGCGCCTGTGCCAGCGGATGCGCCGGCACGCGCACCGCAACGCTATCGAGGCCGGCAAGCGCCAGTTCGGCCACCGGGCAATCGGGCCGCCTTGGCAGCACCAAGGTCAGCGGCCCGGGCCAGAATGCGGCGGCGAGCCGCTCGGCATCGGCATTGAAGAGGCCGAGCCGCTGCGCTGCGGCGCGATCGGCCACATGGGCGATCAGCGGATTGAACGCCGGCCGGCCCTTGGCGGCGTAAAGCCGGGCCACCGCCTCGCCGTTGCCGGCGTCGGCGCCGAGCCCGTAGACGGTCTCGGTCGGGAAGGCGACCAGCCCGCCGGCGGCGAGGCAGGCGGCTGCCGCCTCGACCGCGCCGGTATCTGCCCTCAGGACCCGGGTTCCTGGCTCGGCACTCATTCAACGCCCTCGTGCTTGCGGCTTCGTCCAGGCCATGGTTATAAGACCGCCCATCAGTCGGAGTGTAGCGCAGTCTGGTAGCGCACCTCGTTCGGGACGAGGGGGTCGCAGGTTCAAATCCTGCCACTCCGACCATTTAAATCATTGAAAACGTAATAGATTTCGAGTCCGCCCGGTGGCGAGCCGATGCGCCGGCGGCAAGGCCGCTGTTACCGAAAATCGACCTTGCCGCGACCTTTGCCGAAAAAATCGCCAGGACCGCCGGCCTGCGACCGATTTCCCGTCCACGAAGGCCAATAAACAAGGCACACGCGATCGGGCACACGGATCGCGGCAAAGAGACATCTGAACGCGCGTAGCGCGCGCCGCCGGTTACAAGCCGCCGGTGAGGTCGAAGGAGACCGGCAGATCGATATACAGCTTTCTCACCCGGTCGAGATGCGTGTGCATCTGGCGCGCGGCATCGCGCATGTCGCGATTGCTGATGGCGTCGGCAATGCGCCGGTGCATCGCCGTATTGGCTCTTTGCACCTTTGAATCGAGCGAGGGCAGGCGGGTACCCATCCATGGCTCGCCTTCGCGCAGACGGTTGATCGTCTCGAGAAAGGAAATGAACACGACGTTCTGCGTCGACACGGCGACGCCGCGATGGAAGGTGCGGTCCCAGGTCTCGTAGGTGGCCCAGTCACGCGCGGCCTCAAGCTGTTCGACACATTGCCACATGTAAGCGATATCGCGCGGCGCGGCGCTGTGCGCGGCATAGCCGGCGATGAGTGGCTCGATGCCCAGGCGCGCCTCGATGATTTCCCGCGGTGAGGCAATGATGGGCGCGGACGCCCCGGGCTGCGTCAGGTCGATGGGGGATTGCCCGACAAAGGTGCCTTTGCCGACATGGCGCCAGATCAGGCCTTGCGCCTCGATCTGCGCCAGCGCTTTGCGCACGGTGCTGCGGCTGGTGCGGAATTCTTCGGCAAGATGCCGCTCGGGAGGCAGCTTGCCGCTGTCGGGATAATGCGCCGAGCGAATTCGTTCCTCGATTTCCCGCATTACCCCGTCGGTTGCCGACCCGCGCCTGCGCGTTGCTTCCATTGGTTCCTCAATTTTTACGCCCAAATAGACCAATCCGACATTGGGTCCCTTTTGTCAAGCCAAGTAACCTATTCATCTGGCACGGATATTGCGAGCTGGCATAATCGTGGTTTGACCGTACCGGTAAATTGGGTGACAATTTTGCCGAGGCAGCCGCAGGAGTAGACGATGGCAGATGTCGTTGCGTTCGACGCTACACCGAGTACGCCCGCGCGCGGCCCGGGCTGTCCGCTGCGCGCCGCGGGCGTGCGCGCCGGGCCGTGGATCTTCCTCACCGGCCATCACGCCGCCGAAGTTCGTCACGGTGTCGACCCGGCGGTGACCGGCAACCCGGCGCTGCCGCTGCACGGCCTGCATCGCTACCGCCGCGAGGGCGATGCCATCCTGCATCGGCTGAAAGGGCTGCTTGAGCAGCAAGGCTCCGATCTGGCGCACGCGGTGCGCCTGGACCAGTATTATCCGACCTGGCGCGCGGTCGATCGATATCATCAGGCGCGCAAGGCGATCTTCAAGGTCATTCCGCCGAGCACCTCAGTGCTCATGGAAGAGCTGCTGGTGCCGGCCTGCGCGATCGACGTGTCGCTGATGGCGGTGACGCGGGATTCCGGCATGACGCCGTCGGTGGTCAAGGCCGACGACGTGCCGGTGCCGCAATTCTCCGCCTTCGTGCCGGCGCTGGTGGCCGGCGATTATGTTTTCGTCGCCGGGCAGATGGCCAATGCGGTCTCGATGGACGGGCTCGACCCGCGCGCCGGCAAGCCGAAGACCGCGCTCTGGAACGGCACCGACATCCGCCTGCAGACCGAGTTCCTGATCAAGTCGCGCCTCGAGCCGGCACTGGTCGCCGGCGGTTCGTCGCTGCAGAACGCGATCAAGGCGCAGGTCTATCTCGCCGACATCGAGGACATGCCGGACTTTCTCGATGTCTGGAACAAGCATTTCGCCGCGCATCCCTGCGCGCTCACGGTGGTGCCGACCAGCGGCTTCGGCTTTACCGAGGGCATCATCGAAATCAACATTTTCGGCGTCCGCGATGCCGGCGCAACCGCCAAGGAGATCGTCGACGTCGATCTGCCCGCCGGCATGGCGCTCGGCCCGGCCGCCGTTCGTGCCGGCAACCTGGTGTGTCTGTCCGGCCTGCTCGCCGCCGACGATCGCGGCGCTGCGGTGGCGTCGGAGCGGGTGCGCGACCTCTGCTATTTCGGCGCCGCGGCTTTCGAGCAGACCCAGATCATTCTCGATGCGGCGGCGCGCATCTGCGAGCAGGCCGGCACCGGTCTCGAAAACACCGTCCGCGCCCAACACTTCCTCACCAGCCTGCATGATTTTCCGGCAACCCAGTTCGCCTGGGCGGAAAAGCTCAAGGGCATCGCGACGCCATCCGGCGCCGTGCGCGTGCGCCACCCGCTGCCGGTGCCGCATTGCACGGTGATGCTCGATATGTGGGCTTATGCATCATGACCGCAGGAGACATCAGCGTATGCCAGTAACGGAGCGCGAAAAGGAGAGGGTTCTTGCCAATATCCAGCGCGATCGTTTGGTGGAATTGACCCGGGAACTCGTCAACATCCCGTCACCCACCGGCCATGAAGCCGGTGTCGCCAAGTTCCTTGTCGACCGCATGAAGGAAATCGGTCTCAAGGCGCATCTGCAGGAAATCAGCGACGGGCGCTACAACGCCATCGGCGAATTGCGCGGCACCGGCAACGGATTGAAGCTGCTGTTCAATGGGCACATCGACACCTCCTACAGTGGCAAGGAGGCCCTGCTCGAGGGCGGCGGTTACAAGACCGAATCCTACATCGTCGAGGACGAGTGGATCTACGGCGCCGGGTCGAACAACATGAAGAGCGCGATCGCCGGCTATGTGGAGGCGGTGCGGGCGATCGTGGAGGCCGGCGTCGAACTGCCCGGCGACATCATGATCGCGGGCGTCGCCGGCGAGATCGAGACCGGTCCGGTCGATGAGTTCCGCGGCTGCGACTATGCCGGCCACGGCATCGGCACCATCCATCTCATTCGCCACGGCCTCTCGGTCGACTGCTGCATCCTCGGCGAGCCCACCGCGTTCCAGGTCACGCCCTGGCACTTCGGCACCGTATGGGCCGCGTTCCGCACGCGCGGCACCATGGCGCATACCGCCTTCCAGGATCGCGCCGTCAACGCCATCGACGAGTCGATGATCGTCTATAATGTCCTCAAGGAATGGAGCGACGGCTACCGCACGCGCAATACCTTCGAGGGCATGAAGCCGAATGTGATCATTTCCGCGATCCGCGGCGGCTGGCCCTGGCGCGTGTCGCGCGTTCCGGTGTTCTGCGACATCTTCATGGATGTGCGCCTGAGCCCGGCGATGGATGTGGTCGAGCTCAAGGCCGAGCTGGAGGAGGTCCTCGCCGGCATCAAGCGCAAGCATCCCAAACTCGTTTGCGAGGTGGAGTTCTACGGCACCGGGCCGGGAACCCATATCGACCGCAACGCGCTCGTCGTCGAGTCGATCAGCGCTGCGCACCGCGAGGTGTTCGGCGCGCAGCCGCGGGTCGGCGGCGTCAACTTCTATTCCGACGCCGCGCACATGAATCGATACGAAATTCCCACGGTGAATTATGGCCTTTCCGGCCGGCTCAGGACCGGCGGCGAGGGCTTTGATCCAGCGGAGGGAGAGCACCAGTCGATCAGCGATCTCGTCAATGGTGCCAAGGTCTATGCGCTGGCGGCGCTCGATATCGCCTCCCGTAAGCGGACCAATGGGAATAAGCGCTGAGCGAGGGCTACACGAATAGTTTTCCGGCCGGCCTTGTAAACATCTGTGGGAGAACGAAAATGTCTGCGAGAGGAAGAATGTCGAAGCTCGTGCGTGGCAATTCTGTCGTCGCGGCGACCCTGGTCGGTGTGACGGGGCTGGGCTTGCTGCTGGCTGCGGCCACGGCAAGCGTGGCCGCGGACGCGATGAAGGCCACCGTCTTCATCGGTCCTATTCCCCTCTACGATTCGATCCAGATGGCGGAGAGCCAGGGCTTTCTGAAGGAGCAAGGCCTGGATATCAATTTTCGCCTGTTCCCGTCGGGAACGACCGCGCTGCAGACGTTCCAGACCGGCCTCGGCGACATGGTCACCTCGGGCGACTTGCCGGGCGTCAACTACTGGGTACGCGTGAAGAAGGACTTCCGGCTCATCAGCGTGATCGAGCGCGACTCGGCCGGGTATCTGGCGACCGCCCGCAACGAGATAAAGACGGCCAAGGATCTCGTCGGCAAAACCGTGGCGACGCGCGTCGGCTCCACGGGTTCCTGGTTCCTGTCCGAATATCTCAAGGGCAACGGCATCAAGGAGAGCGACGTCAAGGTTATCAACCTCGACACCCAGGTGCTGCCGACCGCCCTGTGCAAGGGCGACATCTCCGCCTTCTTCATCTGGGAACCGTTCGGCAGCCGGGCGCGCGAAATTTGTCCCGACAAGGTGCATACGCTGAGCAGCGCCGAGGGCTATATTCACGGCTATACTGTCATCGGTGCGCGACCGGAATGGCTGGCGACCAAGCAGGGCAAGGAGATCGCCACCCGCTTCATGCGGGCGACGATCAAGGGCGCCGACTTCGCCGCCAAGAATTTCGACGCCGTGGCCAAGTACAATGCCGACAAATATGGCCTGTCGAAAAAAGCGGCGCACTTTCAATGGGCCATCAATGGCCGCCACATCGGCTTCGACGACGTGTTCTTCAAGGACTACTGCAAGCTGGCGGAATGGATGCGGGGCCAGGGCTTGATGAAGGGTCCCTTCGACGTGAAGGAGTTCATTTGGACCGACGGGATCAAGGCGATCGATCCCAAGCTCATCTCCAAGATACCCGGTCCTTGCTGACGGTCGAGGCGGGGGCGCCGTCCACCCGGCGCCCCCACCGCAACGGGAAACAGGCATTCGTCCATGCTGAATGTTGAGCGGATCTCAAAGGTCTTCGGCGATCCCGAAACGGGCTATGCCGCGCTCAAGGACATCTCGATTGAAATCGCGCAAGGCGAATTCATCTGCCTGCTCGGCCCCTCCGGTTGCGGCAAGACGACCTTGCTCAACATCCTGGCCGGCTTCGACGACGTCACCGAAGGACGCGCGACGCTGAACGGAAAAGCCATTTCCGGGCCGACCAGTGAGCGCATGATGTTCTTCCAGGATGCCGGCTCGGCGCTGTTTCCCTGGCAGACCGTGGAGCAGAACATCCGCTGCGGCTTGAAGCTGCAGAAAATTCGCGGCGCCGAACAGACCGAGCGCGTCGATTACTATCTGTCCATGGTGGGCCTGGCGACGCATCGCGAGAAATATCCCTATCAGCTCTCCGGCGGCATGCGTCAGCGCCTGCAGATCGCCCGCGCGCTCGCCATCGAGCCGCAAATCCTGCTGATGGATGAGCCGTTCGCCGCGCTCGACGCGCTGACGCGGCGCAAGATGCATTCCTTCCTGCTTGAGATATGGCAGCGCACGAAGAAGACCATCGTGTTCGTCACCCACGATATTTCGGAATCGATCCTCATGGCCGACCGCATCGCGGTGATGAGTGTCGGCCCGAATTCGCGGATCAAGGAAGTCCTGCAAATTCGCCTGCCGCGGCCGCGCGATCCGGCAGATCCCGGTTTCGGCGAACATTACGGCCACATCGAGAAGCTGCTTGAAGGGGAAAGCGCGCCAGAGGACGCCTTCTAGCCGACACCTGTCGGCCGGAAGTCCGGAGCACGATTATGGCATTGATGACAGACTCTTCAGCGACCCGACAAATCGCGCCTAAGGCGCGCCGTACGACATGGGACCGTGTCGGCAAGTCCAAACAGTTGCGCTTCCTGCGCACGCCGGTCCTGGTCGTCACTTCGCTCGCCTTGTTCTTTCTGATTTGGCAGATACTGTCCTACTACCTGCTCAATCCCTATCTGATACCGCCGCCGACGCGCGTCTTCGCTACCGCCATCCCGATGATCGAGTCGGGCGAGATCTTCCGCGACGCCGGTATCAGTTTGACACGCGTCTTGATCGGCTTCACGCTCGGCACCGCGTCGGCCATTGTGGTCGGGGTCGTGATGGGTCGGCTGCGGATCGTCCATGATCTGCTCGACCCGATCACCGAATTCTTGCGCTTCCTGTCGCCCACGGCGATGATACCGATCGCCGTGATCTGGTTCGGCATCGGCGAGTCCTCGAAATACTTCCTGATCTTCTGGGGCACCTTCTTCTTCGTGCTGATCAACACCGTCGCCGGTGTCCTCCACACGCCGCTTGCACGTCAGCGCGCGGCGCAATGTCTGGGCGCCAACCGGCTGCAGATCTTTTTCATCGTGATCATCCCCTCGGCGGTGCCCTACATCGTCACCGGCATGCGCGTGGCCATGGCGTCCTCCTTCATGAGCATCATCCCCGCGGAAATGCTGGCCGCCGAATCCGGGCTCGGACATCTGCTGCAGGTCTCCGGTATGCTGGCGCAGACCGATCGCATCTTCGTCGCGTTGGCGGCGATCAGCCTGCTCGGATTCCTGACCGACCGCATTTTCCGCATCCTGGTCGACCGTACCCTGCGCCGCTACATGGCGTTCGTCGCCATGTCCTGAGCCACCCGACAACTTCAACGACAACGGCCAGAGGAGGTCTCTGCGTGCCTAAGCGTGAAATCATTTGCCCCGACGGATTGCCGCTGCCCTATCCCGGGTTCACCCCGGTGCTGCGCTATGGGCGCTGGGTGTTTGCGTCGGGAGTGATGGCGACCGACTACAAGAACGGCATCGCGCCGGAGGCGCGCGGCAATGCGGCGGTTCCGCTCGCCGGCGAGCACGCGCTGCTGCTGGAAAGCCGTGAAGTGTTGCGCCGGCTGGAACTGGCGGTCACGGCGGCGGGCTCGAGCCTCGCCAATGTGGTGCGCATCGATCAGTTCCCCACCAGCCGCGGTATGGTCGATCCCTACCACGAGGAACGCAAGGTCAAGATCAAGCCGCCGCGGCCCGCCAGCACGTCGGTGGTCATCACCGGGCTGATGGCGCCCGACTGCCACACCGAGGTGGAGATCGTCGGCATCATCCCGGAGCCCGGCTTCGAGAAGGAAGGCATCTCCACCGACAAGATTCCGCAGCCGCTCGGCGGCTACGCGCCGGCGATCCGTGCCGGCGATTTCGTCTTCACCGCCGGCCAGGTGCCCTCGGACTTCGTCACCGGGCTTGCCGCGGAAGCCAAGGTGAACCCGCAGTTCTGGGAAGGCAATGCGATCGACAAGCAGACGCGATACACGCTGCGCAACCTCAAGGTGACGCTGGAAGCGGCCGGCGCCTCGCTCGACAGCGTGGTCAAGGCCGGCATTTATCTACGCGACATCAACGATATCCCGCGCTTTGATCGGGTGTGGCGCGAGTTCTTTCCGAACAACCCGCCGGCGCGCACTTTCTTCCCGGTCGACAGCGTCGTCGTGCCCGACGCGCTGCTCGAGATCACCTTGGTGGCCTTGCGCGCGGACGGCGCCACCAAGAAGGAGGTCATTTCAACCGAAAAGGCGCCGGCGCCGCTCTTTCATGAATTGCAGGCGGTGCGCGCGGGCGACATCGTATTTCTCTCCGGCCAGCTTGCCGCCGACGCCAACGGCCTGGTCGCGGCGGCCCGCCGCAATCCGCACCACCCTTACGGCGTCAACGCGCCGGCGGCGCAGATGCGCCAGATCATGGAGAATGCGCAGGCGATCTGTCGGGCCGCCGGCACCGATCTGCGCCACGCCCTGCGACTGCTGACCATGCATACCGACCTCAACGAATACGCCTATTCGGCGGAGCTGCGGCGCGGTTATTTCCCCGACGGCCAGCCGGCGACGACCACCATCGGCGTCACCGGGCCGCTTGCGGTTCCCGGCTGCACAATCGCCGCTGATCTCTGGGTCGGCATGCCTTAGCGCGGCGCGACTAACGCAAGGCCGCGGCGCGGATGGCGTCCGGCGTGAACGGCAGCCGCTGCAGGCGCAGGCCGGTCGCGTCGTAAATGGCATTGGCGAGCGCGCCGGCGGTGGGACCGATGGCGCATTCCGAAGGGCCGAGCGAAGGCTGGCCGGGACGATCGAGCAGTACCGTCTCCACCTCGGGGACATTGTCGAAGCGCAGGATCGGATAGCTGTCCCAGTCGCGGCTGGTGATGCCGCTTTCGTCGAAGGTCACCTGCTCGTACAGCGTCCAGCTCGCCGATTGCAGCGCCGCGCCTTCGAGCTGCAAGGAAAGCCCTTCCGGATCGACAATCTGGCCGGCGTCGGCGGCGATGGCGATGCGGCGCAGATGCACCTTGGCGGCATCGTCGACCTCGACATCAACGACGACCGCCGCATAGGCCTTGAGATTGTTGTAGCGGGCAAAGGCGAGGCCGCGGCCGCAACCCGGCTGCAGCGGCATGTGGCCCCAGTGCGCCCGCTGCCCGACCGCCTCGAGCACGGCGCGCGCGCGCTCATCCTGCAGGTGACGCAGGCGGAATTCGAGCGCATCCACGCCGGCGGCGCGCGCCAAAGCGTCCACCGTCGACTCGATTGCCATCACATTGGCGTGGGTACCCAGGCTGCGCAGCGTCGAGGTGCGCAGCGCCTGATCGCGCACCAGGTGTTTGACCACGCGCGGGCGCGGGAAGTCGTAATAGGGAAAGGCGTTGCGATGCACGCCAGCGAGCGGCGCGGAAAAATACGGTTCGGCTATATAAGGCGGCACCGGATCGCTGAGCAGATGCGTGGCCAGCATGCGCGCCGGCCCGACCTGGTTGGGGCCGGGACGCGGGCGCGTGCGATGCGTGTCGCTCCAGGTCTCGTGCGACCAGTCGATGACGCGTCCATCATTGTCGAGGCTGGCGCGGACTTCGACCACCATGGCCGGCCCATAGGGCTCCCAGGCGTGCTCGTCGGCGCGCGACCAGGTGAGCAGCACCGGCCGGCCGGGCAGGGCGCGGGCGACGAGCGCGGCGTCGAGCGCGGCATCGTCGGCGCCGTTATGGCCGTAGCACCCGGGTCCGCGCTTTTGCACCAGCCGCAGCCGGCTCGGATCCATGCCCAGCGCTTCGGCGATGGTCAGGCGCAAGGGATAGACGCCCTGCGTATGCGTCCAGATGGTGAGCGCGTCGTCCTTAAACAGCGCCATGGCCGCGGATGGGCCGATCGAGCCGTGCATCAGATAAGGCCGTTCGATCCGGATCTGCACCGTGGCGGCGGCGTCCGCGGGCGGCGGCTCGAGCGGCGGCACCGGCTCGTCGAACGCCTCGCCATGGTGCACCGGCAGGCTGAGACGCGGCTCCGTTTGCAGCCGCTCATAGATGTCGCGCGCATCGAGGCCGCGTTGCGGCGACCACCGGATGAACCTTCCGATGCGCTGGGCGGCCTTGATCGCCTGATATTCGTCTTCCGCCGCGACGGCGATGAAGCTGCCGTCGCGCACCAGATGGGCGCCGCCCAGCGCATCATGGATCGCGTCGTCGATGGCGACGATGCGGGCATGATAATGCGGCGGCCGCAGCAGGCGGGCATGCAGCATCCCGGGCAGACGCATGTCGTGCACGAAGGGCGCGCTGCCTTGCACCAGGTCGGCCAGATCGATGGGGACGATGCGCCGTCCGCCCCGCCGGCCATCCTGCGCCGGCTTGAGCTCCACCGCCGGATCGACGGCGATGGCGAAGCGCCGCCCCTGCATCAGCTCCCAATAGGTGATCGAGCGATTGGTCGCGGTCGATCGCACCAGGCCATCGCTGACCTCGATCGAAGCGGGGTGAACCGCGAGCGCTTCGGCGGCCAGCGCGAGCAGATGCCGGCGTGCGGTGGCGGCGGCGAGGCGGACCGTGCGGCCCGAGCGTTCGACCGAGTTGCTCCCCGAGGTATATTCCTCGTCCGGCGAACCGGCGGTGTCGACGGTCTCGACGTCGATGCGCTCGTAGTCGACATCGAGCTCCTCGGCGGCGATCAGGGCCAGGGCCGTGGTGATGCGCTGGCCGATATCGACCTTGCCGGTGCGGATGGTAATGCGTCCGGGCGCCGCGATGACGAGCCAGTCGTCGACGTCCGGGTGTTTCTGCAGGTTCTCCGGCAGGCTCATGCCGCCGGCTCCGCCGCGGCCAGGCTGCGCAGCGCGCGCAGCACGCGCGTGTGGGTGCCGCAGCGGCACAGATGCGGCTGCAGCGCCTCCCGGATGGCGCCCTCCTCGGGTCTCGGCCCGGCCAGGAGCAGTGCGGTCGCCGCGATCACCATGCCGGGAACGCAGTAGCCGCACTGCGCGGCGCCGGCCTCGACGAAGGCCGCGCGTACCCGCGCCAAGGCGGCATTGTCCACGGCCTCCACGGTTTCGATGCTGCGCCCGGCGAACTGGCCGACTGGCGCGCTGCAGCTCAGCGTCGACACCCCGTCCACCAGCACCGCGCAGGCGCCGCATTGTTCCAGGCCGCAGCCGAGCTTTGTTCCGGTAAGCCCCAGTTCATTGCGCAACACATAGATCAGCGGCGTGGAGGCGTCGGAGGCGATCTCGCGATCGACCCCGTTCACGCGAAGAATGAACATGCGCAAACCTGCATTTCTGAACGCGTGACGATAACACGATGCCGCGCGATGAATCCATGTTTTGATTGTCGTCGCCGAGCGGCGTTAGCGAACCGGTCTACAATTCGCAGTATAGGTTGCGAGCGTGGCCGCGTTACGCGATGCAATAAAATGAATCTGGCACCGCGGAACGGTGCTGATATGATCGAACGCGCTTGCCTCTACCGTGGCGCCCATTCGGATCGTGCGCTGACGACAAGACGACAAAAACGATGACGACCGCTCCGGTCGCTGACCTGCGCCACCTGCGCCGCGCATCGGCAACGCAACAAAAAGGGAGAATCGATCGTGAGGCTCGTTACCTGTGAAATTCGCGCATCGTCGCCGCCGGCACGGTTCCTCGGCGGTCTTCTGTCCGAGCAGGTCTTGGTGGATCTCGGCGCGGCGCATGCCGCCGCGAACAAGACCGCGCCACCGCTGCCCGGCGACATGATCGGCTTCCTCGCGGCCGGAGATCCCGCGCTCGCCGCGGCGCGCGCCGCGCTCGCCTACGCCGCCTCCGTCTGCGATCTCACCGCGCCGGAAAAAGCGCTCGGCGCCGACGGCCGCCGGCTGGCCTGGCGGCGCGACGAGTTGCGCTTGCTGCCGGCGGTGCCGCGGCCCGGCAAGATCCTGCACACCTCGATCAATTTCCGCTCGCACAAGGAGGAGGTGAGCAAGCGCTTTGCCGCGCCGGAATGGCAGGCGCATAATTGGAGCACCTTCCACTACGAGCACCCGACCGGCTTCCTGCAGGCGCCGTCGGCGACGGTCGGCACCGACGCCGAGGTCTACATCCCGCGCTTCACCAAACAGCTCGACTACGAGCTCGAGCTCGGGGTCGTGATCGGGAAGCAGGGCAAATACATCTCGGTCGAGAACGCGCTCGACCATGTCGCCGGCTATTGCGTGTTCAACGATATCTCCGCGCGCGACATTCAGGCGCGCGAGCACGCCAACAAGGTCATCCTGCTCGGCAAGAGCTTCGACAGCTCCTGCCCACTCGGGCCCTGGCTGACCACCAAGGATGAAGTGCCCGATCCGCAGAACCTGAAGATGCAGCTCTTCCTCAACGGCAAGCTGCGCCAGGACGCCAATACCGAGGGCATGATCTACGGCGTGCGCGAACTGGTGTCGTGGTGGTCGAACATCACGCTCGAGCCGGGCGATGTCATCACCTCGGGCGCGCCGGCCGGCGTGATCGCTGGCAGCGAGAACCCGGTCTGGCTGAAGCCCGGCGACCGTATCGAGGCGACCGTCGGCAATCTCGGCAGCCTGGTGAACGTGATCGCGGCGGAGCCGGCCGCCTAGATCGTGTCGGCGCGAACAAAGCGGAGCGGACGGCGATAAAGATGCGTGTTGTCCTGGCCCAGATGAAGCACGAGACGAACACGTCGTCGCCGGTGCCGACCGATCTTGCCCGCTTTGCCCGCGGCGAGGGCGTGCCGCTCTATGGCGCGGAGGCCGTCCGCGCGATGCGCGGCACGGGAACCGCGATCGCCGGCTTTATCGATATCGCCGAGGTGGAAGGCGCCGAGATCGTGCTGCCGATCTCGGCCAATGCCTGGCCGAGCGGGCCGGTGCAGCAATCCGCCTTCGAGCATATGTGCGAGCGCATCTGCGCCGATGTGGCGAAAGGCTGCGACGCCATCCTGCTCGACCTGCACGGGGCGATGGTGACGGAAAAATACGACGACGGCGAGGGCGAGCTGCTGCGCCGTATCCGCGCCATCGCGCCCGAGGTGCCGATCGGTCTCGCGCTCGACATGCACGCCAATGTGTCGGCCGCCATGGTCGACAACGCCACTGTCATTTCCGGTTATCAAACCTATCCGCACACGGACTTCTACGACACCGGCGTGCGCGCGGCGCGCGCGATCGTCGCGCTGCTGGCCGGCCGCGCCGCGCCCACCATGGCCTGGGGCCAGGTGCCGATGCTGCCGCACATCATGCGCCAGGGCACCGGCTATGAGCCCAATCGCGGGCTGCAGGCGCGCTGCCGCGAGATGGAACGAAACGGTGCGCTGACCGCCTGCGTGTTCACCGGCTTTCCGCATGCGGATGTGTACGACGCCGGTCTTTCCTGCGTGGTGGCGACCGACAACGACATGACGCTGGCGCAAGCGTATCGCGATGAATTGCTCGCCAGCGCCTGGGCGCAACGCGAGGCCTTCGTCTACAGCATCGAGCCGCTGGCGCGCGCGATCGAACGGGCGAAATCGGTCACCGAGGGCCCGGTGGTGCTGCTCGATCACTACGACAATGCCGCCTCCGGCGGCACCATGGATTGCATGACGGTGCTACGCGCCATCATCGAGGCCGGCCTCGACAATGTCGCCGCTTTCGCCATCTGCGATCCGCAGGCGGTCGCCACGCTGATCGGCGCCGGCATCGGCAACACCGTCACGCTGGCGCTCGGCGGCAAGACCGACATGCCGGCGATCGGCCTCACCGGCGAGCCGCTGCAGGTGACCGGCCGCGTCAAGCTCATCTTCGACGGCACCTTCCGCAACCGCGGCCCGGCCTATAAGGACGTGTTGATGCATATGGGCCCGACCGTGGTGCTCGACACCGGCAAGGTCGAGATCGTTGTGGTGTCGCGTCACCAGGAGCCGAACGACGTCGCCTGCCTGACCAGCGTCGGCATCGACCCGACATCCAAGCGCTATCTGATGCTGAAGAGCCGGGTACACTGGGGCGCGGGCTACGGGCCGATCGCCAAGGGCGTGATCGAATGCGCCGGCACCGGCGTATGCACCTCGGACTATGGCATGCTCACCTTCCACAAGGTGCGGCGCCCGATCTTCCCGCTCGACCGCATCGTGGATTGGCCGGCGCGCGCGGCGCGATGATCGCGGCGCCTATGGCAGCGGCATATTGAACCATATCTGAGCGCCATAGGCGTTGAAGTCGGCCGCGCCGATGCCGTCATAGGTGCCGACGATGCGCAATGCCACGCCGTTTGATTTGTGCACCAGCAGACCCGCTTGCACCTGCGCGTGGAACGCATTGGCGCTGATCGGCGTGCCGTCGAAGGCCGCTACCTCGGGCCGGTCGAAATCCCATTGCCCGATCAGTGCCGCCAGCGGCTCGTAACTGGTGCCGTCGTCGCCGATGTAGCGGCGCGCGATCTCCGGTCCGAACGAGAAGCGGCCGAGCGACAAGGTCTGTCCGGGGATAGCCACCCCGAGCGAGTCGGTATAGTCGCGCTGACGCTCCTGGATGTAATCCAAGGCGACGCTCGGGGTGATGCGGAAATCCTGCCAGTGCCAGTTGCCGGTCAATTTGGCATGCGCCAGCCAGCGGCTGGTGGAGAAATTGTCGGTATAGGCGCCGAACGGGTCGACGTCGTTGGCCGACAGGCCCCAGGCGGTGCGCGCGTCGAAGAACATGTTCGGCGTCAGCCGCACGCTGACATAGGGGCCGGCCATGGCGCCGTGGCCGGCAACCCGGCTGCCCGCCGTGCTCGATGTTTCATCCATCCAGTCGAATTGCACCAGCGCGCCGAGCAGGATCGACGGCGTGACCAGCTTGTCGGCGCCGACATAGAGGATGCCGAAATGGCCGTCATTATCGACACTGCCGAGACGCGAGCGGAAGTTCTGGTAATGCGCCTCGACCCAGACGTCGACGCCCGGATCGGGCGCCAGCCGCGGCGCCTTCAACGGCATTTTCAACGGCATTTTCTGTGGCGCATAGGCCAGCGCGCCGGCGCCCTGGCTGGCGGCATTGGCCTCGGCGCGCGCGAGCTGCGCCAGGCTGGTGGAGAACACCATCTGGCTGCCGAAACCGCTGCTACTTCCGGTGACGCTGAACGGCGTCGTGTCCGCGGCCCCGTCGCCCCATAGCGACCCGGGCACGCGGCGCAGGAAGCGGGGCCGGTCGGGCTCATCGCTCAACATCAGCGTCATGCGGTGGGAGAGGAAGCGCCGGATCACCTGCTGGGTGTCGAAGATGTGCTGGGCGGTGTCGAATGTATTGGTGAAGGTGCAGGTAATGTTCTCGCCGCTGTCGAGGCCAACCGAGGCGCTGCCGCCGGTGAGGTCGACGGTGGTGGGGGTGCCGCCGGTATCGCCGCCGCAGGAGAGGGCGGTCAGCTTCCAGTGCAGCGGCAGGCTGGTTTCGGTGAAGGTGTAAGTGCCTGCCGTCAGGTTGGTGAACGAACGGCTCGCCGTGCCGCTCACCGTGGTCAGCGTGAAGCTTGTGGCGCCGGCGACGGTCGAGGTGAAATTGAAGGAGCCGTTGCCGCCGCTGGCGTTCTTGACGATGGTGATGGAGCCGCGGGTGGCGCGATAGGTTATCGTCGCCTGCGCGGTGGCGTCGGCGAGGGTGCCGGACGCCGGCGTGCCATGCGCGGTGGCGTGATTGGTGACGCTGGTGGCAATGACGTCGGCGCTGGTGGTGACATAGCTGCCGCTGCAGGTCGTACTGGCGCCGGCGGCGAGCGTGGTGGCCGGCGCAAACGATGCCGCTCACTTTGTCGTCGGTCAGCGAGATTGCCGAGATCGACACATTGCCGGTATTGGTCAGACTGTAGCTGTAGGTGATGGTCTGGCCGGCCGCGGTATAGGTGGTCGGGCTTGGCGTCTTGGTCAGCGTCCAGGATGGCGTGCCTACAAAAGTGACCGTCGCCTGGGCGGTGTTGGATGTCGCGACGCCGCAATCTCCGCCGCAAATCTGCGCGGTCGCCTGGGCCGTGTTGACGATGTCGCTGCCGACATCGGCGGCCTGAACCGTGTAGCTTGCCGTGCAGTTCGTGCTTTCGCCGGGGTTCAAGGTCACGTTGGGACAGCTAACCGTCACCGCGGCATTGCTGTCTGTTACCGAAATCCCGTTGACCTCGCGTGCCGAACCGGCGTCGTTGGTAACGTGATAGGTATAATTTATCAGCTGCCCGGCAGTCGTGTAGGTCGTCGGTGACGCCGACTTTGTCAGGGTTATGGTGGCTTGCGCTTGTGCCTGCGCTTGGCCGCCGATTGCCAGCAACAATGCCGCGCATACCGCCGCAAAGACGACAAAACGGCGCGCGCTAAAGCGGCCTGAAAGCGACCGAAAAGCCATTATGTGATATTGTCGGTGCAGGCGTCTGCGCGCTTCCTGCATTACAGCCCCAATCGCGCCCGACGTTCCGACCGCCTGCCGGACGTCGCGACAATCCTCACCCGCCCCCAAAGCCGCAACTTCATGCGCAGGGATTACACGCGACGAATCACGCACATACAGAGAATATCTGTCCCCTACCATGATAGTAACGGACCGGAAATATCGCGCAAGGATTTCGCATCTTGCGTCCTCAGGTTGTATTGACAGGAATTCCGCGTGCTTTTGATCGGAAGCAGCCGGTGCGCGCCCCGATCGCAACAGCGGCCTCTTGACCGCGCGCGAGCCGACCTGGGCGCGCCGCGCAAATAATGGCGCCGCATCCGCTCGCGCTTGAGCAGGGCCGCCTCGCGGCGGCCTGCCTCCTCGCCGAACGCGGCGCGGATTGGACCTCTCCACTGTTCAGCCGAACCGGACCCGCGTAGCGGACGGCTGGGGGCCAGGGACTGTGATACCGGGTTCCCACCAGCCTGCCGCGCTGGGCCGGTACCCCCGCGCGTAGTAATTGATCTCTTGTCCGCATTCGCGCCTGCCCTTACCCTTCCGCCAGGGAATTAAAAAAGGATCGGCCCGCAACCCCCTGGCGGGCCTGGGGGAGTGACGCACCATGACAAATTCGCTCAAGACGTTCGGCTTGGCCGCTGCCCTGGCGTGGCGCTGGCGGCTCCGGCCGCGGCCACCGACCTGAAGATGATGAGCGGCCCGCAGGGCGGCTCATGGATTCCGCTCGGCGGCCAGCTCAAGGATATGTGGGAGAAGGCGGTCCCGGGTCTCAAGATCCAGGTGCTGCCCGGCGCCGGTATCGCCAATGTGCGCGGCGTCGACGAGGGCAAGGCCGACATCGGCTTCGGCAATTCGATCTCTACCGTCGACGGCGTGCACGGCAAGGGCGCGTTCAAGAAGCCGACCACCAATGTCTGCAACATCGCCACGCTCTATCCGCAATATTACCAGCTCGTGGTCACCGCGGCCTCCGGCGTCAACAAGATCGCCGACCTCAAGGGCAAGGCGATCACCACGCAGCAGCGCGGCAATACCGGCGAGCAGATCACCCGCCAGCTGCTTGAGGTCAACGGCCTGACCTACAAGGACGTCAAGGTGAGCTTCGTCGGCTATTCCGACTCGGTGAATCAGATGAAGGACGGCCACGCGGTGGCCTTCGGCCTTGGCACCCAGGTGCCGGCCGGCGCCATCATGGACCTTGCCTCGGCGCGGCCGATCAAGCTGCTCGACCAGGCGGCCAGTTTCGCCGGCATGCGTAAGCTCAATCCCGGCTACACGCCGTTGACCATCAAGAAGGGCAGCTATCCTGGGCAGGATACCGACGTGCACGTGGTCGGCTATGCGACCCACATCTTCGTGTCGTGCAAGCTGCCGGCCGACGAGGTCTATACGATGACCAAGACGCTGGTCGACAATACCAAGACGCTGGCGAGCATCGCCAAGGCGATCGGCAAGCAGCAGATGGCCGATCTCGCCACCGACATCGGCGTGCCGTTCCATCCCGGCGCCGCCAAGTTCTACAAGGAGCACGGCATCAACGTGCCGTCGCATTGACGTGAAGGGTGCTCCGCCCTCGCCTGAAAGGGCAGGGCGGGCACGCTCCGATCATTCCCGCGCAAGCGGGAATCCAACGTGAAAATCGAAATGCGCGATTAAGCACTGGGTCCCCGCTTGCGCGGGGACGAGCGGATAAAACGCAGTGTCCGAACGCGGTCTCTCATGAACCTCAAGATCGATACCAGCTATCGCGGCATCGTGCGGCTCGTCACCATCGCGGTCGGCGTCGCCATGGTGCTCTATCACATGTGGGCGATCGGCTTCGGCTCGCCGGAAGCGGTGTGGTTCCGCGGCACCCACCTGCTGTTCGCGCTGACGCTGACCTTCCTGATCTTCCGCGTCAGCGGCAAGCCCGAAGGCACACCCAGCCCGCTCGATCTCGTGCTGCTGGTGCTGGCTGCGCTGCCGATCCTTTATCTGTTTTACAATTACGATTACGTCGTCAACCGCATCTTTTATGTCGACGACCTTTACCTGAGCGACAAGATCATGGGCGTGATCCTGATCGTGCTGCTCATGGAAGCCGTGCGCCGCGTGCTTGGCTGGGCGCTGCCGATTACCGCCATCTGCTTCCTGACCTATGGCCTGTTCATCGCGCGGCTTGAGCCGCAGCGCATGCTCGACCAGCTCTACATGACCACCGAGGGCATCTTCGGCATCCCGCTCTCCGTCTCCGCCACCTACGTCCTCATCTTCGTGGTGTTTGGCACCTTCATGGAGCGTACCGGCACCGGCCAGTTGTTCATGGATTTCGCCACCGGCCTGACCGGCCATCAAACCGGCGGTCCGGGCAAGGTGGCGGTGGTCTCCTCCTCGTTGTTCGGCACCATTTCGGGCAGCGCCGTCGCCAATGTCATGGTCACCGGGCAGATCAGCATTCCCTTGATGAAGCGCACCGGCTTCAAGCCGGAATTCGCCGGCGCGGTCGAGGCGGTGGCCTCCACCGGCGGCCAGATCATGCCGCCGATCATGGGGGCGGCCGCCTTCGTCATGGCCGAGTTCCTCGGCGTTTCCTACGGCCAGGTGGTGATCTGGGCGATCGATCCCGGCGGTGCTGTACTATCTGTCTTGTTTTTCGGCGGTGCATTTCGAGGCCAAGCGCCTGGGGCTCACCGGTCTGCCGCGTTCCGAACTGCCCAAGCTCGGCACGGTCATGCGCACCAACGGCCATTTGTTCATCCCGGTCGCGCTCATTCTGGTGGTGATGTATTCCGGCTTCAGTGCGCCGATGGCGGCGCTCGCCGGGACGCTCGTCCTGCTTCCCGGTGGCGGCGCTGCGCAAGCATACCCGCGTCAACGTCACCTTCGAGAACCTGATCGGCGCCATGGTCGATGGCGCCCGCAACACGCTTGTCGGTGGCGCTCGCCTGCGCCGCCGCCGGCGTCATTGTCGGGGTGGTGACGCTGTCCGGCCTCGGTATCGTGTTCACCCAGTTCGTGGTGCATCTGGCCAAGGACATGCTGTTCGTGGCGCTGTTCCTGACCATGATCGCCGGCATGGTGCTGGGCATGGGCATCCCCACCACGCCGGCCTACATCATCATGACCGCGCTGCTGGTGCCGGCCATCGTCAAGCTCGGCGTCATCGTGCCGGCCGCGCACATGTTCGCCTTCTATTTCGCCATCCTCTCGGCGATCACGCCGCCGGTGGCGCTCGCGGTGTTCGCCGCCTGCGGCATCGCCAAATCCGACCTGTGGGCGACCGGCTGGGCGGCGGTGAAGATCGGCGCCGCCGGCTTCATCGTGCCCTATATGTTCGTCTACTCGCCGTCGCTGTTGATGATCGGTCCGTGGCCGACCATCGTCTCCAGCTGCATCAGCGCGGTGATCGGCGTGGTGCTGTTCGCCGGCGGCTTGAACGGCTATCTCATCACCGCCGCCAATACCTGGCAGCGGGCGATGCTGATCATTGGCGGCTTGTTGCTGATCAAGCCGGGCTTGGAGAGCGATCTCATCGGCGCCGGGCTGGTGGCTGTCGTGATCGTGACCCAGGTGCTGTCCAAGCGCGCGGTCCCCAAGCCCGAAATCGCCGCGGAATGATAGAATGAAGCGGCTCGCTTCGTCCCCGCCTTCGCGGGAATAATCTCGGCGGGGACCCGGTGCAGGAACTCTCCGCAGGTGATTGTTGCTCCGGATTCCCGCTGGAGCCTGCCTTCGCGCAGGCGGCCGCGAATGAGCGGAACGCAAGTGGACACAATCGGAATTGATTCTAATGGAAATCGCAAATCCCCCGAATCTCTACGCAGCCATCGCTGGCTCGGCGTTGCCGACCTGCGCGCCTTCGGCCATCGCTCGCGGCTGCGCCAGGGCGGCTATGACGCCGCCGACTTCGCCGGCAAGCCGGTGATCGGCATCATCAACACCTGGAGCGACATCAATTTCTGCCACACGCATCTGCGCGCGCGCGCCGAGGATGTGAAGCGCGGCGTGCTGCAGGCCGGCGGCTTCCCCATCGAATTGCCGGCGCTGTCGCTGTCGGAGCCGTTCGTGAAGCCCTCGACCATGCTCTATCGCAACCTGCTGGCGATGGAGACCGAGGAGCTGCTGCGCAGCCATCCGATCGACGGCGCCGTGCTGCTCGGCGGCTGCGACAAGACCACGCCCGGGCTGATCATGGGCGCGATCAGCATGGGCCTGCCGGCGATCTATGTGCCGGCCGGACCGCAATTAAGAGGAAATTGGCGCGGGCAGGTGCTCGGCTCCGGCTCCGACGCCTGGAAATACTGGGACGAGAAGCGGGCAGGGCGCATCAGCGAGGCCGACTGGGCCGAGCTCGAAGGCGGCATCGCGCGCTCCTACGGCACCTGCATGGTGATGGGCACCGCGGCGACCATGATGGCGATCGCCGAGGCGCTCGGTTTCACGCTGCCCGGCGCCTCCTCGATTCCCGCCGCCGACAGCGCGCATCCGCGCATGGCGGCTGCCGCCGGCCGCCGCGCCGTCGACATGGTGTGGGAGGACCTGACGCCCGAAAAAATACTCACCCCCGCCGCCTTCGACAACGCCATTCGCGTGCATATGGCCATGGGCGGCTCCACCAATGCCATCATCCATGTGGTGGCGATGGCGCGCCGCGCCGGCTTGCCCATGGACATGGCACGCTTCGACGAGATTTCGCGGCAAGTGCCGGTGCTCGTCAATGTGCGCCCGTCCGGCGAATATCTGATGGAGGATTTCTTCTATGCCGGCGGCTTGCGCGCGCTGATGCACGAATTGCGCGAGATGCTCGACCTCTCCTGCCTCACCGTCACCGGCAAGAGCATCGGCGACAACATCGCCGGTGCCGAGATCTACAAGCGCTCGGTCATCCATCCGCTGATCGACCCGGTCTCCGATGCCGAGGCGACCGCCGTGCTCACCGGCAATCTCGCCCCGCGCGGCTGCGTGATGAAGCCGTCGGCGGCCGATCCGCGATTGCTGCAACATCGCGGGCCGGCACTCGTGTTCGAGGACTACAACGAGATGGCGCGCGAGGTGGAGCGCGACGATCTCGACGTTACGCCCGACCATGTGCTGGTGCTCAAGAACGGCGGACCCATTGGCGGCCCCGGCATGCCGGAATGGGGGCAATTGCCGATCCCCACGAAGCTGTTGAAGGCCGGCGTCAAGGACATGCTGCGCATTTCCGACGCGCGCATGAGCGGCACCAGCTACGGCGCCTGCATCCTGCACGTGGCGCCGGAAAGCTTCGTCGGCGGTCCGCTCGCCTTCGTTGAGACCGGTGACGAGATCGAGGTCGACGTGGCGGCGCGCCGCATCCATCTGCATGTCAGCGACGACGAGCTGGCGCGTCGCCGCGCCGCCTGGACACCGCCGCCGCCGCGCTATCCGCGCGGCTATGGCGCGCTCTATTCGCAGCATATTGGCCAAGCCGACGAAGGCTGCGATTTCGATTTTCTCGGGCCGCTCGGAGCCATTGCGGAGCCGGAGATTCATTGAAACGGTAACGAGAAACCACGCATGCCTGCGCGCAAACCCTTTGTTGACCATGCCGGGGAAAAGCGCGGCGCGGTTTTGGCTTCTTTGACATGTCTCATGTGATATCTGGCGCTATCGCGTTGAGATATCACGATGAAACAAACATTCGCGAAAGGCGCTGCTGCCGCATTACTGGCGCTGGCATGTCTAACACTGCCCGCCATAGCTGACACCCTTCTTCGCTTCGGCGGCACCGGTTCCGCGATCGGGATGTTGCATCAAGTCGGCGCCGACTTCACCGCCGCTACCGGCGCCAAGGTCGACGTCGTGCCCAGCCTCGGCAGCAGCGGCGCCATCCACGCGCTGGCCGACGGCAAGCTCGACCTGGCGGTTTCCGCGCGCCCGCTGAATCCGACGGAAGCGGCCGTCGGCCTGACCCAGGTCCTGGTGCTGCGTACGCCCTATGTGCTGGCGACGTCGCATCGCGTACCCAATGCTCTCAAGGCGGCTGACCTGCCCGGGATCTTCACGGCCAATAAGCCGACCTGGCCGGACGGCGCGCTCATCCGCATCGTGCTGCGTCCACGAAGCGAAACCGACACCACGCTGCTCGGCGATCTGTTCCCCGGCATGGCGGCGGCGATCGAAAAGGCGCGGCTGCGGTCCGAGATCCCGATCGCCGCGACCGACCAGGACAATGTTGCCTTGGCCCAGCGCGTCCCCGGCTCGCTCACCGGCACCACGCTGACCCAACTCACCACCGAGCACAGCAGTCTGCACGTCATCACCCTTGACGGCGTTACGCCGACGCTCGCCCGCTTTGAAAGCGGCGCCTACAGGTTCTCCAAGCGTCTGTATTTCATTGTCGGCGGCAAAAGTGCACCGGCGACGTCATCATTCATTGCCTTCCTGCGCTCGCCAAAAGGCGTTTCGGCGCTGCGCGCCGTGGCGGTCCTGCCGGAAACCGAGTAATGAAGACAGATCAGCTCAGGAAACGGGTCAGCGCGATCGCGCTCGTCGTGGCGATCCTGACCGCCATCGCGGTGCCGGCCGGCTATTTCATGCTCGGCTACAGCAATAGCGCGGAGACCTTGGCGTTCAAATCGCGGCTGAACGCCGCCCGCGTCGCGCAATACATCTATTCGCATCAGGAGATGTGGCAGTATCAGAAGCTCAGGCTGTCCGAGATTATCCAACTCCCGGAAGCCAACGAGCAGCCGATCGGCCAGAAGCTCTACGACCAGAATGGCACTCTCGTGCTCGATGAAGGCGCCGACTTGAGCGCCCCGGTCATGAGCCGGCGCGCGCCGATCGTCGTCGGCGACTCGGTCGTCGGCTCGCTGGTGGTCGAGACCAGCCTGGCGGAAGTCCTACGCCAAACCGCGCTGGTCGCGCTGGTCAGCGCCTTGTTCGGCTTTGCCATGTATTTCGTCATGCGCTTGCTGCCGTTGCAAGCACTCGACCGCGCGCTCGGCGCTCTCGGCGAAACGAAGCGCAGCCTGGCCGCGCAGAACGAGCGTCTCGACGCCGCGCTGACCAACATGTCGCAAGGTCTGGTCATGTTCGATGCGTCGGGCCACCTCGTCGTCTTCAACCAGCGCTACATCGACATGTTCGGCTTGTCGCGCGACGTCATCAAGCTTGGGACCAGCATTCGCGACGTGCTCACCCACCGCGCCGCCAACGGCGGCTTCGACGCCGACGAAATTGACAGCTACCTGGCTGACCTGTTGGCCTGCGTGCGCAAGGGCAGGACGTTCAGCAAGATCACGAAATTGCCGGACGGTCGCATCATCGAAATCATGAACCAGCCGGTTGCCGGCGGCGGCTGGGTCGCCACCCACGACGACATCACCGACCGGCTGCGCGCCGAGGAAAAGATCAAGCATCTGGCGCATTATGATGCGCTCACCGACCTGCCGAACCGCGTGACCTTCTACGAGCGGGTCGATACGGCGCTCAGCCATTTGCGGCGGTCCGAGACCATCGCGGTGCTCAGCCTCGATCTCGATCACTTCAAGAATGTCAACGACACGCTCGGCCATCCGGTCGGCGATCGCCTGCTGCAGGCAGCGGCCGAGCGCATGCGCCATTGCGTGCGCGAGGAGGACATCGTCGCGCGGTTGGGCGGCGACGAATTCGCCATCGTGCAACTGCCTTCGGAGCGACCCTCCGATGTCACCACGCTCGCCATGCGTCTCATCGAATCCGTCGGCGCCCCCTATGAACTCGACGGCCATCAGGTGGTGGTGGGCGCCAGCGTCGGCATCGCGTTGGCACCGGCGGACGGCCACGAGCCGGATGCGCTGATGAAGAACGCCGATCTCGCGCTGTACCGCGCCAAGGCCGACGGCGGCGGCATCTACCGCTTCTTCGAAGCCGATATGGACGCCCGCATGCAGGCGCGCCGCGCGCTCGAGCTCGATCTGCGCAAGGCGATCGTGAATGGCGAGTTCGAGCTGTATTATCAGCCGATCATCGACGTCAAGAGCAGCCAGATCACCAGTTGCGAGGCGCTCATCCGCTGGCATCATCCGGAGCGCGGCCTGGTGTCGCCGCTCGATTTCATTTCGCTCGCGGAGGAAACCGGCCTCATCGTGCCGATCGGTGAATGGGTGCTGCGCCGTGCCTGTGCCGAGGCGGCACGCTGGCCCAAGCACGTGACTATCGCGGTGAATGTCTCCCCGGCCCAGTTCAAGAGCCGCAATCTGGTGCCGACCGTCATCGGCGCGCTGGCAGCCTCAGGCCTTCCGGCGGAACGATTGGAGCTGGAGATCACCGAGCTCGTCCTGCTGCAGGACAACGAGGGCGCCTTCGCCGTCCTGCATCAACTGCGCGATCTCGGCATCAAGATCGCCATGGACGATTTCGGCACCGGCTATTCCTCGCTCGGCTATCTGCGCAGCTTCCCCTTCGACAAGATCAAGATCGACCAGTCCTTCATCCACGACCTGCCGACCAAGGACGACAGCGTCGCCATCGTGCGCGCCGTGGTCGGTTTGAGTAGCAGCCTGGGGATTACGACCACCGCCGAAGGCGTCGAGACCAAGGAGCAACTCGCGAGCCTTACCTCGGAAGGTTGCAACGAGGTGCAGGGCTTCCTGTTCAGCCGGCCGCGTCCGGCTGCCGAGGTCGAGCGCCTGCTGGCGCAAGCCCAGCCAGCGGTCAGCGCCGTCGCCTGAACCGAGATCCACGCGCCACCCCACGCACCGCTTTGAATTAGAAGAATTCAACGCGCGCTCCTTTGAATCGCTTTGAAGTAGAAACGCTCTAATGTTGCGTTTGCCGATTGACATTTGCACGCGGTTTCATCGAAGTGTTGGCGCGCCGCTCGCAACATGCGTGGCGCGAGGCCGGGTCTCAAACTCGGACCAACCGGGACCTTTCGATGCGTTGTGCCGGTAATGCGTGCGGCGCCTTGTTTGCCGCACTTTTGTTCGTCGCCGGCGGCAGTGCGCGGGCGCAGGACGCGGCGCCGTATTTCCGCGACATCGAAACCAAATATGTGTTCGGGTTCACCGAGGGCTCCGGCATCGGCCTGGAAGGCGAACGCGAAGTCTCGTTCGATACCGAGGCGCGCATGGGCAAGCGCGACGGTCGCTATTTCGCCAGCGAGAGCAAGCTCGAATACGAATTCACCCCCAACCAATATGTGCAGTTCGAGCTCGGTCCCTTCGTTTCCGCGCACAGCATCAATGACGTCACCGGTCTCGACAACCGCAGTCAGCTCGCCGTCGGCGGCTTCTTCGGCGAGATGCGCTACCTGCTGCTCGGCCGCGGCCCCAACTCGCCGCTCGGCGTGACGCTGTCGGCGGAGCCGGAATGGCGCCGCATCGACGAGACCAGCGGCGAGCATGTCGACAATGTCGAGCTCGAATTGAAGCTCAATGCCGACCTCGAACTGGTGCCGCAGCGGCTCTTTCTCGGCTCCAATCTGCTCTACGAGCCGGAAGCCACGCACGATCCCGACCATGTGGGTGCCGGCTGGGCGATGGAATCCAAGGGCGGTGTCTCCGCCGCATTGGCCTATCGCGTCGTTCCCTCGCTGCTGATCGGCGGCGAGATGTGGTATCTGCGCCATTACGATGGTGCCTGGTTCAACAACTTCACCGGCGACGCGCTCTTTCTCGGCCCGACATTGTTCGTGCAGCTCGGTCCGAAAATGTTCATCGCCGCCGCCTGGAACGCGCAGGTGTGGGGTCGCGAAATCGATAATCCCGGCGTCGCGTTCAATCTGGCGGAATTCTCGCGCCAGCGCGCCAAGCTCAAATTCGCGCTGGAATTCTGAATGCAACACCAGTCCATGAGGCGGCGACGATGAGATCACGAATTGCGGCAATGGCGACGGTGCTGGGTGCCGTGCTGCTGGCGACGGGCGCCCTGGCGCAGCAGCCGGTCCATGTCAGCGTTAGCGTCAAGAACCACCGCTTCGAGCCGGCGGAGGTGTCCGCGCCGGCCAATGTGCCGATCGTACTCACCGTGAAGAACCTCGATCCGACGCCGATGGAATTCGAAAGCGTCAGCCTGCGGGCGGAAAAGGTGGTGACCGGCAACGGCAGCGGCATCGTGCGGCTGCGGCCGCTGGCGCCCGGCCGCTACAATTTCTTCGACGACTTCCACCAGTCGGCCAACGGCGTGCTGGTGGTGCGCTGACGCCGGCGAAGGATCGACGCCGCCGAGAGACTTTTCTTGCGCAGCCTGCGCCGAGCCGGTAAGGGCACTGGCCATGGCCGACGACATCCCCTTCAACAAGACGCTCGATCTTGCGCCCGACACGGTCGAGGAGGTCGCGCCCGGGCTACGCCGGGTCATGGCCAACAATCCCGGTCCCTTCACCTTCAAGGGCACCGTCAGCTACATCCTCGGCCGGGGCACGGTCGCCATCGTCGATCCCGGTCCGGACGATGCCGCCCATATCGGGGCGCTGCTCGACGCCGTGCGCAATGAGACGGTCTCGGCGATCTTCGTCACCCACACCCATCGCGACCACTCGCCGGCGGTGCCGGCGGTGAAGGCGGCGACCGGCGCCACCGTCTATGCCGAGGGTCCGCACCGCGCCGCCCGGCCGCTGCATATCGGTGAGCACAATCGGCTCGACGCCAGCGCCGACCGTGATTTCCGTCCTGACGTCGCGCTCAAGGACGGCGAGGTGGTTTCCGGCGACGGCTGGACTGTCGAAGCGGTGACCACGCCCGGCCATACCGCCAACCACATGGCCTATGCCTGGCGCGAGCGGAACCTGCTGTTTTCAGGGGATCATGTGATGGGCTGGGCGACCTCGATCGTGGCGCCGCCCGACGGCGCCATGAGCGACTACATGGCCTCGCTCGACAAGCTCGCCAAGCGCGACGAGACCACCTATTTCCCCGGCCACGGCCCGGCCATCGCCGACGCCGGACGCTTCGTCAATTATTACGTCCTGCACCGCAAGGCGCGCGAAGCCTCGATCCTGCATCGGTTGGGCAAGAGTGCGGCCGACATCCCCACCATCGTGCGCGCCAGCTATATCGGTCTCGACCCGCGGCTGACCGGCGCCGCCGGCCTCTCGGTGCTGGCGCATCTTGAAGACATGGTAGCGCGCGGGCTCGTCGTCACCGAGGGCACGCCGGCAATCGACGGGGTTTACCGGTTGCCGGGGTAGCCGCGCGCGGGCGCTATCGCTTTTGCGGTTTCTTCGGCGCCGGCTTCTTCGGCGCCGGTTTCTTCGCCGGCTCGGGCCGCGGCTCCGGCGTGGGCTCGCTGGCGGCGTCGTCGATGTCGGACAAGAGCGCGCGCACGCGTGCCGCATTGGTGCCGAAGTCGCTGACGCCGTAGCGCGAGGCCGAACGCACGTCTATGCGCGAGCCGGTGTCATCCGCGCTCACGCGCACCACCACGTCGTCGCGGAAGCCCATGATCAGCGTGCGCGCCACCGCCTCGATGACGCCGTCGCGGCGCGGTCCCGGCGCGCGCTCGTCGACGATCAGCCATTTGCGCTTGGTGACGACGGCGAGCGCGGCGCGATAGGCCACCGCCGGCGCGGCATCCTCCTCCAGCGGCACGATGTCGGGATAGGCCTCGCGCTGCAGCGCCGCGGTCTTTTCGCCCGGATAGTCGTTGCGTCCGCGCGGGCGCAAGCGCGCCAGCAGGTCGAACTGCGGCGGATGCTCGAAGTCGGTGGTGATATCGCTGATCGGCGGCAGCTTGCTGCCGCGGTAGGCGAGATAGCCCGGATAGGCGAGCAGCGCCAGGCCGAGCAGCAGCCCGACCAGCGCGCGGCCGAGCCCGGACCGGCCGTGCCGCCAGATCGGGATGAAGCTCAACAAGGCAAACAGCACCGCCATCATGGCGAACACCAGCGCGGCGGCGAAGGTCGTTAGCGCCGGCACGACCTCCAGCAGTCCCGAGCGCAGCACCACGATCGACAGCAGCGCCACCGCCAGCGCGAACAGCGCATGGCGCTGCGACCACGTTGCCAGCCGCGACATCGGCTCGGGGATGACCGGACGCCGCATTTCCATTACCTCGCGCAGATCTGTTTCAGCGCCGCCCATTCGGCGGCATCGAGAAAGGGCTGCTGCCGGCCCCGCTCGGTCGCCCCGCCGACCTTGGTCAGCATGGTGCCGAGCGCGCGCGTGTGCGGTCGCCAATAGTCGAGGCGGCGCCCCAAGATGCGCACGCCGTCGCCTGCCGCTAGTTCGTCCGCCGCCGGGCTGCTCATGGGGGTGAAGGGATAGCGGCCGCCGCAACGGCGCGCAATCGCCCCGCGTCCGGACCGGGCCGCGGCGCCGCTCAGGCCTGGAAGATCAGCATCAGGAAGGCCGCGAACAGCATCACATGTACGGCACCCTGCAGGATGTTGGTGCGGCCGCTGGCGAAGGTGACCACGCTCACCGCCAGCGTCAGTGCCAGCAGCAGGTTGTTGGCGCTGCTCAACCCGAGATAGACCTCATGCTTCGTGAAGTGGCTGATCGCCAGCATCGTCGGCACGGTGAGCCCGATCGTCGACAGCACCGAGCCGAGGAAGATATTGATCGAGCGCTGCAGGTGGTTGGCCAGCGCCGCGCGCGTGGCGCCGATGGCTTCCGGCGTCGCCACCAGCACGGCGATGATGACGCCGCCGAGCGCCTCCGGCGCGTGCAGCGTCTCGATAAAATAGTCGATCGGGTGGGCGAGCTTCTCCGCCAGGAACGCCACCGGCAGCATGTAGGCGATGAGCAGCGTCGCGTGGCGGATGAGCGGTGGTGGGGACCCCGGCGCTGTGTGTGTAGTGGGCCCCTCGCTGTCGTCGCTGGTGAAATAGGCGCGGTGGCGGCCGGTCTGAATGGCGAGGAAGGCGCCGTAGAGCCCCACCGACATCGCCACCAGGAAGATCTGTTGCGCGAACGACAGCGTCGGCCCCGGCGTCGTCACCGTGAAATTCGGCAGGCTCAGGGTCAGCACCGCCATCGGGATGATGACGCTCAGATAGGCATTGGCGCCCTGCAGGTTGTAGTGCTGTTCGCGGTGGCGTGCGCCGCCGACCAGGAGCGAGGTGCCCACCATGCCGCCAAGGATGATCATGACCACGGCGAACAACGTGTCGCGCACCAGCGTCGGATTATTGGCGCCGTGCAGCATCACCGCGGTGATGCTCATCACCTCGATCGCGGTTACCGAGAGCGTGAGCACCAGCGTGCCGTAGGGCTCGCCGAGCACCTCGGCGACGCGGTCGGCATGGCGGACCACCGAGAGCGCGGAGCCCATCACCACGCCGAACAGCCAGGTGAAAATAAGCGCGAGCCAAAGCGGCTTCTCCAGCGCGCCGAGCACCGTGTCGCCGGCGAGCGCAAAGGCAATCGTGGTTGCCAGGCTCACGCCAAGGAACCATTCCGCTTGGATTGCCTTGAGCAATCCGCCGGCGCTCTTGGTTTTTGCCTGCCGTCGCACGGGCGATGTGAATTCGGATGGATTGAGGCGTTCGGGGTGGGCTCGCCGCTACATTAACAGAAACCGCAACAAGGGAATACCACCGGCATCATGGCCGAAACCGGCACTGCCACGCGTGACAAGGCGCGCGACACCGGTGCGACCGATGCCGATGCGATCGACGAGTCCGGCGGCCGCGCCAGGCGTGTGGCGTGCAACGTGCAACGTGCAACATGGTGCTTGTGGCGAAGCGCCGCGCCCTTGATCGGCCGCCGCGTCGATCAGGTTCTGACCAAGGTTCTGATCAGGGTTCTCATCAAAGTTCTAATGTGCGCCGAGAGCGTCCGTTGGCACCTTGCTGAAAGTTCTCCCATGCTTGATCGTGGCGCAGCCTACCACAATAGGTAATATATTACGTTGTCGGCAAGCCGCGATGAAACGGATTGATTCGTTAGTCCTCCGAACATGGAACATTCCCCGATATCGATAAGCGACAAATTTTGCGTCAGATCAATTTGCCGCGGCGCGGCGCGCGCAAGGTACCGGCGAAAGTCATGACGTCGCAGTTTAGGGACGTAGGCTTATGGCGTCCGACACCGACATACACGCCGGCGGGGCTTTTGATTATCAAGCCTTCCTCGATCGGACTCCCGGAGTGGGCGCGGTCGCGGACTATTCCGCCAACCAGATCGTCTATGCCCAAGGCGACCCCACCGATGCACTTTATTATATCGTCACCGGCGGCGTTCGTGTCAGCGTGGTTTCCGAACAAGGCAAGGAAGGCATTATCGCGCTGCTTGGTCCGGGCAGTTTCTTCGGCGAAGGATGCCTGGATGGGCGCCCGATGCGAACTTCCACCGTCACCACCACCGGCGCTTGCAAGATCGTGCGTTTGCGCCCCGATCACGTGATGCGCTCGCTCACCGACGACCCGGAATTTTCCAAGGTCTTCTTCCGTTTTCTTCTCGGTCGAACGGAAAAACTGAAAGCGGACCTGATCGACCAGCTCTTCAATTCAAGCGAGAAGCGGCTGGCGCGTATTCTGTTGACCTTGGCTAATGCCGGTATGGACGCCAAAACGAACGTGATCGCTTTTCCGGTGAATCAGGAATTGTTGGCGAATATGGTCGGCACCACGCGTTCGCGCATCAATCGGTTCATGAACAAGTTCCGCAAATTGGGCTACATCGACTATGGCGACGAGATCAGGGTGCATAACTCGCTGATCAATATCATTCTCGACGAGGCGTCGCACGATTCGTAGTTCTGACGTCGCGGCTGCCGAACTGAAAGACGCCGCCGCCGGCTGCGAATGGCGCCATCGACAGCATGCACTATACAGCCGGTGCGCTGTCACCGGATTGTGCAATATTGAACAGCGCAATCGCGCCGCAAATGTCATCGTAAGTTTGTAGAAGGAGCCGCGTCCTGCTTTGCGCGTAGCGCATGGTTGCGCGGCGGGTCGCCACGGCAAGCGTATCAGAACGCGATCAGAAAAGTCGGAAGGACAAACCGACCCGGTGGGCAGGCCGGGGCGACATGGGCAATTGCGCCAAAATCGGGTGACGGCCCGTCTGCAAACAAAAGGAGTTGTCATGAAGTCGTCGGTCGTCAAGCGCTCCATCGTCATTTCTGGCCATAAGACCAGCGTCAGTCTCGAAGACCCATTCTGGCAGGGCTTACGGGATATCGCGCGCGAACAAGGTCTCACCGTTTCGGTGATGGTAGGTGAAATCGACAAGGCGCGGCTGCACGACAACCTCTCCTCGGCCATTCGGTTGTTCGTGCTCGAGCGGTTGCGCGCGCTGGCGATGAATTCGTCCGCGCGGGACAATGGATCGATGAAGATCAGTCAGGCGCTCCCGCAAAGCGCGTCGCGTTAGGCCTGCGCGTCCGTCGGCGCGCGCCGTCCGATATCGTGGCGGCGCGGCCGTCCACGCCGCGACTTATCTCACTCCGCCGCCTCAATATTCGGCAGCACGTAATCCTTGAACTGCTGGCGCAGCGTCAGCTTCTGAATCTTGCCGGTCGCGGTGTGCGGGATCTCGTCGACGAAAACCACGTCGTCGGGCATCCACCAACTGGCGGTCTTGCCCTGCATGAAGCCGAGCAGTTCCTCCTTGCTGGCCGTCTCGCCCTTCTTCAGCACGATCACCAGCAGCGGCCGCTCGTCCCATTTCGGATGCTTGACGCCGATCACCGCGGCTTCCGCCACCTTGGGATGGCCGACCGCCAGGTTCTCCAGGTCGATCGAGGAAATCCATTCGCCGCCCGACTTGATCACGTCCTTGGAGCGGTCGGTGATCTGCATGTAGCCGTAGGCGTCGATGGTTGCGACGTCGCCGGTGTCGAACCAGCCGTCCGCGTCGAAGGCAGGATCGTTCTCGACCTTGAAATAGGCGCGTGCCACCGCCGGCCCGCGCACCTTCAGGCGACCGAAGGTCTTGCCGTCCCAGGGCAGTTCCTTGCCCTTGTCGTCGGTGATCTTCATCTCGACGCCGAACGGCGGATGACCCTGCTTCATGGCGATATCAAGCCGCGCTTCGCCGGTGAGGCCGACATATTCCGGCTTCAGCGTGCAGAGCGAGCCGAGCGGGCTCATCTCGGTCATGCCCCAGGCGTGGATCACTTCGACGCCATAGACGTCCTGGAAAGTCTTGGTCATGGCGCGCGGGCAGGCCGAGCCGCCGATCACCACGCGCTTGAGATAAGGCAGCTTCTGCCCGGTCTTCTCCAGGTCCTGCAGCAGCATCAGCCATACCGTCGGCACCGCGGCGGTGAAGCTGACCTTATAGGTGTTGAGCAATTCGTAGATCGAGGCGCCGTCCATCTTGGCGCCCGGCATCACCAAAGTGGCGCCGACCATCGGCGAGGTGAGCGCCAGTCCCCAGCAATTGGCATGGAACATCGGCACCACCGGCAGGATGGTGTCGCGGCTCGATACGCCCATGCAATCGGGCAGGGCGGCGATCATCGAATGCAGCACGTTGGAGCGGTGCGAATAGAGCACGCCCTTGGGGTGGCCGGTGGTGCCGGAGGTGTAGCACATGCCGGCGGCGGTGTTCTCGTCGAACTCCTTCCAGATAAAATCGCCGTCGACCTCGCCGATCCAGTCCTCATAGGCGATGGCGTTCTTCAACGTCGTCTGCGGCATGTGCGCGCCGTCGGTGAGCACGACATAGCGCTCGATCGTGGGCAGGCGGTCGGCGAGCTTCTCCAGCAGCGGCACGAAAGTGAGATCGACGATCATCATGCGGTCTTCGGCATGATTGACGATCCACACGATCTGCTCGGCGAACAGGCGTGGATTGATGGTGTGGTAGATGGCGCCGATGCCGAGGATGCCGTACCAGACTTCCAGATGCCGGGCGGTGTTCCAGGCCATGGTGGCGACGCGGTCGCCGAGCCGGATGCCGTCGCGCTCCAGCCGCTGCGCCACCTTCAGCGCGCGGGCGCGGATGGCGGCGTAGGTGGTCTCCACGATCGGCCCTTCGACCGAGCGGCTGATGACCTTGCGCTCGCTGTGGAACGTGGCGGCGTGGTCGATGATGCGCTGGCACAACAGCGGCCAATCCTGCATCAGTCCGAGCATCTTCCCCTCCCGTCTTGGCGGCTTATTGGACCGACCCCTCGTCGGCCGGAGCCAAGGTTAGCGCGGGCGCCGGGCAGTGCAATGGCCCGCAAAGCCCCTGGCGCGGCCGCCCGGCGGTGCCGACGCCCCTTCCCCTGTCCCCGTTTCGCGGAGGGGCGGTAATACGTCTATAACAAATGCCGCAATTGCGGCCCGGAATGGCCCTGATGAGGTTTCTTCTCGCTTTGCTGACGCTGGCCGGCGCCTGCGGCGTGGCCGCCGCCGCCGTCGAGGTGCCGCTGCCGCGCCCGCGGCCGCATGTGCCGGTGGCGAGTGAGCCACGTTCCTTCGCCGCGGCCGTGGCCGGCCTTAATTTCAATGCCGCAACCGTCACCGGCGACCCGACGCTCTGCGACCGGCGGCTGACGGCCATGGCGGAGATGACGCTGCTGCCGCGGCTGATCGGGCCGGGCGCCTGCGGCGGCGGCGACATGGTCGAACTCGCCGCGGTGCGCGCGGCGGACGCGCGCCGTATCGCGGTCGAGCCGCCGGCGGTGCTTACCTGCGCCATGGCGGAATCGCTCGCCGGCTGGCTGCGCGAGGAGGTGGCGCCGCGGGTCGCCAAGCTCGGCAGCGCGCTCACGGCCATCGAAAACTACGATTCCTACGAATGCCGCACGCGCAACCGCGTGCCCGGCGCCAAGCTCAGCGAACACGCCCATGGCGAGGCCCTCGATGTGCGCGCCTTACATCTCGCCGACGGCCGCCGCCTCGAGCTGACCGACGCGAAAGTCGACGAACCGCTGCGCCTCGCCATGCGCGATGCCGCCTGCCATCGCTTCACCACCGTGCTCGGCCCCGGCGCCGACAGCTATCACAGCGGCCACGTCCATCTCGACGTGATCCAGCGCCGCGGCGGCTACCGCATCTGCGAGTGGGACGTGCGCGTGCCGCCGCCGCCGACGCCGGTGGTGCCGTTGCCGCGCCCGCGACCGGTCATGGCGGATGCCCATTAAGCATGCCCGCAATCTGTCGCACGCCACCATTGTTCTTACACAGTTCCCCGTTAAGGGGGCGACATGACCGTCAAGCCTCCCGATCCCATCGTGCGGCCGGCGCCGCGCGGGCTCACCCGCCGCGGCCTCATCACCGGCGGCCTCGGCGTGCTCGGCACCGCCGGCCTGATGGGGCCGGCGACCTCCGCCTATGCCGCCGTCGAGGCGGCCAACGACCTGGTGATCACGCAGTATCGGCTCAATCCGCCGCGCTGGCCGGCGGGTCAGCGGCTCTCGATCTGCGTCATCGCCGACCTGCATGCCGGCGGCCCCAATATGGGCATCGCGCGCGTGCGCCAGGTGGTCGACGCCGGCAACGCGCTCAAATGCGACCTCATCGTGCTGCTGGGCGACTTCTTCGCCACCCACCGTTTCGTCACCGAACGGGTGACGCCGCCGCAATGGTCGGACGAGCTTGCGCGTCTCTCGGCGCCGCTTGGCGTCTATTCGATCTACGGCAATCACGACTGGTGGTACGACATCACGGGCGTGCGCAAGGCGCTTCACAACGTGCGCATCCCGGCGATGGAGAACGACGCCGTGCTGGTGGGCGAGCCGGGCCAGCGCTTCTGGCTCGCCGGCCTCGGCGACCAACTCGCGCATTGGATCGGCCCCAGCCAGTTCATCGGCGTCGACGATCTGCCGGGCACGCTGTCGCGCGTCACCAGCGAGGATCCGGTGATCCTCTTGGTGCATGAGCCCGACATTTTCGTGAAGGTGCCGGAACGCGTTTCGCTCACGCTCGCCGGTCACACCCATGGCGGCCAGATCCGCCCGCCGCTGCTGTCGCCGACCTGGACCCCGTCGGAATATGGCGCCCGCTTCGCCTATGGCCACATCGTCGAGCGCGGCCGCCACATGATCGTATCGGGCGGGCTCGGCTGCAGCATCGTGCCGCTGCGGCTGGGCATGCCGCCGGAGATCTTGCGCATCGACTTGGGCGTGTGAGCGTCGTCGCCGATTGACTCCCCGAAAACAAAAACGGCGCCCGCAGGCGCCGTTTCGTCCCCAGCCCCAAGCCCCTGGCCACAAGGCCGCGGGGCTTATTGGAACGGATTGCCGCTCGAGGCGAGCCGCGGATTGTACGGCGAGTTGCCCTGGTGCGGCGCCAGCACCACCACGACGGTGCCCGGCTTCACCCGCTTATAGAGATCGATGACGTCCTCGTTGGTCATGCGGATGCAGCCCGAGGAGATCGCCTGGCCGATATATTCCGGCTGGTTGGTGCCGTGGATGCGATAGAGCGTGTCCTTGTTGCCCTCGTAGAGATACATCGCCCGCGCGCCCATCGGATTCTGCGGCCCCGGTCCGACATAGGCCGGCACGTCGAGGCGTTCGCGCTCGCCCGGGGTCGGCGTCCAGGACGGCCATTCGGTCATGCGCTCGACCCGCGCCACGCCCGACCAGGCCATGGCTTCCTCGCCGACGGCCACGCCGTAGCGAATCGCCTTGCCGCCGGGCAGCACGTAATAGAGGTAGCGCGCGTCGGAATCGATGACGATGGAACCGGGCATTTCCTTGCGGTGCCAGCTCACGATATGGCGCTGATAGGTTTCCGGTAACATCGCCTTGGCGTAGGGCGCGGCCGCCAATAACTTCTTGTCGCGCGCCGTGAAACTCGCGTCCGACGACGGATCCAGCGTGGATTGCATGCAGCCGCCAAGCACCAGGCCGAGGCCGCACAAGGCCACCACCAACCCCCGAGCCGCCATTTTCATCCTCTTTCCCGGATGCCTGTCCAGGCACCCGCCATTGGGATCAATTCATTAGCGTATTAAGCGGAAAACTTTGAAACCCGCCACGGTTTCGATGGTGTCCACATCGTGCTGACGCGAATTTGTTGCAGGAATGCCGCACATTAGGCAGGGCCCCGACGAGGGCGCCCCGGACCCGCGTCCGGCACGAAAACGAGTGTGCCGCCAAGATGTTAAGGGATGGTTTACCATGTTGGGCGGTATTCTCTGCGCTGCCGAGACGAATGCTGCGGAGCGGCGGGAAATATCACCGAAGCTTCCGATTAAGCGCGCAATTCCGCCGCAGTCGGGCACCACATCAAGCGCCCTCGAGGACTCCCAAGGAAGGATCAGAGTGAAGTAATGCAGGCGACAAAGGCGATGGAGCAACGCAGTCAAAGCCACGACACCGATAGCCATCACGACTCCAAAAGCCGCAGCCAACATGCGACGCTCGACACCCGTTACGGGCGCATCGGCATTTCGGCGGTTGCCGCTGCGGTCAGCCAGAAGGGCGAGACCAAGCCGCGCACACCGGCCAACAGCAACCACGCCCTGCGCTACGAGCGCGAATAGGCGCCGCCCGCGCTGACGCGCGCGGCACGGCTTCCGACACCACAAAACGGTGCGCATCGCGCGGCCGCCACGCGGCGGCTTGCGGGCCGACACGCGTCATTATGGTCTTGCGCTTGGCCGTACGATCGGGCCATGACTGGCGCGTCCTTCTCGCCACGGTCGTGATGCATGCTTTCGGTCTATGTCCCGCACGGCTCCTCGCTCGAGCGTGTCCCGGTCGAACCGGGCAACGCGCCGTCCGAGGCCGCGGTATGGGTCGATCTGTTCTCGCCCACCGTGCAGGAAGACAAGCTGGTCGAGGGCCTGCTCGGCATCGCGGTGCCGACGCGCGAGGAGATGCAGGAGATCGAGGTCAGTAGCCGACTCTATGTGGAGAACGGCGCGCGCTACATGACCGCGACGCTGATGTGTCATTCCGACAGCGCCACGCCCAAGGCGACGCCGGTCACCTTCATCCTTTCCGGCCATCGACTGGCCACCGTGCGCTATGACGAGCCGCGCCCCTTCGCCATCGTCGAGCACAAGCTGGCGCGCGCCTGTCCGCCCAAGCTCTCCGGCGACACCGTGCTCATGGACCTGCTCGACGCGGTGATCGACCGCGCCGCCGACATCCAGGAACGCATCGGCGCCGAGATCGACCAGATCTCGCACACCATCTTCGAGCCGGACGAGGACGCAGGTCCCCCGTCCTACAGCGACGTGCTCAAGGCGCTCGGCCGCAAGGGCGACCTGACCTCCAAGGTGCGCGAGAGCCTGGTCTCCATCGGCCGGCTGCTCCTGTTCCTCTCGCACGAAGCCGAGACCATGAAATGGACCAAGGACACGCGCGCGCAACTGCAGTCGATGCAGCGCGACGTGCTCTCGCTCACCGACCATGCCAGCTATCTGTCCAACAAGATCACCTTCCTGCTCGACGCCATGCTCGGCGTGGTCAACATCCAGCAGAACAACATCATCAAGATCTTCTCGGTCGCCGCGGTGGTGTTGATGCCGCCGACGCTGATCGCCTCGATCTACGGCATGAACTTCAAGCACATGCCGGAGCTCGACTGGCACTATTCCTATCCGATCGTGCTGGTGGTGATGATCATGGCGGCGATCCTGCCCTACGTGTATTTCAAGTGGCGGAAGTGGTTGTGAGGGCTGCGCGCGCTTAACCCTCCCCTGGAGGGGGAGAGTCGACCGCTTGAGCCATAAGCGCGTTTGCGCGCGTCTTCGACACGTTATAGCGAAAGCGGTCGGGGTGGGGTGTTACGCCGACCCCAAAAACCCACGCAACCGTTGCAACACCATGCGCGCCGTCGACTTGTCGAGTTGGCCGGCGCGTCGTTCGATTCGCGCCACCTCGACGCACGCTATTTTTGCGGGCCGCACGACCGAGGGCGCCGGCAGGCCGGCGCGCGCAAGCTCGGCGATGGCCACGTCGCTTGACCAGGATTCATTCGCGGCGCTGGTGATCATCGCCACCCAGACGAGTGCATGGGAGGCAAGCTTCGGCCCGGAAATCACCAGGGCGGGACGGCGCTTTTCAGCAAGCCGGTCGGCATAAGGGAACGGAACGACGACTACGTCGAAAGGCGCGAAACGCGTCCGCTCAGAGCTTGGCATAAGCTTTTTCGTCCGCCTCGCTCGACCATTCGGAGAAGGCCGCGAACGGGTCATCCGCCTCATTCGGCGCTTTGTCGATGAGCACGCCTTCCTCGGTCAGGCGATAGCGCAGAATGTCGCCGGGCCTGATGCCGAGCCTTTCGCGTACTTCGCGCGGCAGCACAGTCTGGCTCTTGACCGAGACCTTCGAGAAGGCGGCTGGCTTGCGGACATGGCGGTTCATCGCAAGAATATAGCTTACTGTCTTACGTCTTACAATAAGGCAAGTCCACGCCGCCCCTGGCGGCATTGGAGCATGCCATTAGGGAGCTTGCCTGGTTGCTCGGTTGGCGCGTCGCCCGCATGCTTTTAGACGCGCCGCCGCGCGGCGCTCCTCGGCATGAGACTGCGCGGGGTATACGGAATTGCCATTCGCTACGGTCATGCGCGGGCAAAAGGCGCGAAGCGCCGTCTTGGGATAATGACCCGCGCATCCATGATGAGTTTCAACGCATGGCAGTCTGACGCAAGTCCTCGCCTGGCGCGCGGCCGCATCGATCGCCGGGTCAAGCCTGACAATGACAGCGGAGAGGCAATGCGCGCTCAGCGCCCCTCACACATGCTGCCCGCCGTTGATATGGATCTCGGCGCCGTTCACGTAAGATGACGTCTCCGTGCACAGCACGTAGATGATCTTGGCCACTTCGTCGGGCGTGCCGAGCCGGTGCAAGGGGATCTGCTCGACGATCTTCTCGGTGCCCGGCGACAGGATGGCGGTGTCGATCTCGCCCGGCGCGATGGCGTTGACGCGGATGCCGAGCTGCCCGAAGTCGTAGGCCATCTCGCGCGTGAGCGAGGCGAGCGCCGCCTTCGAGGTGGCATAGGCGGCGCCGGCGAACGGATGCACGCGCGAGCCGGCGATCGAGGTCACGTTGACGATCGAGCCCTTGGCCGCCTGCAGCTGTTCGACCAGCCCGCGCGCCAGCATGATCGGGCCGAAGAAATTGACCTGGAACACCTGGTGCCAGACCTCGTTCGGCGTATCGAGCGTGCCCATGCGGGCGCCACCGCCGGCCTTGGGTGAGATGGCGGCGTTGTTGACCAGCGCGTGCAACTCGTTGGCGTCGAGCCGGTTCTTGATCTCCTCGACCGCCTCCAGGGTCATGGCTTCGTCGGCGAGATCGACCTGGATGTGGTCCTCGGGTCCGGCGTTCCACGGGCAATTCTCTGGGAACGGATGGCGCGAGCAGGTGATCACGCGCCAGCCGGCGGCGGAGAAGCGCTTGACGGTGGCGTGGCCGATGCCGCGGCTGGCTCCGGTGAGCAGCAGCGTGCGGCGGGGCTGGTTGCTGGGCGTGCTCGGCATTGTTGTACTCTTTTGCGCGCGCGTTCGACGCGCCTGGAAAATTCTACTTCACGGATAAAGCCGCGTCTTGTTCCAGGGCGCGGTCAGATTATCGCGGTGGAATTCGATGCGGTCGTGCAGGCGGAACGGGCGGTCCTGCCAGAATTCGATTCTAAGCGGCAGGATGCGGTAGCCCGACCAGTAAGCCGGCCGCGGCACCGCGCCGAGCGCGTATTTGGCGGCATAGAGCGCGATCTGCTTCTCGAAGGCGAGGCGGCTCTCCAGCGGCGTGGACTGCTTGGAGGCCCAGGCGCCGATCTGCGCCTGTTTCGGCCGGCTGGCGAAATAGGCGTCGGCCTCGGCCGCGGTGACCTTTTCGACCGGCCCGCGGATGCGAATCTGCCGATTGAGCGATTTCCAGTGAAATACCAGCGCCGCCCGTGGGTGGGCGTCCAACTCGCGCCCCTTTTGGCTGTTCATATTGGTGTAGAAAACGAATCCCTGGGCATCGACGCCCTTGAGCAGCACCATGCGGGCGTCGGGGGCGCCGTCGGCATCGACCGTCGCCAGGGTCATGGCGGTGGGATCGCGCGGTTCGGAGCCGCTGGCGTCCTGTAGCCAGGCGCTAAACAGCCGTAAGGGGTCATCCGCAGTGGTGAAATCACCGCCTGTTAACCAAGTCGGGTGTTCAATCGGAGCCGTATCGGACATTATTTGGAGCACTCGGTTTGGTCGGGGATAGGACCCGTCGGTTCCGGTTTAGTCGGTGCCGTTATAGTCGAGCTTGGCCCCCGCGCCTATGGCGTGGGGCTGCCGGCGGCGCATTGCTGGCGTTCGCGCTGGTCGGCGGCGGCTGCAGCATGTCCTACCAGATCGAGTCGCTGTTCGGCGGCGACAAGGCCGATACCACCGGCTCGATCACGCCGCCGCCCGGCGCCCAGAGCGCGCAAGCCTTGCCGCCCGACGACGATCTCGCCTATGCGCGCGCCGCCGTCAGCGAGGTGCTCCGGCGCGGCGAGAAGGACGCCAGCGCCCCCTGGGAAAATCCGAACACCGGCGCGCGCGGCACCGTGACCCCGATCGCCACCGCCTATAGCCAGGACGGCGAGACCTGCCGCGACTTCCTGGCCAGCTACGTCAAGGGCGGCGACCAGTCCTGGCTGCAAGGCGAGGCCTGCCGGCACACCAAGGGGGTCTGGCAGGTGCGCTCGATCAAGCCCTGGAAGAGCTCCTGACGCGCAGAAACGCCTGCCCGCCGTCGCCGCAAGCGCGACGGCGCGTTGCATCCGGCGCGGGGGAACCCCACATTGCACTGTCGAGTCGCCGGCCCGCGGCCGGCGCTGGGGATTCCCAACAGGAGTTTTGAACCGCAATGCGCGACCCCTACCAGACCCTGGGGGTGACGAAGACCGCGAGCGAGGCGGAGATCAAGAGCGCCTATCGCAAGCTCGCCAAGAAGCTGCATCCCGACGCCAACAAGCACGATCCCAAGGCGGCCTCGCGTTTCGCCGAGCTCAATGCGGCTTACGAGATCGTCGGCGACGACGAGAAGCGCAAGGCCTTCGATGCCGGCGAGATCGACGCCGAGGGCAAGCCGCGCTATCGCGGCTTCGAGGGCTACGGCGGCCAGCCGGGCGGCGGCGCCGGCGGCTTCCAGCCGGGCGGCTCGCATTTCGAAAGCTTCCATTTCGGTCCCGACGGCTTCCAACGTCGCGGTACCGGCGGCGGCGCCGGCGGTGGCGGCTTCGAGGACATGCTGCGCGGCATGTTCGGCGGCGGCGGCGGCGCGCGCGGCGGGCGCGGGTTTGGCGGCGGTCAGTTCGAGCCGGAGGATTTCGGCGCGCCGGCCACCGGCCAGGACCTGCATGCCGCGCTCACCATCAGCCTGCCGGAAGCCGCCAGCGGCACCAAGGCTCGCGTGCATCTACCGACCGGCAAGGACATCGAGGTCAAGATTCCGGCGGGCCTGGCCAGTGGCCAGCAGATCCGCCTCAAGGGGCAGGGCTGGCCCAGCGCCACCGGCAAGGCGGGCGATGCGCTGATCACCGTCAACGTGGCGCCGCATCCGGTGTTCACGCCGGACGGCACCGATCTGCGGCTCGAATTGCCGATCACGCTCTACGAGGCGGTGCTCGGCGGCAAGGTGCGGGTGCCGACATTGGACGGGCCGGTGGAACTGGCGATTCCGGCCGGCACCAATTCCGGCCGCACCTTCCGCCTCAAGGGCAAGGGCCTCAAGGCGAAAGCGGGCACCGGCGACCTCATGGCCACCGTGCGCATCATGCTGCCCGAGGGCGGCGACGACGACCTCGCCGCGCTGATGAAGACATGGCGCGAGAAGAAGCCTTATGATCCAAGAGATAAAATGGGTTGAACGGCAGCAGGGGGCGCTCATGCCGGCCAGGGGGTAGGCTGCTTATTTGGTGTCCCGCGCCTATCTGCTGCAGCTCTTTTCGCACCATTGATTGCAAATGTTGTAGCGCCTGGTCCCGTTCTCGTCTGTGCCCCAATTGCGCCCCGTGAAGTGGCAGGCCGCCGTCACGACGGCAACATACTCGCGCCTGCTCGCTTTCGCCTGGGTGCATCGGTCGAGAAGCTGCAGACAAAAAGTGGAGCTTTTCGGATCGACGCACTTCTCGAAACATTTTTTCGGGTCTGCTTTTGCCGCTGACGCGGTCATGCAAAGCACGACTGTGGCCGCGGCCGCGACATGAACCAGTCTTCCCATGATCCCTCCTGCTGCCTGGGCCGTAAGCGCCCTGTCGAGGCATCCCAATGCACACCGAACGATATGCGGTATTTGACGATCTCCGCTGTCGCCGCGAAGAATGCCGGCGGGTCGCCTGGACGCCCGCGGCGGGCCGGCCGCGGCGCTGAAGCGGGCCGCAATCTCACTTGAGATCAGCAATTTAGGGTGTGGCAGCGGAGCGAATATTACGCCGCCGATATGATGCGCCGCAGAATTCTATGCAAAGTTCTCCGTCCGAAATTTGGAAAAGTGCAATATCTCGGAAGCCGGGGATACATTCGAACTTGATCCGCCTTGGCCAGCCCCGGCGGGATTAACTTCCACAATACCAAGCTCACCGAGCTTCAATCGGTTTTCACAGGGAGCGACGACAATGAAAACTTTTTCGGTCCTGGTCGTGGGTGCGGCGGTCCTCATCGCCGGGATGAGCATGCAAGCCGGTCGGGCCAATGCCGGCGACGGAAAGGCGTGCACGGCCAAATGTTTCTCGTCGGCGTCGATGAAGTTGGCGGATGCGCGCGGCGACCGCTGCTATGCAACTTTGAACGCTTGCCGCGCGAAGTGTCCGCCCCAAGGCAATCCGCGGTGGGAAAAATGCGTCACCACATGCGGCGAAGCGCTTGAGCATTGCCTTGGCGGTTAGCCGATATCCAAGCCAAGGTTGGATGACGAGTGCCTTAGAGCCTGCGGGCGTCGCCGACGACGCACGCGCACGATCATGGTGCACGGCGCCGTCGCGAGCGGCGTCCGCGTTGCGATACGTCGATGAACCGCGTTGAGAGACAATTTGAGGGGATGGATCGCGTGGACACCATTACGAAACAGGCGATCGGGTTCGGTATCTCCATGGCGTTGATTTTCGGCGCCGGCTCGCGGAACATCGGGGTCGGCATTTTGTTCGGAGCGCTTTTTGGTGCGAGTTTTTTCGCGTACCGCAAGCGCAAAAGCGGTTGAGGCCCCGTTCTTGTCCGCGTCTGGCTCCGAGCGGTATGAAGGGAACGAAGCGGCCGTGACGTGTTGAGCGAAGGGCGCGCTACGACTTCCGATCCGTCTTATCGATCTGGTCGTAGATCAGCTTGGTGATCCGCTCCAGCTTCTCGCGCTGATCCGGACCGGCGACCACATAGCCGACCTTGTCGTCGACCCAGGTGAACGCGGCCGACTGCTTGCCGCCGGCAAAGCGCAAGCCGGTCTCCGGGCCCGCCACCTTGGAGCAATAGAGCGTGTAGCGCTCGCCCGAGGGGCCCTCATACATGTAGAACGCCGCGGCGCCGCTCGGTCCGGGCAGCAGCCGGCCGCCGACCAGCTTGAGGCCGATCGCGGAGAGATCGGGAATGCGCTGCGCGTAGCCGAGCCGCTTCGACAGCCACGCCGTCATGTGCGCGCGCTCCGAGCCCGGCACTTCGACCGGATGGCGCACCTCGACCACATAGAGCCGATAGGCTTCCAGCGCGTCGGCGGTGATGGTGCCGTTATGCCCGGGCGCCGCCAATGACGTGCCGCGTGCGAACCAGCCGGCGCCGCCGCCGGCGATGAAGGCGACCAGCGCCGCCGCCGCCGCGATCATTTTCCACGAATGGCCGCCGCCGCGCAGCACCTGCTCGAGCTTCAGCCGTTCCGGCACCGGCTCCGCGGCGACGGCGCCATAGCGGGCGCGGATCGCCTCGGCTTGCGCGCGCCAGGCGGCGACCGTCGCGGCCTCGCTCGGATGCTCGGCCAGCCAGCCGACGACAGCGGCGCGCCGGTCGGCCGGCAATTCGCCGTCGACATAGGCGTGCAGCTCGTCCTCGGTCACGGATGGATCGCGTGTGGTCATGTCTTCACCTGTTCCTTCATTTCACGCGGCGCAGCGCCGGGCGCTCGCCGTCGAGATAGGCCTTGATCTGCGCGCGCGCCCGCGCCAGCCGCGACATCACGGTGCCGATCGGCACGCCCTGCACCTCGGCCACTTCGCGGTAGCTGAGGCCCTCCAGCACCACCAGCAGCAGGGCGTTGCGCTGGTCCTCCACCAGCGTGGCCAGCGCACGTTCGATGTCGCGTCCGCCGCCCTCGGGTCCGGCGAGATCGGGCGCGTCATTGTCCTCGATCGGCATCAGCGTCGGCCGCCGGGCGAGCGAGCGCAGCCGGTTGCGGTTGAGATTGGTCAGGATCGTGTACAGCCAGGCGCGCAAGTCGCCGCCGTGGAACAGATGTTCCGAGCGCAAGGCCCGCACCAGCGTGTCCTGCACCAGATCGTCGGCGATATCGCTCTGCCGGGTCAGCGCCCGCGCATAGCGGCGCAGCGCCGGAATGGTCGCCTCGATCTGCTGGCGGAACGTGGCCACGCCTGTCCCCTCGTTCTCAATCCGCTTTGCGGCGCGGGCGGCGCCACGGGCGCCGCGCGGCCGGCCCGGGCAAGACCGGCTTGCGCGGGTGCCAGGATAAACCCCTGGAATTGGATCATATTCCCGGAAATGAATTGAATTAACAGCGCTGGCGCCGCCGCCGCAGCCTTGCTTGATGGCCCTCAGGCCCTATGCCATAGGAAGCGGCCGGCGGCGCCGGGCCAAAAGGCCAAGAGGCCAAGGGGCCAAGACGGGAAGAATCATGTCGGAAAACTCGGGTCTGATGCGCGGCAAACGCGGCCTGATCATGGGCGTCGCCAACAACCGCTCGATCGCCTGGGGCATCGCGCGCGCCTGCCGCGACCAGGGCGCCGATCTCGCCTTCACCTATCAGGGCGACGCGCTGAAGAAGCGGGTCGAGCCCCTGGCCGAGGAGGTGGACGGGCTGGTGGTCGGCCATTGCGACGTCACCGAGCCGGCGACGCTCGACGCGGTATTCGCCGCCGTGCAGTCGGCCTGGGGCTCGCTCGATTTCGTGCTGCACGCCATCGCCTTTTCCGACAAGGACCAGCTCGACGGCCGCTATGTCGACACCACCGCGGACAATTTCACCCAGACCATGCTGGTGAGCTGCTATTCCTTCACCGCGGTCGCCCAGCGCGCCGAGAAGCTGATGACCAATGGCGGCGCCATGCTGACGCTGACCTATTACGGCGCCGAGAAGTGGATGCCGCATTACAACGTGATGGGGCTCGCCAAGGCGGCGCTGGAGTCCTCGGTGCGCTATCTCGCCGCCGATCTGGGCGTGAAGAATATCCGCGTCAACGCCATCTCCTCGGGGCCGATCAAGACGCTGGCCGCCTCCGGCATCGGCGACTTCCGCTACATCCTGAAGTGGAACGAATACAACACGCCGATGCGGCGCAACGTGACGCTAGACGATGTCGGCAAGGCCGGCGTCTATCTGCTCTCCGACATGTCGAGCGGCGTCACCGGGGAAATCCACCACGTCGATACCGGCTATCACATCGTCGGCATCAAGCATCCCGACGCGCCGGACATCGCGGTGGGCAAGGAAGAGTAATTCCTGTTTCTGTCATCGCCCGTTAGCTTAACTCGCGCGGACAGGCGCGAATGGATGGCTCCGTCGGCAACCACATACCGTATTTCCAAGATGACCGGTTGATCGGACATCGCGCGGGCACGGTTGAGCCGACGCGCATGACCCAAATAGATATTTGCTTTACCCCCCGTCGGATTGTCGTAGGGTGGTCAGGCCGTTACATTTGCCGTTGGCGTCTTATTGGAGAGCCATTCGATGCAAGCCAGCGATCCAATTGTGACGTTTGTTCTCATTCTCGCAATCGGCATTTTGGCCGGCGTCTTGTTCGATCGGCTGGCCGGCCCGTCCTGGCTCGCGCGCCAGTTTGCCGGATCGACCCGCGGCATCGCTACGAGTGCGCTTGTCGGTGTTGCGGGTGCGTTTGTCGGCTATCACATCGCCGTCCTGCTTTCGCTCGGCGCCGGGCTAATAATATCGATCGTCGCAGCGGTCATTGGCGCGACCGTGGTGCTGCTCGCTTGGCGGCTGGCTAAGTAACGAAATATCGCACCAGAACAGGGGATTACCATGCTTTCGCTCGTAATCGGGATTCTGATCATCTGCGTCGTCGGCGCAATTTGCTTTTGGGCCATCGAAAAGTTCGTCAGGGACTCTCGCCTGGCTTATCTTCTCAAGATACTCGTGGTGCTGATCTGCGCCGGGGCGATCCTTCAGCGATTGCTGCCGCTGGTCGGAATTAATTGGCTTTAGCCGCGGCGCACGACGATGCCAGCGATTTCCATGATCTGCATCGTTTGTTAAGTCCCTCGGTCTGCAGCATCCTGCGCGATCCGTTCGCACAGCGATCCCGTGAGGTCGCGGCGTTCGGCAAGCCCTGGCTTGAAGAACTGGGTCTTGTTGATCCAAATCGCTTGTTCGCCAGGAGAATAGCGCATCGAGATGATCGGTGAGAATGATGTTGCTTGAGAGGCTCTTGTATCTGGCGATCTGATCGGACTTGAGCACCTTGTTCAGGTTCTCGTCGATCCCCCTGTTCTCGACGTAGCCGATGATAAGGCCGCCCTTGCCGACCTTGAAATCCGGCGCGCCCGATGTATGAGGACGTGGACCAGCCCGATGCCCCGCGCGCCTGCCCGCGCGCCGGTGAAAACGGGCATCGCATACGAGGTTCGCTTGCCGCATCCCACCCTCTATTACATCCGTCACGGCGAGACCGACTGGAACGTCGCCGGCCGCCTACAGGGCCAGCGCGACATTCCGCTCAATGCGCGCGGGCGCGAACAGGCGAGCCACTGCGGCGACATCCTGCGCGATTTGTTCGCGCGTGAGGGCCGCGATGCCGCGAGCCTCGATTACCAGTCGAGCCCGTTGTTGCGCGCGCGGCAGAGCATGGAATTGGCGCGCGCCGCGCTCGGGCTTGCCGCCGACGGCTACCGCACCGATCCCGCGCTCAGCGAAATCTGCCTTCGGCGCATGGGAAGGCTTCACCCTCGCGCAATTGCATGAGCACGACCCGCAGCGTATCGCCGCCCGCGAGCACGACAAATGGCATTTCCTGCCGCCCGGCGGCGAGAGCTACGCATGGTGGCGGCGCGCATGCGCGCCTGGTACGACGCGACTTGACCAGCGACACCGTGGCCGTCGCCCATGGCGGCACCGCGCGCGGGCTGATCGCCTCGCTCGGCATCGCCAAGCCGGCGGCGGCGCCGCTGCTCGATATCGATCAGGGCGTGGTCTATGTGTTCGAAGGCGGGCGCCTGACGCGCTACGCCTGAGCGCAAAAAAACGGCCGGACACCAGGTCCGGCCGTTCGCCGCGCGCAGCGGGCGCGCGCTGAATTCGATTCCGACGTGGGATTACATCTTCTTCTTGTCGGTCTTTTTCGCCTTCTTGGACTTCTTCGCCTTTTTGGCCTTCTTGGACTTCTTCATCGACTTCTTGGTGGCCTTCTTCTTGGCCGAGAGGTCGGTGGCGGTGATCTGCGACTTCTTCTCGTCCTTCTTCATCGACTTCTTGGCCTTCTTGGCCTTTTTCGTCGACTTCTTGGCCTTCTTCTTCATCGACTTCTTGGTGGCCTTCTTCTTGGCCGAGAGATCGGTGGCGGTGATCTGCGACTTCTTCTCGTTCTTCTTCATCGACTTTTTGGCCTTCTTCGGCCTTTTTCGTCGACTTCTTGGCGGCCTTCTTCTTGGTCGCCTTCTTCATCGACTTCTTGGTGGTCTTCTTCTTGGCCGACAGGGTGTCGGTCTTCGCGACACCGGTGTTGACCGCCGGGGCCGCGATGGTCGGCAGGCTCGTGGCAACAAGAAAGCCGAGCGCGACCGCGATGGCAGTGAGTTTGCGCATTGTCCTATGTCCTCGTTGGGTCCATTCGAATGGCAGGAGAATCGTCAGGCGCGGGTTAGGCAAATCCGGCTTTCGGCCCCTGTCCAAGGCCACTTGCATAACCCAAGGCGAGACGCGCGGCAATTGGAAAAACGGAAAAAACCTTTATTTTTCCGTAGCTTAACGGATGTTCAGCTTGTCATTAACCACTGTTCAGCAAGCTGAATGGGCATTCAGAAAAACTATCGACGACAACCGACGAGAGGCGGGCGCATTCGCAGCTGGCGAAGCCGGCCGCGCGCTTATTTGACCGCGACTGAGGCGCGGGCTACCTAGCACCGGCGCGAAACGGAACTCTTCATGTCGTTCAATAGCTTCGGCCATCTCTTCCGCTTCACCAGCTTTGGCGAAAGCCACGGCCCGGCGATCGGCTGCGTGGTCGACGGCTGTCCCGCCGCGCATTCCGCTGGAAGCGGCCGACATCCAGCGCGAGCTCGATCGCCGTCGGCCCGGCCAGTCGCGCTTCACCACCCAGCGGCAGGAACCGGACGCGGTGAAGATCATGTCGGGCGTGTTCACCGAGCAGCGACGGGGAAGCAGGTCACGACCGGCACGCCGATCATGCTGCTGATCGAGAATGTCGACCAGCGCTCCAAGGACTATTCCGACATCAAGGACAAGTACCGGCCGGGACATGCCGGCTACACCTATGACGCCAAATACGGCATCCACGACTATCGCGGCGGCGGGCGCGCCTCGGCGCGCGAGACCGCGGCGCGGGTGGCCGCCGGCGCCGTCGCGCGCAAGATCGTGCCCGGCATGAGCGTGCGCGCCGCGCTCATCCAGATGGGCCCGCACAAGATCGACCGCGCCCGCTGGGACTGGAACGAGGTCGGCAATAATCCGTTCTTCTGCCCGGACCCGGAGCAGGCCAAGTTCTTCGAGGCCTATCTCGACGATATCCGCAAAGCCGGCTCCTCGATCGGCGCGGTGATCGAGGTGGTGGCCGACGGCGTGCCGGCCGGGCTCGGCGCGCCGGTCTATGCCAAGCTCGACGGCGATCTCGCCGTCCGCGCTGATGGGCATCAACGCGGTCAAGGGCGTGGAGATCGGCGCCGGCTTTGCCGCGGCGGAACTGCGCGGCGAGGACAATGCCGACGAGATGCGCATGCCGCCTGAAGGATTGGGCAACGACCGCAAGCCGGTGTTCCTCTCCAACCATGCCGGCGGCATTCTCGGCGGCATTTCCACCGGGCAGCCGATCGTCGCGCGCTTTGCGGTCAAGCCGACCTCGTCGATCCTGACGCCGCGCAAGACCGTGGACCGCTACGGCCGCGATACCGATATCGTCACCAAGGGCCGCCACGATCCTTGCGTCGGCATCCGCGCGGTGCCGATCGCCGAGGCCATGATGGCGTGCGTGCTGGCCGATCACTATCTGATGCACCGCGGCCCAGATGGGCGAGGGGACGGCGTGGCCGTTCACGCCTCCGGCTTGAACAGCCTGCAAGGAGTACGCGTGTCCAAACCCACCACCGCGTCGATGCCGCCATCAAGGCCTTCGCCAAGGGCGAGATCGTGGTCGTCACCGACGACGACGACCGCGAGAACGAGGGCGACCTGTTCGTCGCCGCCTCGCTCTGCACGCCGGAGAAGATGGCCTTCATCATCCGCAACACCTCCGGCATCGTCTGCGCGCCGCTCGGCGCCGAGCAGGCGCGGCGGCTGCGGCTCGATCCCATGGTGGCGGAGAACGACGCCCCGCTCGGCACCGCTTTCACCGTCTCGGTCGACGTGCGCCATGGGCTGACCACCGGCATCTCGGCGGAGGAGCGCTGCAATACCGTGCGCGCGCTCGCCAACGACAACAGCGGCGCCGCCGATTTCGTGCGCCCCGGTCATGTGTTCCCGCTGATGGCGCGCCAGGGCGGCGTGCTGATGCGCTCCGGCCATACCGAAGCCTGCGTCGATCTCTGCCGGCTCGCCGGCCTGCCGCCGGTCGGCGTGCTGGCCGAGCTGATGAACGACGACGGCTCGTGATGCGCGGCCCGGAAGTCGCCGGCTTTCGCGCAGAAGCACGGTTTGGCGCATGTCTCCATCGCCGAGCTGATCGCCTACCGGCAGAACCGCGACAAGCTGGTGGAGCGCGTGGCCGAATTCCACCTTTCCTCGGAGATCGGCACGCTCGCAGGGCTATGCCTATGTCACGCCCTTCGACCGCGTGCATCACATGGCCTTCGTCTACGGCGAGATCGGCGACGGGGAGAACGTGCTGGCGCGGCTGCATCGCGCCGACGTGATCGGCGACGTGTTCGGCGGCGCCCGGCCGATCCATGCCGCGCTCGACGCGCTTCAAGCAGGACGGCCGCGGCGTCATCGTCTATCTGCGCGACGGCACCGCCGGCGTGCCGGTGGCGGAAATCCCGCACGAGGGCGCGACCGGCACCGAGGCGGCGCGCTCGCAGCAATGGCGCGAGATCGGCCTGGGGGCGCAGATCCTCAAGGACCTCGGCATTTCCTCGATCCGGCTGCTTGCCTCCTCGAAGCGCACCTATGTCGGCCTGGGCGGCTTCGGCATCGAGATCGTCGACACCGAGGCGCTGGAAAGCTGAATTTTGCCGGTTATTCCGGGCGCCTTTATTTCGCCGCGGATGGCGTGCCAGCACTTGTCGCATCCCTGGCGGGAGCGAATGATGGGGCGACGTCGTCTTTATTGGGGCGCCGGCTGCGCACGGCGGCTGCGGCGGTGGCTTTCGCGCTCGCCGCCTCTGCCGCGCCGGTCAATCCGCGCCTGGCCGACAAGAGCCCGAGCGCCATTCCGGTCGATGTCGAACTGGTGCTGGCGGTCGACGTCTCCTATTCCATGGACCCTGACGAGCAGGCGCTGCAGCGCGAGGGCTATCGCCTGGCGCTCACCTCCAAGGAATTCCTCTCGGCGCTGCGCGAAGGCGCCAACGGCAAGATCGCCATCACCTATATCGAATGGGCCGGCGAGTTCGACCAGAAGATCGTGATGCCGTGGCGGCTGATCGACGGGCCGGAGTCGGCCGACGCCGTGTCCGCCGAGATTGGCGCCGCGCCCTACCGGCGCGCCTCGCGCACCTCGATCTCCGGCGGGTTGCGCTTCGCCAAGGGCCTGTTCGACCACAGCGGCTATCGCGGCCTGCGCCGGGTGATCGATGTCTCCGGCGACGGCGCCAATAATTCCGGTCCACTGGTCGTGCCGACGCGCGACGACGTGGTGGCCTCCGGCATCACCATCAACGGGCTGCCGCTCATGCTCAAGCGGCCCTACCGCGGCACCATGGATATCGACCATCTCGATTGGTACTACGAGGACTGCGTGATCGGCGGTCCCGGCGCCTTCGTGGTGCCGATCCGCGACCGCTCGCAGTTCATCGATGCGACGCGGACCAAGCTGGTGCTGGAAATCGCCGGCCGCACGCCCGACGCGCGCGTGGTGCCGGTCTCGGCGCAGGCGCCGCGCATGTCCTGCACCATCGGCGAGACCATGTGGCGACACCGTTGGGGCGGCTACGATTTCAAGTGAGCCATTTTTGCATTTGCGCGTGATCTAATCCGAAAAGCGGTACCCCGTTTTCAGGATCACGCGCTACCGCGCGAACGTCGCCACGATCTCGACGTGATGCGAATAGCGGAACTGGTCGACCGGGGTGACCGCGCCGATCTTGTAGCCGCCGCCGACCAGGAGCGCGGCGTCGCGCGCGAATGTCGTCGCATCGCAGGACACCGCGACGACGACCGGCACCGCGCTGCGCGCAAGCTCGCGCGCCTGGGCCGTGCGCGCCCTGGCGCGGCGGATCGAACACCACCGCATCGAAGGCCTTGAGCTCGCCGGCGACGAAGGGGCGGCGGAACAGGTCGCGCTGCACGGCCTCCACCGGCTTGAGGCCGGAGGTCGCCGCGGCCGCGCGCTTGAGCGCGGCGATGGCGCCGGCGTCGCTGTCGGCGGCGGTGACGCGCGCGCGCTCGGCCAGCCGCAGGGCGAACGGTCCGATGCCGGCGAACAGGTCGGCGATGCGCTTTGGCGCTGCCGATATGCGCGAGCGACCAGTTTGGCCAGCGTCGCTTCGCCCGCCGCGGTCGCCTGCAGGAAGGCGCCCGGCGGCAGCGGCACCTGGGCGCGGCCGACGGTCAGCAGCGGCTGCGCGCTTGCGCGATGAGTTCGCCATGGCGGGTGAGGCGGGCGAGCTTGTGCTTGTCGGCGACGCGCGCCAGCGCCGTCATCTGCTGCGGGCCGAGCGGGCCGGAGCCGCGCAGGTCGATATCGAGGCCGCTGTCGGTCGCCGTCACCTGGATGTCGAGCGGCTTGCCTGCATGTTTCAGCGTCTCGGCGATCGCCCAGGCCGCGCGCACGGCGCCGTCGAGCCCGGGCGCCAGGATCGGGCAGGCATCGATCGGCACGATGTGATGCGCGCGCGGCGCGGTGAAGCCGACCTCAAGCACGTCGTGCTCGCCGCGCCGCGCATGCAGCACGCAACGCCTCCGGCCTTCGCCGTGGGCATCGATCAGCGGCTCGACCGGCGCCACCAGTCCGGCGCCGCTGAGCGCCTCGACGACGAGGCCGCGCTTCCACAAATGGTATTCGGCGAGCGACCAGTGCTGCAGCGCGCAGCCGCCGCATTGGGTGAAATGCTTGCAGATCGGGGCGACGCGCTCGTGGCTCGGTCTGTCCACATGCACCAGATGCCGGCGGTCGGGATGGCCGGCGACCGGTTCGACCGTTGCCGTCTCGCCCGGCAGCGCATAGGGCACATAGACCGGACCCGCCGGCGTTTCCGCGACGCCGTCGCCGCGATGGCCGAGGCGGGTGATGGTGAGTTGTTCAGTCACGCTCCGCCCCCAGCAGAAATTCCGCATTGCCGTCGCCGCCGGCGATCGGCGACGGGACGATGCCGAGCACGCGCCAGCCGAGCGACGCGACGAAGCCGGCGATGTCGTCGCACACCGCGGCGTGAACCGCCGTATCGCGCACCACGCCTTTCTTCAGCGCCGCGCGGCCGGCTTCGAATTGCGGCTTGATCAGCGCGACGAGCTGCGCCGGCGTCCTGGCCAAGGCCAGCGCGGCAGGCAAGACCAGCTTGAGCGAGATGAAGCTCACGTCGATCGTCACCAGGTCGGGCGCCGGGTCGAGAAGCGCAGGCGACAGTGTGCGGATATCGGTCTGCTCCAGTACGACCACCTCGGGTCGCGCGCGCAAACTTTCGTGCAGTTGTCCGCGCCCGACATCGACTGCGTAGACGCGAGCGGCGCCACGTTCCAGCAGCACCTGGGTGAAGCCGCCGGTGGAGGCGCCGATATCGAGGCAGACTTTGCCCTTTGGGTCGAAACCGAAACGATCGAGCGCGGCGCCGAGTTTCACGCCGCCGCGCGAGACAAAGGGATGCGCGGGCGTCGCGTGCAGCACCGCATCGGCGGCGATCTCTTCCGATGCCTTGCGTACGACCGCGTCGTTGGCGATCACCAGGCCGGCTTCGATCGCGGCCTGTGCCTTGGCGCGGCTCTCGAACAGGCCGCGCGCGACCAAGAGGCGATCGGCGCGCTGGCGGTCGCGGGCCAAGCCTTAGGCCAGCTTCACCGTGCCCGCGGCGACATCCTTGCCCAGGGCCTCGAACACCTTGGTGACGATGCCCTTGGCGTCGAGCCCGGCCTTGGCATACATCGCCGCCGGCGAATCCTGGTCGATGAAGACGTCCGGCAGCACCAGGCTGCGCACTTTGAGGCCGCGGTCGAGCACGCCATTGTCGGCCAGCGCCTGCAGCACAAAAGAGCCGAAACCGCCGATCGAGCCTTCCTCGATGGTGATCAGCACTTCGTGCTCGCGCGCCAGCCGCAGCAGCAGATCGATATCGAGCGGCTTGGCGAAGCGCGCGTCGGCGACCGTCGTCGACAACCCATAGGCGGCGAGTTCCTTGGCCGCCGTCAGGCATTCGCCCAGGCGCGTGCCATAGGAGAACAGCGCCACCTTGCTGCCCTCGGTGAGCACGCGGCCCTTGCCGATCTCCAGCGGCTTGCCCGCTTCGGGCATCGGCACGCCCAAGCCTTCGCCGCGCGGGTAGCGCAGCGCGCTGGGGCGGTCGTCGATCGCGACCTGCGTCGCCACCATGTGCACGAGCTCGGCCTCGTCCGCCGCCGCCATCAGCACGAAGCCGGGCAGGCAGCCGAGATAGGCCACGTCGAAGGCGCCGGCATGCGTCGGCCCGTCGGCGCCGACCAGCCCGGCGCGGTCGAGCGCGAAGCGCACCGGCAGCCGCTGGATGGCGATGTCGTGCACCACCTGGTCGTAGGCGCGCTGCAGGAAGGTCGAATAGATCGTCGCGAACGGCTTGAAGCCTTCGGTCGCCAGCCCGCCGGCGAAAGTCACCGCGTGCTGCTCGGCGATGCCGACGTCGAAGAAGCGCTCGGGGAAATTCCTTCTCGAACAGGTCGAGCCCGGTGCCCGACGGCATCGCCGCGGTGATGGCGACGATATGATCGTCCTTGCGCGCTTCCTGCACCAGCGCTTGCGCGAATACCTTGGTGTATTGCGGCGCCTTGGCCGGCGACTTCGCCTGCGCGCCGGTGGCGACGTCGAACTTGACGACGCCGTGATATTTGTCGGCCGAGGTTTCCGCCGGCGCGTAGCCCTTGCCCTTCTGCGTGACCACATGCACCAGGATCGGCCCGATCTCGGCGTCGCGCACATTGCGCAGCACGGGCAGCAGGTGGTCGAGATTGTGCCCGTCGATGGGGCCGACATAATAGAAGCCGAGCTCCTCGAACAGCGTGCCGCCGGTGACATAGCCGCGCGCATGCTCGACCGCGCGGGTGATGGCGCGGTCGATGGGCTTGGGCAAGTGATGGGTGAGCTGCTTGCCGACATCGCGCAGCTTCAGATAGGTGCGGCCGGAGCCGAGGCGCGGCGAGGTAGGCCGACATGGCGCCGACCGGCGGCGCGATCGACATGTCGTTGTCGTTGAGAATGACGATCAGGCGCTCATTGCGGGCGCCGGCATTGTTCATCGCCTCATAGGCCATGCCCGCCGACATGGCGCCGTCGCCGATCACGGCGATGACATTGTTGCTGCTTGCCGTCGAGGTCGCGCGCCACCGCCATGCCGAGCCCGGCCGAGATCGAGGTCGAGGAATGGGCGGCGCCGAACGGGTCGTATTCGCTCTCGGCGCGCTTGGTGAAGCCGGACAGCCCGCCGCCCTGGCGCAGGGTGCGGATGCGGTCGCGCCGCCCGGTCAGAATCTTGTGCGGATAGGCTTGGTGGCCGACGTCCCAGATCAGCCGGTCGGCCGGGGTGTCGAAGACGTAATGCAGCGCCACGGTCAGTTCGACCACGCCGAGCCCGGCGCCGAGATGGCCGCCGGTCTTGGCGACCGCGTCGACCGTCTCCGTGCGCAACTCGTCGGCCAGCTGCTTGAGCTGTTCGGCCGACAGGTTCTTCAGGTCGCTGGGGAATTTGACGCGATCAAGCAGCGGTGTCTTGGTAATGTCAGACAAGAGCAACTCCGGAACAATTAATCGGCCTGTTAAGCGGGCCGGCTACGACCTGGCCAAGGTTCCGGCGGCCAAGCCCAAGACGCTTACACCAGATCGGGCGCCCCAAGCAATGAAACCCCGTCATGGCGGCAAGGGTTCCATGGCTTGGGCGCGCGGCCTCGGTTGCAACGGCAACCGCTCCGCTTTCACCTGATTGGACCTGTTTTTCTTCCGGTTTCAGTTCCCGCTCGGAGCAGGGACCGGCATTTTTGCCGATCTGACGCTAGTCCACGTCGAGCGGCGCGCTGCCGGTGGGCTTGCCGGAGGCGTCCAGCGTGATCTTCTCCACCCGCGCCTCGGCCTGGCGCAGGAGTTCCTCGCAGCGCTTTTTCAGCACTTCCCCGCGCTCGTAGATTTTTACCGACTCTTCGAGCGGCACTTTGCCTTCTTCCAGCCGCTTGACGATCGATTCCAGCTCCTCGATCGCCCGCTCGAAGGGCATTTTGTTGACGTCGGCGTTGCTGCTTTCGGCCATTCCGCGGTCCCGGCTCAATTCGAGGGAGCATCCTAAACGCTCCCGGGGACATGAAGATAGTGCACGCGTGCCGGCCCGCCAGTCGGTACTATGCGCGGTATGACCGACCTCAGCGGCAAGATCGTGCTCATCACCGGCGCGGCGGGCGGCGTCGGCAGCGCCGTGACGCGGGCGGTGAAGGCCGCCGGCGGCATGCCGATCGCCAGCGATCTGGCGGCCGGCGCCGGCATCGACGCCGCCGTCGACGTCACCCGGGAGGCCGACTGGCAGAAGCTCATCGCCGACCTCGAGCGCCTGTACGGCCGCCTCGACGGGCTGGTCAACGCCGCCGGCATCGTCGCGCTCGGCAGTGTCGAGGACCTCGACCTCGCCACTTGGCGGCGGGTGCTCGCGGTCAATCTCGACGGCACCTTCCTCGGCTGCAAATACGCCTTTCCGCTGCTGCGCAAGCGCGGCGGCGCCATCGTCAATCTGTCGTCGGTGTCCGGTCTCGTCGGCGGGCATAATTTTGCCGCCTATAACGCCTCCAAGGGCGGCGTCTCGCTGCTCTCGAAATCGGTGGCGATGCATGGCGCACGCTGCAAGCCGCCGGTGCGCTGCAACGCCGTGTGTCCGGCCTTCCTCGAAGGGCCGATGGTGGATTTCACCGTGGCCACCGCACGCGATCCGCAAAGCGCGCGCGAGAAAATGGCGAGCGCGATCCCGCTTGGCCGGCTCGGCCAACCGTCCGAGGTCGCCGCGCTCTGCGTCTTTCTATTGTCGGACGAGGCGAGCTTCATCACCGGCGCCGATCTGCCGATCGACGGCGGCTTGACGGCGAGCTGATCATCCCCGCATCAGCGCGGTGACATGCGCGTCGACCGAGCGCGCCAGGCCTTGCAGGTCGTAGCCGCCTTCCAGCATGGAGACGACGCGCCCGCCGGCGCAGGTGTCGGCGACTTCCATCAGCTTCTTGGTGACCCAGGCGTAATCGGCTTCCACCAGATTGAGATTGGCGAGCGGGTCGCGGGTATGGGCGTCGAAGCCGGCCGAAATGATCAGGATGTCCGGCTTGAAGTCGCGCAATCGCGGCAGGATCGCCACCTCGAATGCCTCGCGGAAGGCATCGCCGCCGTCGCCGGCCGAAAGCGGCGCATTGACGATATTGTTGAACTTGCCGCGCTCGCCGATGGCGCCGGAACCGGGATAAAGCGGCATCTCGTGGGTCGAGCAATACATCACGCTTCTGTCCGACCAGAAGATATCCTGCGAGCCATTGCCGTGATGCACGTCGAAATCGACCAGTGCCGCGCGTTCGGCGCCGTGCTGCTTCTGCGCGTAGCGCGCCGCGATCGCCGCGCTGTTGAACAGGCAGAAGCCCATCGGCCGTGCCGTCTCGGTATGGTGGCCGGGCGGGCGCACCGCCACGAAGGCGTTCGCCGCCTTGCCGGTCATCACCTCGTCGACCGCCTGCATGCCGCCGCCGACCGCGCGCAGCGCCGCCTCGTAACTGCCCGGCGACATGGTGGTATCGGCATCGAGCCGCACCATGCCGTCCTCGCGGCGAGGCGTCGCGCAGCGCCTCGATGTAGTCCATCGGGTGGCAGAGCGCGATCACCTCGGCCGGCGCCAGCGGCGCCTGCTCGCGCGCCAGCGTCTGGAATTTCTCGGCTTCCAGCACCTGCTCGATGGCGCGCAGCCGGTCTGGCCGCTCGGGATGACCCATCGGGTTGAGATGGTCGAGGCAGGCGCGATGGCTGAGGAGCAGGGTTGACATTGGAGGTATCTAACGCCGCTTGTCGGCGCGAGGCAATTGGCGAAAGGGGGGCGCGTCTTGCGTCATTGCAAATTCGGCCCCGATCCTGATTACTGAGGCGTCATCGAGGATCCAGAAAGCATGACTACCCCCCACGGCTCCACGTCTCACGGGCCTTTGCGCGTCGGCGTCGGCGGACCGGTCGGCTCCGGCAAGACCGCGCTGATGGACGCGCTGTGCAAGCGCCTGCGCGGCAAATACGAGATCGCCGCCATCACCAACGACATCTACACCAAATGGGACGCCGAATACCTGGTGCGCTCCGGCGCGCTTGCCGCCGAGCGTATCGCCGGGGTGGAGACGGGCGGCTGCCCGCATACCGCGATCCGCGAGGACGCGTCCATCAATCTCGCCGCCGTCGCCGAGATGCGCGCCAAGTTCCCCGATGCTCGACCTGGTGCTGATCGAGTCGGGCGGCGACAATCTCGCCGCCACCTTCTCGCCGGAACTGGCCGACCTCACCGTCTACGTCATCGACGTGGCCGCCGGCGACAAGATCCCGTCCAAGGGCGGGCCCGGCATCACCCGCTCCGACCTGCTGGTCATCAACAAGGTCGATCTCGCGCCCTATGTCGGGGCTTCGCTCGACGTGATGGACCGCGACGCCAAGCGCATGCGGGGACCGCGTCCCTTCGTCTTCAGCAATCTGCATACCGGCCAAGGCGTCGACGCGATCACGGCATTCATCGAGCAAAAAGGTGGGCTTGGCGCATGAGTTCCGCACGCGAACGGTTGGACGCCGCGCTGGCGCGCATCGACGACCCCAAGGGCGAGGGCGCCCGCGCCTGCCTCACCATCTACCGCGACGCCGCGCGCGCGGCCGCCGATGCCGCCGATGCGCGCGCCCGTCACGGCATTACGCTCGGGCCACTCGACGGCGCGCTCGTCACCATCAAGGATCTGTTCGACGTTGCCGGCGAGGTGACGCGCGCCGGCTCCAAGCTGCTCGCGGAGGAAGGCAAGCCGGCCGCGCTCGATGCGCCGGTGGTGCACCGGCTGCGCGCCGGCGGCGCCGTCATCCTGGCCAAGACCAACATGACCGAATTCGCCTATTCCGGCGTCGGCGCCAATCCGCATTTCGGCACGCCCGGCAATCCGGCCGACCGCGCCCGCATTCCCGGCGGCTCCACCTCGGGCGGCGCGGTGGCGGTGGCCGATCAGTATGTGCGAGATCGCCATCGGCAGCGACACCGGCGGTTCCACCCGCATTCCGGCGGCGCTCTGCGGCATTGTCGGCTTCAAGCCGAGCCGGCAGCGCATCCCGACGACCGGCGCCTTTCCGCTGTCGCAGAGTATCGACTCGATCGGACCGATGGCGCGCTCGGTCGAAGACTGCGCCAAGGCCGACGCCGTCATGGCTGACGCAGCGGCCGTGCCGCTCGAACCGGCGCCGCTCGCCAATCTGCGCGTCGGCATCGTGCAAGGCATGCCGCTGGAGCGGCTCGACGACACGGTGGCGAAGAGCTTTCCGCAGGCGATCGACCGGCTCGAACGCGCCGGCGTGCGGCTGTCCAACGAGAAGCTGTCGCTCATCGACGACATGGCGCGCGTCAACAGCCGTGGCGGCGTGCAGCCGGTGGAAGCCTTTGCCGTGCATCGCGATCGCCTCGACCGCCGCGGCGATGCCATCGATCCCCTGGTGCGGCTGCGGCTGGAAAAGGCGCGCGGCATCGCCGCCGCCGATTACATCGACATGGTGAACGAACGCGCCGGCCTGATCCGCGCGATGGATGCGCGGCTCGCCGATATCGACGTGCTGGCGCTGCCGACGACGCCGATCGTGGCGCCGCGACTGGCCGATCTCGCCGAGCCGGACGAGTTCGCGCGCAAGAACGCGCTGCTGCTGCGCAACACCTCGATGTGGAATTTCTTCGACTGCTGCGCCATCTCGCTGCCGTTGCCGCGCGACGGCGGCCTGCCGACCGGCCTCATGCTGGTCGCCCGCAACGGCCACGACCATCGTCTGTTCCGCATCGCCGCGGCGGTGGAGAAGGTGTTGGGGCACTCGACTCGTGACCCGGACGCGCCGCTGGACGCCGTGACGCGGCGCCGATACGTGGCCCAGCGTTCTGAAGCAACGGGGTCCCGGGTCTGCAGCGCACCGTTTCACGCTGCGCTGCGCCCGTGACACGAGGCCGTCAAAATTCCTTGAGCGTCTCGATCAGCATCCGATAACGTTCGGCACCGAAATGTTCGACCAGCCCTGCCTCGTGCTGCTCGGACAGCGCCTTGGCGCGCGCCAGCACGCGCTGGCCCTCGCGCGTGAGCCGCAGCGCGTGGCGGCGGCCGTCGGTGGACGAGGGCAGGCGCTGGGTCAGCCCGCGCTGTTCGAGCCGGTGCAGCAAGCGCACCAGGCGCGCGCGCTCGATGCCGAGCGTGCCGGCGAGTTCGGCCTGCGACAGCCCGGCATTGGCGGCAATCACCGCCAATACCGAAAACTGCGCCGGGCTCAAATCGAGCGTGGCAAGCCGGGCGATGAAGTCCTGGAAGATCCAAACCTGCACCCGGCGCACGAAATAACCGAGCCGCTCGCTGAGCACGCCCAACTCGATCGTGGGTTTGCTGCGCCGCAGCGGTGGCTTTTTGCGGAGCGGGAGCGCCGCCCGGGGCGCCCGTGCGGCACGCTTTCGCTTCGGCATGGCAGAATCCTCGTCACCGGTGTGGGTCGCGCGGGTCGTCTAGGCCCTATTGGGGTGTTGACGAAATTAGTTGTCAAGGACAACAATAGCCGGCAGCAGAGGGGCTGCCGATGGCAGGCACGGTCGACGGGCGCAGCGCCCGGCGGCGGACCGGCATCGTCGACCGCCAGATAAATCGCGCTTGTGAGAGCCGGAATAAATCCGGCATCATCCAGCCAGAACGTCGTGCTGTCTCTAGGGAGGAATTCAAAAATGACCCGTAAACTGCACTCGAAGACCGCGCGGCTGACCCGCCGCAGCTTCAATGTCGGCCTGTCGGCCGCAGGCTTCATGGCCGGCACCGCGCCGTTCAACATCGTGCGCGCCGCCGGCGGCCCGCTGAAAGTGGGCGTCTTGCTGCCGCGTTCCGGCTACATGGCCGGCATCGGCCAGGACTGCCAGCGCGGCGTGGAGATCGCCAATGGCATTCTCAATGACCTCGGCCTGCCGGCGCTGCAGATCATCAATGCCGACACCGAGACCAATGTCGATGTCGCGCGCTCGCGCGCCGAGAAGCTGATCAGCGAAGGCGCCCAGCTGCTGGTTGGCGCCTTCGACTCCGGGCAGAGCTCGGCGATCGCGCAGGTGGCCGAGCAGAAGGGCATCCCCTACGTCATCAACATCGCCGCCGCCCCGCCGATCACCGAACAGGGCTACAAATTCGTATTCCGCAACTTCCCGACCGGGCCCATGATCCTGCGCGACGCCTTCCTCAATCAGAAGGAAGTGTTCAAGCTGGTCGGCTCCGCTCCGAAAACGGCGGTGATGCTGCACGTCAACGACACTTACGGCACCGCGATTCTAAACGGCACGAACGCGATGTTCCCGAAGTTCGACATGCCGTATAAGATCGTCGAGAAGATCGCTTACGACCCGGCGGCGCGCGACCTTTCGGTCGAAGTCGCAAAGGCCAAGGCGACCGGCGCCGAGGCGCTCTATGCGGTGAGCCGCCTCAACGACGCCATCCTGGTCACCCGCGAACTGGTCAAGCAGCGCTGGTCGCCGATGGCAATTCTGAGCATCGGACCGGGCTGGTACGAAGACCAGTATATCAAGACGCTGGGCAAGCTTTCCGACGGCCCGATCAGCCTGGTGCCATGGTACGATCCGAACAAGAAAACCACCCAACTGCTTATCGCAGCGCTGGCCAAGTCGAGTCCCGGCATCGGCCTCAACACCAACCACGTCTATACTTTCGAAGCGCTGCTCACGGCCGCCGACGCCTTCAAACGGGCGGGTTCGACCGACCCGAAGGCGCTCGCCGAGGCGATCCGCAAGACCCACATCACCAACAATGTCAGCCCCGGCCCCGGCATCATGTTCAATGCCAAGGGCCAGAACGACAAGCTGAAGTGCTCCGCGATCCAGAACCGCAACGGCACCACGGTGACGTTGGCTCCAAAGGAAGCTGCCAATGCCAAGCCGGAATGGCCGCTCAAGCCCTATAACAAGCGCTGAGGCGGGGCGCGCCCACGCTCTCTCCGTCACCCTGAGACGGCCGCGCGTCAGTGCGGCCCTCGAAGGGTGGCGGCGCCGGCCCTGCCCGTCATCCTTCGAGGCTCGCTTCGCTCGCACCTCAGGATGACGGCGCAAGTCCGGGCACGCCGCAATCAGATCGGATCGTTAGGACCTCGCTCTTGCCGGTAGACATCTACTTCAACGTGGCTATCGGCGGGATTCTGACCGGTCTGGTCTATGGCCTGATGGCGCTCGGCCTGTCGGTCATTTTCGGCGTGGTGCGCGTGGTCAATTTCGCGCATGGCGAGATGATGACTATCGCCATGTATTTGGCCATCACGCTGTTCTCGAACTTCCATCTCGATCCGCTGGTCACGTTGGTGCCGATTGCGATCGTCATGTTCGCTTGCGGCTACCTGCTGCAGGCCGGCCTGATCAACCGCTTCATCACGCGACCGGAGCACAGCCAGTTCCTGCTGCTGGTGGCGATCGCCATCATCATCGTCAACGTGCTCCTGATCGTATACGGCCCCGACGCGCAGAACGTGCAGGTCGCCTATGCCTTCGATAGCTACCAGATCGGCAAGATCATCATCGACGCCACCAAGCTCTATGCCGGCATCGCGCGCCATCGTGGTGGCGGCCGTGTTGTTCACCTTCTTCCGCTATACCCGGGTCGGCACCGCGATCCGCGCCTGCGCCGACAATTACACCGGCGCGCTGGTGGTCGGTCTCGACGTCAATCGCTACTACGCGCTGACCTTCGGCCTCGGCGCGGCGTGCGTTGGCGCCGCCGGCACCATCCTGCTGCTGATCTTCGACGTGACGCCCTCGGCCGGCCCTTCCTATACCTTGCTCGCTTTCGTCATCGTCATCACCGGCGGTCTCGGCTCGATGCCGGGCGCGCTTAATCGGCGGCGTGCTGATCGGCTTCACCGAGGCGATGGCGGGTCTGTTGTTCACGCCGTCGGCCAAGAGCATGTTCGCCTTCGCCATCCTTGTGCTGGTGCTGCTGTTCCGCCCGCAGGGCATCATGGGCAAGAGGGCGATATGATCGCGCGTCTATTCGACGGCGTGTCGCGGCGGGGGCTGATCCTGCTCGCGGTGCTGTTGGCGGTGCTGCTATTGGCCCCGCTCGTCGCCGGCGACTACCTGCTCACGGTGCTGATCCTGATCCTCTATTTCGCCTATATCGGCCAAGCCTGGAACATCATGATGGGCTTTGCCGGCCAATTGTCGCTCGGCCACGCGCTCTATGTCGGCCTCGGCGCCTATGCGGCGGCCGCGCTCTACGTGCATTACGGCATCGGCCCCTGGATCGGGCTGCTGGTAGGGGTGCCGATCGCCGCGCTGGCCGGCGCCTTTATCGGCTACCTCGCCTTCCGCTTCCGCGTCGGCGGCGTCTATTTCGCCATCCTCACCATCGCCTTCGCCGAATTCGCCCGCGTCGGCTTCGACCACCTCGACTGGACCAGCAGCACCAGCGGGCTGTTCCTGCCGGTCGCGCAATATACCCACAACGATCTCTGGCATCTGCGCGGCCATCCGGTCATGTTCTATTACATTCTGCTCGTCGCCACCACGCTCGCCTTTGTCGGCTGCCGCGCGCTGCTGCAAAGCCGCATCGGCTATTTCTGGCTGGCGATCCGCGAGGACGAGGAGGCCGCGCGCTCACTCGGCGTCGACACGTTCCGCTACAAGATGGTGGCGGTGGTGATCTCGGCCGGCATGACCGCGTTCGCCGGCGTGATCTACGCCTTCTACTACAACAATCTGTTCCCCGAGCAGGTCTTCCACATTTCGCGCTCGATCGAGATCATCCTGGCGCCCATCGTCGGCGGAATCGGCACGCTGTTCGGCCCGATCCTCGGCGCCTTCGTGCTGACCGGCCTCGCCGAGATGCTGACCGGCACGCTCGCCACGCTCGGCGTCGACCTGCCCGGCGCCAAGCAGGTGTTCTACGGCATCTGCCTGTTGCTGGTGGTGGTGGCGCTGCCCGACGGCATCTGGCCGTGGCTGTCGCGCCTGCTCCGCCTCGACGGAGACCGCACATGAGCGCGCTGCTTTCGGTCGACGGCGTCAGCAAGCGCTTCCGCGGCCTGGTCGCGGTCGACCGCGTGAGCTTTGAGGTGCCGGAGGGATCGATCTTCTCGGTGATCGGCCCGAACGGTGCCGGCAAGACCACACTGTTCAACATGATCGCCGGCAATTTCGTGCCCGACGGCGGCACCGTCCGCTTCGCCGGCGAACGTATCGACGGTCTGCCGCCCGATCGGGTCTGCCGGCGCGGCATCGGCCGCACCTTCCAGCTCGTGCGCCCGTTCCCGGCGCTGACGGTGGAGGACAATGTCATCGTCGGCGCGCTGCTGCATCGCCGTCACGCGCGCGACGCCCGCGTGCGCGCGCATGAAGTGCTGCGCCGCCTCGATCTTTACGACAAACGCGCCCAGCGCGCCTCCGCGCTGACGCTGCCCGACCGCAAGCGGCTGGAAGTGGCGCGCGCGCTCGCCACTGATCCGAAGCTGCTGCTGCTCGACGAGGTGATGGCGGGCCTGCGGCCGACCGAGACCGACCGCATCGTTGGCATCCTGAAGGAGCTCAACCGCGAGACCGGCCTGACCATTCTCCTGATCGAGCATGTCATGCGTGCGGTGATGGCGCTGGCCGCGCGCATATTGGTGCTGCATCACGGCGCCGCCATCGCCGAAGGCGCGCCGGACGAGGTGGTGCGCAACGCCGCGGTGATCGACAGCTATCTCGGCGCGGAGGCCGTCACCTGATGCTCAAGGTGGAGAACCTCGACGTCTTTCACGGCGACGCCCAGGCGCTCGACGGCGTTTCGCTTGAGATCGAGGAGGGCGCGATCGCCGCCATCGTCGGCGCCAACGGCGCCGGCAAGAGTTCACTCATCCGCACCATCGGCGGCATGCATAAGCCGGCGCGCGGGCGCATCCTGTTTCGCGGGCTCGATATCGCCGGCTGGCCGAGCCACAAGGTCTGCGATCTCGGCATCGGCCAGGTGGCGGAAGGCCGCCAGGTGTTTCCCTCGCTGTCGGTGGCAGAAAACCTGGCGATGGGCGCCATGCTGGCGCGCGCGCATGCCGAGCGCGCGAGCAATCTGGACAAAGTCTATGCGCTGTTTCCGGTGCTGGCCGAGCGACGCGCGCAGGCGGCCGGAACGCTGTCGGGCGGCGAGCAGCAGATGCTCGCCATCGGCCGCTGCCTGATGGGCGCGCCGGAACTGGTGATGTTCGACGAGCCCTCGCTCGGCCTGGCGCCGGCCATCGTGCAGACGGTGCTCAAGACCGTGCGCGACTTGAACCGCGATGGGCTCACCTGCGTGCTGGTGGAGCAGAACGTAGCGGTCTCGCTCAAGCTGGCGAGCCAGGCTTATGTGCTGGAGAACGGCCGCATCACGCTGTCGGGCACGGGCGAAGCCCTGCTCGGCGATGACCGCGTGCGCCAGGCCTATCTGGGGCTGTAAAACGGCGCGGCCCCATCGCCGCGGCGCCGTTGCATGAAGGTCAGCGCCGCCACCCGCGCGCTCAGCGGCCGATCAGGAAAGCTCGCGCGCAACAGCTTGAGCGCCTCGGCGTCGGTGGCGGGGGAAAGCGGCATCACCCGCGCCGCCATGTCTTCCGGCGTGGTGACGGGGGAATAGGAAAACCGGTCGTATCTGACGGATTCGCCCATGGGCGTAGGTCCTGTGCGATGGATCATCGCAGTCTGAGGTCCCGGTACGCCCAGTCTGCAGGTCAGACGTTAGCAAATCTTTAATAATATCCGACCGGCGCGGCTTCGATCCAAGGCAACAAAACGGCCGGCGGTTGTCGCCGCCGGCCGCCAGATTCACGGGACGTGCGGACGCGCTATTTCAGCGGCGGCCCGATGATGACGGTGAGGGTGCCGACGCCCTCGACCTCGCATTCGAGCTTGTCGCCGGCGACCGTTGCGGCGACGCCCGAGGGCGTGCCGGTCATGATGATGTCGCCCGCGACCAGTTCCACCATCTCCGAAAGGTTGGAGATGATTTCCGGCACGTTCCAGATGAGCTGGTTGAGGTCGCCGTCCTGGCGGAGCTTGCCGTTGCACTTGAGCGTGATCTTGCCCTTGGTCGGGTGTCCGGTCTCGCTCGCCGGCTTCAGCGCTCCGCAGGGGGCCGAATGGTCGAAGGCCTTGCCGATCTCCCACGGCCGCTTGAGGTCGCGCGAGGCGATCTGCAGGTCGCGGCGGGTGAGGTCGATGCCGACGCCATAGCCCCAGATGCAGTCATTGGCCTTGGCGACCGGGATGTTGCGGCCGCCGCTCTTGAGCGCGACCACGAGCTCGACCTCGTGATGCATGTCCTTGGTCAGCGACGGGTAGGGCACGGTCGCGCCGTCCGCCACGATCGCGTCGGCCGGCTTGGCGAAATAGAACGGCGGCAGCCGCTCGTCCTGGCCCATCTCGCGGATGTGCTCGATATAATTGCGGCCGACGCACCAGATGCGGCGGACCGGAAACACCTTGTCCGAGCCGGCGACAGCAATGCTCGGCTGCGGCGGCGGCGGAATTACATAGCGGCTGTCGGTCATGGGCAAGGGGCCGTTGCTCACAAGTTGCTGATAAGAGGTCCGGAAAAGCCCGGTCGCGGAGACGCGGCGGGGCAAAAGATGACATCGGGGTATCAGGAGTGGTGCGCCGCCGTCAACGCCCCGGCCCGCCAACCGGTCAGGAGGACGCTATCGCGGCCACCGGCTTGCGCGTCTCCTGCTCCTTGAGCTGGAGCCGGTAGAACGAGGCATAGCGTCCGTTCTTGCGCAGCAGCTCGTCGTGGCGGCCGGATTCCGTTACATGGCCGCTCTCGACCACATGGATGCGGTCGGCATGGGCGACGGTGTGACAGCCGATGCGCGATCGCCAGCGTGGTGCGGCCCTGGCACAGATGATCCATGGCCTCGCGCACCTGCAATTCGGATTCGGAGTCGAGCGCGGCGGTGGCCTCGTCGAGCAGGATGATCGGCGCATTCTTGATCAGCGCGCGGGCGATGGCGACGCGCTGGCGCTGGCCACCGGAAAGCTGCAAGCCCATGCTCGCCGACCGGCGTGTCGTAGCCGCGCGGGAAGGCGGTGATGAAATCATGCGCATAGGCCGCCTTGGCGGCGGCGACGATCTCGTCCTCGCTGGCGTTCGGCTTGCCGAAAGCGATGTTCTCGCGAACGGTGCCGTGGAACAGGAACACGTCCTGGCCCACATAGGCGATCTGCTGGCGCAGCGAACGGCGCGACACCTGGGTGATGTCCTGGCCGTCGATCATGACCGTGCCGTGTTCGGGTTCGTAGAAGCGCAGGAGCAGGTTGAACACCGTAGATTTGCCGCCGCCGGAGGGGCCGACCAGCGCGGTCAATTTGCCCGGCTCGGCGGTAAACGACATGCCGCGCAGCACCGATTCGTCGCCGCGATAGGCGAAATCCACGTCTTCGAAGGTAATCCGCGAGGTGCGCAACTGCAGCGCCGGCTTGTCGTCGTCGATTCGCTCGCTTGGCGGCGAGTCGAGCACTTCGAACAGGATGCGCACGCCGACCAGCGCGCTGTTGAGCTCGATATTCAGCCGCGCCAGGCGCTTGGCCGGCTCATAGGCGAGCAGGAAGGCGGTGATGAAGGAGAAGAACTGTCCTGGCGTGGCGCCGGTGTCGATCACCCGATAGCCGCCATAGGTGATGGCGATGGCGATGGCGCAGCCGCCCAGCGTCTCCATCAGCGGGCTGGCGCGGTTGGAGACGCGCGCCATCTTGTTGGCCTCGTGCTCGACCGCCGCGACATTGCGGTCGAAGCGCTCGCGCATAATGTCCTCGAGCGTGAAGGCCTTGACGATGCGGATGCCCTGCAGCGTCTCCTGCAGCGTCTCCAGCACCCGCTCGTTGCCGTGGAACTGGGTGCGCGCGATCTTGTAGATGCGGCGGATCAGCTTGCGCAGCACCAGGAAGGCCGGCGGCGCCACCACGAAGCGAAGAACGACATCAGCGGGTCCTGCACCACCATGACGGTGACCAGCCCGATCAGCGAGAACAGGTCGCGCCCGACCGAGGTGATCAGCAGGTTGATCACCTGCGTCGCCGCGGCGGCGCCCGCCGACAGTCGCATGATGAACTCGGTCGAATGCCGATCGGAGAAGTAGCCGAGGCCCTCGCTGAGCAGCTTGGCGAACACCGCGCGCTGGTTGTCGGCGACGATGCGGTTGCCGATACGCGAGAGCATCACGCTCTGGCCGTAGGTGGCGACGCCCTTGGTGGAGAACAACACCACGGTGACGCCGCCGAGAATGATGATGCCGTGTAGATTGTGGTTGACATAGGCCTCGTTGATCACGCTGCCGATGAGATAGGCGGAAAACGCCGTGCAGCCGGCGGCGATCGCCATCAAGGCGAAGGCGATGGCGTAGCGGCGCCAATGGGCGAGGCCCTGTTCGAGCAACAGGCGCCGGATCAGCGTCATGACGCGATAGCGCTGGTCGTCGTCCGCCGACTGGATAGGGTCGTTCATGAGCCCTCGAACCGCTGCCCCGAACGGGCTGGCATCGCCGACGGTTCAGGCGGGGCGCCGCCGTCGGCTTGACGCCCGTTTCCATGCCCGTAACGGGTGCGATTTTTCAAGCGCGAAAGAGCCGCGTCGACTGCCGAAAAACCGGCTTTAGCCCAATATGTTAGGCGCCGGCGCCGGGGCGGCGTCGCGGTCAAGCCGACGCTCCCAGGAGTAGGCGTGGCCGACAATGGTATCGAGATCGTCATATTGCGGGCGCCAGTCGAGCTTGGCCCGGATGCGCCCGACATCGGCGACCAGTTCGGCGGGATCGCCGGCACGCCGTCCGGCGACCTCGACCGGGAAGTCGCGGCCGCTGACGCGGCGCACCGCGGCCAGCACTTCCAGCACCGAAGCGCCGCGGCCATAGCCGCAATTGAAGGTGGCGCTGGCGCCGCCGCTGGCGCAGATGCGCCAGCGCCGCCGAATGCGCGCGCACCAGATCGCTGACATGGATGTAATCGCGGACACAGGTGCCGTCCGGCGTCGGATAGTCGGTGCCGAAGATGTCGATTTTGGCGCGCTTGCCGAGCGCGGCCTCGCAGGCGACCTTGATGAGATGGGTGGCGGCGGGCGTCGCCTGTCCGGTGCGCCCTTTCGGGTCGGCGCCGGCGACGTTGAAATAGCGCAGCATCACGAAGCGCAGGTCATGCGCGCGCGCGGTGTCGTGCAGCATGATCTCCGACATCAGCTTGGAGCTGCCATAGGGCGAGATCGGCCGCGTGGGCGCATCCTCGCGCACCGGCACATGTTCCGGATTGCCGTAGACCGCGGCGGTCGAGGAGAAGATGAAATGCTTGACGCCGCCGGCCACCGCCGCGTCGAGCAGCTGGCAGGTGTTCATCGTATTGTTGCGGTAATAGCCGAGCGGATCGGCGATCGAATCCGGCACCACGATCGAAGCGGCGAAATGCACGATGGCGGAGACCTGGTGGGTGCGGATCACCTCGCCGAGGAGGTCGCGGTCGCCGGTCGAGCCGATGACGAAGGGCACTTGGCCGGGGATGAGGAAGCGGAATCCTGTGGACAGATTGTCGAGCACGACCACGCTTTCGCCGGCGTCGATCAGTTCGTGCACCATATGGCTGCCGATATAGCCGGCGCCGCCTGTCACCAGGATCGTCATGTCACCTCCTTGACTGCCCGCCTCGGTCTAGCGCGGAGCAATGAAAGAGCGATTATTGCGCGAGCCGTTTCCGCCGCCGATATTGTGGCATCATTAATAAGATGTATATGGGTGCCGCAGCACCGCCATGGCCGATATTCTCTTCATCAAGACCTCCTCCCTCGGCGACGTGATCCATCACATGCCGGCGCTGACCGAGGCGCGCAAGGCGTTGCCCGCCGCGCGCTTCACCTGGCTGGTGGAGGAGGCCTTCGCGCCGCTGGTCGCGCTGCATCCGGCGGTCGATGCGGTGCTGCCGGTCGCCTGGCGGCGCTGGCGCCGCTCGCTCTATGCACCGGCGACCTGGGGCGAGATCGGCCGCAGCCTGCGCGCGATCCGCGCGCAGACTTACGATGAGATCATCGACAGCCAGGGGCTGTTGCGCACGGCGCTGATGGCGCGGTTGGCGCACGGGCGCCGGCATGGCTACGACATGGCGAGCATCCGCGAGCGGCTGGCGTCGTTGTTCTACGACCGGCGACATGCCGTCGGCCGCGACCTGCACGCGGTCGAGCGCAACCGCATCTTGAGCGGGCTCGCGCTCGGCTATGCGCCGCAGGGCGCGCCCGATTTCGGGCTCGATCGCACGCGCTTCGCAGTGCCCGGCGAGCGCGCCGCGGTATTGCTGCACGCGACCGCGCAAGCGGGCAAGCAATGGCCGGAGCCGAACTGGATCGCGCTCGGCCACGCGCTGGCGCAACACGGGCTGACGCTGCTGCTGCCCTGGGGCACCGAGAGCGAGCGTGCGCGCAGCGAGCGCCTCGCGGCAGCGCTGCCCAATGCGCGCGTGCCCGACCGGGCGCCGCTCGATAAGGTCGCCGGTCTGATCGCCGGCGCCACGCTGGTGGTCGGCGTCGATACCGGTCTGCTGCATCTCGCCGCAGCGTTCGGCGTGCCGCTGGTCGCGATCTTTGCCGGCAGCAAGCCCGACCTGACCGCGCCGGTCGGCGCCGGCCCGCTCACGGTGCTCGGCGCTCCTGGCGCGCCGCCTGCGGTGGGGGAGGTTATCGCCGCTGCGGAAACCTATCTGCGCTGAGGTCAGGCTGCGCCGGCGCGCAGCCGGTCGTGCACGGGGATGATGCGAGCGTGCTTTTCACGCGAGATTGAGCGGACGGAAAACGTATTCATGATTCCCTGGTTGCACCTCGATACGGCACAAGTGCCCGGCGGCGGCGAACTGCGTCTGATGCAGCGCGGCGCCGAATTCTCGATCAAGCTCGGCAGCAACGAGTTGATGAACAGCCGGCTGAGCGCAACCGAACAGGCGCTGGCGACAATTGCCTGCGCGAAAATTCAAACCCGCGCGCGGCCGAAAATCCTAATCGGCGGATTGGGTATGGGCTTCACCTTGCGGGCGGCCCTTGTCGTTCTCGGAAAGCAGGCCCGGATCATCGTCGCCGAACTGGTGCCGGCGGTTGTGGCCTGGGCACGCGGTCCGATGGCAAAACTGTTCGGGGACAGCCTGACCGATCCGCGCGTGCGCATTCGCGAAACGGACGTCGGCGATCTGATCCGCGCGGCGCGGTCGGAATTCGACGCCATCCTGCTCGACGTCGACAATGGACCGGAAGGAATGACGCGCGAAGCCAATGACGGGCTGTATGATCTCGACGGATTGGCGGCTGCGTACAGGGCGTTGCGCCCTGGCGGCGTGCTTGCAGTGTGGTCGTCGGCACCGGATGCGAAATTCACGGCGCGGCTGCGCAAGACCGGTTTCGACGTGGTCGAGAATCCCGTGCGCGCCAAGGGGCCGCAAGGCGGCGCACAGCATTTCATCTGGACGGCGACGCGGGGCGGTTAAGCCGCTCGACTTCCTCGCACAGCGGGCATTCGTCACTGGTGTGAGAGCCGGCCTGTCGTGCAGCCTATGCGAATAGGCCCGAACACATGAAAGTCCCTGTGAGAGACGGGCGGGTGTCGGCTCGGCCTGATGTCCGCGTCGGTTCGCATGTACGAACGAGTCGGCCAGTTTTGCCGGCCGGTCCACTTTCGCTTCGCGTCGAAAGCGGACAGGAAACGCTGCTAGGCGGCCCCGGCGCGCAGCAGGTCGTGCACGTGGATGATGCCGACCGGTTTGCCGCCCTCGACCGCGAACAGCGCGGTCACCTTGGTCGAATTAAGCAATTCGAGCGTTTCGCTGATGAGCTGGTCGGGGCGCACCGTCTTCGGCGTGCGCGTCATCACCTCGTCGACGCGGGCGTCGAGCAGATCGGGCCGCATGTGGCGGCGCAGGTCGCCGTCGGTGATGATGCCGACCAGTTGGCCGTGCGGCTCGACGATGCCGACGCAGCCGAAGCCCTTGTTGGTCATGACCAGGAGGGCGTCTGACATACGCGTGCCGAGCGGTGTCAGCGGCACCGAGACGCCGGTATGCATAATGTCGCGCACTAGTTTGAGCAGTGCGCCGAGCTTGCCGCCGGGATGCAGCAGGCCAAATTGTGCGGCGGTGAAGCCGCGGCTTTCCAGCAGCGCGATGGCCAGCGCATCGCCGAGCGCGAGCTGCATTAGCGAGGAGGTAGTGGGCGCGAGATTGTGCGGACAGGCCTCGCGCGCCTGCGGCAGCGCCAGCACCACGTCGGCGGTTTGGCCGAGCGTCGAATCGGCGCTGGCGGTCACCGCGATGAGGCCGATGCGGAAGCGGCGCGAATAGTCGGTGAGGTCCTTCAACTCCGCCGTCTCGCCCGACCATGACAACGCCAGGATGACGTCGGTATTGGCGATCATGCCGAGGTCGCCGTGGCTGGCTTCGCCGGGATGCACGAACAGCGCTGGCGTGCCGGTGGAGGCGAAGGTGGAGGCGATCTTGCGCGCGACATGGCCGGACTTGCCCATGCCGGTGACGATGACGCGGCCCTCCGCCGCGCGGATCAGCTCGAGCGCGGCGACGAAACTCGCACCCAGCCGGTCGCGTAGCGCAACCGACAACGCATCGATACCATCGCCTTCGGCATCGAGCGTGCGCAGTGCCGAATCGATCGCGGCTTGCGCGCGGTCGTTGGTGGTTTCGCTCGGCTTCGGCTTGGCCATCGATGCCCTCTCAACGCGTCGCGGGATTGATAGCATGGAACTTTGCGCCCGTCAGGTTGGCTGCGGTCGATTCGTTAATGGCGGCCTTGATGTCAGGATTTACCGGCGCTTTCCAGACATTTCTCGACAAACGCATCGAGGTTGCCGCCGGGGAACCGCTTGCCGGCAATGCCGGCGCCGCGCGCCGCCAGCATGTCGATCTCCTTGTCGCCGATAAGAAAGCTGCGCGTTGCGTCGACCGGCCAATGGCGCATCAGGTCGAGGATCATGCCGGGCGCGGGCTTGCGCCAGTCGGAATCTTGTCGATAGGCGGCGACCGCAGCGTCGACCAGGAACGGACAATAGCGCACGTCGTCGATACGGGCATCGCACGCGGCAAGCTCGCGGCGCATCCAGGCATCGAGTTCGTCGAGTTGTTGCTCGCTGAACAGTCCGCGCGCCACGCCGGACTGGTTAGAGGCGACGAAGACGAGATAGCCAGCCTGGTTGAGCCGGCGAATAGCGGCGGCCGCGCCTGGCACCCAGCGGAAGCGCTCGCTTGTGCCGACATAGCCGTCATCGACATTGATGACGCCGTCGCGATCGAGGAAGGCTGCCGGGCGGAGCGTGTCGTTCATTTGAGGACGCCGTGCACGCTGGCGAGCACCGTCTCCACGGCGACATCGGCAGTGCGGCGGTGATGGACGGCATCGTTGCCGATCTGCCGGGCGCGGGTGCGCGCCGCCTCGTCGCCGGGCGGCTCCAGGATGGCGGCGATGGGGTTGAGCGGCTTCCAATGCCAAGGACTGGTGGGGCCGAAAATGGCGACGGTCGGCGTGCCGATGGCCGCCGAGACATGCATGAGGCCGGAATCGTTGGTAACGGAGACATCGGCCGCGGCGAGCGCCAGGACGGCGTTGCGCAGGTCGGGACCGGTCAGGTCGCGCACCCCCTCACCGGCCGCGGCGGCGATCTCGCCGGCGATTGTCGTTTCGCTCGGGCCGCCGAGGACCCAAATGGCGGCGCCGTCCTGCGCCAGCGCGCGGGCCAGCGCGGCGTAGTGGGTGGGCGGCCAGGCCTTGCCGGTCCCCACGGCGCCAGGCGATAAGCAGACGACTGGGCCGGCCGCCTGGGCAAGCCCGCGCTCATTGCGCCAGCGCGCGACCTTATCCGTTGGTACGTGCAATTGCGGCAGCGGCCACTCCGTTGGCAGGGCGGCGCCGTTCGGCAGCGCCAGCGCGCCCATCTGATCGATCATGCGGGGCAGGCGGTTCTCGTTCCAACGCAGGTCGTTGATGAGGGCGATGCGGGCTTCGCCGATAAAGCCGGTACGCAGGGGAATGCCGGCGAGCCAGGGCGCCAGCGCCGCCTTCCATTTGCGCGACATCACCAGCGCCTGCCCATAATGGCCGGCGCGCAGGCTGGCGGCGAGCTCCCGGTGCAGACCCCAGCCCAGCTGCCGCCGCGGCAAATCGGCGATGATCGCCCGGCGCAGGCCGGGCATATAATCGGCGAGCGGCGCGCACAGGCTGCTCGAGACCATGTCCACCGGGCGCTCGGGGGCCTGCTGGCGCAACAGCCGCACCACCGAATGGACGCGGACGAAGTCCCCGATCCAGACATAGGGCACGATGACGACCGGCGCCGGCGCTGGAGGTAAATCCTGGCTCATTCGTTCGGCGCTGGCTGCCCTGTTTGCCCGGTTGCGGCCGGGCCCGTCTAGCCCGTTAGCCCGCACGGCCGTGACCTGTCCAGCCGCAATTTTTACCGTGTCCTGAGCCATTTACCGGGCGCTGGGTGGCCACATTGCGCCGGCCGGCGGACTGGGGCAAAGGAGGGCGCGAAAGGAGGGAGGGGCAGGATGTTCTTGGTTACCGGCGGGGCCGGCTTCATCGGGTCGAACGTGGTCGCCAGCCTGAAGGAGGCCGGCGCCACCGATATCGTGGTCAACGACCTGCTCGGGCACGGCGATATAGCCAAATGGCGCAACCTGGCCAAGCGCCAGATCGCCGACTTGGTGCCGCCGGCCGAGCTGATGGCCTGGCTCGACACCCGCAAGCTCGACGCCGTCATCCATATGGGCGCCATTTCCGACACCACCGCCAGTGACGGCGACCTGGTGATGGAGAACAATTTCCGCCTGTCGTTGCGCCTGCTCGACTGGTGCACGCAGACGCGCACGCCCTTCATCTACGCCTCCTCGGCGGCTACCTATGGCGACGGCGCCGAGGGTTTCGTCGACGACTGGTCGATGGAGGCTTTGCGCCAACTCCGTCCGATGAATCTCTACGGCTGGAGCAAGCACCTGTTCGATCTGGCGCTGGTCGACCGCCACGTCAAAAAGCAGAAGCTGCCGCCGCACTGGGTGGGGCTGAAATTCTTCAACGTCTATGGCCCCAACGAATACCATAAAGGCGCCATGGCCAGCGTGCTGTCAGCAAGGTGTTCGACAGGCGCCAAGGCTGGCAAGCCGGTCAAACTGTTCAAATCGCACAGCAAGGCATCGCCGACGGCGACCAGCGCCGCGATTTCATCTATGTCGACGACGCCGTCGACGTGCTGCGCTGGCTGCTGCAGCAAAGCGCGGTCAACGGCATTTTCAATGTCGGCACCGGCAAGGCGGAAAGCTTCCGCGCCATGATCGAGGCCATGTTCAAGGCCATGGGGCGCCCGGCCGATATCGAGTATATCGACATGCCGGAGGCGATCCGCGGCCAGTACCAGTATTTCACGCAAGGGACTATCGAGAACCTGCGCCGCGCCGGCTATAACGCCGACTTCACTCCGCTCGAGATCGCGGTGGCCCGCTATGTCACCGGCTATCTCGATCGCGACGACCGGTATCGCTAATGATGGACCAGTTGTGTCGACTTGCCTCTTTCTCCGCTCGTCCCCGCGCAAGCGGGGACCCAGAGGCAAAGGCTGCTGACGCCAACGCGGTGCTCCTGGATTCCCGCTTGCGCGGGAATGAACGGAGTATGGATCAGCGCGAGCAGGATATCCGCTAGATGTTCGACTTCGGCAAAGATCTCGCCGCGCTCAGCCGTCAGACCGTGCTCTGCATCGGCGACCTGATGCTGGACGAGTTCGTCTATGGCGAGGTCTCGCGCATCTCGCCGGAGGCGGCGACGCCGGTGATCGCGGTCAAGCGCAGCGAATTGATGATCGGCGGCGCCGGCAATGTGGCGCGCAACCTGGTCGCGCTCGGCACCCGCTGCGTCTTCATCGGCGTGGTCGGCGACGACGACGCCGGCGTCAGCGCTGACCGATGCGCTCGGCGCCGAGCCGCTGATCGAATTCCATCTGGTGGTCGATGGCGCGCGGCCGACCACGCGCAAGGTGCGCTTCGTCTCCGAGCATTATCTCGACGCATATGCTGCGCGCCGACTGGGAGCAGGCGGCGCCGATCGATGCGGCGAGCGAGGACGCGCTGATCGGCCATGTCGTCGCGGCGCTGCCGCGCGTCGGCGCGGTGGTGCTGTCCGATTATGCCAAGGGCGCGCTGACGCCGCGCGTGATCCGCGCCGTGATCGATGCCGCCAACGCGCTGGGCAAGCCGGTGGTGGTCGATCCCAAGGGCCGCGACTACGGCATCTATCGCGGCGCCACGCTGATCACGCCGAACCGGCAGGAACTGGCCGACGCCATGCATCGCGCCGCCGGCGACCGACGAGGAGATCGCGGCGGCGGCGGCCGCGCTCGGCCGCGAGCTCGGCGCGCAGGCGGTGCTGGTCACCCGCAGCGAGGACGGCATGACGCTGGTGGCGCAGGGGCGAGCCGGTGCATGTGCCGGCCTATCCGGTGCGGGTGCGCGACGTCTCCGGCGCCGGCGATACGGTGGTGGCGGTGCTCGCCGGCATGCTGGCGCTCGGCGCCGATTTCGAATCCGCCATGCGCGCGGCCAATGCCGCGGCCGCCGTGGTGGTGGGCAAGCGCGGCACCGCGACGCTCACGCATCGCCGAATTGCGCTCGCGCATCCTGCCGGCGGCCTCGCTCGCGCCGGAAGAGAAGATCGTGTTCGACTGGGCGCTGCTCGACAGAGCATCTCGCCGGAATGGCGGCGGGCGGGCTATCCGCATCGGCTTCACCAATGGCTGCTTCGACCTGCTGCATCCCGGCCATGTGCGGCTCTTGGCCGGCGCGCGCGCGGCCTGCGACCGGCTGGTGGTGGGCCTGAACGGCGATGCCTCGGTGACGCGGCTGAAAGGGGCGGGCCGGCCGGTGCAGCCGGTGGAAGCGCGCGCCGAGGTGCTGGCCGCGCTGGAGGCGGTCGATCTCGTCGTCGTGTTCGACCAGGACACGCCGGCCGAATTGATCGCGCAGGTGAAGCCAACCGTGCTGGTCAAGGGCGCCGATTACGCCGACAAGGAGGTGGTCGGCCGCGACACGGTCGAGGCGCTGGGCGGCGAGGTGATCCTGATCGATCTGGTGCCCGGGCATTCGACCAGCGCCATGGTCGAACGCGCGCGCGGGCCGCAGAAGCGCTGCGAGAGTCACGACGGCTCGCGCCGCCGCAGCGGCTTGCTCTCCGGCGGCTGCCAGCCTTGCGTCTCCTCGTAGCGCTTGGCGTAGCGGTAGAACGTGCCTTCGAAATTGCCGAAGGCGATGACGAAGCCGGCCCAGCCGTCGATGAAGCCGAGCTTGAAGATGTAGTGCTTGAGGAACGACCACAGCCCGTGGCCGAGCGCGCTCGCCATGGAGACGCGCTTGCCCGCGAGCTTGGGCACGCCGAGCGAAGAATAACGGTTCATCTTGCGCGATCACCTCTTCCAGATTGCGGAAGGGGAATTGCCAGATGGCGTTTTTCAGCGTGCCGAGCGGCTTGCCGCTCAGGTTCTCATAGCCCTCGTGCACCGGCTCGAGCGTGTAGCGCAGGCGCCTTTGCGGAAGAGCTGCGGCTGGCGGAAGTTCGGGTACCAGCCGGAGCCCTTGATCCAGCGGCCCATCATGTAGCTCCGGCGCGGCACCCGGTAGACGTCGAGCGGGGGGCCTGCGGCCAGCAGCGCCAGGATTTCGTCGCGCACCGCTTGCGGTGCAGCGCTCGTCGGCGTCCAGGCTGAAGATCCAGTCATGGCGTGCAGGCTTCGATCGCCCGGTTGCGCAGGGCGCCGAAACCCTCGAACGGCACCTGCACCACGCGCGCGCCCAGCGCCGCTGGCGATCTCGGCGGTGCGGTCGGTGCTGAAGGAATCGACCACCACCACCTCGTCGGCCCATAACACGCTTGACGCCGCGGCCTCGATCTTCTCCGCTTCGTTATAGGTGAAAATATAGGCCGAAATCTTCTGCATGGTCGGTCGGTCGCCGGTTCAAGCTGGCCGAGCGGCGCGGCAAGTTATCATTGCCGGGCGCGCCCGCCCTAGGGATTTGTCGGCGCCCGTCGACATCGGGTAATGCTGCGGGCCAACAAGAGGCTTGAGAGCGCCCGTGGCCGAACTGATCTCCGTCATCGTCACCACCTATAACCGCGAGGACGCGCTCGCGGCGGTGCTGCGCTCGCTGGCCGTGCCAGAGCGACCCGGATTTCGAGGTGGTGGTGGCCGACGACGGCTCCGGGCCGGCGACCGCCGCGCTGATCGAAAGCTGGCACGGCAAGGTCGGACGCCGGCTGGCGCATGTCTGGCACGAGGACCGCGGCTTCCGCGCGGCGGAAATCCGCAATCGCGCCATCCTGGCGGCGCGCGGCGCCTACTGCATCTTCCTCGACGGCGACTGCATCGTGCGGCCGGATTTCGTCGCCATGCATCGTCGGCTGGCCGAGCCGGGGCGGCTTCGTCACCGGCAATCGGGTGCTGCTGTCGCGCGAGCTCACCGCGAAGGTGCTGCGCGAGTAAGTGCGCGCCGGAAGGCTGGAGCCTTGCCGGCTGGCTGGCGCAGCGCTGGCGCGGCGGCGTCAATCGCGTGGCGGCGCTGCTGCATCTGCCGCTCGGGCCGTTGCGGCGGTTGCGGCAACGCCAATGGGAAGGCGCGCGCTCGTGCAATCTCGCGGTCTGGCGCGCCGATCTCGACCGCGTCGACGGTTTCGATGCCGCCTATAGCGGCTGGGGCAAGGAGGATTCCGACATCATCGTGCGCCTGCTGCATGCCGGCGTGCGCCGCAAGGACGGCAGCTTCGCCACCGGCGTTATTGCATCTGTGGCACGCGCGAAGCCGACCGCGGGCAGCTGGCGGAGAACGAGCGAAGCTCGGCGACGTATCGTTTCCGGCGACGGCATGCGCGCGCGACGCGGCCTGTCGGCGACGACGGACAATGCCGCCACCGACCGGGTTGCGAGTTGAGCGATGGCGGCGTTGTCCGCTGCTCGTTCGACCGTCCTGGCCTGTCGCGTCTCGCCGAGGGATTGTCGGTCGCGGTGGCGGTATCGCTGCCGTGGTCGACGTCGGCGACCGGCATTTTGCTGGTGCCGTGGCTCGTCGCGCTCATCCCGACGCTGCGCTGGGATGCATGCGCCGCGTCCTGCTGACGCCGGCCGGCGGCCTGCCGGTGTTGCTGTTGCTGCTTGGCGTCATCGGCATGGCCTGGGCCGATGTCAGTCTGGCTCGCGCGCTGGGAGGGTCTTGATTCATTCCTCAAGCTGCTGGTGATGCCGCTGCTGCTGGTGCGTTCCCGCGGGCGGAGAGCGCCGAGCGCGTTTTCGTCGGCTATGTTCTCTCCTGCATCGTGCTGCTGTTGATGTCCTATGTGCTGGTGGTGTGGCCGGATTTTCCGGTGCATCGCGCTACGACGATTACGTGCCGGTGAAAAATGCGGCGACGCAAAGCGGCGAATTCGTCACCTGTATCTTCGGCCTGTTGTTCCTGGCGCATGGCGCGCTGCGCGAACGGCAATGGGTTCTCTGCGCCGGCCTCGCGGCGGTTATGCTGGCGATGCTGGCGAATACCTTCTTCCTGGCGGCCGGGCGCACCGCGTTGGTGGTTCTTGTAGTCCTGCTGGTTTTGTTCGCGATCAAGCGGCTGACACCGCGCGGCATCGCCGCGCTGCTCGTCGCGGCGGTGGCCGTGGGTGCCGTCGGCTGGTTTGCCTCGCCCTATTTGCGCGGGCGCGTCGTGCAGGTCTGGACCGATTATCGCAGCTATCAGGCATCCGATGCACGCAATTCATCCGGCGAGCGCATCGCCTTCGACAAGAAGTCGATCGCGTTCATCGGCGAGGCGCCGATCATCGGGCACGGCACCGGCACGATACGGGCGCTGTTCGTCAAGGCGACGGTCGGCAAGACCGGGGCCGACGGCCGGGTCACGACCAATCCGCACAATCAGACTTTCGCCGTCGGCATCCAGCTCGGCCTCGTGGGCATCGCCGTGCTGTGGGCGATGTGGATCGCGCATCTGCTGCTGTTCCGCGGCGGCGGGCTGGTGGAATGGATCGGTCTGGTGGTCGTCGCGCAGAACATGGTCGGCTCGCTGTTCAATTCGCATTTGTTCGATTTCGCGCAGGGCTGGACCTATGTGGTCGGCGTGGGCGTCGCCGGCGGCGTCGCCTTGCAGCGCCGCGCCGCGGCCAAGCGTGCGCCATCGTGAGTGCGACGGGCTCGCTGTCATTGCCGCCGCGCCCGCGCATCCTGGTGGTCGAGCTTGCGGCGTCTCGGCGACGTGCTGCTGACCACGCCCTTGATCCGCAGCCTGCGCCGCGCCTGGCCGGATGCCCGTATCGATGCGCTGGTGTTCGCCGATACCGCCGGCATCCTCGCCGGCAATCCCGATCTCGACGCGATCGTCGACCATGCCGGCGCGCCGAGCGCGGCGCAGAGCCTGGCGCTGGCGGCGCGGCTGTGGAACCGCTACGCGCTCGCGGTGTCGACCCAGAGCGGGGACCGGCCGACCTTCTTTGCCTGTGATCGCCGGCCGGCGCCGGGTCGCTCCGGTGGACGCGCGGCTCAACGGCTCGATCAAGCGGCTGCTGCTGCAGCGCAGCGTCGCCGTTTCAGGCGGGCGTGCATCGCGTCGAGGAAATGCTGCGGCTTGCCGATCGCGCTCGGCATCGCGCGGGTCGCCGAACTGGTGTGTCCGGCGGGGCGCGCCGTCGAGGACGTGCCGGCGGGTGATTACGCCGTGATCCATGCCGCGCCGATGTTCCGTTACAAGCAATGGACCGTTGCAGGCTGGCGCGCGCTGGCGGCGGCACTTGCCGCGCGCGGCCTGACGGTGATCGCGAGCGGCGGTCCGGCGGAGGCCGAGCGCCGCTATCTCGACGCGGTGTGGGAAGGGGTGCCGGTCAGCCGCCTCGACGGCCGGCTCGACTGGCCGCAACTGACCGGGCTGCTGGCCAAGGCGCGGGTTTATATCGGGCCCGATACCTCGGTTACCCATCTGGCGGCGGCGGCCGGCTGTCCGACCGTCGCGCTCTACGGTCCGACCGATCCGCCGCTGTGGGGGCCGTGGCCGGTGGGCGGGCTTGAATCGATGTGGGAGGCGGCCGGCAGCCATACAGCGGCGTGGCAATGTCTGGCTGGTGCAGAACGCATTGCCCTGTATGCCCTGTCAGCTCGAGGGCTGCGAACGCCGGTTGGACAGCGACAGCCAATGCCTGGTCGAACTGCCGTCGCAACGGGTCATTGCCGCCGTCGACCAGGCGCTGGCCACTTACGCGGCGCCGGCGTCCTGACGGCTATTGCCGGCCGCGCACGAAGTGGCGCAGCAGCAGGCCGACCAGGAGGCAGCCCGCAGCGAGGGCGGCCGCCTGTACCGGCAGCGACGGCATCAGCAGCGCCGTGGTGGCGAGCGCGATCAGGGCGGCATTGACCAGGAACACGCGGGCAACGATGGCGATCACGCTGAAACCGCGGTCGGTGGCGCGCTGATAGAAATGGCTGCGATGGGCCTGCATGATCGGCTCGCCTTGCGCGAGCCGGCGCAGCAGCGTGAGCGTGGCGTCGGCGATGTAATAGAGCGGCAGCAGCAGCGCCGCCGCCACATGGCCATTGCCGGCGAATAGCACCAGCAGCCAGCCGAGCAGCAATCCGATCGGCAAGCTGCCGACGTCGCCGAGAAACAGCCGCGCCACCGGCCGGTTGAACGGCGCAAAGCCGATCATGGCGCCGCATAGCGCCAGCGCCACGGCGGTTGCCCCTTGGGGCAGGGCGCCCATCAGGCCGTAGCCGGCAAGCGCCGCCGTCACCGGTACGACTTCGGCAACTGTCATCCAGTCGATGCCATCCATGAAATTGACGAGGTTCACGAACCAGAGCAAGCCGACCAAGATGCCAAGACGCTCGAGCCACCACGGCAGCACATCGAGGATGCGCAGCTCGGCGGGCAGCGTCGCCACCACGACGGCGACCGCGATGGTCTGCAGGACGAGGCGCGGCAGGGCCTGCAGCGCAAAGAGATCGTCGAGCGCGCCGACAATCGCGAGCACGATCGTTGCCGCCAGCACCCAGGCGAGAGGATCGGTCACGCCGACAAGACCCGCCTGCAGATAGGCTGCAATCGCCGCCATGACGACAGTGGTCGCGATCACAAAGATGCCGCCGCCCTGCGGCGTGGGAATCTTGTGCGAGGACCGATGATCGGGACGCGCGAGCGCGTAACCGCGCAGCAGCGGACGCGCGAGCGCGATCAAGCCGTAAGTCGCAACGGCAGCCGCAGCAGCGAAAAGGAATGGGGTCGCGATCACGTCAGTGCATCACGGCCGCATGCGCCGCGCGGTTGACCGTCGCGTGAAGTCAAATGCGGCCGCCAGGACCTTCGCTTCGCTCACATTTCACGTCCCTCCGATCGGATTGGCGGTGAGACCAATAGCCGAACCCGGGCCCGGGGCGCCAGGACTTCCGCTGTCAGGCTTGAATTCTTGCGCGGGCCATTGCCGGCACAGCGAAGCCGCCGGCTTCGCCGGGCGCGACCAGCCATAGGCTGATAGCGATGACGCGGGCGAATCCGATGGAGCCCGCCAGCATGATCGCAAAGATCGGGTTGTTGCCGCAAAGCAGAAACACCAGGCCGGCGGCTGCGACCGCGACGATATTGACCGCGAGCAGGCCCTGCTGACGGCCGGCCAGCGTGGCGGCATCTATCAGCGGCGCCGTGGCGGCGATGCTGGCCTGAAACAGCGCCACCACCGGCAGGATCGTCAGCGCCAGATGCCAGCCCGGCGCCAGGTGCAGGCTATTGAGCGTGAGCCCGCCGAGCGAGATGCCTCCGAACACCATCGTGGCGATGAACGCCGGGAGCAGGAAGGTGGTGCGCAGCATACCCAGGGTTCCGTCGCGACTGCGGTCGGCGACCTCTTTCATGAGGATCGGGTTCATCGATGCGCTGGTCAGCGCGGTCGGCACGTCGAGCATGCGAAACAGCAGCGCCAGCGTGCCGGCGAGGATCGGGTTCGACAGTCCCGGCAGGAAGAACAAGGGGCTGGTCGCGAACAGGAAGGCCGAGGCCGCCGTCGTCAGATTGACCGTCGGCAGTGTGTAATTGGCGAGCGCCATCGCGCGAATGTGGCGATAGCGGAACGGCTGCGAAAAGGAGAAGCAGAACGAGCGCCATTCGCTAATGCAAACGCCGGCGGCGGCGATCATGTGCCCGGCAAAGTCGGAACAGACGAACGCGATCAGCGGATCGTAGCCACGGCGAATAAGTGTTACGAGAATGAACGGTTGAATGACAGCGTGTGGCAACAGCGCCTTGAGTGCGCGATCGTATCGACCATGGCGCGTCGCGAATGTTAGGCCCAGGCGCAGCCAAGCCCGCGTGAAAAGCGCGCCGGCGAAATAAAGGGTGATGTGGGTGGCGAAGAACCGGTTGAACAGCACGTCGATCAGCAAAGCCGCCGCGACTGCGCCCGCGGCTGTGAGCGTGCAGAGGTGCACGGCGTCGGCGCTTTGCCGCTCGTTGTGCGCGCCGACGATCAATATTTCATAGCGGCCGAACACGGCGATGCCGGCGAGGCTCAGGGCGGCGAGGTAGACGCCGAGGCTGGTGAAGATGCGTACCGGGCACAACCACAAAGCGACGATGAAGCCCGTCGCCGATAAGACCCGAAGAAGGAGGTGATAGAAGGCTAGCGAGGACATCCGGCGCAAGAGAAGAAGGAGGGGGAACGGTCGCATAACACCTTCAGGCCGGTAGGCCGTCAGCAGCTCTCGAGTGGCCCGCGCAATCTGAATGGCGACCTCCATGCCTCATCCGGTGAGTCGCCCCGTTGCAAGCGGATGAGTGAACCAATTGGAAATAAATATACTTAAGGTTCGGTTAACACGTTGCTTTCGGTCAAGCTATGCTGTTTTTGCACCGCTTATCCAGGCCAGAAGAGCATCGCTGCGGAATGGTTGGGCCCTAGCGACCCGGCTTATAGAATGCCGTATATAATACCGCAATCGGCCGCGGCGGTGACGACCGTGAGTGTCTGCGAGAGTCTATCAGCGTCAAAAGGGAAAAAGTGTCGTTGCGGCTCCGGGTCCGTCCGCGCGAGCCTTTCCGCCGGTAAGGCTCGGATTATTCGCATGTTACAAGTGTAATTCTTAGTGGTGCTGCAGGCCGTATCGCTCCCTGCAAGCGCATGTGGAGCCGGCGAGACAGGGGTTCGCGTCCAGTTCGAAGCGCCTAGAACGCGCCGCGACGTGAAATGAGATGCTTGAACGTCGCCCAAAGGATGCGCAGGTCGAGTGCAACGGTCCTGGTGCGGATGTACTGCATGTCCCAAGCCAGCGTTTGTCCCCAGTTCAGCAATCCGCGGCCATTGACCTGCGCCAGTCCGGTGATTCCGGGCGTGTAGGTGAACTTGTACATTTCCTCGGGCGTGTAATAGCGCAAGACCTCGGGCGCTTCGGGACGCGGGCCTACCAGCCGCATATCCCCGACAAGCACCGACCAAAAGTTAGGCAATTCGTCGATCGAAAGCTTGCGCAGGATTCGCCCGGCGCGGGTCACTCTCGGATCGTCCTTAATGGTCGGAAACTGGGCGTGAAACTCGCCCGGCGCAAAATCATAGGCGTAGTACTGCGGAAACCGGCTGCGCGCGTCGTGGCACATTGTGCGCAGCTTCGGCATCGTGAAATAGCTGGGGACGTAGTACCAACGATCCGGTTCGTAGCCTTCCGGCGGCGGTTCCAGATCCGTCCGGTCGATGAGGTCGCGACCGCGCATCTTGGTCGAGCGCCCGGGACGTTTGTGGAAGAACAGCGCCGGCCCGGGCGAGTCCAGACGAATCACGACGGCCGCGACGAGCAGCGGCAGCAAGCTGACGATCAAGCCGATCAGCGCGACCGCGATCTCAAAAGAGCCATAGATCGCCTCCGCCAACCGTCCGGGCGGATTGCCGATCTGTTTGACGGGCACCACATGCAGCCGTCCCAAGGGTCGCGCGCCCTCCTGAACGGCCGACGCCAGCCTCTGGTGATCAACCGAGAGGCCGGCGCCAACGATCGCTTTTGGACGAGGGTTCATAGTCAGATTTCCCTCGTACACGCACTCAATCGGACTTCACCGACCCCTGATCTAGTTGGCGTGCCAATCCGCCAACGAGGCCGACCACTTTTTGAAGTAGTCCTTCGTCGTCTCGGAGATCGGAAGACCGATCGGCAACCGCGAATGGCCGTATTTGGCGAACGCCAGATACTTCTTGATCAAGTCCAAGTCCTCTTCGTCGGTCAGCGCCAAGCCTTCGTTGACGAAGTGGATGATCATGCCCTTCTTGACCGCCGCTTCGAGCAACTTGTTGCGTTCAGCCTCGTCCTCCGGCAGCGCGAAGATGCTGTACATGACGACGTTGACGTTGCGGTGCTCCACGATGTGCACGAGCGTCGGCAGATGCATCATGTCCTCGAGATCGAACAACTCGAGGTCGGCGGTAAGGCCGTGCTTTTTGCAGTAGTCGAGCAGCATGTAGCGCTGCAGATGCACCGGGATTGCGTAGGTTGCCGCGGTGTTGTTGGCGACGTAGAAGATGTTCGACTTGCCGTTGTTGAACACGACCTCACGCGACGGCCGCGCGGCAAGCTTTTCTTCTTCCGCTTCCGATTCGGGAATGATGTGGAAGTAGCCGGCCGGGATCTTGCGGCCGAGCAGGTCGCCATAGATGCCCTCGGCAACCCGGAAGTCCATGCTGACGCGAGTCTTGCCGGTCTTGTTCGGATGCCCGGAGCCGTGGATGTTCTCCTGCGTGAAGGCGCAGAAGCTGCCCGGCTTGGCCTTGATCTGATGGCTGTGCTTATCGAACAGCGCAGTCATCTCTTCCATGCCGAGCCGCTGGTCGATCGCCTGCTTGATCAGTTCACGCGACTTCTTGATGCCGATGATCTGCATCGAGCGGCTGCGATCTTCATCCGCTGTCACATCGCAGAACGGCATCCACAGACTGCGGGAAGCGACGCCGTGACCGTAGAGCAAGCCGGTGTGGTAGGGGAAGAACAGGTCCGGCGTGGTCGGCAGCATGATGCGGACGTTCATGTAGCGCTGCACCGCGACCGGCGTGCGCAGCTTGCCTTGCGGAACCACGACGTCGCGCACAAAGCTGTTCAGCAACCGCCGGAACTCCGGCAAGTTGGTGTCGGCGCAAAGCTGCTTGGTGACCCGGAAGGTTTCCTTCTGCGGAACGGTCTCGTGCAGAAGGCTCAGGTCGTTTAGTTGCGGGTACCCCATCTTGCGGATGCGGTCCAAGATCCATTCGGCGAATGGATACTTGTCAGGCGGATACTCCATGATCTGGGCGTCCCACTCATGCGTGAGACTATGCTCCAGCATTTCATCGATTTCGTTCGCTTGGATAGGCTTAAAATCAGCTGCACTCGCTGCGACGTTCATCGCCACCCCTCCTGATATTCCGTACGGGTTAGTGTCCCCGCAAGTTATAAACTCTAGCAGTCTTTTCCGGTGTTGCAACACCACTTTGTTGCGCTGCTCCGAACATCTTGTTCGAAACAAAGTTCCCAACGAGTCCAAAGAATTATTTGCGACCCGCTAACGCGCTTTGTTGATTTTGCAACAACCGCCCACGTAACTTGAGCAGCTTGTCGTTAATCTTGTCGAAATAAAGACTATCGAAAGAGCATCGTTTGCTAAAGGAACAAGCGTTGCATGGACTGCGACAGGTCGTCGCCATGCGGTCGACGGGCCGATGTTGTCAACTTTTTCGTGTGTTTGGTGCAAGCGAGGTAGCCCGCCATCGCCGACACGAGGAAATGCGGTTGGGAAGAACCGGGCGGGTGAAACGGTCGAACAGATTTGCGACCGAGACAGATCGGCTTGCCCGGGGATACAACTCGGAGCATTTTTGCGTATCGTGAACTGCGCAAACCTGCAACAGCCTGCATTTATAGGGCAGGGGCAACGTAATGTTTCCTGGCGCGGTGCGGGCAGAGCGTTCGGGCCGTATCGGCTTATCCATTTTTATGGAACGGTAATGTTTTAAGCAGCGCACCGTTGGCGCCGTCGAACTACCCGCCAGTCGGGCGGCGCCGGCAGTCGGACGCCAGTGCGCGGCTTGTCGGAAATGGCTGCCTACGTCGGGGTCTTTGATTAAATTTGGCCAACCTGCCGCGTGTCTCGGCTACTCCTGCCTTGCCAACGGCTCCATGGCCGTCGCGGCACAATCACTGGCTTAAGCGGTCCGCGGGGACCGCTCAGGGGTAGCCGGCCGTCATTGCGCTAGTCGGCAATTCCAGCGATAGCGATTAGGTTTGAGCGCCCGGGTCGGCGACGGACGGCGCGACGATGCCGTATGCCGCCAGCGTTTCGGCGATCATGCGCGACGTGCCGAAGTGCTCGCGCACGAAATCTGGGCCGCGCGCGGCGGCGCGCCCGGCAACATCGGGATGCCGCCGAATATTGATGATCGCATCGGCGAGCGGTCCGGGCGAACCGGTATCGACCGCCCACCCGGTCACACCCTGGTCGATCGCCTCGGGCGCACCGCCCGCGCGCGTGCAGACCACGGGCGTACCGACCCACTGCGCCTCCAGGAGAACATTCGGCAGTCCTTCGCCATAGGACGTGAGCAGGAACACATCCATCAGGCTCATGGCCGCAAGGGGGGCGTCGGTCACGCCGGCGAAAATCACGCAATCGCCGAGTCCAAGTTCCGTGATCCTGATCTCTATGGCGGCGCGCATCGAGCCCCGGCCGAAAAGCAGGAAACGGGCTTCCGGCACCGCGCGACGAATTTGCTCGGCCACCGCGAGCCAGAGGAAAGGCTGTTTCTCTTCTTCGAATCGAAACACACCGCCGACGACGAAATCGCCGTCGGCAATGCCGAGCGCGCGCCGTCCGGCGCTGATCGCATCGGGAGCAAGCCGCTTCATCTCGCCGAAGGCGACGCCGTTATGGATCACCTTGATCCGGTCGCGCGCGATCCCGATCCAGTCCGCATAGTCGTCGGCGCCGGCCCGGCTGTTATTGAGGATGGTCACGTTCGGCAGCATGGCGAGCGCCCGATAGGCCGGATCCATGTAGGACTGATAAAGCAAAAAGTGGACTTGGATTGAGATTGCGCCCCGACAGGACGATCTTGGGAACGCCGGCGATCGCTGCGGCAAGCCCGGCCCGCACATTGTCCCAATCGAGCCAGGCGTGCACGACTTCCGGCCGCAGCCGCTCGAACTCGCGCGCCAGGTTGGCGATATCGATACAGAGGCTGGTGAGATCGGGTGGAAGACCCTTGGCGACGCGGCGCAATACCTCGGGAATGCTTTGATCGCCGATGCTGGTGACCGCGCATTCAATCTCGCGCGCGGGCACCCCGGCGGCGAGCACGCGCGGCAAATGGAAGTCGAAGTGTTCCGGCCCATCGTGCAAATAATGCGCGAGCAGAGTGACGTCGGTGACCTTTGCTTCGACCAGGCCGATCGCCGTATTGGCGACCTGGCGCTCGGCGCCGCCGGGAGACAAGTTGCCGCAGACAAGAACGATGCGCCCGGGGATATGGCCGTCGCGCGGCTTCGCGCTCTTGACCAGGATATCGCAGGCCTCGTCGGCGGTGAGAAAAAAATACCTGAGTATTGGCCCCGCGATCACGGTGCGGATTTTGGACAGGATGGGTCCTAAAATTTTGTGCGCGCGATTGGAAAATCGGTAGGTTGCTTTTTGTGACAGTCCCCGTAGCCGATAGCCGAGGCGGACCAGCTTGACGAAACGCCGCAGCGACCGCGTCGGAACGTGCACCCAGGTAAAGCCGATCTTGACCCGAAGCCGTTGCACGCCAGCGTTCATGGCGCGGCTGATCATCAAGGGGGTCAGGCGGCGCCACGGTCCGATGAAATACACCGTCTCGTGCGGTGACGGCAGCGACCAATCGCCGTGATCGAAATAACGGCCGACGCGCGGATCGCTTTGATAGCGATCGTCGAGCAATATCGGCGCGGTATCCTTTATGCCGACCGAACCGACACGCGGGTCGGCGAGAAGCCGGTCGACGTCAGGCCCGGATGCGTCCCAGCTCAACATCAGGCAGGGCGCGCCACGACGGCCGCGCGCGGCATGCGCCAGCGCTGCCTCGATCATTCGCGCGTCCCCTTGCTCCATCAGTCTTTAGAACCTTTCGCAATAGGCATACGTGCGCCCATTGGTGTTGGGATCGGAATTGTCCGTCGATGAAAAATAGATTTTCGGTCCCCAATGGCTGTGCCGCCCCTTGCCATATCGGGCGATATGGTCGTGCAGGCTATGGGCGAGGCCTAACATGACGCCGTTTTCATAGAGCATGAGCCTGGAGCGGTGCGGTTCGGCGATGGAGTTCGCGGCGCTCTCGAGCGCGGGCAGGGGAGCGATGTAGGTGAAGCCGTTATGGTGATGGAAAGGCGGATGCAACGGGATCAGCGACCTGCCGGCGACGATCTCGCCCCAGTGGGCGTTCAGCGCGGGCCGCGCGAAGACATATTCGGTGCAGCCTTCGCCGGTCTTGACGTTGACAAGGGTCAGTCCGAGCTCCTTGTCGCAGAACGCCTGGGTCTCGGCGAGGCTGGCAAAATCCATCGGCCAGCCGCCGAGCCAATCCTTGACGTCGGTCCAATAGGTCATGCCGCGCGTGCCGTAGCCGCGCACGAGACTGATCGGGTTACGCCGCGCCATGATCTCCGGCCAGAAATGAAAGCGCAGCATGTAGCGCCATTCGAGCAGGCGTTTGCCGAAATTGCTGGCGAGGTTATATTTCTTCTTCAGACGCAGCCAATATTCCGGCGGCGGGTCGACGTAATTGTCCGATGAATAGAGCGCGATATAGAAGACGCCGTCCTGCTTGAGCGGGATGGCGGCGTTGCGAACCGCCGACCACATGTCGCCGGTGTGATGCAACACGCCCCAAGAGTAGACGATGTCGGCCTTGGGCAGGCGCGACATGAAATCGACATCGAGTGCCGACCCTTGCATGACGTCCCAGTTGGCCGGCGAATTGGCGAAGGCGCGCACGCGTTCGGTGGTCGCCACGGAATCGCGGTCGTAATCGAAACTGATGACGCGTTCGGCGCCCAAGCGCAAAGCGGCCAGCGAATGGATGCCCGATCCGCAGCCGATATCGAGGAAGACCTTGCCGGCAAGGCTCTCGGTGCGCAGCATGTCGGCGATGTGGCGGCGCGAATCCTCGATGATGTCGTCGTTCAGGCGCTCGTCGATGAATTCCGACCAGTTCTTGCCGAACCCGTACCGCAGTTCCTCTTCTTGGACAGTCATGTCTGCCTTCGCCATTGGCATTTCTGCATCTCAAACCGACGCGCGCGAGCTAGTAGCAGATCGTTTCTTCGCTTGCGAGCCCCAAGGCGCATGCGCCCCTTGGGTGTTAGGAGACCGACGCGCGCGTGACCGAGCCTTGCTGGGACTTGCAATAAACCCTTGATTTTGTTGAGGGCGACGGACGATAAGGTTCCTCTTGTGATTGCTGGCGCGCGATGGGCCTGATGACGGCGCAACGGCCTCCGCGATCCGATCGCCGCGCGAGGGCGAAGACGGTGTGGTCTTAGGCCGCGGCGGGGCGACGGCCGATCACCGTCCAGCTGTAGCCGTGGCGGTGATAGAGCCTAACGTCGACGAATCCGCGGTCGGTCAATAGTGCCTCCGCCTCCTGCTTCGTATAGTATTTGGCGTAGGTGGGGTTGAGCTGATCGTAAATCGTCAGCCGGCGCACCTCCGGTGTGAATTTTGCCAGCACTTCGCGCATGTAAGTGCGCATGGGCAGCGGCAGGACCCGGCACAGCGCGATATAGGCGTCGAGCCCAAGGCCCATCAGATAGGCGAGGCCGACGAGCGCGCGATGCGGCAGCCGCACCGTAACCTTGCGCAGCGGCTCGGCCACGCGCAAATACGCCTCGTTGCCCTCGCGCCCATAAAGCCACACGAGGCAGGTTCCGCCCGGTTTCAGCGCGCGATAGGCCGCGTCAAGTACCGGCTGCGGATCGGGGATGTGGTGGATGACGCCGATCGACACGACGAGATCGAGATCGAGGCCCGCCGGCAGCGCCTCGCCGGGCCCGTGCACGTAAGTGATCCGCTCGCGCCGCGGTGCCGTATTCTGCTGCAGGACGGCCATCGCAGCCGACGGTTCCACGGCGTGGACATGCTGGGCGCCGGCGTCGAGCAGCATGTTGACGATTCGTCCGGTACCGCTGCCGATATCGGCGACCCGGCGTTCTTGCACTTCATCGCACGCGAGCAGCGGACCGAACAGGTCCGTCAGGAGATCGGCCGAGCCGTAATAGCCGGGGTTGTCGCGAAACGAGGTCCATTGCTCGCCGAAATCGTCAATCGTTCGCGTCTTGGGTTCCGCCATGGGCTCAAACCGCTAGCGCGATCGGCGTCGAGGTCACCGGGGCGGGCCGATCGCTCGGGCGCGCAAGGCCGGCTTTCCAGGTGGCGACGGTCAGAATCGGCCATAAGGCGAAGGCATTGTCGGCCTCGCGCTCGCGGTGGGCGCGCCAGAGCCGGCGCACGCTGTCGGGATTGAGATAGGGCGCGAGCACGTCGGCGTCGTGATCGAGCACCTGCTGGCAGATCGGCATCAGGCCGTGCCGCATCAGGCGGGCAATGGGCACGTTGAATCCCTTCTTGCGCGCGGCGGCGACCGAGGCCGGCATGCCCAACCGTTCGGCGAGCTTACGCAGCACGAATTTCGGCGGTCCGCCGGGCGACGGGTTTAACAGGCTTACATCAATCTGCCCGGCGAGATCCATGATGCGGCGGTCGAGCAGGGGCACGCGAACCTCGAGACTGTGCGCCATGCTCATAGCGTCAACCTTGCACAATACGCTTTGCAGGTGAAAACGTTGATCCGCGATCATGGCGCGGTCGAGCACCTGCGGATGGGGCTCGTCATAGTAGCGCGCGTATTCGGCATAGGGGCTGGCCGTGGCGAGTTCGCCCATGGCCGGGCCATAAAGGTCGCGCGCCATGAAGCTGGGGATCAGCCGACGCCAATAAAGGTGCGGCGTCGCGCCACCTTCGCTGAGGCCGAGGGCGAAGCGAGCGAGCAAGGCAGTGAACGGAAGGCGCGCCTCGTTGCTGGCATTGGCTCGATAGGCGAGGCGGCCGACCAGCCCCGCCAAGGCGGGCGGAACGATGCGACGGATGCGTTCGGCGACGCGGGTCGCCGCATAGGTCTCGTAGCCACAGAAGAACTCGTCGCCGCCGTCGCCGGATAGGACAACCGTGCTGTGTTGGCGCACGGCGCCGGCGAGCTGGTAGAAGGCGAGCGCGCCGGTATCTGCGCATTGACCGTCGAAGGCGTGCACGACGTTGCGGAATGCCGGCGCGGGATCGTCACCGGTGTCGCAGGCTACCGTGCGATGCGGCAGCCCGGCGGCGGCGGCGATCTGACTTGCGTAGTCGGTCTCGTCGTGACTGCGCTCGGCAAAGCTTGCGGTGAACAGCGGCGCTTTGAGGCCGCGCCGGCCCAGCGTCAGACTGATCAGCGAACTGTCGATGCCGCCGCTTTGAAGAACCGCGAGCGGCACGTCGCTGACGAGCTGGCTTTCGACGACCTCGTTGAGCGCACCCTCGAGGCGATCGAGCGCAGTGGCCAGGTCGGTGATCCGCGGTGTACGGTATGGCCGCCAGAACTGCCGTTCGACGCGTTCGCTCGCGGTGAAGCCGATGACGCTTCCTGGCGGGACCTGCCGGATATTCCCGATGAGGCTGCGCGCCGTGCCGGGATGGCCGGCGGCGAAGAACGTGTGCAGCGCGTCGGGATCGAGGTTGAATGCAATGTGGTCGCTTGCCAGCAGCCCCTTTACTTCGCTGGCAAACAGCACGGCGTCGTCGCTCTCCGCATAATAGAGCGGCTTGATGCCGATGCCGTCGCGTGCGAGCAGCAGGCGTTGCGCCGCGCGGTCCCAAATGCCCATGGCATAGAGACCCTCGAGGCGCTCAAACATGGCGTCGCCCCAAGCGAGATAGGCGTAGGGCAGGATCTCGGTGTCGCAGGTGGTGTGGAATTCAAAGCCGAAGCCGCGTTGAAGCTCCGCGCGCAGCTCCTGCTCGTTATAGATTTCACCATTGTAGGTGACGACGACGCGACCGGCGCGGTCCGCCATCGGCTGGCGCCCGTTGGCCGTACAAATCGCGGATGGCGAGGCGCCGGTGCGCGAGCCCGATGGCGCCCTCGGTCCACAGCCCGTCGCCATCGGGACCGCGATGGAACAATGCGGCGGACATGGCGGCCAGAGCCTTCGCATCGACCGGCCGACCGTTGCGATTAAACCATCCGGCAATGCCGCACATTCCCGTACCCCTCAGGCGCGATGGTCGGGACGATCCATGATCTGTCGGAGCAGGACGGCGAGCAATCCCATGGCGAAGACGAGGATCGCGAGCAGGATGGCGCCGACGCCCAACACGAAGGCGCTGACGATCTGGAAGATGACGCCGCCAATGAAGGAGATGACGGCGATGACGAAGCAGATCACGCCAAACAGGAAGAAGATCTTCAGCGGATTGTAATAGGTCGCCGCCTCCACGACATATTGCAGCGTGCGCACTGAATCGCGGAACAGGCGCACCTTGGATTGTCCGACCCGCTCGTGGTAATCGATTTCCTTGTAGGAGACGAACCGCGCATTCATCATATAGGCGAGCGTGAGCGACGTGGTGAAGCTGAAGGTATCGCTGAGGTGCCTGAAATAGCTCATCGCCACGGCGCGCGAGAACACGCGCAGCCCGGAATTGATGTCGGGGATGCGCCGGTTCGCGGTGAACTCGACGATCGTCTTCAGGATCGCCCGCAGCGGCGATTTCAGCGACGAGCCGCGATATTGCTTGCCGGTGCGCGCGCCCACGACCATGTCAAAACCGGATTGATACAGCGCGACCAGCGCCGGGATTTCCTCGATCGGATAAGACCCGTCGGCGTCGGTGATCACGATGATGTCGTATTGCGATGCGGTGATGCCGTCCTTCAGCGCGCGGCCATAGCCGATATTGTGCGGGTGCCTGAGCACGCGGGCGCCGGCGCCCTTGGCGAGTTCTCCTGTTCCGTCATCGGAGCCGTCGTCGACGACGGTGATCTCGAACGGCTCGAGCTTGGCGCCGGCAAGGACGGCGCGCACGCGCTCGACCGTTTCGACGATCGCATCGCGCTCGTTGAGCGCCGGAATAACGACTGAGATCATCGGCGTCTGGCGATGCAAGTGACGGATTGGCCAAAGAACGAACGGAATATCGGGTCGAGCCTGCGCGAGACCGGTACGACATATTGATCGAAGAAGCGAATCTGCCCGTTCACGGCGTCGTCATTCAGCGACTGGTGACGTTTGAGCGAGTTGACCCACCATCCAAGCCCGCCGATCGGATTGAAATAGCAAAGCCGAACGATGTCGACAGGCAGCATATCGAGAATCTCCTGCAGGCGGGTCGTGGAATAGCGCCGGCAATGTCCGGCCAGACGGTCGAGATCGTTATACAGCATCATGAGCGCGGGGACGCTGAGCAGCAGATGTCCGCCGGGCTTCAGCGCATCGACGAGGTTGGCGATCGCGGTGCGGTCGTCGTCGATATGCTCGAGCACGTTGATGCTGACGATCGCGTCGGCGCCGTCGGGGACGGCAGCGCGCAGTTGCGCGCGATCGAGGATGTCGCAGGCGGCGAAGGCGCAGGTCGGAAAGGCGGCGCGGGCGTCGGCCACGCTGTCGGCGTCGTGGTCGATTCCGGTGTAATCGCCGCATTCGGCAAGCAGCGTGCAGTAATGGCCGTGGCCGACGCCGACCTCGAGAATGCGGCCGTGCAGATAGGGGCGGAAATTATCGACCAGCCAGCGCATATAATTTTGCGCGTCGGCGATCGCCGAGGAATAGGTGGCGGCTCCGGTTTTCAAGGGCTCGCCGGAGGGATGAGGCTGAACGGGTTGATTCATGGCAAGCATATTATCAGCCCGATCAGGGTCGTGGCGAGCGAGATTGACCGAATTCGCGGCCGGGCAGCGGGCTGCCGCAGGCGCAAGGAGCGACCGTAGCGGGCGCGATCGCGCCCGAAAACCTTGCGTTCCCGTTCGGATTTGTTGCTGGGCTCGGTCCGATGAGATAGTGAACCAATCATTCCAAGAGGGGTCGTCTGGCTGCGCTGGGGTTGCAATCGGGCCATCGGAATGCGGACCCCTTATCTTGGCGGCGCCTGTATGAAAGTCCGCGTGATCACCTGTCAAGCAATTGCAAAACCATGCGAGGGATGTGCTGGCCGATTTGAGCGATCGCAGCTTTGTCGTGCGCCGAGCCCTGGCATTTTGTCGCGGTTCGCTGGCGCCGTTTCTAGTATCCTATTTTTTCACGCCGCTGGCATTCGCGCTACGCGCCGTAAGCGGTGTCGCGGTTCTGGCCTGCGTCGGCTATTTCGTCAGTATCGTTTACGGAATGCTTGCCGGCGATGCGTTGCCGACGGCGACGATCTTTCGTTTGCTGCCAATGTTGGCGAGCATCGAACCGTATCTGCCGGTCGCCATCTTATTGCTCGCCGCGGCGGGGACGGTGCTCGCATGGGCCGCGAGCTTCGGTGTCTGTGCCGGTTGTTTTGGTGCAGGAGACCGAACGGCGCATGAGCCGGCTCTGGGGCCTGTGCGGGCTGCCGGCGATCCTTGCGTTGTTCTTGGTGTCGCTGAGCGCCGGCGGTTGGAGCGATCACATCCGGCCGGGCGACCAGAATGCCGCGAGCCTGGCCGGGCTGATCCCGCACGCCGACGCCTTGTCCTATTACAGCGATACATTTCGCCTGGCGCTGTGGGGCACCTGGGGCGGCGAGCGCTGGCGTCCGCTGGCCGAAGCTTTCCGCCAGATCACCGTGCTGGCAGGCGGATACAGCTATACCGGCACGTTGCTCGTGCAAGCCGGTCTGTTGGCGGTCGCGCTGTTCCTGGCGGCACGCAGCCTGGCGCGATGGCATGGGCTGTGGGCCGCTATCGGGTTTGTCGGTTTCATAACGATTCTGGCGCGGCCGTTTCTCGCCACCACGCTGACCGAGCCGCTCGCCTTGGTGCTGACCTTGGCGGCGATCGTTTTCCTGCTCGATGCCTTGCGGTTGCGATCGCTGCCGCATGCGCTGCTCGCGCTCGCCGGCGTGACGGCGGCGCTCATCGTGCGCATGGGCAGCATGTTCAGCATTCCCCTGCTGGTGCTGTGGATCGCATTCGCTTTTGCCGGAGAAACGTCGCGGCGCCTGCGCATCTTCGCCATCGCCTGCGTGATCGTGGTGGCTGTCGTGGCGCTCAACAGCCTGATCGCGACGCTCTATGCCGAAGCCGGCAGCGTGACCGGCGGCAATTTCGCCTGGGTTGCCTGCGGGCTCTCGGTGGGCGGTCATTGGGCGAGTTGCAATCAACTCTATGCCGCGGCATTCCCGCATCTCGCGGACGAGCGCGCGGTCGTCATCTTTCTTCTCACCAAGGCATGGCAGAATATCCTCGCCGCGCCGTCGGTCGTCTTGTCCTTGCTGGCGCACAACGCGCTGGCTTATGTCCGCGGATTACCGGCATTCGTCTTCAATGGTTACGACGGCTATATGCCGATCCGCGTTTCCGCGGGCCTGGGGCTCGCGTTGATCGGCGCGCTCACCGTTTCGACATTGGTCGTGAATTATCGGCGCAGCACGCGTGCGGAGATTTGGTTTTGGCCGCTTTTCTTCGTCACGGTGGTTTTCTCCGCCGCCATCGTCTTTGGCGACGATGGCTGGCGCACGCTCTTCGTGACGCATGCGCTGATCGCCTGCTTTCTGGCGATGGGATTTGCCGCGCCGGCAACGATGATAACGCGCGAAAATGTTCCCGACATGGCGCTGGCGGCCCGCGGCCTTGATTGCTGTGGGTATCGTGGTCGTGCTGGTTCTCGCGCCGGCAACGGCGCGGACCCTGCTGGCGCTTGCGATCGGAAAGCCGGTGAAGCCGACGACAACGCAGGCCGACGAAAGCGTGATTTTAGGTGGGCGCTTCGTGGCCGGCTTCCTGGTCGTTGCCGACGAGAGGTCATTGCCACCAAACATCGCCAGCCTTCACGCGTCGGATTTCATCAAGCTGTTGCAATCGACGTCGCTCGGCAACGAATTGCGGCTGAACGCCGCGGATATTCGCGCGCGTGTTCCTTTCGCACTCATTTGGGCGCCGCGATTGAACATGTCTTACCAGATATACAGTTATGTTGCGCCCTCGACCGTGCTCGAACGGAAGGACGTCACCACTTGGCGTTTGCGGTTGCGCCATCGGTCGCCGGACGAGCCGCCGTGGCTTTTCTACCAGGAAGCCATCGCGGCCGAGCCACTTCCATGATGCCGGCGATCGTCCGGAATCTTGTGCGAGGCGGCCTATGCCAGTAGTCTGCAAAGGGTTGGTTACGCCAATCCCGCGGAGCATGGACCACGTCCGGTCGGCAATAATCCGTGCTAACGTCCGCCTCAATGCGGACCAGCACGCGCCCGCGATTCTTGAGATGACGGTGACATGCGACCTCGACCGGTCTCGATTAGGCGTGTGATGGCGTTTTCAACCAGCCGCGTGGCCTTGCTGCTGGCTTGCGTGACCGGCGGGGCTCTGGCGGTCTGCGCGCTGGCGCTGGCCGGGGTGCTGCTGGTCACCGTGCCCCTCGCCAATGGCAGGATTCAGCCGGAGCAGGGCAAGGCTTTCGTCGTCAACTTGCCCTGGGGCCTTTTCGCCGAGCCGGGCGATGACGCGAGCGCGCGTTTTCAAGGCGCCTCCAAACTGACCGAGAACGATCGCCAGCTCGGACCCGGACGACAGATGCATCAAGACATTCGCCAGCGCGGCGGCGGATTGTTCGCGCTGAATGGATATTCGCTTCGCTTCTCGACGTCGGACAATTCCGATCCGCGCAACAACAAACGGCGCTACCAACTCACAATGCCAGTGGTTCCGTCGCCTATTGTACTGCTCGCCCTCTTGCCGGGTATCGTCGTGATCGTGCTCAGGGCCGCCGCAAATACTGACCGCTGCGTCCCGCGCAACCGGGGCTAAGACTTGCCGCGGATCGGATTCGCGGCACGGCCGCGTTCATCGCCGGCGCAGGTGTCATGCTGTTGTTGGTGGCCAGCCGCGGCTGGCCCAGTTTCAATGCGGCGAGCCCGGCGCTCTGGCATATCGCCGTCTTCTGCGGCGTGGCGCTGGCCATCGTGCCCTTTGTGCGCGCGCCGCGCGGGAGCGCCGAACGGCGACGCGGCACGGCCGTTACCTCGATGGGAACGCATTGATGGGGGTGCTGCGGTTTCTTCTGGCCACCGCCGTCGCGACCAATCATTCCGGTTGCGTCTACGGCTATTGCCTGTTTCCCGGCGGCGTCGCGGTGAAGATATTCTTCATTATCTCCGGCTTTCTCATGGGGCTGATCCTCAACGAAAAATACGGCGCCGGCCAGAACTGGCTGTTTTATTCCAATCGCGCGCTGCGGATTTACGTTCCCTATCTTTTTGTCTGGTTCGCGGCCATGGCCGCGGCGTTGTTGATCCCGTGGGCGACCGGCAAGACGCCGCTTTACGCGACCGATCTGTTCGCGAATTGGCGACATCTGGATTTGCCCGCCGCTGCCTTCGTTGCATTTACCAACCTCGCCATCCTCGGCCAGGATATCGGCCTCTGGCTCGGGTTCAACGGTTCGCTCTATTGGACGCAGCAGTTTTGGACGGCTCCGATACAGCCGCAGAAGTCTGCAATTGCTGCCGCAAGCCTGGACGTTGGCGATGGAGCTGATGTTCTATGCGCTGGTGCCGCTCATCGCGCGGCGAAATATTTTTATCCCGCTCGCACTTTTGGCGCTGTGCGCGTTCGCCCGCCTCGGCGTTTATTCGCTCGGCTTTGAAAGGGAACCCTGGACGACCCGCTTCTTTCCGTTCGAACTGGGTTTGTTCGTTGCCGGTCTGGTCGGCTACCGGCTTTATGCGGCCACGCGATCATGGCCGATCTGGAATCGCCGGGTCGCGATCGCGGTCATGGTCTGCATCATCTACAGCGTGGTCGATTTCTACGAGAACCCGGACATCACCCGGCAGGCCTGGCTCTATTACGGCGCCATGGCGCTGGCCATTCCATTCCTGTTCCGCGCCACCAACGGCAATCGCTTGGACGGTTGGATCGGCGACCTGTCCTATCCGATCTATCTGATCCACTGGCCCGTGCTCGGCACCGTCAATGTCTTCGTTCCCAAGGCCTATGTCGCGGTAACGACCGTCAGCATGACGGTGTTGCTGTCGATCGTCTTTGTCCAATTGGTCGACCACTCGCTGAATCGGCTGCGACAATCGCGCTACCGGCACAGCGAGGAAGAAACAGCGTCGACGACATCTCCGAATGCTGCCGGCTCGTCTCAGAGCGAGCGGCATGAGGCGACGAAGAATCTCCAGGCGGCGACCATGCCCGCCGAATCGTAATTCTGGCTCGTTGCGGCGAGCCGGTGGAATGGCGAGGATGCCCTGAATGCCTATCGGTCGCGTCGCGGGTCTTGTCGGGGCCATTGTATTGTTTCTGATTGGCGTCGGTGTGATTTACGCCTGGGAGACCGCGCCCGCCGGCAAGCCCACAGCCGAGACCGTCCGCGTCGGTGCGGCAATCGCGCAAGCACCGTCCGAGGCGCGCGCGCAAACCTGTTCCGCCGGGGCCTCGCTCAGCATCGTCGCCTGGGGCGATTCGCTCACCGACGGCCCGCTCGGTCCGCCGCCGTATCCGGCCCAATTGGCCTCGCTCACCGGCTGCGCCGTCGTCAATAAAGGCTTCAGCGGGTTCACCAGCCCACAAATCCTGCAGCGCATGCTGGCGGCGCCGAAATATTTTGGACATCCCTCGATCATCTGGTCGGGTCATAACAATTGGAACAAGCCCGTGCAGGTGAAGGCCGACGTTGCATCGATGGTGGCCGCCTTGACCACGAAGCATTATCTCGTGCTTGGCCTGCTCAACGGCGCACAGCAGCGCAAGAACGGCGCCGACTACAAGGTCATCACCCAGTTAAATAACGAGTTGGCAAAGGCCTATCCCGGCCACTTCATCGATATCCGCGCCTACTTGGTCTCGCGCTACGATCCCAAGCTGCCGCAGGACGCGCTCGACCACGACAATGACGTGCCTCCCATGTCGCTCCGTCACGATGCCCTGCATCTGAACGCGCGCGGCAATTGCGCGGTCGCCGTCAAGGTCGCCACAAGCCTACCCATGCTTCTCGGCACGCCGTCCCACCTGGACCCGAAAGCGGTCGCGGAATTCTGCAAGAGCCGCTAGCGTGGCGGAGCCGATGTCGATGGTGGTTCACCTGCTTTTCCTGTATCGTCGCGCCGCGACGGGTGCGCGGAAAAAGTCGGTGCGCCGGCCAGAGAGTCCGGCGCGATCGTCCGCCCCGAGATATTTGCCAGCACATGTGAAGGATCATGGACAGCGAAACGTCTTTCTATTTTGGCAATGCGCCGATGGATCAGATCCGGCAAACCGGTTGGTTCGTCGGCCAGTTCGTTCCAGCCGAACTCGGCCACCGGCACCAGCAGGCGGTGGAGCTGAAATGGGGAATCCATCTCGACGGCGAGAAGCGCCACGAGCCGTGGGCCCAAGGACACGCCACGACGATCTCGGTCTTGATCCGCGGCAAATTGCGTGTCGAATTTCACGACGGTCCGACGCCGCAGGTCGTGACCATGGAGCGCGAGGGCGATTACGTCGTTTACGGGCCCAAGGTGGTGCATTCGTGGGAGGCGACGGGCGAGACGCTCGTTCTGACGATCCGATTTCCATCGGTCGAGGTGAAGCGGTCGCCGAAGCCGCCTGCCGGATGAGAGCCACGGACCTGACGGCGCCCATAAGCGGGAAATCCCGTTATTGGCCGCATTGTTGACAGGCCCACCCCGATTTGCGAATTAACCCTCCATCCACACGGTGCAATCCTCGGAGGCAGTCGCTATGCAGCCGTAGCGACTAGGACCGTCAGGTTACGCGTGATGTAGCGGCGGCGACATGCAAGATGCCCTCACAAATGCCCAGATCGTAGCGCCGTCGCCGAGCGGGCGCGCGTCTATCGGGTTACGGCGACGCCGGCGAGAGCAAAATCGGGCTGCCAGCTCGCTGGCGACAAGACGCGCCCGCATCGAACAAATGAACACCGCTCCGACGATAACGCTGTCGCCGCGTAAAGAGGCGATACGTCGCCAGCAGGACGAGATCGCGCCCCACCGCGACCGTTGGCTCGAGCGCGGCGCCTTCTACCACGAAGAGGACTTGCGCTATCTACGATTCCTTATTCCCGAGGGCGCGCGGGTTCTGGAACTCGGCTGCGGCAACGGCCAACTGTTGGCGGCCTTGAAGCCATCGTTCGGTGTCGGCGTGGATTTCAGCGCCGGCATGATCGCGCAGGCGCGCGCGGCGCATCCGCATCTGACCTTCGTCGAGGGCGATGTCGAAGATCGAGATCTGCTCAAATCGCTGCCTGGTCCGTTCGATGCGATCATCATCGCCGATACGCTGGGCTCGCTCGACGATTGCCAGCGTCTGTTCGAGGGCTTGCACGATCTGTGCACCCGCGAGACGCGTCTGATCATCGCCTACGTCTCGCACCTCTGGTATCCGGCGGTTAAGCTCGCCGAATTCCTCAAGATCCGCGCGCCGCAACCGGCACAGAACGTGCTATCGGCGCCCGATATTCGTTCGCTGGCCGCGCTTGCCGAATTCGAGCCGGTCAAGTCGGAAATCCGCATGTTGATGCCGTTCCGGCTGTTCGGCCTCGGCCGCCTGATCAACCGTTTCATCGCACCGTTCCCGGTCATTCGCCTGGCGTGCCTGCGGCACTATACGATCTGCCGTTCGCTACACCACGTTGGCGACGGCGTGGCCTCGGTGACGGTCGTCGTGCCGGCGCGCAACGAGCAGGGCAATATCGAGGCGGCGGTGAAGCGGATTCCGCGCTTCACCGACGATATCGAGATCATCTTCATCGAGGGCCATTCGAAGGACGGAACCTGGGAAGAGATCCAGCGCGTCGTCGCCGCCTATCCGCAATACGACATCAAGGCCATGCGCCAGCCCGGCAAAGGCAAGGCCGACGCGGTCTTCACCGCCTTCGATGCCGCGCGCGGCGACGTGTTGATGATCCTCGACGCCGACCTGACCATGCCGCCCGAGCAACTGCCGAAGTTTTGGCGCGCGATCCAGTCCGGAAAGGGCGAATTCGTCAACGGCTCGCGCCTCGTCTATCCGATGGAAGACGAAGCGATGCGCTTTCTCAACCTGATCGCCAACAAGTCGTTCTCGCTCATCTTCACCTGGCTGCTGTCGCAGCGGTTGACCGACACCTTGTGCGGCACCAAGGTGCTGCGGCGCACCGATTACCAGCGGCTGAAAGGCGGCCGCGTCTATTTCGGCGATTTCGATCCGTTCGGCGATTTCGATCTGATTTTCGGTTCCTCGAAGCTCGGGTTAAAAATCGTCGAAGTGCCCATTCGTTATGCCAGCCGCACCTATGGCGAGACGCAGATTTCCCGTTTCCGCCACGGTGTCATCCTGCTTCGCATGGTGCTTTTCGCCTTCCTGCGCATCAAGGCCATGTAAGCCGATGTCCGAGGCGTTGCATGGTTATCTCGATGTCTGGAAACGCAAGCCGGTCTTGCGCATGGTCTACGACGATTTCTACGACCGCATCGTCGAGGAATGCGTGCCCGGCCTCACCATCGAGATCGGCGGCGGCATCGGCAATCTCAAGCGCCGGCTGCCGCAGGTGGTCGCCACCGATATCCAGTTCGAGCGTTGGCTCGACTGCGTCGCCGACGCGCAGCATCTGCCGTTTCGCGAGGGCAGTACCGGGAACATCGTCATGGTCGATGTGTTGCACCATGTCGAATTTCCCGTGCATTTCTTCCGCGAGGCGGCACGGGTGCTGCGGCCGGGCGGGCGCATCATTATGGTCGAGCCGGCCATCACCTGGGGAAGCACGCTGTTTTACCGCCTGCTCCATCATGAGCCGGTGCGCATGTCGGTTGATCCGCTGGTCGACGGGACACCGGATGCTGAGCGTGATCCCTATGACTCGAACCAGGCCATCCCGACGCTGATCGCCACGCGCGATCGCGAGCGGTTCGAAGCGCTATTTCCGAGCCTGAAAATCCGCCGCGTCGTCTGGTTCTCGTTCGCGACTTATCCGCTCAGCGGCGGCTTCAAGGCCTGGAGTTTGCTGCCGCAAGAACTGGCGCCGCGCGCCCTGCGCTTAGAGCGCGCGCTCGAAGGCGCAGTCGGCCGTTTCCTCGCATTCCGAATGATGTTAATCGTGGAAGCGATTTCGTAGCAACGGCCGGCGCGGCATGGCGCAATCGCGCCGACCGCGTCGAATACTCTCTTGGGACCCGCATGACGAGGCGGCTTCGTTCCTTCCGCATCATGCCGACGGGCAGGCGAGGCGCAACGCGCCTTTTTCCAACATAAGCCGATGGTCGCAACGATCATGTCTACCAAAGCCCGGTTGCTGTCGGTGGTCGAGAGGTTGGCGCCGCGCCGTCGGCTGATTTACCTCGTCACGCTCGTTTTCGGCGCCATGCTGGTCGCCGCCTTTGTCTTCGAACATGGCGATTGGACGCGGACCGAGGTGCTGCACGGCCCGTTCGCGCGCGAGGCGACGGGCACACAATACAGCGTGCCGATCGCCGAGAATGTTCCCTACCTTTCGATTCCGAGCCCGGAGCTGAATAGCGAAGGTGCAGCGGATGAATCGTCGTCGATCCGGCTATGGGTGAACGGCAAGCCGTGGAATCCGCCGCAAGCGCCGCAGCCTTCGTTCAGTCAAAGCCAGCGATACGGGATTCCCGGTCTTGTACGGACGCTGGAGTTTTCGCTGCCGCCACAAGTCGCCAACGATTCATCGACGACCGTGACGGTCACCTATCACGTATTTCCACGCCCGGCGATCTATCGAATTTTCCTGTTGTTTGTAGTGGCGCTAACTTTCCTCGCGTTCATTCTTGCATATTGTTCGGATGACTGTGGTTGGATTCGCGCGCTTGCGGCGCGGGCCAGGCCCGCTGATGCGCTTGATGCAAGGAGCGAGCTGGGCCCTGATCGTCGCCAGCATCCTCTATGCCGGAACAATCGTATATGGCGTGATGCGGGGAGACGCGCTGCCAACGGCCACGGTGTTCCGGCTGCTTCCCTACGCAAGATCGATCACCGGCCTTGCATCCTATGTGCCGCTCGGCATCATCGCATTTGCCGCCGTGGGCGCCGCACTTTCCTGGCTGACCTGGCTCGAGTTGATGCCCAGCGAAAAGCTCCGTCAGCTCGAAGATTTCGCAAGCGCGGCTTTGGCGGATTTGGGGCCTGCCGGTGCTGCTCTGCCTGTTGCTCTTCACGCTGAGCGCCGGAGGCTGGAGCGGCTACTATCATTCGACCAATATGAACTATATGAGCATCGGCGGCTTGGTCTCGAATTCGGACGGCGGGAATTATTTCAAGGAGACATTTCACCTCGCCTATTTCGGCGATTGGGAGGTGATGGGAACGCGGCGGCCGATGGCCGAGGCGTTCCGGGAACTGATAACCGTTCCGGTCGATTATTCCTACAGTGCATCGCTACTCGTTCAACTCGCGATCGTCGCGGTGATGCTCTATTGGACGTCGTTGGTGCTGGCCGGCTGGTACGGCGTGTGGGTGGGCATCGGTTTTGCCGGTCTGGCCTTCAACATCGCGCGGCCGTTCCTGTCGACGACAATGACCGAGCCGCTCGGCTACATCTGGGGCTTGTTTGCGCTCGTCTTCTTCATCCAGTCGGTAAAGCTGCGTTCCTTGCCGCACGCGTTGCTGGCGCTGGCGGCATTGACCGTTGCGATGATGATGCGCATGGGCGCGCTGCTCGCCATACCATTCATGGTGCTTTGGGTCGGTTATGCCTTCGCCCAGGGGCTCGGCTCGCGCCTGCGCTTGATAGCGATCGCCGGCGCCGTGGTGCTCGCCGTCGTGGCGGTCAATGTCGGGCTGCAGCGCTTCTATGGGCAAGCCGGTGTCGATACCGGCGACAACTTCGCATCGGTAGCTTGCGGCCTGTCGATCGGGCAAGGCTGGCAAGATTGTGACGCGCTCTATAAGGCAAAGCTGGACAGCCTTCCCAATGAACGGTCAAAATCAGCGTTTCTATTTGTGCAAACTTGGAGAAATATTGTTGCCCATCCGGTTGTATTGTTTATTCAATCTATAAGAAACATTGGCTCGTTTTTCGTAGGCGCGGGCTCATTCATGCTCGTAGGGTATATTCCTTTATATCCTGCCGAATCGGGCGAGTCATATCTACTTATATTACCCTTGATGGTCGGCGCTTTTTATATCATACGCCGTACATTGACAATCGAACGTTCATTCTGGTTCGCGATGCTGGCAAGCATTGCACTTTCTGCAAGCATCATCATGCTGGCGGATGGCTGGCGTGTGCTTCACGTCACCCATTTGTTCATAGCCGCGTTTTTCGCGCTCGGGTTTGCCGCGCCACGGTTCGCCGATGAAAGGCAAGCTGCACCCACCTTAGGGTGGCGTGCGGGGGCCGGTGTGCTGGTCGCGTCGCTCTTTGCTTTTCTCGTTTTCCCGGCTCTGGCGCACGAGATGGCCTTGCGCGAGCGGCGGGAGCATCCGCCGATCAAGCCACCCGTGTTCGATGAGGAAATCGTTACCGGCGGCGTGCGCATGAGCGGCTTTGCCGTCATTGCCGACACGGCGCCGCGACCGCGCGATATTCCCTCCCTCCATGTTTCCGAATTTGTCAGAATGGTCCACGGAACTAAACTGCAACACGACTTCGGTCCGTTTCTCAACCAGGTCTTGCCGCGCGTGCCGTTCGCCTTTGTCAGCGCCGGGCGCATGGACGGCGCGAACTACACGAATACGTATATAGCGCCGATCGAAGTGCTTCGGCGCCAGGATGTCTGGGCCTGGCGTTTCATGACGCGGGGCGGAATGCCGGGTCAGAAACCGTGGACGGTTCTGCGCGATGTGGTGGACGCCAAACCGTTACCATAAGTGCGTTAGCAAGGCCGACGTAGTGTTGAACGCCTTCGAAATCGCACTTTGCGACATTCTAGAGCGGATCGCCACCCCTATATCGAAGCCCATGTCTCGTCGATAAAGACCAGCCGTTCGGGATCAAGATAGGGCTGGCTGTCGAACCAAGCCTCGCGCCGCCTCACAATATCCGGGCGGTCCCGCTCCGTGGCGTGGGCGGTCTTTTTTTGTACGTCAGGCCGCAACGGTCGAGAAACGTCCACAGTGTAGCTCGAGCCGCGCGCACGCTGCGCTCGGCGAGAAGCCGCGCAGCAACTCGCTGATCGTCAGGTCCGGGGTCGCCGCGATGAGGCCAAGAATATAATCGCGATGCGGATCGAGCTTGCAGCGCCGGGGCTGCCCCTGCTTGCGCGCCGTGCGTTCGCCGCTCTGGCGCGCCCGACGCACCCAGATAATGGCGGTGGCATCTCCGATGCCGAAGCGCGCTGCCGCCCGACGTGCCGGGGTTCCCGCCAACGCCGCATTGATCACACGGTCACGTAAATCCTGGCTGTAAGCTCGGGCCATGTGCCGCCTCCATCGCTGTCACAACAGAGGACTGCACTGTTCGCCTGATTTGGGAATCCCACCTAAATTGGAAAACGACGAACGCGCTCTAATGATTTTCTAGGCCAGCTTGACCGTACGCCCGAGCAACGGCGTGCGGCTGAAGGCCAGTCGGCTTATCAATTATATGTAATTTAGCTTCTTTTTGCGGTTTCGATTTGTTCTTCGGGCATCGAAATTTGGGTTGAAGATTGTTGATGCGACAATTCTCTATGCCAAGTCGCACGAATAGGATTCGTTGGTCGACAGATAAAGTCACATGCGCTACGGCTCGAGTGCGCGCTCGAAGGTGTCGTGGGCCGTTTCCTGGCTTTCGATAGGATGCTAATCATGGAAGCGGCATTGTGGGCTAAGGCCGACATGACGGTCATTGCCAGGTAGCATCGAAAAAATTCACGAACTATCGCCGCGCGCCTATTGATCGTAAGGTCAAGCGGATATCTCTCGGTATCATGTCTCTCATTCCAGCAAAACCGATGGCACCTACGGTCATGTCTGCAAAAACTAGATGGTCTTTGGTTGCCCATAGAATCGCATCCTACAGACGGCTCATTTACATCGTCTCCCGCATTTTAATTGTCGTTCTGTTTGGTGCCTTTATTTTCGAACACGGCTATTGGACGCGGACTGAGGTGCTGCGCGGGCCATTCGCCCGCGATGCGTCGGGAACGCAATACCGCGTGCCTATCGCGACCAATATTCCGTACCTGGCAATTCCAAGCCCGCAGCTAGATCGCGAAAATCTATTCGATGATGCATCGTTGGTCCACCTATGGATCAACGGGAGGGTTTGGAACCCACCAGAGGCGCCCGCACCTTCGATCGATCAAGGCAGATTTTTCGGATTTCTTGGTCACTATCGCAATCTTCAATTTGCATTGCCGGCAAACGTTGCCAACAATGCGTCGACAATCCTGACGGTCGAATATTCCGTACGGTTACAACCGATAATTTTCAGAGCCTTACTTTTGTTTATTTTAGCGCAGGTCTTCCTCGCGTTCATTCTTGCGTATTGTTCGGATGACTGCGGTTGGATTCGCGCGCTTGCGGCGCGGGCAGGCCCGCTGATGCGCTTGATGCAGGGAGCGAGCTGGGCCCTGATCGTCGCCAGCATCCTCTATGTCGGAACAATCGTGTATGGCGTGATGCGGGGAGACGCGTTGCCGACGGCAACGGTGTTCCGGCTGCTTCCCTACGCAAGATCGATCACCGGCCTTGCATCCTATGTGCCGCTCGGCATCATCGCATTTGCCGCCGTGGGCGCCGCACTTTCCTGGCTGACCTGGCTCGAGCTGATGCCCGGCGAACGGCTCCGTCAGCTCGAAATTTCACAAGCTCGGCTTTGGCGGATTTGGGGCCTGCCGGTGCTGCTCTGCCTATTGCTCTTCACGCTGAGCGCCGGAGGCTGGAGCGGCTACTATCATTCGACCAATATGAACTACATGAGCATCGGCGGCTTGGTCTCGAATTCGGACGGCGGGAATTATTTCAAAGAGACATTTCACCTTGCCTATTTCGGCGATTGGGAGGTGATGGGTACGCGGCGGCCGATGGCCGAGGCGTTCCGTGAGTTGATAACCGTTCCGGTCGATTATTCCTACAGTGCATCGCTACTCGTTCAACTCGTGATCGTGGCGGTGATGCTCTATCTGGCATCGCTCCTGCTGGCCGGCTGGTACGGCGTGTGGGTGGGCATCGGTTTTGCCGGTCTGGCCTTCAACATCGCGCGGCCGTTCCTGTCGACGACAATGACCGAGCCGCTCGGCTACATCTGGGGCTTGTTTGCGCTCGTCTTCTTCATCCAGTCGGTAAAGCTGCGTTCCTTGCCGCATGCATTGCTGGCGCTGGCGGCATTGACCGTTGCGATGATGATGCGCATGGGCGCGCTGCTCGCCATACCATTCATGGTGCTTTGGGTCGGATATGCATTCGCCCAGGGGTTCGGCTCGCGCCTGCGCTTGATAACGATCGCCAGCTCCGTGGTGCTCGCCGTCGTGGCGGTCAATGTCGGGCTGCAGCGCTTCTATGGACAGGCCGGCGTCGATACCGGCGGCAACTTCGCCTGGACCACGTGCGGTCTGTCGATCGGCCAAGGCTGGCAGGCCTGCGACGCGCTTTACAAGGCAAAGCTTTACGCTTTGCCCGATGAACGGATGCGCTCGTTCTTTCTGTTCGTCGAAACCTGGCGAAACTTCGTCGCCCATCCGAGCGTGCTGATCCTGCAGTTGGCGAAGAATTTCGCCTATTACCTCTCGCGCATTAACGCGTTCCTGCTTGCCGGCTACCTGCCGCTCTTTCCTCCCGATACGGGCGAGTCGGATCTCTTTCTCTTGCCATTGCTGGTAGGCGCGATCACCGTGCTACGAAGGACGCGCCGCTCGAGCGTTCGTTCTGGCTGGCGACAGTCATCAGCATTCCGCTCTCCGCGAGCATCATTATGCTGGCGGATGGCTGGCGTCTGCTGCACGTCGCCCATTTGTTCATAGCCGCGTTTTTCGCGCTCGGGTTTGCCGCACCGCGGGTCGCCGATGAATAGGCAAGCTGCACGCACCTTAGGGTGGCGTGTGGGGACCGGTGTGCTGGTCGCGTCGCTCTTTGCTTTCCTCGTTTTCCCAGCTCTGGCGCACGCGATGGCCTTGCGCGAGCGGCGGGCGCATCCGTCCGATCAAGCCGCCCGGGCTCGCATGAGGAGGTGGTCACCGGAGGCGTGCGCATGAGTGGCTTTGTCGTCATTCCCGACGCGGTGCCACGGCCGCGCGATATTCCCTCCCTCCATGTGTCCGAATTTGTCAGAATGGTCCACGAAACCAATCTACAACATGACTTCGGTCCGTTTCTCGGCCAGGTCTTGCCGCGCGTGCCGTTCGCCTTTGTCAGCGCCGGGCGCTTGGAAGGCGCCAACGACACGAACACCTATATCGCGCCGGTCGAGGTGCTTCGGCGCAAGGATGTCTGGGCCTGGCGTTTCATGACGCGGGGCGGGATGCCGGGGCAGAAGTCGTGGACGGTACTTCGCGACGTGGTGAGCGCCAAACCGCTACCGTGAGCCGATTGCCCGCGACGCTTGCCCGGCTACCGTGCCTGGCGTTCACGCCGTTCGCGCGATGACGTCGATGCTGCCGCCATCTGGTATCATCGATCGGAGCGCGGATGCGGTCATGGGAAGCGGCTTTCCCGTTTCATGATCTTCCAAGTGATATCCAAGCGTTTCGAGCGTCTGCAGAAGCTTTTCGAAGCGCTGCGGTACTTCGTCCTGCACATGCGGGGCGATTTCGATCAACATCGTCGGTTTGTCCCGGCGCAATGTCTCGCGCGCGCCGGAAAGCACGTCCAATTCATGGCCATCGACGTCGAGCTTGACGAAGGACACAGGCCCTTCGATTCGACCGGCGGTGCGTTGCTCCTCGAGCAGTGCGTCAAGCGATACGAAGCGGGCGCCGCGCGCCTGCTCGAGATGGCCGAGATGCTGGGCATGCACCGGCGCGCCGTCGCTGCGCAGCGACCAACGCGAGTAGAACTGGGTCGCGCCGACGGTCTTGGCGCCGTCGGTGAGCGCCGCCTGCACAAGGATCAGTCGGTTCGACAGTTCCGGGTTCAAGCCTGCATTGGCGACGAGCTTGGCAAAAGCAAAATCGGTCGGCTCGATGCAGACAACGCGGCCTTTCGGACCCAGCAGTTTCGCAATACGCAGACCATGCGCGCCGATATTCGCGCCAATATCCACCACCAGCGCGCCGGGATGTAGGCAATTTGCCTTGGTTCGCTGCGAAATGTTTTGGTATTTTCCGACGATAAAGGGCGAGATCGATCGCCTCGTTGAGATCGAGGCGCCAGTTCACCCCGAAGCGCCGCACCTCGACAATCGAGCCGCGGCCGATCATCCAGCGTGCCCCGACCACGGCGCGATTGAGCGCCCGGGCGATCCGCATTTTGGCTTTTGTTGACAGCATATTATTCTCATTGTGCGCGGACGCGCCCTGGTGTTAGACGCGATCCGCCACGGAATGGCCCCCATTGCGGCAATGCTGCCGGATTGCCTTAGTCACTGATCCATTCCCAAGACTCGAGCCGGACGTCAAGCCCGGGCCGGCCGACGCGTTCTTTCCGGGCCCATGCCAATTAAGGGTTATCGCGCCAACGCTGTGCGATTGACCTTGCAGCAGCGAGAGCCAGCGCCTTGTCCGCCACGATCGATATCGACCGCCTTGCCCGAGTTCTCCGCGAGGCCGCGGAAGCCGAGATTATGCCACGCTTTCGTGCGCTCGGCGCCGACAACGTCCGCCAGAAGAGCTCGGCGACCGACCTGGTGACGGACGCGGACGAGGGGGCCGAGCGCTTCATCAAAGCCGAATGCGCCAGGCTGTTGCCGGCGGCCATCTTCATCGGCGAGGAATTCCGCCGCCGCCAATCCGGCGCTGCTCGACGATCTCGGCACGGCGGATCTTGCCCTTGTCGTCGATCCGCTCGACGGCACGGCGAATTTTGCCGCGGGCCTGCCGTTGTTTGCGGTGATGCTCGCCATTGTCGCCAAGGGCGAGATCGTCGCGGGCGTCATCTACGACCCGCTCGGCCAGGACTTCGTACTGGCCGAAAGAGGCGCTGGGGCGTTCCTCCAGCACGATGGCAAGCGCGCCAAAATATCCGTCGCCGCCCCGGTCGCCGTGGAGAACATGGTGGGCACCGGCTCGGTCAATATGTTTCCGCTCGAGGAGCGGCGGCAGCTCTTCCGCAACCTCGCGGAGGTCGGCGGTCTCGCCAACTATCGTAATGCCGGGCATGAATATTGGGCGATGGCCGCCGGCCATTTGCATTTCTGCTTCTATCGGCGGCTGCTGCCCTGGGATCACTTGGGAGGAAGTTTGTTGGTGCAGGAGGCCGGCGGTTATGTGCGGCGGCTCGACGGCTCGGCCTATCGCGTGAGCGACCGCGAGGGCGGGCTGCTTGCCGCGACGGACGAGAAAAGCTGGTGGGCGCTGCACGACACGTTGTTTCCGTGAACGCGCTGAGTGGCGGTCTCAGTCTTGCGCGCGAAAATTCAGCAAGCAAATCGGGTTGCGGGCGCGACACGCGTTGTCGGCTCATATCGTCAGCGTCGTTCTCTTGCCTCTCGCAAGATCAGCTCAAGATAGCGCGCATAGCTTGACGACTTTGACGCGGCGATTATCCGCTCGACATCGGCCGGCGTGATCCAGCCGTTATGCAGGGCGATTTCTTCAAGGCACCCGATCTTTACGCCCTGCCGCACCTCGATCGAGCGGATGAAGTTGCTGGCCTCGAGCAGCGAGTCGTGTGTCCCGGCGTCGAGCCAAGCATAGCCTCGCCCCATACGCGCGACGTTGAGCAAGCCAGCCTGCAGATAGGCGTCGTTCAGATCGGTTATTTCGAGTTCGCCGCGGGCGGACGGCTTCAGCGTGCGGGCAATGTCGACCACATGGCTGTCATAGACATAGAGCCCGGTGACCGCCCAGTTCGACTGCGGCTGCGCCGGTTTCTCCTCGATGCGCGATGACGCGGTCCTGGTCGTCGAAGGTGACGATGCCATAACGCTGCGGGTCGGTGACATGATAGGCGAAGACGCTGGCGCCGCGCTTGCGCGCAATCGCCTGATCGATCAGCCCCGATAGTCCATTGCCGAAGAAGATATTGTCGCCCAGGATCAGCATGGCCGAGTCGCCGGCGAGAAACGGCGCGCCGATGATGAAGGCCTCGGCGATGCCCTTGGGCGCCGGCTGCTCGGCATAGCTGAAGCGCGCGCCAAGCTGGCTGCCGTTACCCAGAACTCGCTCGAATGCCGAGCGGTCCAACGGTGTGGTGATGATGAGAATGTCGCGAATGCCGGCCAGCATCAGCACCGACAACGGGTAGTAGATCATCGGCTTGTCATAGACCGGCAGCAACTGCTTGGACGTCGCCAAGGTTATGGGATGCAGCCGCGTACCGGCGCCACCGGCAAGAATTATGCCCTTCATGAGTTCTCGCCCCCGAGATCACGCATTACAAACCGAACGGTATCATCTAAAGCGGCCGACCAGGGTGTGACAGAGAGTCCCCAGTCGCGCGCCAGTGCCGAACAGTCGAGCAGGCTGAACCGGGGCCGCGCCGCCGGCGTCGGATAGGCATCGGTCGTCGTCGGTCGCAGGCTCGGTTGCGGCAGGCCCTGACGGGCAGCCGCGGCGAAGATCGCTTCGGCGAAGCGAAACCAGGACACCGGCGCGCCGCCGGTGGCGTGGAATGTTCCGAAGGGACCGGCCGCGCCGGCGGCGAGCCGATCTGCCATAGTGGCGATAAGGGATGCGAGTTGGCGCGCATCGGTCGGCGTGCCGAGCTGATCGTCGACCACGGCAATGTCGCGGCCATTCATGGCCAGGCGGAGCATGGTGCGCACGAAATTATGGCCGCGGCGAGCAAAGACCCAGGAGGTCCGCAGGATGATATAGCGCTCGCTCATGGCCCTGACCCGCGCTTCGCCCTCGGCCTTGCTCCGGCCGTAGACGTTGATCGGTCCGATCGGATCGCTCTCGCGATAGGCGGACGACGCCGTTCCGTTGAAAACATAGTCCGTCGAGATGTGGATGAGGATGGCGCCCACGTCCGCGCAGGCTTGCGCCATCGCGCCCGGCGCATCGGCATTGACGGCGCGCGCGAGGTCCGGCTCCGCCTCGGCGCGGTCGACCGCCGTATAGGCGGCGGTGTTGACGACGAGCCACGGCCGTTCGGCCAGAATAAGGTCGCGTGCCGCGGCGGGCCGACCGAGGTCGATCTCCGATTTGGCGACGCTGCGCAGCCGGTATTCGGGGCGTTCCGCCAAAAGCGGCAGCAGCTCCGAGGCGAGCTGTCCGTGGCGGCCAAATACCAATATGTCACGCATCGTGATTATTGAGCTTGCGCGGTTCGCTGCCCTTGGCGGCCGCCGACAAACGAGCTCCGCACAGCCACGCACCAGTCCTGGCGGGCGATATACCAGTCGATGGTACGGGCTATGCCGTCGTCCAGCGGCACTTCCGGCGTCCAGCCCAGCTCCTCTTTGGTGCGGGTCGAATCGATTGCATAGCGTTGGTCGTGTCCGGGACGGTCGGTCACGTAACGGATGAGCTGCGCGCGCGGCCCTGCTTTCGGCGCGCCAAGCTTCGCGTCGATCTTCTCACAGACCATTTGCGCGAGATCGATATTGCGCAGCTCGGTGGTGCCGCCGATGTTATAGACGCCACCCGGCTTGCCGGCATTAGCGATCATGTCGAGCGCGCGCACGTGATCGTCGACATAGATCCATTCGCGCACATTCTGGCCGGCGCCATAGACCGGGATCTCGCGCTCTTCGATCGCCGCCGAGATGACCACCGGCAGGAACTTTTCCGGCAACTGATAGGGGCCATAATTGTTGCAGCAATGCGTGATCATGGTCGGCAGGCCGAAAGTCTTGTTCCAGGCGCGCACGAAGTGATCCGAGGATGCCTTGCTCGCGGCATAGGGCGAGTTCGGCGTATAGGGCGTGTCCTCGGTGAAAACACCGGTCGGACCGAGCGAGCCGTAGACTTCGTCCGTCGATATGTGGACAAAGCGGAATTGGCGCCGCAGATCGCTGTCGCCCTTCTCGAAATGACGCATCGCCACATCAAGGAGCACGGTCGTACCGACGACATTGGTGGTGACAAATTCGAGCGGGTTGTCGATCGATCGGTCGACATGGGACTCCGCGGCAAGATGGATGACTTTATGCGGCGCATATTTCGCAAAGACGTTGCGCATCGCGTCCGCGTCGCGAATATCGGCGCGGATGAATTGGAACAGCGGGTTGTTCATTGCGTCGGCGATCGTTTGGATATGACCGGCATAAGTGAGCGCGTCCACGCAAACCACGCGCTCGCCTTTTGCCAATACATGTCGAACGAGTGCCGAGCCGATAAAGCCGGCCCCTCCCGTAATCAATGTCACGGTCATGCAATCGCACTTTCGATCATGAAGGGACTGCCGATGTCGCTCAGCCGGCCGAGCTTCTGGTCCTTGCCGGAAACGACGATCGGAGCGGATCCGACGCCCCAGTCGATACCCAGCGCCGGATCGTCCCAGGCGATCCCACCTTCGAGGTCGGCGGCGTAATCGTTGTCCACTTTATAGCCGATCATCGTGTCGGGGACGCGGGTGATGAATCCGTGCGCGAACCCGCGCGGAATGAATAGCTGTCGTCCATTCTCGGCCGACAGCTCGACGGCCAGGTGACGACCGAATGTCAGCGAACCGGCGCGTAGGTCGAGTGCGACATCCAAAATGCGGCCGACCAGGACTTGGACGAGCTTGGCCTGGGCCTTGGGCGGCCGTTGAAAATGCAACCCGCGTACGGTACCGACGGCGCGCGAAAGCGACACGTTCTCTTGGCAGAACGCGGATGGCATGCCTGCATCCGCATAGACCTTTTGGTTGTAGGCTACGGAGAACCAGCCCCTTTCGTCCGGGAAACGCTTTGGTTCAATGAGGAGCACATCGGGGATCTCGAGCCTCGTGACGCGCAAACGATCACCTCTTGGTCTTCCTGCTCTGCGGGTTGCCCGCCGGCCGTTACTGGCTAAACTGGACGCGCGGAACCTAGACGAGGAACTGGCCGCTGGCAATATTCGCAAGTGCTTCCAATTTTGGCACATGTGATTGACGATGGTCCACCGGGTACCTAGAAGGCGTATGATTTCTGCATATGCTTTGACCCGGCGATATGGACGCCGCCAATACGGAATCTGACATGAGCTTGGCCCCGCATCGCCGGTGGACGATGTCGCTGCAGCTTGCGCTGCGCACGTTCATAGGGTCGTGCATCGATCGGGCGCGCCAAATCCTGCCCCTGTCGATCAAGGCCCGGCTGGCGCCGTTCGCGCGCCGCATGGAGCCGCGCTTCGTGCAGTTGACGCAGGCGCAGTTCGACACCCGTCCGGTGGCGCTCGCCGCATGCGAGCCGATCTTTCCCGCCGGCGATTTTGCGTCCGGACCGATCGTGCTGGCGAACACCGCGCTGGGACCGGGCGGCGTCGAGCGACAAGTCGTCAACACCTTGCGTGGTCTGGAAGCGAAGGGGATAGCGGCGGGCCTGCTCTGCACGCGCCTGCACGAAGATTCCGAGTATGATTTTTTCCTGCCGGCGTTGACAAACTATTCGGGTTTCGCGCGCAACATGATGGCGATCGGTGAGGCCCGCGCAATGCTGGCGTCTGCGATGGCGCCGGATGCGTTGACGCGCGTGAAATCCGCGGTGAGCTGGTTGCCGTATAACGTGCAGGAAGAAGTGTTCGCTACGCCGCCGAGTTTGCGCGGCTCAAGCCATCGGTCGTGCATGCCTGGCAGGACGCCACCAATATCGCCGCGGCTTACGCGGCCTGGCTGATCGGCGTACCGCGGATTTCGTGTCGTGCCGCAACGTCGCGCCGACGAACTTCGCCTATTACCGTCCCTACATGCTCTACGGCTATCGCGAGATAGCGTCGTGCGCCTCGATCACCATGATCAACAACAGCGAGGTCGGCGCGCAAGACTACACACGCTGGCTGGGCATCGCGCGCGATCGCTTCGTGGTCAAACATAACGGCATCGATACCGGCGCCATGAGGCATCCGCGGCCGGAGGAAACGGCTGCGTTTCGCGCGAGCCTCGGCATCCCCGCCGATGCCAAGGTGGTCGGATCCATCTTTCGCTTCTATCCGGAAAAGCGCCCGCATCTCTGGGTGGAGACTGCCGCGCGCATCAGCAAGCACCTTCGCGATTGCCATTTCGTCATTTTCGGCGAAGGCCCGCTGCAGGGCAGCACCATGGCGGTCGCCAAGCGGCATGGCTTCAGCGATCGGCTGCATTTTCCCGGCAATTTGAAAGACGCGGCGCTCGGCCTGTCGCTCTTCGATGTATTCCTGTTGACGTCGAAATTCGAGGGCACCCCGAATGTGGCGCTGGAAGCTAGTCTTCTCGGCATACCCGTCGTCGCGACCGACGCGGGTGGCATCCGCGAGGCCGTCGCGGAGAATGTGACGGGGTTTGTTTCCGCGCAGGCCGAACCGGAGGCGTTGGCGAAACTTGTAATCGGCGCTCTGGACGCCGCGACCGCCGCGCGCATCAAACGCGATGGTCCGGAATTCGTAGAGAAGAATTTCGGACTGGCGCGCATGCTCGATGAGACGCTGGCGCTTTACCGGACGCATACCCCGCGGTGAGGAATTCGAATGCCTGCAGGCTTCGTGTGGCCGGTTCGCAACCGGCCTCGACGCCGGCAAACACGTCGAGTTAGGACTCTGGCGCTTATCCCGGATGCGCCGCGCCTTGCAGCAGACGCTGATACAGCGCGACGATGTCGGTGCCTATGCGCTCGATTAGAGAATTCTTGTTCGACGATCGCGCGGCTCGCTGCGCCGAATTCGCGCCGAAGCGCCGGATCGTCTGCGAGGCGTTCGATTGCGTCGGCGAGCGCCGGCGCATCCTCGGGCGGCACGAGCAGCGCATTCACATGCGCGCGCGCGATTTCGCGGCAGCCCGGCACATCGGTGGCGACCAGCGGCCGACCGCAGGCGGCCGCTTCCAGGAGACTGAGCGGCAATCCTTCGCGCCGCGAAGGCAAGACCGCGATAGTCGCGCCGGCCCACAGGCCGCCTATGTCGGCGACATAGCCAAGCAATTCGAGATGCGGATGCGATCGCCAGGCTTCGATCTCCGCGGGCGAAATCGAGCTCGGGTTGGCCGGGTCCGGCTCGCCGGCGATGCGCAGACGAATGTCCCGGCCGCGCCGATTGAGGATTTCGTGCGCGGCGATCAGTACGCGGATACCTTTGTCCTCCAAGAGCCGGCCGACAAACCCGACTACGACGGGCCCCGACGGCTCCGCTTTGGGCGTCAATTCATGGACGTCGACGCCGGAACCGGGAATGAGCGAAATGCGCTGGGGTTCGATGCCCAGACTCTCGACCGTCGCTCTGTCGTCCGGATTTTGAACCAGCACCGCCGAGCGACGGCGGTTCAGCAGCGGGCGTAGGATCGTGCGGAGCAGGGCACGCGCCAGCCGCAGCTTGACCGTCTTGCCGGTGAAGGTCGTTCCCACGCCGGTGATGGCGTTCAAACAGGTCACCGGTAAGCCGAGCGCGGCAATCGAGCCGAACAGGCTCGGTACCAGCGCCACGTGATGCGCCAGATCGGGCTTGATTTCGCGGTATAGCTGGCGAACTTCGCCGATGACCTGCAACGCCCGCAGCACGTTGAAGCTGCCGCGGTTCCAGGACAACGGGTGAAGGCGAAAGCCCTTCGGCTTCGATCGCGGCGCCATGGCGGTCGACGCGTGTCGCAACATGCACCTCGAAGCCCGCCGCCTGCGCGGCGCGCGCCATCGGCAGACGATGCGACACAAAATACCAGTCTTCGGTGACCAGATAGACGATGCGCGGCGCCATGAGCTTCGCTTTCAAGACCGATGATCCGCCCCGTTCGTCGAAGCGCTCAGTGTTTCGGCGGACGGATCAAGCGGGGGACGCTCCGCGAGCACGCTTTCATAGAGCGCGGCAAATCGTGCGACCGCGCGCGCGAGCGAAAAGCGCTCGGCAATACGGTCGCGTGCCTGAACGCCCGCGCGCGATGCGTTGCGCCGCGGTTTCGGCCGCGAGCGTGCGGATGGCGTCCGCCAGCGCGCCCGGATCGCGGGGACGCACAATCAAACCGGTCTCCCCGATGATCTCGCGCGCATCGCCGACATCGGTTGCGATCGGCGGCAGTCCACAGGCCATGCCTTCGGCGATGACGTTGGAAAACCCCTCGCTGACCGAGCTGGAGACCACCAAATCCGCGGCGGCGAGCAGGGCCGGCACATCGTGCCGGCGTCCGAGCCGGAGGATATTCGGTGCGGCCGGCAAATTCTCGGTCCCATCGCCGATCATCAGCGCTTTCAGGTCGGGAAGCTGCGCCATTGCCGCCAAAAATGTCGCTTGATCTTTCAATGGGTCGACGCGCGCGACATGCGCCACGACAAGACAGTCATCGGCGATGCCGAGCTGCTGCCGCAGCAAGGTGCGCGCCGAAGCATCCGGTTTGAATATGTCGGTATCGATCCCGTTGGGGATCACCTCGCAATGACGCGGGCGATAGCCAAGCGCGATGTGATCCTTCATGCCGGCGTAGGAATTGGCGGTCACCACGTCGGGGCGTCGCGACAACAGCGTGCAGGCTTTGACGACGAGGCGGAGCATGACGCTGTAATGCGAGAGCTCGAATTCCGAGCAGCGGATGCTCCAGATCAGGCTGGTCCGCCGCCGGCGCCCCGACATCGCCAGCGCCAGCAGCGCCGCGAGATCGCCATGGTACATCCATCCTTGTACGATCTCGGGACGCCGCGTCGCGATCAGCTTCGCCAGCCGGATGAGGCCCGATATCGGGCCGATGATCCCGCTGAAATTCAGCTCGATGACGCTGACCCCGGCGTTGCGCATGTGGTCGGCATGGACCTGCGCGGGCAGCAGGCTCACCACAATCATCGCGTCGGCCAGCCGCGGCGTGGCGGTGACGAGCCGCGTTAACATGGCCTCGGCGCCTCCGGTTCCCAGGCCGGAAATGACATAGACGATTTGGCGCGGGCGTTGGTTCACCTGCAAGTCGCTCCCCAAGCGATCATATTGTCTTTTGCGTGCGTCAAGCGAAGTGGACACCCGAATTGTGCGACCTGCTTCTAACGGGAGTTCCGCCGATCGTCGAGCCTGCGGCGTCTTGCACGGCGGCGGTCTTACCCACCACCAGGTTGCCCCGGCTGAGAGCGCCGAGGCATGGTCGGTTGGGGGCCGAGCCTTCTGCCCACTGCGCAAGGGGTTACCGCAGAATAGCGGAGCCAATTCCGCGTTCGCCCTCCTGCGTCATGACTTTCGCCTTGACTTGCGCGTTTCAGATAGAGCAATCAGCGGCTTATCTTGGATTGCGCTGCGTGACCGGTATGCCCATCTAAAGTCTTATAGCGCGGTGGCAGGCCTCGCCCTGTGGCGGGCCCATGGTATAAATCTGCAAACTTAAACGGGACTGCGAACCGCGAGAAGAAGCGGGGCAATACAGAGTGTCGACGCCAATGGAATACAAGCCGGTCAATTTTGCCAAGCGCGGCGATGAACAGCTGGCCAAGGACGCCAATTATGCCATTTACACTCTCGAAAGCTATCAATCGGCATTCGACACGCTGAAGCTGTCGCCGGGCGATCTGTCGATTGTCGAGATCGGTCCTGGATCGGATTTCAGTGCTCAGCTCCTACTCGCCTCCAAGGGGGCGAAGGTCACATTGGCGGACCGATTCCTTGCGCCCTTCGATCCCGATTATCACCCAAAGCTATATGCGGAAGTGGCAAAACGCTGGGACGATCCCAAAGGGCAATTGGAGGCCGCGATTGCCGGAGGATATGCGGCGACCAGTCTGCGGCTGCTTCCCGAGCCGGCCGAGGACATGAAGTCGATTGCCGATGCATCGACCGATTTCACCTATTCGAATGCCGTTCTCGAACATATCGCCGATATCGGCGCCGTGACCTCGGAACTGGCGCGAATTAGCAAGCCAGGCGGAATCGGAATGCATCAGATCGATTTGCGCAGTCATCGCGATTTCGACCGTCCGCTTGAACACCTCATCATGCCGGAGGACGAGTTTCAGAATACGGCGCCCAATCTTGCATTTGATTACGGAAACCGGCTTCGCCTGATCGAATTTCGCGCGCATTTCGAGGCCGCGGGCTTCACCGTGACGGACAACGTCATCTTGAATGTGGCTGAGCCGGCATATCTGACCGAAGCGCTGCCGAGAATTCGCGGCAGTAGCTCCATTTACCGGTTCTGGCCAGAGGACGATCTGCGCCGCATCGAGGTGCGTTTTTTTATGCGGCGGGAGACGGGAAAGAAGAGGCGGCCGCTCGCGCCAGAGGGGCAGATTTGCTTGCCCTGATCGCGTCGCTGAAGACGTCGGCCCAGGAGCAATATCAAGTGCTCGGGCGCTACAATCGAATTACGGAAGCCGAGAAACGAATCAAAGAGCTCGATGAAATGGTGGGCTCCCGAAATCGGGCGATCGCGGAGTACACGGTGAAGATTGACGAACTCGACAACACGATTTTCCAATTGCGCAATACAATCGATAATATGCTCAAGTCTACCTCATGGCGTTTGAGCGCGCCGTTGCGGTGGGCCCGCTCCTTATTCTCCAAATAGAGAGTGTCGTGGAGCGCGCTGGTGCGGGCGTCGGGCGTCCGCGCCGACCCAGTCCGCCACCGGGCGCATCGCACCGTCGGCTGAGGTCACCGCGATATTGCCCGGAACCGTGTCAGATAGTCATATTTCAGTGCGTCGGTCAGTACCCGATACAGCATTTGATCGCCGAAACCACGAAGCGCTTCCTCGACGACCGGCCATCCCCTTCACCAACAATCAGGCCGAACGCGATGGCCGGATGATGAAGGTCAAGCAGAAAATCTCCGGTGGTTACCGCTGCGACGCTTCGGCAACCGATTTCGCCATCATCCGCTCATTCATTTCGACCGCCAAAAAGCAGGGCCGGGACATCATCCAAGCCCTAACCCAAGACCCAAAATGCCGGCTGGCCTCGCTGCGCACCGCGTGATCTACAATTCGCACCTGGGCAGTTATACGAGATTTAATATATAATCATCGGGCCAGAGGCTCGCGTTCCCATAAGCGCAGCTAAGCCACGAAAATCGTTGAAATAAAAATAGTTCACGCTATGAACGCTGGGCTTGACGTTCATATGATGAACGCGGTACCACAAATACCAATGAGGGAAAGCTTTTTGCGCCAAGTAGCCGAGAATAACCCGGAAGCGTCTCGCATCATGTTGGGCTTGCTCGATGCCGTCGAGCAGGATCGCGCGATTTCTCAGCGCTACCTTGCATCCGAGCTTGGTATCGCGCTGGGCCTGGTGAACGCCTACCTGAAGCGCTGCATCAAAAAAGGGCTGGTCAAGGTGGGCCAAGCGCCGGCCCGTCGGTATGCTTATTACCTCACCCCCCAGGGGTTTGCCGAGAAATCGCGGCTGACCGTCGAATATCTATCATACTCGTTCTCGTTTTTTCGTCAGGCCAAGACCGATTGTTCGACGCTCTTGCAGGTCGCCAAGACAAGAGGGGTCAGCAGGATCCTTCTCGCCGGACTTTCCGATCTGGCGGAAATCGCAGCGTTGTGCGCGATTGAACAACGGATCGGCATTGTGGGTTTGGTGCAGGACGCAGTGACCGAGGAACAATTTATCGGGATGCCGATCTTTGCGGATTTCGATGCGGTATCCGTGGCATTCGATTGCGTTTTGGTCACCGATGTCGTCGATGCGCGCCGCATATGCGATACGGCGGTGGCGCAGTTCGGCGCCGACCGCGTAATCATTCCACAATTGCTTCGGGTTCGAATTCGCGAATTGGGTGAGGCCACGCGATGACAGCCATTGCTAAAGGGAGCATTTTCGACCATTCGCGGACGAACGCGCAATCAAGAGCGAGACACCGATCGAGTGCGAAGGTTCAACGAGTTACCAGACGGTAACCTAAAGCTATCCGCGATATCCCCCATGATGGCCCACGCAAAGGCGATTCTTCGTTGTCCTGAATAAGCGAAAGATCGCCGTCGAAGGCGGAAATTGCTACACCGTGCCGCTTCCTCCCGATGCGCCGGAAGGTGATGGCACATCGGCGGCACGGCTATTTGAGGACGATATCGAACTGACGCCCGCGAATTCGATGCATGAGGACATTAGAGAACTCGGGCTAGGACGCTTTTCGCATTGGCAGCGCAAACTTCTATTCTCCACCAGGGATAATACTTCGCCACTCTCGAACGGTAGGCAGTACCGGTTGTTGCTGCCCGACCGAGTTGAAATGCCTTTGGCTGAGCAGGTCGGCTTGAGCCGGTCGGTTCTCTTTGCTTTGGATGAACGAAAGATCGCCGTCGAACGCGGAAATTGCTACACCGTGCCACTTCCTCCCGATGTGCCGGAAGGTGATGGCACGTCGGCGGCGCGGCTATTTGAGGACGGCATCGAACTGACGCCCGCGAATTCGATGCATGAGGACATTAGAGAACTCGGGCTAGGACGCTTTTCGCATTGGCAGCGCAAACTTCTTTTCTCCTCCAGCGATAATACTTCGCCACTCTCGAACGGTAGGCAGTACCGGTTGTTGCTGCCCGACCGAGTTGAAATGCCTTTGGTGGAGCAGGTCGGATTGAGCCGGTCGGTTCGAAGCTCGCTGTTGATCCGCCTAACGTCTCGATGGTATCGTTACGGATTTAGGCCACGCCTCATCTGTAATTTTCGCGGAGGATGTACTCGGCCGTTTCGAAGCGTCCAAGATCCTTTTCGGCTCGGGACCCGGCTCTTCGAGGACGGCGTCGAGTTAGGACCGAGGAGCTCCAAATCATAACGAAGTTCAGAAGCCTCGGTGGTCGGGAGATTTTTTCATGAACAAAGGCAGGTCTGTTTTTCTGCTCGGGACAACCAGCAATCCCTTAGAAAATGGCAGACGGTATGAATTCGATGCTGCCCACGAGCGTAATGACCGCAAGCGATCAATACATTCGTATCGCGGGATTGCTTGCAATACGTGATGGCGCTGTTGCTGCTGGTACCGCTGACCAGTCGTCTTGCTGAACCGTGCTCGATGTCGTCGACTGGACGCCGCAGCTGGCGGCGATGATCGGGATCGGCGTCGGCATCGACTACGCGCTGCTGATCCTCAACCGCTTCCGGCTGGAACGCGGCGCCGGACGCGACGTGCGCGAGGCCACGCTGGTCGCGATCAACACGTCCGGCCGCGCGGTCCTTTTCGCGGGCATCGTCGTCGTGATCGCGATGCTCGGCATGATGCTGCTCGGGATCTCCTTCCTCTACGGTCCCGCCATCGGCGCCGCGCTGGCGGTGCTCTTCACGATGACCGCCGCGCTGACGCTGATGCCGGCGCTGCTGAGCAAGATCGGCGGCCGCATCAAGCCGGCGGGGAACGGCAAGGCCGGCGACCCCTACCTGGCCGATCGCGAGACCGGCTTCGCCGCGCGCTGGAGCGGGTTCGTGGCGCGCCGGCCGCTGCCGGTGGCCGTGCTCGCGCTCGCCGTGCTGATCGCGCTGGCGCTGCCCGCCACCCACATGCGGCTGGCGACGAGCGACGCCAGCACATACAAGAAGGACGACACCACGCGGATCGCCTACGACCTGCTCAAGCAGGGTTTCGGGCCCGGCTTCAACGCGCCGCTGCTGCTCGCGATCGAGCTGCCGAAGGCGGGCGACCAGGCGGCGCTCCGGCAGGTCGGCGACGCGCTGCAGAAGCAGGACGGGATCGCGCAGGTCCTGCCGGCGCAGCTCAACGAGCGCGGCGACACCGCGACGATGATCGCCTACCCGACGACGACGCCGCAGGACGAGCGCACCGACGACGCCGTCAGGCAGGCGCGCGACGAGACCCTGCCACCGGTCGCCAAGGAGACCGGCGCGCGCGTTTCGATCGGCGGCACGACCGCGACCAACATCGACTTCGCCCAGACGATCCGCGACAAGCTGCCGCTGTTCATCGGCGTCGTGGTCGGGCTGTCGCTGCTGCTGCTCGCTGTCGTCTTCCGCTCGCTCTTGATCCCGGTCAAGGCCGGCGTCTTCAACCTGCTGTCGATCGCGGGCGCGTTCGGCGTCGTGACGCTGATCTTCCAGGACGGCCACCTCGCGGGCCTCTTCGGCGACTCGACCGGGCCGATCGAGTCGTTCCTCCCGATCATGGTCTTCGCCGTCGTGTTCGGCCTCTCGATGGACTATGAGGTCTTCCTCGTCTCGCGCATGCACGAGGAATGGGTCCACACGCGCGACGCGCACTACGCGGTTCGCCACGGGCTGGCCATGACCGGGCGCGTGGTGACGGCGGCGGCGATCATCATGATCGCGGTCTTCGGCGCCTTCGCGATCGGCAACGAGCGAGCGCTGGCCATGATGGGCGTCGGCTTCGCCTCGGCGATCTTCATCGACGCGTTCATCATCCGACTGCTGCTCCTGCCCGCGGTGATGCACCTCGCCGGACCGGCGATGTGGTGGATGCCGGCGTGGCTCGAGCGGCGCCTCCCGCACCTCAACATCGAGCCCCCCGATGCGGACGACCGGCCGCCGACCCCCGACGGCACGCCTGGCGAGCGCGAGCCGCAACCCGTGTCCGGCTGAACCCCGGCCGACAACGATCGTTGCATCGAGGAAGCGGCAGCCTCGGCGCGTCGGTCGCTGACTGCCGGCGCCACGCGGAGGAGCGCGTCGTTTCGCCTCGAAGGACGCGACGAGAGATGCGACCGATCTACGCCCGCGTCGCTGGCGCCTACGCGCGGGCGGCGTCATCGCTTCGGCACCAGGGTCTGCGCGAGCTCCGCTTCGGAAGCGTTGCTCTTCGACGACATCGAGCTTCAGGTGCTCCTCGAGGTCCGCGAACGGGCTGCGGCCCGCGCCGATCGCGATCGGGACCGTCGACAGCTGGAACTCGTCGACGAGGCCCAGGCGCGTCAGCGACTTGGCGAAGTCGGGACCACCATGGACCAGGACCGTCCCTTCGTCGTCCCGGGCCTTCAGGTCCGCGATCCCCGCGCTCAGGTCCCCGCCGAAGATCTCGGCCGGTCCCCATTCCGCTCTTTCGAGGGTGTGCGAGAAGACGGCCTTTGGCTTGTCGTTCATCGCCGTCGCGATCGGCCCCTCCGACGCGGCCCAGTGCGGGCCCATGATCTCGTAGCTGCGGCGGCCCATCGCGTGAACGCCGGCTTCTTGGAGCGCCTTGAGGTTTCGCTCGGTCGAATCGTCGTCAAACCACTCGAACATCCATTCATGGGTCCCGTCGAGCGACGTCGCAAAGCCATCGAGGGACAGGACCATCTTGAGAACGACTTTTCTCTCGCTCATGGCCCTTGAGACCTGCCGTCTCGCGTGAACTCATCGCTCGTGACGGGTCAGGGCGAAACGCAATCTAGGGCGTCGTCAGACCAACTGGGACGCGGATGTCGACCCCCCTAGACCGGCCGGAGGGCAGCGGTTCATGAACCTACTCCTGGCCGTTGTCGAGTTTCCCTTAAGGCCAGCGACCTGCAGGACGCGACTAAACCCTGACTTCGACGGCGCGCTTGCA
>CAWAIV010000005.1:0-338382 GCA_963782145.1 uncultured Pseudomonadota bacterium
AGCTACGCCCAAGACGTTACTGATTGACCAGTTGGTCAAAAGATATTACTTTTTGACAACCGGAAGAAGCCAATCAAAATAGCGGGGAGGGCCAGTACAATGCATAAAATTTGGTCATCGAAAAGCTTCGTATTCGCTCTGGCGCAGGGAGCGATGATAGTGTTCATGCTAGCCGGTCCAACCAGTGGCGCCGCCTGGGCCCAGGCTTCCGGCGCACCGATCGTCATCGGCGTTCCGCAAACGCTCAGCGGCCCGTTCTCAAATTTCGGCAAAGACGACCAAATAGCGTTCAAGATGGCGCTTGAGGATGTCAACAAAGCCGGTGGCATCAACGGCCGGCCGCTGAAGTTTGATTTCGTCGACGACCAAGGTAAGACCGATGTCACGCGTTCGGTCGTGCAAAAGATGATCGATGTCGACAAGGACATCATGATCCTGGGCGGTGATACGAGCGCGACTTGTACGGTGGTTGCGCAGCAGGTGCAGCAATCCAAAGTGCCATATCTGATGCATGTCTGCCTGGCGGATAGCCTCACGCAACAAGGCTGGAATTATGTGTTCCGCATTCCGCCGCCCATCAGTCAGGGCGTCGGCGGTCTCACCAATTTCCTCTCCGAGGTCGTCCAACCGAAATCGATTTACCTCGTGTCCGAGAATTCGGTTTACGGCACCGGAATTGGCCGTGTGCTCAAAGGCTGGGCGACTGCCAAGAGAGTGACGTACAACGCGTCATCGTTCGAGCCGGGCGGGCTCGATTACCGGCCCATGCTGACCAAGGTGAAGCTCGCAAATCCGGACGTCATCATGTTTGCCACCTATCTCGCCGATTCCATAACGCTGACCAAGCAGGCCGCCGAGCTCGGTCTTAAGCCAAAGGCGTTTGTGGGCGCAGCCGGCTCGCTCTATCCGGAATGGTTAAAGGCGGTTGGCAACCTTGCCGAATACTATTTCGTCCCGACACAAGGGTATAAGGACGTGTCCTATCCGGGCGCGACCGAGTTCTGGGCCGGCTACAGCAAGGTTGCGGGCAAGTCGGCGACCTTCTCGCAGGCCAGCGCCTATGCCTCGGTGCAGGTTCTCAAGAACGTGCTGTCGCGCGTGACGTTGAGCGGGGATGTGGCCAAGGATAGGAACGCCATCCGCGATGCATTGGCGAGCACCAACGTGATGACCGTGTTCGGCCGCGTCAAATTCGAGGCTTTCGACGGCTACACCAACCAGACTAAGCTGCCGGCTTTGCTTCTGCAGGTGCAGAAGGGCGACGACGGCAAGCTCACTTGGCACACCGTGTGGCCCAAGGCGGCCGCCTCGAAAAAATATATCTACCCGATACCCGGTCTCCAGAAATAGTTTTTCGGTTATCAGCAAGGGTCGTCAATTCGGGCAAAACGGGTGTCGATAATCGATTACAACTATCTTGTCGTTCTGGTGCAGATCCTCGCCAACGCTATCCTGCTCGGTGGCCTGTATTGTCTGCTCGGAATCGGAATGACGCTGATCTTTGGCGTCATGCGCATCATAAACGCGTGTCATGGCGACCTACTCATGGTCGCCATGTACGTTTCCTTTTTTCTTTTCACGGCGATCAAACTTGATCCTTTTGTCTCGATATTTGTGGCTGCGCCGCTTTTGTTTTTCATTGGTTGTGGAATTTACAGCGGTCTCATCCGAAGGCTGCGGGGTGAATTCGAGGAAAGCTCGCTGATTCTGACATGGGGGATCGCGCTTGTTCTTGAAAACGTGTTCACGGTCGCCTTTTCGGCCGATTACCGCAGCATTGTCACCAGTTATTCGACGAGACCCTCACGGTTGCCGGGATTTCGCTCAGTATCCCAATGCTTCTGAGTTTTGGCGTCGCCGTTTTGCTGACCGTCGGACTCTACTTTTTTCTGCTGCGGTCGAACCTCGGTCGTGCGATCCGCGCTATCGCCCAGAACAAGGACGCCGCAAAATTGATGGGCGTGAACGTCGAGCGGGTCCAGATGATCAGCTACGGTATTGGCGCGGCGCTTGCCGGCGCTGCCGGCGCTGCCTTCTCGTCGGTCTTTTACGCGTTTCCCGCGATTGGGGGAATGTTCACGGTTAAATCTTTCGAGGTGATCGTCCTCGGCGGTCTGGGCAATGTCGTGGGTGCATTCTTCGCCGGCATCCTGCTGGCCGTCTCGGAATTGTTGGGGTCCATTTTTATTTCGACGGGGCTTAAGGATGCAGTCGGCTTCTTGATTTTCCTGCTTGTCTTGATCTTCCGACCCGGCGGCCTGTTTAGCCGCAGCAGAGTCTAGAACTTTCAAGGAGAAACTGGCTGTGGATCCGGGCGGGAAGACCAAGGCAAACGGAGAGGCGAATGCCACGGATCGCTCCTTGTCGACGGCTGACGGGGCTGTCGGATGCGATTGGGCCGGTGGCGTGCTGGTTGATCATTGGCGCACTGGTGCTCATCGCGGCGACCTTGCCGTTTTGGTCGCCGGCCGAATACCGCGATTACGTGCTGAACCTGGCTATCACGATTTTCCTGGCGGCGATCGGCGGCCTCAGCTTCAATCTGCTGGGGGGCTATGCCGGGCAGATTTCTTTCGGCCACGCGGCCTTTTTTGGAATTTCGTCGTACGCTTACGCCTTGCTATTCAAGGAAGCTGGCGTGAATCCATTTGTGGGGATGGTGCTGGCGGCGGCCTTGTCGTCGGTGATCTGCGTACCGCTCGGCTTGATATTGTTTCGCCTGCGCGGCGCCTATTTCGCGCTTTCGATGCTGGCATTCGCCGAGATCGCGCGGCTGGTCGCGCAGGAATGGAGCTCGGTCACCAACGGCGCGGCCGGTCTGCTCTATCTCGCGGCCTTTCCGCAAAAATCGAGCAATTATTGGATTTTGCTTGTCATTTTAATTGCTGTGACCGCTGCAACATGGCTTTTGGCACGATCCAAGGCCGGCGCCTATTTCCTGGCAATCCGTGAGGACCAGGACGCGGCGGAAGCGCTCGGCATCAATACCACCGGTTACAAATTGCTGGCCTTCATCGTCAGCGCGTTCATGATGGGGCTGGCCGGCGCCTTTTATGCCTCTTATTACGCCTATCTGGAGCCAAACGTCGTCTTCAACTCGATCAATATCTCGCTCAACGTCCTCATCGTTACCCTGATCGGCGGCATCGGCCGTTTGTTCGGCCCGCTCGTCGGTGCAGCCGTGCTGGTGCTGACGAATGAGTTTTTCGTTCACGTCTTCGGCGAGGGCAATGTTCTGATGTCGGGAATTTTGCTCATCCTGTTCATGTTGTTCATGCCTGAAGGTATAATCGGAAGACTGCAGAAAGAGATCGATCGTAGCCGCTTGGCGCGTCGGCGACGCCAGCCGATATCGAGCTAGCGGCCGATGGATTTGCTCATGAAAGGAGCGGACAAATATTGGACAGTGAAGCCCTGCTGCAGGTTGAGGGCCTTGGCAAGAGTTTCGGTGGCGTGCAGGCGGTCCAGAACGTGAACTTCAAGGTTCGGCATGGCGAAGTTGTCGGCCTGATCGGCCCGAACGGTGCCGGCAAGACCACTCTATTCAGCATGATCGGCGGCGCCGAGAAGCCGACAAGCGGGACGATAACGTTCGAGGGCCGCGTCATCAGCGGTATGCGTCCGAGCAAGATCGCCAAACTCGGCGTCGCCCGCACCTTTCAAATCGTCCGGCCGCTCGGCCGGCTGACGGTCCTCCAGAACGTCATGGTCGGGGCTTATTGCCGGGTCACGAGTACGTCGGCAGCGCGCGAAATCTCGCTAAATTGGCTTGAATATACCGGCCTCCTACACCGCAAGGACGCGCTCGCGCGCAGCCTGACGATAGCCGATCGTAAGCGGCTTGAGATTGCGCGCGCGCTTGCGACCCAGCCGCGGCTCCTGCTGCTTGACGAGGTGATGGCGGGCCTGACGCCGACAGAAACGGAGAATGCTGTCGAGCTTCTCGGCCAGCTTCGAAAGACCGGTTTGACGATGGTGATCATAGAGCACGTCATGCGCGTCATCATGTCGGTGTCCGACAGGGTCATCGTTCTCAACCACGGCCAAAAGATCAGCTCGAGGAGACCCACAGACGGTCGGCCAACGATCCGGCGGTTATTAGCGCCTATCTGGGCGGAGAGTGCGATGCTCAAGAGTTGAAGGCGTCAGCGCCCATTATGACGGCGTCCAGGCGCTGTGGGATGTCTCGCTCGAGATAAAGGAGGGAGAGATCGTCGCGTTGGTGGGAAGCAACGGCGCCGGCAAGACGACGCTTCTGCGCAACATCTCACGGCTGCTGCCGGTGAGCGAGGGCTCAATTACGCTCGACGGACACGACCTCGTCAATGCGGGCTCGCATGATGTGGTTGCTGCCGGCGTCGCCCACGTTCCCGAGGCACGGCAACTCTTTCCGATGATGACGGTGCGCGAAAATCTCGAACTCGGTGCGTATCTGCCGACAACGCGCCGGCATGCCCCTGAGATGATGGCGCATATTTTCCAACTGTTTCCGATCCTTCTCGAACGCGAATACCAGTTGGCGAGTACGCTCTCCGGCGGCGAGCAGCAGATGCTCGCGATTGGGCGGGGCCTCATGCTGCGGCCGCGGCTGCTGATGCTCGATGAACCATCGCTTGGTCTGGCGCCGATAGCGGTCTCGATGATTTTCAGGACGATCAAGAGGGTGAATGCCGAAGGTGTCACCGTTTTCCTGGTCGAACAGAACGTCAACCACGCCCTGGCACTGGCGACTTCCGCCTATGTCATGGAGAACGGGCGTATCGTGCTGCACGGTCCCGCCGCTGAACTCGCCGATAATCCGCACGTCAAACGAGCCTATCTCGGTCTTTGATGCTAGAGCGATAAGGGCGCCTATCCAGGAGAAGACAAATGGCAGAAAGCAAAGTGATGACGACGCTGGAACAAAAAGTCGATCCTGCCCACGCCGCGCTGATCGTGGTGGATGTGCAAAACGACTTTTGCTCAGAGGAAGGGTTCTTCGGAACCGAGGGTTACGACCTGGAGCATATACGCGCTGCGGTGCCTCGTATTGCGAATTTGATTGATTATGCCCGCGCGGCCGGCGTGAAAGCGGTTTTCATCCGCTCGACCTACGATCCGCACCATCTGAACGACCCGATGCGCGAGCGCAATGTTCGCCGTGGACTGACGAAGTCGCGTTGTACTACCGGTGCCTGGGGGACGGAATTATACACGGTCTCTCCGATCGAAGGGGAGCCGGTCGTTACCAAGCATCGTTACAGCGCGTTTCAAGGCACGGATCTGCATATCATTCTGCGGTCGTGGGGCATTCGTACTTTGATCATGACCGGCGTTACCACCAATGTGTGCGTGGAATCGACCGCCCGCGAAGGGTATTTCCTCGACCACTACATTGTTTTCGTGGACGACTGCACAGCGACGACGAACGAAGACCGGAAGGATCTTACGAGCGAAGAAATACATCGCTGGACCTTGACCAATATAGAGTTGACCTTTGGCGTGGTCGTGAAGTCGAATGACATCATCAATGCCTGGAAGAAGATCGGTGCTATTTCGGCCGAGCGTGCCGTTGCAAGTTAACGAAGGAGGAAAGTGCTCGTCATGACAAAAGCAGGAACACTGGGTTCCAAGGAGGCGATCTCGCCGGCTGGTCTGCCGGAGCAGAAAGGCTATTCGCACGCCATCAAAGCGGGCGACTTGCTGTTTCCGTCAGGTCTGATGGCAACCGACTATAAGAACGGGATCGCGCCAGAGGCGCGGGTGAAGGCAGGACGGCCGCTCGACCTGCGCCCTGTGAAGCAGCAGACCCGCTATATCTACAAGAGGCTGCAGGACTTGATGCAGGCGGCCGGGGGCTCGCTCGACGATCTGGTCAGGTTGGACCAGTTCAGCTTGAACCGGCAGTCGACGAACGATTATTTGGAGGGGCGAAACGAGTTTCTGGTGAAGGACCGTCCAGCGAGCACCCTCGTTCCGGTCAAGGGCTTGCTCTTGCCCGACGCCGGGATCGAGGTCGATGCGATCGGAATTGTTCCGCGGCCTGGCTTCAAGAAGTCGGTCGGCTGCAGCGATAAGATCGAGTTCAATGTCGGCGGCGGCTATTCGCAGACGGTGCTCGCGGGGGATTTCGTTTTTCTCGCCGGCTGTACGGCATCCGATCACATCGGCGCTGGTCCCTATCCGGGCGGTAAGGGCACCGGGCTTCATCCGGATGCGCGCGTGAACCCGAATTATTGGTATGGCTCGGAAATCAAGGCGCAGACGCGCTACACGGTCGAGCAGAAGCTCGGCGCGATGCTTGAGGTCGCGGGCTGCACGCTCGACGACGTCGTGCGCGCACAGGTCTATATTCTGGACATGCCCGGCAATTGGGCGGCGTTCCAGGAAGTCTGGGCCGAGATTTTTCCCAAGAAGCGGCCGGCGCTCACCGTCTACCCGGTCAGCGCTTTCGGCACCGTCGGCGCGTTGATCGAGGTCAGCTTCATCGCCATCAAGCCCGGCAGCTCTCTGTCGACGAAAGTGATCGAAACGAGCAAAGCGCCACCATCAATTGGGCCTTGTCCGCAGGCCATCAAGGTCGGTCCCTATCTCTTCTTCTCGACAATCTTGGCGGCGGATGAAAACGGGCTGGCGCCGGAGGCTGCGGTCAATCCCAACTTTCCGTGGCACTCGATCCCTGTGAAAGAGCCAGATGACCTACATGTTGCGCAGCGCCGAAGCGATCTGCCACGCCGCCGGCGGAGACTTGAGTTCGGTGGTCAAGCGTTGGGCGATGCACACGAAACCGGCGGAATTTGCTCCGGCCATGGAGGTTTGGCAGGAGGCGTTCCCCAATATGCCGCCGGCCAGCACGACCGTGATCGTGGACGCTCCGCTCCCGGTGCCCGATTGCACTGTCGCGCTCGACTTGATCGCCTACATTCCCTGAACGGTGGCATCGCTGCGGTGCGACGCCACCCTAACAGAGACCGTTCCGCAAAGCCGGCGTTCAAGTCTTGGACGCCGGCTTTCGCTTCAACAGGAACGTCTGCACCGCTTCTTGCACGGTTTCCTCCCGCTGGTTGATGACGTAAAGCGCGCGCTTCATGATGCCCCGTTCGACGTTCGAGGTTTCGCGCTTCTCCAAGACTTTCAATCGGGCGTGAATCGTGTCACCTGGTTTCACCGGCTTGGTGAATTTCAAGCTGTCGAAGCCAAGAAACGCGATCAACGTGTCGTCATAGAGGTGAAGCTGAAAAACCAAACCGGCGGCGATGGCATAGACCAGAGGGCCGTGCGCGATGCGCCCGCCGAAGATCGTCTGTCGGCAGTATTCTTCATTGATATGCAATGGGTTATAGTCGCCCGACAATCCGGCGAAGATGACGATGTCGGCTTCCGTCACTGTGCGCGCGGGACTGACGAATTCCGCATCGATCTCCCAATCTTCCCAATAAAGCCCCGTCATTCAACGCTCCTATTATTTCACGACTTGTTTCTGCCGCAGGCTGGCAACTTGCGCCGCGGATCGATTGAGAATCTGGCTAAGCACCAAATCGGTGTGTTCACCCAACATAGGTGCCGGATTGGAAATCGTCGCGCCAGCATCCGGAAATCTTGATCGGGTTGCCCGGCAGGCGCACCTTTCCCACTTCGGGATGATCGTATTCGACGATCATCTCGCGCTCGGCCACCGGCGGTTCGCTAAAGGCACCATCAAGATTGTTGACCGGAGCCGCGGGAACTTCGGCGGCGCGCAGTCGCTTCAGCCAATCGGCGACGGTGCGTGTGATAAAGATGGCCTCGAGTTGCGGGATCAACTCGCTGCGGTTATGAACACGCAACATATTCGTGGCAAAGCGGGGGTCCTCCGCCAGCGCAGGCCGCTCGAGGACGTCGCAAAGTTTGCGCCAAAAGTTCTCCTGTGCGCGTAGCGACGACGATATAGCCGTCGTGATGCGGAGAAGGCTTGCCACGGCACGGTGTATTCATGGGATGAGCCCGGCGGACTTGGCAGGTCGCCATTGGTCAGCCAAAGCGTGCCGATATAACCGAGAAGATTGAGCATGCCGTCGAACATAGATACTTCGATACGGCGGCCCTTGCCGGTTCGCTGCAGGTCGAATAAGGCCGCAAGAATTCCCTTGCAGGAGAATATGCCGCCGCTCAGGTCCGCCAGCGGAATGCCAACGCGGACCGGCGGACGACCAGGTTCGCCAGTAATAGCCATGTAACCGCTGATGGCCTGTATGTTAATATCAAGGGCCGGATAGTTCTTGTAAGCCCCGCTCGACCCGAAGCCCGTAACTGAGCACTGAATGATGCGTGGGTTGAGGGCGCTGAGTGTCGCAAAGTCAATTTTCAGTCGTTCGAGAACGCCAGGTCGAAAATTGTCGATGACGACGTCGGAGACCTTAACGAGATCGTAGAAGATCTCACGACCCGCATCGGTCTTCAGATCGATCACGATGCTCTTCTTATTTCGGTTGAGGGTAAGAAATAGTGCGCTGCGACCGCGATAATTGGCAACAGAGGGGTTGCGTCCGAGATCACCTTCCGGCGACTTTACCTTGATGATCTCGGCGCCGAGGTCCGATAGGATTTGTCCGCCGTAGGTGCCGGCAATGATCTGGCCGAGCTCCAAAATCCTCACGCCTTCGAGTGGATGGGACATCGCATCGCTTCCTTCTTGCCGCGGGCGCGGCTACTTCCGCTTTCGGATGCGTTCCAGGTGTCGCCGATATCGGCTGGAACAATGCGCGGCTCGAATTGACCTTTTGTCCGTCACGCTGCTATTATATCAACCAGTTAGTATATAGCAATGAGCCGTGATCGGTTGCGCGTCCACGGCGGCTGGAATGCCGGTGCGAGCAGCAGCCGCGCTCGTGCGAGGTGCGGACTGGGCGGCTCGAGCGGAGGACACCAGACGATGAAAAAACAATACTACGAGTTTCCTGACGCGGTGGAGGCCTATATGGGTTCGGTCGCAAGCTTCATACCGGAATATGCGCCAGTGCGTATTGCGCACGCGGTGGTGACCGAATTAGGCCGCGTGTTGCGCATGTCGGGTTGGCCGGCAATCAGCAAAAACGGCATCATCGGCGTAGGCGACATGGGGCAGCAAATGACAGCGGCACTGACTCATGTGCTGCGGACGGCAGAGGGTGTCGGTGCGACCTGGGACGATGTCGTTCACCTTACGATTTATTTTACCGACCGGGAAAAGTTTTGGCGCGAAGGCGTCCCGGCGCGCAGCGCGTTCGTCGCGAAACACTCGAAGAGTTAGCAGACACCATGCATCACGTCAATTGGCTCGTCCGCGTTGATGCATCCGGATATGCTGGTCGAGGTCGACGCAACGGCGGTGTTCTGATCGAAGAAAGCGGTAAAGAAGTTATTCAGCCGAGCAAGGAGTATTCAATCCGCCGGCGGGCGAAGGTCGACGACCCGTTTTAGCTTGATCCCGCGATCGTGATTATAGAGACCACCCGGAGCGACGAATTCAACTTCGGGACGCACCGAGACGGCGGCATGAACGCGCCGGATCACGTCGGAGCACAAGACATTTTGCTTGCTTCCCGACGGTTCCAACCTAATGATCAGGCGGTCCATGGCCGCCGTACCTTTTTCGCGGGCGAAGACGATCTGAAATTCGCTGATGGCCTCCATTGGCGAAAGGACGTCTTCAATGACCTTGGTATTGACGAGCATGCCGCGGCATTTGACCAGGCTGCCGGTACGCTGCGGCGTTTTGGTAACACGTTCGCCGAGACGGCCACATACGGGGCAGGGCGCCGCCGAAAGGGTGACTATATCTCCCACCAGATAGCGCAAAAGCACGGTACCACGGCGATGCAGGTGGGTGAGGGCGAGCATTCCAGGCTCGCCTTCGGGCAAGCGGCGACCACTGTCAGGATCGACGACTTCCAGATAATAGAGATCCGGGCAGATGTTTTGCGGTGCGGCCGTGTCCGTGCATTGGACGAGGCCGCCCTGCATCTCGGTAAACGCATAGCGTGCAAGTACCGAAACGGATGGTGCGCCCAAATCGGTCGCCAGCGTGCCGAATTCCTGTCGCAGGCGATCGGAAACCGGTTCTCCCGACGTGATAATTAGCCGTAGCTCTGGAAGTCGAAAAGCGCGCTTCTGCGCTTCATAGAGAAAGCGGCGGACAAAGCTGGGAACGCCCCACAACACGGTGGGCCGCAATGCGACGACCTTCTCTAAGGCCTCCGCGAGCGTGTTGCGGACTTTGAACTCGGAGTTTGCCGATCCGGTCAGCGCATGCACGACCGGCAGTCCTAAGATCATGCCGGTGCGGACGACGCTGAAAAAGGCGCCGGTCGGAAAGTTGGCGACCGGGTAAAGGTTGGCAATCCGGTCGCCGGCGAATAGGCCTTCCGTTTTGCTACAGCGGCGCGCCTGGTCCCAGACCGTATAGGCGTCATGAGTGGTGTTGTAGAATGGCGATGGTCGACCCGTGGTCGTGCCGGTCGTATAGGTCACGTCCCAAAGCACGCGCTCCTCGTTCGAATAATCTTCCGGCAATGCGTGCGGCTCGAGTTGGAAATTGTCCGGATTGGCGATGTAATCGGCTTTCCGTGTTAACGGCAGCCGCTCCAGGTCGGCGAGCGAGCGAATAACTGCCGGCCGTATGCCCAGCTCGCGGAAGCGCGCGCGATAAAAGGGGTGCGCAAGCGCGACCGCGGCGAGCGTTCGTTCAAGGCGGGCGGCGCGCATAGAATCTTGTTCGGTCATATCAAATGCCTTCAGTGAGCGCAGTCGATAGCGGGGTCCTTAGAAATACACGCGGGTACGCGTCTAGCGCGTAGCGTGAACCAAGTGGAAAAGCCGTTACAACCCGAGCCGGCGCGCGATGATATTGCGTTGAATCTCCGACGTTCCCGCGCCGATCACTGCGAGACGCGAGTCACGGAAAAAGCGCTGCAACGGATATTCCATGCAATAGCCGTACCCACCGAGGATCTGCAGGCCCATGTCGGACACGGCCTTGTAGGTTTCGCCTGTGTAGAGCTTCAAGACCGCCGCGTCTTCGCGCGTTGCCTGGTTCTGCGACATCAGCCAAGCGAACCGATAGACGAGCATGCGCGAGACGTCGAGCATCACTTTCATATCAGCTAGCTTGTGACTGATCGCCTGGAACTTGCCGATAGGTTGCCCGAACTGCTGGCGAGTCTTGGCATATTCAAGCGCATAGTCGAATGCCGCAGATGCAGCGCCGGTTCTGGCGGCCGACAGACATAGGCGCTCATACCAAAGATAAGCATCAACCGCCTCCCAGCCGCGGTCCATTTCGCCGAGCACCGCTGAAGCAGGCACTTCGACATCACTGTAGAAGACCTGGGTCGTGCCGATGGCGCGCTGGCCGAGTGTCTTGATCTTTCGGATCTCAATACCCGGCAGTTTGGTGTCGACCAAAAAGTTCGTTATGCCCTGTTGCTTCTTGCCGACGGAAGAGGTCCGTGTGATTAGAAGACAATAGTCGCTGATGTCCATGCCCGACGTGAAGATTTTCTGTCCGTTGATGACGTAGCCGCCGGCTTTTGGCGTGGCCTTGACGGTGAGCGCCGCAGCATCGGATCCCGAATGCGGCTCAGTCAAGCCGAAGCAGAAGGAAATTTCACCACGCAAAATCTTCGGCAGCAATTCCTGTTTTTGCTGCTTCGTTCCATCCCGCATCAGGGCATAGCCGCCATATGTGAGTGTCCGAAACACCCACATGGCGAGTTCCTCGAAATGCCGCCCTATTTCCTCCAACAGGACAGCAAGGTCGATTGCGGAGCCGCCTGTGCCGCCATATTCAGGCGGCAAGATCAGACCGAACCAGCCCTGCTTGGCGAGCGCGTCAAAAGCCTCGCGCGGTGGCCGCGCTTCGTCGTCGCATTTGGCCGCATATTCGGGCGGACAAACATCGTCCAAAAGCGCGCGAACGTGATTCCGCAGCATTTCCTGATCAGGCGTAAATCCGAAATCCATTGCGATATATCACCGCTGATCGAGTTTTGATAATTCCAACACGCGTCTGGCGCGCTGATACATAGCATAGTCCACAAGCTTGCCGTCGACTGCAGTCGAAGCCACGCCTTTCTTTTCAGCCGCTTCGAATTCGACGACGATCTGGCCATGCCTTGTGCCGATTCCTGGCGTTCGATCAAAGCGGCAGCTTGCCGAGCTTCTTCGACGCTCTCGACTTTCGGCAGCATGGCGCCCGCTTCGCGGGACATCCCGTCATTAGCTTTAGCGACCAGCGATCGTGCCTCGGCCTTGGCGGCAACGGGCACAGTATCTTCGAGATCGAAAATGACGGCGTCGGCTCCCGCGCTAATCGCTTTTGTCATTAGGCGCGCGTTTATGCCCGGCGCAAACAGCGCCACCCGGATCGGCATCATGATTAATTCAACCTGTGCAGTTGTTGGCGTTTATTCCTGCCGAGCCTCCGACCATGTTTTAAGACTACCTTCCTGGGCGGCGGCTGGTCAGCAAATATTACTAGACCGACTAGTTAGTTTATAGCAATGTTAATTATTGTCCAGCCTCGTGTGGGCGCAGGTCGGGACGCGACGTTTTCGTGGGAGAGAGACATGAAAATCTGGTGGCAGAGCAGTACGCCAATTCACCGACTGCACGATTACCGTAACACGCTAAGCGCGCATCTCAATCTCATAAAGCGAAGCGACACGAGGTTGAAATCAATGGCGTCGACGATGGCTCGATGGACTTGCAATATAACGCCATCGTGGCGATGAACAGCTTTGCGCCGGGCGGCGTGCTCAACAAGATGATTCAGGCTGGTGAAAAGGGTTACGACGCCATTGCCATCGGTTGCTTCCTGGATCCCGCGATGCAGGAAGCACGCGAAATCGTGAATATCCCGGTTCTCGGTCTCGGTGAAACCAGCATGCTCTTGGCTTGCATGTATGGCCATAAGTTTTCGGGCGTGGCCTTCCACGCCAAGCAGGCGCAGTACTACGACCGCAAGGCGTTTGAATACGGACTGGACTCGCGCCACATCCCGTTCGGCGACCTCGGCATCGACTTCAACCAAGTCCAGGGCGCGTTCTCCAGCCCGGGGCAGATGCGCGAGAGTTCATCAAAGAGGCACGCCGGCTCGCGGGTCAGGGCGCCGAAGTGATCCTCGCTGCTTGCGCCACCGTGAACGCCATCATTCGGCGCGAAAATATCAATGAGGTCGACGGCGTGCTCGTCATGGACTGCAATGCGGTGCTGCTGAAGCTGACGGAAGCGATGGCCGAACTTAGCCGCAGCATCGGGCTGAATGCCAGCCGACGGCTGCTTTATCAGCGGCCGGGTCGGCCGCCTTAGCGACTGGATGCGGATCTACAATTTCCGGTCTGAACCGCAGCTCAATTGATGGATGGCCAGGCGAATGGCCGCCGCGGCTTTCGAAGCGACTAATATTCGGCAAATGAAGGATCGGAGAGAGACGATGAAGCGGACTAACGTTAACGTACCTGGCGTCAAGGAGATGTACGATAGGACCCTGCTCGGCGGGCCCATCCCGGCCTACGGGTTCGGCGGACGCGGCTTTGCGCATGCGATTGTGACTGAAGGCGGCAAGACCTTGCGTGTTTCCGGATTTCCAGCAATCAGCATGCAAGGGATTGTCGGCAAGAACGATATGGGCGTTCAGACAACGCAAGCGCTGGGAGCATTTGCACAACACCGCTGAAGGACGGCGGCGCGACATGGGACGACATCGTGCACATGACTTTCTATTTCACCGACCGGGAGCAGTTCTGGGCGCAAGTCCATCCCGGCGCGTATCGAGTTTTTCAAGAAGCATTCCAAGACAGGAAATATGCCCTGCGTCACGTCTTTAGGCGTCACCGGTCTCATGCATCCTGACATGATGATTGAAATCGAGGTGATCGCCGTTTTTTGAGCGAAAGAACCGTTAAAAAGTACGTGCCACCAGGTGCCACGGAGCCGTAACGACCGCTGGCAAATTCGGACTAATGTGATGTTGCCTTTAGTCGAGCAACACGCAAGTTGGGTCGATCTCGATCAACGGCCCCGGATACATGGTGGCGGTTGCAGGGACGTAGGTGACCACCGGCGCCTTGGCCGGGTTTGGAAAGTATTCGTTCCAGACACGTACAAAACCACGGTAATCGCGGTGAGGTTCGGTGAGCCAGACACGAACGTGATGGCAATGATCCCAATCGGAGCCGTTCGTTTTGATCTGATTTGTGAGGAATTCCATGACCCAGCGGGTCTGCACCTCGATATCGGAGAAGTGGTGCGGCAGCCCGGCCGGCGAGCCGTGGACCGTCTGCATGTCGCCGGCGGTTTTGCCCGCAATGTAAAGCCAGGGGCCGGCGATCAGTGTCGGCGAGTAGTTGACCTTGCGGCTCGTATAGGGGTGATAAGTGATGCCTTTGCGCGATTCCGATTTCACGTGATCCTTGTCTGGAACGAGGACCGTGAGGCTGTTGACAAAACAGGCACCGGGCACGAGCAGGCCCTTGACCCCCATCGAGGCGCGGCACGGCGGCACCGGCATATAACGAACCCCCGTCGTGTCGACGTCGTAAAAAGTCTTCAGGTCCGGCTCATAGAGGTAGGCCTCCAACGCGTTTTCGAGCGAGGTGCCGGCGCCGGCGAGGGCGCGGTTCAAGCTGTTGAAGACGTGCTCGGCCTGGGCGACAGCGTCATTGCCGTAGTTGGGAAAACCCGGCTTCTTGCCGACCGCGATGCCGGATTTGAAATCGCTTGCTGTGAAGCCCGAGCAGAAAACAAGATTTCCTGCGCGGACGGCAAGAGAGGCCCATTCGGCGTCCAGCGGATCGGTCGTCTCAGTATCGCGCAGCACCTGGCGCTCAAGGGCGGAATCGCCCGCAAGCGCTACAGCGTCGAGGTTGAGTCCGTGCGCCGGGGATCGGAAAGGTCTCGCCCACCTCGATCGTCGTGCGGGCCGGCGGGTCTTTCGGAAAGAATTCGCGCCATACCCGCTTGAATTCAAAGAAATCGGCGGCGGCGGCAAGATGAACCTCCGCCTTGAGCGCGCGATCCAGCGTGGTGCCTTGTTCGTCGAGCACGGCCTTGAGCTGCTCAAGGCAATGGCGGGTCTGAACTTCGATGAGGGAGACCCCAGTCTCGCCGAGGAAGGGATCGACGGTCAGTGCATGCCCGGAGTCGTCAGTCGGAAAGATCGACGAGGTAAAAATGTAATCGCCCGCCCGGACCGACCGCGGCCCCGGCGCAATCGTCGCGGCGCCGCTATGATGCAACTGAATGGCGGTAGTCATCTGAATCGCTCCGTCGTTTCGGGCGGGTGCGTATTGACCAATTGGATAAACTATTCTGTACATAGTATCGATGCCCTGTCTAGCACGCGCTGCTGGGCGCGCACCGGTGCCCGGTGGTATCCCTGCGCGAGACTGCGGGCACCGTCGGCAATGCTTCAGACTATGCTGCCATGAACGACCGGCCTCGAACCTGAAAGCGGAGATCGCTATGATCATTGACCTTCATGCACACGCCTTAGGCGAACGCTTCCTGAGCGATCTCTGCATGCGCCCGATCGCCGGCATGTCGTGCCGGAAGGACGGCCATGGGGGTTTCCTATTCAGGCGCCCGATCGATAGCGATTATCGCTCGCTGGACAAGAATCTAAGCGATCTCCCCATCGCCTCGAAAGCTTGAAGCGGCGCAAGGTCGAGCGGCAACTATTCGGGCCGCCGCCGGGACAAATCTCCTGGCCGGGTGGTGTCGCGACGACGGAATGGGTTCATGCCCTGCATGCGCAACAGGCCGGAAATCGTCGCTGAATTCGGAGGTTTGATGGACCGCTTGCCATTCCGTCTTCGAGGCCCCCGACCGGATGGTCGATGAGATGCGGCTCGCGGTTGAACAATACGGCTATCGTGCGATTACACTGCCGAGCTCGGCTGGTACCACGCCATTGGACGACCGGCTTTCGAACCTTTCTTTGAGCATGTCGAGAAGGAGGGACTCATTCTGATCATGCACCCGGTCTCAGCGACACCGGCGACACGCTATGGGCTGTATGGCATTCAGGTTTTGGTCGGCTGGCCGATGAGTCGACGCTTGCCGTAACGCGCATGATATTCGCCGGCGTGTTCGAGCGTCACCCCGCGTTGAAGTTGGTAATCGTACATGGCGGTGGCAACTTGGTGTTCTTGCGCGGTCGGCTCAATGCCGCCTATGAGGCCACCGGTTGGGAGGCCGATCCCTATTATCGCAAAAACATTACAAAGCCGCCGACGGAATATCTCAATCGCTTCTTCTATGACACCTGCGCGTTAAGCTTGGCCAGCAATCAATTCGTTATCGACACCATGGGCGTCGAGCACGTCGTATTCGGGAGCGACTATCCTTACGACATCGGCGACCCGGAAGGTCGTCGCTCGGTGCCTGTTATAGAATCTTTACCTAGGGGGCCGCGTGAGAAGGTTTATCGAGGCAATGCGCTCGCGCTCCTTGAGTTGTAAAAAATCATTGAAGGATAATGGCATGTTTTACGGCGAACTTATTAGAACCTATCTCAAAATTGCTGACCGGGCTTGATCGGCTATAAATGCTGGATGATTTGACTGCGCGACGAGCAATGGGAGCCTATCCGGAAACATTTTCCGGAGGAGCAGATTCCCGATGGTCGTCCCGGACGCAAACCGGTTCCGACGCGGCGCGTGCTCGAAGCAGTCCTGTGGATTTTCAACACAGGCGTACAGTGGCACATGTTGCCTCAGAGCTATCCGAACTACAAAACCGTGCATCGCCGGTTTCAAGCTTGGTAGCGCAGCGACGTTTTGCGTCAAATTCTGACCGATGTTGCCAACGAACTGCGCGAAAAAGGGGTGCTAGACGAAAAGAAGAGCTTCATTGACGCGACCTTTGCAATGGCCAAGGGCGGCGGTGAAGCTCCGTCGTGACTTTTATTACCAAAGTGTCGAGGCGAGATTTTGCCAAAGTAAAAAAACCCGGCTCTTTATGCCAAGCTCGACGCGATTATCTTGGCGGATGAAAGTTATTTACTTTTATGGGGTAAAAGGACGAAGGACCCCAAGTATCGAGCAATCGAATGGCGCTGACTGAAGTTGAGACCATACGAGTACTGCCGCGGTGCCTGACTTGCAATGCTCCGACAATTTCTGGCTTAAATGACATGAAAACGTTAGCTGGAATTGCACTCGCCGCATGCGGCAGCGTTAAGCCCCTGGCTCGCTAGTCACGTGAATCTAAAGTTCGCCGCATAATGTCAGCTGGGCTTTGTGGCAGAACCGTTTAACTGAGGCCAGGATTTGGTCGGCAGATTTGGTCCACTTGAAGGGCTTAGGATTTTGATTGTGTCGATCGATGAATGAGCGGATATCGGCTTCGAGTTGCCTGACGGAGGTATGAACACCCCGCCGGATCCGCTTTCTGGTGAGTTCGGCGAACCAGCGCTCGACCTGATTGATCCAAGACGCCGAAGTTGGCGTGAAGTGGACATGATAATGCGGCCGTCGGACGAGCCACGCCTTGATCTTGGGGGTCTTGTGAGTGGCATAGTTGTCCATGACGATATGGATATCGAGCCCTTCGGGGACTTGAGCATCGATCTCTTTGAGGAAGTTCAAAAACTCGACCGCCCGGTGACGCTTGTAGCATTTGCCAATGACGAACCCCGAGGCAACGTCGAGTGCGGCAAATAGCGAGGTCGTGCCGTGCCGCACGTAGCTGTGCGTGCGACGTTCGGGTACGCCAGGCATCATCGGCAAGACCGGCTGCTCGCGATCGAGCGCCTGAATCTGGCTTTTCTCATCGACGCTGAGAACCAGTGCTCGGGTGGGCGGAGAAAGGTAAAGGCCAACGATATCGCGTACTTTGTCGACGAACAGCGGATCACTCGACAGCTTGAACGTCTGGCTACGGTGCGGTTGCAGGCCGAACGCTACCCACATCCGGCGGATCGTGGTGTGGGAAAAGCCAGTTTCCGCCGCCATCGAGCGGATCGACCAGTGCGTCGCATCGACCGGTGTCGTTCGCAACGTCCGCTCGATCACGGCAGCGACCTGATCTTCGTCTATCGTTCGAGGTCGACCGGGGCGGGCCTCGTCAAGCAGACCATCGCAGCGATCCTTCAAAAATCGGCGCCGCCACTTGCCAACGGTGTGTTCATGGTGGCCGAGTTCGGCAGCCACGTCCTTGCTCGACAAGCCCTCCGCACATCGCAGAATGACGCGGCATCGCTCGGATAACGACCGGGCAACACGGCGACGGCGAACTTGCCTCTCCAGATACGACCGCTCTTCCGCACTCAGCACCAACGGCACGATCGGCCGGCCTCTTCGACCTGCTTTCGCCATGAGCGCTCTCCTCTCGAAGCCCCGAGCGCTCTTTTATAATGTCACGAACTTCCGTTCCAGATGACTAGATGCCCATAGCACCCTGCTCATCGTCGGATGCGCGAGTGTAGCAGCAGCAGCAGTCTGCAAATAATCACACAGAACCGCTCGCGCGCGCGTTTGTACATCTATCGAGTTCATGCCAAAGGCGCCTCGCAACAAACGCACAGGCGGCCGCCGCTGGGCGACATCGCGATTTGCCGACATGGTGCCGACACGAAACAAGCAGCAAATGGCAACAGCCCGTCGTCAGCTATAAAGCATTGAATTCTTTAACGTTTTGGTGAGCGCGCAGGGACTCGAACCCTGGACCTACTGATTAAAAGTCAGTTGCTCTACCACCTGAGCTACGCGCTCGCTCTGTCGTGACGCATGGTCTTATCCGAAAACCGGTGCCCATCCGCGAACTTCGAGGACATGGCTTTCGGGATCATGCGCTGGGGGCTGTGTAGGGGCCCGGCTCCGCCCGGTCAATAGGCGTCGGCCGCCCCATTCTTGAACTCGCGCCCGCCCGGCGCAATTTGCTACATTAACAGGCTCAATTCCGCCGACCAGGAGCCGAAACCATGGCCGTCATCAACCGCATCGCCGACCAGCAAGGCGAGATCGCCGAATGGCGGCACGATCTGCATGCCCATCCCGAGCTGCTCTACGACGTGCAGCGCACCGCCGGCAGCGTCGCCGAGAAGCTCAAGAGCTTCGGCTGCGACGAGGTGGTGACCGGCATCGGCCGCACCGGCGTGGTCGGCGTCATCCGCGGCCGCAAGGGCTCCGCCGACAAGACCATCGGGCTGCGCGCCGACATGGACGCGCTGCCGATCGAGGAGGCGAACGACCTGCCGTACAAGTCGACGGTGCCGGGCAAGATGCACGCCTGCGGCCATGACGGCCACACCGCCATGCTGCTCGGCGCCGCGCGCTATCTCGCCGAGACGCGCAATTTCGACGGCACCGCGGTGGTGATCTTCCAGCCGGCCGAGGAGGGCGGCGCCGGCGGCAAGGCCATGGTCGACGACGGGCTGATGCGAGCGCTTCAAGATCGGCGAAGTCTACGGCATGCATAATTTTCCCGGGCTGCCGGTCGGCCAGTTCGCGCTGCGGCGCGGGGCCGATCATGGCGGCGGCCGATCATCTGTCGATCGACATCGAGGGCAAGGGCGGCCACGCCGCGCGCCCGCATCTTGCCGTCGACACCGTGCTGGTCGGCGCGCAGATCATCAACCAGTTCCAGTCGATCGTGTCGCGCAATGTCGATCCGCTGGAGGCGGCGTCGTGTCGATCACCATGTTCCACGCCGGCAATACCGACAATGTCATTCCGCAGACGGCGAAACTCGGCGGCACCGCGCGCAGCCTGACGCCGCAGCGTGCGCGATCTGTTGGAGCAGCGGCTGCACGAGGTGGTGGAGGGCACCGCCGCGCTCTACGGCGCCAAGGCGACGCTGCGCTATCGGCGCGGCTATCCGGTGCTGGTGAACCACGCCGAGCAGACCGATTTCGCCGCGCACGTCGCCGGCGAGATCGCCGGCCGCGACAAGGTCGACATCGACATGGCGCCGGTGATGGGGGCGGAGGATTTTTCCTTCATGCTCAACGCGCGGCCGGGCGCCTTCATCTTCGTCGGCAATGGCGACAGCGCGCGGGCTGCATCACCCCGCCTATAATTTCAACGACGAGGTGATTCCCTTCGGGACGTCTTATTGGGTCAAGCTGGTGGAAACCGCGCTGGCGGCGTAGCGCCGCCAGCGACGGGACCGTTATTTCACCAGTTCGCGCTCGGGCGCCGCCGCCTTGACCAGTGCAGGGGCGCGTTTGGCCAGCCGCGGCAGCAGTCGCAGGTCGATGCTGCGCCAGGTGGCGAAGTCGTTGAGCCGCGTGCGCTCGATCAGCGCCAGCCCCACCGCTGCGATGAAGGGCAGGCTCTGGATCGCCAGCACGGCGGCGAAGATGTAGATTTCGCGCACCTGCTTGATGTTGGTCTCGACCAGCACCACGGCGCCGAGGATCAGCAGCGTCGCCAGCACCGCTTCCCAGAACGCGGGGAAATCGGCGCTGCGCTGGGCGCCGCCCTTGGCGGTGCGCACGAAGGGCAGGTGATCCTTGATCAGGCCGAAGCCGACCGCGCGCGCCACCGTCCATTGCACCGACATGGCCGCCACCACCGAGCCCAAGAGCTGTCCGGAATCGGCACGCAGGCGCAGCCGGTAGAGCGTGAGGAAGTGCGCCACCGTGACCGACGAAGCTGGCGATGATCGGCAGCGTGAGAATGCGGTCGGGCACCGCGATGTCGAGGAAGGCAACCACCGGCACCCAGACGATGTTGAGCATGGCGACCACCACGCCGAGCGTCTCGGCGCCCAGCCAGTTGAGCCAGCCGAGGCGAATTCGCGCTTCTGCTCGCGGGTGAGGCGGCTCGCGCCCGGCAGGAAGCGGCGCCAGTGCTTCTTGAGGATCTGGAAGCCGCCATAGGCCCAGCGATCGCGCTGCTTCTTGTAGGCCTCGAAACTGTCGGGCAACAGGCCATGGCCGTAGCGGCGGTTGGTGTAATGCGCGTGCCAGCCGGCCTCGAGCAGCGTGAGGCCGAGATCGGTATCCTCGCAGATGGTGTCGCTCGACCAGCCGCCGGCGGCCTCCATCGCGGCGCGGCGGATCAGGCACATGGTGCCGTGCACGATGATGGCGTTGGCCTCGTTCCGCTGCACCATGCCGATGTCGAAGAAGCCGGCATATTCGCCGTTCATGGCGTGATGGGCGAGGCTGCGGGCGCCGTCGCGGTGATCCTGCGGCGCCTGCACCAGCGCGACCTGCGGCGTCGCGGAACTGCGGCACCAGGTCCTTCAGCCAATCCTTGTGCACGACGTAGTCGGCATCGATGACGCCGATCACCTCGGCGTCGGGCGCGGTGTGCTGCAACGCCAGCCGCAGCGCGCCGGCCTTGAAGCCGGCCAGGTTGTCGGCCATGCACGAACTTGAAGCGCTCGCCGAGCATGCGGCAGTGCTCCTCGACCGGCAGCCAGAAGCGCGGGGTCGGGGGTGTTGTTGATCAGCACCACGCATTCGAAATTCGGGTAGTCGAGGCCGGCCACCGCATCGAGCGTCAGCTTGAGCATCTCCGGCGGCTCGCGATAGGCCGGAATGTGGATCGACACTTTCGGCGCCGGCGTATCCGGCGACGCAGCGGCAGCGCGGCGATCAGCCGGCGCGGCCGCCGGCCGAAGGCGATGGTGGCGATCTCCTCGATGCGCGCGAGCGCGATCACCACCAGCGGAACCAGCAGCACGGTGCCGAGACCGAGGGCGAAGGCGGCGCCGGGCACGAAGTAATGGCCGTCCCAATAGGCGAACACGGCGGCCGCCCAGGCGCCGACGCCGTTGGCGCCGGCCGCCATCAGCACGGTCTGGCCGAGGGTGAGGCCGCGCATCGCCAGGATCGGCAGCGACAGCAGGATGCTCACCAGCAGCGCCAGGCCGGCGAGCCGCCAATGGTCGGGATCGCTGATCGGTGCCGGTCCAGGCGAATTTCGGATGCCGCGCGGCATTGAACAGGCCCCAATAGGGGCCGACGCCGCCTTCGAAGATCTTCCACGGCTGATCGATGGCTTCGACGATGTTGTATTCGATGCCGTAGGGCGTCGGCGCGGGAGACGAAATCGCGCAGCACCGCGGCCTGCTCGAGCCGGCCGGGTTCGGCGGCCTTAAGATTGTAGCCGGCGCTCGGCCAGCCGAATTCGGCGACCACGATGCGCTTGCCGGGATAGGCGCGGCGCAGCTTGTCGTAGATCAGGATCGCCTGGTCGGCGGCCTGGTCGGCGGAGAAGCCTTCCCAATAAGGCAGGATATGGGCGGCGATGTAGTCGACCGCCGAAACCAACTCGGGGTGATCGAGCCACACGTTCCAGATCTCGCCGGTCGACACCGGTACGCTGGTAGCGCGCTTGACACGCTGGATCTTCTTGATCAGTTCGGGGACGGTCTGGTCGTCACGGTAGATCGTCTCGTTGCCGACGATGACGCTCTTGACGTTGCTGTTGCGCCGGGAGAGCGCGATGGCCGACTTGATCTCGCGCTCGTTGCGCTCGGCATGCTTGTCGATCCAGGCGCCGACGGTAACGCGCAAGCCGTATTCGTCGGCGATCGGCGGCACCAGCTCGACGCCGCCGGTCGAGGAGTAGAGGCGGATCGAGCGGGTGAGCGGCGAGAGTAGCGCCAGGTCCGAGCGGATTTGCTCGGCGCGCGCCCGGCCGCCTTCGTCCGGGTTCACATTGCCGGCGAAGGGCGCGTAGGAAACGCTGGCGAGTTGGCCTTCAATATTCGGAGCGCTCAGATCAGTCCGGGCGAGCGCCCACAGCCCGGCTTGCACGCACGCCACGAGGGCGACGACGGCAACGACGGTGCGCATTTTCTTAGAACCAAATGGGGCTGGGTGGCAGACCCTTGAGCCCGTCCCCTGGGCTCAGCCGAAGCAGCTCGATCTGCGATGATCCAAAGATGCTCAGCATCAGGTGGGAATTCAAGTAGGAACAAGTCATGGCAAATCCTTGGCGTACGCATGACGCCCGAAAATAATTTTTGCCATTGCTAACGTGGTCAGCGCGGAGTGGTTCCGCCGGAGCGGCCGGTCGGCGCCGGCGCGGCGGCGGCCGGCTTGGCGGCGGCGGGCGGCTTGGCGGCAGCGGGCGGCGGCGGGGATGGCGCCATCGCCGGATTGAGCCAGCAGGCATTTACCCGGCTATTGAGCGTGTCGGCGGCCTTGGGATCGATATGGCCTTGGCGGATCAGGCAGCGGAAAGAGGCCTGGATATGGGCCGACGGGCAGCCGAAATCGGTCGTAGAGATCGAGATGACGGAAGGCGGTGTCGAGGTCGTCGCGCCAGAACAGGCGTGACCACCCGGCGGCCGAGCCAGACGCATTCCGGGTTGCCGGCCGGCCCGGTCAGCACGCGGCCGGCTTCGGCGATCTGGTCGATCTGCTTTTCGGCTTCCTTGCCGTTGGCGGCCGGGCTTCTGCTCGGTCGGCTTGCTCGGCCCGCTCTGGGCCAAGGCGGGCGGCGCCGCCAAACCGACCGCCGCAAGGCAAAGTATGGCGAAAAATCGACGCAACAAATTACGTAGCCGCATAGCCCCGCCGGTATTGCCTGGAGCCGCGATCAGTCCGCTTGCCGGCATGTCTTGCATGCGGATTTGGACGTGAATGCGGCGCCTGTTGCCGGCCGCGCCGGCCATGATCGCCTTGAAAGTGAGACTGGTTAACCTCAGCCGGTGCCTGTGTTGGCAAAGCACCGGTGAACAAGCTTGGCCCCAAGGCGACGGATTTGTCCAGCCCCCACCGCTGCATCGGTGCAGCGCGCAACCCGTGCCGCCGCGCTTGGCAGGCGCAGGCGCGCCGTATAAGCCGGTCAGGTGCCGCGCTTACCACGCGCTAGCCGGATCGGCCGATGCGCCTTGCTTTAGCCTGCCTCGCCGGCTCGGCGATGGTCATTGCCGCCGTCTGGGCTTGGCTGGGCGCGCCGGTCGCCATGCCGCATGCGCCGCTCAAGCCCGGCGAAAAGGCTCTATTGCCTGTCCTACGCCCCGTTCCGCGGCACGCAGACGCCGTTCGACCCGCAACCCATATTCCCGCCGCCCAGATCGAAGCAGGACTTGCGCCAGCTCGCCGGCTGACCGACTGCGTGCGCATCTATGCGGTCGACCAGGGGCTGGAAGCGGTGCCGGCGCTGGCGGCCAAGCATCGGCTTGAAGGTCTTGCTCGGGCTCTGGCTGTCGAGCAATCCGGTCACCAACAAGGTGCAGATCGACACGGCGATCGACCTCGCCAACCGCTACCCGGACACGATCCGCGCCGTGATCGTCGGCAACGAGGTGCTGCTGCGCGGGGACATGGCGGCCAACCAGCTTGCCGACACCATCCGGGCGGTGAAGGCGCGGGTGAAGGTGCCGGTCACCTATGCCGATGTGTGGGAATACTGGCTGCGCAACCGCGACGTCGCCGCCGCGGTCGATTTCATCACCATCCATATCCTGCCCTATTGGGAGGATTTGCCCGTCGCCGCCGACCAGGCGGCGGCGCATGTGGCAGGCGATCCGCCGCAAAGGTGGCGGCGGCCTTTCCCGGCAAGGACATCCTGATCGGCGAGGTCGGCTGGCCGAGCGCCGGGCGCATGCGCGAGGGTGCGCTGCCATCGCCTGCCAACCAGGCGCGGGTGATCCAGGACGTGCTGGCGCTGGCCAAGCGGGAGAACTTCCGCGTCAATGTGATCGAGGCTTATGACGCGCCCTGGAAGCGGGCGCTGGAAGGCACCGTTGGCGGCCATTGGGGGCTGCTCGACGATGCGCGCCAGCTGAAATTCGCCTGGGGCGAGGCGGTATCCGACCATCCGTTCTGGCGCTGGCAGGCGGCGGGCGGCATCGGCTTTGCCGTGCTGATCTTCGCCGCCGCCTGGGCCGCCCGGCGCAAGCAGCCGATGCCGGTGCCGGCTTGGCTGGCGGTGACGGCCAATGCGATCGCCGGCGGCATCTTGATCGGCTGGACGGTCGAGAACGTGCCGCTGGAGAGCTTGGGCACTGGCGGCTGGACGCGTTCGTTGGCGTTTACCGCGGTCGCCTTGGCAAGCCCGCTGCTGTTGAGTGCGGCGGCGATGCGCGGCACGGCGCTGCCGCGGCTGTCGCGCCTCCTGGGGCCGGCAGCCGGAGCGCTTACGCGACCCGCTGGCGATCGCGCGTCGGCGTGGTGCTGATCGCGACGCTGCTGCTGGCGATCCACGTCGCGCTCGGCCTGGTATTCGACCCGCGCTACAAGGATTTTCCCTTCGCGCCGCTGACCGCCGCCATCGTGCCGCTGGTCACGCTCAGCCTGGCGACCGCGCCCGGCGCAAGGCCGGCGCGGTGCGGCCGAGCTTGCGGCGGCGGGTCTGCTGGCGTTGTCGGTCGTCTATATCGTACCCGACGAGAGCCTGGCGAACTGGCAATCTCTGTGGCTGTGCGCGGCGCTGGCCGGCTTTGGCGCTCACGCTGACGCGGGTGCGCGACGCGCCAGGCTGAGGATGCAGCAGGCCGACCGCCAGCGAGGCAAGGCCGACATTGTAGAACACGACGCCCATGCAGGCGACGGCGAGCGCCAGGCCGAACAGCACCAGCGAGGGCCGCAGCAGATTGACGCGCGGCGACAAGCAGCGCGGTGGCGCCGAACACATTGTACTGGAACAGCGCGGTGATGATCCTGCGGCTGAAGCACAGCCAGGTGTCGAGCCCGGCGGCGCAGGCAAGCCCGACCGTCGACTGTTCGAGCGCCAGATAGCGCATGTAGAGCGCGTAGCCGAGCGAGCAGAAGCCGACGATCAGCAGCCAATTGGTCGCGCGCGCGCTGGGCAGGAACAGCTTCATGCGCGGCAGGCTATGCCGAAGGTCAGCGTTGCGCCAGCGGCTCGCCGACAAACCGCGCCGGGCGGCAGCCGGCGGGGCTGGCGACCAAGCTGGGCGCAGAGCTGCGCGGCGGCGGCGGTGCTCGGCAGCGGCCCGATCAGCAGCCGGTAGGGCGGGTGGCCGAAATGGCGGTCACGCGCGACCAGCGGATAGAAGCTCGGTGAAGAGCGGGCCGAAATTCGCCTTCATCTCGGCTCCATCGCGTGCGCAGAAGGTCGGTCGACAAAGCGCCGCCGAGATCGATGGCGAACTCCGTGCTTCGCGGCGGGGTGGGGCGCGCGCTAGCCGGTAAAGCCGCGACGCGCACCGGCGGCAGCGGCACCTCGACGCGGACCGGCTGCTTTCGATTGAGGGTCCGAGGCGGTTGCCGGCGACGGCGAAGCAGCAGGCGCCGGTATCGGCGCCCGCGGCGCGGCTGCTGCATGTGGCGACCGTTCTGAGCCGGGCCATGGCCACGGTCAAGCCTCCCGGCATGGCCAATGGTTCGATGTTGGCCGCCAGCGGCCGCGGCGCCGGGGTCACGATAAAGACCGGCGCCAGGGGCAGGCTGGCGCCGCGCGGCGCCGGCATTGCGTACCGTGGGCTCCTCGGCCGGCGCGGTCTGCGTTCGATCGAGCCGGTCATGTCGATATCGCTTTCCAGGCTGGCGAGGCGGGCGTTGAGGCGGTCGCGGTCGGCGATCAGTTCACGCAGTTTGGCGGCGAGGCGACGGTTTTCGGCCTGGGCTTCGGTTGCCCGCCGTTCGGCCGCGGCGACGACGACCGTGGGGCTCGGTTCGCTGATCTCGCGGAAGGCCACAACCAGGCGTTTGCTGCCGGTCTCGCTTTGGCTGGCGAGCGCGACCGCGCAGAGGCCGAGGGCGGCAGCGGCGCCCCAGCCGGTCAACCGCCACAGCGCGCGCCGCTGGTGGCGCCGCCGCGGGATCGCACGGCTATCGGTCGCTAACGGCTCCAGCTCCAACGCCAAGAGTTCCCCCCGCCCGACGAATCATTGAAAACATTAGCAGAATCCTGCAACTCTGGCGCGCCTCGTGAGCAGCGGCCGGATCGGGGCCGCCGGCCTTTTGTGCAGCCCCGGTCTCGGCTAAGGGTGCGCGGCCAAGTTCAGCGACAAGATGAGCCAGGAACGCATGCCTCACCGCTCATGCCTTGCGATCGTGCTCGCCGCCGGCGAGGGTACCCGCATGCGCTCGACCTTGCCCAAGGTGCTGCATCCGTTGGGCGGACGGCCGCTGCTGGCGCATGTGCTGGCGGCGGCGCGCGCGGCCGGCTGCGGCGAAATCGCCGTTGTCGTCGGCCCCGATCACGATGCGGTGGCGGCGCTGGCGCGCGAACAAGCGCCGGGCGCGACGGTCTTCGAGCAGCGCGAGCGGCTCGGCACCGCGCATGCGGTGCTGGCGGCGCGCGCCGCGATTGCGCAAGGAGCCGACGATATCCTGGTCATGTTCGCCGACACGCCGCTGGTGCGGCCGGAAACGCTCAATCGGTTGCGCGCGGCGCTGGCGCGCGGCGCGGCTGTCGCGGTGCTCGGCTTTCGCGCCGCCGATCCGACCGGCTATGGACGGCTAATCACTGACGGCGACGACCTCATTGCCATCCGTGAGGAGCGCGACGCCACACCGGCCGAACGCAACATCACGCTGTGCAATGCCGGCCTGATGGCGCTTTCCGGCGCGCAGGCGCTGGCGCTGCTCGAGGCCATCGGCAATAGCAATGCCAAGGGCGAATACTATCTCACCGATGCGGTCGCCATCGCCCGCGCCAAGGGCCTGTCGGCGGTCGCCATCGAAACCGGGGAGGACGACGTGCGCGGCATCAATACCAAGGCGCAACTCGCCGAAGCCGAGGCCGTGCTGCAGCAACGCCTGCGCGCCGCGGCGATGGAGGCCGGCGTCACCTTGATCGCGCCGGACACGGTCTTTCTGTCCGCCGACACCAAATTCGGCAAGGACGTCACCATGGAACCGAATGTCGTGTTCGGTGCCGGCGTCACCGTCGAGGACGGCGCCTTGATCCGCGCCTTCTCGCATCTGGAGGGCGCCCATGTCGGCAAGGGCGCGCGCGTCGGCCCCTTCGCGCGGTTGCGGCCAGGCGCAAACCTTGGCGAGGACGTGCATATCGGCAATTTCGTCGAGGTGAAGGCGGCCGAGATCGAGGCCGGCGCCAAGGCCAACCATCTCGCCTATATCGGCGATGCGCGAGTGGGCGCTGGCGCCAATGTCGGGGCCGGCACCATCACCTGCAATTACGACGGCGTCGCCAAGCACCGCACCGACATCGGCAAGGGCGCCTTCATCGGCTCCAATTCGGCGCTGGTGGCGCCGGTCAAGATCGGCGACGGCGCCTATATCGGCTCCGGCTCGGTGGTGACCAAGGACGTGCCGGCGGATTCGCTCGCCATCGCGCGCGGCGAGCAGACGATTAAGGTTGGCTGGGCAAAGCGCTTGCGCCAGGTGAAAGCCTTGGGCAAGAAAGCACCGAAGCAGCGCGCCTGAGGCGCCTGCCGCGCCTTTGCAGGGCTGGTGCCACACCTGTCACACGGCGAAATACGTTTTGATTTTCTTAAAGTTACCGGCGCACGTTAAACCAACAAGAGAATAAGCAGGGGCCATCGCACCGGATGTGCGGCATTGTCGGAATTCTGGGGAACGCGCCGGTCGCCGGCGAACTGGTCGACGCGCTCAAGCGCCTCGAATACCGCGGCTACAATTCGGCCGGCATCGCCACGCTGGAGCACGGCCGGCTCGAGCGCCGCCGCGCCAAGGGCAAGCTGCAGGCGCTGGAGGCGCGGCTTGCCAAGGAGCCGCTCGCCGGCAATAGCGGCATCGGCCATACCCGCTGGGCCACCCATGGCAAGCCGACCGAGCTCAACGCCCATCCGCACGCCACCGATCGCGTGGCGGTGGTGCATAACGGCATCATCGAGAACTTCCGCGATCTGCGCGAAAAGCTGGGCAAGCTCGGCTGCAAATTTAACAGCGACACCGACACCGAGGTGGTGGCGCATCTGGTCAGCGAGGAGCTGAAAGCCGGGCGGACGCCGGTTGACGCGGTCGCCGCCGCCTTGAAGCAGTTGCGCGGCGCCTTCGCGCTCGCCTTCCTGTTCGCCGGCGAGGACGACCTGATGATCGGCGCGCGCAAGGGCTCGCCGCTCGCCATCGGTTACGGCCAGGGCGGCAAGCGCGAGATGTATCTTGGCTCGGACGCTATTGCGCTGGCGCCCTTCACCGACACGGTCAGCTATCTGGAGGACGGCGACTGGGTGGTGATCACCCGCCAGGGCGCCGTCATCCGCGACGCCCAGGACAAGATCGTGGAACGGCCGATCATCAAGTCGACCGCTTCGGCCATGCTGGTGGACAAGGGCAACCACAAGCATTTCATGGCCAAGGAAATCCACGAGCAGCCAGAAGTCGTCGGCCACACGCTCGCCCATTACATCGACATGGTGAGCGAGCGCGTGGTGTTGCCCGATGCGCTGCCGTTCGACTGGAAGAAGCTCAATCGCCTGTCGATCTCGGCCTGCGGCACCGCCTTCTATGCCGGGCTGGTGGCGAAATATTGGTTCGAGCGCTTCGCCAAATTGCCGGTGGAGATCGATATCGCCTCCGAGTTCCGCTACCGCGAGGCGCCGCTCGCGGCCGGCGATCTCGCCATCTTCATCTCGCAGTCGGGCGAAACCGCCGACACGCTGGCGAGCCTGCGCTACGCCAAGGAGCACAAGCAGCACGTGCTGTCGGTGGTCAATGTGCCGACCTCGACCATCGCCCGCGAAAGCGACGTGGTGATGCCGACGCTGGCCGGGCCCGAGATCGGCGTCGCCTCGACCAAGGCCTTCACCTGCCAGTTGGCGGTGCTCGCCTGTCTCGCCATTGCCGCAGGACGGTCGCGCGGGGAGCTTTCCGACGCCGACGAGCAGAAACTCGTGCATGCGCTGATCGAGACGCCGCGGCTGATGACGCAGGCGCTGGCGCTGGAGCCGCAGATCGAAAAGCTCGCGGTCGATCTCGCCAAGGCGCGCGACGTGCTCTATCTCGGCCGCGGCACCAGCTTCCCGATTGCGCTCGAGGGCGCGCTGAAGCTGAAGGAGATCTCCTACATCCATGCCGAGGGCTACGCCGCCGGCGAGCTCAAGCATGGACCGATCGCGCTGATCGACGAGACCATGCCGGTGATCGTGATCGCGCCGTTCGACCGGGTGTTCGAGAAGACCGTCTCCAACATGCAGGAAGTGGCGGCCCGCGGCGGCCGCATCATCCTGGTGACCGACCCGCAGGGGACGAAGGAAGCCGCCATCGAATCGCTGGTGACGCTGACGCTGCCGGAAATGGCGGCGACGGTGACGCCTTTGGTCTATGCCCTGCCGGTGCAGTTGATTGCCTATTATACCGCCGTGGCGCTGGGCACCGACGTCGACCAGCCGCGCAACCTCGCGAAATCGGTCACGGTGGAATAAGATCGCGCCTTGGCCCGGAACCTGCCTGTCCTCGACGCAATCGGGGATCGGAAGCGGTTTTTCGACACGATCACGCGCAAAGAAAGAGGCGATGGCTGAGATCGACCAGAACCCGGACGGCTTGTCCGCCGCCGAGCTGACGCCGCCGCACACCAGCTTCGCCGGTCGGCTGCGCAATTATTTCCTCACCGGCCTGATCGTGGCCGGGCCCGTGGCGGTCACCGCCTGGCTGATCTGGTCGTTCACCACGTGGGTGGACGGCTTCGTGCGGCCATTCATCCCGCCGCTCTACCGGCCGGAGACCTATCTGCCCTGGCCTATCCCCGGCACCGGCCTGGTGATCGCGCTTATCGCGCTCACTTTGCTCGGCTTCCTCACCGCCAACCTGGTCGGCCGTTCGTTGGTGGAGTTCGGCGAGAGCCTGCTCAACCGCATGCCGATCGTGCGGCCGGTGTATCGCACCACCAAGCAGATTTTCGAGACACTGTTCTCGAAATCGGGATCGAGCTTCCGCAAGGTGGCGCTGGTGGAGTTTCCCGCGCCGGGCATGTGGTCGCTGGTGTTCGTCTCGCAGCCGCCGAGCAGCGAGATCGCCGAACGGCTACCCGACGAGGACAATGTCTCAGTGTTTCTGCCGTGCACGCCCAACCCGACCACGGGCTTCTTCTTTTTCGTTCCGCGCAAGAACCTGATCGAGCTCGACATCAAGGTAGAAGCCGCGATGACGCTGGTGATTTCCGCCGGCATGGCGCAGTCGGGCGGCGATCCGCAGAAGAAGCTTGCCGCGCTCGCGGCCACGGCGAAAGCGGCGCAGGCGCTGCGCAAGCCCGAGGCGGTGGAATAGGGCGCGGTCCGCGGCAATCGTTTTTCGCTTCGCGCCCCGCCCACGCCGCCGGCTTTATTGCCGGCGCTCGATTTCAATTTCCATGAAGGCGTGCTGCAATGGTCCGGCGCGGATGTCGCCGCCAGGAGACAGCCGCGCCCATAGACCAAAGCAGCGGGAAGGGGGCGACGTCATGCGGGCGAGTACCGATCGCATCATCACCAGCCATGTTGGCAGCCTGCCGCGCCCCGACGATTTGATCGAGGCAAACCGGCTGCGCGAGCAAAATCCGCAAACCGACGAGGGCGCGTTCCAGGCGTTGCTGCAGCAGTCGGTATCCGACATCGTGCGCAAGCAGAAAGCGCTCGGAGTCGACATCCCCAATGACGGGGAATTCGGCAAGGGGATGGGCTACCGCGTCAATTACCGCGCCTGGTGGAGCTACTCGTTCAATCGACTCAACGGCCTCGCAATCGACCAGACGGTCTCGGCGCCGCCACGGCCAGCGACGCCGGGCGACCTGGTGATTGCTCGCTTCGACCAGCGCCGCGACCGCAGCAAATTCGCCGCGGCCTATGCGGACAAGGAAATGGGCATTTCCATGGGACCGGCCTATGTGCGGCCGATCTGCGTCGGACCGGTGTCGTATCGCGGCCACGACGCCATCAAGGCCGATATCGCGCGCTTCAAGGCGGCGCTCGCCGCCAACGACGCGCAAGAAGGTTTCATGACCGCGATCGGCCCGGGCAGCGCCTCGCGGCTTGGCAACGTCTATTACAAGAGCGACGAAGAATTCATGTTCGCCTGCGCCGAGGCCATGCGCGAGGAATACAAGGCGATCGTCGAGGCCGGCCTGATCCTGCAGATCGACGATCCCGCTATCGCCGAGAGCTGGGATCAGATCGTGCCCGAGCCCAGCGTCGCCGCCTATCGGACCTTCAGTATGAAGCGCGTGGAGGCGCTCAACCACGCGCTGCGTGGCCTGCCGCAGGAGCGCATTCGCTTTCATTTGTGCTGGGGCAGTTGGCACGGGCCCCACGTCACCGATCTGCCGATGCGCGATATCGTCGACGTCATGCTCGCGATCAATTGCCAGGCCTATTCGTTCGAGGCCGGCAATGTCCGCCACGAGCACGAATGGAGCGTGTGGCGCGAGGTCAAGCTGCCGGATGACAAGCTGATCCTGCCGGGCGTGGTCAGCCACGCCACCAATGTGGTGGAGCACCCCGATCTGGTTGCCGAGCGCCTCGTTCGCTTTGCCAAGGTGGTGGGCAAGGAACGCGTCATCGCCTCGACCGATTGCGGCCTCGGCGGCCGCATCCATCCGGATATCGCCTGGGCCAAGTTGGAAGCGCTGGCCGAGGGCGCGCGGCGGGCGAGCCAGTTGCTGTGGCACTGAGGCGCGCTAACCCGCTCTGATCAACCTAATCGCCTCGTCCTTCTCGAACAGATAGAGCAAATGGCGCAGCGCCTCGCCGCGCGGCGTCTTTAATGCGGGGTCGCGCGACAGGGTCAACGCCGCATCGTCGCGCGCGGCGCCGAGATATTTGCCGTGCGTCTCCAGCCGCGCGATGCGGAAGCCGGGCAGCCCGCTCTGCCGCGTGCCGAGCAGGTCGCCTTCGCCGCGCAGGCGCAGATCCTCCTCGGCGATGCGGAAGCCGTCTTCGCTCTCGCGCAGGATCGCCAGCCGCGCCTTGGCGGTCTCGCCGAGCGGCGCCTTGTAGAGCAGCAGGCACGTTGAATGTCCGGACCCGCGGCCGACGCGCCCGCGCAATTGGTGGAGCTGCGCCAGGCCGAAGCGCTCGGCATGCTCGACCACCATGACGGTCGCCTCCGGCACGTCGACGCCGACCTCGATCACCGTGGTGGCGACCAGCAATTGCGTCTCGCCGGCGGCAAAGCGGGCCATGGCGGCGTCCTTCTCGGCGCCCTTCAGGCGCCCGTGCACGAGATCGACCTTGTTGCCAAAACGCTTGCGCAATTCCTCGTAACGCTCTTGCGCGGCGGCCAAATCGATCTTCTCGGATTCCTCGACCAGGGGGCAGACCCAATAGGCGCGGTTGCCGGCGGCAAGCGCGCGGCCGACGGCGTCCTCGACTTCGTCCAGGCGCGAGAGCGGAATGGTGCGGGTGTCGATGGGCTGGCGGCCGGGCGGCTTCTCGCGCAACTCGGAAATATCCATGTCGCCGAAGAAGGTGAGCACCAGCGTGCGCGGGATCGGCGTCGCGGTGAGCACCAGCATGTCGACCGCCTCGCCTTTGCCGGCCAGCGCCAGGCGCTGATGCACGCCGAAGCGGTGCTGCTCGTCGACGATGGCCAAAGCGAGATCGTGGAAGCCGACATCCTCCTGGAACAGCGCGTGGGTGCCGAGCAGCAGATCGATGTCGCCCAGCGTGAGTCGATCGAGGATTTCCTGGCGCGCGGCGCCGCGCTCGCGGCCGGTGAGGATGGCGACGCGGATGCCGGCGGCCTCCGCCAGCGGCGCGATGGTGGCGAGATGCTGGCGGGCAAGGATCTCGGTCGGCGCCATGAAGGCGGCCTGGCGGCCGGCCTCGATCACCGTCGCCGCCGCGATCAGCGCCACCACGGTCTTGCCGGCGCCGACATCGCCCTGCAGCAGGCGCAGCATGCGCTGCGGGCGGGCGAGATCGGTGACGATGTCGTCGACCGCCTTCTGCTGCGAATGCGTGAGCATATAAGGCAGCGACTTGAGGATGCGCGCGCGCAAGCGGCCTTCGCTGGCGCTCCCGCTGCCGGCCTGCCGGCGCATATGAGCCCTTAAGAGGGCGAGCGCGAGCTGGCCGGCGAGCAGTTCGTCATAGGCGAGCCGCGTCCAGGCCAGACTCTCCGGCAGCACATCGTGCGGCTGCGCCGGCCGGTGCAGATGGCGCAGGGCGTCGGCGAAAGGCGGAAACTGCTCGCGCGAGACCCAGGCTTCGTCCTGCCATTCCGGCAGCGCCGGGATGCGGGTGAGCGCGCCATCCATGGCGCGGCGCACATTGCCGAGCGCCAGCCCCTCGGTGAGCGGATAGACCGGCTCGACCAGCGGCAGATCCGCAAAGCCCTTCTCGTCGACGACGCGGTCGGGATGCACCATCTGCAGCATGCCGTCGTAGAACTCGGCGGTGCCGGAAACGTAGCGGGTCTCGCCGACCGGCAGCAGCTTTTCCAGGTAATCCCGGCGCGCGTTGAAATACGTGAGGGTCAGCGTGCCGGTCTCGTCGCTGGCATAGACCTGATAGGGCACACGCGGACGGTTGGGCGGTGAGGGGCGATGGCGCTCGACGGTCACCGCCACGGTCACCACCTGGCCGGGCGCGACCTCGCGCAGCTTTGGCCGTGCCCGGCGGTCGATCACGCCCGCCGGCAGGTGGAACAAGAGGTCGACGACGCGCGGGCTGTCGCGGTCGAGCAGGCGGGCATAGAGCCGCTCCAGCTTCGGCCCGACGCCGGGCAGGCTGGTGAGGGAGGCGAAGAGCGGATTGAGCAGGACCGGCCGCATGGGCGGCATGCTGGCTTGGGCGGAATAAGGACGCAATGCTGGCCTGTGAACTGCGGCGCTGACAGGGGAGCGTCCGCGCTCTATATAGACGCGCCCGGCCCCGTCCGGGTTTTTGGCGTTGGAGAAAACTCATGAGCGGCCGGACTTTATCGACCGAAGGCCTGGATGAGCGACGGCGGCGGCTGCTGTTTCGCTGCTGGCACCGCGGCATCAAGGAAATGGACCTGGTGATGGGCCGTTTCGCCGATGCGCATTTGAAGGAATTCAGCGACGCCGATGTCGGCGCCTTCGAGGCACTGATGCTGGTGCCGGACCAGCAGATGTATGCCTGGGTGACGGGGACCGAGAAGGTCGCGCCGGAATTCGATACGCCCATGTTCCGGCGGCTGCGCGATTTCCATATGTCCAACACCGACACGATATGAGCCCACCCGCGACCTCTCCCGCCCATCGACTGAAGCCCGGAACGCCACTGACGCTGGCGCAAGTCGCCGACGGCGCCGAGGGCCTGGTGCTGGCCGATCTGGCGCGCGCCATTGCCGCGGCGCCCGACGCGCCGGCGATCTCGCTGTGCATCATCTGCCGCGACGGCCAGCGCATGGCGCAGCTCGCGCGCTCGCTCGCTTTCTTCGGTCCCGACCTGACGCTGATGGAATTCCCGGCCTGGGACTGCCTGCCTTACGATCGCGTCTCGCCCAATGCCGCGGTGGTGGCGCAGCGTATGACGGCGCTGTCGCGTCTGGCGCGGGTGAAGGGGCGCGACCGCCCCTCGGTGCTGCTCACCGGCGTCAATGCCGCGCTCCAGCGCGTGCCGGCGCGCGACTTCGTCGCCGCCCATGCGCTGTCGCTGGCGCCCGGCAATGTCATCGGCATGCACGGCATCGTCGACTGGCTGGAGCTCAACGGCTTCCTGCGCGCTTCGACCGTGCGCGAGCCCGGCGATTACGCGGTGCGCGGCGGCATTCTCGATCTGTTTCCGCCGGGCATGGACATGCCGGTGCGGCTCGACTTCTTCGGCGACGCCATCGAGACCATGCGCAGCTTCGATCCGCAGACGCAGCGCAGCGAAGGCGATCTGCGACGCGCTCGACCTGGTGCCGGTGGCGGAATTCCAGCTCATCACCGAGACAATCCGCCGTTTCCGCACCGGCTATGTCGCCGCATTCGGCGCCGCCGCGCCCGACGACCTCCTCTACGAGGCGGTGAGCGAAGGCCGCCGCTTTCCCGGCATGGAGCACTGGCTGCCGCTGTTCCACAACAGACTGGAAACGCTGTTCGACTACCTGCCGGGTACGGCGCTGGCGCTGGAGCCTTTGGCCGAGGACGCCGCGCACGAGCGCTTCACGCAGATTGCCGACTACTACGAGGCGCGGCGGCAGGCCCTGACCGAGGGCGTGAGCCCCATCTACAAGCCGCTGCCGCCGGAGCGGCTCTATCTCGGCGAAGGCGAATGGCGCGAGCGGCTGGCCACGGTGCGGCAGGCAAAACTGACGCCCTTCGCGGTGCCGGACGGTGCCGACGTCATCGATATCGGCGCGCGGCAGGGACGCAATTTCGCCGCCGAGCGCGCCGAGCCCGGCGCCAATGTGTTCGAAGCGCTGGCCCAGCACGTGCAGGCGCTGCAATCGGCCGGCAAACGCGTCGGCGTGGCGCTGTGGAGCGAGGGCGCGCGCGAGCGCATGAGCCATGTGCTCGCCGATCACAGACTGCACAATCTCACGCCCGTGGCGTCCTGGCCGCAGGCGCAGGGCCTGCCCAAATATAATGTGGCGCTGGCGGTGCTCGGCATCGAGTCGGGCTTCGAGACGCAGGACGCCGCCCTCATCAGCGAGCAGGACATTCTCGGCGACCGCCTGGTGCGGCCGCGGCGCGCCAATCGCCGGGCGGAGAATTTCATCGCCGAGGCGACCAGCCTCGCGCCCGGCGATCTGGTCGTGCATGTCGATCACGGCATCGGCCGCTTCACCGGCCTGCAGGCGATCCAGGCGGCCGGCGCGCCGCATGATTGCCTGGAAATCCATTACGCCGACGACACCAAACTGTTCCTGCCGGTGGAAAACGTCGACCTGTTGTCGCGCTACGGCTCGGAGGAGTCGGGCGTCGAGCTCGACCGGCTCGGCAGCGGCAACTGGCAGGCGCGCAAGGCGCGCATGAAGAGCCGCATCCGCGAGATCGCCGGCGAACTGATCAAGATCGCCGCCGAGCGGCAATTGCACGAGGCGCCGAAATTCACGGTCGCCGCCGGCGCCTATGACGAATTCTGCGCCGGCTTCCCCTATGAGGAGACCGACGACCAGCTCGCCGCCATCGATGCGACGCTGAAGGACCTCGCCGCCGGCCGGCCGATGGACCGGCTGATCTGCGGCGATGTCGGTTTCGGCAAGACCGAAGTGGCGCTGCGCGCCGCTTTCGTCGTCCGCGCTCAGCGGCAAGCAGGTGGCGGTGATCGTGCCGACCACGCTGCTGGCGCGCCAGCACTTCAAGACCTTCACCGAACGCTTCCGCGGCTTTCCGGTGAACGTGGCGCAGGCCTCGCGCCTGGTGCCCAATGCCGAGCTCGCCAAGGTGCGCGCCGGGCTTGCCGACGGCACCATCGACATCGTCATCGGCACGCATGCGCTGCTCGGCAAGAACATCAAGTTCAAGGACCTCGGCCTCCTGGTGGTCGACGAGGAGCAGCATTTCGGCGTCTCGCACAAGGAGAAGCTGAAGACGCTGCGCTCGGAAGTGCATGTGCTGACGCTCACCGCGACGCCGATTCCGCGCACCTTGCAACTGGCGCTCACCGGCGTGCGCGATCTCTCCATCATCGCCTCGCCGCCGGTCGACCGCCTGGCGGTGCGCACTTTCGTCTCGCCCTTCGATCCCATTACCGTGCGCGAGGCGCTGCTGCGCGAGAAATACCGCGGCGGCCAAGCCTTCTATGTCTGTCCGCGCATCGAGGACCTCGCCGGCGCCAAGGAGTTCCTCGACAAGACCGTGCCCGAGGTGCGCGTCACCGTCGCGCATGGGCAGATGCCGCCGACCGTGCTCGACGACATCATGTCTGCCTTCTACGACGGCAAATACGACGTGCTGCTGTCGACCACCATCATCGAATCCGGCCTCGACATTCCCACCGCCAATACGCTGATCGTGCACCGCGCCGACATGTTCGGCCTGTCGCAGCTCTATCAACTGCGCGGGCGGGTGGGGCGCGCCAAGCTGCGCGCCTATGCGCTGTTCACGCTGCCGGCCAGCCGCACCATCACGCCGCAGGCCGAACGGCGGCTCAAGGTGCTGCAATCGCTCGACACGCTCGGCGCCGGCTTCCAGATCGCCAGCCACGATCTCGACATCCGCGGCGCCGGCAACCTGCTCGGCGAGGAGCAGTCTGGCCACATCAAGGAAGTCGGCTTCGAACTTTATCAGCAGATGCTGGAAGAGGCGGTGCTCAGCCTGAAGGCGGGCGTGACCACGCTCGCACCCGACCGCTGGTCGCCGCAGATCACCATGGGCACGCCGGTGATGATGCCGGAGGATTATGTCGCCGACCTTTCGGTGCGGCTGGCGCTCTACCGGCGGCTGGCCGAGATCGAGGACGAGCCGCGAGATCGACAGCTTCGCCGCCGAACTGGTCGACCGTTTCGGCCCGCTGCCGAAGGAGGTCGAGCATCTGTTGCAGATCGTGGCGATCAAGGCGCTCAGCCGCCGCGCCAATGTCGAGCGGGTCGAGGCCGGGCCGAAGGGCGTGGTGCTCGCCTTCCGCGACAATGTCTTCCCCAATCCGGACGGGCTGATCGGCTTATATCCGCGAGCAGGGCTCGGGCGTGCGCATGCGCAACGATCCGAAGAACGCCAAGGCGCAGCAGCTCGTGTTCTTCGAAGACTGGCCGCGGCCCGAGCAGCGGCTGAAGGGCACGACAGCGATCTTGCGCAAGCTCGCCAGCATCGCCGAGCGGGCGAAGGCGGCATAAAATTTGCTCTGTCTTGGTACGGAAGTGGCCGGGTGTTCGCAAATCGTGGTCGACGAGCAATGTTTCGTTATTTCTGCGCCACCCCCCAAATGCGGACACCCATGCTAGCCGCAGGACGGCCGTTTTCGGCCGACTTTTTCGACAGTATCGGCCAAATCGGCGACATGATAAAATCAACAGCGTATAATACGACATCAATATCTGTGGCTTGAAAGCACGCGGGGGCGGCAGCTTTGTCACAGATGTGGAAAACCGCCCCGTCGAACGGCAAGAAGCAATGACTCACGGGCAGCCCGACCAGGCTTCGTTCCTTGCCTCCATTATTGAGTCCTCCGATGACGCCATCCTCAGCAAGGACCTCAACGGCCTAATCACGAGTTGGAACAAAGGCGCGGAGCGGCTCTTCGGCTACAGGGCTGAAGAGGTCCTCGGCAAGTCGATCACGATTCTGATTCCGGCAAATCGACTAGACGAGGAGCCCGCCATTCTTGAACGCATCAGGCGCGGAGAACGCACAGAACATTATGAAACCGTTCGTCAGCGCAAGGACGGCAGCCTGGTCGATATTTCGCTGACTGTGTCTCCCATCAGGACACCGGAAGGTGTTATCTTGGGAGCATCGAAAATCGCTCGTGACATCACTGAGCGCAAGCGGGCGCAAGAGCGGCAGGCATTTCTGACCCGCGAGTTGCAGCACCGGACAATGAACTTGTTCACGGTGATTTAATCCATCGTCAGCCGCACCCTCGGGGATTCGCGTGGGCGGGCGAAAGAGGTGTTGAACGCCCGGCTTCAGGCACTTGCGGCGGCGTATTCGATGCTGACCGACACCGCTTGGGAGGGAGCCCCGCTGAGTGAGATCGTCAAGCGGGAGCTTGCCGGCTTCTCCGACCATGTCAGCGTCAGCGGATGCGATATCGTTCTCAACGCTCAGGCGGTACAGCAATTTGCGCTTATTGTTCACGAACTCGCTACGAATGCGGCAAAGTATGGTGCGCTGTCGGCACCCACCGGACATATTTCCATTGAGGGCAGCATCGAGGCGGCAAATGATCGCGGGACATTCTCGTTCCGCTGGGTGGAGAACGGCGGCCCGAAGGTAACGGCACCCAAGCGAAAGGGGTTTGGCAGCTCCATCTTGTTGGATTCCGCCGGGCATTTCGGCGAGAGCGTGAAGCTGGACTACGAAACGCAAGGTTTAAGCTACCAGCTTCGTGTTCCGCTTCACGCACTCAAAGTAACCGATAAACACGCCGCGGCCACAGAATCGCGCCCGCTCCCGCATGATGACAACGCCCGTTGAATGCTAACTTGCGTTCAATGTCGTTAGCGGACGTCGTTGCGTATTCGCGTCAGGTCCGCCTTGCTCCGATTACCGGACCGTGAGCGGCGCATCCTCGCTTACGACCGCAGTTGTAGTCGTCGCGTCTATTGCGCCGCCGCGTCGTCGGCCTGCGCCGCGCGTTCGATCGCCTCGGCGAGATATTCCGGTGTCTGCGCGCCCGACACCGCGAACTTGCCGCCAAAGATGAACATGGGCACGCCCTGGATGCCGGCTTCCTTCGCCGACTGCGCCTCACGCTCGACTTCCGCCACGTCCTGGTCGCTGGCCAGCGCCTCGCGCACGTCATCGGCGTCGAGGCCGACCTCGGTCGCCGCCTGCACCAGCACCGCGCGATTGGACAGATCGGCGCCTTCGCTGAAATAGAGCTCCATCAGGCGCTGCTTCATCTCGGCCGCCTTGCCGATGCCGCCGGCCCAGCGGATCAGCCGATGGGCGTCGGTGGTGTTGGGCTGGCGGCTCACTTTGTCGATGGCATAAGTGAGGCCTTCGACGCCGGCCGCCGCCGCCACGCGCTGCGCGATCTCGCCATAGCGCTCGGGCGAGCCGAACTTGGTGGTCAGGTATTCGTCGCGCGCCATGCCTTCGCGCGGCACCCAATCGTTGAGGAAGTAGGGATGCCAGTGCACCTCCACCGGCATGTCGGGCTTGAGCGCCAGCGCCTTCTCCAGCCGGCGCTTGCCGATGAAGCACCAGGGACAGACCACGTCGGAGACGACGTCGATGCGGACGGGCTGGGCATTGGGCATAGGCGGGCTCCTTTGCCGCTAAACCTATGCTTCCGCCTATTCGGCGGCAACCACCTGGCTGCCCATCACTCGCAGCAGCAGGCTGTCGAGCGTGTCGCCGGCCTTCAGCGTCGCCAGCGTGACATTGGCGGCGATCTCCTGGCGCGGTCGGCTGGCCGGGAACATCGCGTTCTTCAGCGCGCCGGCGATGCGGCGGGCGACCACATGGGCGCTGCGCAGATCGGTCTGGGTGAACACGATGAGCAGCGAGCCGTCGTCCTCGCGCACAGGCGAAGTCGATGTTGCGGATGAGCCGCGTCAGCATGCGGGCGCCGTCGCGGCTCGGCGCGCGGATCGAGCGGGCCGTCGAAGGACAGGCGCGCGATCGACAGCGCCAGGCTGCGGTCGCTCGCCTCGGCGACCGCCTTGTTAAGCTCGCGCCAGAACGCCTCATGCGTGAGCAGACCGGTTTCGGGATCGAACATACCGTCGGCGTCGAGCGAAACGAGCATGCGCTTGAGCCGCGTCTCGAAGGCGTGCATGCGCACCAGCGGCACCATGCGCGGCACCAGATGCGCCGGATCGCCGTCGACGTAATCGATATTGGGCAGGTCTGCGGCGACAGCGTCGGCTGCGCGGCCGATCACCGCCACCGGAATGTCGCGGAAGCGCGGTTCCTGGGCGACGACAGTCAAGAAGGCTTCGACCATGCGCGGCGAGAAGCCGTCGCCGATCACGATACCGTCGATATCGCGCGTGTTGAGATGCCGTGCGGCGGTTTCTACGCTGAACGTGCCGACCATGTTGACACGCTCGCCGATGGCAACGCTGAGCGCGGGATAAAGCGGCCCGCGGCCGACAATGAGAACGGTGGCATCCTCCAGCGCGTCGCCGAGCGGCAGCGCCGGCAGCGTGCCGCCGTGGGCGGCGAAGTTCTCGATGCGTCGCAACACCGTCGCATGCAGCGCGCGCACGCGCAGCGCCGAGGTGAGGCGCGCGATCAACCGATCGAGCGGCAGCGCGGCGTCGGCCGGCAGCGCGGTCGGGATGGCGGCTTCCTCGTCGCCGCGCACGCGCGCGACCACCGGCACGATCGCGCCGTTCGCCGTGGCGATCTGCAGGCAGAGCATGCGCCCGGAGGATTTCGTCTGTCGGCGGGCAGGCTTCGGCGATGACGACGGCAGCCGGCTTGACCGCGACGAAGGCGGTCGGCGCGTCGGCCCATTTGGCTTCGACGATGGGAAAGGCGCCGGCCGCGCTCAGCGCGTCGACGAGGTCGGCCGCCGGCTCTTCGGCGACGACGATGATCGGACCTTGCAGGGACATGATCGACGCAACGCAACTGTTACCCGGAGCCGCGACAATAGAGCGCGCCCTGTTAACGCTGCGTCAATGACATCGGAAGATTACGCCGCATTGCTGCGGGCGCGCCGGCGAAAGGCGGCGGCGACGAGCGGATTGGCGCCGCGCCCGCGCAATTCGGCCGCGAGCGCGGCCGGATCGGCGGTGCTGCCGGCCAAGCGTTCGCCGGTCAGCGCATCCGGAAGGGTGGCGAGGGTGGCGGCCGGATCGGCCGCGGCCACCAATGCCTCCAGCGCGCGGGCACCGAAACGATAACCGGCAATCGCGGTGATGCCGGCGGGCGGGCCGGTGACGACCAGGCCATCGGGGTCGCGCCGGCAGGGGTAGCCGGTGTCGACGAGCCCGCCGGCATCGCGCGGCAGATGCGGCGGCTGGCCGCGCTCGGCGCCCGGCGGAAAGCTCATCTCCGGCACCATGGGTCCGCGCAGGCCCAGCGTGCCGGTACCGGTGCGCGCGGTTTCGATCACCGGGACGGCGTCGATGGCGCCGCTTGGCGCGGCAATCGCGCCGAACGGAATCGTGGCCGTATAACCGTCGGTCCCGCGACGCAAACCGACGAGACCGATCTCGCCGAAGCTCGCGATATCCGTGAGCGTCGCTTCGCCGCGCCAGGGTGGCGCCAGCGCCAGACGTTCGGGCGCGCGCCACAGCGCGACGATGTTCTTTGCCGCCGCGACATGGCCGGCCGCGGCGAGCGGCGCCAGCGCCGGGCCGGGCAGCACCAGCGTGCCGCCGGCAAGCGCGCGCGTCTGCGTTGCGAATGTCGCCGGATCGAAGCCGTGATGCAGATGCAGCGTGCCGCCGCCGAGCAGCCAGGGCATCACGGTGAGCGCGATACCGGCGAACGAACGCGGGCGGGATGGTGGAGAGCAGGGCTCATATCCGGCGCCATGCCGGCTTGCAGGAATGCCGCCAGCCCGCCGGCGATCAGCGCGGTGTGGTGGCGCGCCACCGGCACCATGCCCGCCGCGCTGACCTCGAACTGACCATGGCGACATGGGCGGCCGCCGGGCCCGGCCGCGGCGTGTGCTGCAGCGCTTCGGCGTCTGCCGGCGAAACAACCGTCGAGCGGCACCACGCCGTCGGGCAGGTCATGTCCGAAGGCGACAGACATAGCGGACGGGAAACAGCTCGACCGCCGCCTGCATGGCGGTTTCGGCATGCGCGTGGGCGCCGATGCGCGCGGCGGTGACGATCGCCTTGGCGCCGACGCGTTTGAGCGCCGCCACGATTTCCTGCTGGCGCCAGAGCAGCGGCAGCGGCGCCGCGATCATGCCGGCGCGCAGCACCGCGAGCAGCGCGATCGCCGCTTCGACCGTGTTGCCAAGCTGGATCGCCACCAGCGCGTCGGTCGGCAGGCCGAGCGCGCGCAGCCGCGCGGCGAGAGCGGAGATGGCGCGGTCGGCCTGCGCGAAACGTGAGGCTGGCGCGGCGCGCCGTCGGTGAAGCTTTCCCGGTTGGGCGGATCGACCAGCGCCGGCGCCTGCGCATGGCGCACGCCGGCGCGGCGGAACAGATCGTCGAGCGTGGCGCCGTGAGCGGTGCTCGCTGTCGCTCGTCGAGGATCATGTCTTGTCGTCGCTCCACCAGGTCTCGGGCAGGTAGCCGAACAGCGAGGTGCGCTTGCGGATGCTTGATCTTGCGTCCAGCGCGCCACCCATTGCACCGGCAGATGATAGAGCGGCACCACATAGAAGCCCGACAGCAGCACGCGGTCGAGTGCGCGGATGGCGGCGACGAAATCCTCCTCGCTCACCGCGCTCAACAGCGCGGCGATCATGGCGTCGATCGCCGGCGACTTGACGCCCATGTAGTTGCGGCTGCCTTGCTGGTCGGCGGCGGCCGAGCCCCAATAGAACAATTGCTCGTTGCCGGGCGACAGCGACTGCTCCCAGCGATATTCCATCATGTCGAAATCGAAGCTGATCTGGCGGCGCTCGAACTGGGTGGCATCGACATTGCGCACGCGCGCGTCGATGCCGGCGCGCTTGAGATTGCGCGCGAAGGCGAGCGCCAGCCGCTCCTGGTCGCGCGTCGTGGTGAGGATCTCGAAGGCGAGCGCCTTGCCGGTCGCGCTGTGGGTGAGCGCGGTGCCCTTGATCTCGTAGCCGGCGGCGCGGAACAGCGCGAAGGCGCGGCGCAGGCTGGCGCGGTCGCGGCCCGAGCCGTCGGTCTTCGGCGGCGACCAGGTGCCGTCCATGATGTCGGCGCGCACCACGCCCGGGAAACGGCGCCAAGCAATTCGCGCTCGCGCGCATCGCCGGCACGCCGTGGGCGGAGAGGATGCAGTCGTCGAAATAGCTGGCGGTGCGCTGGTAGAGATTGAAGAAATAAGTGCGGTTGATCCACTCGAAATCGAACAGTTCCAGGATCGCCTCGCGCACGCGGGTATCGGCGAAGATCGGCCGCCGCGTGTTCATCACCAGGCCTTGCATGCCCTTGGGCAGGCCGTAGGGAAAGCTCTCCTTGACCACGCGGCCGTCGCGCAGCGCCGGAAAATCGTAAGCGGTCTGCCAGCGGCCGGGATCGGTCTCCGCGCGCACGTCGTAGAGGCCGCGCTTGAACGCCTCGAAATGCGTGTTGCCGTCGCGGTAATAGTCGAAGCGGATGCTGTCGAAATTCCATGAGCCGCGATTGATCGGCAAGATCGCGTCCCCAATAGTTCGGGTCGCGCTTGAACGATGACGCTGTCGCCCGGCTTCACCGCGGCGACCGTGTAGGGGCCGCTGCCGAGCGGCGGCGCGAATGTCGTCTGCTCGAATGTCGCGACATCGACCGCATGCTTGGCAAGGATCGGCATCAGGCCGAGGATCAGCGGCAGCTCGCGGTCGTCGGCGCCGGCAAGATCGAAGCGCACGCCGCGCTCGCCCACCTTCTCGGCCGCGCGCACCTTGGAATAATAGATGCCGAAATTCGGCCGGCCGTGATCGCGCAGCAATTGCCAGGAGAAGATGACGTCTTCCGGCGTCACCGGCTTGCCGTCGGAGAAACGCGCGGCGGGATTGATGGTGAAGGTAACGAGGCTGCGCGCGGCATTGGTCTCCACCGTGTCGGCGAGCAGGCCGTAGAGCGTGAACGGCTCGTCATAGCCGCGCGCCAGCAGGCTTTCGACCACATAGCTGCGCAGATTGACCGCCGGCAGTCCCATGCACGATGAACGGATTGAGGCTGTCGAAAGTGCCGAGCACGCCCTGCACCAATTGGCCGCCCTTGGGCGCGGCGGGATTGACGTAGCTCGGATGGGTGAAATCCGCGCCCCAGGCCGGCTCGCCATGCATAGCGATGGCGTGCGGCGCACTGGCCGCGCGCGCCGGGCGCAAGGCGCCAGCGACTGCGGCGGCGAGCGCGCCGAGCATGACCTGCCGGCGAGAGGCCTGCCAATCGGTCGTGTTTCGCTGCGCAGACGGGTGTAAGAGCAAGGATCGGATGCGATTCGTTTCCGTTTGCCTGCAATCTACCACACGGGTCCCGCGAGATGGGTCATGCCGGGGTCGGCTGCGAAATTTCCGCAACTTCGTGGCTTTATTGCAGGGGCAAGATCGGCTATCAGGCAACGCAACCCGGTCACGCTCCCGCCGTATTTCGTGGGGAGAGAGCCGGGTGAGAGGCGACCATCCGCGTAGGCCCGGCGCCCGCGAATGGTGGGAACAAAGGATCAATTCAATGGATTATCGGATCTCATCGCCTCGGCTTTGGGGCCGGGTGCTGACCGCCACGGTCGCGGCCGCGGGCTTGTTGGCCGCCGCGACCCTCGCGGCGCCGCCTGCGCTCGCCCAGAACAACAAGCCGGCCAAATCGGCGCCGAAGAAGCCGGCCGCGAAACCGGCGCAGGCACCGGCACCGCAGCAGCAGGCGGCGCAGCCCGCCCCGCCGCAGCTTATGTATTCGCCGTGGATGAAGGTGTGCGGCAAGGGCAAGGACACCAACAACAAGGAAGTCTGCGTCGTCACCAAGGACGGCCGGCTGGAGAACGGCATGCCGGTCGCCATCGTGCAGCTGTTCGAGCCGGAAGGCCTGCCCAAGGTGCTGCGCGTGACGGTGCCGCTCGGCATGCAGCTGCAGCACGGCACCCGCGTCATCATCGATCAGGGCACGCCGGTCAACGAGCCCTACAAGATCTGCTTCCCGGTCGGCTGCATGTCGGACTATCCGGTGACAGACGACATGATCGCCAAGATGAAGAAGGGGCACACGCTGACGGTGCAGGCGATCAATATGCAGGGCACGCCGATCAGCCTGCCGCTGCCGCTGGTCGATTTCGCCAAGGCCTATGACGGGCCGGCGACCGATCCCAAGGTGTTCGAGGCGCAGCAGCGCAAGTTGCAGGAAGAGCTGCAGAAGAAGGCGGAAGAGGCGCGCAAGAAGTTGGAAGCGCAGCAGCCGCCGACGGCGCAGAAGAAATAATCGAGCGCAGTCGAAGATGAAAAGGGCGCGGCTTCGGCCGCGTCTTTTTTATTGAGTTCGGATCAGCGGCGCGCCGTGCCTAATTGAACTGGCTTTGCCGCGGGCGGTAGCTGCCGTCGTCGTCCTGCTCGAAGACTTCCGGTACTTGCGGATGGCGGATCGGGTCGCCGGAGGTGTCGGGCAGCAGGTTCTGCTCCGAGACATAGGCGATGTATTCGGTGTCCGCGTTCTCCGCGAAGAGATGATAGTAGGGCTGATCCTTGCTCGGGCGGATCTCGGCCGGAATCGATTCCCACCACTCCTCGGTATTGTCGAACACCGGATCGATGTCGAAGACGACGCCGCGGAACGGGTACAGGCGGTGCTTAACTACCTGGCCGATCATGTATTTCGCGTTTCGCATCTTGTTCATGACATCATCCAGATAGTCCATCCGCGCCGGCTTCGCCAGGGCGGGCGCTAGGCCAGGCCGTAGCGCGCGGCCATCTCCGGGTCCTTGGCGGCCACCAGCTTGGCGAGGTCGAGCAGCACCTTGGCCTGCTTCCAGGTGGCATCGTCCTGCATCTTGCCGTCGATCATGACCGCGCCGGCACCGTCCGGCATGGACTCGACGATTTTCTTGGCGAAGGCGACCTCGGCCGGATCGGGCGAATAGACACGCTTGGCAATGTCGATCTGGGTCGGATGCAGCGACCAGGCGCCGACGCAGCCGAGCAGGAAGGCGTTGCGGAATTGCGCCTCGCAGGCGGCCGGATCGGAGAAGTCGCCGAACGGACCGTAGAACGGTTTGATGCCGGCGGCGGCGCAGGCGTCGACCATCTTGGCGATGGTGTAGTGCCAGAGATCCTGCTGATAGGCGGCGCGCGGCGCGTCGCCGGCCGCGTCGGCCAGCACTTTGTAGTCGGGATGGCCGCCGCCGACGCGCGTGGTCTTCATCGCGCGCGAGGCGGCGAGATCGGCCGGACCGAGGCTCATACCGTGCATGCGCGGCGAGGCATTGGCGATCGCCTCGACATTGTTGACGCCCTGCGCCGTTTCCAGGATGGCGTGGATGAGGATCGGCTTCTTGATGGCGTGGCGCGCTTCGAGCTGCGCCAGGAGCTGATCGAGATAATGGATGTCCCAAGCGCCTTCGACCTTGGGCAGCATGACGACGTCGAGCTTGTCGCCGATGGCGCTCACGATCTCGATGATATCGTCGAGCGCCCAGGGTGAGTTGAGCGCGTTGATGCGCGTCCACAGCCCGGTGGCACCGAAATCGGTGGTCTTGGCCATGGCGATGAAGCCGGCGCGTGCCGCCTCCTTGGCATCGATCGGGATCGCGTCTTCCAGATTGCCGAGCACCACGTCGACCTGGCGGGCGAGCTCGGGGACCTTGGCGCGCAGCTTTTCCAGGTGCGGCGGCACGAAGTGGATCATGCGCTCCAGCCGCACCGGCAGTTCACGCAAGGGAGCGGGCGCGCCGATGGCAAGAGGGGTAAAGAATTGGCGAGGCAGCTTCACGAGGGTCCGGGTCCTTCCAAAAGGTCGGTCTGCCGTTTAGAGGAATGCAAAGGCCGCGCCAAGTGGGCCCCGCGGGGCGCTCCCATGAATTGGGCGGGGGCCGGGATTTCGTCGCATGATCGAGGTTTTCAATCTAGCCGCGCCGTTTTTCGGGCTGATTTTCATCGGTTTTGCCTGCGGCAAAATCAAGCAGATTCCCGACACGGCGATGGCCTGGATGAATTTCTTCATCGTCTATGTGTCGTTGCCGGCCCTGTTCTACCGCATCCTGGCCAAGACGCCGCTGGAGCAGCTCGCCCGCGTCGATTTCGTCTTCGCCACGACGCTGGCCACCTTCTGGGCCTTCTCGCTGTCCTTCGGCATCGGCATGTTGATCCGCAAGGGCAATATCGGCGAGTCGGCGATCGCCGGGCTCGCCGGCGGCTACGGCAATATCGGCTACATGGGTCCCGGCCTGGCACTGGCGACGCTGGGACCGCAGGCGGCCGTACCGGTCGCGCTGATCTTCTGCTTCGACAACATCATCCTGTTCACCATGGTGCCGTTCTTAATGGCGCTGGCTAAGCCGCAGCGGATGAGCGTCGGCTCGATCGCACTGGAAGTCATCAAGCGCGTGGCCGGCCATCCGTTGATCATCGCCAGCGCGCTTGGCGTGGCGTCGGCGGCGGTGCATTTCGAGCCGCCGGTGGCGCTGGAGCGGTTGATGCAGTTCCTGCAGAATGCGGCGGCACCGAGCGCGCTGTTTGCGCTCGGCGTGACGGTGGCGCTGCGGCCGCTGAAGAAGATGCCGTGGGAAATTCCGCCGCTGGCGGCGGTGAAGCTGGTCTTGCACCCGGTCCTGGTCTTTCTGCTGCTGTCGCTGTTCGGACCGTTCGACCTGACCTGGATCGATACCGCGGTGCTGATGGCGGCGTTGCCGCCGGCGCTCAACGTCTTCGTCTTCGCGCGCCAATATGATTGCTGGGTCGAGCAGGCCTCGAGCGCGGTGCTGGTCGGCACGCTGGTCTCGGTACTGACGCTGACCACGGTGATGTGGATGGTGAAGTCCGGTGCGCTGCCGCCGCTGTTGTTTCGGTGATCCTTATGCAACCACTCGCCGGACTGCTCGTGCTCGATTTCTCCACGCTGCTGCCGGGGCCGCTGGCCGCGTTGATGCTGGCGGAAGCGGGTGCCGAGGTGATCAAGATCGAGCGCCCTGGTGGCGAGGAGATGCGGCGCTTTCCGCCGCTGTTCGGCGATGAGAGCGCGACCTTCGCGCTGCTCAATCGCGGCAAGCAGGCACTCACCGTCGACCTCACGGACAAAGCCGAGCGCGAGAAGCTCAAACCACTGCTCGAACGCGCCGACATCCTCATCGAACAGTTCCGCCCCGGCGTGATGGCGCGGTTCGGCCTTGGCTACGACGATGTCCGCGCCATCAATCCGCGACTGATCTATTGCTCGATCTCCGGCTACGGCCAGAGCGGTCCGCGCGGCGACGAGGCCGGCCACGACATCAACTACATCGGCACTACCGGCCTGCTCGATTTGCAGCCGGGACCGATCGAGCATCCGGTGGTGCCGCCGGCGCTTATCGCCGACATCGGCGGCGGCAGCTTTCCGGCGGTGATCAACATTTTGCTGGCACTGCGCGCGCGCGACCAAAGCGGGCAGGGCTGTCATCTCGATATCGCGATGACCGACGCCATGTTCACCTTCGCCTGGTACGCGCTGGCGCTGGGCTGCGCGTCCGGGCATTTTCCCAAGCCGGGCGAATTGCCGCTCGCCGGCGGCTCGCCGCGCTACCAACTCTATGCCACCAAGGACGGTCGGCTGGTGGCCTGCGGCGCGCTGGAGCAGAAATTCTGGCTCGCCTTCACGGCGGCGATCGAACTGCCGGAAGAATTCACCAACGATATTCGCAATCCTGCCGCCACACGCGCTGCGGTCGCCACGCGCATCGCGGCAAAGACCGCCGACCAATGGAAACCGATTCTTGCCGCCGCCGATTGCTGCGCCACCATTGTCACCTCGCTTGAAGAAGCGCTGCGCGATCGGCATTTTGTCGAACGCGGGTTGTTCGCGCACCAGGTCGCAACCGCATCGGGTAAATCCATGCCGGCATTGCCCGTGCCGATTGTACCTCAATTCCGCGAAGCGCCGAAAGCAAAGCCGGCACCGAAGCTTGGCGGCGCGCGATGAGACGCCGCCTGTTTCGGCATGATAGGATGCCTGGCTCATTCTTTGCCGACGCTCTTCCCGTCACAGATGAACCAGGACAATTCCGGAGCTTCGAATGGAAATTCTCTTGTACTATGCGCCGAACGCGTGCTCGCTCGTTCCATATGTCACGCTGACCGAAGCCAATGCCAGCTTTTCGGTGCGCACCGTCAACCTGCGCAAAGAACAGCAAAAGTCGCCGGAATATCTCAAGCTCAATCCGAAGCACAAAGTGCCGGTGCTTGTGGTCGATGGGAAGCCGCTGACCGAGAACGTCGCCATCCAGATCTGGATCGCGCGCAATTTCCCGCAAGCCAAGCTGCTGCCGAGCGACCCCTGGCAAGAACTGCAGGCGGTGTCGATGCTGTCATGGTGTTCGGGCGGAATTCATCCGTTTCTGTCGCGGATCAATTCGCCGGCGCGGGTATGTGACTTGCCGGGAGCCGGTGACAGCGTGCGCAAGATGGCCCAAGCCGCATTATTCGAGAACTATAAGATTGCCGACGAGCTGCTGAAAGGTCGCGACTTTTTCTTCGACCATTTCACCGCCGTGGACGCGCACTTCTTCTGGTGCTTCCGTCGCGGGATGCAGTTCGACCTCGACCTTTCCGGATTTGCCAATTGCTCGGCGCATTTCGAACGCGTGGCCAGCCGGCCGAGCGTGCAAAAGCTGCTGGCGTTCGAGAAATCGGTGCAGGCGGATTTTGCCAAGGCGGCGGCCTAGAGCAATTCGCCGTTAGATGGGATCACCCGTTCGTCCCCGCGCAAGCGGGGACCCAGGGCCAAACATGCTGTCATTGCAATCTTTTCTGGATTCCCGCTTGCGCGGGAATGAACGGAGTTGGTTCTGCGTCAAAGTGAACGGCTCTAGCTGTCCAGGGCGTGTCCCAGAATACGAGATTTACGGCGCTTCCCCGCGCATCAATTTAGGTTGGCTCGCGCGCGGGGTGACGCCCTCGCGCATCAGCGCGCGGCGCAGCGGGCCGATCTGATCGATCGCATAAAGCGCCAAGCCGCGCGCGCTTTGGACGGGCAGGAAATCGGTGAGCAGCGTGCGGTTGAGCAGGTCGATCGCCAAGGTGCGGCTGCCGACATCGGCACGGCGCATGCGCTCGTAGCGCGCCAGCACTTCCGCGCCACCGATATCGTGACCGATGCGCTCCGCGGCGAGCGCGGCTTCGGCGATGCTGGCGGCGTCGCGCAAACCCAGATTGAGTCCCTGCGCACCGATCGGCGGCACCACATGCGCGGCTTCGCCGACGAGCGCAATGCGGTTGGCGGCAAAGTGGCGCGCGGTGGCGACGCTGAGCGGAAACAGGCCGCGCCCGGGCTCGACCGCGATCTTGCCGAGGATCGAATGCGAGCGGAATTCGATCTCGTCGGACAGTTCCGCGTCGTCGAGTGCGGCCATGTCCTCGGCCGCGCCCGGTTCGAGCACCCAGACCAGGCTCGAGCGGTTGCCCCGCAGCGGCACCAGCGTGAACGGGCCGCTTGTCGTATGGAACTCAGTCGAGGCGTCGTGGTGCGGCCGGCTGTGGCTGAAGCTGACGGTGAGGGCGGTCTGCCGGTAGCGGCGCTCGGTCATGCCGATGCCGGCCGCCTCGCGGCACAGCGAGCGGCGTCCGTCGGCGCCGATCACCAGCGCGGCGCGCAAGGTCGCGCCGCTCTTGAGCGTCACCGTCACCGCCGCGTCGCCCGCGGCGATATCGAGCACCTCGTCCTCGATCAGACGCAGCGCCGGCAAGGCGCGGGCACGCTCGTCCAGGGCGGCGACCAGGTGGCGGTTCTCGATATTGTAGCCGAAGGCGTCGAGTTCGATCTCATAGGCATTGAATTTGACCTCGGGCGCGCGCCAGAGGCGGCCGGTGTCGTCGACCAGGCGCATGACCCGCAGCGGCGCGGCCTCGGCCGCGCACAGCTCCCACACGCCGAGCGCGGTGAGTGCGGCGACCGAGCCTTCGAGCAGGAAGGTGGTGCGGTTGTCGCCTTGCGACGGCCGCAGGCCCACCAGCGCGGTGGCGATGCCGCCGGCGGCAAGCGCGACGGCCGCGGTGAGGCCGGCCGGCCCGCCGCCGACCACGATTGCCCTTGGCTCCGATTTGTCCGACATCAATGAGGTCCACTAGGATGCAGTCTTAATCGCCTTAGCATGCGTCGGTTCCGGCCGGAAATGGCCGAGCCACGCGGGAATATCTGGGCCGATATGAGCGAAACCGCCGACCGCAAGCTGATGCCGCTGCCGCCCGCCGGCGGTGGGCTCAAAAGCGCCTTGGCGAGGCCGCGCACGATTGCTGTGGCCTGCGTGATGGCGCTCGCCGCCCTCGGCTGGCTTTATCTTGGCGTGCTGGTGGCCGGCATGGGCGGCACCCTCGGTACCCTCGGGCCCGGCATGGGCGTGCTCGACGCGCTGCCGCGCGCGGTGACCCTGCTGTGCCAGCCGACCTTCGGCGTCGCGCTGATGCCGGAAGGCGCCTGGGGCGCCACCGGCTTCGCGCTGGTGGCGCTGATGTGGGGCGCCATGGCTTTGGCGATGATGTTGCCGAGCGCCGGCCCCATGATCCTCACTTACGCGGAAATCGCTGAGACGGCCGCCAATAAAGGCGAGCGCATCGTCTCGCCCTTGGTGATTGCCGCCGGTTACGCCACGGTCTGGCTCGGCTTCGCCGCATTCGCGGCGATCGCGCAATTTGGCTTCACCCGCCTGGCGCTGCTCGATGACGGCATGGCCTCGGTCAGCGCGCTGTTCTCCGGCGCAATCTTCATCGGCGCCGGCGTCTACCAGTTCTCCGCGCTCAAGCATGCCTGCCTGACCCAGTGCCAGCGCCCGTTCCCGTTCTTCTTCTCCCATTGGGAGACCACACCGCGCGGCGTGTTCCGGCTCGGCCTCAAGCAGGGTCTCTACTGCCTTGGCTGCTGCTGGGCGATGATGCTGGTGATGTTCGCGGTCGGCGTGATGAATATCGTGTGGATGGCCGGGCTCGGCATGATCATGACGATCGAGAAGATGCTTAGCGGCCGCCGCTTTACTCATGTCGTCGGCGTCGCGATGATCGCCATCGGCGTCGTGGTGGTGGCGAGCGCGATTGCCGCGCATTGGCCGGGCAGAGCGATATGATGGTGCAACGATAAAAAGCCGGGAGTGAAACGTGAGCGAAGCATGGACCTTGAAAGGCGAGATGGCGTTGTCGTGCAATTGCACGGTGTTCTGTCCGTGCGTGATCTCGCTCGGCAATCATCCGCCCACCGAGCCACGCTGCCAGACCTGGGCCGGTATCCGCATCGACGAGGGCCATTTCGATAGCGTCGACCTCGCCGGGCTCAAGGCCGGCATCATGATGGACCTGCCGGGCATCATGGCGCGCGGCAATTGGACGGTGGCGCTGTTCATCGACGACAAGGCGTCGATCCAGGCGGTGAAGGGGCTCACCCGCATCTTTACCGGCCGCGTCGGCGGCACCACGCATTTGCTATCGATCCTGGTCGGCCAATTCCTCGGCGTGCATCAGGTGCCGATCACTTACGAGACGCAGGGTGAGACGCGCATCGTCAGCCTCGACAAATACGGCGGCGGCGCCATCAGTCCGGTGCGCGGCAACCAGGCCGGCGAAAACGTGGTGATCCGCAACAGCGAATACTGGGTCGGGCCCGACATCATCGTCTCGCGCGCCGACAAGTCGCGCTTCCGCGGCTTCGGGCGCAACTGGAACTTGGCCGGCCGCTCGGCCGAGATCGTCAAATTGGATTGGGGCAACCAGTAGACAGCATTCATGACCGTTCGTCCCCGCGAAAGCGGGGACCCAGAGCACCCTCGCAAGACCGGCGATATCCGTTCTGGATTCCCACTTGCGCGGGAATGAACGGGAATGGGCCATGCTCAAACCAGAAAGCACTTTGAGTGCCGAGCTTCACCACCATCCGCGCCTTCGCCATCCATGTGTTCACCGCCATCGGCGCCGCGCTCGCCTTTCTGGCGCTGATCCTGGCGACCGGCGGCCATTGGGCGGCGATGTTCTTCTGCCTGGGCGCGGCGCTGATCGTCGACGGCATCGACGGGCCGCTGGCGCGCGCCTTCAAGGTCGCCGATGTATTTCCGCGCTGGTCGGGCGAGACGCTCGATATGGTGGTCGACTTCGTCACCTATGTGTTCGTGCCGGCCTATGCCATTTCCGCCAGCGGTTTGCTGCCCAAGGCGGTCGCGGTGGTGTCGGGCCTTGCCATCTGCGTCACCGGCGCGATTTATTTCGCCGACCGGCAGATGAAGACGGAGGACAATTATTTCCGCGGCTTCCCGGTGCTGTGGAATCTCGCCGCCTTCTATCTCTACGTGCTGGAGCCGCCGCCCTGGATCGCCGCCGCCGGCATCGCCGCGCTGCTGGCGCTGACGTTCGCGCCGATCAAGTTCCTGCATCCGTTGCGCGTTACGCGCTGGCGCGCCTTCAATATAGCGCTGCTCGTGGCCTGGGCGCTGCTCGCCTTCGCCGCGGTGGTGACAAACTTGTCGCCCGGCCCCGTTGTGACCGTACCGCTGATGATCATCGCACTTTATTTTTTTGCTGTTGGCCTGTTGCGCCGCCCGGCCTGATCGTGCTGGGTTCGCCACTTCCTTATTCCGGGAGTGGATTATGCCAGTTCTTCTTGTTGCCGGCGGCAGTCGCGGCATCGGTGCCGCCACCGCGCGGCTCGCCGGCGCGCGCGGCTATGACGTGGCGGTGAACTTCAAGAGCAACGCTAATGCCGCGTCCGCCGTGGCCGATGCGGTGGAGGCTGCCGGCCGCAAGGCGATTGCGCTGCAAGGCGACATGGCGCGCGAGGGTGATATCGAGCGGGTGTTCGACGAAACGATCGGGGCGCTGGGTCCGATCACCCATTTCGTGCACAGCGCCGGCATCGCCGGCACGAATTCGCGGCTGGTCGACGCCAGCGCCGACACCATGCGCGAGGTCGTCGAAGTCAATCTGATGGGCGCGCTATTGTGCGCGCGGGCGGCGGCACGGCGGATGTCGACGGCCCGTGGCGGCCCCGGCGGATCGATCGTGCTGTTGTCGTCGATCGCGAGCTTGACCAGCGGCGCCGGCGAATACGTATTCTACGCCGCCGCCAAGGGCGGGGTCGACGTGCTCACGCTTGGGCTCGCGCGCGAAATGGCCAAGGAAGGCGTGCGCGTCAACGCGGTGCGGCCGGGTCCGACCGACACCGAGATCCACGCGCCGGGCCGGCTCGAGCGCATCACGCCGCTGTTGCCGATGGGCCGGCCGGGCCAGCCGGAGGAGATTGCCGAGCCGATCCTGTTCCTGTTGTCGGACGCGGCGTCCTACATCACCGGCAGCGTGCTCAATGTGGCGGGCGGGCGGTAGCGCGAAAAATTCAAGGCGAAGGCGGCGGGGGCCCTTCTCGCGAGCAAGCAGGTTTGAGGAGCGGTGAATTGAGGCGCAGTCGCGAAAAAATCCTGACCACCCATGTCGGCAGCCTGCCCGGGCTGTCCCAATTCGATCCCTCCCTGGCGGACTATCGCGAGAAAGTCGCGGCTTCGGTGGCGGAGGTCGTCGCCCGGCAACGGGACGTGGGTCTCGACGTGATCAACGAGGGCGAATACTCAAAGGGCGGCGACTGGCTCTCCTATGTCGATGACCGCTTCGAAGGCTTTCAGGCGGGTGAGCCAAAGGGCACCCCGGTCATCCTGCAAGGCAAGGACCGTGAAGCCTTCGCGGATTTCTACAAGTATGCGACGGCGAAGGGGACGCTGTTCTATACCGCGTCGGAGGACATCAAGCCGAAGCGGCAACATTGGGTCTGCAGGGGCCCCATCGCCTACACAGGACAGGCAACGACGCAGCGCGAGATCGAACTGCTCAAGAGCAACCTGAAGCCGGGGGAGGAGGGCTTTCTGACCGCGACGGCGCCTTCGAGCCTCGAGCCTTACTGGCGCAACGAGTACTACAAGTCGGAGGAGGAGTTTCTCTTCGCCTTCGCGGAAGCCATCCGCACCGAGTACGAGATGATTGCCGCCTCCGGCCTCCTCTTGCAGGTCGACGACGCGTGGCTGCCGGCCTTATGGGATCGCATCGGGATCCAGATGGGGTTGGACGCGTTCAAGAAGCGCTGCCTGCTTCGCGTCGATGCACTTAATCATGCGTTGCGCAACATCCCAGAGGACCGTGTGCGCTATCATTTATGCTGGGGCAGCTGGCATGGACCGCACGCCTACGATATCGAAATGCGCGACATGGTGGATGTGATGCTGCGCGTGCGCGCGCAGGCATATCTTTTCGAGGCGGCGAATGTGCGCCACGAACACGAGTTCGTCGTCTGGGACGAGGTCAAGCTTCCGGAAGGCAAGATCATCGTCCCGGGCGTGGTGACGCATTCGACCGATGTCGTCGAGCACCCGGAGCTGGTTGCGCAGCGTATCCGCAGCTTCGCGCAGCGCGTGGGGCGCGAGAACGTCATGGCGGGGTGTGACTGCGGCTTCGGCGGCCGCTCGCATCCGCAAATCGCCTGGGCCAAGCTGAAGTCCCTGACGCAAGGCGCCGCCTTGGCGAGCCGGACGCTGTTCGGGGCGTAAGCGGCCCGGCGCGCGGCTTTGACGCTTGGGGGGACAGGACAGGCCGAGGAGGTGGCGGAAGCGATCCCGTTCCTGCTCTCGGATGCGGCGTCGTATATCAACGGCGCCAATTTGCGTGTGTGGGGTGGGCGGTTGCAGGTGCATCAACTCATTGGCAAGCCGAAGTCACAGTGTGGAGCACAGGGACATCATGCCTGCAAGGGCACGCTAGCAAGAAATCACGTAGCGATGCAATAATGAGATTTATTGCTGATCCCGCGCGGCTCGGAAGGTGACAGATGGCCTTGCCGCCGCTCTATAAATATCTCGATGTACGAGGCGCAATGCTGACGCTCGGCAACCGCACCTTTAAGCATGCCAAGCCCTCAGATTTCAATGACACTGAGGACCTGACCATCCAGAGCATTTTCCCGGAAGACCTAGATGCTGTGGTAAGGCGCGCAAGCCGTGGCATCATTGATGTGATCATGAACAATTTGGATGCAGCGCCGACTTGCGCGTCGCCGATGCAAGAAAAGCTGGGGGCCATTCAGGCGGCATTGCGTGCAGACCCCTCGGCGGTGGAAAGGATGAGGGCAGAGACCTTAGAGGGCGCGATGAACGGCATTTATGACATGGAGCGGCTTCGCTGGACGGGGGAAGCAACGATAAAGGATGTCAACGAATTCATGCAGGGGTGGCGCGTGCTCTGCGTTAGCACGCTCCGGGATTCGGAGAAGATGTGGTCCGACGATGCTGAGAGCCACAAAGGCATCGCTTTGCGGATCGAGCCTGACGTAACGAAGGATTTTAATGTTTCAAAGGTTTGCGCCCGTTATCTATCGTGCGATGCGGCCGCCGCTGTATGACGATGTACGGGATTTTATTGAAGAAAGCCTCTTCGGAGATAGGGACGTGCGTTACAAGGCAATCCTGGAAAAGATCATCTACGCAAAGAAGCTCAATTGGCAGCATGAGAGGGAGTATCGCCTTGCCATTCCGCTCGCGCCCGGCGAGAGACCATGGGATACGCTTCCGTATCACCAGGAAGAAATCACCGAGCTCTACCTCGGTGCGGCGATGATCGATACTGACAAGAAATATATTCTCAACTTGGCAAAAAGCGTCAATCCCAAGATCGCGGTGTTTCAGGCAGAGCAACGCGGTAATGGGAAGGTCAGTTTCACTGTGGTATGACCCGTTCCGAGCTACCAAGACGAAACAAGTTCGGTGGAAAGCGAGCTTTGCTACGCGGTACGCGGCGAGTTGCTTTGAATTCCGCATACGCCGTCGCAGACTTCCCATCACGGTACCACCCTGGGAGATGCCGCCCGTTGGCTCGTAGCAGAAATTGCCGGGCGCGAACGTGGCCGCACACTCCAATCATGAGTAATGTCGGGACCGCCCGTCGAGCAGCCGTATTGATGGGTAGCAGGGTGGGGCCCGCATTGCGTCGCGCTTCTCGTCTATGCGTGCTCGTTACCCGAGCCGCGCATCGCGTCGACCGGATGTCTGCTCCAGGGGTATTCGGACATCGCCCCGCTCCCCCCGCCCCCGAGCCCTTGCGCTCGGCTTCTTCCTGCCTATGATCCCCGCCGACATCCAACCGCTTCGCAATTCAAGCCAATTTTGAGGGAGTTGAGACATGGTCGCGGCAGTACGCGTTCACAAGCATGGCGGTCCCGAGGTGTTGACCTATGAGGACGTCGACATCCCGGCGCCCGGCCAGGGCCAGATCAAGATCAAGCAGCATGCCGCCGGCATCAATTTCATCGACTGCTATTTCCGCATGGGCATGTACCCGTCGCCGGTCGGGCTGCCGTTCATCGCCGGCAACGAGAGCGCCGGCGAGGTGAGCGCGGTCGGCCCCGGCGTCACCGACCTCAAGGTGGGCGACCGCGTCGCCTATGTCGGGCGCGCTCGGCGGCTATGCGGCCGAGCGCCTGGTGCCGGCCGACCGCGCGGTCAAGCTGCCCGACAACATCACCTACGAGCAGGCCGCCGGCATGATGCTCAAGGGCATGACCGCGCAATATCTGCTCAACCGCACCTACAAGGTGGGCAAGGGCACCATCCTGCTCATCCATGCGGCGGCCGGCGGCGTCGGCCTCATCGCCTGCCAGTGGGCCAATCACCTCGGCGCCACCGTGATCGGCACCGTCGGCTCCAAGGAAAAGGCCGATCTCGCCAAGAAGAACGGCTGCCATCACACCATCCTCTATCGCGACGAGGATTTCGTCGCGCAAGCGTGAAGGAGATCACCAGCGGCAAGCTGTGCGACGTGGTCTATGACAGCATCGGCAAGGACACTTTCCCGGCTTCGCTCGACTGCCTGCACCCGCTCGGCTATTTCGTCAGCTTCGGCTCGTCCTCGGGCCAGATCGATGCCTTCAACATCAACATCCTGCAGACCAAGGGCTCGCTGTTCGCGACCCGGCCGACGCTCAACCACTACGCCGCCAAGCGCGAGGACCTGGTCTCCGTCTCCGCCGACCTGTTCGAGAAGGTGGGCTCCGGGGCGGTGAAGATCCCGATCAACCAGACCTATCCGCTCAAGGATGCGGCCAAGGCGCATGCGGACCTGGAAAGCCGCCGCACCACCGGCGCCTCGATCCTGGTGCCGTGAGGATCGCGGGCAATTGGCGCCGCCATCGGGCGACGTAAAGCCTTGGGGCCGCTGGTCGACATTCGGCCTCGGCCTCATTGCTTTGCTGGTCGGGCAGATGGCGGCGCTGGTGGCGCTGACCTGGTGGTTCGGCGCGTACGCTGGCGCATCTGCCGAATTTCTCCGGCGACGGCGTGGCGGTGAGCCTGGTCATCCTGGTATCGACGCCGGTGCAGGTGGCGCTGCTGATGCTGATGGCGCGGCAGACCGGCGATACGGCTGCGCATTATCTCGGCTACGTGCTGCCGCGCCGCGCCGACGTCATCTTGGGCATCATCGCGGTCATCGTCTTCATCGCCGTCGGCGACGGCATCAGCTTCATCTTCGGCCAAACATCGTCACGCCTTCCAGACGCGACATCTACCGCACCGCCGCCGCGGCCGGCTGGCTGCCGATGCTGTGGTTGGTGGTGGTGGTGGTGACGCCGATCGGGGAGGAGACGCTGTTCCGCGGCTTCCTGTTCCGCGGCTGGCTCGCAATCGCCGCGCGATGCCTGGGCGGTGATCGGGGCCAGCGCTGTGATGTTTGCCGCCGTGCACGTGCAATATGATTTCTTCGTCATCGTCCAGGTCTTCGTGTTCGGCCTGCTGCTCGGCTGGTTCCGCTGGGCCAGCGGCTCCACCTTGCTGACCATGCTGATGCACGCGCTGGTCAATTTCGAAGGCATGCTGGAAACGCTGCTGGCACATCATGGCTGATGTCGATCCCGTTGCGCTCGGCGCGCGCGCCGAAGCGATGATCAAGGCGCTGGCCGCGATTTCCGCCGAGCCGGCGCGGCTGGTGCGGCTGTTCCTCACGCCCGAGCATCGCCGCGCCGCCGATCTGGTGGCGCAATGGATGCGCGAGGCGGGGCTTGCCGTGAGCGAGGATGCGCTCGGCACCGTGCGCGGCCGCGTCGGCGAGGGGCCGCGGCTGCTGATCGGCTCGCATATCGACACCGTGATCGACGCCGGCAATTATGACGGCACGCTCGGCGTCGTCATCGGCATCCTCGCCGCCGCCCATTTCGCCGGCAAGCCGCCATTGCCGCTCGACGTGCTCGCTTTCGGCGACGAGGAGGGCTCGCGCTTTCCTTCCACTATGTCCTCGTCGGCGGCCTGCGTCGGCGCATTCGATGCGGCGAGTTTGGGCGTGAGCGACCGCGGCGGCGTGAGCCTGGCCGACGCGCTCAAGGTCTATGGCAAGGACGCCGGCGATATCGCCAAGGCCGCCTACCGGCCGGGCGAGGCGCGCGCCTATGTCGAGGTGCATATCGAGCAGGGGCCGTTGCTCGAAGCCGAGCGCGAACCGCTCGGCGTGGTCACCGGCATCGTCGGTCAGAGCCGCTTCCGCGTCACCGTCACCGGCGAGGCCGGCCATGCCGGCACGGTGCCGATGGGGCTGCGACGCGATGCGCTCGCCGGGGCGGCGGAAATGGTGCTGATGGTGGAGCGCCTGGCGCGCGAGGACCCGCAGCGCGGCATGGTGACGACCGTCGGCCGCCTCGACGTGCTGCCGGGCTCGACCAATATCATCCCGGCCACCGCCTCCTTCACCATCGACTTGCGCGACATGGACGACGCGGTGCGGCAGACGGCGATTGCCACGCATTCGCCAGAAGGCGCGCGCCATCGCCGAAGCGCGCAATCTTGCGGTGATCTTCGAGCCGTTCCACGAGGAACCGGCGGTCGCCTGCGATCGCGCGCCTGCAGGATGAAATTGCCGCGGTGATCGGCGACCTCGGCCACCGCGCCATACGGCTGCCCTCGGGCGCCGGTCACGATGCGCAGATGATGGCGCGGCTCTGTCCCGCCGGCATGCTGTTCGTGCGTTGCCGCGGCGGCATCAGCCACAATCCCGCAGAGTTTTGCAGCCCGCCCGACATGGGACTGGCCGACCGCCGCCTTGATCCGCTTCATCGAGCGATTTGCCGCGTCATAGCGCGCATGATCCCGAAAAGCATGTCCTCGACTTGATCGGGGAGGGGTAGCGGTTTTCGGATCAGATCATGCGCCCTATAAGAGCGATGCGATACGGGCGAAGGCCGGATGTTCGGTGATGCCGCGCGGCAGTCGCGGCAGGCCGATCACCGGCGCGCCGCGGGCGAAGCGGGCGATGCTGGCCACCGTCTCGTCGAGCTCGACCGGATTGCGCTCGCTCTCCGACACCACGATCGCCGCGATGCTGAGGTTGCGCTGCGCCAGCACGTCGATCGCGGTCAGCGTGTGGCTGATGGTGCCGAGATAGCCGCCCACCACCAGCACCAGCGGAATTTGAGCGCCGCCATCCAGTCGAGCACCGTGTGCCCGCCATCGAGCGGAACCATGATGCCGCCGACGCCTTCAATGAACAGCGTGCCGCCGGTGTTGTGCGATGGCCCGGCGGCTGAAGGCGATGAGCTCGTCGAAATCGATCGCGCGGCCCTTCGCGCGCGGCGGCGAGATCGGGCGACAGCGGCGCGCGGAAGCGCCAGGGCGCGATGCGGGTCGATCTCGTCGGCGCTCACCGGGCGGCCGAGCGCCGCGAGCAAGACCGCCGGGTCGCTGGTCTCGACCACGGAGGGCTCGTAGCCGCTCACCACGGGTTTGAGCGCGTCGACCGGATGGTTGGGCCCGCGCAACGTGCGGATCAGCCCGGCGGTGATGAAGGTCTTGCCGATATCGGTGCCGGTGGAGGTGACGAAATAAGCGGCCATGGCTCACGCCAGAATCCGTTCGCGCACGATGGTGGCGACCCGTTCGATCGCATCATCCGGATGCTGCGCGGTGAAGGTGAAGCGCAGTCGGGCGGTGCCCGCCGGAACCGTGGGCGGGCGGATGGCGACGGCGAGAAAGCCTTCGTCGGCGAGCAGGCGCGAGGCATCGAGCGCCGTTTGTTCGTCGCCGACCACCACCGGCACGATCGGGCTCTGCGCCTCCGGCAGCCCGGTGAGATGGGTGAACGTCTTCGCCTTGCGCACCGGCCGCGCCGCGTAGTCGGGCTCGCGCTCGATCAGGTCGAGCGCGGCGATGCTGGCGGCCACGATCGCCGGCGGCAGGCCGGTGGAATAGATCAAGGTGCGGGCGCGGTTGCGCATCAGCTCGATCACCGGGCTGGAGGCGCAGAGATAGCCGCCATAGGCGCCGACCGCCTTCGATAGCGTGCCCATCTGCAAAGGGATCGGGATATGGCTATTGCCGGCAAAGGACGAGCCGCGGCCGCCGCCGATCACGCCCAGCCCATGCGCGTCGTCGGACATCAGCCAGGCCTCGTATTCGTCGGCAAGCGCCAGCAGATCGGCGAGCGGCGCCAGATCGCCGTCCATGGAGAACACGCCGTCGGTGACGATCAGCGCCTGATCGTGCTCGGCGCGATGCGCGTCGAGCAGTTCGCGCGCATGGGCGAGGTCGTTGTGACGGAAGCTGAGCACGCGCCCGCGCGACAGCTGCGCGCCGGCATGGATGCAGGCATGCGCCAGTTCGTCGACCAGCACCAGTCCGTCGCGGCCGATCAGCACCGGGATGATGCCGGCATTGGCGAGGTAGCCGGAGCCGAAGACGACGGCCGCCTCGGTCTCTTTGATGCGCGCCAGGCGGGCTTCCAGTTCGGCATAGAGCGGGTGATTGCCGGTAACCAGGCGGGAGGCGCCGGAGCCGGCGCCATAAATCTGCATGGCGGCGGCGGCGGCCTGCTTGACCGCCGGGTGCTGGCTCAGGTTCAGGTAGTCGTTGCAGGAGAACGACAACAGGCGGCGGCCGTCGCGCTCGATCCAGAGGCCGTCCTCGCGCAGGGTTTGGCTGAGCGCGCGGCGCAGGTTGGCGGCTTCGAGGGCAGCGAGCTTGTCTTGCGCAAAGGCGTCAAGCGAGTGCATGAGGTGACTTTATCGTAACCGTGCGCAAAATGCGCGCGGCAAACGGATAGGACGAATGACGAAGGGAAGCCATAGCGAGAACGTGCCGCCGGCCTGGCTGGCGCCCGGGCTCGATCACGTCTGGCTGCCCTATGCCCAAATGAAGACCGTTACCCCGCCTTTGCCGGTGGTGCGCACGCAAGGCTGCCGCATGACCCTTGCCGACGGCCGCGAATTGATCGACGGCATCGCCAGCTGGTGGACCGCCTGCCATGGCTACAACCATCCGCATATTAGGGCTGCGGTCGAGCGCCAGTTGGCGCAGATGCCGCATGTGATGTTCGGCGGCCTGGCGCATGAGCAGGCGTTGACGCTTGCCGCGCGGCTCGCCGGCCGGCTGCCGGGCGATCTCACCCGGGTGTTTTTTTCCGACTCCGGCTCGGTTGCCGTCGAAGTGGCGCTGAAGATGGCGATCCAGTTCTGGCTCAATCGCGGGTTTGCCGGGCGCACGCGCTTTGTCGGCTTCAAGGGCGGCTATCACGGCGACACCACCGGCGCCATGGCGGTCTGCGATCCGCACGGCGGTATGCATGCTCTGTTCGCCGGCTTCCTGCCGCAGCAGTTTATCGTCGATCTGCCCGATGACGCGGAAAAGGCCGCCGCGCTCGATCGGCTACTCGCCGATCATGCCGACAGCCTCGCCGGCATCATTGTCGAGCCGCTGGTGCAAGGGGCGGGCGGCATGCGCTTCCACGCCCCGCAGGTGCTGCGCACCTTGCGCGCACTCGCCGACAAATACGAACTGCTCTTGATCTTCGACGAGATCTTCACCGGCTTCGGCCGCACCGGCTCACCTTTCGCTTGCGAACAGGCGGAGGTGACGCCCGATATCATCACTTTGTCGAAAGCCTTGACCGGCGGCACGCTGCCGCTGGCGGCGACCGTGGCCACGCGCGCCGTGTTCGATGCCTTCTGGTCGGACGACCCGGGCAAGGCGCTGATGCATGGGCCGACCTTCATGGGCAATGCGCTGGCCTGCGCCGCCGCCAATGCCTCGCTCGACCTGTTCGAGCGGGAGCCGCGGCTTGCCCAAGTGGCGGCGATCGCGACGGCCTTGCGCGATGGGCTTTCACCCTGCCGCGCCATGCCAGGCGTGGTCGATGTCCGCGTCATGGGCGCGATCGGGGTAGTGGAGAGGCGTCACATCGCCGATGTCAACGCCCTGCGCGCACACTTCGTCGACGAAGGCGTGTTCATCCGGCCATTCGGCAATATCATCTATCTGGCACCGGCCTTCACCATCGCCGGTGAGGAACTCACGCGCCTGACCGACGCGGTGGTCAGGGTCGTGCGCGCGCTGCCATCATAAGACGGAGGTATCATGCCCAGCTATTCCGCTCCGGTGATCGACACCCACCATCACATCTGGCGGCGGGCGGACGTGCCGTGGCTGGCCGATCCACCGATCCCGCGCATGTTCGGCGATTACTTCGGTATCCGCCGGGACTACCCGGTCGAGGAGTTCATGAACGATGTGGTGCCGCAGGGCGTCGCCAAATCGGTGCATGTCACCGCCAACTGGGGCCTCGACCGTGCGCTCGAGGAAACGCGCTGGCTGCAAGAAACGGCGGACAAGAGCGGATTTCCGCACGGCATCGTGGCGCAGGTCGATCTCGCCGATGCCGGCATCGAGGCTACGCTGAAGACACACATGCAATTTCCCAATGTGCGCGGCGTGCGGCAGATGCTTTATTGGGACGGCTTGCCGGTGCGCCAATCGGTGCCACGGCCGGACTATTGCAACGACCGCGATTTCCGCCGCGGCTTCGCGCTGTTGGAAAAATACGACCTCTCGTTCGAACTGCAGGTCTATGCGCCGCAGGCAGGTTACGCAGTCGACCTGATCAAAGCCTTTCCCCAGGTGCGCATGATCCTGGTGCACGCCGGCATGCTCACCGACCGCACGCCGGCCGCCATCGAGCAATGGCGCAATGCGCTGACGGCGATGGCGGCGTTCCCCAACCTGTACGTCAAGCTCTCCGGCCTCGGCATGTATAGCGGCGGCATCACTTACGCGCAGGCGCGTCAGGTGATCCGCGACGCCCTGCAGATTTTCGGGGTTGAGCGCACGATTTACGGCAGCAATTTTCCGTTGGAAAAGCTGCACGCCAGCTACGCCGATTTCCTCGCCGTCTACCGCAGGGTGCTTTCCGAATACACCGAGGCCGAGCAGCGAGCGGTGTTGCACGACAACGCGGCAAGCTTCTACCGGCTTTGAACGCGCCCGCACGCCGCTCGCGTGCGATCGAGGCTCGCTACCCGCGGCCATCTTGTCGCAGGCGGCGCTGCCGTTGCGCCAAATCAATGCAAACAGAAGCGAACTTCATAGCGTTCGCCTATCAGCCGGTGCGTCGTCCTTACCTGCGCACCGCAAATGGAGCGAACAATGCGGACAAGAACAATCATCACCTTGGCGGCCGGGGCGATCGCTTTGACGCTCATGCTGCCGACACAATCCACGCAAGCTACTCCAACGCCTGCCGGCATCGCGCAGGCGACACAAAACGCCGGCCTGGTCGAAGACGCGGCCTATGTCTGCCGGCGCCACTGGAACGGACGTCACTGGGTCAGGCGTTGCTTCTGGGTCGGGCCGCACCGGTATTATCCGCCGGCGCGACGCCATTACCGGCACTATCGGCATTACCGCTGATAGCGCGACGGTGCGGCGGCGCTAGAAGCCGAGCGCGCTGCCGTGCAGGTCGTAGGCGTCGGCGCGTTCGATTCTGACGGTTGCGATCTCGCCGACGCGCAGGGGACGATGGCTCGCCACATGGACGGCGCCGTCGATCTCCGGCGCGTCGGCCATTGAGCGGCCTTTGGCCACAGAAGGCCCGACCGCGTCGATGATCACTGCCTGCCGCGTGCCGACCTTGCGCTTGAGCCGGCGCGCGGAAATCTTCTGCTGCACCTGCATGAAACGGTGCCAACGCTCCTCTTTCACCGCGTCCGGCACCGGCGCGCCCAACTCATTGGCGGCGGCACCCTTGACCGGCTCGTAGCGGAAGCAGCCGACGCGATCGAGCCCGGCCTCCTGTAGCCATTGCAGCAGGAAGTCGAATTCCTCCTCGGTCTCGCCGGGGAAGCCGACGATGAAGGTCGAACGCAGCGTCAGCTCGGGACAGATCTCGCGCCAGCGCGCGATGCGCTCGAGCGTCTTCTCCTGCGCCGCCGGCCGCCGCATGCGCCGCAGCACCGATGGCGAGGCGTGCTGAAACGGAATGTCGAGATAGGGAAGGATCTTGCGCTCGGCCATCAACGGCATGACGTCGTCGACATGCGGGTAGGGATAGACGTAATGCAGTCGCACCCAGACGCCGAGCTCGCCCAAGCCGCGCGCGAGATCGATGAACCGCGCGTTGACATCGCGGTCGCGCCAGCGGCTGGTGGCGTATTTCAGATCGAGCCCATAGGCCGAGGTGTCCTGCGAGATCACCAGCAGTTCCTTGACGCCGGCGGCGACCAATTTCTCCGCCTCGCGCAGCACGTCCCCGGCGGGGCGTGACACCAGATCGCCGCGCAGGCGCGGGATGATGCAGAAGCTGCAGCGGTTGTTGCAGCCCTCGGAAATCTTCAGATAGGCGTAGTGGCGCGGCGTCAGCTTGACGCCTTCCGGCGGCACCAAATCGAGGTATGGGTCGTGTCGCGGCGGCAGCGCTTGGTGCACGGCGGCAACGACCGTCTCGTATGCTTGCGGCCCGGTGATCGCCAAGACATCCGGATAGGCCGCGGCGATGCTCTCAGGCTCGGCGCCCATGCAGCCGGTGACGATGACCTTGCCGTTCTCCTTCAGCGCCTGGCTGATGGCGGCCAGCAATTCCGCCTTGGCGCTGTCGAGGAACCCGCAGGTGTTGACGATGACCAGATCGGAACCGGCATGCTCGCGCGCCAGCGCATAGCCCTCGGCGCGAAGGCGCGTGACGATGCGCTCCGAATCGACCAGCGCCTTGGGGCAGCCGAGCGAGACGAAGCTGATGCTGGGGGCGGCGGTTTCCGTGGCCATTCCAACCTGTCATGCGCGGGCTTGACCCGCGCATCCATCGAAAAACTGCACATGCTGATCTCTTAGATGGATTGCCGGGTCAAGCCCGGCAATGACGGAGGAGGGGTCGTGCCGACAATTATCGGTTCCGCAGCGCCTCGGCCTCCTGGTAGAATTTCTTCTCCCAGGCCTTCTGATTGTCGAGCCCCTCGCGGATGAAGGGCGTGAACATGGCCAAATGCAGCAGCAGCCAATTAAGGAAATTGGCCGGAAACCGCGTCGGCTTGCGGAAGTCGACGAACAGAACCACGCGGGTGCGCGCGGTGTAGTTCCAGGCCTCGTGCTCATAGGCGTCGTCGAAGACGACCGCTTCGCCTTCGCGCCAGCGGTAGATCTCGTTCTCGACCCTGATGCCGAGCTGCTGGCGCGGCTCCGGCACCAGCAGGCCGAGATGCAGCCGCAACACGCCGTTATAAGGGCCGCGATGCGGTGGCAGATGCTTGCCCGGCTCGAAGATAGAGAACATCACGGTGATCAGGCCGGGGATTTGCTGGCAGGCGGCCCAGGTCCGCGGGCAGCGCGCGATATTGGCATCGGAGCGGAAGCCATAGCCGCAGAGCAGGAAGCTCTTCCAACCGTCGTCCTGGCTGATGCTGGCGACATCGGTCGCCAGTTCGTGGAAGCCGGGCAGGTCGTCCTTTCGCGTGAGCACCTGCTCGAGCTCGGTGCGGATTGCGCGCCAGTCCTGCTCGATCGCCTGCACCCAGGGGAAAGTCTCCTTGTCGTAGATCGGCGGACTACCAACCTTGCTGAAGCGCAGGTTGAGCCGTTCGACCCAGGCCACCACGCGCATGAACAGGCGGGTGACCAGGCTCGGCCGCTCCAACGGCTTGATGCCGGCGGTACCGAATTGCTGGGCGGGCTCGTCCTGGCCGGCCCCTGATTGTGCGACGCTACTCACCGGCTGCTCCTTCGCGCATGACCCGCGTTGGCGCGCCCCCCGGAAACGTTCACATTTGTCACAATAGCAACCACTTCGGCCTCGTGAAAGTTCCTGGCGCGTGCGCGCTCGCCATTGGCGTCGGCCGCCGGCAGCGTTACTCTTCGCGTCGCGGGAAGGAACTCCCCATGAAATATGCGGCGGTGCTGATAGGTCTGCTCTTGGGCGGTATTGTGATGCCGGGTAGCACCGGGGCCGTGGCGGCCGGGCGGACGCTGGCCGTATCGTCGCCTGTCCAGGTGCTGCCATTCCCGCGCAGCCCGCGGGCGGAATCGATTTGGGCCTCCGGCGCCTGCTGGAACCAATGCCAGTCGATCTGCACCTGGGAGCTTCCCAACTGTCTGCAACGCGACAGCCAGGGCCTCTGCCTGAAAGACACGGATGCCTGCGACCGCGCCTGCCAGCGCGATTGCCGCAGCCGCGGCGGACCGTATCTGCCGATCGACTAGAGGCGGTCGGCCCGAGCCGGAAGGGCGCCACCATGCACGATCACGCGCGCGCCACCTATCCACCGATCAACACTCTGAAGCCGGTCGCCGACGATTTGTGGATCGTCGATGGGCCGGTGATCGAATTCGGCCTGCCCTGGCCGAAATATCCCTTTCCCACGCGCATGACGGTGATCCGCCTGTCGTCTGGCGATCTCTTCGTGCATTCGCCGACACCGCTCACGCCATCTTTGCGCGCCGAGGTCGAGCGCGCGGGCAGGGTGCGCTTCATTATCGGGCCGAACCGCATCCACTACTGGTGGATTCCGGAATGGCACGCGGGGTTTCCCGATGCCGAGGTCTATCTCGCCCCGCACATCCGCGAGCAGGCCGGCCGTCACATCGATTTCGACGCGCGCGCGCTCGCCGCCGCGAACGGCTATCCGTGGGATGCCGAGATTGCCACGCTGCCGGTCGTGGGCGGCTATATGACCGAGATCGAATTCTTCCATCGCGGCAGCCGTACGCTCATCCTTACCGACCTGATCGAGAACTTCGAGCGCGAGAAGATCGGCACCCTCTTCTTGTGGCTGCTGATGCTGATCGGCGGGGTGACGCCGCCGCACGGCGGATTGCCGCGCGATCTGCGGCTGACCTTCACCTGGCGGCACAAGCGCGCCTTGCGCGCGGCGGTCGAGATCATGCTGACCTGGGATCCTGCGCGGATCGTCATCGCGCATGGCCGCTGGCACCCGGCGGACGGCGCCGCCGAATTGCGCCAGGCCTTCGCCTGGCTGCTCAAGAGAGTAGTGCCGGCTCGACTGAGGCCTCGCCGCGTTGCGACGAGACCTCATCGCGCCGCGGACGGCGGCGTCAGGTCGAGAACGGCATGGAAGACCGTCTCCAGGTCGTGGTCGGAGAGCGCGTCGCAGCTCCGCGGCGAGTAGGCGCTGCGCCATTGCCGGGGCGTCGTTTTGGTCACGCTGCTCGCATAGTCCTGCTTTCAACTCGGCCAGCGAATCCGGATAGAGGCCGGCGGCGGCATGCGCATAGAGCTCGCTCGCCGTCAAATAGCGCGCGCGGATCGGCGCCTCGAAGTCCTCCTTCTGCGACAGGCCGCTATAAGCATACGCGCAACCATAAAGCCGCACGCTGACCGCTTTATAGGTCGCGGCATGATCGCCGCGCGTCTTTTCCACCGCGACCTTGAGCCGTGTCAGCATGTCGAAATAGACGGCCAATTGATTCGGGTTGGAAAAAGCCGAGAGGGCGTCCGGCTCGCTTTGCGCATGAAGCGGGAGCGAAGCCAGCATGAGCAACAGCGCCGCGCCGCATGTCCGCATCATGTCGGGCTCCCCTGGGTGGAGGGTGAAGAGCATACCGCAACGCCGCATGTCGTGGGCGCGTATATTTCCGACCTGATCTGGCTCGTCGCAAACACTGGCGGAAGGGGTGGGATTCGAACCCACGAGGGAACTCGCGTCCCCTGCCGGTTTTCAAGACCGGTGCCTTCAACCGCTCGGCCACCCTTCCGGAATGCCCTTCCAATGGTCCAACCGCGCGGCCCTTGCAAGCCACTCCCTAGCCGCGCTATTCGGGGCGGTGCCGCAAAAATGCCGCGGAAACGCCAAACTGATGGTGGAACCAATTCTTTACCACGCCCGCGCACCGGCAATGTCCGGTAACTTTGCGGTGCGATATTCTGGACTAGACTGAAGCGCTTGCTACTTTGGCGTTTCGCACTGGGGACTGACGGCGGGATGGGACAATCGGGGGCATACCGACATTGCGTCCGCATTGCGCGCGTCCTGGCGCTCGGGGCAGGCGCCTTGGCACTCGCCAATTGCTCGGGCGGACTCGGTCGCGTCGATCCCCGCTACGGCGTTGCCGCCAGCGCCCGCGTCGTCAAGCCGGGTGAGCCGGTACCCAAGGGCGGCGGCGTTTATCGCGTCGGCAAGCCTTATACCGTCGCCGGCCGCACCTATGTCCCCGCCGACGATCCGAACTATTCCGCTGTCGGTCTCGCCTCCTGGTATGGCGACGAATTCCACGGGCGCTACACCGCCAATGGCGAGATCTTCGACGAGAACGCCATCAGCGCCGCCAGCCCGGTGCTGCCGCTGCCGTCCTATGCGCGGGTGACCAACCTCAACAACCACCGCTCGATCGTGGTCCGCATCAATGACCGAGGACCCTATGTCCCCAACCGAATCGTCGACCTGTCGATCAAGAGCGCTAAGTTGCTCGGCTTCTATGACCGCGGCCTGGCGCGGGTGAAGGTCGAATATGTTGGTCGCGCGCCGCTCGCCGGCTCCGACGACCGCATGTTGATGGCGACTCTGCGCGAAGGCACGCCGGCCACAATGCGGCCGGTGCAGGTCGCCGCCAATAATGGGCGCTATGTGCCGGCCTATTTCGATTCCCGACCGCTGACCGAAACCCCGCCGCCGCCGAACCGACAATTTGCCCGCAACGAGGCCGCCGCCGCGGTTTCGCCGCAACAGCCGTCGATGGCGATGCGGGGTTCGACTACCGAACTCGCGGCGGCATCGCGCCCACGCCCGGCGGCGATCGAGACCTCGCCGGTTTCCGCTTATGCCCCCGTGCGCTATGATGCGCCGGCAGCGGGCTTCATGAGCGGCCGCGGCCTTTACTGAGCCGCATTGTTCCGCCAAAGCGCCGTGATGGCTGGACCGCAGGTGGTCCGGCATCTGTATTTCGGCTAAATTGCGGGAATGATGGCGCTTCGCAGCTTTAGCATTGCATCCCTGCTTACCGCGGCCGCACTGGCGGTCGCCGCGCCGGCTTTCGCCGTCGACAAGAAGGACGAGGGGCCCAAGATCAGCGCCCCGCACGCCATTCTCATCGAGGCCGGCCAGGGTAGCGTGCTCTATGAGCGCAATCCCGACACGCTGATCTATCCGGCGAGCCTGGCCAAGCTGATGACCGCCGAATACGTGTTCCACCAGCTTGCCATCGGCAAGATCAAGCTGACCGACGAATACCGGGTGAGCGAGAATGCCTGGCGCAAGGGAGGCGCGCCCTCGCACTCATCCACCATGTTCGCCAAGCTCAACAGCATGGTCAGCGTCGACGACCTGCTGCACGGCATGATCATCCAGTCGGCCAACGACGCCTGCATCGTGCTGGCCGAGGGCCTGGCCGGCAATGAGCTCGCCTTCGGCGGCCTCTTGACCAAGCGGGCGCGCGAGATCGGGCTCGCCAAGTCGACCTTCACCAATTCGAACGGGCTGCCCGATCCAGGCGAACAGGTCACCACCCGCGAACTCGCCACGCTCGCGCGCCACATCATCGTCGACTATCCCGAGTTCTATAAACTGTTCGGGCAGAAGGATTTCACCTGGAACAAGATCCACCAGATGAACCGCAATCCGCTGCTCGGCATGAGCATCGGCGCCGACGGCATGAAGACCGGCTTTACCAAGGAAGCCGGCTACGGCCTGGTCGGCTCGGCGGTGCAGGACGGGCTGCGGCTGATCGTCGTGGTCAATGGCGACAAGAGCGCCAAGGAGCGCGCCGAGGACGGCAAGAAGCTGCTGGAATGGGGCTTCCGCAATTTCGAGGCGCGCGTGCTGTTCGCGCAAGGGCAGGCGCTGGGCAGCGCCAAGGTCTATGGCGGCGCCGTCGGCCATGTCCCGCTCAAGGCCGCCGCGCCGGTGCGGGTGATGGTGCAGAAAGCCGGCGGCGACCGGCTGACCGCGCGCATCGTCTATACCGGGCCGGTGCCGGCGCCGATCAAGGAAGGGCAGCCGATTGGCGCGGTCAAGGTCTGGCGCAACGATAATGTGGTGCTGGAGATGCCGCTGCACGCGGCCGCCGCGGTCGGCAAGGGCAACCTGTCGCAACGCGCCTTTGATGCGGTGACCGAACTGGTCATCGCCTTGTTCCGCGCCGGCGCCGAGCGGCTGTAATGGGGTTTTCCCGGTCAATCTGCGGCACGGCCCAGCGGCAAGGCCGGAAACCATATAGAGTGGCAGGGATTTTGGATTCCGGGCTCACGGCCTAGCGGTCGCGCCCGGAACGACAGGAAATATGCGCGGACGTTTCATCACTTTCGAGGGTGGCGAGGGCAGCGGCAAGTCGACCCATGCGGCGCAGCTCGCCAAGCGCCTGACCGGACTCGGCATCGAGGTCGTGCTCACGCGCGAGCCGGGCGGCTCGACCGGCGCTGAGATCATCCGCCACATCCTGCTCTCCGGCATCGCCAAGCCTTTGGGCGCGGAGACCGAGGCCATCCTGTTCGCCGCCGCCCGCGACGACCACGTGCGCAACGTCATCCGGCCGGCGCTGGTCGACGGTAAATGGGTGATCTGCGACCGCTTCATCGATTCAACGCGCGTCTATCAAGGCATACTCGGCAAGGTCGACATGAAGCTGATCCGCAGCCTGGAGCGGGTCACCGTCGGCGCCGCCATGCCCGATCTAACGTTTTTCCTCGACGTGCCGGCGGCAGTTGGCCTCGCCCGTGCCACGCGCCGGCGCGGGTCCGGTCCCGCCGACCGCTACGAATCCGAGGCCGTCGAATTCCATGAGGGGCTGCGCCGCGCCTATCACGTATTGGCGGCGGAAGAGCCGCGCCGCATCCAGCTCATCGACGGCCGGCCGCCGCGCAACGTGGTGGCCGGACGCATCTGGGAGATCGTCGAGGAGCGCCTGCAGCCACAACGCGCGTTGGCTTCCGAGGGAGCTTCGCCGTGAGCGAGGAAGCCGAAGACATCCCGCCGCCGCGCGAAACGAGTAAGCTGTTCGGCCATGCCGCGGCGGAGCAGGCGCTGCTTTCCGCCTACAAGAGCGGCCGCGTGCCGCATGCCTGGCTGATCGGCGGCGAGCCCGGCATCGGCAAGGCGACGCTCGCCTACCGTTTCGCCCGCTTCGTGCAGGCACATCCCGATCCGGCGGCGCCGGACGTGCAGCAGGCGACCTCGCTGGCCGTTGATCCCGACAACCGGGTCGCCCGCCGCATCGCAGCCCAGGCGCAGGGCGATCTGCTGACGCTCGAGCGCGTCATGAACGAACAGACCGGCAAGCTCTATACCGTGATCCGGGTCGACGACGTGCGGCGCACGGTGGCGTTTTTCGGTTCGACCGCGGGCGAGGGCGGCTGGCGCATCGCCATCGTCGATGCGGTCGACGATCTGGCGCGTGAGGGCGCCAATGCCCTGCTCAAGGTGCTGGAGGAGCCGCCGGAACGCGCACTCTTGCTGCTGGTAAGCCACGCGCCGGGGCGCGAATTGCCGACCATTCGCTCGCGCTGCCGGAGGCTACTGCTGCGGCCGCTGGCGCCCGAGGACGTGGCGCGCGCGGTGGCAACGGCCAGCGGGCGGGCGGCCGACGATGCCCAGGTGACGGAAGCGGTCGCTGCCGCCGACGGCAGCGTCGCCCGTGCGCTGGCCTTGCTCGACGGCGCCACTTTGGCGCTGCGCCAGCGCGTGCTCGAGTCTGATGGCGCAACTGCCCGATCCCGACCCGCGCGCGCTGCATGCGTTGGGCGACGCCCTCGGCGGCAGCGATCCGCGCACGCTGGAGGCCTTCATGGACCTGGTGAACGGCTGGCTGTCGGCGCGGCTGGCGGAGCAGGCGCTGCCGCAGATGGCGCGACGTGGCTCAGGCCTGGGAAAGCGTCAACCGCGCCGCGCGCGATGCCGAGACCTATAACCTCGAACGCAAGCCGCTGGTGTTTGCGGTATTCGGCGCGCTCGCCGACACGGCGCGCGGATGAGAGACGCCGCATTGACGCCACCGCGGCATGCTTCCTGCAACGGCGGTTCACTGCTAATGTGTCGTAGCACTTTGGGGGCGATAGCCGGGACGCATTGTTGCGGCCGGCCGAATGTCTTCGGAGACCCGTCATGAAAATGACCAAGCTCGGCTATTTTTCCGAGTTTCTGCTATTTCCGCCTCTGGTTCTTATTGCCACGTTGATGGCCTTCCGCGGCGCCATGCCGCCGCATCCGGCGATCTGGGCCGGCGTTTACGTCCTGGCGCTGATCGGCTGGACCTTCGTCGAATACTTGCTGCACCGCCTGATGTTCCACCATGCGCCGGTACTCGCGCGCATCCACGAACGCCATCATGAAAGGCCGCTGGAACTGATCGGCACGCCGGCCTGGGCGAGCGTGCTGATCGGCATGATCGCGGTGGCGAGCCCGGCCTGGGCCTTGCTCGGATTCAACCTCGGAACCGCGGCGACCGCCGGTCTGGTCACCGGCTATCTCTGGTTCGTGTTCGTCCACTACGCCATCCACCATTGGCAGCCTCGGCACGGCTCTTATCTTTATCGGGCGCGGCTGCGCCATGCCCGCCACCATTATTTCTCCGATAGCGGAAATTTCGGCGTGACCACTGGTTTTTGGGACTGGGTGTTCGGCACCTCGATTGCCCAGCGCTCCGCCAGGCAACATGACGGCTGACGGAGGTCTCGCTATTTCGCCAAGCGCTGGCGCAGCGATCTCGGCGAGCGCTTGGCGCGCCCGCCAGCCAAGCCGCCGATCCGATTGAGCACGGCGGCGGGAAACTCGGCCAGCGCCGGCAGCGGATCGTCGAGCGCGAAATTGGCGAAGGCCAAAGGCTGGCGGAAGCCGGCGAGATAGTCGCGCGAGCCGCAGGCTGCCGGCGGACATTTCCTGGAAGGCGGCGACGATGTCGCGGCTGGCATGCATCCAGGCGACGCCAGGTCGCGCCCGGGCGGGCGTAATCGTTTCGCCCAGCGCCTGCCGATAGGCGAGCATAGGGGAAATCGATGCCGGCAAGCGCGCCGAGCCCGCACCAGGTCCAGAAGCGGCCATTGACGTCGAGCAGCTTGTAACTCTCGTCGCGCGCGTCGTATTTGAATTCGACTTCGACCACGCCGGTGTAATTGAGCGAGCTGAGGAAGCGCGTCGAGGCAGTTCCTCGACTTGCGGCTTCTCGATGCTCTCGACGAAGGTGCTGGAGCGGCCGAAATCGATCGGGTGCTGGCGCCGGCGCCGCGCCGTCAGCGTCGCCACCGGCTTGCCGCGGTCCCACAGCGCCGCGTAGGAATATTGCGCGGTGCCGGTGCCCGGCACCCATTCCTGCACGATAACCGCGTCGCTGCCGATGAGCGCGCTCGCCTTCTGGTATAGCGCGATCAGCGCGTCGCGGTCGTCGGCGCGCCAGGCCTTGACCTTGGTGAATGCCTCGTTCTGGCGAAAGGCCGGCTTGAGGATGACCGGGAAGCGGCAATCGAGATTGCGTGCCTCGTCGAGATCGCGCATCTCATAGCTGCGCGGGAAATCCATGCCGAGCTCGGCGGCGCGTTGATAGGTCAGGCGCTTGTCGTAGAGCCATTGCGCGGTGTCCCAATCGGGCGTGGCCACGCGGAGATGCGTGGACAACAACGCGTGGTTCTGCGCGATCAGGCGCATGTCCTGATCGCCGGTGGCGATCAGCACCCAGCCCTGCAGATTGTGCGCGGTGACGACATCGAGGATCGAGGCGAGGCCGTCCTCGTGGTCGGCGCCGGGCCAGTCGAAACTGCGCGCGACATAGCGCGAGAATGTCGGCAGCGGATGATTGGCGAGCAGCCACACCGGAATGCCCTGGCGCCCGAGGCTGCGCGCCACGCCGATGCTGACATGGGCGCCGCCGACGACCAGGGCACCGCGGACGGACATGGGTCACACGGTCTCGGTGGAAACAGCGAGGCTCTGGCTTGGCGGCTGCGGCGGTCGGTGCGGACGCCGCGTCGCACGGCGCGGGTGACGCGTCGGGCGGCAAAGCCGGCGCCGGCGATGAAGCGCAGCAGCGGTCCGTAGCTCGCCACCGCCGCGGCACCGACGAAATGCAGGCCGGGCACGCTCGATTCCATGCCGCCCGAGAGCACCGGCAAGCCGCCATGGCGCGCGATGCGTTGGCGCAGACGCTGGTCGAGCAGGCTCATCTTATCGACATCGATGCGATAGCCGGTCGCCAGCAGCACATGGTCGAAGCGGCGGATGCCGTTGTCGAGCGTGAGCGCGACCTGGTCGCCGACGCGGTGCGCCGCCATGATCGAGCGGTGCTGATTGACCGGCACGTCCTTCATGCGCGAGCGCAGCCACAGCACCGCGGTGGCGCGCAGGCTTATCTCGTTTTCCTGGTCGCGTCTCGACGTCGACAGGCGATGAATGATGCCGGGCGCTTCGTTCAGCCAGTTATGGGGGAAGGGACCGACCTGCGACGGCGGGATCAGCATATTGCCGAGGATCGAACGCACCGCCTTGCGCACGACGCTGCGCTGGCCGGGGTCGGCGTTCCAGATGAGGTCGCCGCGGCAGATCAATTCCACGTCGGCGCCCGCTTCATGCAGCAGCGCCGCCGACTCGCAGCCGCTCTGGCCGCGGCCGATGACGGCGACACGCTTGCCGCGGTAGCGCTCGGAATCGGTGTGTTCGCAGGAATGGCTGACCAAGCTGCGCGGCAGGCCGTCGAACTCGGCCGGCCGATATTCGTGGCCGAGCAGGCCGGTCGCCATCACCACGCGGCGGGCGTCGAGCGTATCGCCATCGTCCAAGTGTGAGACGGAAGCCGGCATCGCTGCCCTCGATGCGCGTCACCGCGCGGCTGTCGAGATCGGGCGCGACATGGCGCTGGAACCAGAGGCCGTAATCGACGAACTGCTCAACCGGCAGCAGCTTGGGAATGTCGAGGCCGGCCTCGGCAAAATAATCGTCAAGGCGCAGGCGTCCGCGCGGCTCGGCGATATGGGTGGCGACCCAAGGCGAGCGCAGCTTCATGCCCACCGGCATGTGATTGCGCCAGAACGACACCGCGTCGCCGAACATACGGACCGACACATTGGCGGCGCGCAGATGCGCGGCGACGGCGAGGCCATAAGGGCCGGCGCCAACGATCGCGACCTCGCAGATCGTCGCGCAGACGCAGGGGATCGACGGCGATGTTCATGGGATATCGTCTCGGCTTACCGACAGGTGGCGGAAGCTAGCCGCTATTGATTATCACTTTGCCAATCGGCGTGGAGAAAGGTCACGAATTAAGGCTAATATCGCGCGTCGTTAACGTGCTGAACCGCACGTTAACGAACTTCGCGAAAGCCGGACCGGCTTGAGAGCTATAGCTTCGCCGCCGCGAAGGCGTGCACCCACATGGCGCAAACGCCGGAGCGCACGATGTCGGCACCAGTGAACTCGATGACCGGCACCGGCAGACCCTGCGCGTCGATCATCTCGATGACCACGCGCAATCCGCTGTCGATGGCGAGATCGCATTGGCTGACATCGCCATTGACCACCACCGTGCAGTCGTCGCCGATGCGGGTGAGGAAGGTCTTGATCTCCGCCGGCGTGCAGTTCTGCGCCTCGTCGAGCAGCACGAAGGCGTTCTTCCACGAGCGCCCGCGCATGACCTCGAACGGCACCAGTTCGATGCCGCCGTTCTTCAGCGCGATGTCGTAGGCGGCCTTGCCGATGCGGTCCTTGATGGCCTGCGCCACCGGCTGCGCCCAGGGCGAGAATTTGTCCTCCAGCGAGCCGGGGAAGAACCCGAGCGAGCGCCCGCACGGCACATTGGGTCGTGTCAGCACGATTTTGTCGATTTGTCGGTTGCGGAGGAGGTCGGCGGCGTGGGTGGCCGCGATCCAGGTCTTGCCGGTGCCCGCCGGCCCGAGGACGATAAGCTGGGGAGATTGGCGTAAGGCGTTGAGGTAGTGGGCCTGGGTCCGGTTCAGCGCCTTGATGGGCGGCAGTGCGCGTTCGGCTTCGAATTTGGAGTTCTGGAACTCTATGATCTCGGCGGTTCCATACTGACGTTCGTGACGGCGCTTCTTCTTGAGGGTCTTGCCCAAGGGCCAACTCCTTCTGGTGGACAGCAGAAAAAGGGTGGACGCCAACGGCCCGCGCCGGCACGCGGGGAAAAAGCCTGCGATGTGGGTGAGGATGGCAGCGGCGCGGCGGGCGTCCGGGGACCTGTCGGTCCCGACTGACCCTGCCGCCTCTCGATCCGTAACCGACGAACCGCCATGTCAGGAAGGCTAAGCGATTCTCATGACGGATTTCTAAAAATTATTGCGCCGCACTGGTAACCGGGCCCGGCCGAGGCGAATGCCGCGGCATGAGGGCGATTGCCGGGAAAAACCAGGTCCGGCCGCCACATTGCCTTGAAAAACCGGTCTTGATTAAGTCGCCGATGCCCGGCACAAGGCCGGAATGACGCTACCCAACGCCCGGTCCAGACCCTGAAAATGCCCGCCAAAACCCCTTTTTACATCACCACCGCGATCTCCTATCCGAACGGGGCGCCGCATATCGGCCACGCCTATGAGGCGATCGCCACCGACGCCATCGCCCGTTTCAAGCGGCTCGACGGCTACGACGTGTTTTTCCTCACCGGTACCGACGAGCACGGGCAGAAGATGCAGCAGACCGCGGCCAAGCTGGGCCTGACCGCGCGCGAGCTGCGCGACCGCAACGTGCCGCTGTTCGAGAAGATGGTCGAGCGGCTGGAATGTTCCAACGACGACTTCATCCACACCACCGAGGAGCGCCACCATCGCTCGTCGGAAGAAATCTGGCGGCGGATGCAGGCCAACGGCGACATCTATCTGGACAAATATGCCGGCTGGTATTCGGTGCGCGACGAGGCCTATTACGCCGAGAGCGAGACACATCTCAACGAGCAGAAGCAGCGGGTCTCCTCGAAGACCGGCACGCCGGTCGATTGGGTGGAGGAAGAGAGCTATTTCTTCCGCCTCTCGGCCTATGCCGACAAGCTGCTCAAGCTCTACGAGCGGCCGAATTACGTGCTGCCGAAGGAGCGGCTCAACGAGGTCGCCAGCTTCGTGCGCGGCGGCCTGCAGGATCTGTCGATCTCGCGCACCACGTTCGACTGGGGCGTGCGCGTGCCCGGCTCCGACACCCACATCATGTATGTGTGGGTCGATGCGCTGACCAATTACATCACCGGCGTCGGCTTTCCCGACACCGAAAGCGAGAAATTCAAGCGCTACTGGCCGGCCGATTTGCACGTGATCGGCAAGGACATCGTGCGCTTCCACGCGGTCTATTGGCCGGCCTTCCTGATGTCGGCCGGCGTCGAGGTGCCCAAGGGCATCTTCAGCCACGGCTTCCTGTTCAATCGCGGGGAGAAGATGTCGAAGTCGGTCGGCAATGTGATCGACCCGTTCGCGCTGTGCGATGCCTATGGCGTCGATCCCTTGCGCTATTTCTTCCTGCGCGAGGTGCCGTTCGGCCAGGACGGCAATTACAGCCATGAGGCCATCGTCAACCGCATCAATGCCGATCTCGCCAACGACCTCGGCAATCTGGCGCAGCGCTCGCTGTCGATGATCGGCAAAGCCTTCGGCGGTGTGCTGCCGGCGCCGGGCGACTTCAGCGACGCCGACAAGACGATTTTGGCGGCCGCCGACGCCATGATCGGCGCCGCGCGCGAGCACATGAAGACCTGCCAGCTCCATCAGGTGCTCAACGCGATGTGGGCCGTGGTCGCCGATGCCAACCGCTATTTCGCCGGCGAGGCGCCCTGGGCCTTGGCCAAGACCGATCCGAAACGGCAGGGCACCGTGCTTTACGTGACCGCCGAGGTGCTGCGGCAGGTCGCCATCCTGGCGCAGCCCTTCATGCCGGCGTCGGCAGGCAAGATGCTCGATCTGCTCGCGGTTCCCGCCGCGCAACGAGACTTTGCCGCGCTTGCAACGCGCATCAAGGATGGCAGCACGCTGCCGACACCGAAACCCGTATTCCCGCGCTATGTCGAGCCGGAGGCTGCGGCCTGACCATGCTCGTCGACAGCCATTGCCACCTCGATTTTCCGGACTTCGCCAGCGAGCTCGACGCCGTCGTCGCGCGCGCGCGCGCGGCCGGCATCGGGCGCATGGTGACCATCTCGACGCGGGTGAAGCAGCAACCGAAGCTGCTGGCGATTGCCGAGCGCTTTGCCGACGTGTTCTGCTCGATCGGCACCCATCCGCACCATGCCGACGAGGAACGCGAGATCACCACGGCGGAATTGATCGAGCGCGCCCGGCACCCCAAGGTCGTCGCCATCGGCGAGGCCGGGCTCGACTATTTCTACGACAACGCGCCGCGCGCCGATCAGGAACAGGGCCTGCGCCGCCACATCGCCGCGGCGCGCTCAACCGGCCTGCCGCTGGTGATCCATGCGCGCGATTGCGATGCCGACATGGCACGCATCTTGAAGGAGGAAAGCGGGCAGGGCGCCTTCCCGGCCGTGCTGCATTGCTTCACCGGCGGCCGCGAGCTCGCCTTCACCGCCATCGAGCTGGGCCATTACGTGTCGTTCACCGGCATCCTCACCTTCAAGCGTTCCGAGGAGCTGCGCGCCATCGCCGCCGCGCTGCCGGCCGAGCGCGTGCTGGTGGAGACGGACGCGCCTTATCTGGCGCCGCTACCGTATCGCGGCAAACGCAACGAGCCGGCCTATGTGGTCGAGACCGCGAAGGTGCTGGCGCAAGCGCGCGGCGTTTCCGTCGACGAGATGGCGCGGCAGACGACCGAGAATTTCTTCCGGCTATTTTCCAAGGTGCCGCGCGCCCAGGAAGCGGCCGCATGAGCCTCGCCTTCACCATCCTCGGCTGCGGCTCGTCCATGGGCGTGCCGCGCGTCGCGCTCGGCTGGGGCGCCTGCGATCCGGCCAATCCGAAGAACCGGCGGCGGCGCTGCGCTCTCTTGGTCGAGCACGCCAATGCGCAGGGACACCGCACCCGCGTTCTGGTCGATTGCACGCCGGATCTGCGCCTGCAGCTTCTGGACGTGGAGATCGACTGGCTCGACGGCGTGCTCATCACCCATGAGCATGCCGACCATACCCATGGCATCGACGACCTGCGTCCGCTGTTCATCCACAAGCGCCGCCGCGTCGACGTCTATGTCGACGAGCCGACCTCACGCGCCCTGCACGCCCGTTTCGGCTATTGCTTCATGACGCCGCCCGGCAGCGAATATCCGCCGATCCTGGCCGAGCACCGCCTGGAGCCGGGCCGCGCGGTCGAGATCAACGGGCAGGGCGGCCCGATCGCGGCGATCCCGGTGCTGCAGAACCACGGCGACATCCCCTCGCTCGGCTTCCGCTTCGGCAATGTGGCCTATTCGGCCGACATCAAGAGCCTGCCCGACGCCAGCCTGGCCGCCATGAGCGGGCTCGACGTCTGGATCGTCGATGCGCTGCGCAAGGCGCCGCATCCCAGCCACATGAACCTCGAGGAAGCGCTGTACTGGATCGATCGGGTGAAGCCGAAACGGGCGATCCTGACCAACCTGCACAGCGATCTCGATTACGCGGCTTTGCGCGCCAGCCTGCCGGACAATATCGAACCGGCTTACGACGGGATGCGTTTCGCCACCGGTTAAATCGAATTGAAAAGATATCGCCTGGAGCCATTGAAATCTCGTGAGAATGGTGCGCTAAGGCCGGGTGATGGCCACATCCATCGCTTTCATGAATAGTCGTGATAATTCAATAGCTCTGAGACACTTGTTAAAGCAGCGCCGTCTCGATCTGCCAGCCAGACCCATCACTAGAAATATTCCATAATATGTCTTATGCGAATCAGGTTACCGGCGTCGCCTGGACGGGCGGGCTTTGCTACGCTCGGATTCGGCGCCGGCTCACCATCCTGTTGCCGCGCGCTCCGTCGCCGCCATCCATCCGCCAGCCGCATCCCGTCAGCCCGTGAAACCGTCCCGCGACATCGCCCGCCTTATCGAGATCATGGCGGCGCTGCGCACGCCCGGCTCCGGCTGCCCCTGGGACCTCGAGCAGGACTTCGCCAGCATCGCGCCCTATACGCTGGAGGAAGCCTATGAGGTGGCCGACGCCATCGCGCGCGGCGACCTCGCCCACCTCAAGGACGAGCTCGGCGATTTGCTGCTGCAGGTCGTCTTCCACGCCCGCATGGCGCAGGAGCAAGGCGCCTTCGACATCGGCGATGTCATCGAGGCCATCACCGCCAAGATGATCCGCCGCCATCCGCACGTCTTTGCCGACGCCGAGGGCAAGACTGCCGATCACGTCAAAGGCATGTGGGAGCAGATCAAGGCGGATGAGAAAGCCGAGCGCGGCGAGCCGGCGAAAGAGGGTGCGCTGGCCGGGGTTCCGGTGGCCCTGCCCGCCCTCACCCGCGCCTTGAAGCTGCAGAACAAGGCCGGCTTGGTGGGCTTCGACTGGAACGATCCCCGCGCCGTGCTCGCCAAGATCCGCGAGGAGGCCGATGAGATCGAGGCGGCGCTCGATGCGCGCGACCAGGCCGAGAGCGCGGCCGAAGTCGGCGATCTCCTGTTCGCGGTGGTCAACCTCGCCCGCCATCTTGATGCCGACCCGGAAGGCGTGCTGCGCGCCACCAACCTCAAGTTCGAGCGGCGTTTTGCGGCCATCGAGCGCGCGCTGGCGGCGCGCGGCAAGACGCCGAGGGAGGCAACGCTGGCCGAGATGGACGCGCTGTGGGACGAGGCCAAACGCGCGGAGCGGGCTGCGGAGTAGAGCGCCCTGCCCTTGCCGTGCGGCGCTGTCGTCGATGGCGTTTTCAAGCAGTCCCACGGACATGCGTCATCGCCCGTATTGTTTGGTCGGCGCCAGGGACGCCCTCTTCCGCTTTCATTTCCGCCCGCTCCCGAAAAGACCGAGGGCGCGCGGGACGCCTGGGGTCCGACCGGACCCGCGGGCCTCGACGCCTCGCGACATCGAGGCTTGTCGAAGTCCGAATTGCCGCAAGTCCGCCATTGCCAAGGCGTCCCGCGCGCGGTGTTTATAGGTTTGCTCCGCAGCGCCCCCGGTGGACCGTCCATTTCAGGCGTCCTGCCTTTCGACGAGGGCGCCTATCCACCGCTCTCGGCCCAAACGGTGCCCAGCACTTCTGACCGTGCCGGCTGCCGCCGTCAGTGGGGCCACGCGACGCGCGGCTGGCGCGCCGGGACGCATGCGGCTTGGACCGCCGGGCCGCCCCGCCGCATCTCCAGCGAAGCGTCATTGCCCGGCCACCGCTCCCCGCCTCTATCTGAAGATGCTGATCAGACACCCCTCGGCATCGAGGCGGGATGTCTGGAATAATATCCTATTAAGCAGACCCGGTCAAGAGGCCTAGGAATATATTTTCATGTCGCCTGGCTTGCGGCCCGGGCTACATGCCGAACTTCGCCCGCACCCGCGCGACCTTGTCCGGATCGGCGCGCACGGTCACCGCCAGGCGGCCGTCATCGTCCATGCCCTGCGAGAGCACCTCGGCATGGCGGTAGAGCCAGCTCAAGCCGGCGCCGTCGGCGGGATCGAGCGAGAGCGCCAGCGTCTGCCGGGTGGCGGCGAGACGCAGCTCGATGGCCGCGACCAGGCGATCGATCCCCTCGCCGCTCAGCGCCGAAACCAGCACCGGCCGCCGCTCGGCCTCCTGGCGCGCCGCCAGATTGGCCAGCCGCGTGCGTTCCTCGGCGGAGAGGCAGTCGATCTTGTTCCACACCTCGATCAGGCGCGGGTCGTCGGGCGCGATGCCGAGCTCGCTCAGCACCTTTTCCACGTCGTGCGACTGCGCGGCGGTGTCGGTATGGGCGACGTCGCGCACATGCAGGATGACGTCGGCCTCGATCACCTCCTCCAGCGTGGCGCGGAACGCCGCCACCAGCATGGTCGGCAGCTCGGAGATAAAGCCGACAGTGTCGGAGAGGATGACGCGGGCGCCATGCGGCAGCGCTACCGCGCGCAGCGTCGGGTCGAGGGTGGCGAACAGCATGTCGGCGGAGAGCACGCTGGCCGCGGTCATGCGGTTGAACAGCGTCGACTTGCCGGCATTGGTGTAGCCGACCAGCGCCACGATCGGATAAGGCACGCGCTTGCGCGCCTCGCGGTGCAGCTTGCGGGTGCGCTTGACCTTGTCGAGTTCGTCCTCGATTCGGCGGAGCCGCTCCTCGATGACGCGGCGGTCGGCTTCCAATTGCGTTTCGCCCGGCCCGCCGAGGAAGCCGAAGCCGCCGCGCTGGCGCTCCAGATGGGTCCACGAGCGCACCAGCCGGCTCTTCTGGTAGGTGAGATGGGCATGTTCGACCTGCAGCGCGCCTTCGCGGGTGCGCGCGCGGCGGCCGAAGATCTCCAGGATCAGCCCGGTGCGGTCGAGCACCTTGACGCCCCAGGCCTTCTCCAGATTGCGCTGCTGCACCGGCGACACCGGGCAGTCCATCACCACGATGGCGGCCTCCAGCGTCTTCACCAGGCCGGCGATCTCCTCGACCTTGCCCTTGCCGATATAGGTCGCCGGGCGGACGTCATTGAGCGTCACCAGCCCCGCCTGCACGACGTTGAGATCGATGGCGCGCGCCAGACCCACCGCCTCGTCGAGGCGTGCCTGCGGCGTACGTGCGTCCGCGTCGGCGCGCGAATGCCCGCGCGCCGGCGACGGTTTTACCCAGGGCTCGATGACGATAGCGCGTCCGGTCTCGCCGCCCGTGCGATGAGGCGTCAGCGTCTCAGCGCGCGAACGCGGTTCCAACTAGGTTTTTTCTCCGCCCGCGCCCTCTTCACCACCCTCGAAGAGCTGGATCGGATGGCCCGGCATGATGGTCGATATCGCGTGCTTGTAGACGAGTTGGGAATGCCCATCTCGCCGTAGCAACACACAGAAATTGTCAAACCAGGTCACCACTCCCTGCAATTTCACCCCGTTGACCAGAAAGATGGTGAGCGGGATTTTGCTTTTGCGAACGTGGTTGAGAAAAGTGTCCTGAAGGTTTTGCGCCCGTTCGGCTGGCATGGCCGTGTTCCATTTTTTGCTCGTGTCTTACGCACGAGACCTTTGTTGCCCCGTTCCTCGCATGCGAGTTCCCGTGCATGCGCCGCCTTGCCCACAAAACTGCGGTCAAAGGTGCGGGTGCCGCTATTAGATGGCAGGTGCTCTTCGGGCGCAAGTGCAACTTCTAGGACAGGGGAGCAAGTAAATGAATTTCATCAGATTTTGCCCGTAATACGGCATTAGGCGCCGATTTGCCGGCCCCTGCCGGGGGCGGTGGTATTTGAGGGCAGATCAGGAAAACTCGGCGCGGTCGTGGTAGGCGCGGCGCAACGCCAGCGCGGTCGGCCCGGGGGCGCCGGTGCCGATCGGGCGGCCGTCGATGCGGGTGACCGGCAGCACGATCTGGCTCGCCGAGGTGATGAAGGCCTCGCGCGCCGCATAGGCCTCGGCCAAAGTGAAGGGGCGCTCGGTGAGCGTCAGCCCCTGCGTCGCGGCGAGTTCGCGCACCCCGGCGCGGGTCACGCCAGGCAGGATATCGGGGCCGAGCGGACGGGTGACCAGGGTGCCGTCATCGGTCACGATCCAGGCATTCGACGAGGCGCCTTCGGTGACGAAGCCGTCAGCGTCGACCAGCCAGGCTTCGCGCGCGCCCTGCTCGCGCGCGGCCTGCTTGGCCAGCACATTGGGCAACAGCGCCGTCGACTTGATGTCGACGCGGCCCCAGCGAATGTCGGGCACGCTGATAACGGCGACGCCCTCGGCCGCCATCCGCGCCAGGCGGGCGACATCGCTGCCGCGCGCGGTGACCACCAGCGTGGGCTTGAGGCCGGGCGCGGGAAAAGCGAAATCGCGGCGGGCGACGCCGCGGCTGATCTGCAGATAGACGATGCCGTCGACGACGCGGTTGCGGCGCACGGTCTCGTGCAGCACGACGGAAAGCGCGGCCGGCGCCATCGGGCGGGCGATGCGCAGTTCGCCGAGCGAACGCTCGAGCCGCGCGATGTGGCGGCGCTCGTCGACCAGGCGCCCTGCCCGCACCTCGCAGACCTCGTAGACGCTGTCGGCGAACTGGAAGCCGCGGTCCTCGACCGACACGCGGGCATCGGCGAACGGCAAATAACGGCCGTTGACATAGGCGATGCGGGGCATGGCCTATCCGTTCGTCCTCGCGCAAGCGGTGACCCCGAGCGGCAAACTCCGCAAATGGTGCTCCTGGGTTCCCGCTTGCGCGGGAACGAACGGAGTTTGGATCGCCGACCTGCTCACTAGCCGATCCCCAGTGCCTTGAGCTTGCGGTGCAGCGCCGAGCGCTCCATGCCGACGAATTCGGCGGTGCGCGAGATGTTGCCGCCGAAGCGGCTGATCTGCGCCACCAGATATTCGCGCTCGAACACTTCGCGCGCCTCGCGCAGCGCCAGCCCCATGAGATGCTCGCCGCCGTTGCCGTTGGGCATCTGCGGCACCATGGAGCCGACATCGGGCGGCAGCATCGAGGCGTCGAGCACGGCGTCGGGCTCGCCGCCGGCAAGGATCATCAGCCGTTCGATATTGTTGCGCAGCTGGCGCACATTGCCCGGCCAGCTATGCGACTGCAGCACCGCCATGGCGTCCTCGCCGATGCGGCGCTTGGGCAGCCCGGTGGCTAACGAAATCTGGTCCATGAAATAGTCGACCAGGTCGGGGATGTCCTCGCGCCGTTCGGCCAATGGCGGCACCCGGATCGGCACCACCGAGAGCCGATGATAGAGGTCCTCGCGGAATTTGCCTTCGGCGATGGCAACTTCCAGATTACGCGCGGTCGAGGAGACGATGCGCACGTCGACCGCCACCTTCTGGCTGCCGCCGACGCGCTGGAAGGTCTGATCGACCAAGACGCGCAAAATCTTGTTCTGCGTCTCGCGTGGCAGGTCGGCGATATCGTCGATGAACAGCGTGCCGCCATGCGCCTCTTCCAGCGCGCCGGCCTTGCGGGTTTCCGTGCCGTTGACCTGATCGACGCCGAACAGCTCGACCTCCATGCGCTCGGGCGTGATGGCGGCGGCATTGATGACGACGAAGGGGCCGCTGGCGCGCGCCGACAACTGATGCATGGTGCGCGCGGCCAGCTCCTTGCCGGCGCCGGAAGGACCGACCACGAGGATGCGGCTGTTGGTCGGCGCCACCCGCTCGATGGTCTGGCGCAATTGCGAAATCGCCGCCGAGCGGCCGATCAGCGTCGCCGGCAGCGGCGCCAACTGCTTGAGCTGGCGCACCTCGCGCTTGAGCCGCGAGGTTTCCAGCGCCCGCTCGGCCACCAGCACCAGGCGGTCGGCCTTGAACGGCTTCTCGATGAAGTCATAGGCGCCGTGCTTGATGGCGGCGACCGCGGTCTCGATATTGCCGTGGCCGGAGATCATCACCACCGGCAGCTCGGGATGCTCCTGCTTGAAGGCGTCGAGCAGTTGCAGACCGTCGAGCTTGGAGCCTTGCAGCCAGATGTCGAGGAAGACGAGATTGGGCCGGCGCGAGAAGATCGCCGCCAGCGCCTCGTCGCTGTTGCGCGCGGTGCGCGCCTCATAGCCCTCGTCCTGCAGGATGCCGGCGACCAGATCGCGGATGTCGGCCTCGTCGTCGACGATGAGGATTTCAGAACTCATGCGTTCACTCGGTTCCGGTCTTCGGCTGTTCGAACTCGGCGCCGTCCGCCTTGCCGTGGGCGGAGAAGCGCACGCGGACCCAGGCTCCGCGCTGGCCGGGGATCTTCTCGGCGGCGTCGCGCAGCTCGATGGCGCCGCCATGCTCCTCGACGATGCGTCCGACGATGGCGAGGCCGAGCCCGGTGCCCTTCTCGCGCGTGGTCACATAGGGCTCGAGCAGGCGACTGCGCTTTTCCTTGGGCAGGCCGATGCCGTTGTCGACGATATCGATGACGATGTCGTCGCCCTCGCGCGCGGCATAGACGCGGATGGTGCCCTTGCCGAGCTCGTCCGCCGGCACCGCGGCGATCGCCTCGGTGGCGTTCTTGATCAGATTGGTCAGCGCCTGCGACATCAGCCGGCGGTCGAAGTGCGCCGGCATCGGGTCCTCGCCGATCTCGGCCTCGATGTCGATATCGGCATGACCGACGCGCATCAGGAACACGGCCTGGCGCACGGTGTCGGCGACGTCCTCGGCGGCGATCACCGGCTTCGGCATGCGCGCGAAACGCGAGAACTCGTCGACCATGCGCTTGATGTCGTCGACCTGGCGCACGATGGTCTCGGTGCACTGTTCGAACACGTCGCGGTCGTGGACGATGGTCTTGCCGTATTTGCGGCGCAGCCGCTCGGCCGAGAGCTGGATCGGCGTCAGCGGGTTCTTGATCTCGTGGGCGATGCGGCGGGCGATGTCGGCCCAGGCCGAGGTGCGCTGGGCGGCGACCAGTTCGGTGATGTCGTCGAGGGTGATGACGTAGCCGCGGTCGGATTCGGTCGACTGCTCGCTGGTCACCCGCACCGACAGGTTCCGCTCGCGGCCATTGCGGGTGACGGTGACCTGGTCCTGGCTGCGGGCGCCGGCGCGCGCGGCGACCATGATCTCGGTCAGCTCGGGCAGCACCTCGGTCAGCGGCTTGCCCAGCGCCTCGGCCTCGCTGCGCCCGATCAGCTTCTCGGCCGAGCGGTTGAGAATGCTGACGTGACCGCCGCTGTCGACGCCGATGACGCCGGCGCTGGCGCCGGCGAGCACCGCCTCGGTGAAGCGGCGGCGGCTGTCGATGGTGTCGTGGGCGTGCATGATGTCGTCGCGCTGGGTGCGCAATTCCTGCGTCATCCGGTTGAAGGTTTCGCCGAGGCTGGCGAGATCGCCTTCGGAGGGGCGCACCGGCACGCGCACATAGAGATTGCCGGTGGACACCAGATTGGCGGCGCCGATCAGCCGGCGGATCGGCGCCACCAGCCGGTTGGCGAAATTGAGCCCGATCCACACCGCCGACAGCAGCACGATCAGCGCGATCACCGTGTACATCAGGGCGAAGGCGACCTGCACGCCGAGGCGGCGCGCCTCGAGCTGGGCATATTCGCTCACGCTCGCCCGCGTCGCCTGCAACTGCGGCACCACGCGCGGATCGAGCAGCCGCGTCACGTAGAGATAAAGGTCGGCGTAATTGTTGAGCTTGACCACCGCGGCGACGTAATTGGTGTCGGGCAGAAGCACGATCTGCGGCGTCTTGGTGGTGATGCGCGGCAGCGCGTCGCGCGGCGGCATGGCGAAGGTCTGGTTGGTCTTGAAATCGGCGCGCGCGATGACGTGCAGATCCTTGTCGAACACGATCGCCGCCCCCAGCCCGCGCACCGAGGCCTGGAAGGTGAGGAACTGGCGCAGCTTGGCGTTGTCGGCCTTGAACACCGGTTCGGCGCGGGCGATATCGAAGGCCATGACCAGGATGTCGGAGCGCACGATCTCGGCATGATCGTGCAGATAGGCCTCCGCCACGATCAGCGAATTCTCGATCGCCGCGCGCGTGCGCGTGTTGAACAGGCGGTCGAGGCCGCGGTCGAGGGTAACGCTGGCGACGATGGCGACCATGATCGCCGGCGCCGCGGCGATGATGGAGAACAGCCCGACGATGCGCACATGCAGCTTGGCGCCGGCGCGGCCGGTGCGCCGCGCCTGCACCACCTGCCAGACCTCGCGCACGATGATGGCGAGCAGCAGCAGCACGGTCGCCGCATTGGCGAGCAGCAGCGTGACCACGACGTAATGGGTCGGCGGCAGCGGGGTGAGGTCGGCGAGGACGAGGAAGGTGACCAGGGCGGAGAGCAGCGCCAGACCGACCGCGATCGGCCCCAGCACGCGGGTCTCGCCCCGTCGCGGAGCCGAGGCGGCGAGCGCAGCTTCGGCACTGGCAGCCTGTTCGACGCTCATCTAGCCCCACCGGCGCAACTGGGGCCGAACGCCCCACAAGGCTCGCGCCGGGCGAGGAATTAGACGCGCCCTCCCCCGGCACTGATGCTTTTATACAACAATGTTGCCGAATTGCGACAATGATGAGGCGGATACCCGGCGGGTACCCTTACGCGAGCATGTCGCGCACCAGCGGGATGACCTTGCGGCCGTAGAGCTCGATGCAGCGCATCATCTTGGCGTGCGGCAGCGGCCCGGCGCTGTATTTCAGGTCGAAACGGGCGACGCCCAGCGTCTTCGCCAGGCCGACGATCTTGCGCGCCACCGTCTCCGGCGCGCCGACATAGAGCGAGCCGTGCTCGATCTCGCGCTCGAAATCGGCGCGGCCCATCGGCGGCCAACCGCGCTCGGCGCCGATCTGGTCGCGCATGCGCTTATAGTCGGGAAACAGGTCGTCCTTCGCCTGCGCATCGGTCTCGCCGATAAAGCCGTGCGAGTGCACGCCGAGCGGCATCTCCGGCTTGCCGTATTCCTTCAAGGCGCGGCGTGTAGAGATCGACGAACGGCAAGAAGCGTTTGGGATCGCCGCCGATGATGGCGAGCATCATCGGCATGTCGTAGTGCACCGCGCGCACCACCGATTCCGGCGTGCCGCCGACGCCGATCCAGGTCTTGAGGTGGCCTGACTGCGGTCTTCGGATAGACGCTCTGGTTGGCAAGCGGCGGGCGCAACTGGCCCTGCCAGGTGATCGGCTGCTCCTTCAATAGCGCGGCGAACAGATCGAGCTTCTCGTTGAACAGCTCATCGTACTGCTTGAGGTCGTAGCCGAACAGCGGAAAGGACTCGATGAAGGAGCCGCGCCCGAGGATGACTTCGGCGCGCCCGTTGGACAGCGCGTCGACCGTGGAGAAGCGCTGGAACACGCGGATCGGATCGTCGGAGGACAGGATCGTCACCGCCGAGCCGAGGCGAATGCGTTTGGTGCGGGTGGCGATGCCGGCCAGCACCGTCTCCGGCGCTGAAATGGCAAAATCGGCGCGGTGATGCTCGCCGACGCCAATGAAATCGACGCCGACCTGGTCGGCGAGCACCGCCTGCTCGACCAGATTGCGGATCACTTCGGCCGCTGGAAGCGGCTTGCCGTCGGGCCCGTCGGTGATGTCGCCGAAGGTGTCGAGGCCGAGTTCGAGGGGGGCGTTGCTCATGCGGGGCGTGATACTATTTGCACTGAAATCTGCCTCTCCCCGTCATCCTGAGGCGCGCGCCCGCAGGGCGAGCCTCGAAGGATGCACGGCCGGGGCCGTCGCCCTTCGAGGCTCGCTTCGCTCGCGCCTCAGGGTGACGGATATGAGCCATCGCTTAATAGGCCTGCTATCATATCATGCCTGCGAGGTCGATCCGGAGCCGTGCCGCTGAAGGAGAGCAAGATGAAATTACGGATGAAATTACGGTGACAGTGCATTCAATCTGATTGTCGAATCAAGAATTAAATGCACTGTCACCGTAATTCGTAATTCCCGTAATTTCGCTATTCCGCCCTACGGTCCTGGGCTTTCGCCGCTCGACGCAAACTCTCCTGAGCGCGTTCAATCGCATTGAGCCGCGCCGCGCATTGAAAATCGTCGCGAATGAGGTCTCCAGCCTGCCAGAATGTGATCGCTCCACTGACGCCGCCGACAACAAAAGCCGCGGTTGCGACCACGGGTCCGAAGACCGGCCCCGTGAATGCCAAGCCGAGACCGGCAACAGCGAAGGCACTACTGGTGCCGGCTTCAATATACTTGCGAAGGGAAGGGGCTGCTTCGATCTCTAACTCTCGAGCGCTCCTCGAGAATTTGCAGCCAACGATAAACGATTTCTGCAGAAGCGCCGGTTTGGTCAGGACCGCCCGAATTCGTCCCGATCCAGCGCCAAATCGCCTCTGGATCTTCGAGCAAAGCGCTCGCCAATTGTTTTAGTTTTCCCGGCGGCAGCCCCAAGCTTTCACGTAAACGATCGGAAGCCGTGTCGCCCCGCCGGGCCATCGATCAAACACCGCGTTTCGGTACAAAACCGCTTGATGATCCCGCACGTTCTTTCGCGCGAAGCGTTGCATCGAGAAGCGCCTCCGCATCAATTTTTTCGGCCCGCTCCGCAACCCCTGGAGACGCCGACTCCAAATACCGCCGGAACTCTTCCGAACGCGCGCGCGATCTATCGACTTGGCGCAAAATTCTATGCCGTAAGCTCATCATGTCGATGACGCGCAGAAGTGCGGCGGTCACGATGAGCGCGACCGCTAAAACAGCAAAGTTTTCGATAAGCGCCGTCCATGAAGCAAGGTTCCGAACCTCGCCGCCGATATGCCCGGCGATAAAGGCTATGAGCGCACAGGCCACCATAAGGCCGATCCGGCCGATACCAAAAAAAGGCAGCAAGCCGGAGTTGTGAACGTCTGCGAGGTGGCGATCGAAATCGGTTTTAGCCATGCAAATTTATATAGCATGAACGCAGTCAACTTGCCAGATACCGCCAATATCGCAATTCCGTGTGGCGGTTGACGCAATCGATTGCCGCTTGCGAATTAGGCCTTGTGGGCTTGCGGTCGTGCAGTTCCAAGCTTCGCCTCACCCCCCGCCGCGATAGACCTGAATATCGAGATCGCGGATCTTCTTGCGCAGCGTGTTGCGGTTGACGCCGAGCAGGTCGGCGGCGCGGATCTGGTTGCCGCGGGTGGCGGCGAGCGCCGCGGTGAGCAGCGGATATTCGATCTCGCGCAGGATGCGGTGATAGAGCCCGGCCGGCGGCAGCCCGTTCTCGAAGCCGGAGAAATAGGCGGCGAGATGCCGCTCCACCGCCGCGCTCAGGCTCTCGTCGGCGCGCGGCTCCTCAGCCCCGATCGGCAGCGCCGGCTGCGCCAGCTCCGCCTCGATGACAGCGGCGCTGATGGTCTCCTGCGGATAGAGCGCCGCCAGCCGCCGCGCCAGGTTCTCCAATTCGCGCACATTGCCCGGCCAGCGGTGGCGCTTCATGCGGTCGAGCGCGGCCTGGTCGATCTGCTTGGGCGGCAGGCCCTCGCGCTGCGCCTGGGCGAAGAAATGGCGGATCAGGTCGGGGATGTCCTCGGTGCGCTCGCGCAACGGCGGCAGCCGCAGCGGCACCACATTGAGGCGGAAGAACAAGTCCTCGCGGAACAGGCCCTGCTGGATCAACTGGCGCAGGTCCTTGTTGGTGGCGGCGATGATGCGCACGTCGCTCTTGATCGGGGTGCGGCCGCCGACCGTGGTGTATTCGCCCTGCTGCAACACGCGCAGCAGCCGCGTCTGCGCCTCCATCGGCATGTCGCCGATCTCGTCGAGGAACAGCGTGCCGCCCTCGGCCTGCTCGAAGCGGCCGGCGCTGCGGGTGTTGGCGCCGGTGAAGGCGCCCTTCTCGTGGCCGAACAATTCCGACTCGATCAGATCGCGCGGGATCGCCGCCATGTTGATGGCGACGAAGGTGCCGGCGCGCCGCTTGCCGTAGTCGTGCAGCGCGCGCGCCACCAGTTCCTTGCCGGTGCCGGACTCGCCGGAGATCATCACGGTCAGGTCGGTCTGCATCAGCCGCGCCAGCACGCGGTAGATTTCCTGCATGGCCGGCGAGCGGCCGACCAGCGGGATGGAATCGAAATCGTCGGGCTTGGCACTGAGCGGCCGCTTTTCCTTCGGCTCCGACAGCGCGCGGCCGACGATGGCGATCAGCTCCTTCAGGTCGAAGGGTTTGGGCAGGTATTCATAGGCGCCGCGCTCGCTGGCGCGGATCGCGGTCATGAAGGTGTTCTGCGCGCTCATCACGATGATCGGCAGATCGGGCCGCGCCTTGCGGATGCGCGGGATGAGGTCGAAGGCGTTCTCGTCCGGCATGACCACGTCGGTGATGACGAGGTCGCCGTCGCCCTGGCTGATCCAGCGCCAGAGCGTGGCGGCATTGCCGGTCGAGCGCACCTCGTAGCCGGCGCGCGACAGGGCCTGGTTGAGGACGGTGCGGATCGCCGCGTCGTCGTCGGCCACCAATATGCTTCCCGTCGGCATGGTCACCCTCGCGGGCTCTGGGCAGGCAGCGCCTCGTCGGACGCCGCTTCGTCGCCGGCATAGACCGGCATCAGCACGCGGAACACGGTGCGCCGCGGCTGCGATTCGCATTCGATGATGCCGCCATGGTCGCCGACGATCTTGGCAACCAATGCAAGACCCAGGCCGCTGCCGGTCGGCTTGGAGGTGACGAAGGGATCGAACAGATGCGGCATCAGGTCCTCGGGTACGCCGGGGCCGTTGTCCTTGACGCAGAATTCGAGCGGCAGCGACACCCGCGTCTTGCTGCCGGGCATCGACAGGCGCACGCCGGGGCGGAAGGCGGTGGTGAGCTGGATTTCGCCGTCGCTCGCGCCCTCGCCGATCGCCTCGGTGGCGTTCTTGACCAGGTTGAGGAAGACCTGGACGAGCTGGTCGCGGTTGGCCAGCACCGGCGGCAGCGACGGGTCGTAGTCCTCGACGAATTTGATGTGGCGGGCAAAACCGGTCTGCGCCAGGCGTTTGACGTGGTCGAGCACGACGTGGATGTTGACCGGCTCGCGTTCGACCGGGCGCTCGTCGGCGAACACCTCCATGCGGTCGACCAGTTTGACGATGCGGTCGGTCTCCTCGCAGATCAGCCGGGTGAGCGAGCGGTCGTCGTCGCCGGCGGACTGCTCGAGCAGCTGCGCGGCGCCGCGGATGCCCGAAAGCGGGTTCTTGATCTCATGCGCCAGCATGGCGGCGAGCGCGATCACCGAGCGGGCGGCGCCGCGATGGGTGAGTTGGCGGTCCATCTTGTCGGCGATGGTGCGCTCCTGCAGCATCACCACCACGTGCTCGGGATATTCGGCGAGCGGCGCCACATGCAGGTCGACCAGCCGTTCGCCCGGATTGCGCGGGGTGGCGAGGTCGACCTTGTATTCGTTGACCGCGGCGCCGCGCTGGCGCACCTGCTCGATCAGCGCCAGCAGCGGCGAGCCGAACGGCACCAGGTCGCGCAGCAGATGCCGGCGCAGCATGGGGATCGAGGCTTCGAAGAAATGCTCGGCCGCGACATTGGCGTCGGCGATCTTGCCGTCGGGCGCGACCATGAGAACCGGATGCGGAAGGGCGTGCAGCATGGCGTCTGCCGGCGTGGTGATGGGGGCGGAAATCGCCTGGGCCCGGCTCATGCCGCGGTCCTCCAGGCAAAATCGTCATAGGCCTCGGCGAGCCGGCGCCGAGCCTGGCGCGGCTCCTCGGCGGTGAGCACGCGATCGCGATGCTGCTTGAGCACGGCGACCGGCGCGGCGGCGCTGGCCGCGGCGCTGTCGAGCGCCCAGGCCAGATGCTTGCGGGCATGGCGGCGGCCGATCGCCACGCCGTGATGCGCGAGCATGGCGTCGTAAAGCGCGTCGATCATGGCGAACTGGGCGGCAAGCGGCGGCGCGGCTTCGCGCCTGCCGGTGGCGAGGAAGCGTGCGACCTGGCCGGGGAACCAGGGGCGCCCCTGCGCGCCGCGGCCGATCATCACCGCGTCGGCGCCGGAGGCGGCGAGCGCGGCGCCGGCATCCTCGAAGCTGCGGATGTCGCCATTGACCACCACGGGGATGGACACGCTGTGCTTGACGGCGCGGATGGCGGCCCAGTCGGCGCTGCCGTCATAGAATTGGCAACGGGTGCGGCCGTGCACGGTAATCATGCGGATGCCGGCTTGCTCGGCGCGGCGCGCCAGCGCCGGCGCGTTGATGCTGGCGTGGTCCCAGCCCAACCGCATCTTCAGCGTGACCGGCACGTGCACCGCCGCGACCGTGGCCTCGATCAGCGTCAGCGCATGATCGAGGTCGCGCATCAGTGCCGAACCGGAGGCGCTATTGGTCACCTGCTTCGCTGGGCAGCCCATGTTGATGTCGATGATCTGCGCGCCGGCGGCTTCGGCGATGCGGGCGCCTTCGGCCATGAAGCGCGCTTGGCAGCCGGCGAGCTGCACCACCGGAATGGCGACGCCGGCGCCGGCACTGCGCAACGATGCCTCGCGCTCACCATGCACCAGCCCCGCCCCGGCGGTCATCTCGGAAACGACCAGCCCGGCGCCGAGTTGCTCGGCCAAGCGGCGGAAGGGCGCGTCGGTGATGCCCGACATCGGCGCCAAAATCACGCTGTTCGGTAGCGCGACTGTGCCGATCCGCAGCCGTTCAGCGGAAAACGGGATGATTTCAGCCGGTATTGTCATGTCGTCCGATCAATGCCTATCATTTAGGCTACAAACCAATGATGCCCAGAGTTTAGCCATTTTGACAGGGGGCGCAAGTGCTGCACTGCAAAAAACTGTTCATGCTTAAGGCCTGGGCGGCCGCCGAGAATCCAACCGCAGTTGCATTTGTCTTCCCGCTAGCACCCGGAACGCGCTAAGAAAACCGGCAAAACGGAGCGAAAACGCATGGCTGAGGTGGCAGCGGTGGTAGTGGCCGCGGGCCGGGGCACCCGCATCGGCGGCGATCTGCCCAAGCAATTCCGGCAGATTGGCGGCGCGACCCTGCTGCGCCGAACATTGTCCCTGCTCGTCGATCACCCGTCGATCGGGTCGGTGCAGCCCGTGATCCGGGCCGAGGATCGCGACCTGTTCGCGGCGGAAAGTGCCGGCATCGCCACCTTGCCGCCGACCCTTGGCGGCGCCACGCGACAGGCCTCGGTGCGTGCCGGGCTGGAAGCGCTTGTCGCGCGCGCGCCGGAATTGGTGCTGGTGCACGACGCCGCCCGCCCCTTCGCCACGCCGGCGTTGATCGCGCGCGCCATCGAGGCGGCAGCAAAAACCGGTGCCGCCGTACCGGGTCTTGCCGTCGCCGACACCGTCAAGCGCGTCGATGCCGAGGGCACGGTCGAAGCGACGCTGGAGCGCGCCGGCTTGCGGCTGATCCAGACGCCGCAGGCTTTTGCTTTCGAACCGCTGCTGGCGGCGCACCGGCGCGCGGCCTCCGCCGGTCGCGACGATTTCACCGACGACGCCGCGCTCGCCGAATGGGCCGGGATGAAGGTTGCGGTGTTTCCCGGCGAGGCCGGCAATATCAAGGTGACGCATGCGGAGGATTTCGCCCGTGCCGAGGCGACGCTCGCTGCCGCGCTTGGTGATGTGCGCACCGGCACCGGCATCGACGTGCATGCCTTCGGCCCCGGCGATCACGTCATGCTCGGCGGCGTGGCGATCGCGCACACACAGGCGCTCACCGGCCATTCCGATGCCGACGTTGTGCTGCATGCGCTGACCGACGCCATCCTCGGCGCGCTCGCCGACGGCGACATCGGCGCGCATTTCCCGCCCAGCGATCCGCAATGGCGCGGCGCCAGCTCCGACCGTTTCCTGCGTTTCGCGGTCGAACGGGTGGCGGCGCGCGGCGGCCGCATCGCCCATCTCGATGTCACCGTGGTCTGCGAGGCGCCGAAGATCGGTCCGCACCGCGACGCGCTGCGCGCGAGTATCGCGCACCTCGCCGGCCTCGCGCTCGATCGCGTGGCGGTGAAGGCGACCACCAGCGAGCGGCTCGGCTTCACCGGCCGCGGCGAAGGCATCGCCTGCTACGCGACGGCAACGGTGCGGCTGCCCTGGAGCGCGGCATGAGCGGTGATTTGGGCGACGACCTGCGCCCGGCGGCGAGCGCGGCGCTCGACGCCTGCCGCGCGCGCGGCCTGAAACTGGCGACGGCGGAATCCTGCACCGGCGGGCTGGTGGCGGGAGCGCTGACCGAGATCGCCGGCTCCTCCGATGTGGTGGAGCGTGGCTTCATCACCTATTCGAACGAGGCCAAGCAGGAGATGCTCGGCGTTGCCGCCGCGACACTCGACGCGCATGGCGCGGTCAGCCGCGAGACTGCCGAGGAAATGGCGCGCGGCGCGCTCACTTATTCGCGGGCGCAGATCGCGGTCGCCATCACCGGCGTCGCCGGCCCCGGCGGCGGCAGCGCCGACAAGCCGGTGGGGCTCGTCCATTTTGCCGCCGCTGCGCGCGGCGGCGCGCTCATCGCGCGCGAAATGCGCTACGGCGACATCGGCCGCGCCGCGGTGCGGCACAAGTCGGTACTGCAGGCGCTGGCGATGCTGAAGGAACTGGCGGAGACGGTTTGAAAGGACGGCATGCGCGCTGCCGGTCCGTATTGATGGCATCAATGACGCGTTGCCGGCATGGCGCCGCGATCTTTTTCGAGCGCATCGGCTTGCGCGGTGAGATCGAGACAAAGCTCGTTCAGCGCATCGTGAAGGCCGCGGCTGGAGACCTTCATCAACAGGCCCTCGCAGCGCCGCGCCTGCTTGCGCAGGCAGCCAACGGAGCCTTCGTGCAGCGAGCAAAAGGCGCATTGCCAGGCAGAGCAGAAAAACATGGTGATGCTCGAATTTTCGTGGTCATTGACCCGCGCATCGCAAAATGCGCAGCGTGGGATGAGCGACACCCTAAGTTGTCGTCGCTAACGGGAATTTAATTCAACACCTCAGGATTCATACGTAATGGAGGGCCCGGGATTTGTATCGCCAGGCTCCGGTCGGAATTATTTTTCCTGCGTGCCCTAGAATATTCGGGCTCCCTTTAATTGCTCATTTACGTAAGCAAAGAAGATAGCCAACAATTTAATGTAATTCTGACCCATGCAGCTTAATGCATCGTGACGCAAATACTTTAGACTGACACGGTGCGATCAAGCCGGGGTTACGCGCTCCCTCCGCGATTTGGAGCTAAATGGTGCTTTGCACAGGGAAAACGCTGCGGTCTGTGAAATGAGGAATTCATGCTGACGAGCCACCCCAATCCCGACGCCGCCACGCTGTATGCCTATGCGGAGTGGGTGAAGCAGCTGCGGCACGGCAAGCCGGTACCCAGGCTCAATGCCGATGACAACAATCCGGTGGCCCAGCTCGGGCGCGAACTGCAACTTCTGGCCGACACGCTGTCCCGCCGCGAGCGCGAATTCAACCAGCTCATCGATCTGGTCGAGACGGTCGAGCGCGGCTTGTCGGCGCAAGATGTCCTCAACCGTGTGTTCGACGGATTCAGCGGCCTCATTCCCTATGAACGCATCGGCTGCGCGTTTCTATCCGACGACGGCAGCAAGCTGACCGCCTATTGGGCGCGTTCGAATCTGGGCGCGATCCAAATTACAAGCGACTATTCGCAGCCGATGGCGGGCAGCAGCCTCGAACAGATTCTGCACAACGGCGAACCGCGCATCATCAACGATCTCGAAGGCTATCTGCAGGCCAAGCCCGGGTCGGATGCCACCAAGCGCATCGTGCTGGAGGGCGGCCGTTCCAGCCTGACCTGCCCGCTGATTGTCGGCAAACGGCCGATCGGATTCCTGTTCTTCACCAGCCGCCACAAAGACACCTACCAGGATGTGCACCAGGCCACTTTTCGCCAGATCGCCAGCCAGGTTTCCATCGTCATCGAAAAGAGCCGGCTCTATCAGCAGATCGTCGACCGCAACAACCAGCTTGTCAGTGAGAGCCGGCGTCTGGAAGAAGCCGCCAGCCGCGATCCGTTGACGGCAACGCTGAACCGCGGGGCGATCATGGCCGCGCTGGCGCAGGTCTTGCGCGCCGAGTCCAAGCCCGGCACCGCGGTCGGCGTCATCATGATCGATATCGACCACTTCAAGAATGTCAACGACAACGAGGGGCACCTGGCCGGCGACGCCGCGCTGGTGGAATTCACCCACCGCCTTGCGACCGCTCTGAGGCAGGACGATCGGCTCGGCCGCTATGGTGGCGAGGAATTCCTCATCGTCATCCGCGATACCACCCAGGATGCCATCCGGAATACCGCCGACCGGCTGCGCCAGGCGATTGGCGCCACGCCGTTCATGCTCGGCGGCGTGAGCAGGACGATCACGGCCAGCTTCGGCGTGGCCATCTCGCGCGGGGCCGCGGATAGCGCGGAGGATCTGGTTGCCGCCGCCGACCGTGCGCTTTACGGGGCGAAATCCAAGGGCCGCAATCGCGTCGTCGCCGCCTGACGCCGACTGCCGTGCGGCCGGAAATTGCGGCGCGCGTCAGGCGCTACCCCGGCGGACGGCGGGCGATGAAGTTGACCGGCTTGAGCGACATCACCAGTTCGCCGGCCTGATTGAACACCTCGATCAAGGAGGTGACCGCGCCGCGATCCGGCTTGGAGCGCGACGGCGCAGCCTTGAGCACGGTCACCCGCACCGACAGCACGTCGCCCGGCCGCACCGGCTTGAGCCAGCGCAATTCGTCGAGGCCGGGCGAGGCGAGGCTGGCGACATGGGTCAGATACTGCTCGACGAAAAGCCGCATCATCAGCCCGGCGGTGTGCCAGCCGCTGGCGATCAAGCCGCCGAACGGCGTGTGCTTGGCCGCTTCCGGGTCGGCGTGGAACGCCTGCGGATCGTAACGCTTGGCGAAGGTGACCACCTCCTCGGCATCGACCGCGATGCTGCCGAGCTCGTGAACGTCGCCCTCGACATAGTCCTCGAAATAGCGGTCATCGATGGCGTGGGCAAAGGGCATGGGGAACCTTGCGTCGTTCGCTGTGGTACGCCGCGGCGTCAATCGCGCAGCGGATAGCCGTCGGTAGTGGCCATCCACTGCCCCGGTACCAGCGGCCAGTCGATCTCGGCAACGGGCGCCGGTACCGGCCGTTGGCCGGGCGCCTCGTCGAGCACCGGCAGGACCAAATGCGAGGCGTAGCGCGCGCTGTGATGCACGGCATTCTCCACCGGCCAGGGCGTGAGTTGCACGTCGATCTGGCGCAGCGGATTGTTGAACTGGATATCCTCGCTGGCCACGGTGAGCTGCAAATGATGCCCGCGCTTGAGCGTGTGGAAGATCGGCCTGAGCTCGATCTGGAACTCATAGACGCGGCCCGGCTCGAGCGGCTCCATGCGGGTGAACGGATGCCAGGGCTGACCGGGCGCCGAGCGCTCCGCGTCGAGCGCGCGGAACGAGGCGCGCAGCATGCCGCGGCTCAAGGGAATGGCGCGGCCCTCCGGAGTCACATCGAACAGATTGACGAACCAGAGCGTGTCGATCTGGCTCGACGAGGCGAACAAGGTGACGCTCAGCGGCCCGCCGAGACAGAGCGGCTCGGCAAGCGGCGCCGTCTGATAGGCCAGCACCGGCTTGCCGGCGATCAGTTGCGCATAGGAATCCGGCAGCCGGTAGCTGTCCGGCGCCTCATCCGCGCCCGGCGGGGTTTCGCCGAGCGATTGGCCGCTAAGATAAAACTTGCTCCAACGCGTGCGCTTGACCGGATAGGCGTCTTCGCTGCGCCAGCGGCGCGTGCCGCTGTCGAAGATCGCCACTTCCGGCTCGTTCATGATGCCCGTGTCGATGCCTTTGAGCCAATGGTCGAACCAGCGCAGCATCTGCTGGTTGAGCGGCTTGTTGGTGAGATAGCGCAAATGCGACCAGAACCCGGTCGGCGGCACCACCAGCAGCTTCTTCGGCGCCGCGATTTGCGGATAGGCGGCAAGCTGGCCGCGAAAATGCATCGGCCCGCCCTGCGGCGCGATGCTCATCACCGGCACCTTGATCTTGTCGAGATAAGTGCGCGGCGAGCGCTCCCGCCAGAAGTCGTCGTCAAAAGGATGATTGACCATCTCCCAATGCGTGTTCATCGGCGGCTCTTTGCCGGGGATGGGTCCCGGCCAGGCCGCCATGGCGGCGTGATAGGCGATCCAATGGTTCATGAAGCTGGCGTTGTAGATGCCGCCGGGATAGCAGGCGTCGCGATAGAGATCGCTGGTGGCGTCGCACTGGCAGATGCAGCGCAGATGCGGCGGTTGGGCGGCGGCGGCGAAATACTGGCTCCAGCTCCAGTAGGAATCGCCGATCATGCCGACATTGCCGTCGCACCAGGGCTGCGCGGCGATCCATTCGATCAGGTCGTAACCGTCGGTGCGTTCCTTGTCGTCGAACCAGCGCCACTGCCCCTGCGAGCGGCCGGCGCCGCGCCCCTGCGCGATCACATGCACATAGCCGTGCGCCACATAGAAGCCGGTGGCGCCGGATTCGATGGCGTGGCTCCATTGCGGTGGGTTCTGCTGGATGTCCTTGGAGTAAGGCGACAGCGACAGCAGGACCGGGTAACGGCCGCTCGCCTGCGGCTGATAGACGTCGACGCAGAGGTGGACGCCGTCGCGCATCGCCACGCGCACATTCTCGTCGAGCGTCACGCCTGGCGGCGGCTGCGGCGAACGGATATAGGCTTCGGGGTAAAGCGTGTCGCTGTCGGATGGGTTCATGGCGGACTCGGCGGCGGGTCGCACGTTCTATACGGAGTTCTACCGCCCGCAGGCAAGCCGGGGGCATCCCCCGCCGTCCCCGCTTTCGCGGGGACGTGCGGATGACTCAGCGCGAACGAAAGCTGCGCTAGCGCGTCGCCGGCGCTTCGCCGGGATGCGTGCCGGCGCGCTGCGGCAGCAGCACGATGCAGCCGATGATGAAGACGGCGAGTGCCGCCGAGGCGAGCGGCCGGCTCAGATGCAAGCCCCCGTGGCTGACCGGCTTGTCGAGCAGATCGCCGACGGTTGCGCCCAGCGGACGCGTCAGGATGAAGGCCGCCCAGAACAGGAACACGCGCGAAATGCTGGTCCAGTAATAGAGCCCGGCGAGCACGGCGAGCCCTACTCCAAACACCAGTGCGCCTCCTTCGTAACCGAAGCCTCCGGTATCGGCCAGCCAGTCGCCGAGCGCGGTGCCCAGCGTCTGTGAAAGGGTGATGGCGGCCCAATAGAAGGCTTCCACTTTCGGCGTGTTCACGGTCGCCACCGAGATGGAGCCGAGCGACCAGTACCACAAGCCAAGTGTCGCCATGAGGCAGACGAACAATATGGTCGAGCCGCCGGTGTAGCCGATGCCGAGCGAGCGGTCGGCAAAGTCCGCCATCGCTGTGCCTGCGGTCGTGGAGGCAACGATCGTCGCCCAATAGAGGAAAGGATGGAATTTCGAAGCGAGCGTCTGCCAGACGACCAGCACCGCCAGCAGCGCCAGAAAGATGCCGGTGCCAATCAGGTACCCGTCACTATGCGCGTTCTGATTCGCGTGCAGCCACGTCATCGTAACCGTGTCGCCGCCGGTCTCGCCCAGCGTGGTGGCGGCGATCTTGATGATCCAGAACCCGAGCGTAACTGCGGGGACCTTGGTGAGAATTTCCTTGTCCATAGCGTCTACTTTCTGCCTTTCCTGTAACCGTCGCCCTCCGATCGTGTGTCTTGCTCCGCTTCCAATTGCTGCCCTTCGGGAAATCGCATAACGACTTGTAGTCCCGGCTCGGCGTTGCAAATTGCAAGGCCGATCCCGTGCAAGTCGGCCACTGCCTTGACCAGGCTCAGTCCCAATCCGCTGCCCGGCGTCGAGCGGCTGTGCTCCAGCCGGTAAAAACGCTGAAACATGCGCTCGCGTTCCTCGGCCGGTGCCCCGCGCCCGTTGTCGGTCACGGCGGCAACGATCCGCTCACGGTCGCTGCTGATCGCCACTTCGATGCGTGTGCCCGTTGGCGTATGGCGTATGGCATTATCGACTAGGTTGGCGAGCATTTGCGTGAGCAACTCGCGATCGCCGAGAAAGCCTATACCCGGCTTGATCTTTGCATCGAGACGCTTGCCGGCATCCTCTGCGGCGGGCGCGAAGGCATCGACCACGTCGGCGAAGACGGCGCTGAGATCGAGCGCGCGAAAGCCGGCGCGGCGCGTGCCCGCTTCGATCTGCGCGATGCGCAGCAGGGCGCCGAATATGCCGAGGATTTCGTCGACCTGGACGATCGCCGCCTGGATGGCGGCACCATTCGCCGCCGCCGATTGCGACCGCGTCTGCGTCGCTTCCAGCCCCTGCCGCAGGCGCGCGAGCGGCGTCTTCAAATCGTGCGCGATATCGGCTGAGACCTGACGCAGGCTCTCCATCAACTCCCCCATGCGGTCGAGCATATGGTTCAAGGTCTGCGCCAGCCGGTCGAAATCATCGTTCGAAGTGCCGACGGGAACGCGCCGCGTCAGGTCACCGGCAATGATCGCCTCCGCGGTGCGCCGGATCGTCTCGACCCGTTTCAGCAAGGAGAAGCTCAGCGCAACACCGCCGATACTGCCGAGCAGGACGACGGCGCCGAAGGCCGAGGCGAACCCGTCGAAGATATCCTGCTTGGTTTCCTCGATCTGCTCGCGGTCGGCGCCGATGGCGAGTCGCACTCCGCCACCGAGTGCTGCGGTCAGAATGCGACGATGGCTGACATCGCCGTCGCTCTCCTTGCGCTCCATGTCTGACCAGCCGAGCCGCGTCGGCAAAGCCGGAAGCGTTCCGGTCAGCCATTCGCCGCCGGGGCCGATCACCAGGTAGTCCAGCGCGCCGGCGGGCCGCGTCCTTTGATGTATCCGCACGTCGGCTTCCAGGCGCGCGAGACCGCCCGCCTGGAACGCGTATTTGAGCGACGTCATTTCTCCGGCAATGCGCGCGTCCAGGCGTCGCTCCAGCGCACCGACGGTGACCAAATATACGATCGCGCCGAGCACGATGACGGACGTGGCGAAAAGAACCACATAGAGCGCCGCCAGGCGGAAAGTGGCGGTGCGCAGGACCCTAGGCAGGTTCACGGAGCGAATATCCCGAGCCGCGGATGGTATGAATGAGCTCGCAGGAAAAGCCGCGGTCGACCTTCCCGCGCAAGCGGCTCATATGCGTTTCGACGATGTTGGTCTTCGGATCGAAATGAAAGTCCCAGACCTTTTCCAGCAGCATTGTCCGCGTCATCACCTTGCCGGCGTTGCGCATGAGGCATTCCAGCAGTGTGAATTCGCGGGGCTGCAGGTCGAGCGCCTTGCCGGCGCGGGTCACGCTACGTTTGAGCATATCGATTTCCAAATCCGCGATCCGCAATACGGTCGACGCCGCATTCATGGCCGGACGCCGGCAAAGCGCATTCAGGCGCGCCAAAAGCTCCGAGAAGGCGAAGGGCTTGACCAGATAGTCGTCGCCGCCGGCGTTAAGGCCTTCGACCCGGTCGTCGATGCCGCCGAGATTGGTCAGAAACAGCACCGGCATGCCAATCCCGCCGGCGCGCAATGTCTTCACAAGGGCAAGTCCGTCGAGGCCGGGCAGCATGCGGTCGACGATCGCGATTTCGTAATTGCCGCCGGTGGCGAGGAATAAGCCGTCGCGGCCATTGCCCGCGCGATCGACGACATGCCCGTGTTCGCTCAAGCCGGCGGCGATATAGGCCGCCGTTTCCGCGTCATCCTCGACGACAAGCACCTTCATGCGCTGCGTCCTCTGCTGCAAACTCGCGCAACGGCTGCGAACCGGCGATTGGCTCGCCGGTTCGCCGGTCGGGTTCAGTCTTTCGGATTGGCCCGCTCGTGGGTGTTTTCCAAGACGCGGCCGGTCATGGCATCGACTCCGACCTCACGCCAGTGTTTACCGCGCCGCATATCGAACGAGTAGCGCAGGCCACTGCCGCCTCGCTCACGCTCCAACTCCTCCTTCATGATTTTGCCTGGATAGGCCTTCAGCGCAATCGTGCGCGCCTCGCTCAGGCTAATCTTGGCTTTGTGCACCACGCCGGCTTTGGCAGCGGCCAGACCGGGGGCAAGCGCCACAAGGAGGCCGAAGGTTACCGCAACGGCGGCGCGCGCGAAGAATTTCCGATCGTACATGCATGACTCCGATTTGATCCGCGATTGCGGGGTTGATTTTCAGTCGCGGCGTTCGCGGCTGCGCGCGGCGCGACGGCATGCCGATCATCTAGGCGAGCGCACCCTACGTGACCATGTCCGCCCCTATACTATTTCCCAATGATTGAAGCCGCTCAGGCACTTGACCCACGCCCTTTGGCGAGGACCGCCGGACGAGACATAGCACTGTGAAGAGGTCGCAAATTTGGCATAGCCTGCCCCTGCCGGCGCGGACAAAGCGCTGCCGACGGTGCTAAGGTCCCGGTCAGGATTCTACTGATATGAACTGGCACCTTGCAGGCCGCCGCGCCGCGGCGGCAAGGCTCGCCGGGGCGCTCTTCGCGCTCTTGCCGCTCGGCGGCCTCGCCCAGGCGCAGGGCCGGCTCACCGCGCAATACAGCATCATCATGACCGGTGTGACCATCGGCCACGTGACCTGGACGGTCGACATCGGCGCCACGCAATACACCAGCGCCGCCAGCGGCAAGGCGAGCGGCATGCTGAGCATGCTGGTCAACGGCGAAGGCGCCGTCGCCACGGCGGGCCGGGTCGAGAACTGGCACCTGAAGCCGACCGAGTTCCGCTCCAAGATCACCGACGACGACGGCATCACCAACCTGCGCATCGCCTTCGTCGACGGCGTGGCCACTGTCACCGCGACGCCGCCGCTGGCGCCGACGCCCGACCGGCTGCCGGTGACCGACGCCGACCGGCGCGGCGTCGCCGATCCGCTCAGCGCCGTGCTGATCACCGCGCGGCCGGGCGAGAGTTTCTTCTCCGCCGGCAATTGCCACCATGTACTGGCGATCTTCGACGGGCGGCGGCGCTACAATCTGGCGCTCGGCTTCGCCCGCATCGACAAGATCACGCTGCCCGGCAGCTATGACGGGCCGGTGCTGGTGTGCAGTCTGGTGCTGCAGCCGATCGCCGGTTATCGGCCGGACAGTCTGCTGGTGAAATATGTCGCCGGCCGCCGCGACATGGAACTGTGGCTGGCGCCGATCGCCGGCACCGCGCTGATGGCGCCGATCCGGGTGGCAATGCCGACGCTGATCGGCACGCTGAAAATCCAGGCGGACAAGTTCGATACCGAGGCCGCGCTGCCGGCGCGCCCCGCCGCAGCGCCGCCAGCGCCGCCACCAGGGCCGGCTCCGGCGCCGCTGCCGCCACCGCAGTGAGGCGATGCCGGCCAAGTTTTCTGTCCGCGCGGAATCTCTTAAACTTGCGGCATTACCGACAGTCAGGGATGGGCGACATGCTGCGGATTTGCACGATCATAGTGATGAGCATCGCATTCAGTGTGGCGGCGGGCGGCGCGGCATCGGCCGCTAAGAAGAAGACGACGTTGCGTCCCGGCAGCTTCAAGCGCTGCCTGGCGACCATCCAGAAGCATGGCTACCCGGCGCGCAGCGCGGCCGATTGGTGCACGCGGCACGGCTACAATACCTGAGGCCCAGGCTGACGCTGGCCGGCTAGGCGCTGGTCGGCCGGCGGCCGTAGACCTGGTCGGCGCGCTCTTCGAAAGCGACGGCGAAACGGCGGAACGCGGTGTCGAACATCGCGCCCATCAGCAATGACAGCGCGCGGCTCCTGAATTCGTAGTCGATGAAGAACTCGACCTCGCAAGCATGTTCGCCGCGCGGGTGGAAGACCCAGCGGTTGCGCATGTGGCGGAACGGCCCGTCGAGATATTCGACCAGGATCTTCAGCTTCGCGCGGTCGCAGCGGGCGCGGCTGGTGAAGCTCTGGCGGATCATCTTGTAGGCGACCGTCATGGTGGCAACCACCTCGACGCTGCCGTCTTCCTTCTCGCTGCGGCTGCGCAGGTGCATGGCGCTGCACATCGGCACGAATTTCGGATAGTTCGCCACGTCGGAGACGAGATCGAACATGTCGCCGGCGGAGTGGCGGACGCGGCGCCTGGTGGAGAATTGCGGCATCGTTGTATCGCCCCGTCTCGTCGTCACCGCGCGCGCGCCGGCGGCGCGGGCCCGAAATCCAGACGTCCTAGCCGGCAAGTGTACCCGGATTCGGCGGACGCGGGCTAAAGTCCGACGGCCCGATTGCCCGTGGAATTTTGCCGCGCCGCCTTGAGCCGCGCGAAATCCTCGCCGGCATGATGCGACGAGCGCGTCAGCGGCGACGACGCCACCATCAGGAATCCCTTGGCGAAGGCCACGCTCTTGAGCGCCTCGAACTCGTCCGGCGGCACGAAGCGCTTGACCTCGTGGTGCTTGCGCGTCGGCTGCAGATATTGTCCGACGGTGAGGAAATCGACATCGGCCGAGCGCAGGTCGTCCATCACCTGCAGCACCTCGTTCCGCTCCTCGCCGAGGCCGAGCATGATGCCGGACTTGGTGAACATCGCCGGATCGAGTTCCTTGACCCGCTGCAACAGGCGCAGCGAATGGAAATAGCGCGCGCCGGGACGCACCGTGAGATAGAGCGAGGGCACGGTCTCCAGATTGTGGTTGAACACGTCGGGGCGCGCCTCGACCACGATTTCCAGCGCGCCGTCCTTGCGCAGGAAATCGGGGGTGAGCACCTCGATGGTGGTCGACGGGCAGGCGCGGCGGATGGCGCGGATGGTGTCGGCGAAATGCTGTGCGCCGCCGTCGGCGAGATCGTCGCGGTCGACCGAGGTGACCACGATGTGGGCCAAGCCCGAGCTTGGCGGTGGCTTCGCCGACATGCGCCGGCTCGCCGGCATCGAGCGCGCCGGGCAGCCCGGTCTTCACGTTGCAGAAGGCGCAGGCGCGCGTGCAGGTGTCGCCCATGATCATGAAGGTGGCGTGCTTCTTCTCCCAGCACTCGCCGATATTGGGGCAGCCGGCCTCCTCGCAGACGGTGTGCAGGCCGTTGGCGCGCATGATGGCGTGGGTGTCGACGATAACCGGCCGAGACCGGCGCCTTGACGCGGATCCAGTCGGGCTTCGGCGGTTGCGCCGAATCCGGCCGATGCGCCTTTTCCGGATGGCGCGGGCGCGGGTTGGTCAGGTCGAGGACGACGGTCATGCCCCTTACTTACGGCTGCCACCCCGTCGCCGCAAGGCGCACCTACGCCCGCCGAATCGCCCGCCAGATCAGCAGGAAGATCACGGCGCCGACGGTGGCGGTGATCAGGCTGCCCCAGAAATCCTGCACCACCGCGATATTGAGCTTGCTGAACAGGAAGCCGCCGACGATGGCGCCGACCAGGCCGACGGCGAGATTGTACAGCAAGCCGCCGCCGCGGCCGCCCAGGATCACGTTTCCCAGCCAGCCGGCGATGAGACCGATGATGATCCAGGCGATCACGCCCATTCGGTGATCCTTACATTGCCTTCGGCGGCATGCGGTTGCTCGGCGTCGAATTGGAAATCTTGACTTCCTCTTCGGTCATGTCGGCGGACACGTCGGCAAACAGCGGCGTCGACAGATAGCGCTCGCCGGTGTCGGGCAGCATGGCCAGCACGGTCGAACCGGGCGCCGCCGATTTGCACACTTCCAGCGCGCCGGCGAAGGTGGCGCCGGCGGTGATGCCGACGAAGATGCCTTCCTTCTGCGCCAATAGCCGGCTGTATTTGAGCGCGTCCGGCCCCGGCACGGTGATGATGCGGTCGAACGTCTTTTCCGTCGACGGCTTCGCCGGTGATCTTCGGGATGAAGTCGGGGCTCCAGCCCTGCATCGGATGCGGCTTGAACGAGGGATGCGCCGCCGATGGCGATCCGTCGGGATTGCGCTCCTGGCCAATGCCGCTCGTCAGCATCGGCGCGTCGGCCGGCTCGCACACCACGATCTTGGTGTCGGGGCGCTCCTTGCGCAGCACGCGCGATACGCCGGTCAGCGTGCCGCCAGTGCCAAAGCCGGTGACCCAGTAGTCGAGCTTCTCGCCCTTGAAATCGTCGACGATCTCGCGCGCCGTCGTGCGCGAATGCATGGCGGGATTGGCCTCGTTCTCGAACTGGCGGGTGAGAAACCAGCCGTGCGTCTTGGCCAGTTCCTGCGCCTTATTGACCATGCCCATGCCGCGCTCGGCGGCGGGAGTAAGAATCACCTTGGCGCCGAGGAAACGCATCAGTTTGCGCCGCTCGACCGAGAAGCTCTCGGCCATGGTGACCACCAGCGGATAGCCCTTGGCGGCGCAGACCATGGCGAGCCCGATGCCGGTATTGCCGGAGGTGGCCTCGATCACGGTCTGGCCGGGCTTGAGCTCGCCGGATTGTTCCGCGGCCTCGATGACGCCGAGCGCCAGGCGGTCCTTGACCGAGCCGAGCGGGTTGAAGGCCTCGATCTTGACGTAGAGATTGATGCCCTTCGGCGCCAGCTTGGTGATCTTGACCACCGGCGTATGGCCGACGGTGCCGAGAATGTTGTCGTACTTGGCCATTGCTGTTCCTCCCTGATTTCGCGCGCCTTGCGCCGGCGCTCTACATATTCAATACCCGCCCATAGGCGTCGAGCACCGCTTCCTTCATCATCTCCGACAGCGTCGGATGCGGGAAGACGGTGTGCATCAATTCTTCTTCCGTGGTCTCCAGGTTCATCGCCACCACATAGCCCTGGATCAATTCGGTCACCTCGGCGCCGACCATGTGGGCGCCGAGCAGCTGGCCGGTCTTCTTGTCGAAGATGACCTTGACCAGGCCCTGGTCCTCGCCGAGCGCGATGGCCTTGCCGTTGCCGACGAAGGGGAAGCGGCCGACGCGGATGTCGAGCTTCTTGTCCTTCGCCGCCTGCTCGGTGAGGCCGACCGAGGCGATCTGCGGCGTGCAATAGGTGCAGCCGGGGATCATCAGCTTGTTCATCGGGTGCGGGTTGAGGCCCTTGATGGCCTCGACGCAGATGACGCCCTCGTGCTCGGCCTTGTGCGCCAGCATCGGCGGGCCGGCGACATCGCCGATGGCGTAGATGCCGGGCACGTTGGTCTTGTACAACGGGTCGATGACGACGCAGCCGCGCTCGGTCTTCACGCCGAGCTTCTCCAGGCCGAGATTTTCGATATTGCCGGTGACGCCGACGGCGGAGATGACGCGCTCGACGGTGATCGTTTGCGTCTTGCCGCCCTCTTCGATCGTGGCGGTGACGCTGTCGGCTTGTTTGTCGAGCTTGGTGACCTTGGCGTTGGTGTGGATCTTGATGCCCTGCTTCTCGAAACTCTTGCGCGCGAAAGCGGCGATCTCGCCGTCCTCGACGGGGAGAATTTGCGGCAGCACCTCGACCACGGTCACCTCGGCGCCGAAATTGCGGAAGAACGAGGCGAACTCGATGCCGATGGCGCCGGAGCCGACCACCAGCAGCGACTTCGGAATAGCCGGCGGCACCATGGCCTCGAAATAGGTCCAGACCAGCTTGCCGTCGGGCTCCAGGCCCGGCAGCACGCGCGGGCGCGCGCCGGTGGCGAGGATGATGTGCTTGGCCTGATACGCGCCGGGACCGAGCGTGCCTTTCGGGGCTTCGGTCTTCGAGGCCTTGACGGTGACCTTGCCGGGCGCCTCGATCGCCGCTTCGCCCCAGATCACCGACACCTTGTTCTTCTTCATCAGGAAGCCGACGCCGTCATTGAGCCGCTTGGAAACACCGCGCGAGCGCTTGACGATGGCGGTCGGGTCATAGCCGACATTGTCGGCGTAGAGCCCGTAGTCCTTGGCGTGCTGCAGGTAATGGTAGATTTCGGCCGAGCGCAGCAGCGCCTTGGTCGGGATACAGCCCCAGTTCAGGCAAATGCCGCCGAGATAGTTTTTCTCCACAATCGCGGTTTTGTAGCCGAGTTGTGCTGCACGGATGGCGGCGACATAGCCGCCGGGGCCGGAACCGATGATGAGGATGTCGAAGGACGTGTCGGGCATGGCGGACTTTCGGTGAGGCCGGAAAGGTAGACGGATACGGCAGGCGGTCTGGCAGAGGGACGAATATAGGCATGGCCCGGCGTGAGTTAAAACGCGGAAACCCAGGGGCCGGCAAGCCTTTTCCGGCCTTATGCGCCGGGCGACAACCCATCCTTAGCTATGCCCGCACAATCACCGCTCCCTCGACATCGGAAAAGCCGATCCCAATCGTATTGTCATAGCCCAATCGCGACAGAGGGAACTTTGCCAATGCCGGACGCAGGGAATACCGGATTGCTGTGCGGCCTGATGAGCGGTCCGGCTGGCGATGACAACACCATCAAACGCGCGCTCCAGGTCATCCGCTCGCACCTGGGCATGGAAGTGGCCTATGTCTCCGAATTCGTCGGCGAGCGCTCGGTTTTCCAGGAGGTCGACGCCCCCGGCCTGGAAGCGCTGATCAAGCCGGGCGACTCGATGGCGCTCGACGACATCTATTGCCGCCACATCCTCGAGGGGCGGATGCCGCAGCTTCTCCCCGACACCGCGGCCGATCCCATCGCGATGTCGCTGCCGATCACGCATGCCGTGCCCATCGGCAAGCACATGAGCGTGCCGATCCGGCTGTCCGACGGGCGTGTCTACGGCATGTTCTGCTGCCTCGGGCGAGAGGCCAATCCCTCGCTCAATCAGCGCGACTTGCAAATGATGAAGGCCTTCGCCGACCTGGCAGCCTTCGAGATCGGCCGCGACCTCGATACCAAGACGGAGGCCGCCGACCGTCGCGCCCGCGTCGCCGACGTGATTGCCGGCAAACGCCTGTCGATCGCGTACCAGCCGATCTGGCATGTCGCCCAGCATCGCCCGCTCGGCGTCGAATGCCTCGCCCGTTTCGACGCCTTGCCCCAGCGTACGCCCGATCTCTGGTTCAAGGATGCGGCGGACGTCGGCCTCGGCATCGAGCTCGAGCTTCTCGCCATCCGCATGGCGCTCGCCGGCCTTTCGGCGCTGCCGGACCCGGCCTATCTGGCGGTGAACGCTTCGCCCGAAACGATCCTCAGCGATGAATTCCTCGCCGTCATGGGTAAGGTTCCGCCGGCGCGCGCGGTGCTCGAAATCACCGAGCATGCCCATGTCGCCGACTACGACCGCCTGCTCGCCGCCATGGCGCCGCTACGGGCCCGCGGCGTGCGCCTGGCCGTCGACGACGCCGGCGCCGGCTATGCCAGCCTGCAACACATCCTGCATTTGCGGCCGGACATCATCAAACTCGACATGGGGCTGACCCGCCACATCGACCTCGATCCGGTGCGCCGCGCGCTTGCCGCCGCGCTGATCAAGTTTGGCCGCGATACCGGCAGCAAGATCATCGCCGAGGGCGTGGAAACCGCATCCGAATTGAACGCGCTCAGGCAGCTCGGCGTCGAAAAGGCGCAGGGCTATCATCTCGGCCGGCCGATGCCGCTCGAGCAGGCGGCCAAGCTGTTCGCGCCGGAACGTCAGAGCACGCGGGTGGCTTGACCGAGCGACGGCAGCGCCGCCGTCTCCACCACCACCATCACCGGGTTTTCGATCAGACGTTTGAGGCCGAGTTGTGCTGCGCGGATAGCGGCGACATAGCCCCCGGGCCGGGACCGAGCCACTGCGCGTCTCCGCCTGCACTCTCAGCCCTTCCCGTCTCGCATAGGACAAGGCGCCGATCAAGCGCCGCCACTCTTAAAATGCCCCCCTTTGTCGGACTCTAATTTTCGCAAAGGGCGGGTTTTTTCTGCCTTTCCATGGGGACACGTCACGATCGAAAGATTCGCACGCGCCGCCGGCGCTCGCGCTGGTCAAGGCGAAGGATTTCCAGAGCTGAAACGGCGCTAGCGATCGCAGCGCTTGGCGCCGACCTCGACCCGCTCGACATGCGAGGGCCCGACGATGACCTTGCCGTCGGGCGCCACGGCCGAGGCGCGCACGACGGTGACCTCGACAACGCAAGCGCCGCCGCGCACCAGATATTTGCCGTTCGGCGTGCGCGCGATGCTGTCGACCACGCCGAGCGTATGAGGGATGGAGCGCTCCGCGGTGACGGCGGCGAAATCCGTCCAGATTGTGTATTGCGGCGGCAGTTCGGCGCGAGCGGGCGCGGCCAGGACGAAGCTCGCCGACGCCATGGCCAAAGCGGAAACCGGACGGGCCAATCGCATGGGCGCGCTCCTTTCGCGGCTCACACCACCATCATCACCGGGTTCTCGATGAGCCGCTTGAAGGCGCCGATCAGTTCGGCGCCGCGCGCGCCGTCGATGGCGCGGTGATCGCAGGCCAGCGTCACGCTCATCAGCGTGGCGATCTCGAGCTTGCCGCCCCGCACCACCGGCCGCTCCTCGCCCGTCCCGACGGCGAGGATGCGTCGACTGCGGCGGGTTGATCACCGCGGTGAAATCCTTGATGCCGTACATGCCGAGATTGGACACCGACGAGGTGCCGCCCTGATATTCGTGCGGCTTCAGTTTTTTCGCGCGGGCGCGGGCGGCGAAATCGCGCATCTCGTTGGAGATGGCGGAAAGCGACTTGGCCTCGGCGTTGCGGATGATCGGCGTGATCAGGCCGAAGGGCAGCGCCACCGCGACGCCGATGTCGGAATGCTTGTGATGCAGCATGCCGGCCTCGGTCCAGGTGACATTGGTCTCGGGGTTGCGCTGCAGCGCCAGCGCCAGCGCCTTGATGACGAAGTCGTTGACCGAGAGCTTGTAGGCGGGCTTGCCGTCCTGCGTCTTCGGCGCGGCGGCGTTGATCTCCTCGCGCGCGGCCATCAGCCGGCCGATGTCGCAGTCGAGCGTGAGATAGAATACCGGCATCGACTGCGCGGCGGCGGTGAGCCGCTGCGCGATGGTGCGGCGCATGCCGTCATGCGGCACGAAGTCGTAAGAGCCGTCTTCGTAGAGCGCGCGGATCTGCGGGTCGGTCATCGCCGGCGCGATGGCCGGTGCGCCGGCTGCGGCCGGAGCGGCGGCAGGCGCCGCGCGCAGGCCCTGACCGGATTTCGCCGCCTCGATATCGCGGGCGATGACGCGGCCATGCGGGCCGGAGCCGGAAACGCGCGAGAGATCGATGCCGGCATCCTTGGCCAGGCGGCGCGCGAGCGGCGAGGAGAAGATGCGATCTCCAACGTTTGCCCTAGCCCCCTCACCCGCCGCCTTCGGCGGCGACCTCTCCCCACTGGGGAGAGGTGAAGGGCTCGGTGCTTGCGGCCTGGCAGTGCCTGCTCCCTCTCCCCGCTGGGGAGAGGGTTGGGGTGAGGGGGTAACGACTTCGGCCTTCTTTTCCGGCGCTTTCGGCGCCGGCGCGCTTTGCCGCGCCGGCTGCCGCCGCCTTCACGTCCTCGCCCTCGCCGGCGAGCACGGCGATCACCGAATTCACCGCCACGTCCTGCGTGCCTTCCGGCACCACAATTTTGGCGAGCGTGCCCTCGTCGGCCGCCTCGACTTCCATGGTCGCCTTGTCGGTCTCGATCTCGGCGATGACGTCGCCGGACTTGATCGTGTCGCCTTCCTTCTTCAGCCACTTGGCGAGGTTGCCCTTCTCCATGGTGGGCGACAGCGCGGGCATGAGGATGTTGGTGGGCATGGCGACGACTTACCGGTAGCAGACGGCTTTCACCGCCTCGATCACTTCGGCGACCGAAGGCAGCGCCAGCTTTTCCAGATTGGCGGCGTAAGGCATCGGCACGTCCTTGCCGGTGACGCGCAGCACCGGCGCATCGAGATAATCGAAGGCGTGCTCCATCAATCGCGCGGCGATTTCGGCGCCGACGCCGGATTGCGCCCAGCCCTCCTCCACCGTCACGCAGCGGCCGGTCTTCTTCACCGATTCGACCAGCGTCTCGGTGTCCATGGGCTTGAGCGTGCGCAGGTCGATGACCTCGGCGTCGATGCCGTCCTTGGCCAGCACGTCCGCCGCCTGCAGCGCATAGGACATGCCCATCGACCAGGCGACGATGGTGACGTCCTTGCCGGCGCGCGCGATGCGCGCCTTGCCGATCGGCAGCACGAAATCGTCGAGCTTCGGCACCGGCGACGAATGGCCGTAGAGGATTTCGTTTTCCAGGAAGATCACCGGATTGGGATCGCGGATCGCCGCCTTCAACAGGCCCTTGGCGTCGGCGGCGTTCGACGGCGCGATCACCTTCAGGCCCGGAATGTGCGAATACCAGGACGAATAGTCCTGGCTGTGCTGGGCGGCGACGCGCGCGGCGGCGCCGTTCGGGCCGCGGAACACGATCTGGCAGCCCATCTGGCCGCCCGACATGTACAGCGTCTTGGCCGCCGAATTGATCAGCTGGTCCATGGCCTGCATGGCGAAATTGAAGGTCATGAACTCGACGATCGGTTTCAGGCCGGCGAGCGCGGCGCCGACGCCGAGACCGGCAAAGCCGTGCTCGGTGATCGGCGTGTCGATGACACGGCGGCCGCCGAATTCCTGCAGCAGGCCTTGCGTCACCTTGTAGGCGCCCTGATATTCGGCGACCTCTTCGCCCATCACGAACACGTCGCCATCGCGCCGCATCTCCTCGGCCATGGCGTCGCGCAACGCCTCGCGCATGGTCATGGTCGCCATTTCGGTGCCTTCCGGAATGGCGGGATCGGCGCTGGTCTGCGCGCGCGGCGGCTCGGGGGCTGCGGCAACGCGCGACGGCTCCGGTGTGGCGGGCTCCGCAACTGCGGCGGTCTCCGGGTTTGGTGGGGGGCGGCGACGCCGCCGCCGCCGGCTTCACATCCTTGAGCGCCGAGGCGTCCTCGCCATCGCCGAGGATGACCGCGATCGGCGTGTTGACGGCGACGTCGTCGGTGCCTTCCGGAATGAGGATCTTGCCGAGCGTGCCCTCGTCGGCGGCTTCCACTTCCATCGTCGCCTTGTCGGTCTCGATTTCGGCGATGACGTCGCCGGATTTGACCGGGTCGCCCTCCTTCTTCAGCCACTTGGCGAGGTTGCCCTTCTCCATGGTCGGAGACAGCGCGGGCATGAGTACTTCGGTCGGCATGGGCGCTACTGTTTCCTACCCCGGGCACGTTTCTCGTTACGAACGATAGACATCGGTCCACAGCTCGGCGGCATCCGGCTCGGGATCGTGGGTGGCGAATTCGGCCGCCTCGTTGATACGGTCGCGCACCTCGCCATCGATGGCCTTCAACGCCGCTTCGCTCGCCATCTTCTTGTCGAGGATGCGCTTGCGCGCCATGTCGATCGGATCGTGGTGCGAGCGGACCTCGTCGACCTCCTCGCGCGTGCGATACTTGGCCGGGTCCGACATCGAGTGGCCGCGATAGCGGTAGGTGAGCATCTCCAGGATATAGGGGCCCTTGCCGGCGCGGCACCATGCGGCCGCCTTGGCGCCGGCGGCGTTCACCGCGCGCACATCCATGCCGTCGACCTGCTCGCCGGGGATGTTGAAGGATGAGCCGCGCTTGGACAGGTTGGTCTGCGCCGAGGAGCGGGTGATGGCGGTGCCCATGGCGTAGCGGTTGTTCTCGATCACATAGATGACCGGCAGCTTCCACAGCTCGGCCATGTTGAAGCTCTCGTAGACCTGACCCTGGTTGGCGGCGCCGTCGCCGAAATAGGTCAGGCAGATATTGTCGTTGCCGCGATATTTGTTGGCGAAGGCAAGCCCGGTGCCGAGCGGCACCTGGGCGCCGACGATGCCGTGGCCGCCGTAGAATCCCCGCTCCACGCTGAACATGTGCATGGAGCCGCCCTTGCCCTTGGAAAGCCCATGGCTGCGGCCGGTGAGTTCCGCCATCACGCCCTTTGGGGTCGATGCCGCAGGCCAGCATATGGCCGTGATCGCGATAGCCGGTGATCACCTCGTCGCCCGGCTTGAGCGCCATCTGCATGCCGGTGACGACCGCTTCCTGGCCGATATAAAGGTGGCAGAAGCCGCCGATCAGCCCCATGCCGTACATCTGCCCCGCCTTCTCCTCGAAGCGGCGGATGGTCAGCATGGTGCGGTAGGCGGAAAGCTCCTCGTCCTTGCTGAAATCGGCGACCGGCATGCCGGCCAGGGCACGGTCGTCGGTGCTCGGGTTTTCGGTGGCGACCGCCATGCGGGCTCCTGGCTGACGATAAAGATTGCGGCGCGAGGCTGCCGCCTCCCCCATAGCGTAATTCATCCGGGTGCGGAAGCGCGAGGCCTCGCCGGCGCGGATTGCCGCGCATCTGCAATGCGTTGACGGCGAGCGGGGTGGCGGCCTGGGGATAACGCGGCGCGGGCGGCGCCGTTTCGCCTTATTCGCGCGGGTGCAGCAGCAGCGTCATATCGCGCGGGTCGGTGAGGCCGAGCAGCGCGCGGGCGCGCTCCTCCAGCATGTCGGGGTCGAGCTTGTCGGCGCGCAGCAGCGACACGCGCCGCTCCCAGAGCACGTGCTCGCCTTTCAGGTGCGTCAGTTCCCCCTGCATGCGCGCCAGCGACTGGTCGAGGTCCTTCTGCGCGCGCAGGCCATGCGCGCCGGTGAAGGCGTTGACCGCGAAATAGCCGATATAGAGCGCGGCGAAGGTGTAGAGGCCGAGCGCGGTCAGGATGGTACGGCGGCGACGATGCTTGACCATGGGACGCCAAGATGCCGCAGGGCCGTTAAGGGGGTTTTAATGGCGGCGCCGTTGTCGCACGAAAGCGGGGACGACGCTCAAGTGCGCGCCCGGATCTCGTTGAGCAGGAAGTTCCCCAGCCGCTTGCCGCGGTTGCGCAGCAGTTTGAGCGGTCCCTGGTCGACGAAATAGGTGAGCAGAATCGAATTGCGCGTCTTCACCCGCTCGTGCACCGGATCGGCCGAGTGCCAGGTGTCGCTGCCGACGGCGAAGGCATAGCCGGTATTCGGCGCAAAACGCATTTGCGTGTGTTTGGGCTTGGTGCCGTCGGGCAGGACATCATGAAAAATGGTGCCGATATCGGTATTGGCATCGTCGGCCGGCAGATAGAGCTGCACGGTGATGCCCTTCCAGCGCGTGTCGGTATGCGGCGGGATCAGATAGCCGGGAATGTCGCGGGTGAGGATCGGGATCGGGTACATGCCGACCGTGGCGTAGCCGTCGCCGAAGCGCTTCTTGAGGCCGGGCGCCAGCCGCCGGATGAAGGCCTGGCGCACTTTGTCGGAGCAGAGCGCGCGACCGACCACGTCCCATAGCGCGCGCTTCTCCGGCGGCAGGTTGCGAACGTATTCCGGGAACAGGTCGATCTTGACGCGGGTATGGGTACCGTCGTCGAGGTCGTGGCCCTTGCTGCGGCCATGCATCGGCCGGTAGTCGCGCGACTGCGGCATTTGCGCCAGGATCTGCGCGTAGACGTCGTCGGGAAACACCCGGTCGAATTCGAGGTGATAGAACGGCTTGTCGACGGCGCGCGCGGCCTCGATCGATTGCGCGATGAAATCGGCGAGATGATCGGCGGCGCGGCGACGATCGTGCGGAGCAAATGTGGTGCTCTGGTCCAATGCGGCTGCCCCATGCGTCTATCAAGGCCGAATCTGGGGCCAAACCCGGTTCAAGGCAAGCCGGCGGCGATGCCTTTCTCCGCCACCGATAGCGGCGCGCCCGAGCCGGGTTTACCGCGATTCCGCGCCGCGCCCGTGCTAGGCTTTCCGCCGGCTCATCCGATCGGAGCGCCGATCATGGCAGAAGCGCCGCTGCCGCCGCCGGCCGGGCAAGACCCGGGCCCCGACTCCTTGAAGACCATCGAGGCCTATAAACAGGCGCCGATCCGGGTCGGCTGTTTCGGTTTCATGTTCAGCGGCTGGCGCCTTTTGACGCTGATCGTCGTCGCGGCCATCCTGGTGTACGCGGCGAGCCACCTCGGTCCGTAGCGCTCGGCCTCAAATCTGCAACCTCAAATCTGCAAGATGAAATCGCGCGACCGCAGCAGTGTTGGGGCGTCGTCGGGATGCACGTGAAAATGCCGGCGGTAGTCGGCCACATAATAAGTCAGGCCCGATGCCGCACCTTTAACGTCGCGCCGCCCCGAACCGACATAAACGATGCGGACGCCCTTCAGGCGAGGATTGTCGGGCAGCTTTTCCGGCGGCGCGCGCCGCGATTTCCGTCCCGGCAACTGGCCGCAACAGCCACTAATCGCCATCGGAGCTCCTTTCCTCGTCATCGCCGGTGGAGAGCGATCCCGACAGCGCCCGTTCGATCATCGCAACCGCGCCGGCGACGCCGAGAAAAACCAGCGGCGTCGCCAACGACAGCGGAAAGACCAGAACCACCGCGCAACTCGTCCACACGGAGAGGCAATAGAAGCAGCCGACCAATCTACCCAATCCGATCCGGACGAGCGCGCGGCGCAACGCCACCAGCACCTCGAAGGGGCCGGTTTCATAGACGATCATGGCCGTCAGCCGCCAGATAGCGAACACGCTCAGCAACAGCCACAGCAGATCGTCAGGGTTCTTTCCGAGCAGCACCGGTTTGCGATCAGCACGGGAAGCCTGGCGGCGGACACGGCGCCGTTATCGTCCAGCCGAATGGCGCGACAAAGTCCAAGACCGTGATGCCCGCGGCCTGGCATTTGAGTTCCGCAACGACGCCGAGCCCATAGATGCAATTGCTGCCTTGCACGTTCTTGCTGACCCCGGCCAGTGCGGTGATGGAGGCCGAACAACTCGCACAGGCCGTGTGGCCGAGAATACTGCCGCACACCTGCGCGGCCGCCTGCCCCCAAGCCGATGCACCGCAACAGGTAACCTTGTAGCCGACATTGAGATCGACGCTGTACGACAGGCTGGCAATCGTGAGCGTGTAATGACAGGTCTTCCAGAATTTCGGGATACAGGGCGCGTTGAAAGAAACCTGCAGGCTGAAGGTGTGCCCCAGGTGTTTGGTGTAGGTGCCCTGCGCAAGCGGCTGGCTGCACAGGTTCGGCGGAAATACGATATTGATGCCCGCCAAAGGCAGCACGCCGGTTTGCGTGACGAAGTTGCCGAGGCCCAGCGGCTGCGCAGCCGGTGCCGCTACCGCCGTGGCGGTATTGGCGATGGTGGCAACGGCATTGAAGTTGGCTTTGCTGCGGCCCAGCTCGGCCGCCATCTCGTCGAGATTGGCCTCGCTGACATCCTTTTGTCCGGCGGCCGCGAATGCGGCAATCGCGCCGTCGACGACCTGCTTCCATTCGTCGTCGGCCACCGGCTTGCCCTTGGCCGCGGCCAGTTTCTTCTTTCGGTCGGCGGCCAGCTTTGTGTAGTGGAAAATCACGAAGGCCGAATAGGCGATGCCCAACAGCGCGTCCGGATCCATTTTCTGGCCGATCAGTTCCGCGGTCGGCGCCGTACTCTCATGCACGGCGCGCAACTTGTCGACATGTGCAGAGCTGAGCATGACCGCTTTGATCCGCTTGGCGGCGGGCTGCTCCACTTTCGGCGCCTTGACCGAATTCAACCATTTGGCTTGCGCGGCCTTCGCATCGGCCGCCGCCACGGCTCGCTTGGGAAACTTGATGTCGACGTTTTTTACGGTTCTGAATTCCGGGATTTCACGAAGCTGTTCGGGCGTCAGACTTACCAGTTGACTGCTTTTCGCCATGGTCGTGCCCCCCTTGGTTAGGTGCTGTGGCTACGCGTGTGCCATCGGCTCAGCGAACCGCCTTCCACCGCTCGAGAGCCGCGCGCATACACGCAGCGGAGCGATCGCCTGCCTGCTACCAATTTAGGTTGTATATTATATGTTACACAATTAATACTTGTATTTCGGAAGACGCGCTCTCCGCGTTCCGCTACGGTCCGCTAAATTATTGAAGTAAAACGCTTCTTCGTCGTGCCGCGGCCGGCCGGCTATGCCATCTTCAGGGCCGTTTTGCCCGCGTAAAGCGCCTGTTCGCCCAACTGCTCCTCGATGCGCAGGAGCTGGTTGTATTTAGCGCTGCGGTCGGAGCGGGCGAGCGAGCCGGTCTTGATCTGCCCGCAATTGGTGGCGACCGCGAGGTCGGCGATGGTGGAATCGGCGGTCTCGCCGGAACGGTGCGACATCACCGCGGTGTAGCCGGCCTTGTGCGCCATCTCGACCGCGGCCAGCGTTTCGGTGAGCGTGCCGATCTGGTTGACCTTGATCAGGATCGAATTGGCGATGCCGTTCTCGATGCCGGCGGCCAGCCGCTCGACATTGGTGACGAAGACGTCGTCGCCGACGAGCTGGCATTGGTCGCCGATCGCCTCGGTGAGAATTTTCCAGCCGGTGAAATCGTCTTCGGCCATGCCGTCCTCGATGGAGACGATCGGGTATTGCGCCACCAGCTCGGCGAGATAGGCGGCTTGCTGCTCGCTCGAGCGGCTGATGCCCTCGCCGCCGTAGACATAGGCGCCGTCCTTGAAAAACTCGCTGGCCGCCGGATCGAGCGCGATCACCACGTCATCGCCGGGCCGATAGCCGGCCGCCTCGATCGCCTTGACCACGTAACCGAGCGCGGCTTCCGCCGACGGCAGCATGGGGGCAAAGCCGCCCTCGTCGCCGACATTGGTGTTGAGGCCGGCGGCCTTGAGCTGACCCTTCAAGGTCTGGAAGATTTCCGCGCCGGCGCGCAGCGCCTCGGCGAAGCTGTCCATGCCGACCGGCATGATCATGAATTCCTGGAAGTCGATCGGATTGTCGGCATGCACGCCGCCATTGATGATGTTCATCATCGGCGCCGGCAGCAGCCGCGCCGCGGTGCCGCCGACATAACGATAGAGCGGCAGTCCGGCGGCGACCGCGGCCGCCTTGGCGGCGGCCAAAGAGACCCCGAGGATGGCATTGGCGCCGAGCCGGCCCTTGTTCGGTGTGCCGTCGAGCGCGATCAGGGTCTCGTCGATCTTGACCTGCGCCTCGGCATCCATGCCGGCGATGGCGTCGAAGATTTCGCCGTTGACCGCCGCCACCGCGTCGAGCACGCCCTTGCCGCCGTAGCGGCTTTTGTCGCCGTCGCGCAGCTCGACCGCCTCATGGGCGCCGGTTGAGGCGCCCGAGGGCACCGCGGCGCGGCCAAAAGAGCCGTCCTCCAGGGTGATATCGACTTCGACGGTGGGATTGCCGCGGGAATTGAGGATTTCGCGGCCGATAATGTCGGTGATGGCGGTCATGGCGGGCCCGGCAGGTTGGTGATGGCCGCGCTTCTACAGGATCGACGACCCCCTTGTCATGCCCCGTGCCGCCGGGCATTGGGAGGCATGGTCAAGAAACTCCCGCTGCTCGGACGCGCGACAAAATGGCCCGCCTCCCCCGCCGAGGCGCAGCTCGATCGCGTGCCCAATGCGCATAGCGATGTGGATTATCTCGCGCGCTTTACGGCGCCGGAATTCACCTGCCTCTGCCCGGTCACCGGCCAACCCGATTTCGCCACCCTGGTGATCGATTACGTGCCGAGACGCTGGCTGATCGAATCCAAATCGCTCAAGCTTTATCTCGCCAGCTTCCGCAATCACGGCGGCTTCCATGAGGAAACCACCGTCGCCATCGGCAAGCGCCTCGCCGCGCTGCTGAAGCCGAAATATCTGCGCATCGGCGGCTACTGGTATCCGCGCGGCGGCATGCCGATCGACGTGTTCTGGCAGACCGGCCGCTTGCCGAAAGGCGTTTGGGTGCCCGACCAGGGCGTGACGCCCTATCGCGGGCGCGGCTAACAGCGTTTGCGTCGGCCGGCGTACGACATTTTGCTGCGGAAAGGTTGCAGGCGCCGCATTCCTGCGCCGCTTATGCTGCGCAGCATCGCGCGGCCCGGTTTGTTCAGGAGCGGCGCAACCGCAAGGCGCAGACCCAGCCCGTGGCGACGAGCACCATCGCGCCGACCAGCAGCACCGGAATGATGCCGATGCCTTGGGCAGACCGAGCCCGTAGACCACCGGGCCGGTGGCCTGGCCGAGGAAGAACGAGCTCGAATGCGCGGCGGTCGCCGAGGCGCGCGCCATCGGCGCGAGCTCGGTGACATAGACCTGAATGCAGCCGTGCAGCATGTAGAAGCCGAAGCCCATCACGATGAAATTGGCGAACTCGACCGGCCAGGGCAGCCGCAACGCAATCACCACCAAGCACACCGCCATCACCATGCCGCCGCCGGCCATCAGCCGTTTTTCGCCGATATGGCTGAGCAGCCATGAGACCACGAGCGTGTAGATGACGCCGCCGATGCCGAAGCCGGCGATCACCACGCCGGCGATGGAGGCGCTGGTGACGCCTTCGCGGCCCAGCATCACCGCCATGTAGGGAAAGACGCCGAACAGGAACAACGCTTCCAGGAACACCGAGCCGAAGCAGTATTTGGCCAGCGGGTTGCGGAAAACCGCGCGGTAGTTGGGGATGAAGGTGGCGAGGTCGAAGCTGCGCCGGCCGTCTCGCTCATGCGGCGAAAGCCGGGAATGGCCAGCGCCAGCGCGATCAGGTCGATGGCGCCGGTGGCGACGAAGACGCCGCGCCAGCCGATCAGGTCGCCGACCACGCCGGCGCCGGAGGCGCCGAGCAGATTGCCGCTCATGGCCGCGAACAGGATGCGCCCGATCGCCACCTGACGCTGCCGGACCGGCACCTGGTCGCCGACAATGGCCAATGCAATGGGAAACACGCCGCCGGCGGCGATGCCGCTGATCACGCGCAAGACCCATCAGCATCTCGAAATTCGGTGCGAAAGCGCTGGCCAGCGAGGAGACGCCGAGCAGCAACATGCAGCCGGCCATCAGCCGTGTCTTGCTCAGCATATCGGCGAGCGCGCCGAGGAGCGGCTGCACCAGCGCATAGGGCAGCGTAAAGCCGGTGAGAGCAGCGCCGCGGTGGCCGGCTCGATGCCAAGGCCATGGGCGATCTGCGGGATCACCGGATCGACCGAGCGCATGAACAGCGAGCTGGCGAACACGACGAACGCCATCAAATTAAGGACGGGTCCCATGGCGGACGTCGCGAAACTTAAGCCTTGGCCAGCCGGTCGAATTCAACCAGCTTGCGCAGAAGCGGCTCCATCTCTTTGAGCGGCAACATGTTCGGGCCGTCGGAGGGCGCCCTGTCGGGGTCCTGGTGGGTCTCGATGAAGACGCCGGCGACGCCAACCGCGACCGCCGCGCGCGCCAGCACGGGCACGAATTCGCGCTCGCCGCCGGAGGCGGTGCCCTGCCCGCCCGGCTGCTGCACCGAATGGGTGGCGTCGAAAATGACCGGCGCGCCCAGCCGCGCAAGGATCGGCAGCGCGCGCATGTCGGAGACCAGCGTGTTGTAGCCGAAAGAAACGCCGCGCTCGGTCACCAGCACATTGCCGTTGCCGGCGCCGGTGATCTTGTCGACCACGTTGCCCATGTCCCAGGGCGCGAGGAATTGGCCCTTCTTGACGTTGACGGCCCGGCCGGTCTTGCGCGGCGGCGACCAGCAGGTCGGTCTGGCGGCAGAGGAAGGCCGGGATCTGCAGCACGTCGACCGCTTCGGCCACGCGCGCGCATTGCGCCGGCTCGTGCACGTCGGTGAGCACCGGCAGGTTCAGCGAAGCGCGGATCTCGGCGAAGACCGGCAGCGCCTGGTCGAGGCCCAGCCCGCGCGCAGCTTTGCCCGAGGTGCGGTTGGCCTTGTCGAACGAGGTCTTGTAGACGAGGCCGACGCCCGCTTTGGCCGCGATCTCCTTGAGCGCGGCAGCCATTTCCAGGGCATGCGCCCGGCTTTCCAGCGCGCAGGGACCGGCGATCAGCGCCAACGGCAGCGCATTGCCGAAGCGCACATTTGCGACGGTCACAACAGTATTGGCAGCAGGGTCGACCTTGGCCATAGCATTCCTACTGCCGCTGAATTGAAGTTCGTGCACCATTTGCGGGAATTCGGAAACGGGGCACTCAGCGGCTGACCATGAAGCGCCCGGGCCTGCCGGTCAACGCCTGGCCGCAACGGCAAGAATGCCTTTCCGGCGCCGCGGCCTTGCGTCGCTCACCGGCGCTCGTCGCGGCGCCGCATCAAACCGTAAAGACCGGCACCTTCCACAGCTCGTTATTGGCGTCTTGGATATATAACAACTCGCCGTTAGGCGCGACATCCGGTGACGAGGCGAGGGTCAAGCCAAAGGAGTTGGTCAAGTCCGATGTATCGGTCAAATTTCCCCGCCACAGCAAATTGTCGGTGCCCTGAAAGTACAAGACATCGCCATTCCCCGCGACCTTGGGGGTAGAACGGCACGTCCAATTCCCCAATTGGCGGTAATTTGTGAAGTCACTCATGTCGACTTCCCAGATCGTATTGTCGGTGGCCTGAAAATAGAGCCGGCCATTGCTGCTGGCATAGGGTGCGGACGCGCAGATGAACGTACCGACGGAGGAACACTGGGTCGGATCGGTGACATTCACTTGCCAAATGGTGTTATCGGTCGCCTGAAAATAGATATATTTGAAATTGCCGTACGGCATTGTCGGCGTGGACGCACAGGAAAAATCGCCGAGACTGGAATAGTGGTTGGGAAGGTTGGTGTTCCATTGCCACAACAGGTTGTCGGTGCCCTGGAAGTAGACGAAGCCATCGCCGGGCACCAATGGCTGCGATTTGCATTTGAACCCGAAGGGATTTTGATGACGGTAGGGTGATTTAACCTCCATCCGCCAAAGGGTGTCGTCGGTGCCCTGAAAGTAGATGTGCTCCGTCGCATTCATCATGGGCGCCGGCGCGGACGCGCACAGCAGACCGTGCGGATTTTTCAAACTGTGCGAATCTTCCTGCGGCAGGCACCAAAGCTTGTTGTCGGTTCCTTGAAACCATATCAGCACTTGGCCAGATACATCGCCGATGACGCTGGGCGTTGAGGCCGTGGTCACGCCCAAATCGGTCGGTTGATTGTCGCTCGGAGCGATCGGAATTCCGGCGCGACCGGGCTCCAATGGCGCTTTGCGACCGAGTGGTTCATCGAGACCGGTCACGACATGCTCCCGTTGCTTTTGCAGGGATACACAACTTTTAGTGTAACGTCTTTCGCCCACTTCAACAATCAAAAAGCTGCCAATTCATTTGGCGAAGATGAGGGCGGCGCCGAGCGCGTCGGCGGGCTCAATGACCGTCGGCCCGCCCACATAGAGCCCGGCCAGGCCGGCAAAGGCCGGCACCGCCTGCAGCAGGCTCGGCTCGGCGACGGCAAAGCGCAATGCCGCGAGCCGCGGACCGCGGGCAAGGTCCGGCGCCGCGACGCCATAGCGGGCGGTATAGGCGACCGGCGTCAGCACATCGATCGCGCCGCGCGGGGTAGCGATGCTGAAGCCGCCCTCCGCGGCTGCCGCCGCGGCCCCGGTGAAAGCCGCGAAGAAGGAGCGATGCCGCTCCGGCTCAGCGGCAGTGACGACGACACCGGTGATGCCGGTGGCGCTATTGGCGTGTTTCTGAAAGGCCGGATTCCAAAAACTCTCCGGATAATGCTGTTGACAGGTGGCAAAATGGATATCGGGCGCGGCCTTGTCTTCCGCGAAAGCGAGCGAGAAGCCAAGCTTGACCGGTGAGCCGTCGGGCCGCTTGCCCTCGCGCTCGAAACGCATGACCGCGGAGGCCGCGATGCCGGCAGCGTGGAAATTGGCGGCATCGGCCGTGGCATCGCCCGATTGCAGGATCAGTAGTGACAGCCCCTCGCCACGGGTGAGGAAATCGCCGGTATAGGCCCCGAACAGGCGCGAGAAGCCGTCGTCGCCGAGCTTGTCCGGTTCGGCCAGCGTCAACAGCTCGATGAAGACCCCGGGAAACTGGACGATGTAGTTGTGCGTGCCCCAGGGATGGCGGTTGCGGGCGCCGACCGTGAAGCCGAGGCGGCGATAGAAATCCGCGGCGGCATCGAGGTCGCGTACCGCATGCACGATATGGTCGAGACCGCGCGCCATGCCTGTTCCTTCCGCGCCGGCCGCTTGCGGCGCTAGGGGCCATCATGACGCAGACCGCGAACAAAAGAAAACCGGTCCCGGCGGCGCCTGGATACGCGGCGCCACCGGAACCGATCGATCGAATGGACCCTGCGCACCTAGGACGCGGTACGACGGGGCCTTACAATTCCGCCTTCAGCTCTTCGACACGTTGCGCCGGGTCATCCGGCTATTTCGCGCACGGCGCCCAATAGCCATAGAGCTTGTCGCCGTCGGTCGAGATTTGACACATGTTGCCGGCGCGTTCGGGGCCGCCCGGATAATAGACGGTGCCAGACTGCGCCGGGGCGCGGTCAAAGGCGCGTTCGCCGGTTTGCGCGGCGCGAGCCGGAGCGGCCGGGCACGGCGCCCAATAGCCGTAGAGCTTGTCGCCGTCGGTCGAGATCTGGCACATGGTGCCCGCGCGTTCGGGGCCGCCCGGATAATAAAGCATTTCGGCGCGCGCGGCGGTGGACGCGAGCAAACCGCCGACCGCGAGCGCGGCAGCGGCGATGAAAAGTTGACGCATGGTGGGTGTCCTCGGAGTTGGGTTGCCTAACACCTTAAGCAACGTCGCGGCCGCCGGCCTTCCTGCGTAAAAGCTGCGTAAGGCGCGCGTGAAGAATGCGGTCGACACCATAAAGGCGGCGCAAAAGAATGCGCAGCGCACGCCGCGGACGCGCCAAAATCGGGCCTTCCCCACGGGGGTAGCCGTTCGAAAAAGCGATAAAGAATTTATACCAGCCGGCTTTGCTCCACCGCCGCGCCGATGAAACTGGCAAACAGCGGGTGCGGCGCGAACGGCCGCGACTTCAGCTCGGGATGGAATTGCACGCCGATGAACCAGGGATGGTCGTCATATTCGACGATCTCCGGCAAGATGCCGTCGGGCGACATGCCGGCAAAGCGCATGCCGTGCTGCTCCAACCGGTCCCGGTAGGCGGTGTTGACCTCGTAGCGGTGGCGGTGGCGCTCGGAGATTTCGGTTGCGCCGTAAATCTCGGCCACCCGGCTGCCGCGCGCCAAGACCGCCGGGAAAGCGCCCAGCCGCATGGTGCCGCCGAGGTCGCCATTGGCGGCGCGCTTCTCCAGCTCATTGCCCTTCAGCCATTCGGTCATCAGACCGACCACCGGCTCCGACGTCGGGCCGAACTCGGTCGAATTGGCCTCGGCGATGCCGCATAAATTTCGCGCTGCTTCCAGCACCGCCATCTGCATGCCGAAGCAGATGCCGAAATAGGGCACGCTGCGCTCGCGCGCGAACTGCGCCGCGCGGATCTTACCCTCAGCGCCGCGCTGGCCGAAGCCGCCGGGCACCAGGATGCCGTTGACGTGCTCGAGGAACGGCGCCGGGTCCTCGTTCTCGAACACTTCCGACTCGATCCAGTCGAGGTTGACCTTGACCTTGTTGGAAATGCCGCCGTGCGAGAGCGCCTCGATCAGCGACTTATAGGCGTCCTTCATGCCGGTATATTTGCCGACAATGGCGATGGTGACGTCGCCTTCCGGATTGCAGATGCGCTCGTTGATCAAACGCCAGCGTTCGAGCTCGGGCGGCTGTTGCGGCGCGATGCCGAAAGCCTCGAGCACCTGCGCGTCCAGCCCCTCGGCCGAATAGGCTTCCGGCACGGCATAGATGTTGTCGACGTCGCGCGCCTCGATCACGGCTTTTTCGCGCACATTGCAGAACAGTGCCAGCTTGCGCCGCTCGCCCTGCGGGATCGGCCGGTCGGTGCGGCAGAGCAGGATATCGGGCTGGATGCCGATCGAGCGCAGCTCCTTCACCGAGTGCTGGGTCGGCTTGGTCTTCAGCTCGCCGGCGCTGGGGATATAGGGCAACAGCGTCAGGTGGATATAGATGGCGTGATTGGGCGGCAGTTCGTTGCCCAATTGCCGGATCGCCTCGAAATAGGGCAGGCCCTCGATGTCGCCGACGGTGCCGCCGATCTCGCACAGCACGAAATCGAAGCCCTCATTGCCGTCGCGGATGAAGTCCTTGATGGCATTGGTGACGTGCGGGATCACCTGGATGGTGGCGCCGAGATAGTCGCCGCGCCGCTCCTTGGCGAGAATCTCCTGATAGATGCGGCCGGTGGTGATGTTGTCCTGGCGGGTGCAGGGCCGCCCGGTGAAGCGCTCGTAATGGCCGAGATCGAGATCGGTCTCGGCGCCGTCGTCGGTGACGAACACCTCGCCATGCTGATAGGGCGACATGGTGCCGGGATCGACGTTGAGATAGGGGTCGAGCTTACGGAGGCGGACCTTGTAGCCGCGCGCTTGCAGCAAGGCGCCGAGCGCCGCCGACGCGAGACCCTTGCCCAAGGAGGAGACCACGCCGCCGGTGATGAAAATATACCGCGCCATGGGGCCTAACCTTTAGCGAGGCCAGTTCAATTCGACGAGCGCGAAATCAGCAGGGCGCCCCTGCGCCTGTGCGCAGCTCGACAACTCCTTGGTATTGCGGCGATTTGCATCGAATCCTTCATCTTGCCTGACGCGCGCGGTCTCGCCGCCGCGGTATCCCCCTAACGCTGAAGGGGCCGGTCACCCGGCCCCTTTGGCTTGATCTTACTTCGACTGCGGAACGCTCGGCCCGGAGGGGGCGGGCGCCGCCGGCGCCGAAGGCGCGGCGGGCGGGCCGCCCTGCAACTGGTTGAGCAGGCCACCGCTGCCGCCACCCAAAGGCGGCGGCGAACCCGGTGCCTGCCGGGTCGGCGCGCTCGGCGTACTGCCGCCCAAGATCGAGGTCGGCTTGCGGTTCATGCCGGCGAGGATCGACAGCGTCAGGCTGGTCACGAAAAACAGGCCGGCGAGGATCGCGGTGGCGCGGGTGAGCACATTGGCGGTGCCGCGGCTGGTCATGAAGCCGGAGCCGCCGCCGATGCCGAGGCCGCCGCCTTCGGACTTCTGCAGCAGCACGACGCCGATCATGGCCAGCACCAGCATCAGATGGATGACGATAACGACTTGCTGCATAAGGCTAAAATCCGCTCGCACCGGCTGCGCCGGGCACCCTGCCCGGTTGCCATATCTCGGTCATATAGGACGTCGCGGCGGTCTCTACACGATCGCCGCGCTCATTTCCACCCTGGCAGGGCGTTACTTATAAACCGCGGCAATTCCGAGGAAATCCTCCGCCTTCAGACTGGCGCCGCCGACCAGGGCGCCGTTCACATGAGGCACGGTCATGAGCTCCTGGGCATTGGATGGCTTCACCGAGCCGCCATAGAGGATGCGCATTGCGGCGCCGTTGGCGCCATAACGCGCCTCAAGGCGAGCGCGGATGAAGCCATGCACGTCGGCGACATCGGCCGCGGTCGGTGTCAGCCCGGTGCCGATGGCCCAGACCGGCTCGTAGGCGACGACCAGGTTTTCCGCGTTGGCGCCGTCGGGCAGCGAGCCGTCGAGCTGACCGCCGACCACGGCCAGGGTCTTGCCGGCCTCGCGCTCGGCGCGCTGCTCGCCGACGCAGACGATGGCGGTCAAGCCGGCACGCCAGGCCGCGAGGGTCTTGGCGCGCACCTCGGCGTCGGTCTCGTGATGGTCGCTGCGGCGCTCGGAATGGCCGACGATCACGGCGCCGGCGCCGGCATCGGCCAGCATTTCCGCGGCGATATCGCCGGTATGGGCGCCGGAGGCCAGAGCATGGCAATCCTGGCCGCCGATGACGACCGCTCCCCCGCGCGCGGCCTCGGCAAAGCGCGCGATCAGCGTCGCCGGCGGGCAGACCATCAGCGCCACCTTGCCGGCAAGCGCCTGCGCCCCCGCCACGATCTTGCCGAGCTCGGCCACCGAAGCGGCAAGCCCGTTCATCTTCCAATTGCCCGCCACCAGCGGGCGCAGCACGGTCCCGGCCATCGCAAAGTCCTTTTCCCTTACGCGGCTGATTGCGCTATCAGAGCGACGGCGCGCGCGCCAGTCATCTCGCAAAAATGCCGATCCCTCTTGAGTTGCAAGGATTTGGCCTGATCTCTATGGTGCGGCCTCCGCCCATAACCACATAGAAAAGCCCCCCATGCTCCGCGGTATTCACAAGGCCTCATCGACCTGGCTCGGCAAAATTGTCATGGCCATCGTCTTCGGTGTCATCACCATCAGTTTCGCGATCTGGGGGATCGGCGACATCTTCCGCGGTTTCGGCGAGAACGAAGTCGCCAAGGTCGGCGGCGTCGAGATCTCGACCGAGCAATTCCGCCAATATTACAACGACAAGCTGCAGCAGCTCGGCCGCGAGCGCGGGCGCGTCATCTCCTCCGGCCAGGCACGCGCCGCCGGCCTCGACCGCCAGATCCTCGGCCAGTTGATCGCCGAAACCACCTTCAACGAACAGGCACATAATCTGCGCCTCGGCCTCAGCGATGAAGCGATCGCCAAGCGCATTACCAACGATCCGAATTTCCGCGGACCCACCGGCCAGTTCGACCGCACCGTGTTCGCGCGGGTCATCAACGAGGCCGGCTTCACCGAAGCCCGCTATGTAGCGGAGCAGCGCCGCGTGCTGCTGCGCCGGCAGATCGCGCTGAGCATCGCCGGCGACGTGCCGGTGCCGCAGATCGCGCTGCAGGCCTTCATGCAGTTCCGCAACGAGAAGCGCAGCGTCGATTACCTTGCGCTCGGCGCGGCGCAGGCCGGCACCATCGCGGCGGCCACGCCCGATCAGCTGGAGAAATATTTCAATGCGCGCAAGACGCTGTTCCGCGCGCCGGAGTACCGCAAGATCACCATCCTGTCGGTGACCCCCGGCGACCTGGCCAAGCCGGCGGAGGTGTCGGATGCCGACGCCAAAGCCTATTACGCACAGCACAAGGCCGAATACGGTCGGCCGGAAAAACGCGACGTCCGCCAGATCATCTTTCCCAAACCGGAGGAAGCGGCGGCGGCGCGCGACAAGATCGCCAAGGGCGCCAAGTTCGAGGACATCGCCAAGGCGCGCGGGCTCAAACCCAGCGACACCGATCTCGGCATGGTGGCGGAGTCCGCCGATCATCGATCCGGCGGTGGCCAAGGCCGCCTTCGCGCTCAAGAGCGGCGACGTGAGCCAGCCGATCAAGGGCCAATTCGGCACCGTGCTGGTGACGGTCGGCAAGATCGAGCCGGGCGAGCTCAAGACCTATGAGCAGGTGGCGGCGCAGATCAAGCAGGCGATCGCGGAGACCCGCGCCCGCAACCAGCTCGGCAATCTGCGCGACAAGATCGAGGACGAGAAGGCCGCCGGCGCCACGTTGATCGAGGCGGCCAAGAAGCTCAGCCTGAAGACGCGGGTGATCGAGGCGGTCGACCGCGCCGGCAATGCGCCCGACGGCAAGCCGGTGACCGGTCTGCCGAAAACCCCGGACGTGATCGCCGCCGCCTTCGCCAGCGATGTCGGCGTCGACAATGAGGCACTGACCATTCCAGGCGGCGGCTATCTCTATTTCGACGTCAACGGCGTCACCCCCTCGCGCGAGCGCAAACTGGCCGAGGTGAAGGACAAGGTGGAGGCGAGCTGGCGCGACGACGAGGTCGGCAAGCGCCTCAAGGCCAAGGCCGACGATATGGTGGCCAAGCTCAAGGCCGGCAGCACGCTGGCGCAGGTGGCGGCCGCTGCCGACCTGCCGGTGCAGAAGGCCAACGATCTGACCCGCGCCACGCGCGGCGGCTTCACCCCGCCCAAGCTGGTGCAGGCGGCGTTCAGCACGGTCAAAGGCGTGCCGGCCAGCACCGAGGGCGACCGGCAGACCGAACGCTACGTCTTCGAGGTGACCACGGTCACCGATCCCAAGGTCGATCCGAACTCGGCGGAAGCCAAGGCGCTGTCGAGCACGCTGCAAACCGCCTTTTCCGACGACATCATCGGCGAATATATCGCCAAGCTCGAAGACCAGTTCGGCATCAGCGTCAACCAGACGGCCCTCGACCAGGTCGTAGGCGGCAGCCAGCCGGGTAGCTGATCCCATGCAGATCGAGCCGTCGGAAGCCCAATTCGCCGAACGCTACGCGCGCGGCGAGCCGCAGGTGGTGTGGACGACGCTGGTCGCCGACCTGGAAACGCCGGTCTCCGCCTTCCTCAAGCTCGCCGGCGGCAAACCGATGAGCTTCCTGCTTGAATCGGTGGAAGGCGGCGCCGTGCGCGGGCGCCATTCGATCATCGGGCTCGACCCTGACCTGATTTGGCGCGCCAAGGGTGGCACGGCCGAGATCAACCGCACAGCGCGTGCCAATGCGGACGCCTTCACCGCGCTCGCCGAGCCGCCGCTCGCCGCGCTGCATGCGCTGATCGCGGAAAGCCGCATCGCCCTGCCGGAAGCCCTGCCGCCGATGGCGGCCGGCGTGTTCGGCTATCTCGGCTACGACATGGTGCGGCAGATGGAGGAGTTGCCGCCGCCCAATCCGGATCCGATCGGCATCCCCGACGCCATATTGGTGCGGCCGACCGTGATCGTGGTGTTCGACGCGGTGAAGGACGAGATCGCCGTGGTGACTCCGGTACGCGCGGACAGAAGCGTCGACGCCCGCAGCGCGTTGGCGCGCGCGGTGGAGCGGCTCTCCGCCATCGTCGATGCGCTCGACCGTCCGCTCGACAAGTCGCTTTCGGACGCCGATGCCGGCCCGCTCGATGTGCCGCCGCGCTCCAACACCACGCCCGAGGACTACAAGGCGATGGTCAAGCGGGCCAAGGACTACATCGCCGCCGGCGACGCCTTCCAGATCGTGCTGGCGCAACGCTTCGAGGCCCCGTTCACGCTGCCGCCGTTCTCGCTCTATCGCGCGCTCCGGCGCACCAACCCCTCGCCCTATCTCTATTTCCTCGACTACGGGGATTTCGCCGTCGCCGGCTCGAGCCCGGAAATCCTGGTCAAGGTCGCCGGCGACACCGTGACCATCCGCCCGATCGCCGGCACGCGGGCGCGCGGCGCCACGCCGCACGAGGACAAGGCGCTGGAAGAGGAATTGCTGGCCGATCCGAAGGAGCGCGCCGAGCATCTCATGCTGCTCGACCTCGGCCGCAACGATGTCGGCCGCGTCGCCAGCATCGGCAGCGTCACGGTGACCGACCAGTTCTTCGTCGAGCGCTACAGCCACGTCATGCACATCGTCTCCAATGTGGAAGGCAAGCTCGACGCCAAATACGACGCGCTCGATGCACTGGTCGGCGGCTTTCCCGCCGGCACCGTGTCCGGCGCGCCCAAGGTGCGGGCGATGCAGATCATCGACGAATTGGAGAAGGAAAAGCGCGGGCTCTATGCCGGCTGCGTCGGCTACTTTTCCGCCGCCGGCGAGATGGACACCTGCATCGTCTTGCGCACCGCGCTGGTGAAGGACGGCAAGATGTATGTGCAGGCCGGCGCCGGCATCGTCGCCGACAGCAATCCCGATTCAGAGCAGCAGGAATGCGTCAACAAGGCGAAGGCCTTGTTCCGCGCCGCCGAGGAAGCGCGGCGCTTCGCCAGCGCGGCCAAGCGCGGGCAGTAGCAAGCGGTCCGTTGTCGCCGGCGAAGGCAAACCGGACGCAACAGCACCGGCCGAGACCGAAGCAAGTCCCCATTGCGCAAGCGACCTCGGTTCTTCATTCTGCGCGGCAATATTCGCCCGGAGAGATCAATGCCGCTGTCAACGCAAATCAAGACGCTCATCCGCAACGCATGGGATGACGGCTACCCATGCCTGCTCGCGACCAATGGCCGCGAAGGGCCAAACATCACGCCCAAGGGCAGCATGATCGTGTTCGACGATGAGCACCTGGCCTATTGGGAGCGCTCCAAACGCGCGGTGCTGGAAAATCTCGGCACCGACAAGCGGGTGTGCGTGATGTACGCCAACTTCAAGGCGCAGCGCGACGGCGTGTTGGAATCGGGCTTCCTGCGTTTCTTCGGCAGCGTGGAAATGCATGAGAGCGGTCCCACGCGCGAGGCGATCTTCGCCAAGCTGCTGCCGCGCGAGCAGACCCATGCCGGCGCGGAGGCCGGCATCGGCGTGCTGATCCGCATCGAGAAGGCGATCGATATCCGCGGCAAGCCGATCATGTGACCGGCCTGCCGCGGCCGCTGTTCATTTGATCGACAGACCCAGTTTCTTCACCATCGTGCCCCATTTGGTCACTTCCGACCTGAAATAGGTATCGGCCTGGGTCGCCGATCCATGCATCGGATCGAAGCCGATGTCCTGAAGCCGTTTCTGCACGGCCGGATCCTTGATCACGTCCTCCACCGCGGCATTGAGCTTGGCGATGACCGCGGGATCGGTCTTGGCCGGCGCAAAGACGCCCACCCAGGAGGCCGCCTGGTAATCGGGGAACCCCTGCTCGTGGAATGTCGGAACGTTCGGCGTCACCGCCGTCCGCTTGTCGCTGGCGATGCCGAGGCCCCTCAGCTTGCCGGCCTTGATCTGCGCGGCCACGGCGCCGCCCAGGGTGCCGGCCATGACGGCGACCTGATTGCCCATCACCGCGTTGAGGGCCGGCGCGCCGCCCTGGTAGGGCACGTGCACGGCGTTGACCTTCGCGATCTCCTTGAAGAAATACGCCGCCTCGACGTGGGAGCCGCTGCCGACGCCGGCCGAGGCGAAATTGATGGTCTTGCCCTTGGCCATCTTCACGAGCTCGGCGAGATTGTGCGCCGGGTTCTTCGGATTGGCGACAATGGCTTCCGGACTGGATGCGGTGATGGCCACCGCTTTGAAGTCGCTGGCGGCGAAGGGATTGTGCTGGTGCAGGGTCAGATTGATGGCCAACGCGGTGGTCGTCAGCAGCACGGTGTAGCCATCGGGTGCGGCGTGGGCGACAACCGCCGCGGCGAGATTGCCGCCAGCGCCGGGACGGTTCTCGACGACGACGCTTTGGCCGAGCTTCGGCTCAAGGCCATGCGCGACCAGCCGCGCCAAGGTGTCGGCAATGCCGCCAGGCGCAAAGCCGACGACAAACGTTATTCGTCGGCTCGGATATTGCTGTGCGCCGGCCTGCCCGGCACAGGCAACCAACAAGAGCAAAGCCACGAAAGCAGTCGTGTATCGCTTGAAGTGAAACGACGGCATGCATATTCCCCCTGAAGTTTTTGATTGGTCGCGTCTTTTGTAGAAATCAAATTCTTCCATGCCGGCGCCATGCTGACAAGCACGTCGGCTCCCCGGGCGAGTAGTTTGCCGCGCCGTTGGCATGGCACGCTACCGCTCGGCCGATATCGCAGCCCCAGCTTTACGGACCATGGCGGAAGGCGTCAGCCGGCGGTTAGGGTTTCCGGCCCCAGAAGATTTCAATGCCCTTCCAAACAAAGCTATCCCGGTCGTCGAGAAGCTCGGCAAAGGCGGCCTGCAAATCCTGCGGACTATAATAGGGGAACTCATCCAGTTTCCAGCCGACCCGGGCCAGAAGCTTGCTGAAAACATATTCAATGTGCATGTCCATCTCGATTTTCATTTTCGTTTCCGGACTGTAGGCGATCTCCGCGAGTACGAGATTGCGACCGCTTTTCATCACGCGCAGCATTTCCGCGCCGGTTTCGCGCCAGTCGTCCGTATGCTGCACGCCCTGCAGGCAGGCCGCGCAGTCGAACGTGCCGTCGGCGATCTCTTTCGTGTAGGACCATTGCCAGGTGGCAAGCTGGCCGCCGCGACCGCGCTTTTTCGCAATGTAGTTGTCGCGCGCCTCGTCGGTGATATCGAATACGCGGACGTCGCCTTGCGGGCCGATGCGCGCTTTGATGTCCTCGACAAACCCGCAGGGTTCGATGCACTCGCCGATGATCAGGACCTTGTCGCCGGCGCGCAGTTCGAGCCGATCGTAAATGAGATTGCGGGCGACTTCCGCCTTGCGCCACATGAACGGCAGGCCGCCGAGCAATACCGCGCGGCACCAGCGCTGCTGCTCGTCGCGGTCGAGGATCACGTCGCCGAAACGACGCACGTCATAGGGCTGCATCCAATCCCAGGGGTCGGCGGACTTCATCTCGGTCTCCTCGCGAAATCGACGGGGGAGCTTGATGCGCTACGTCGAGAAGACGCGCACCACTCACGGAATGTAGTAGAACGGGTTCGGCAGCTTGTAGGCGCGCTCGGCATAGCCGCCGGCGAGATCGCTGTGCTGATCGCCGATATTGGCGATGATGGTGTAGCCGGCCGCCGCGATCTTGGCGCGTTGTCCGGACTTGTATTGCGCCACCGTCAGGGCGCGACTGTCCTCGGGCCGCAGCACCAGGCCGGTCCAGCCGTCATAACCGACCTTGTGCAGGTTCTCGACCGTCGCCGCGCGGCGCGCCTCGTTCTCGAAGCGCCCGGTGACGAAGAACAGGGCGACATGCTTGGCGCGCGCCGCGTTGAACAGCGCCAGCGTCGGCGCGATCGCCTCGGCGCGTCCGCTCATCACCCAGGCTTCGAAGCCGCAGGGGCCGGCCGGCAGCGCGTCGCACGGCCCGTTGGGAATGAAGCCGAAATCGTCGGCGATGATCTCGCCGAAATTCGACAGCGAGGTCTCGTCGATGTCGAGCACGACCGCTGGCTTTTCCACCTCGTCCGCCCGCTTGACCACATAGGCCTGCGCGGCGACCAGGACCTTCGCCAACTCGGCGTCATAGGCGCCGGAGCAGGCGTAGTAGCGCACCTGCAGCTTGACCTCGCCGAGATTGAGCGGCTGGGTGGCCTCAAGCGTATGCGGTGCCGGTGTCGACGGACACAGCGCCGCCACCCCGGCGACGGCACTGCCGATCGGCACGACAAATGCCAGCAGTGCGGCGAGAAGGGTCGCGGGCAAGAGGAACGCGCGAAGCGGACGCTGCGCGGGATTGGCGCCGTTCGACGGCATGTGGGTCTCCATGGGGTGATCGACGCCCGTGGCTGTAGCGCCGGGTTCCCGATCAAGGCAAGCCATCGTACACTGGTGAGCGCAAAGCCCACCTGCCGCGCTCCCCCGGAGGGTCGGCTTGACCCCTGCCCCGAGCCCCGTCTAAGAGCTTGAGCCGCCATATTAAAGACAGCCGATGATCATCCTGATCGACAACTACGACAGCTTCACCTTCAACCTGGTCCACTATCTGGGGAGCCTGGGGGCGGAGGTCGTCGTGCGTCGCAACGACAAGATCGCGGTCGACGCGGTGATGGCGGCCGACCCCGAGGCCATCGTGCTCTCGCCCGGGCCCTGCACGCCGAACGAGGCCGGCATCTGCCTCGACCTGATCAAGGCCGCCGCGCCTACCATTCCGATCCTCGGCGTCTGCCTCGGCCATCAGGCCATCGGCCAGGCCTTCGGCGGCAAGGTCGTGCGCGCGCCGCAAATGGTGCACGGCAAGCTGTCCGAGATCAGCCACAGCGGCAGCGGCGTGTTCCGCGGCATCAATGGGCCGTTCCAGGCGACGCGTTATCACTCGCTCATCGTCGAGCGCGCCAGCCTGCCGCGCACGCTCGTGGTCAATGCCGAGACCGATGACGGCCTGATCATGGGCCTCGCGCATGAGCGCCTGCCGGTGCATGGCGTGCAGTTCCATCCAGAGAGCATCGCGTCCGAGCACGGCCATCTGATGCTGCGCAATTTTCTCGATCTGGCGGCGGCGTGGAACGTCGCGACCGGCCGGCGCGTCACGCCGCTGCACGCGGCGGAGTAAGGGGGGACCGTGGCCGACGATTTCAAGGCGCTCATCGCCAAGGTCGCGACCGGCGCCAGTTTGACGCGCGCGGAAGCGGCCAGTGCCTTCGACAGCATGATGTCGGGCGAGGCGACGCCCTCGCAGATGGGCGGCCTGTTGATGGCGCTGCGCGTGCGCGGGGAGACCGTCGACGAAATCACCGGCGCGGTCACCACCATGCGCGCCAAGATGCTGGGCGTGAAGGCGCCCGCCGACGCCGTCGACGTGGTCGGCACCGGCGGCGACGCCTCCGGCTCCTACAATATCTCCACCTGCGCCGCCTTCGTCGTTGCCGGCGCCGGCGTGCCGGTCGCCAAGCACGGCAACCGTGCGCTGTCGTCGAAATCGGGCGCCGCCGACGTGCTCGCCGCGCTCGGCGTCAAGCTCGATCTCGATGCCGCCCAGGTCGGCAAATGCATCGCCGAGGCCGGCATCGGTTTCATGTTCGCGCCGGCGCATCATCCGGCCATGAAGAATGTCGGACCGACGCGGGTCGAGCTCGGCACCCGCACCATTTTCAATCTGCTCGGGCCGCTGTCGAACCCGGCCGGCGTCAAGCGGCAGATGGTCGGCACCTTCTCGCGCCACTGGGTGGAGCCGATGGCGCAGGTGCTCAAGAACCTGGGCTCCGAAAGCATTTGGGTGGTGCACGGCTCCGACGGGCTCGACGAGATCACCACCTCGGGTCCGACCAGCGTGGCCGCGCTCGAGGGCGGCACGGTGCGCTGTTTCGAGATCACGCCGGAAGACGCCGGCCTGCCACGCGCCAAGCCGGAGGCGCTGCGCGGGGGCGATGCCACCGAGAACGCCAAGGCGCTGCTCGACGTGCTCAAGGGCAAGCCGGGCGCCTTCCGCGACGTGGCCGTGCTCAATGCCGCGGCGGCGCTGATCGTCGCCGGCAAGGCCAAGGATCTGAAGGAAGGCGCCGCACTTGCCGCTCACGCCATCGACAGCGGCGAGGCCGAGGGCCGGCTCGATCGGCTGATCGCCATTTCAAATGCGCCGAGCGCCTGATGTCGGACATCCTCGCCAAGATCGAAGCCTATAAGCGCGAGGAGATCGCGGCGGCCAAGCGCGCCAAGCCATTGGCCGTGGTGGAAACCGAAGCCAAGGCGGCGGCGCCGCCGCGCGGGTTCCTGGCCGCCATCGAGCGCCGCATTGCGGCCGGCGACACCGCGCTGATTGCCGAGATCAAGAAGGCAAGCCCGTCCAAGGGCCTGATCCGCGCCGATTTCGATCCGCCGGCGCTGGCCAAGGCCTATGAGGCGGGCGGCGCCACCTGCCTCTCCGTGCTCACCGATGCGCCCTCGTTCCAGGGCAAGCCGGAATTCCTCGGCCAGGCGCGCGCGGCGACCGCGCTGCCGGCGCTGCGCAAGGATTTCATCTACGAGCCCTATCAGGTGGTCGAATCGCGGGCGATGGGGGCCGACTGCATCCTCATCATCATGGCGGCGCTCGCCGATGCGGCGGCGCGGGAGATCGAAACGACCGCGTTTGGCTATGGGATGGATGTATTAGTTGAAGTTCATCAAGAAGATGAGCTTGAGCGCGCTTTGGCACTGAAATCGCGCCTGATCGGCATCAACAACCGCGATCTGCACACCTTCAAGACGACGCTGGCGACCAGCGAGCGGCTGGCTCCGCATGTCCCGCGCGAGCGCGTCGTGGTGGCCGAGAGCGGGCTCAACACCGCCGCCGATCTTACCCGCCTCAACCGCATCGGCATCTCGACTTTCCTCGTCGGCGAGAGCCTGATGCGCCAGGCTGACGTGACGGCGGCGACCCGCGCCCTGCTCGCGCGCAACCCTGCCACCGCGGAGTAGCCGGATGAAGCGCGCCACACCGCGCGCGCCGCGCGCAAAGGGCAAGCGCCCGGCGCCGGCCGCGCTCAGCCATATCGATGCGCGCGGCCAAGCGCGCATGGTCGATGTCGGCGGCAAGCCCGTGACCGAGCGCATCGCCGTCGCCGAAGGTATCGTCATCATGCGCCGGGAGACGCTCGATCTCGTCGTCGCCGGCAATGCTGCCAAGGGCGACGTGCTCGGCGCCGCGCGGCTTGCCGGCATCATGGGCGCCAAGCGCACGCATGGACTGATCCCGCTCTGCCATCCGCTGCCGATCACCAAGATCGAGATCGAGATCGACGCCGAGCATTCGCTGCCCGGTTTCCGCGTGCAGGCGACGGTGAAGGTGACCGGGCAGACCGGGGTCGAGATGGAAGCGCTGACCGCGGTGGCGATCGCCTGCCTCACCATCTACGACATGGTCAAGGCGGTCGAGCGCGGCATGCGTATCGAGGGCATCCGCCTGTTGGAAAAGAGCGGCGGCAAGTCCGGCCATTACCGCGCGGAGGACCGCGCATGATCCGGGAAAAGCCCGCCCCGGGCTTGACCCGGGATGGGAACGGGTTTTCCGATCGGGTCATGTGCAATCGAAAGAACCAGCCATGGCCCTGATGCCGGTTGCCGAAGCCCTGGCGCGCGTTCTCGCCGATGCCGGGCCCTTGCCGAGCGAAATGGTGCCGCTCAAGCAGGCGCTCGGCCGCGTGCTTACCGCCGACGTCAAGGCGCTGCGCACGCAGCCGCCGGCCGACGTGTCGGCCATGGATGGCTATGCGGTGCGCGCGGCCGACGTCGCGCAGGTGCCGGCGACGCTGAAGCTCATCGGCGAGGTCGCCGCCGGCCACCCCTTCGAGGGCGCGGTCGGCACCGGCGAAGCCGCCCGCATCTTCACCGGCGGGGTGATGCCGGCCGGCGCCGACAGCGTGGTGATCCAGGAGGTCACCAGCCGTAAGGGCGACGCCGTCACCATCAACAAGACGCTGGCGGTTGGCCGCAATGTGCGCCGGCAGGGCATCGATTTCAGCGACGGCGCCGTGTTGCTGCGCCGGGGCCGCCGCCTCAGTGGCCGCGACCTGATGCTGGCCGCCGCCATGAACCACCCCACCCTCCCGTTGCACCGGCGGCCCAAGGTGGCCGTGCTTGGCACCGGCGACGAGCTCGTCCCCCCCGGCAGCACGCCGGGCCCGGGCGAGATCGTCTATTCCAACGGCTTCGCCCTGCTCGCCATGGCGGAAATCGAGGGCGCCGAGGTGCTCGATCTCGGCATCGCGCCCGACCGCACCAAGGAGATCGCCCGCGCGGTCTGGGGGGCACGGCAATGGGGCGCCGATATCCTGGTGACTTCGGGCGGCGCCTCGGTCGGCGAGCACGACCTGGTGCAGCGTGCGCTGGCCGCGGAAGGGCTCGACCTCGACTTCTGGCGGGTGGCGCTGCGTCCGGGCCGGCCGATGATGCATGGAAGGCTCGGCGCCATGCAGGTGCTGGGCGTGCCTGGCAACCCGGTGTCGTCTTACGTCTGCGCCTTCCTCTTCCTGATCCCGCTGATCCGCCGGCTCGCCGGCCGCGACGATGCCGCATGGGCGCCCGCGCCGGCCCGGCTTGGCTGCGATATGCGGGCAAACGACGAGCGCGAGGATTACGTGCGGGCGGTGCTGAGCGCCGGTCCGGACGGCCCGGTGGCCACCCCACTGCCCGACCAGGACAGTTCGCTGATGGCGCCGCTCGCCGCCGCCGACTGCCTGTTGATTCGGGAACCGCACGCGCCGGCGGCGCCAGCCAATTCACCCTGTGTCATCCTTAAGCTTGGCCTTTAGCGGCCTTTCGACTTGTTCACGCCAAATTAAGCCCTTGCGGAACACATATCGAACAGATAGTGTCCGTTCATGATTTGTTTCTGATCGGCCGTCCCACGGGATCATTTGCACGGGTGCGATGGGGCCGGGCCGCGAGGGGGAGAAACCGATGCTGACCCGCAAGCAGTTCGAGCTCTTGCGTTTCATCCACGAACGGCTGACCGAGAGTGGGGTGCCGCCGTCCTTCGACGAAATGAAGGACGCGCTCGATCTGCGCTCCAAATCGGGCATTCACCGGCTGATCACGGCGCTGGAGGAGCGCGGCTTCATCCGGCGGCTGGCCAACCGGGCGCGCGCCATCGAGGTGATCAAGCTGCCCGATTCGGTCGGCCACGGCCTGTCGGGACGCTCGCGCGGCTTTACCCCGAGCGTGATCGAGGGCGATCTCGGCCGGGTGCGTCAGTTCGCCGAGGACAGCAACAACTCCATGCGGCCGATCGCGGTGCCGGTCATGGGCCGCATCGCGGCCGGCACGCCGATCGAGGCGATCCAGACCCGCAGCCACGTCATCAACATGCCGCCCGACCTATTGTCGACCGGCGAGCATTTCGCACTGGAAGTGCGCGGCAATTCGATGATCGAGGCCGGCATCCTGGACGGTGACATCGCGCTGATCCGCCGCTCCGAGGCGGCCGAGACCGGCGACATCGTGGTGGCGCTGATCGACGACGAGGAGGCAACGCTCAAGCGTTTCCGTCGCCGCGGCGCCTCCATCGCGCTGGAGCCGGCCAATCCGTCCTATGAGGTGCGCATCCTGCCGCCCAACCGCGTGCGCATCCAGGGCAAGCTGGTGGGGCTGTTCCGGCGTTATTGATCGGCGCCGCCGTATCGCCCGCGAAAGCGGGCATGGCAGGCTGAGCTAGTCCCCAGCCTCCAAATCCTTTTGCCGCGGTGTGGCGTCCGGTGCCGCCGGATGCGCGGATGTTGAGCGCCGCAGCGCCGAGCGCGGCGCGCGCGCCCAGGGCCGATCGTAGCCCACGGGCCGCGCATCGGTTTCCGTAAAGCCATCGCCGTTCCAACGCAGCGCCACGGCGCCGCGCGCGCGCCAGACCCGGCGGTCGACCAGTTTGGCGGCGCAGGGCAATTGCGCCTGGCGCGGGCTGACCACTATCGCCGCACGGGCGCAGTCCTCATTGAAGGCTTCGATGGCGGTGACGAAGGATGCCAACCGCCCGTTGGCGAACCGGCCGATGCAGCCGATGGCGTCGCAGGCAATGCCGGCGCGCAGGCTGCTATCTTTGGCATCGCGGCCGTCGCCGTCGGCCATCAACCATTCCTTGAGCGCGAAATTGTCGCGGCGGTTGAACAGGACCGCGAGCCGTCCGTCGGCGCCGCGCAGGGCGGCGGCCTCGCCGTCGCCGGCGACCAGTACATCCGGCCGCGGCGTCGCCAGCACCCAGATGCAAGCGGCCATCGCCAGCACCGCCCCGCCCAGGCGCAGCGGCGAGCGCAACAGGCAGAGCAGCAGCAGCCCGGCGCTGGCCAGCAGCAACGGCCCGGGGCCGAAGGCGTGGATATGGCCGACCGCGCCGGGCAGATGCGCGACCCACAGCACCACCGCGATCATCCAGTCGATGCCCTCGCCCATCAGCCGCCAGAACAACGCGTCGAAACCGAGCGGCATGGTGAGCACGCCGAGGATGCCCATCGGCATCACCCAGACGGAGATCACCGGCATGGCGGCAAGATTGGCGAGCACGCCATAGGGCGCCAGGCGATGGAAATGAAAGGCGGCGTAAGGCGTGGTGGCAAGGCCGGCGACGATCGAGGCGAGCGCGACGCCGGCGAGCTCGCGAGTGCCCCACAGCGCCGCCCGCGCGGCGGCAGGCGTATCGGCATCGCTCGCGCCCAAACGCGCCCGATGGGCAGCCCGAATTGATAGGCGGCGATCAGCGCCAGCGCCGCGGCAAACGACATCTGGAAGCTCGGATGCACGATCGACTGCGGCGCCAACAGCAGCACGGCGAAGGCGGCAATGGCGATGGTGCGGAAGGTCAGCGCCGGGCGGTCGAGCATGACGCCGATGAGCACGATGGCGATCATGATGAAGGCGCGCTGGGTCGACACGCTGGCGCCCGACAGCACCAGATAGAACGCGGCGGTCAGCAGCGCGCCGGCCGCGGCCCATTTCTTGATCGGGCGGCGGCTGGCCAGCGACGGGATCAGCGCCAGGCCGGCGCGCATGAAGAAGAAGGCGATGCCGGCGACCACCGCCATGTGATAGCCGGAGATCGCCAGCACATGGGCGAGGCTCGACACGTAGAAGGCATCGCTGACCGGCGCGCTGATGGCGTTGCGCTTGCCGGTGATCAGCGCCGAGGCGATGGAGCCGCGGTCGCCCGGCAGCATTGCGTGGATGCGGCGGTTGATGTTCTCGCGCACGGCGTCGACGACGGCTGCGGCGCGCAACCACAGGCCGGGCGGATGCGGGACCGGCTCGACCTTGATCTTGCCGAGCACATAGCCGGAGCCGCCGATCCCGGCGAAATACATGTCGCGGGCGAAGTCGTAGCCACCGGGGCGCAGCGGCGCCAGCGGCGGCGCCAGATGCGCCTTGAAGGCGACGAAGTCGCCGACATCGGGCGCCGTGCCCTTGCGCACGGCGACCCGCACGCGCGCGGGCGTCGGATCGTGGCGGGCAAGCTCGATATGTTCGACGCGCACGGTGATGCGGTCGGAGCGCGCGCGCTCCTCGCGCACCTCGACAAAGCCGCCGACACTCGCGGTCGTCGCGATAGGCGAGTATCGGATGCGCGCGCCGCGCGGTCTGCAACGTGGCGATGGCAAAGCCGAGCGCCATGGCCGCGGCGCCAAGCGCCAGCGGAAAACCCACGACACTGCGGCGGGCGGAATAAGCGACGGCGATGCCGATGGCCGCAACGACGATCGCCGCCGACCAGGCCGGCTCACGGTCGGCGGTGAAATAGAGCACGATGCCGCTGCCGAAAGCGACCGGCAGCCAGGGCATCAGGCGTCCGGGCGCGACTTCGGCAATCGCCCATTGCGAGACCAGGCGGCGCAAGCGCCCGGCCGGCGCCGACAGGCCGGCCGGCAGCGTGAGGCCGGCGCGCCGACGCGCGGCGTCGATTTCCGCCGCCCAGGCTTTCGCCCGCGATCGTCCGGCTTCGGCCATGGCGCCCTGCCCCGCACACTCGCGCGAGTGCCATGCTACCTCAGCCTCCGGTTGTGGCTAGGAGAACGGTTGTGAACGCTGCGCGCTTAACGCGAGGCCTCAACCGGCCGCCTTCTCCTTCGCCACGTCCCTGGCGAAGGTGTCGCGCAGGCCGATGGTGCGGATGAACACCAGCCGCTCGGCCGTGGAGTCGCGGTCGCGGCAGAAATAGCCCTGGCGCTCGAACTGCACCGGCCTTTCCTCTTCCGCTGCGGCTAGCGCCGGTTCGACACGCGCCTCGCTCAGCACGTCGAGCGATTGCGCATTGAGATCGGCGGCAAAACCTTCGCCGCCGCTCGGCTCGGGCGTGGTGAACAGCGGATTATAGAGCCGCACCTCGGCGGCCATCGAATGCGCGGCGGAAACCCAATGGATGGTCGCCTTCACCTTGCGTCCGTCCGGCGCGTTGCCGCCCTTGGTGGCCGGATCATAGGTGCAGCGCAGTTCGGTGACCTCGCCGGCGGCATTCTTCACCACCTCGCGGCAGGTGATGAAATAGGCGTAGCGCAGCCGCACCTCGGTGCCGGGCGACAGGCGGAAGAACTTCTTCGGCGGGTTCTCCATGAAGTCCTCGCGCTCGATATAGAGCTCGCGCGAAAACGTGATCTTGCGCGTGCCGGCGCTCGGCTCGTCGGGATGATTGACGGCCTCGAGCTCCTCGACCTGCCCTTCCGGATAGTTCTCGATCACCACCTTGAGCGGCCGCAGCACCGCCATGCGGCGCAGCGCGCTGCGGTTGAGCGCCTCGCGCACGCAGAAATCGAACATGCCGACATCGACCAGGCTGTTGGCCTTGGCGACGCCGATGCGCTTGACGAAATCGCGGATCGCTTCCGGCGGCACGCCGCGCCGGCGCAGGCCGGCCAGCGTCGGCATGCGCGGATCGTCCCAGCCGGTGACATGGCCGTCGCGCACCAGCAGCGTCAGCACCCGCTTCGACAGCACCGTGTAAGTGAGGTTGAGCCGGGCGAATTCGTACTGGCGCGGGCGCGAGGGCACCGCGAGGTGCTCGATGAACCAGTCATAGAGCGGGCGATGGTCCTCGAATTCCAGCGTGCAGATCGAATGGGTGATGTGCTCGATGGCGTCGGACTGGCCATGCGCGAAGTCGTAGCTCGGATAGATCTTCCACGTCGTGCCGGTGCGCGGATGCGGCGCGTGCAGGATGCGGTAGAGCACCGGGTCGCGCAGGTTGATATTGCCGGACGCCATGTCGATCTTGGCGCGCAGCACGCGGGCGCCGTTGTCGAACTCGCCGGCGCGCATGCGGCGGAACAGGTCGAGGTTCTCCGCGACCGAGCGGTCGCGGAACGGGACTGTTCTTGCCCGGCTCGGTCAGCGTGCCGCGGTTTTCCCGGATCTCGGCCGGGCTCTGGTCGTCGACATAGGCGAGGCCGGCGCCGATCAGGTCCTCGGCCCAGCGATAGAGCTGCTCGAAATAATCCGAGGCGTGGTAGAGATGACGGCCCCAGTCGAAGCCGAGCCAGCGCACGTCGCGCTCGATGGCGTCGATATATTCCTGCTCTTCCTTGGCCGGATTGGTGTCGTCGAAGCGCAGGTGGCAGCGCCCGCCGAACTCCTCGGCGATGCCGAAGTTGAGGCAGATCGATTTGGCGTGGCCGATATGGAGGTAGCCGTTGGGCTCGGGCGGAAAGCGGGTGACGACCTCGCTGACGCGGCCGGCGTCGAGGTCGGCCTTGACGATGTCGCGGATGAAATCGCGGCCGGCTTCGCCCGCCGCCGCTTCGCCGCTTGCCATATCGACCTTCGCCATGCTTCCTCGTGTCCCGGATGCACCTTGCGATGATTCCGCCCTCGGCGGCGGCCTATGGCATGACGGAACGTTCCCCTCAATGTCAATCGCGCTGACAGTTTCCGTGCCAGTTGTGATACAGGCCGGGCGATGACCGAGCCCGTCGTTACCCGCTTTGCGCCCTCGCCGACCGGCTTCCTCCATATCGGGGGGGCGCGCACGGCGCTGTTCAACTGGCTCTATGCGCGCCACACCGGCGGCACGATGCTGCTGCGCATCGAGGACACCGACCGCGAGCGCTCCACCACGGCCGCCATCAACGCCATCATCGACGGGCTCACCTGGCTTGGGCTCGCCTGGGATGGCGAGCCGGTGTTCCAGTTCTCGCGCGCCGCGCGCCACCGCGCAGGTGGCCGAGCAACTGCTGGCGGCCGGCAAGGCCTATCGCTGCTACGCCAGCCCGGAGGAACTCACCGCCATGCGCGAGGCCGCCCGCCGCGAGGGCCGCTCCAAGCTCTATGACGGGCGCTGGCGCGACCGCGATCCCGGCGAGGCGCCGGCCGGCGTCAAGCCGGTGATCCGGTTGAAGGCGCCGACCAGCGGCGAGACGGTGATCGAGGACCAGGTGCAGGGCCGCGTCACCTGGCAGAATTCCGACCTCGACGACCTGGTGCTGCTGCGCTCCGACGGCACGCCGACCTACATGCTGGCCGTGGTGGTCGACGACCACGACATGGGTGTCACCACCATCATCCGCGGCGACGACCATCTCACCAATGCCGCGCGGCAGAAGCACATCTACGACGCGCTCGGCTGGGCCGTGCCGGTCATGGCGCATATTCCGCTGATCCACGGGCCGGACGGCTCCAAACTGTCCAAGCGCCACGGCGCGCTCGGCGTCGATGCCTACCGCGCCATGGGCTATCTGCCGGCGGCCATGCGCAATTATCTGGTGCGGCTGGGCTGGGCGCATGGCGACCAGGAGATTTTTACCACCGAGGAGATGATCGCGGCCTTCGATCTGCCGGCGATCGGGCGCTCCCCGGCCCGCTTCGATTTCGCCAAGCTGGAAAATCTCAACGGCCATTACATCCGCCAGAGCGCCGATAGCGATCTCGTCGCCGCGCTCGAGGGCCTGCTGCCGCATATCGCCGGCGGCGAGGCGCTGGCCAATCGCATGACGCCGGCTTTGCGCGCCACGCTCACCGCCGCCATGCCGGGCCTGAAGGAGCGCGCCAAGACGCTGATCGAACTGTTCGAAGCCTCGCGCTTCATCTGGGCCGATCGGCCGATCGAGATCAACGATCAGGCGCGCGCGCTGCTCACGCCGCAGGCCAAGGCCTCGATCGGTGCGCTGCTACCGGAACTCAAGGCGGTCGGCGACTGGAACGCCGGCGCGGTGGAGACGGTGGTGCGCGGATTCGTCGAGCGCTCCGGCGCCAAGCTCGGCACCGTGGCGCAGCCGCTGCGCGCCGCGCTCACCGGTCGCACAACCTCGCCGCCGATCTTCGACGTTCTGGCGGTGCTCGGCCGCGAAGAGAGCCTGGCGCGGCTGTCGGATCAGGCCGAGGGCCGCTTCCGCGACCTGAAATTCCCATTCCGAGATTGCCGCACAGCTATGCCTTTATTGCAGGCAAACTCCGGTGTTGCCCTGTCTTGCAGCGCACAGTTGAATGGGATAGGCACAATTGGCCGGACCCTATTAACGCCCCAGCCGGCGTCGCTCCCCGGCCAAATGTAGCGCAGATTTCTGCACCGCTCGCCGCTAAAACGAGGGCTCGCCCATGGACGCCAAGACGCCCGCTGACAACAAGACCGGTTCCATCAACGTCGGTGCCAAGACCTGGGATTTCCCGGTCTATCACGGCACGATCGGTCCCGACGTGCTCGACATCGCCAAGCTCTACGGCTCGAGCGGCATGTTCACCTACGACCCGGGCTTCACCTCGACGGCGAGTTGCGAGTCCAAGATCACCTATATCGACGGCGACCAGGGCGTGCTGCTCTATCGCGGCTACCCGATCGACCAGCTCGCCGAGCACGGCGATTTCCTGGAGACCTGCTATCTCCTGCTCTACGGCGAATTGCCGACGCCGCAGCAGAAGTCGGATTTCGACTACCGCGTGACGCGCCACACCATGGTGCACGAGCAGATGAGCCGCTTCTTCCAGGGCTTCCGTCGCGACGCCCATCCGATGGCGGTGATGGTCGGCTCGGTCGGCGCGCTGTCGGCCTTCTATCACGACTCCACCGACATTTCCGATCCGGTGCAGCGCATGATCGCCTCGCTGCGCATGATCGCCAAGGTGCCGACGCTGGCCGCCATGGCCTATAAATATTCGATCGGCCAGCCCTTCGTTTATCCGAAGAACGATCTCGACTACGCCTCCAACTTCCTGCGCATGTGCTTTGCGGTGCCGGCCGAGGAGTATCATCCCAACCCGGTGCTGGCCCGCGCCATGGACCGCATCTTCATCCTGCATGCCGACCACGAGCAGAACGCCTCGACCTCGACGGTGCGGCTGGCCGGCTCGTCCGGCGCCAATCCGTTCGCCTGCATCTCGGCCGGCTGCGCCTGCCTGTGGGGCCCGGCGCATGGCGGCGCCAACGAAGCCGCGCTCAACATGCTGCGCGAGATCGGCTCGGTCGACCGCATTCCGGAATTCGTCAAGCGCGCAAAGGACAAGGACGATCCCTTCCGGCTGATGGGCTTCGGCCACCGCGTCTACAAGAACTACGATCCGCGCGCCAAGATCATGCAGAAGACCTGCCACGAGGTGTTGACCGAGCTCGGCATCAAGGACGACCCGCTGCTCGACGTCGCCATGGAGCTCGAGCGCGTGGCGCTGCATGACGAGTATTTCATCGAGAAGAAGCTCTATCCGAACATCGACTTCTATTCGGGCATCACGCTGAAGGCGATGGGCTTCCCCACCACGATGTTCACCGTGCTGTTCGCGGTGGCGCGCACGGTCGGCTGGATCGCGCAGTGGAAGGAGATGATCGAGGATCCGAAGCAGAAGATCGGCCGCCCGCGCCAGCTCTATACCGGCGCGACTAAGCGCGACTACGTGCCGATATCGCGGCGGAAGTAGTCGGCGCCAAGCAAACCACTATCGTCAAAAGTCGTCATGGCCGGGCTCGTCCCGGCCATTTCGATTCGGATTATGAATTCTCTTCGAGCCTTGCGAAGCGGGATACGTGGGACAAACCCACGCATGATTTGCGGAAATAGGTTCAGCCCTTCCCGTTCCCGCCGTTGCGCTTGGCCGCCTTGGCCCCGTCATAGCCCCACTGCACATAGATGCCGGCCCAGGTGAAGCCGCCGCCGAAGGCCGCCAGCACCAACTTGTCGCCGGCCTTCAGCCGCGGCTCGTAGTCCCACAGGCAGAGCGGGATCGTCGCATTGGTGGTGTTGCCGTATTTGTCGATGGTCACCATCACCTTGTCCATCGGCAGGCCCATGCGCTCGGCCGTCGACTCGATGATGCGCTTGTTGGCCTGGTGCGGTACCAGCCAGTCGATCATGTCGGCGCGCAGATTGTTGCGCGCCATGATCTCGCGCGCCACTTCCGCCATCTTGGCGATGGCGAATTTGTACACCGCGGCGCCTTCCTGGTGCACGTAGTGCAACCGCTTGGCCACCGTCTCGGCCGTCGCCGGCATACGGCTGCCGCCGGCCTTCTGGTGCAGATGGATCATGCCGGCGCCGTCGGAGCGGATCAGCGCGTCCATGATGCCATAGCCGTTGGGATCGGGCTCGAGCAGCACCGCGCCGGCGCCGTCGCCGAACAGCACGCAGGTGGCGCGGTCGCGATAATCGATGATCGAGGACATCTTGTCGGCGCCCACCACCACCACCTTGCGCGCGGCGCCAGTGGCGATGAACTGCGCGGCGACGGTGAGCGAATAGAGAAAGCCCGAGCACGCTGCCTGCACGTCGAACGAGCCGATATTGCGTACGCCCACCATGTCGCAGATCAGGTTGGCGGTGGAGGGAAACTGCAGGTCGGGCGTGGTGGTGGCGCAGATCAAGAGATCGACGTCCTCCGGCTTGGTGGCGGTCTTGGCCAACAGGCCGCGCACCGCTTCCGCCGCCATGTGCGAGGTGCCCAGCCCCTCGCCTTTCAGGATGTGGCGCTCCTTGATGCCGGTGCGCTCGGTGATCCAGGCATCGCTGGTGTCCACCATATGCGCCAGTTCCGCATTGGTGAGCAGATCGGGCGGCAGGTAGCCGTGCACGGCGGTAATCGAGGCGCGGGGCGGAGGAACGGGCACTGACGGGTCCCAATTTGCTGCTTCAACCATGCGCGAGACGGTCAATCGGCCGCGCGAAGCCTCAAGTTACGCCGTTGACGGCGGTAACGCCACTACTTCGCGCCCCGGTGGTAAAGGTCCCCGGCACAGCCGAGGACCACGGCAGCGGCCCTCTCGCTGGGCGCGGTTTGACCGATCCCCATGACGGCATCAAGGCGGGCGAAGGCCGCGAGCTGGCGGCGGCGTTCGGGACTGTCGGCGAACAGCGGCAGCAGCGCCGCGGCCAGATTCTTCGGCGTGCAGCGCCGCTGCAGGAATTGCGGCACCACGGTCTCGCCCAGCACCAGATTGGCCAGGATCACCGTGTCCAATTTGATCAGCATATGCCCGACCGCCTCCTCCAGCGCCGAAACCTTGTAGGCGGCAACCATGGGAATGCCGGCGAGCGCCAGTTCCAAGGTCGAGGTGCCGGACTTGGCCAGCGCTGCGCGCGCATTGCGGAAGGCGGCATGCTTGTCGGCCGCCTCGGTCACCACCCGCGCCGCCACCGGCCAACCGGCGACGGCCGCCTTGACCGCGTCGGCAAGCCGCGGCACCGCCGGCACCACCACCTCCAGCGGCCCTGTACGGCGCGCCAGCTCGGCGACCGTGGCACCGAACACCGCGGCAAGCCGCCGGATCTCGCCGGACCGGCTGCCCGGCAGCACCAGCAGCAGCGGCGGGTCGGCGAGGCGCCGGCGCGCCTCCTCAGCATTGGGGCGCAATTCGCCGATCTGCTCGATCAGCGGATGACCGACATAGGTGCCAGGGCGGGCCGTTAAGCCGCTGCAATTCCGCCGGCTCGAACGGCAGCAGCGCCAGCACATGATCGACGTAAGCGCGCATCGCCTTGGCGCGGCCCGGCCGCCAGGCCCAGACCGAAGGACAGACATAGTCGACGATCGGGATCGACGGCGCGCGCGCGCGCACGCGGCGGGCGACGCGATGGGTGAATTCGGGACTGTCGATAATGACCAGCACGTCGGGCTTGGCGGCAATGACGGCATCGGCGGTTTCGCCGATACGGCGCAGGATGCTCGGCAGGCGGGCCAGGATGGCGCCAATGCCGATGATGGCGAGATCGCCGAGCGGAAACAGGCTGGCTACGCCCTGCGCCGCCATGTGTGCGCCGCCGACGCCGGAAAAGCGCGCCTGCCCGTGCGTGCGCGCGCGCAGCGCGGCTATCAGCGCGGCGCCGAGACGGTCGCCGGATTCCTCGCCCGCCACCACGAAGATGTGCGGCATCTCCGGCATCTCCGGCATCGCCGTCATTCCCCGCCTGCCGGCACGCCGACGACGAAGATGCCGGCACGGTCGGCCAGCTCGATCAGGCGGGACGGCTCGGCGATGACGGTCGCGCCGGCAATGACGGCGATGCCGGCCAGGCCGGCGTCGACCACGCCCTCGACCGTTTGCGGACCGATGGTGGGCAGATCGAAGCGCCGGTCCTGGCCGGGCTTGGGCGCCTTCACCAGCACGCCACTGCCGGCGGGCGCCCGCAGGCGGCCATTGCGGCGCAATTCGGCCACCCGCGCCAGCATCTGGTCGGTGCCCTCCACCGCCTCCACCGCCAGCACATGGCGGCCACTGACCACCGCGGCCTGACCGACATCGAACGGTCCGGCGGCGCGCAGATAATCGAAGCCGAGCGCGATATCGCCGCGTTCGCCCGCAGCCGGCTGCGCGCGGGTGAGCGCGCCCGCCGGCATCAGGATATCGGGCGCCACTTCATGCGCGCCGCACAGGCGGAAGCCGCGCTGCTCGACCAGTTTGCCGATGCTCGAGAGCAGATGATCGTCGCCGCCGCGAAAGGCGCGCAGCACCTGCGGCAGAGCCAGCAGTGCGTGGATGTCGGGGCGGATCTGCCACAGCGAGGGCCGCACCAGCGAGCCGATGAAGACGAGGTCATGGCAGCCGGCGGCATGCGCGATGCGGGAGAACTTGCCGAACTGGCCGAGATAAAGCCAGTGATGCTCGCGGCCGGCGTAATCGTCCGGATCGGCGGCGCCGCGCAGCGGGAACAACAGAACCTTGCGCCCGCGCGCCGTCGACGCTGTCGGCCACCGCCAGCGGCAGGCTGCCGCCGCCGCAGATCAGCGCAAGCGGCGCTGCGGCGGTGCTCACGACTCGCCGTCGGCCGCGCCGCGTCGCTTGACGCCATGGTCAGCGGACGTTTGCCGGCGCGGATGAAGGCGATCATCCGGGCGACGGTCGGGTCGCCACCGAATTCGGCCTCGACGACATCGAGGCGGGCGCGGAATTCGCCGGCGCCGAAGAACAGCGCCTGATAGGCGCGGCGCAGATTGAGGATATCGGCCTTCTTGACGCCGCGCCGGCGCATGCCGACCACATTGAGCCCGACCAGAAAGGCGAGCGGACCCTGTACCGTCCCATAGGGAATGACATCGGCGCGCACGCCGGAAAGCCCGACGATCATGGCGCCCTCGCCGATGCGCACGAACTGGCGCACGGCGACGCCGCCGCCGAACACGACATTGTCGCCGACGCCGACATGGCCGCCGAGCAGCACGTTGTTGGCGACGATGACGTTGCTGCCGACCTTGCAGTCATGCCCGACATGCGAGCCGACCATGAAGAAGCAGCGCTCGCCCACTTCGGTGAGGCCGCCATCATCCTCGGTGCCGATGTTCATGGTGACGTGTTCGCGGATGTCGCACTCGGCGCCGACCGTGAGCCGCGTCGGCCCGCCGCGATATTTGACCGATTGCGGCGGCGTGCCGAGCGAGGCGAAGGGATAGATGACGGTGCGCGCGCCGATCGTGGTGTGGCCGGCAATGTGGACATGGCCGACGAGCCGGCAGCCGTCGCCGATCACGGCGTTGTCGCCGACGATGCAATAGGGCCCGATCGAAACGTCACGTCCGATCACGGCGCCGGCCGCGATCCGCGCCGAGGGATCGACTACGGTTGCATTCATGTGTCGGCAATCATGGCGCCGACCTCGGCCTCGGCGACGACGCGGCCGCGCACCTTGGCTTCGCTCTGGTACCACCACATGTTGCGCCGGTGCGCGCGCAGCTTCATGTGATATTCGACGGTGTCGCCGGGCACCACCGGGTGGCGGAACTTGGCCTTGTCGATGGTCATGAAATAGACCTGTCGCGGCTTGGTCGAGCCCATCGCCAAGATGCAGAGCACGCCGCCGGTCTGCGCCATGCCTTCGATCAGCAGCACGCCGGGAAACACCGGATCCTCGGGGAAATGGCCCTGGAACTGCGGCTCGTTGGCGGTGACGTTCTTGATGCCGATGCCGCTCTGACTGCCGCGGATGTCGATGACCTTGTCGATCATCAGGAACGGATAGCGGTGCGGCAGGAGCTTGAGCACCGTCTTGATGTCGGCGCTGTCGAGATGGCTGACCGGTTTGTTCATAACGATCGTCTCATTCGCCCTTGGCCGCGTCATCGTCGGCCTTTCCGCGCGTCAGCCGTTCCAGGGCCCGCAGCTCGCGCGATCCGGAAGCTTCATCGGCTTGGCCGGGCTGCCGCCCCAGCGCGCGCCGGCGGGAACATCGCCATGGACGCCACTGCCGGCTGCGATCTGCGCCCCCTCGCCGACCGTCGAATTGTCGGTCAGGCCCGCCTGGCCACCCAGCACGACGAAATCTTCCAATATCGAACTGCCGGCAATGCCGGTCTGCGCCACCACCACGCAATGGCGGCCAATGATCACATTGTGGCCGACCTGGACCAGATTGTCGATCTTGCTGCCCTCGCCGATGACGGTATCGCGGATGGCGCCGCGGTCGATGGTGGTGCCGGCGCCGATCTCGACATCGTCCTGGATGATGACCCGGCCGACCTGCGGCACCTTCAGGTGGCCCTTGCTGCCCATGATGAAGCCGAAGCCGTCCTGGCCGATGCTGCAGCCGGGATGGATGATGACGCGGTCGCCGATCAGCGCGTTGCTGATGGCGGTCGCCCGCCCCGACGGCGCAGTCGCGGCCGATGACGCACCTCGCGGCCCGATCACCGCATTGGCCGCGATCAGGGTGCCGGCGCCGATCTCGGCGCGCGGCCCGATCACCGCGCCGGGCTCGACGGTGACGCCCTCCTCCAGCCGCGCGCTCGGGTGCACATGGGCGCCCGGCGCCTCGCCCGCCTCGTACAGCGAGGACGGCCGCAGTGCCTGCGGGAACAAGGCGCGCGCCACCGTGATGAAGGCGCGGTAGGGCTCGGCCACGACCACGGCGGCGATCCGCGCCGGGCAAGCGCCGCGGCAAGCTCGGCGCGCGACCAGGCAGGCGCCGGCATGCGTGCTCGCCGCCGCCGCCTGGTAGCGCGGACTGTCGTAGAAGGTCAGATGCGCGGGGCCGGCGCGGTCGAGCGGGGCGATGTCGACGATGCGGCGCTCGGCGGCAAAGCCGGCCGGCAGCGCGGCGCCGGTCAGGGCGGCGATCTCGCCGAGCGTGAGACCGCGCGTCGCTTTGAGGAAAACCGGCTCGCCCATGCTGTCAGCGCCCGATCCACTGCAAAGGAATCAGCGCCATCCTCGCAATTTGTCAACCGCGCATGACCCGCTTCGCGAAGCGCGATGCCGCCCTCGGGCCAAGCGCCGAGGGCGGGCATGTTGACGCGGCATGCGCGCGTGGCACTGCCGCAACGCGCGGCCAAGATCAGAACTTCGTGCCGCCGCTGAAGCGGAAGATTTGCGTGCGGTCGCAGATCTGCGGACCGTCGCTCGAGGTGGCGCAGTATTGCGACAGCGGATAGGCCAGATCGAAGCGCAACGGTCCGAGCGGCGAATCCCAGATCAAGCCGACACCGACCGAGCTGCGGATCATGTTGGCGCCGTCGAGGCCGACCTGCAGCGTCTCGCCGGTCACATCCCAAGTGGTCGGGCCCTTGATAGTCCCAGAGCGAGCCGGCGTCCGCGAAGGTGGCGACCTTGATGCCGACTTCCTTGGGCAGGAAGTAGAGCGGCGTCTGGAATTCCACGCTGGCGCCCCAGAACATGCGTGCCGCCGAGCGCATCGTTGGTGGTGCCCGGCGTCAGAGTCGCGCGGACCGATGCCGGCGGGCTGGAAGCCGCGCACCAGATTGGGACCCATGAAGAAGTGGTCGAGCATGCGCAGGTCTTTGCCGCCCCAGGGGGCGATGTTGCCGCCCTGCACTTTGAGCACGCCGACGACGTCCGGCAGCACCTCGTAATAGGTGCGCGCCTCGGCGGTGGTGCGGATGATAGTTGACGTCGCCGCCGACGCCGGCGAAGTCCTGCTTCAGATCGGCATAGAGGCCGCTGGTCGGCACCTTGACGTTGTCGAGCGTGTTGTAGGCGATCGTGTAGCCGACCGAGGAGATCAGCACCGCGCCTTGCGCCAGCTCCTTGCGCACGGCGAGCGAGGCTTCGCCGTCGGTGTAGCAGCCGTAGGGGAAGTTGACGGTGGTGTCAGATCCGTTCGATTCGTTGGTCGGATTGACGCCCGGGCCGCCATTGACCGCACGCGCGCATTGCTCGAATATTGACAGTTGTTGTACTGATCCGGCAGGCTGAATCTTCTGCTGATAGATCGAGTAGCGCGTCTGCAGCGACAGTTCCTCGGTCAGCCCGAAGCCGAGCCGCAGATTGGTGCCGACCGACTGGGTGTCATAGGACACGTAGCTGTTGGCCAGGTTCTGCCGCGCATAGAGGTCGATGCCGCCCGCCATGCGGTAGCCGAGCAGATAGGGCTCGACGAAGGAAAGCTGGAAGCCCTTGGTGTATTGGCCGTAGCTCACCGACGCCTTGGCGAACTGGCCGCGGCCCATCAGGTTGCGCTCGGCGATGCCGACCTCGGCGATGAAGCCGTCGGCGGTCGAATAGCCGCCGGAGACCGAGAACTCGCCGGTCGATTTCTCCACGACATCGACATCGACGACGACGCGATCGGGCGCCGAGCCGGGCTCGGTGGTGATCTTCACCGACTTGAAGAAGTCGAGATTCTTCAGCCGGCGCTCGGCGCGGTCGATGAGCGCGCGGTTGTAGGGGTCGCCTTCGCCGATATCGAATTCGCGGCGGATGACGTAGTCGCGCGTGCGCGTATTGCCGCGGATATTGATGCGCTCGATATAGGCGCGCACGCCCTCGTCGACCACGAAGGCGATGTTGATCAGGTGCTTCTTGAAATCGCGGTCGCCGCGCGGGTGCACGGCGGCGAAGGCATAGCCGTGCTTGGCGGCCTCGATGGTCATGCCCTCGACGCTCTTCTGCACCAGGTCGGCATTGTAGACGTCGCCGGAACTGACCTTGAGCTTGCTGCGCAGGATCGCCGGATTGAGCGCGTGCACGTTGGAGATCAACGTCGACGCTGCCGAAATGATATTTGGCGCCCTCGTCGATGGTGAAGGTGACGATGAAGCCCTTCTCGGCCGGATCATATGCGCCGATCGCGGCGAGACGATGCGCACGTCGGCATAGCCGTGCTTGAGATAGAAGCGGCGCAGCAGATCGCGGTCGGCTTCGACGCGGTCCGGGTCGTAGATGTCGGTGGTCTGCAGGAAGCTCAGCCAGTTGCTCTCGGTGGTCTTGATCACGTCCCTGCAGGCGGCCATTGCGAGAAGGCTTTCGCGCCGACAAACTGGATCTCCTTGACCGCCGGTCTTGGGGCCCTCGTTGATCTCGAACACCAGGTTGACGCGGTTGTTCGGCAGCTCGATGATTTGGGGCACCACCGTCACGTCGAAGCGGCCGCTGCGGTGGTAGATCTCGATGATGCGCTGGACGTCGGCCTGCACGGTCGGCTTGGACAGCGTGCCGCGCGGCTTCGACTGCACTTCGGCCTTGAGCTGCTCGTCCTTGGCCTTGTGGTTGCCCTCGAAGGCGACCTGGTTGATCACCGGGTTTTCCACCACGCTGACCACCAGCCGGCCGCCCGGTGATGGCTGATATGGACGTCGGAGAACAGGCCGGTGGCGTAAAGCGCCTTGAGGCCCTCGTCGATCGCAAGCGGGACTGAGCTGGCCGTGCGCACCGGCCTTGAAATAGGAGCGGATGGTCGCGGCCTCGACCCGCCGATTGCCCTCGACGACGATCGAATTGACGGTCTGCGCCTGCGCCGCGCCGGCGGACGCAAGGGTCAGCGTCGCCGGCGCCGACCAAGAATCCCGCCGAGGACCAGCGCAGCAAATGGCCAGCCCTCGCACCAACCGCACACACCGTCCCATGCGCTACGCGCCCTTTTCTTCGTCCTTGCGGCCGCCCCCAGTGCAGAATTCGGCAGACTGCCGGGCTGGCTTTCGCAAGCTTTCTACCTCGTTTCATGCGCCCTGCAAACGAACTTCCCCGCGCAACTTTCCCTTTCCCCTCAAAAAGTTGCCCCGAAGGCAACGGTCATGAGGTGGCCAGGTGCAGGATGTCATTAAAGGTTGCAAAAATCATCAACATCACGACGATCGCCAGCCCGATGCGGAAGCCGACCTCCTGGGCGCGTTCCGACAACGGACGGCCGCGCGTCGCCTCGATTCCATAGAACAAAAGGTGTCCGCCATCGAGCAGCGGGATCGGGAACAGGTTCAACAGCCCGATCGAGACCGAGAGCACCGCCGTCAGGTGGATGAGCGCGGTAAAGCCGGCGCTCGCCACTTCGCCGGAGACCTGGGCGATGCGAATCGGGCCGCCGAGCTCGCTCGCGGTTTCCCGCCCGACGAAGACGCCGCCGATATAGCCGAGGGTGCGGTCGACCACGAACCAGGTCTCCTGGGCGCCGGCGATCACCGCCTGCAGCGGTCCCATCTTCTCCGTCTTGATGTCGCCGGGCGCCATGGAGCGGCTGATGCCGAGCACGCCGAGCCGGTGCGTGTTGCCGAAGGGGTCCTTGAGCTCGCCCCATTGCGGCGTCGCGTGCAGCGTCACCGGCACGCCGCCGCGCTCGACCACGATGGTCAGCGGCTCGCCGGCGGCGACGCTGACGATGCGCTGCATGTCGGAGAAGCTGTCGATCTTGCTGCCGTCGATGGACAGCACCAGGTCGCCGGGCTGGAAGCCGGCGGCGGCGGCGGCGCTGTTGGGCTGCACCGCGTCGACGCGGGCGCTGGTGGTCTGCTTGCCGACGATCATGAAGATGCCGGCGAAGATGAAGATGGCGAGGATGAAATTGGCGATCGGGCCGGCGGCCACCACCGCCGCGCGCGGGCCGACCTTCTGGTGGACGAAGCTGACCTTCTTCTCCTCCTCGGTCATGGCGGCGGCGGCCTCATTGTCGGGCACGCTCGCCGCATTCTCGTCGCCGAAGAACTTGACGTAGCCGCCGAGGGGAATCGCCGACAGCTTCCAGCGGGTGCCGTAGCGGTCGTTGAAGCCGACGCATTTCGGGGCCGAAACCGATGGAGAAGATGAGCACCTTGATGCCGCAGCGCCGGGCGATCAGGAAATGACCAAGCTCATGAAAAAACACGACAATCGTCGAGCACAAAGAGGAACGGCACGATATAGGAGGCCAGCCCCCCGCCGAACGCGCTCAAGCCGCCCATGATGTCGAAATGCATCTGACCCTCACCCTGGCCCGTGGCGGCCCGCATTCGTTACCCAAAGGTTACTAGGATGCCTTTGCGGCAATTTCGGGCAAGAGCTCCTGCGCCAAATTTCTTGCCGTATGGTCAATGGCGAGCGCGGCCTCGATATCGCTGGGTTCCGCCAGCAGGCCGCGCCCGGCGGCCCGGTCCAGGGTCGCCTCCACCAGGGCGGCGATGCCGGTAAAGCCGATGCGGCCGGCAATGAACTCGGCCACCGCGATCTCGTCGGCGGCATTGAGCACGGTCGGCGCCCCACCGCCTGCTTCCATCGCCTTGCGCGCCAGCGCCAGCGCCGGAAAACGGGCAAGATCGGGCTCCTCGAAGGTCAATTCGCGCATTTTGGCGAGATCGAGCCGCGGCGCCGGGCCGTCGATGCGCTCCGGCCAGGCCAGGCAATGCGCAATCGGCACCCGCATATCGGGCGGCCCGAGCTGGGCCACCACCGAGCCGTCGCGGAACTCCACCAGCCCATGCACCACCGACTGCGGATGCACCAGCACGTCGATCTGCTCGGAGGGCAGCGCGAACAGATGGTGCGCCTCGATCAGTTCGAGGCCCTTGTTCATCAGGCTCGCGGAATCGACGGTGATCTTCGGTCCCATCGACCAGTTGGGATGGCGCAGCGCCTGCTCCGGCGTCGCGGCGCGGATCGCCTCCGCGCTCCAGGTGCGGAACGGCCCGCCGGAGGCGGTCAGGATCACGCGCTTGACGTCGGCGCGGCGGCCGGCGCCGAGCGCCTGGAAGATGGCGTTGTGCTCGGAATCGACCGGCAGCACGGTGGCGCCGACCGCGGCCGCGGTGCGCATGAACAGATCGCCGGCGCAGACCAGGCATTCCTTGTTGGCGAGCCCGACGGTGGCGCCGCGCTCGATCGCCGCCAGGCGTCGGCTTCAGCCCGACCGCACCGCTGATCGCCGCCATCACCCAATCGGCCGGGCGTTCGGCGGCCTCGATCAGCGCCGGCTCGCCGGCCGCCGCTTCGATGCCGCTGCCCGGCAAGCGCCTGTTTGAGATCGCCATAGGCCGTCCGCATCGGCCACCACGGCAAAGCGGGCGCCCACCTCGCGGGCGATCTTGGCGAGCGCACCGGCATTGCTGCCGGGCGGTGACCGCTTCGACACTGAAAGCGGGTGGGATTGCGCTTGATCAGGTCGAGCGTGCTCGAGCCGATCGAGCCGGTGGCGCCGAGAATGGTGATGCGCTTGGGCGCGTCTGCGCCCTGCGGCTCGCCAAGGTCTGGCAGCCGGACTGATCGCGGTCATGCCCTCACCATAGCAGCAGCCCGCGGGCCGCGTCTTCAAAACCGCCGCGCGCCAGGCCGATCAGGCAGCCGACCAGGGCGGCCGCCCAGAAACCATCGAGCCGGTCCATGACGCCGCCATGGCCGGGGATGAGGTGGCTGGCATCCTTGGCGCCGAACTGGCGCTTGACCCAGGATTCGAGCAGATCGCCGAGTTGCGCCACCGCCGAGAGCAGGAACGCGACGAGGCCGATGCCGACCGGGTCATAGCGTGCCGAGCGCGCGCGCGCCCGCCGCGCTCACCAGCATGGCGCCGAGCGCGCCGGCGATGGCGCCCGACCAGGTCTTGCCCGGGCTGATCGCCGGGCAGAGCTTGGGCCCGCCGAAGGTGCGGCCGGCAACAATAGCCGAGCACGTCGGTGGTCCACACGACGGCGAACAGGAAGATCAGCGCCAGAAAGCCTTCGGCACCGCTGCCGCGCAGCAGCATCGGCGCTAGCACCAAGACACCGGCATAGAAGATGCCGCCGACGATCCAGAGCCGGCGCCCGCTGCGGCGCAAAGATGGTGGCGGCAAAGGCGCCGAGCCCGATCAGCAGGATCGCCACGATCGGCCGCCCGCGCCAGTCGACCAGCGCGGCCACCGCGATCGCCGAGGCGCAGGAGGAAAACATCAGCCGATGGCCGGGCCCGGCGACCAGCGTGATCCATTCCCACAGCACGGCGACGGCGGCCAGCGGTCCAGAACAGGGCGAAGGGCCAGCCGCCGGCATAGGCGGCGGCCAGCGCCAGCGGCGCCAGCACCAGCGCCGAGACCGACACGCAGCAAGAGATTGCGGCTGTCGCGCGTGCCGCCCTTGGCATCGCCCAGACGCGGCGCGGGGTCGACCCCTACCACCGCGTCAGGATCCGGTCTTGGCGGCCAGGCCACCGAAGCGGCGCTCGCGCTGCTGATATTCGCGGATCGCCGCCTTCGAGCGAGGCGCGGTCGAAGTCGGGCCAATAGGTCGGCACGAACACGAGCTCGCTATAGGCCGCCTGCCAAAGCAGGAAATTGGACAGGCGCTGCTCGCCGCTGGTGCGGATGATGAGGTCGGGATCGGGAATGTCGGGCGCGTCGAGGAAGCCGCCGACGATGTCGGGATTGATGTCGTCGAGCCGCAGCGTGCCGGCAAGCACCGCTTCGGCGATGCCGCGCGCCGCGCGGGTGATCTCCTGGCGGGCGCCGTAATTGAAGGCGACCACCAATGTCAGCCCGTCATTGCCGCGGGTGAGTTCCTCGGCCTCGCTGAGCAGGCGGGCGATGTCGGGATCGAGCCCGTCGCGTTCGCCGATGACGCGCACGCGGACATTGCTCTTGTGCAGGTCGGCGAGATCGTTGCGGATAAAGCGGCGCAACAGTCCCATCAATTCGCCGATTTCGGCGGCCGGGCGCGACCAGTTCTCGGCGCTGAAGGAAAAGATGGTGAGGAAGTCGATGCCGATCTCGATTGCCGCGCGCACGGTGCGGCGCACCGCCTCGACGCCGCGCCGATGACCTTCCACGCGCGGCAAGCCGCGCGCCGCCGCCCAGCGACCATTGCCGTCCATGATGATGGCGACGTGGCGGGGCACCGCAAATCCCGGCTTGCCGCCGCCGGTGCCTTCGGTCTCGGACATGGTGTTACCTCACACGGTGAGGATTTCCTTTTCTTTCGCCCCGAGTATCTGGTCGATCTCGGCGATCGCGCCGTCGGTCGCCTTCTGAATGTCGCCGGAAAAACGGTCGTGGTCGTCCTTGCTGATCTTGTGGTCCTTTTCGAGCTTCTTGATGACGTCGATGCCGTCGCGGCGCACATGGCGCACGGCCACGCGCGCGGTCTCGGCATATTTATGCGCAACCTTGACCAGTTCGCGGCGGCGATCTTCGTTAAGCTCAGGAATGCGCAGACGGATCACCTGGCCCTCGGTCGCCGGCGACAGGCCGAGGTTGGAATTGACGATCGCCTTCTCGACCGCATGCACCAGCGCGCGGTCCCAGACATTGACGGTGATCAGGCGCGGCTCCGGCACCGTCACCGAGGCCAGCTGGTTGAGTGGCATCTGCGAGCCATAGGCGTCGACATGCACCGGATCGAGCAGGTGCGCCGAGGCGCGACCGGTGCGCAGGCCGGACAATTCGGTCTTCAGCACGCTCGTCGCACCGTGCATGCGGCGCTTGAGCTCATCGAGATTATGCGTTGTCTCTGTCATGGCGATCCCCCGGACACGGCGTCGTCTTTCTTAAAAGTCTTGCGGGTCGCAAAAGCCCGTCTCGTCGCGGTCGCGTGCCGCCCTAGCCGACGACCGTCGCATGGCCCTTTCCGCGCAACACGGCTGCGATCGCTCCCTTCTGCGCGATCGAAAATACGATGATAGGCATGTGGTTTTCTCGGGCAAGCGCGAAGGCGGTTCCGTCCATCACCCGCAGGTCCTGTTCGATCGCCTGCTTGTGGCTGAGCGTGTCGTAGCGGACGGCTTTGGGGTCCTTCTTCGGGTCGGCGCTGTAGACCCCGTCGACATTGGTGGCCTTGAGCACCGCCTCGGCCTCAAGCTCGGCCGCGCGCAGTACCGCGGTGGTATCGGTCGTGAAGAACGGGTTACCGGTGCCGGCGGCGAGCAGCACCACCCGGGACTTGGCGAGGTTCTTCAGCGCCCGCTTGCGGTTATAGGTCTCGCATACCGTCGGCATGGCCAGCGCAGAAAGCGTACGCGCCTCGACCCCGGCGCGCTCGACGGCGGCTTCCAGCGCCAGGCAGTTCATGACCGTCGCCAGCATGCCCATGGTGTCGCCCACCGGACGCGGCACGCCGCGCGCGGAGACCTCGATGCCGCGGAAGATATTGCCGCCACCCACCACCACGCCGAGCTCGACGCCGAGCTTGGCCGCGGCAGCGAGATCGGCGGCGATGCGCTCGACGGTCGCCTGATTGAGGCCGAAGGTGTCCCCGCCGGACAGCGCTTCACCGGAGAGCTTGACGATGACGCGGCGATAGAGCGGGTCACTCATTCTGCGCGTTCCGTTCTGGTGGGCGCTCCAGTGAAAGTTCCCGGGGCGGGTCCTCGTTCGGAAACCGATTCCCCTCCCGGGTCAAGCCCGGCTGGGGATCATGCGCCGGCCGCGCGGCGGCCGGAAGCCGCCGCTCAGCCCTGCCCGCTGGCCGCCTTCACCTCGGCGGCGAAGTCGGTCTCGTTGCGTTCGATGCCTTCGCCGAGGGCGTAGCGCACGAAGCCGGTCACGGCGATGGCGCCGCCGGCGCGGGCCTCGGCTTCCTTCACCGCCTGGGCGACGGTCTTCTTGTCGTCGAAGATGAAGGACTGCTCGAGCAGGCAGACTTCCTTGTAGAAGGTCTTGAGGCCGGACTCGACGATCTTGGCGATGACGTTTTCCGGCTTGCCCTGCTGACGGAATTTGTCGGCGAGCACGTCCTTTTCGCGCGCGACCACGGAGGGGTCGAGGCCGGCGGCGTCGAGCGCCTGCGGATTGGCGGAAGCGACATGCATGGCGATCTGGCGGCCGATGGCGGCGAGTTCGTCGGCCTTGCCGGCCGACTCCACCGCGACGATGACGCCGATGCGGCCGAGCCCGTCGCCCGACGAATTGTGCATGTAGTTGCCGATCACGCCCTGCTTGACCGTGAGCGAAGCGGCGCGGCGCAGCGTCATGTTCTCGCCGACCTTGGCGATGGTGTCGGTGATGGCGTCGGCCACCGTGATGTCGCCGATCTTGGCCGCCTTGACGGTCTCGATGTCGGTGCCGGACCTGAGCGCCACGTCGGCGATCATCTTGACCAGGCCCTGGAACAGATAGTTGCGGGCGACGAAGTCGGTCTCCGAATTGACCTCGACCACCACGCCCTTGGTGCCCTCGATCTTGAGGCCGATCAGGCCTTCGGCGGCGACGCGCCCGGCTTTCTTGGCGGCCTTGGAGAGGCCTTTCTTGCGCAGCCAATCGACCGCCGCCTCCATGTTGCCGTCGTTCTCGGTGAGCGCGCTCTTGCAGTCCATCATGCCGGCGCCGGTCGCCTCGCGCAGTTCCTTGACCATGCCGGCCGAGATATTCGCCATAACCTGTTCCTTCATCCGCCATGGCCCGCGCATGGGCGGGCGGCGTGCTTAGCAAAGCTTCGTGTCGCGACGGCCCGGCGCAACCGCCGGGCAGGACGGCGGAATTACTCGGTTTCCGCCGTCAATAGTTTGGCCTTGGCAATCCAGCCGTCGACGCGGCCGGGCAGACCCACCTCCTCGCCGACATTGTGCGCGGCGGTGGGAGAGAGCTCGGCGATCTGCGAGTAGTGGAAGATGCCGAGATCGTTGAGCTGCTTTTCGATGGCGCCGGAGATGCCGGGCAGCTTCTTCAAGTCGTCGGCGACGCCGCGCGGCCCGGGCAGTTGCTCGAAGCCGAGATCGCTCGCCGCCGGCACGGTCGGCACTTCCTCGGCGGCAACCGGCTTTTCCTGGGCGCCGATGTCGATGCCCATTTCGCCTTGCGCGCGCGAAATGCCGTCGATCGCCGCCTTGGCGATGAGGTCGCAATAGAGCGAGACGGCGCGGCTGGCGTCGTCATTGCCGGGCACGACGTAAGTGATGCCGGCCGGATCGCAGTTGGTGTCGACGATGGCCGCGACCGGGATGTTGAGGCGCCGTGCCTCCTTGATCGCGATGTCTTCCTTGTTGGTATCGATCACGAACAGCAGGTCGGGCACGCCGCCCATGTCCTTGATGCCGCCGAGCGAGCGATCGAGCTTGTCGCGCTCGCGCTGCATGGTGAGGCGTTCCTTCTTGGTGTAGGCGGAAGCCTCGCCGGAGCCGAGCATCTCCTCGAGCTTGCGCAGGCGCGAGATCGAGCCGGAGATGGTTTTCCAATTGGTCAGCGTGCCACCGAGCCAGCGCGAATTGACGTAGTACTGGGCGCTGCGCTTGGCGGCGTCGGCGATGGCATCCTGCGCCTGGCGCTTGGTGCCGACGAAGAGGATGCGGCCGCCCTTGGCCACGGTGTCGCTCACCGCCTGCAACGCCTGATGCAGCATCGGCACGGTCTGGGCGAGATCGATGATGTGGATATTGCTGCGGGTGCCGAAGATGTAAGTGCCCATCTTCGGGTTCCAGCGGTGGGCCTGATGGCCGAAATGCACGCCAGCTTCCAAAAGCTGACGCATCGAGTAGTCAGGAAGCGACATAAGTCATTCTCCGGTTGATCCGCCGCGGACGGTTGTGAGCCCGGGAAGGGCCACCGGATGGCCTTTTTGGCCCATTGTCGGGGCCAGAAGCCAAGCGTCCGCGTGAGTGATGCGGGGCTTATATAGGCGCGATTGCGGCGACGCAAGGCGACCGTCCCGGCACGGGGGACCGGCTTTCGTTACAAAAGTTTCATTGCAAGCGAATGGACAGGTCGGCAATTGAGTACTACTATTACGGGTATCTTATAATACAGCGCCTTTAACGTGTACGAAGCTCAGCTCCCCCGAGTGAACGATCAGGAGGTGGTCATGACCGACAGCACGTCAACTCCCCCAACCGTCATCGTTCCGCCGATCTACGTTCTGGCGGCACAACAGCAAGGGTACCCGTTGTTTCCCATGGCACCGACGGTGGTCGTGCCGGCGCAGGCCCAGGCCGCGCCGCCGATGATCGTGGTTGTCGTCGACCTGTTCGCCGCGCAACAGGCGCGCGCGCTGCCGCCCATGGTCTATCCGATGGTCATGCCGCCGCTTGCGGCGGCTCACGCCGCCATGGCGCCATCCGCCAGCAGTTCGCCGCCGATGATCGTTGTCGTCGTCGATCTGTTCGCTGCGCAACAGGCACGCGCGCTGCCGCCCATGGTCTATCCGATGGTCATGCCGCCACTTGCGGCGGCTCACGCCGCCATGGCGCCATCCGCCAGCAGTTCGCCGCCGATGATCGTGGTCGTCGTCGACCTGTTCGCGGCGCAACAGGCACGCGCGTTGCCGCCCATGGTCTATCCGATGGTGATGCCGCCGATGATGGCCGCGCAAGCCGCGGCGGCACCGTCTCCCTACGCGCCGCCGATGGTCGTCGTGACGGTGATCGGGGCGCCGACGGCACAGGGCGGCGCAACGCCGGCGCTGGCCCCGGCCGCGCAGGCCACACCGGTCTTCGTGCCGATAGTCGTGGTGGTGTTCGGGCGTTAGCCGCGGTCGGTGCGCCGACGCACCGGTCGTGCACACGCCAAGGGGAGCCGGATCCTCCTCCGGCTCCCCATCACCGATGGATTGCGCGCTGAAGGCGCATGCCGAATGTCATCCTTTGTCATGGTGCGGAGTTCTTCATGAGTGATGCGTTGAAACGTTTCGTGGTCGATCTGGCGAGCGACGTCTCGCGGCTGAGCGCCTTCATGGAAAATCCCAGCGGCGCGATGGCGGTGGCCGGATTGACCGACGAGGACCAGGCGATTCTCACCGGCGGCGATCAGGGCCGCATCTACGCCTATCTCAAGGGCTTGCAGCTGCCGCCGGCGTCACCGGCACCGCCGCCGCCGCAAATGCCGACCGTGGTCGCCGCCATGCAGGGACAGCCCGCCGCCGCGGCAAGCGCGCCGGCAGCCGGCGTAAGCCCCGCCGGGGCCAGCCCGCCGATGATCATGGCCGCGATGTTTTTTGCCGCCGCGCCGACCCCGCAATGGACCGGGCAGCCGGTCTATTACGTGGTGCAGTGGCCCAGCTGGCCGCCGCGCTGACCGACGCCGCATCAACCGACGCGCGAGCAGGGAGCAGCAAGATGTTTGACGAACAATTGATTGTGGTCGGTACCGGCATCCGCACCATCGGCCAGATGACGCTGGAGTCGGTCGCCTGGATCCGGCGCGCCGACAAGGTGGTCTATATCGTCAGCGATCCGGTCGCCGAGGAGATGATCAAGACGCTCAATCCGGCCGGAGCGGAGTCGCTCTACACGCTCTATGGCGAGAACAAGCCGCGGCTGGAGACCTACAACGAAATGGTGGAGAAGACGCTCGCTTATGTGCGCGAGGGCAAGCGCGTGTGCATGGCCGCCTATGGCCATCCCGGCGTGTTCGCCTATCCGACGCATGAATTGGTGCGCCGCGCCCGCGCCGAGGGCTTCAAGGCGCGCATGCTGCCCGGCGTCTCCGCCGAGGACTGCATGTTCGCGGACTTGAATTTCGATCCTGCCATGGCCGGCTGCCTGTCCTACGAGGCCACCGATTTCCTCATCAACGGCCGCATCATCGACAACACCAGCAACGTCATCCTCTGGCAGATCGGCGTGCTCGGCGACGCCACCTTCAAGAGCCGGCAATACGACATCAAGGGCATGCCGCAATTGCTGCAGAAGCTGTATCAGTATTACAGCCCCTATCACGATGTGTATGTCTACGAGGCGCCGCTGTTTCCCGGCATCGAGCCGGTAATCCGCAAGGTGCCGCTCTACATGCTGCCGCAGGCCGGCGCGAGCGCGATCTCCACGCTCTACATCCCGCCGGGTGCGCCGGCGCGCCACGACGCCACCGCGCTGGCCATGCTCGGCCTCGGCCAGACGGGCTGAGCCGGCGCCTACAGCGCTTCCACCTGCACCACGCCGGGCACCGCCTTGAGCGCGCCAGCGATCTGCGGCGACACCTTGAAGCGGCCGGGCAGCTTGACCTCGACCTCGGCGCCGGCGGCGAGCATCAGCACCATCGAGACCTCGCCGTCGCCATTGGCGGCGGCCGTCCGCGACATATTTCCCGGCGCAGATCGGGCAGGCCCGACCTGCGCCGGCTCCAGCCGCTTGGCCACGCCGTCGAGCGGCGCGGCATCGCGCAAAAACACGCGCAGGCCCTTCTGCAGATTGGCGGCGGCGTCATCGAGCGGCTCGACCGACTGGATGCGCGCGCGCACCTCGTCGCCCTGCACTTCTGCCGACAGGAACAACAGCACCGCGGTGCCCGGCTCCAACAGATCGCGGTGCTCGGCAAGGCCTTCCGAGAAGATCACCGCCTCATAGGCGCCGGTCGGATCCGACAGGCCGATGATGCCCATCTTGCTGCCCGTTCGCGTGCGCCGCTCCTGCCGCGCCACCACGGTGCCGGCGACGCGGCCGGCGGTGGTGCCGTTCTTCACCGCGCGCGCGAACTCGGCCCAGGACTGCACCCGCATCTTCTTCAGCACGCCGGCATAGTCATCGAGCGGATGGCCGGAGAGGAAGAAGCCGACCGCCTCGTATTCGCGTTTCAAGCGCTCGGCCGGCAGCCAGGGCTCGACCGCCGGCAGCGCGATCGCCTCGCGCACGCCGGCGCCGCCGAACAATTCGTTCTGCCCGACCGCGGCGGTCTCGTGCGCGCGCTGGGCGCGGCCGAGCAGCATGTCGACGCCGGCGAAAACGCGGGCGCGGTTGGCTTCGAACGCGTCGAAGGCGCCGGCGGCGGCCAGGCTCTCCAAGACACGCTTGTTGATGGCGCGCGGATTGATGCGCGCGGCGAAATCGGCAAGGTCTTTGAACTTGGCCTCGGCACGCGCGTCGATGATCGATTGCACCGCCTGGGCGCCGACGCCTTTGAGCGCGGCCAGCGCATAGATGATGGTGTTGCCGTCGACCTCGAAGGCGACGCTGGAGCGGTTGATCGAGGGCGGGTCGAGCTTGAGCCCCAAGCGCTTGGCCTCGTCGCGGAATTCGGCCAGCTTGTCGGTATTGTTCATGTCGAGCGTCATGGTGGCGGCGAGGAACTCGACGGGGAAATTCGCCTTCATATAGGCGGTCTGATAGGCGACCAGCGCGTAAGCCGCGGCGTGGCTCTTGTTGAAGCCGTATTCGGCGAAGCGCTCGAGCAGGTCGAAGATGGCGTCGGCCTGCGCCTTGTCGATTGCGCGCTCGACGCAACCGGAGACGAAGCGTTCGCGCTGCGCCCGCATCTCCTTCATGATCTTCTTGCCCATGGCGCGGCGCAGCAGGTCGGCCTCGCCGAGCGAATAGCCGGCAAGCACCTGCGCAGCCTGCATCACTTGTTCCTGGTAGACGATGACGCCGAAGGTTTCCTTGAGCACGGATTCGAGCTTGGGATGGATGTAGTCCGGCGTCTCCAGCCCGTGCTTGCGCGCGCAATAGGTGGGGATGTTGGCCATGGGGCCGGGCCGGTAGAGGGCGACCAGCGCGATGATGTCCTCGAAACGGTCGGGCTGCATATCGAGCAGCGCGCGGCGCATGCCCGCGCTTTCCAGTTGGAACACGCCCACCGCTTCGGCCCGCGCCAGCATCGCATAGGTGGCGGGATCGTCGAGCGGGATGGCGGCAAGATCGATAGCGATGCCGTGCCGGCGCACCAATTCGACGGCCTTCTCCAGCACGGTCAGGGTCTTGAGGCCGAGGAAGTCGAACTTCACCAGCCCCGCCTGCTCCACCCATTTCATGTTGAACTGGGTGACCGGCATGTCCGACTTGGGATCGCGATAGAGCGGCACCAGCTCCGACAGCGGCCGGTCGCCGATGACGATGCCGGCGGCGTGGGTGGAGGCGTGGCGGTTGAGGCCCTCGAGCTTCCTGGCGATGTCGAAGGCGCGCTTGACCACCGGATCGCCGTCGCGCTCGGCCTGCAGCTTGGGCTCGTCATCAATCGCCTTGGCGAGGCTGACCGGATGCGCCGGGTTCTGCGGCACCAGCTTGCACAGCTTGTCGACCTGGCCATAGGGCATCTGCAAGACGCGACCGACGTCGCGCAGCACGCCGCGCGCCTGCAAGGTGCCGAAGGTGATGATTTGCGCCACCCTGTCGCGACCATAGCGCTCTTGCACGTATTCGATCACCTGGTCGCGCTTGTCCTGGCAGAAGTCGATGTCGAAGTCGGGCATCGACACGCGCTCGGGATTGAGGAAGCGCTCGAACAAGAGTCCGAAGCGGATCGGATCGAGATCGGTAATGGTGAGCGAATAGGCAACCAAGGAGCCGGCGCCGGAGCCGCGGCCGGGCCCGACCGGGATGCCTTTCGATTTCGCGTGCTGGATGAAATCGGCGACGATGAGGAAGTAGCCGGGATATTTCATCTTGGCGATGACGCCGAGCTCGTAGTCGAGCCGCGCCTGGTACTCGTCTTGCGTCACGCCGGGCGCGAGCCCTTGCGTCGCCAACCGGCGGGCGAGGCCCTCTTCGGCGCGCTTACGCAGTTCGGCCGCCTCGTCGACCTTGCCGCTGGAGCCGACGGAGAAGTGCGGCAGGATCGGCTTGTGGGTGCGCGGGCGGAAGGCGCAGCGCTCGGCGATCTCCACCGTGGCAGCGGTCGCTTCCGGTAAATCAGCAAAGAGTTCAATCATTTCACGGCGAGTCTTGAAGCGATGCTCGATCGTGAGTTGGCGCCGATCGGTCTCGGAGACGAGGCGGCCCTCGGCGATACAGATGAGCGCGTCGTGCGCCTCGTAGTCCTGCGCGGTGGCGAAATAGGCCTCGTTGGTGGCCACCAGCGGCAGGCCCTGGGCGAACGCGAGTTCGATCAGCGCCGGTTCGGCGGCGCGTTCGCTGGCGCGGCCGTGGCGCTGCAATTCGACATAGAGGCGGTCGCCGAACAGGTCTCCCAACGCCTGCAGGCGCGAGGTGGCAAGATGGCTCTGCCCGGCGGCAAGCGCGAGGTCGAGCGGACCGTTGGGGCCACCGGTGAGCGCGATGACGCCTTCGGTTTCGCCCTTGAGCCAGTCGACGAGCAGACGCGGCGGCTCGTTCGCCGGCGTGTCGAGGAAGGCGCGCGAATTGAGCCGCATCAGGCTGCGGTAGCCGGCCTCGCGGGCGGCGAGCAGCACGATGCGGGCGCGCTCGGGATGGACGTTGGGGTTACGCTGGCCGTGATCGCTGTCGCCGAAGTCGATGGCGAGCGCGCAGCCGATGATCGGCTGGATGCCGGACGCGCTGAGCTTGTCGGAGAATTCGAGCGCGCCAAACATGTTGTCGGTGTCGGTGAGCGCCAGCGCCGGCTGCTGGTCGGCCTTGGCCAGCTCGGCCAGGCGCGCGATCGGCAGCGCGCCTTCAAGCAGCGAATAGGACGAGTGCACGTGCAGATGCACGAAATCGAGATCGGGCATGGGTGATTCCTTAAGGCACCCAGAGTGGGCACGCGCGGCTCCCAAGTCCACCGCCGCGGTCCACCGCGCCACACCCTATCCCCGTCATCCTGAGGCGTGAGCACGCCATTCAGGCGGGCGAGTCTCGAAGGATGAACGGCCACCGAACTCGGGTTTACCCGAGATCGGCAGCAATATTTGCCGGCATAAGTCGGCTATAGCCGATTTGTGGTGGCCGTCGCCCTTCGAGGCGCGCTACGCGCGCACCTCAGGGTGACGGAATTCGCTCAGGGCGCTCGGCCCTTCACAAACTCCCCAACACCTGCGACCAGATGGCGATCATACCGACGAACAACGCGAGCGACGTGAGTGCGGCTGCTTCCTGGATGACGGCTTTGACCATGGCTCCCTCCCATGAACGGAAGAGGAACATAGTTCGTGTTATGTTCTTTTGTCAAACACTTTTGGGGCCCTCACCTGAACCTGATATTCTTATTAGAAAACAATAAGATCACGAGGGCCCGTCACTTGGGCATAGGCCGAACACGCGCCCCGCCTCACGCCATCTCCACCACCCGGCCCTCCCGCAGCGTCACCCGCCGGTCCATGCGCGCGGCGAGGTCCATGTTGTGGGTGGCGATGATGGTGGCGAGGCCGGAAGCGCGGATAAGCTGCTCGAATGCGGCGAACACCCGGTCGGCGGTGTGCACGTCGAGGTTCCCGGTCGGCTCGTCGGCCAAGAGAATGCGCGGCGCATTGGCCACCGCCCGCGCGATGGCCACGCGCTGCTGCTCGCCGCCGGAGAGTTCCGCCGGCCGGTGGGTGAGCCGCTCGGCGAGTCCCAGATAGCTGAGCAATTCGGTCGCCCGCTTCACCGACTCCTTGCGCGACAGGCCGCGGATCATCTGCGGCAGCATCACGTTTTCCAGCGCGTTGAATTCCGGCAGCAGATGGTGCGACTGGTAGACGAAGCCGATCTCCTGGCGGCGGATGCGGGTGCGCTCAGCGTCCGGCAAAATGGCGGTGGCGCGGCCGTCGATATAGACGTCGCCGTGGTCGGGATGCTCCAACAGGCCGGCGATGTGCAGCAACGTCGACTTGCCGGCGCCGGAGGGCGCCACCAGCGCAATCGATTGGCCCGGCCAGACCGCGAGTTCGACGCCGTTGAGCACGTGCAGGCTTTCCTCGCCCTGGCGATAGACGCGCTCGACGTCGTGCATGAACAGCATGGGCACGTCGTCGTCGGCCTGCGCGACTTCCGCGATTTCCGCGCCGCTCTCGACCACGGTCTCACTCATAACGCAGCGCCTCTACCGGGTCGAGGCGCGCCGCCCGCCAGGACGGATAAAGCGTGGCCAAAAACGACAGTACCAGCGACATCACCACCACTGCGGTGGTCTCGCCGGTGTCCATGTCGGCGGGCAGATGCGAGAGGAAATAGAGCTCGGGCGAGAACAGTTCGGTATTGGTGAGCCAGGACAGGAACTCGCGCAAGGATTCGATATTGAGCGAGATCACCACGCCGAGCGCCAGGCCGACCAGGGTGCCGACCACGCCGATGGAGGCGCCGGTGATGAGGAAGACGCGCATGATCGAGCCCTGCGTCGCCCCCATGGTGCGCAAGATGGCGATGTCGGAGCCCTTGTCCTTCACCAGCATGATCAGGCCGGACACGATGTTGAGCGCGGCCACCAGCACGATCAGCGTGAGGATGAGGAACATCACGTTGCGCTCGACCTGCAGCGCGGTGAAGAAGGTGGCGTTGCGCTGGCGCCAGTCGATCATGAAGATCGGCCGTTGCGCGGCCGCCTGCACCGCTTTTCGGTAGGAATCAACGCGGTCGGGATTGTCGGTATAGACCTCGATTGCCGTGACGTCGCCGGCGCGGTTGAAATAGGCCTGCGCCTCCTTCAGCGGCATGAACACCATGGCGGAATCGTATTCCGACATGCCGATCTCGAACACGGCGGCGACCTTGTAGACCTTGATGCGCGGCATGGTGCCCATGGGCGTCACCGCCCCGCGCGGCGCAACCAGCGTGATGTTATCGCCCGAGCGCAGCGAAAGCTGGTCGGCGAGGCGGCGGCCGATGGCGACGCCGCTCCCCGAATCGAAGCCCGCCAGCGTGCCCTGTTTGATGTTCTTGGCGACCGAGGGCAGCTTCTCCAGGTCCTGCAGGCGAATGCCGCGCACCAGCACGCCATTGGAATTGAACGGCGAAGAGGCGAGCGCCTGGCCCTCGACGATAGGCGCGGCGAGCTTGATGCCGGGTACCTTGTCGACGCGGGCGGCGACCTCGGCCCAGTCGGTGAGCGGCTTTTCCAAAGGCTGGATCAAGAGGTGGCCGTTGAGGCCGAGTATCTTCTCCAACAGTTCGTGGCGGAAGCCGTTCATCACCGCCATGACGATGATCAGGGTGGCGACGCCAAGCACGATGCCGAGGAAGGAGAAGCCGGCAATGACGGAGATGAATCCTTCCTTGCGCCGCGCCCGCAGGTAGCGCAGCGACAGCATCCATTCGAACGGGGAAAAGGGCCGCGTCCCGGTAGGTTCGGTCATCGATGATTGGTTCCCGTAACCGGAATTTCACACGATTTGGGCGGTTTCATGCCATGGATTGTGGGCAAATCTTTGCGGGCACCCAGGATTTTGATGCCAAACGCGCACTCCCCGTCCATCCGGGTCGGCCGGGAAGAAGACCGGCCCGCGGCCTCCAATACCGGGATGGCGCTAGGACGGCTTCCGCAGGTCCCAAAAGCGGTTGACCAGGAGACGGCGCTTGAGGGCCGCGAGACCGGTCAGCGACTCAAACGGCGCGGCGCCGACCAGCTCCGGGTCGGCCAGCGCAATCATCCGCATCTGAGATTCGCGGCTCTTGCGGAAGTCGTATGGCAGCGCGAAGCAGGCCTCGATATAGCGCCGGTCGCAAAACGGAACCACGATCGCGCGAAACGGCGCCACCCCGTAATAGGTGACAGCCGCCCAACTGCTCAAGCGATTCTCGATATAGGCAATTTCGATCAGCAGGCGCCAGTCGATATCGAAGCTGAAAGACGACGCCCAGCGCTCGAATTCCCGCGTTCCGCGCTCGCTTTGATCCGCGACCATGCGGCGTAGAATCTCCTTGCCCGACGGCGGGTCCGCATAGTCCTCCGGCTTTATGTAATAGGCGACGGCAACCTCTCCGCCGAACCCGAACAAGGCGACGGAGTTCCTGTCGGCATGATCAAGCAGCGCATAATGATACATGGACGCGGAAGGCCCCGCCCCGCATTGTCCGATCCGAAACGAAAACTCGATCTGCTGATCCAGTGTGGGCGGCGTTATCTCCAGCACCTCGTGCCGCAAATCGAACTTGCGCGCCAGGAAGCGCGCCGTGTTGACGTCGCACTCATTGCCGTGGCTGCGGCGAAAATCATGCCAGGTATAAAAGATCGTATTGCGCCGCGCGGCTTTCGTCGTGCAGGCCAGCAATACGCGTGAATCGCGTCCGGAGGTTAAGCCGTTATAGGCCCGCATTTGCGAACACGCGGTGATGTTGCGACGCGTGACATCGACCGCCGTCGCGACGTGACCGGCGACCTCGGCCGCGCCCTGCGGCTCGATTGGACCGGTCGGCCAATAGCGGACCAACGTCCAGGCGTTCATATCGAGATAATGATTTGCGATAACCCGTCGAGCGCCGGCAAACTCGGTCAGCGTGAACGGCGCATAATTCTTCGGGGTCGAATTGGCACGAAATTCGAGATCCCTGTCGCGAAATTCAGCGAAGCTCTGGCGATCGAAATACAAGAGGCTCGTGGTCGAGGCGATGCGTTCCAGTTCGGGATCATACACGCACCCCAGCGAACTCATCGGATCGGGATAGAGCCGCCCCCCCCGGCAGCGTCCTGCAGCAAGACGAAGACATAGCGTCCGGCGACGTTTCGGTGGGCGCCGTCAATGTCGGCAAGCAGCCCAGCCGCATTCGGCGCCAATCGAATCGGTGTGCTGTCGACGAGCAGGACGTCGTCGACGATCGGATGCCCGATCATGAAGCCGACCGGATTGTCGTCGGAAGCCTTGACTGGATGAACCGGCAGCTCGGGGTGATGCCCGACGATCCAATTCGAGAAGCTCTTGGTGACGAAATAGTCAGGCTTTGGGATGTCCTTCTTGGCCAAGAAGAATTGGCCATAAAAGGGCACGATTTGACGCTCCGGCACTGGAATGTCACCCCGGCCTAGGCATTAGGCATTGAGAATCCTAGATTGAACTTGGTAACGCCGCAACTGCGGATTCCGCTGCGCGACCGTCGTTAAAGCGATCGCCGCTCAACGCGCCAGCAAATCCAGCGCCGCCGCCGGGCTCATCGTCTCGCGCGTGCCGTCGGCGCGCTTCTTCACCTCGACCTTGCCCTCGGCGAGGCCGCGCGGGCCGACCAGCACCTGCCAGGGCAGGCCGATCAGATCGGCGGTGGCGAACTTGGCGCCCGGGCGCTCGTCGAGATCGTGATAGAGCACCTCGACGCCCTGGGCGGAAAGGTCGCGATAAAGCTGCTCGCAGGCCGCGTCGGTCTCGGCGGCGCCCTGCTTGAGATTGAGGATCGCCACCTTGTAGGGCGCCACCGGCTCCGGCCAGATGATGCCGGCCTCGTCGTGGCTGGCCTCGATGATGGCGGCGACCAGGCGCGACGGACCGATGCCGTAGGAGCCCATATGCACCGGCACCTCGGCGCCCTCCCCGGTCGCCACCACGGCCTTCATCGGCGCCGAATATTTGGTGCCGAAATAAAAGATATGGCCGACCTCGATGCCGCGCGCGGAAACCTGGTTGTCCGGCGTGATGCGGGCGAAAGCCTCGGCGTCATGCATGTCGGAGGTCGCCGCGTAGCGCGACGTCCATTTGTCGACGATCGATTGCAGACCGGCGACATTGTTGAAGTCGACGTCTTCGCCGGGCACGGCGAAGTCGAGATAGTCCTTGTGGCAGAACACTTCCAATTCGCCGGTCGAGGCGAGGATGATGAATTCGTGACTGAGATTGCCGCCGATCGGCCCCAACTCCGCGCGCATGGGGATCGACTTGAGACCGAGCCGGGCGAAAGTGCGCAGATAGGCGACGAACATCTTGTTGTAGGAATGCTGCGCGCCGGCCTGGTCGACGTCGAACGAGTAAGCGTCCTTCATCAGGAATTCGCGGCCGCGCATCAGCCCGAAGCGCGGGCGCACCTCGTCGCGGAACTTCCACTGGATGTGATAGAGGTTGAGCGGCAGATCCTTGTAGGAGCGCACATAGGCGCGGAAGATCTCGGTGATCATCTCCTCGTTGGTCGGCCCGTAGAGCATGTCGCGCTCGTGGCGATCCTTGATGCGCAGCATCTCCTTGCCGTAGGCATCGTAGCGCCCGCTCTCGCGCCACAGATCGGCCGACTGGATGGTCGGCATCAGTAGTTCAATGGCACCGGAACGGTCCTGCTCCTCGCGCACGATGCACTCGATCTTCTTCAGCACGCGCAGGCCGAGCGGCAGGAAGGCATAAATGCCGGCCGCTTCCTGGCGCATCATGCCGGCGCGCAGCATCAGGCGGTGGGAGACGATCTCCGCCTCTTTCGGGGTCTCGCGCAGGATTGGCAGGAAGTAGCGGGACAGGCGCATGTGGCTTTCTTCGGGTTTCGGCAGGGATTCGGAACGGGCGGCCGAGTGAAAGCGGATCGGCCGGGAAAAGACAAGGGCAGGCCCGTGGTTCGATGCCGGCGCGATGCCGAGTGGCCGCTCGGCCTGAAGGTCTTAGCGGCCGGACCAGTAGTTGCCTATTCGCCAGGCAGTGCCCTTTGGGAAGGCGGCGGCCTCATGTCGGGGGTGCCGAAAGCAGCCTCAAAACGTGGCGCGGGTAAATGCCCCTGCCGCCTTGCCTTTCCCGTCCCAATTACACTCTTTACGCGAGCTTCATCGGGGGCCAAGCATTTCGTGCAATTGGTGCGGAGCAAAACCCGCACCGCGCGCAACCCGATGCAAGCGATGCCGGCCGCCCGCGACCTCAATGCCAGCTATTCTTGATGAAAAACAAAAAACGAAAAGCAAAATGCCTCGATCGACGACATTAATGATGACAACCACGCCACGATGAGGTAGTTTTACTCATCCGTGTGAATGGAGACCGGGCAAACAGAACCTGGCTCCGGCGTGCGGTCCAAGTCTGGGAGGGAAGCAGTCCTGGCGCGGCAGACGCAGCCGCCTCGACCTTAAAAGCATAACAGTCGGGGAATGGGACTAGGACAATTCGACGAGCAGGGCACACGCGCCCTGCTCTTTTTTTCGCCTATCGCCTATGCCCGCCCAGCTGCCCCCTGCCCGCGCCGGCGGAGGAAGGGATATTAGCGGCGCGGCGGCCCGGAAATCGCCATCAGGAAATCGACCGGGATCAGGCCGGCCGCGTAGATCGCCCACAAGCCGGCGAAGACCAGCGTGGCGATGATCGTGGTCCACATGAGCGAGCGCCAGACGCGGTGAATGGCCGGCGCGCCGGGCTCGGTGCCGGCGACGACATCGCCGCTGTCGCGCTGACTGCGCACACCCCAGGGCAGCACCGCAAACAGCACCACCCACCAGATCAGGAAATAGATCGCGACGATGGTGCCGATGCCCATGGGTTTTCCTTGCGCACGATCGTGTCCGAAAAACGGTTTCCACCTTTCGGGACCATGCGACCGCCGGCGTCAGGCCTGTTCGAGCTCAACCAGGGTGCCGCAGAAATCCTTCGGATGCAGGAACAGCACCGGCTTGCCGTGGGCGCCGATCCTCGGCTCGCCGCTGCCGAGCACGCGCGCGCCCTGCGCCAACAGGCCGTCGCGGGCGGCGCGAATATCGTCGACCTCGTAGCAGACGTGATGGATGCCGCCATCGGGGTTCTTGTCGAGGAATTTCGCGATCGGCGAGTTCTCGCCCAGCGGCTCGAGCAATTCGATCTTGGTATTGGGCAGGTTGATGAACACGGTGGTGACGCCGTGATCGGGCTGCGCCACCTCACCGGAGACCTCCGCGCCCAGCGTGTCGCGGTAGACCGCGGCGGCCTTGGCGATGTCGCGCACGGCGATGGCGACGTGATTGAGACGGCCGATCATGGGTTCACCGCGAATGCTAAGAAAAAGCCGGCGGTCACTGCATAGCAGCAGACTGCCGGCTGAGGCAAAATTTTCGAACGGTGGCGGCGGGCGCCGCCGCGGTCACTGCGCCGCGCAGGCCGCGCTTGTCTCCCGATAGGGAATGTCGGCGTCGCGCAGGAATTTCAGCACCTCGCGGAACGAAATCGCGTAGTTGAACTTCGAGGCATCGACAACAAACTTGTTGCCGCTGTTATGCACCTCGGCCTGCGTTCCCTCGTAATGCAGGGCAACCACTTGCCCGCATCCGTTGACCAGCGGCGAACCGCTGTTGCCGCCGGTGGTTTCAACGCCCTCCTGGATGTTCTCCAGGCCGGTGCCGTTGTTGGTGAAGACGGACTGCACAACGCCGAAGGCAAATTTGGTATTGGGGATTTGGCTCGCCGTCGGCAGTTGGTTCTGCTTCATCATTTCCAGGAACTGAACGAACCCGCGATCGGCCTTGAGCGCCCGGTAGGGATAGCCGCCGATGGCGATGTCCTCGCCTTCCTGCACATTGCTGGCGAAGGTCATATAGGTCGGGTTGCGATAATTGAGCACCTGGATGATCGCCGCGTCGATGCCGACATGGTCCGACGTCATGCCGCGATATTTGACGATGCCGGCCTTCAGGCGCATCGACTTGTTAAGCACGACCACCTTGCTCGCGCTGCCCACCACATGGGTGTTGGTTAGAATGTGGGTCGGGCTGATAAAGAAGCCGGTACCCATGCTGTCTTCATTGGCATTGTAGATCATCACGACATTTTCACGCAGCCGGTTGACCAACTTGCTGCGGCTCAGGTTGGCCGCCCGCTTTCTGAGACCGGGATCGACAACCACCGCGGTTTTGATCGGCGCTGGCGTGTCGGCGGGCGCCGTCGGCTTGTCGGTGTCGTCGGACTTCGGCCCGAAAAATTGCGGCGCCCCCATCGTATCGGTCGTCGGCTCCGCGGCCGTCTTGCGTCGGCGGGGTCTTGCAGTTCCTGCGCCACCAGATGCAGCACCTTGACGCGGGCGCGGCCGTCGGTGGACACTACCGGCTTCGCGCCGGCATCGATTTCGTCGGCCGCATAATCGAGCCAGGTGGCCGCGCGCGGCACGTCCTTGGTGACGCCGACCCGAGGGCGAAATCGGCCCCGATCAATTCCGCATAGGCGGTCTCGCCGAGCCCCACCAGCGTCAGCACCGAGGCCAGCACCACCTGCGGGTTATCGTCGGCATAGCCGAAGCCGAGGCAGATCATGGAACTGGCGATGGCGTTGTCGCGCGCCGCCGTCTTGGTGTTCTTCTTCAGCAGCTTGTTGGCGAAAGCCGTCGGCGGATCGGTCTGCAACTTGTCGATCTCGGCGCTCTTGGCCTCGCCAAAGCGCAGACACTCCGTGCGCACCCGTTCGGCACTGACTATGCGAATGCTTGGTCATCGACTTAAGGATTCGGCGGCGGCAGCCAGCACATGCGACCGCGCGACGCAGAATTGATCGGGGATCAGCTTCATCGCCGTGAAGGAGTCGGCCTTCGCCGTTTCCCGCAGCATCGCCGTCATCTTGTCGTCGTGGCAGATCGACCGCATGGTGGCTTTGGCGTCGACGATGTTCACCGCCGGCGTTGCCGGCGGCTGACCGAAATTGGGCACGGCCGGATCGTTCGCGGAACCGCCGGCGTCGCCGGCGTTGCCGGCGTCCCATTTGGTCCGTCGGTCGTAACGGGATTGGCGCCGATGGCGGCAAAGAGCTGATCGATCTTCGAGACCCGCTTGGCCGCGGTCGAATCCTGCTTCTTCTTGGCATAGGCAGTCAGCAGCACCGTTTGCTGCTTGTCGGTCAACTTGCCGGTGGGCGGTTCGCCGGCCGCCTTTTGAAATTGCGTGATGGCGGCGCGGGTCTTCGCCGACATTTTGCCGCTGACCGGCCCGGCGTCGAAGCCGAGCCCATTCAGCGCGGTTTGAATGGCCCGAATGTCGTCGCGCGCCACCTCACTCGGCGCCCGACGCACGCGGCGCGGCTCATAGTAGCGGTGATGATGGTTGAGCATGCTGCCGATGGCCATGCCGGCGATGCCGCCGACAATCGCGCCGGCGATAAAACCGTTACGGCTGTAGGCAGGTCTCGCCATAGCGGTGAGGCCAAGCCCACCGCGAGCGTCGAAACCAACAATTTCATGAAAAGAGACTGTCTGGTTGACAAAGCGCCCATCGCATCCCCCAATGTTGGCTGCTGCCGGCATCTATCCGACCCAGTTGCGAAAGATTATCAACTATTGCGCGCGACTGCAAACGGGCTTTCACCGGTTTTTTGCCGGCTGTCACAATCGCCCGCCGGAGAGACCGGGCGGCCGCCCCGGCGGCGGCTATACAATCAAGACGTGCACATGGCACATCGGCTTCTTGCCCCAGCGCTCGGCGACGGCGGCACGCACGGCGCGGCGCACGAGCCTCGGCGACCGAGTCGGGGATCGCGCCTGCGCCCGCGCGGCAGCGCTTCGAAGGTCATCGACGACGGCATCGTAGACGGCTTCGGCGATGAGGCCGCCATCGCGGTCGCGCTCGGGGATGCCGATGAGGTCGACCGAAGGGTCGTCGACCATTTCGCCCTTGTCGGTGAGCGCCAGCGCCACCGAGACGGCGCCGGCGAAGCTGAAGCCGGCGGCGGTCGGCGACGGTGCGGGCGTCGGCCTCGACGATGAGCGGCCGTCCTTGTAGAGCCGGCCGGCCGGCACTTCGTCGATGATGCCGACCTCGGGGGCGAGCCGCAGCAGGTCGCCATTGCGCACCCGCACGACGTGCTTGACGCCGCAGCGCTGCGGGCGAGCGCGGCGTGCTCGTGCAGATGCAGCGCCTCGCCATGCACCGGCACCAGGATTTGCGGCTTGACCCAGGAAATCAGCGCGGCGAGCTCGCCGCGGCGCGGATGGCCGGAGACATGCACCAGATGGGTGCGGTCGGTGATGACCTCGATGCCCTGATCGATCAGGCCGTTGATGACGCGGCCGACCGCCTTCTCGTTGCCGGGAATGGTGCGCGCCGAATAGATCACCAGGTCGCCGCGTGACGAGCGTCACGTCCGGATGCTGGTCCTCGGCGATGCGCGCCAGCGCCGCGCGCGGCTCGCCCTGGCTGCCGGTGCACAGCGCCACCACCTTGTCGGGCGGCAGATAGCCGTAGGCGTCGGTGCCGCGGATATCCGGCATGCCGTCGAAATAGCCGGTCTCGCGCGCGATCTGCACGATGCGATCCATGGCGCGGCCGACCAGCACGATCTCGCGGCCGGCGGCGCGGGCGGCGTCGGCAACGCTGCGCAGGCGCGCGACATTGGAGGCGAAGGTGGTGACGGCGACGCGCCGTGGCGCCGCCTTGATCAGTTCGGCGAGGGTGCGCGCGACATCGGCCTCCGACGGCGAGCGGCCCTCGCGCACCGCATTGGTGGAATCGCCGATCAGCGCCAGGCAGCCCTCCTCGCCCAGCGCGCGCAGCTTCTTCTCGTCGGTGGCATCGTTGAGGATCGGCGTCGGATCGAGCTTCCAGTCGCCGGTATGCAGCACCGTGCCCGGCGGCGTGCGGATGATGAGCGCGTTCGCTTCCGGGATCGAATGCGCCATGGTGACCAGCTCGATGTCGAACGGCCCGACATTGAAGCGGCTGCCGCGCTCGACCACGGTGACCGGGATTTGCGGCGCGCCCGGCTCGCTGGCGCATTTGGCCGCGAGCAGCGCGGCGGAGAACGGCGTGGCATAGACCGGGATCTTCAGCCGCGGCCACAGATCGATGAGCGCGCCGAAATGATCCTCATGGGCGTGGGTGAGCACCAGGCCGGCGAGGTTCTTGCGCTCCTCCACCAGATAGCGGATGTCCGGCAGGATCAGGTCGATGCCGGGCAGATGCTCTTCCGCCGCGAAGGAGACGCCGAGATCGACCGCCAGCCATTGCCGGCGGCGCTCGCTGCCGAGGCCATAGATCGACAGGTTCATGCCGATCTCGCCGACGCCGCCGAGCGGCGCGAATACCAGGTCCTGGCGCTGAGCGCGCCATGGTCAGTTCCCCCAATCCGAATACTTCGCCGGCAGTGACGGCGGTGAGGCCGCCCTCGGCGGCAAGCAGCAGACGGCCGCTCTCGTCGAGCCCGTCGAAGCGGCCGGAAAGCTCGCGCTCCGGCAACCGCACCCGAATCGGCTGTCCGAGCCCGGCGGCGCGCTTGAGCCAATCGGCGCGGATGGCGGCAAAGCCCTCCCCGCGCCGCCATTGCGCCAGCCGCTGCGCCATGCAGGCCTTCAGCGCCGCGAACAATTGCGCCGGCGTCACCAGAGCGCCGGCAGCGGCGAGATCGGTCGCCGGATAGGGCGTGCCGTGCGGGTGGCTGGCGCAATTGACGCCGATGCCGATGGCGACCACGAAGGCCGGCGCGTTCTCGCCCTCGATCAGGATGCCGGCGAGCTTGGCATGCCCGAGCAAGAGATCGTTCGGCCATTTCACCGTGAGCGCCGGCCCCAGCGCCGGCGCGCACTGGGCGAGCGCGTCGTGCACGGCAAGCGCGGCAACGAAGGACAATTGCGGCGCCGCCGCCGGCGGCGACGGCTCGGGCAGCAACAGCGTGGCGTAGAGATTGCCCGGCGGCGAGGTCCAGCTGCTGGCGCGGCGGCCGCGACCGGCGCTCTGGCTGCGCGCGGTGATCCAGAACGGCCCGCGCTCGCCGGCACGCGCACGCGCCAGCGCCTCGGCGCTGGTCGAGCCGAGCGTCTCGTATTGCATGGTCCGGACCCCCGCCAGGTCCGTGGCGTCGCGGTTCATTTCAGGCCGCGCGACGGGGATCGCGCGGCAAACTCAGAACAGCGACTGCGCCGCCGCGGTGGCCGCCCCCAGGAGCGGCGCCGGATAGGCGAAGAACAAGAGGTTGAACAGCCCGCCCACCAGCAGCACGAAGCCGAGCGAAGCCGGCATGCGCTGGAACGCCGGCGCCGGATCGTCGAAATACATGGTCTTGACGATGGCCAGATAATAATAGGCGCCCACCACGCTGGTGAGCACGCCGATCACCGCCAGCGTATAGAGCCCGGCATTGATGGCGGCGAGGAACACGTAGAACTTGGCGAAGAAGCCGGCGAGCGGCGGAATGCCGGCGAGCGAGAACAGCAGCATCGCCAGGAGGAAAGCCATGGTCGGATGCGTGCGCGACAGGCCGGCGAGATCGCTGATCGTTTCGACCAGCTTGCCGTCGCGGCGCATCGCCAGGATCACGGCGAAGGTGCCGAGCGTCATCGTCACATAGACGCTCATATAGACGAGCACGCCCTGCACGCCCTGCGCGGTGCCGGCGGCGAGGCCGACCAGCGCGAAGCCCATGTGGCCGATCGAGGAATAGGCCATCAGCCGCTTGATGTTGCGCTGGCCGATCGCGGCGAAGGCGCCGAGCGCCATCGAGGCGATGGAGACGAACACCACGATCTGCTGCCATTCGTGGGTGATGCCGGGGAACGCCACCATGGTCGCGCGCACGAACACCGCCATGGCGGCGACCTTGGGCGCCGAGGCGAAGAAGGCGGTGACCGGGGTCGGCGCGCCCTCATAGACGTCGGGCGTCCACATGTGGAACGGCACCGCCGAAATCTTGAAGCAGAAGCCGACGAACAGGAACACCAGCCCGAACACCAGCCCGATGCTGGCGCCGGCATGCGTCGCCTTGGCGATGCCGGCGAAATTGACCGTGCCGGTGAAGCCGTAGATCAGCGAGGCGCCGTAGAGCAGCATGCCGGACGACAGCGCGCCGAGCACGAAATATTTCAGGCCGGCCTCGACCGATTTCGGCGCTGTCGCGGTTGAAGGCGGCGACCACATAGAGCGACAGGCTCATCAGCTCGAGGCCGAGATAGAGCGCGATCAGGTCGGCGGCCGAGATCAGCATCAGCATGCCGAGCGTCGACAGCAGGACCACCACGCCGAATTCGAATTTCTGCTGGCGTTCCTGCGTCAGATAGTTGATCGCCAGGAGCAGCGCGCCGGCCGAGCCGAGTAGCGTCAGCAGCTTGAGGAAGCGCGCATAGTCGTCGACCACGAAGCTGCCGCCGAACAGCACGTGACGCCCGGCCGGCACCGCGAGGATGAAGCCGGCGACCACCAGCAGCAGCACGATGCAAAGGCCGTTGATGCCGGCGCTCGCCCGCTCGTTGGAGAAGACGCCGACCATCAGAATGAACATGGCGCCGATCGCCAGCACGAGTTCGGGCAGGATCGGCGCGAGCCCGTTGATGTTGGTGAAGTCGATCATCGGGCAGTGCTCACGGGTGTCAGGGTGATGGTCACCGGCGCGGGCGTCGCCAGCGCGGCGGTCTTGTCGACGGCCTTGGCCGCGGCCAAAGCGTGGTTGTAGTTATCGAGCAGCGCCGTGACCGAAGCCGCCGACATGTCGAGCACCGGCTTGGGCGCGACGCCGAACAGGATGGTGAGCACGACCAGCGGCGTGAAGATCACGATCTCGCGCCAGCCCATGTCCGTGATGCCGGCCATCGCCGGCTTCAGCGTGCCGAAGATCATCTTGCGGTAGAGCCACAGCGCGTAGCAGGCCGACAGGATGACGCCGAGGGTGGCCAGCGTCGCCACCGGGATATTGGCCTCGAAGGTGCCGATCAGCGAGAGGAACTCGCCGACGAAGCCGGAGGTGCCGGGCAGCCCCACATTGGCCAGCGTGAACACCATGAAGACCAGCGCGTAGAGCGGCATGCGGTTGACCAGCCCGCCATAGACGGCGATCTCGCGCGTGTGCATGCGGTCGTAGACCACGCCGACGCAGAGGAAGAGCGCGGCGGAGACGATGCCATGCGAAATCATCTGGAAGATGCCGCCGGCCACGCCTTGCGTGGTGACGGCGAAAATACCCATGGTGACGAAGCCCATATGGGCGACCGAGGAATAGGCGATCAGCTTCTTCACGTCCTCCTGCATCAGCGCCACCAGCGAGGTGTAGATGATGGCGACCACGGAGAGCGTGAAGATCAGCGGCGCGAAGTCATGGCTCGCCGCCGGGAACATCGGCAGCGAGAAGCGCAGGAAGCCGTAGCCGCCCATCTTCAGCAGGATGGCGGCGAGCACCACCGAGCCCGCAGTCGGCGCCTCCACATGCGCGTCGGGCAGCCAGGTGTGCACCGGCCACATCGGCAGCTTGACCGCGAATGAGGCGAAGAAGGCGAACCACGCCCATTTCTGCAGGCCGAGCGGGAAGCCGTGATGCAGCAGCGTCGGGATATCGGTGGTGTGCGCCTCCCAATACATCGCCATGATGGCGAGCAGCATCAGCACCGAGCCGAGCAGCGTGTAGAGGAAGAATTTGAAACTGGCATAGACGCGGCGCGGGCCGCCCCAGACGCCGATGATCAGGAACATCGGGATCAGGCCGCCTTCGAAGAACAGATAGAACAGCACCAGGTCGAGCGCCGCGAAGGTGCCGACCATCAGCGTCTCCAGCACCAGGAAGGCGATCATGTATTCCTTCACCCGCTTCTGGATCGAGGTCCAGCTGGCCAGGATGCAGATCGGCATCAGCGCGGTGGTGAGGATCACGAAGGGCAGCGAAATGCCGTCGACTCCCATGTGGTAGGAGGCCACGCCGAGCCAGGCGTGCTTCTCGACGAACTGGAATTCCGGCGAGCCGGGATCGAAACGCCACACCAGGATCAGCGAGATCGCCAAGGTGACGAGCGTCGTCCACAGCGCCACCCAGCGCGCGGTGCCCTTGGCCAGCGCCCCGTTGCCGCGCACGGCCAGCATGATGAACAGCGCGCCGACAAGCGGCAGGAAGGTGACGACGGAGAGGATCGGCCAATTCATGTGTTTGTCCCGCGCATCAACTTCTGCGCTAGCGCATCGCGAACGTGAACCAGGTGATGAAGATCGCCACGCCGATCAACATGGCGAAGGCGTAGTGATAGAGGTAGCCGGTCTGCAGCCGCACCACGTTGCGGGTGACGTCGAGCACGCGGGCGGAGACGCCGTCGGGGCCGAAGCCGTCGATCAGCCAGCCGTCGCCGCCCTTCCAGAGCAGGCGGCCGAGCCATTTGGCCGGACGCACGAAGATCGCGTCATAGAGCTCGTCGAAGTACCACTTGTTGAGCAGGAACTTGTAGAGCACCTCGTGCTGGCGCGCGAGCTCGACCGGGATGTCCGGGCGGCGGATATAGAAGTGCCAGGCGATGACGAAGCCGATCACCATCATCAGCGTCGGCAAGAGGCCGATGCTGAGCGGGATATGCTCCATGTTCTCCAGCACGTGATTGGACTTGGCGAAGGTGAGCGAGTCGCGGAAGAACTCCTCGACGCCGTTGCCGGCGAACACTTCCTTGAACGGGAAGCCGGCGAAGATCGAGCCGAAGGCGAGCACGCCGAGCGGGATCAGCATCACCAGCGGGCTCTCGCGCGCATCCTTCCAGTGCTGGCGGTCATGCGGCTCGCCGTGGAAGGTCTTGAAGATCAGCCGCCAGGAATAGAACGAGGTCAACAGCGCCGCGCCCACGGTGCAGATATAGCCGTAGAGCGCCATCGGATTATGCGAGACGAAGGCGGCCTCGATGATGGCGTCCTTGGAGAAATAGCCGGCGGTGAGCGGGAAGCCGGTGAGCGCCAGGGTGCCGATCACCATCACGATATAGGTGAAGGGGATGCGATCCTTCAGCCCGCCCATGTGGCGGATGTCCTGCTCGTGATGCATGGCGATGATCACCGAGCCGCAGCCAAGGAACAGCAGCGCCTTGAAGAAGGCGTGGGTGAACAGATGGAACATGCCGACCGAATAGGCGCCGCACGCCCATGGCCACGAACATGTAGCCGAGCTGCGAGCAGGTCGAATAGGCCACGATCCGCTTGATGTCGTTCTGCACCAGCCCGATGGTCGCCGCGAACACGCCGTCGTGGCGCCGATGAAGATGACGAAGGACTGCGCGTTGGGGGCAAGCTCGAACAGCGGCGACAGCCGCGCCACCATGAACACGCCGGCGGTCACCATGGTGGCGGCGTGGATCAGCGCCGAGACCGGCGTCGGGCCTTCCATGGCGTCGGGCAGCCAGGTGTGCAGCAGGAACTGCGCCGACTTGCCCATGGCGCCCATGAACAGCATGAGGCAGATCAGCGTCAGCGCGTCCGGGTGCCAGCCGAAGAAGGGAATGGTCTTGCCGACCAGCGACGGCGCCTGCGCGAACACGGTGTCGAGGTCGACCGCCCGGGTCATCATGAACACGGCGAAGATGCCGAGCGCGAAGCCGAAGTCGCCGACGCGGTTGACCACGAAGGCCTTGATCGCCGCGGCATTGGCCGAGGGCTTGAGATACCAGAAGCCGATCAGCAGATAGCTCGCCAGACCGACGCCTTCCCAGCCGAAGAAGAGCTGGACCAGGTTGTCGGCGGTCACCAGCATCAGCATGAAGAAGGTGAAGATCGACAGATAGGCGAAGAAGCGCGGCCGGTAGGGATCGTCGGCCATGTAGCCGATCGAATAGAGGTGCACGAGGCCGGAGATCGTGGTCACCACCACCAGCATCACCGCGGTCAGCGTGTCGATGCGCAGCGACCATTCGATGTGCAGGTTGCCGGAGACGATCCAGGGGAACACCGGGATGCGCATGTCGTGATGGCCGAAGCCGACCTCGACGAAAGCGATCCAGGACAGCACCAGGGAGATGGCAAGCAGCGTGGTGGTGATCAGTTCGGCGCTGCGCGAGCCGGCGGCGGCCGGCTCCTGCGGGCCGTGATCGTCGTGGGCGTGGTCGTCATGCGCCATGCTCCGCATGCGCCGCATGGGCGTGCGCCGGCGCGGCGTGCCCCTCCTCCTCGGCCGGCGCCGGCCCGGCGCCGGGAAAGCGCGCGCGCGCGCCGAAGATGGCGATCAGCCCAGCCAGGATGGCGCCGAGCAGCGGCAGAAAGACGATCGCTTGATACATTTTTCTTCGTCCCTCAGCCCTTCATCAGATTGATGTCTTCGACCGCGATGGAGCCGCGGTTGCGGTAGAACACGACCAGGATGGCAAGGCCGATGGCCGCTTCCGCCGCGGCGACGGTGAGCACCAGCAGCGCGAAGATCTGGCCGACGATGTCGCCGAGATGGGTGGAGAAGGCGACCAGGTTGATGTTGACCGCGAGCAGGATCAATTCGATCGACATCAGGATGATGATCACGTTCTTGCGGTTGAGGAAGATGCCGAAAATCCCGAGCGTGAACAGGATCGCGGCGACCGACAGATAATGGCCGAGCCCGATGGTCATGCGCTGCCTCCCAGGCCCTGGCCGGACCGTACGTGACGAATTTCCATGGACATGGCCGGCGTGCGCGCGACCTGCTCGGGGATGCTCTGGCGCTTGATGCGCACGCGGTGCTGCAGCGTCAGCACGATGGCGCCGATCATGGCGACCAGCAGCACCATGCCGGCGGCCTCGAAGAAGTAGACATATTTGGTGTAGAGCACGAGGCCGATCGCCTCGGTATTGGAGATGTTGGCCGGGATCGGCGACACGATGGCGTGCGGGATGCCGGGCCCGATGGCCCAGGCGCCGACCACCAGCAACAGTTCGGCGAGGAAGATGCCGCCGATCAAGATGCCGATCGGCAGGTATTGCAGCACGCCGTGCTTGAGCTGGGTGAAGTCGACGTCCAGCATCATGATGACGAACAAGAACAACACGGCGACGGCGCCGACATAGACCACGATCAGGATCATGGCGAGGAACTCGGCGCCCATCATCACGAACAGCCCCGCCGCGTTGACGAAGGCGAGGATGAGGTAGAGCACCGAATGCACCGGGTTGCGCGAGGCGATCACCATGAACGCCGCGGCGACGCAGAGGCCGGCGAAGAGATAAAAGAACAGCGCGGCGACAATCATCGGTCCACTCACCTGTAGGGCGCGTCGAGCGCCATGTTGGCGGCGATCTCGCGTTCCCAGCGGTCGCCATTGGCCAGCAGGCGCTCCTTGTCGTAGTAGAGCTCCTCGCGGGTCTCGGCGGCGAATTCGAAATTCGGTCCCTCGACGATGGCGTCGACCGGGCAGGCTTCCTGACACAGCCCGCAATAAATGCATTTGACCATGTCGATGTCGTAGCGGGTGGTGCGCCGCGTGCCGTCGTTGCGGCGCGGGCCGGCCTCGATGGTGATCGCCTGCGCCGGGCAGATCGCCTCGCACAGCTTGCAGGCGATGCAGCGCTCCTCGCCATTGGGATAGCGGCGCTGGGCGTGCTCGCCGCGGAAGCGCGGTGAGAGCGGGCCCTTCTCGTGCGGATAGTTCAGCGTCGCCTTGGGCGTGAAGAAATACTTCATGCCCAGGTAGAACCCGATGACGAGATCTATCAGGAACAGCGATTTCGCCGCGCGATCGAGCCTCATCGCATCCTCACTTTATCGCCGACAGCGCCAGCGGGCCGTATTGCAGGACGCCCGCGACGATCACCACCATCGCCAACGACAACGGCAGGAACACCTTCCAGCCGAGCCGCATCAACTGATCGTAGCGGTAGCGCGGGACGATCGACTTGGCCATGGCGAACATGAAGAACAGGAACAGCGCCTTGAGCAGGAACCAGACGATGCCCGGCACCCAGGTGAACGGCGCGAACGGGATCGGCGACAGCCAGCCGCCGAGGAAGAAGATCGAGCCCATGGCGCACATGGTGCAGATCGCCGTGTATTCGCCGAGCATGAACATGATGTAGGGCGTGGAGCCGTATTCGACCATGAAGCCGGCGACCAGCTCCGACTCCGCTTCCACCAGGTCGAAGGGCGGCCGGTTGGTCTCCGCCAGCGCCGAGATGAAGAAGATGACGAACATCGGGAACAGCGGCAGCCAGTACCAGTTGAACAGTCCGTAGGGACCGTTCCTGCGCTTCCACGATCTTGGAAATGTTCAGCGAGCCGGCGCACAGCAGCACGGTGATGATGACGAAGCCGATGGAGACCTCGTAGGACACCATTTGCGCCGCCGAGCGCAGCGCCGCCAGGAACGGGTATTTCGAGTTCGAGGCCCAGCCCCCCATGATGATGCCGTAGATCATCAGCGAGGAGATGGCGAAGATGTAGAGCACGCCCACATTGATGTCGGCGATCACCCATCTGGCATTGACCGGGATCACCGCCCAGGCGGCCAGCGCCAGCACGCAGGTGACCAGCGGCGCCAGCAGGAACACGCCCTTGTTGGAGCCGGAGGGAATGACCGGTTCCTTGAAGCAGAACTTCAACAGGTCGGCGAAGGACTGGAACAGGCCCCAGGGCCCGACCACGTTGGGCCCGCGCCGCAACTGCACCGCCGCCCAGACCTTGCGGTCGACATAGATGATGTAGGCGACGCCCACCAGCAGGATGACCAGCAGCAGCACGGATTCCGCGACGATGATGATCAGCGGCCAGAGATAGCTGCAAGAAGAATTCGGAAAACGTCATATCCGGCCCCTACTCCGCCGCCGTCTGGACCGCGCGCCTGCGCGAGCGCCGAGCATTCGGCCATCACCGCGGAAGCGCGCGCGATCGGATTGGTGAGATAGAAGTCGCCGACCGCCGCCACGAACGGCGCCTTGTCGGGCGAACCGCCGAGCGCGGCGAGCTTTTCGATGTCGCCTGCCGCGCCGGCGGCGATCTCGCCGATGCGCAGGTAAGCCGGCTGCGCGGCGGTAAGCGCCTGGCGCAACTGGCCGAGCGAGTCATAAGGCAGCTTGCAGCCGAGCACGTCGGACAGCGCGCGCAGGATCGCCCAGTCCTCGCGCGCTTCGCCAGGAGGGAACGCGGCGCGGTTGCCAAGCTGCACGCGGCCCTCGGTGTTGACGTAGAGCGCCGATTTTTCCGGATAGGCGGCGCCGGGCAGGATCACGTCGGCGCGATGGGCGCCGCGGTCGCCATGGGTGCCGATATAGACGACGAAGGGCCCGGCCTTGACCTCGATCTCGTCGGCGCCGAGCAGGAACAGGAGGTCGACGCCGCCGTCGGCCATCTGCGCGGCGGTCTTGCCGCCGGCGCCCGGCACGAGGCCGAGATCGAGCGCGGCGACGCGCGAGGCCGCGGTGTGCAGCACCGAGAAGCCGTTCCAGCCGTCCTTGACCGCGCCGCATTCGAGCGCCGCCTTGGCGGCGAGCGCGAGAACCGCGGCGCCGTCGGGCCGCGCCAGGGCGCCGGCGCCGATCAGGATGAGCGGATGTTCGGCCGCCTTCAGCGCCTCGGCGAACTTGCTTCCGGCAAGCGCTGCCAGCGAGTCCGGGCCGGCGCCGAGATAGTCGTAGCTATAAGTGAGGTCCGCCTTCTCCCCGATCAGCCCGACCGGGAAGCCCCCGGCGCGCCAGCGCCGACGGATGCGCGCATTGAGCACCGGCGCCTCGCGGCGCGGATTGGCGCCGATCATCAGCAGCGCGTCGGCGCGATCGATGCCGGCGATGGTGGCATTGAACAGGTAGCTGGCGCGGCCCCAGGCCGGATCGCTCACCGCGCCATCCTGGCGGGCATCGATATTGGCGCTGCCGAGGCGGCTGATGAGGTCCTTGAGGGCGAACATTTCCTCGGCGCCGGCCAAATCGCCGGCGATGGCGCCGATGGCGGCGGGCTTGGTCGCCTTCACCTTGGCGGCGATAGCGGCGAAAGCTTCCGGCCAGCTCGCCGGGCGCAAGCGACCATTGTCGCGGATATAGGGCTGGTCGAGGCGCTGCGTGCGCAAGCCGTCGACCACGTGGCGGGTCTTGTCGGAGATCCACTCCTCGTTCACGTCATCGTTCAAGCGCGGCAGGATGCGCATGACCTCGCGCCCGCGCGTGTCGATGCGGATGGCCGAGCCGAGCGCATCCATGACGTCGACCGACTGCGTCTTGCCCAGCTCCCAGGAGCGCGCCGTGAAGGCGTAGGGCTTGCTGGTGAGCGCGCCCACCGGGCAGAGGTCGACCACGTTGCTTTGCAGCTCCGAGGTCATGGCGTGCTCGAGATAGGTGGTGATCTCCATGTCCTCGCCGCGGCCGATGGCGCCCAGTTCGGGCACGCCGGCGACCTCGGTGGTGAAGCGGATGCAGCGCGTGCAGTGAATGCAGCGCGTCATGATGGTCTTGACCAGCGGGCCGATATATTTGTCCTCGACCGCGCGCTTGTTCTCGGCGTAGCGGCTGCTGTCCATGCCATAGGCCATGGCCTGGTCCTGCAGGTCGCATTCGCCGCCCTGGTCGCAGATCGGGCAGTCGAGCGGATGGTTGATGAGCAGGAACTCCATCACGCCTTCGCGCGCCTTCTTCACCATCGGCGACTTGGTGCTCAGCACCTTCGGCGAGCCGTCCTTGTTCGGCATCAGATCCCTGACGCCGACGGCGCAGGAAGCCTGCGGCTTCGGAATGCCCTGCACCTCGATCAGGCACATGCGGCAATTGCCGGCGATCGACAGCCGTTCGTGGAAGCAGAAGCGCGGAATTTCCGCGCCGGCGGCTTCGCAGGCCTGGAGCAGCGTGTACTCCGGCGGGGCGTCGATCTCTTTGCCGTCGATGATGAGCTTGGTCATCGTTCCTACGTCTTCAGTTCCTGCGATCCGGCTTCGTCACTGCTGAATGTGCTGGTGCTCGCCGCACCAGTCCTCGCGCTTGGTCGTAACCCAAACCGGGTAGTGCCGGCCGTGGTCGGGTATGTCGCCGACCAAAGCCGGCGGTGCATGGCGCCGACATAGGCCGAGGATCGAGCGTTGGCGGCTCGGCTCATTGCCGGTCGCCTCCGCGGTCGGCCACCAGAACCTGCAATCGTGACAGCGCATGTTCCTGTTTTCGAACGTCATCGTCTCGCTCCACGGGCTGCCCCATTCCCGTTACGGCGTCGCCACGGCGGCGTGGTCACGGGCTTGATTGCGAATGGCGGCTTTGGCGCCGCGCTGCGTCTGCCAAAGCGTCGCATCCGGCAGGTGCTCCCAGCCGAAGGCATCGTCACTCGGTCCTTGCGCCTTGAGGTGTTCCAGGCGCTCGACGCCGTCTTCCAGGCTCGGCCGCGTGCCGGGCGCAACCCACCACAGCACCAGCGGCGTCTCGATCGGCTCAAACCATTCCTCGCGTCGCGCGATAGAAACGGCCATGCACGGTCTGCCAGACGAAGCGCTCCAGCGCCTGCGCGTCTTCCCAGACCGTCAGGTTGGGCAGGATCATCGGATCGCCGTAGACGGTCATGTTCATGGCGTGGCCGCTGACGTCCTGCAGCCGCCAGACGAAGCCCTCGATCTGCTCGGCCAGCCGGTTCACCCGCACAACATTGTCGACGAACTCGCGCATGCGCGGATCGTCGAGCGGATAACGGATCCGCGCGATGTTGAACTGGGCGAGCTGGCGGCTTTGCGTCATCGCGCCCCCTACTCCGCCGCTTCGCGCACGGCATCGCGCGCGTCGGCATTACGGGTGTATTCGTCGATGCGCCGCTCGATCTCCGGACGGAAATGCCGCAGCAGGCCCTGCACCGGCCAGGCGGCGCCGTCGCCGAAGGCGCAGATGGTGTGGCCCTCGATCTGGGTGGTCACCTCCATCAGCATGTCGATCTCGCGCTTCTGCGCGCGGCCTTCCGCCATGCGCATGAGCACGCGCCACATCCAGCCCATGCCTTCGCGGCACGGCGTGCACTGGCCGCAGGATTCGTGCTTGTAGAAATAAGAGATGCGCGCCATGGCGCGGATGATGTCGGTCGACTTGTCCATGACGATCACGGCGGCGGTGCCGAGCGCCGACTTCTTGTCGCGGCAGCCGTCGAAATCCATCAACAGCGTGTCGGCCTGATCGGCGCCCGCCGGCACCAGCGGCATCGAGGAGCCGCCGGGGATCACCGCCAGCAGATTGTTCCAGCCGCCGCGCACGCCGCCGGCATGCGTCTCCACGAGTTCGCGTAAGGGGATGCCCATCGCCTCTTCGACATTGCAGGGGCGCTCGACATGGCCGGAAATGCAGAACAGCTTGGTGCCGGTATTGTTGGGACGGCCGATGCCGGCGAACCAGGTGGCGCCGCGGCGCATGATGTCGGGCACCTGCGCGATCGATTCCACATTGTTGACGGTGGTCGGGCAGCCATAGAGGCCGACATTGGCGGGGAACGGCGGCTTCAGCCGCGGCTGGCCCTTCTTGCCTTCCAGGCTCTCCAAGAGCGCCGTCTCCTCGCCGCAGATATAGGCGCCGGCGCCGTGATGCAGGTAAAGGTCGAAGTCCCAGCCGTGCACATTGTTCTTGCCGATGAGATTGGCGTCATAGGCCTCGTCGATCGCCGCCTGCAGACGCTCGCGCTCACGGATGAACTCGCCACGGATATAGATGTAGCCGGCATTGGCGCCCATGGCGAAACCGGCGATCAGGCAGCCCTCGATCAACAGATGCGGGTCATTGCGCATGACCTCGCGATCCTTGCAGGTGCCGGGCTCAGATTCGTCGGCATTGACCACGAGATAATGCGGGCGGCCGTCCGACTTCTTCGGCATGAACGACCACTTGAGGCCGGTGGGGAAGCCGGCGCCGCCGCGTCCGCGCAGGCCCGAACCCTTCACCTCGTTGATGATCTCGTCGCGGCCGCGCTCGAGGATCGCCTTGGTATTGTCCCAGGCGCCGCGGGCGCGCGCGCCCTTGAGGCCCGAATCGTGCCGGCCGTAGAGATTGCGGAAGATGCGGTCCTTGTCAGCGAGCATGCGTTTATTCCGTTGCGGCCGTCAGGAGCCCTTGTAGAGCGATGGATCGGTGAGCGTGGTCGGTCCGCCCACCGGCTCGGAGAGCTGACGGTCGATTTGCGGTCCCGGTTTCGGCGTCTTGCCGGCGGCGAATTGATCGAGAATCTTCTCGAGGCTCTCCGCGGTCAGGTCCTCGTAATAATCGGAACCGACCTGCACCATGGGCGCGTTGCAGCAGGCGCCCAGACATTCGACCTCGACCCAGGAGAATTTGCCGTCCTCGGTGACCTGCATCTGCTCGCCGATGCGGTTGCGGCAGACCTTCTCCAGGTCGTCGGCGCCACGCAGGCGGCACGGCGTGGTACCGCAGAGCTGCACATGCACTTTGCCCACCGGGCTCAGGTTGAACATCGTGTAGAAGGTGGCGACTTCCAGCGCGCGGATATGGGCGATGCCGAGGAAGTCGGCGACGTAGCGGATGGCGACTTCCGGCAGCCAGCCGCCGACCTGTTCCTGCGCCCGCCACAGCAGCGGGATCACGGCCGAACGCTGCCGCCCTTCCGGATATTTGGCGATCTGTTTGTTCGCCCAATCGAGATTATCCTTGCTGAAGGAGAACTCCTTCGGCTGCAGGTTGGGCGGCGCGAGGCGGCGGACACTCATCGGTCAACGTCTCCGAACACGATATCGAGCGAGCCGAGGACGGAGCAGCAGTCGGCCAGCATGTGGCCGCGGCTCAAGTAATCCATCCCGCTCATATGCGCGAAGCCGGGCGCGCGGATCTTGCACTTGTACGGCTTGTTGGTGCCGTCGCTGACCAGATAGACGCCGAATTCGCCCTTGGGCGCCTCGACCGCGGCATAGACCTCGCCGGCCGGCACGTGGAAGCCCTCGGTGTAGAGCTTGAAGTGATGGATGAGCGCTTCCATCGAGCGCTTCATGTCGGCGCGGCGCGGCGGCGTGATCTTGTGGTCGGGGGTCAATACCGGCCCCTGCCCGTCGCTTGCGCGCGCAGCTTGGTGATGCACTGGCGCATGATGTGCACCGACTGGCGCATCTCCTCCATGCGGATGAGATAACGGTCGAAGCAGTCGCCGTTCTTGCCGATGGGGATGTCGAAATCCATCTCGGCATAGCACTCGTAGGGCTCCGCCTTGCGCAGGTCCCAGGCGGCGCCGGAGCCGCGCACCATCACGCCGGAAAAGGCGCGGTTCCAGGCCTCGGCCAGGGTGATCACGCCGATGTCGACCAGGCGCTGCTTGAAGATGCGGTTTTCGGTGAGCAGCCCGTCGAGATCCTTGACCGTCTTGAGGAACGGATCGCAGAACTTCTCGATGTCGTCGATCAGTTCGGGCGGCAGATCCTGGTGCACGCCGCCGGGGCGGAAATAGGCGGCATGCAGGCGGCTGCCGGAGGCGCGCTCGTAGAACGCCATCATCTTCTCGCGTTCTTCGAAGGCCCACAGCGGCGGCGTCAGCGCGCCGACGTCGAGCGCGTGCGTCGTGATGTTGAGCAGATGCGACAGCAGCCGGCCGATCTCGCAATAGAGCACGCGGATCAATTGCCCGCGCCGCGGCACCTCGATGCCGAGCAGCTTCTCCGTCGCCAGGCAGAAGGCGTGCTCCTGGTTCATCGGCGCGACATAATCGAGCCGGTCGAAATAGGGCACCGCCTGCAGATAGGTCTTGTGCTCGATCAGCTTTTCGGTGCCGCGATGCAGCAGGCCGACATGGGGATCGCAGCGCGCGACGATCTCGCCGTCGAGTTCGAGCACCATGCGTAGCACGCCATGCGCGGCCGGATGCTGCGGGCCGAAATTGATGGTGAAGTTTCGCAGCGATGAAGATTCAGCCATCACGAGCCCTTGCCTTCCGGCTTCGCCTTCTCGTCGCCCGGCAGCACGTAGTCGGTGCCTTCCCAGGGCGAGAGGAAGTCGAAGCTGCGGAATTCCTGCGTCAGCGCGACCTTGTCGTAGACCACGCGCTTCTGCTCATCGTCCCAGCGCACCTCGACATAGCCGGTGAGCGGGAAATCCTTGCGCAGCGGATGCCCCTCGAAACCGTAGTCGGTGAGGATGCGCCGCATGTCGGGGTGGCCGGTGAACAGCACACCGTAGAGGTCGTAGGTCTCGCGCTCGAACCAGTCGACGCCGGCATAGACGTCGATCAGCGAGGGCTACCGGCGTCATTTCGTCGGTCCTGACCTTGACGCGGATGCGCGTGTTCAGCCGCGGCGACAGCAGGTGATAGACCACGTCGAAGCGCTGCTCGCGCTGCGGCCAGTCGACCGCGGTAACGTCGATGATGGAGGAGAACTGGCACACCGTCTCGTCGCGCAGATAGGTCGCGACCTTGACCACGTCGGCGGCCTTGGCGTGGACGGTCAGCTCGCCATAGGCGATTTCGATGCCGGTTACCGAACCGGCGAGCGCGGCCTCAATGGTCTGGCCCAGCTTTTCCAGCCGCTCGATGTCCATGCCCACCCCGTTTAACGTTCGATCGTGCCGGTCCGCCTGATCTTCTTCTGCAGCAGCATCACGCCGTAGAGCAGCGCCTCGGCGGTCGGCGGGCAGCCGGGCACATAGACGTCGACCGGCACGACGCGGTCGCAGCCGCGCACCACCGAATAGGAATAGTGGTAGTAGCCGCCGCCGTTGGCGCAGGATCCCATGGAGATCACGTAGCGCGGCTCCGGCATCTGGTCGTAGACCTTGCGCATGGCCGGCGCCATTTTGTTGGTCAGCGTGCCGGCCACGATCATCACGTCGGACTGGCGCGGCGAAGCGCGCGGGGCGAAGCCGAAGCGCTCGCAGTCGTAGCGCGCCATCGCCATCTGCATCATCTCGACGGCGCAGCAGGCAAGCCCGAACGTCATCCACATCAGCGAGCCGGTGCGCGCCCAGGTGATCAGGTCGTCATAGGCGGCGACCAGGAACCCTTTGTCGGCGAGCTCGTTGTTGACGCCGGTGAAGAAGCTGTCGTCGGCGCCGACCGGCTTACCGGTGTGCGGGTCGAGAACACCTTTCGGTGCGGGTGAAACCAAGGTCATGAGGCCCTCAATCCCATTCGAGTGCCCCCTTCCGCCATTCATAGATGAAGCCGATGGTGAGCACGCCCAGGAACACCATCATCGCCCAAAAGCCGTAGAGCCCGACCTGATGGAACGTAACCGCCCAGGGGAACAGGAAGCTGACTTCCAGGTCGAAGATGATGAAGAGGATCGCGACCAGGTAGAAGCGCACGTCGAATTTCATGCGCGCGTCGTCGAAGGCGTTGAAACCGCACTCGTAGGCGGAGAGTTTTTCCGGATCGGGAGCCTGGTAGGCCGACCAGGAAAGGCACGATCAGCAGCACGAGCCCGATCACCAGCGCGATCGCGAAGAAAATGACCAGTGGCAGGTAGTCGTTAAGCAAAGCGCTCATGGCGACCTCACGCGTGCGTGCCCCCGACCGAATGCGGAATACGCCCTGCCCCGGATCCTCGCGGCGGCCGGAACCGCCGCCGTAGCCCCCGTACAAATGCTCTCGTCCCCGCGCGAACAGCCACAAGGACGCGCAACGGCTGAGCCTTAGCGCAGCGCACAAAGGGGTGCAAGCCGCCATTCGGCGACGGTCCACTATCATGCCTGCCCCGCATCAACTGCGCGCCAGAATTGACCAAAAGCAAGCCGCAAACGATAGTCTCGCCCGGCGGTGGGCGACGCCGGAACTCTGGGGGAACTTCAATGCCGATAATGAAGCGCTGCGCGGCGGCCGGACTGGCTGTCGCTTTGACGATCGGGCTCGCGCACAACGCGCTTGCCGCCGATTATCCGACCCGTACGGTCAAGATCATCGCACCGTTCGGGGCCGGTGGGCCAGCCGACATCTATACTCGCGTCATCGCGCGGGAATTGGAAAAAGCACTGCACCAGCCGTTTGTTGTGGAGAACCGGCCGGGCGCCGGCACCACCATCGGCACCGAGGTGGCGCGTGCAGTCGGCGCCCGATGGCTACACCTTGCTGGTGGTATCGGGAACGCAGACCGTCAACGAAACGCTCTACACCAAGAAGAAATATCGTCTCATGCGCGATCTGGTGCCGATCTCGCCGATCGTCGACAGCGACCTGGTGCTGGTGGTCAATCCGACGGTGCCGGCGAAGAATCTGAAGGAGCTGCTGGCGCTGGCCCGGGCCAAGCCCGGCGTGCTCAATTTCGGCTCATCCGGACCCGGCTCCAACTACCACATGGCGGCCGAGCTGCTGAAGAATCTCACCGGCATCAATATCGTGCACGTGCCCTATCGCGGCTCGGGCGGCATGCGCACCGACATCCTCAGCGGCAATATCCAGATGCTGTTCGACAGCGTGCCGACCATGGCGCCCTGGATCAAGGCCGGAAAGGTGCGCGCGTTGGGTACCAGCGGCGACAAGCGCTCGCCCATTCTGCCGAATGTGCCGACCATCGCCGAGGCCGGCGTGCCCGGATTTCCAGGCGACGCTATGGGTCGGCTTGATGGCGCCCAAGGCGACGCCCAAGCCGATCGTCGATCAGCTCAACCGCGAGATCACCAAGATCCTGCAGCGCGCCGACATCAAGGCGGCGTGGGAGAAACAGGGCGCCATGCCGCTGATCATGAGCCAGCCGGCCTTCGCGACCTTCATGCAGGCTCAGGTCGACAAATGGGCCAAGGTCATCAAGGAGAACCACATCACCCTGATCCGCTAGCGCCGGCGACCCGCCGGGGCGCCATCACACCCTGGCGTAGCGCCCGCGCCCCAGGAAGCGGTCGACGACGTCGGGATCGGCGGTCGGCCGGCTGTTCGGCAGCGCGTTGGCCTTCTTGTTGGCGCGGTCGATCGCCGGCCGCGCCGCAATCTCGTTGAACCAGCGATTCAGGTTGGGCTTGTCGTCAAAAGGCACGTTGTGCGCATTGTGCCCGAAGGCCCAGGGAAACACCGCGATGTCGGCGATCGAGTATTCGGCGCCGCCGACATAGGGCACTTTGCCCAAGCGCTCCTCGAGCACGTCATAAAGCCTACGCACCTCGGTCTGATAGCGGCTGAAGGCGTAATCGTTGCCGGATGGGGCGAGCGCCTTGAAATGGACCAACTGCCCGAACATCGGCCCGATGCTGCCCATCTGTAGCATCAGCCATTGGATGACCTCGTAGCGCGGCGCGGTCTCTTTGGGCAGGAAGCGGCCGGTTTTGTCGGCGAGATACATCAGGATCGCGCCCGAATTCGATTACGGTGTAGGGCTTGCCGCCGACCACCAGATCATGATCGACGATCACCGGGATTTTGTCGTTCGGAGTCACCTTGTGGAACTCCGGCGAGAAATTCTCGCCCTTCCAGACATCGATGAAGATCATGTTGTATGGAACCTCGAGCTCCTCCAACATGACGAAAATCTTGCGAGCGTTCGGGCTGCCCCCCGCGTAAAAATCAATCATTGCTGCGCGCTCCCTACCGGATGACCGGTCAACCTACCGGGGGGCTCGCGCACGAGCAAGTTGGCCCCGACCACGGTCTGGCAATTCTTCCTGGCCTTGCCGCGCGTGCAGCGGCGCGGCGCACACCGAGGCTGCGGGGCAAGACATGGATTGAAGGCGCTCGGATCCTTGCGTATTCAGACCAGGGCGAGAGATTTTTCCGATACGGTGTCCGCATAATCCGCGGCCCAGGTGAGCCAAACCGCAACAGGTGACCGATGAATGAGATGAGCAAGCCCGCGGCGATCAAGGGCGAGGAGCACTGGACCGAAAAAGACGGCGGCGTGAAGCTTTTCATGTGGGAGAAAGCAGCGGGCGACCCCGCCGGCAGCATCGGCACCATCCTGTTCGTGCACGGCTCTTCCATGGCCGGCCAGCCAACTTTCGACCTGCAGGTGCCGGGGCGGCCGGATTCTTCGGCTATGGACTGGTTCGCGTCGCGCGGTTTCGACTGCTGGTCGGTCGATATGGAAGGCTATGGCCGCTCCACCAAGACCAGGGACAATAATGCGCCGATCTCCTTTGGCGCCGACGATTGCCATGCCGCGGCGCTTTATATCCAGAAGCTGCGTGGCAAGCGGCCGCTGCTGGTCTACGGCATTTCCTCCGGCGCACTGCGCGCAGCGCTGTTTGCCGAGCGCCATCCCGAGATGGTGGCGCGGCTGGCGCTCGACGCTTTTGTTTGGACCGGCGAAGGCTCGCCCACGCTGGAGCAACGGCGCAAGCGGCTGCCGGAGTTCACCGCCAAGAACCGCCGGCCGATCGACCGCGCCTTCGTGCACTCGATCTTCAACCGCGATCATCCCGGCACCGCGGACGAAGCGGTGATCGACGCCTTCGCCGACGCCATCCTCAAGCTCGACGATTCGGTGCCGACCGGCACCTATGTCGACATGTGCTCGAAGCTGCCGGTCAACGACCCGGCCAAGATCACGGTGCCGACGCTGATCATGCGCGGGCAATGGGATGGCATCGCCTCGATGGAGGACCTGCTGAAGTTCTTCGACAAGCTGCCTAACCCGGACAAGCAGTTCGCGGTCATGCCGGGTATCGCGCATGCGAGCTTCCAGCAGAAGAACTACGCGCTGGTCTTTCACATCCTGGCGAGCTTCTTCACCCAGCCGGCGCCGATTTACCGGGGATAAGAAGTCCGCGCTCCTGGGCGCCCGGCCTGGGCATACAGGGTGGCGGGGAACCGGGATTCGAAGCCGCGGATGGGGACGCCGAGGAGCCCCAAAATCGGGCTTCGAAGGCGCCGAAAGCGGCCTCCGAGACCGGCTCTAAGTCATTGAAAAAATGGCGGGAGCGACCGGACTCGAACCGGCGGCCTCTGCCGTGACAGGGCAGCGCTCTAACCAACTGAGCTACGCCCCCGCGGGCGTGCGCCACGAGGTATATGGCCCCTACCCCTTAGTCAAGGATGGGCCGTGGGTCCCCGGCCGAATTGCGAAAAAGCCTTATTTATCGGCAGGAATCGATGGTCAGACCGACCCCGAATCGTCTATTCGGGCGGTTAGGTCTGGCGTCTCGCCGACCTTTTCGGATTCCAAAGGAGGGTCCCACCGATGGCTATGGCTCCTGGAAAAGCCCCCACACCGACAACCGTGACCTTGAAACATCTCGCGGCGGCGTTGGCGGAATCCCATGAGATGTCGAAAAAGCAAGCGGAGGCCGTGCTCGGCGATCTTGTCGGCAATATCGTCAAGCACTTGAAGAAAGGCGAGCGCATCCGCATCGGCGGCCTCGGCATCCTTCAGGTGCGCAAGCGTGCCGCGCGCATGGGCCGCAATCCGGCGACCGGCGAAGCGATTCAGATCAAGGCCTCGAAAAAGGTCGCCTTCCGCGCTTCCAAGGAATTGAAGGAAGCGATCTGAGTTTCTCAGTCCGGACCCTCCGGGGCAATAGCGGCAGGCGCGGGAGCATAGGCTCCCGCGCCTGCCGTTTTCGTTCGCCGGCTTGTTTATTCGTCCGCTTGCGTCGGCGCGCCTTCCGGCGATATTGAGCGGCTGCCGGGCGGTTAGCTCAGTTGGTAGAGCGCCTGCTTTACACGCAGGATGTCGGCGGTTCGAGTCCGTCACCGCCCACCAGACCAAACGAAAACGGCGCCTTGCGGCGCCGTTTCCTGTTTCCTGCAAAGCCGACCGGCTCAGTGCGCGGTCAGGCCCGAGCCGTCTTCCTCGACCGCCGGCTTCTGCGGCGGCGGCGGCAAGCTTGGCCGCCTCCTCGTCCCAGGTGATCGGCTCGGGCTTGCGCGTCAGCGCCCGTGTGAGCACCTCGTCCATGCGCGAGACCGGGATGATCTCGAGCCCTTTCTTGATCAACTCGTTGATCTCGGTGAGGTCCTTGGCGTTCTCTTCCGGGATCAGCACCGTCTTGATGCCGCCGCGCTGGGCTGCGAGCAGCTTCTCCTTCAGGCCGCCGATCGGCAGCACGCGGCCGCGCAGCGTGATCTCGCCGGTCATGGCGACGTCGCGGCGCACCGGAATGCCGGTCATCACCGAAACGATGGCGGTGACCATGGCGACGCCCGCCGACGGCCCATCCTTCGGGGTCGCGCCTTCCGGCACGTGCACGTGGATGTCGCGCTTGTCGAACAGCGGCGGCTCGATGCCGAAGGCGACCGCGCGCGAGCGGACATAAGACGCCGCCGCCGAGATCGAACTCCTTCATCACGTCGCGCAGGTTGCCGGTGACCGTCATGCGGCCCTTGCCGGGCATCTGCGTGGCCTCGATGGTGAGCAGCTCGCCGCCGACGTCGGTCCAGGCCAGCCCGGTGACCACGCCGATCTGGTCCATCTCCTCCACCTCGCCGTAGCGATATTTGGGCACGCCCAAATAGTCGCCGAGGCTGGCGGCGGTGACGGTGATGGCCTTCTTCTTCGAGGTCATCAGCTCCTTCACCGCCTTGCGGATCAGGGTGGACAGTTCGCGCTCGAGATTGCGAACGCCCGCCTCCCGCGTATAGCGGCGGATCATGGTGAGCAGCGCCTCGTCGTCGATCGTCCATTCGTTCGGCTTGAGGCCGTGCTTGGCGACCGCGTGCGGGATCAGATGCTTGCGCGCGATCTCGACCTTCTCATCCTCGGTGTAGCCGGCGATGCGGATGATCTCCATGCGGTCCATCAGCGGCGGCGGGATGTTGAGCGTGTTCGCCGTGGTGATGAACATCACGCTGGACAGATCGTAGTCGACCTCCAGGTAGTGGTCGTTGAAGGTGTGGTTCTGCTCCGGATCGAGCACCTCGAGCAAAGCCGAGGACGGATCGCCGCGGAAATCGGCGCCCATCTTGTCGACCTCGTCCAACAGGAACAGCGGGTTCGAGGTCTTGGCCTTGCGCATCGACTGGATGATCTTGCCGGGCATCGAGCCGATATAGGTGCGCCGATGGCCGCGGATCTCGGCCTCGTCGCGCACGCCGCCGAGCGACACGCGCACGAACTCACGGCCGGTCGCCTTGGCGATCGACTTGCCGAGCGAGGTCTTGCCGACGCCCGGAGGCCCGACCAGGCAGAGGATCGGCCCGGTCAGCTTGTTGGCGCGCTGCTGCACGGCGAGATACTCGACGATGCGCTCCTTGACCTTCTCCAGGCCAAAGTGATCGGCATCGAGGATCTGCTCGGCCAGATTGAGGTCCTTCTTGACCTTGCTCTTCTTGTTCCACGGGATCGACAGCAGCCAGTCGAGATAGTTGCGCACGACCGTGGCTTCCGCCGACATCGGCGACATCTGCCGCAGCTTCTTGAGCTCGTGCGTCGCCTTCTCGCGGGCTTCCTTGGAGAGCTTGGTCTTCTTGATCTTGTCTTCCAGCTCGGCCAGCTCGTCCTTGCCTTCCTCGTCGCCGAGCTCCTTCTGGATCGCCTTCATCTGCTCGTTGAGGTAGTACTCGCGCTGCGTCTTCTCCATCTGCCGCTTGACGCGGGTGCGGATGCGCTTTTCCACCTGCAGCACGGAGATCTCGCTCTCCATCAGGCCGAGCACCTTCTCCAGGCGCGCGGTGACGGAGGGCGTCTCCAGGATGTCCTGCTTGTCGGGGATCTTGACCGCCAGATGCGAGGCCACGGTGTCGGCGAGCTTGGCGTAATCCTCGATCTGCTGGATCACGCCAATGACCTCGGGCGACACTTTCTTGTTGAGCTTCACATAGTTCTCGAACTCGGTGACCACCGAGCGCGCCATGGCTTCCGCCTCGACCTTGTCGCCGACGTCGTCGGCGAACACGGTGGCGTCGGCCTCGTAATAGTCGCTGCGGTCGGTGTATTTGACGACATTGGCGCGCGCGGCGCCCTCGACCAGCACCTTGACGGTGCCGTCCGGCAGCTTGAGCAGTTGCAGCACGCTCGCCAGCGTTCCGACGGTGAAGATCGAGTCGGTCGCCGGGTCGTCGTCGGAGGCATTCTTCTGCGTGGCGAGCAGAATGAAGGTGTCGGAGCGCATGACCTCTTCCAGCGCCTTGATCGACTTCTCGCGGCCGACAAAGAGCGGGACGATCATGTGCGGGAACACCACGATGTCGCGCAGCGGCAGCACCGGATAGGCCCGGGTTTCGCCCGGTTGCAGCGTGGGTCGTGGCTTGCTGGTCATTGCGTCATTTCCTTTTTGTTGTGCCCCTGTCCCCAGGACCCGCCTAAGCGGCATCAGCAAGGACAGTGCCAGATAGAGTGGGCGCAGGGGTGCAGCGAGGGCGGCGCCTGCTGCATCTGGAAGGGAGGGTACGACCCCCCGCCCACCGGAAAACTACGATCCTTCGTACGCCTGTCGGCTTCGGTTGCTATACGTAGGATGACCCGACAGGGTCCGCAAGCAGGGCCCGTTCGCGCCCGTGAGGCGGGCGCAGAGGCGGATGGCACGATCCACCATAGCGCGAGTCGGCGCAAACGCCCCGGTATGCCGGGGCTCGCCGGCCGGCAGATCAGGCGCTGGCGCCAGTCTCGGCGGTCCGGTCGCTGCGGTCGGCATAGATATAGAGCGGCCGCGCGGTGCCTTCGACCACTTCGCGCGAGATCACCACCTCCTCGACCCCTTCCAGGCTCGGCAGCTCGAACATGGTGTCGAGCAGGATGCCCTCCATGATGGAGCGCAACCCACGGGCGCCGGTCTTGCGGTCTATCGCCTTGCGGGCGATGGCGGCGAGCGCCTCATCGGCGAGGGTGAGGTCGATTTGTTCCATTTCGAACAGCCGCTGGTACTGCTTGACCAGGGCGTTCTTCGGCTCGACCAGGATCTTCTTCAGCGAGGCCTCGTCCAGGTCCTCGAGCGTGGCGACCACCGGCAGGCGGCCGACGAATTCCGGGATCAGCCCGTATTTGAGCAGATCCTCGGGCTCCACCTCGCGGAAAATCTCGCCCTGCTTGCGGTCCTCGGGCGCCACCACCTTGGCGCCGAAGCCGATCGAGGTGGAGCGGCCGCGCGCGGAGATGATCTTCTCCAGGCCGGAAAAGGCGCCGCCGCAGACGAACAGGATATTGGTGGTATCGACCTGCAGGAACTCCTGCTGCGGATGCTTGCGGCCGCCCTGCGGCGGCACCGAGGCGATGGTGCCTTCCATGATCTTCAGCAGCGCCTGCTGCACGCCCTCGCCCGACACGTCGCGGGTGATCGAGGGGTTGTCGGACTTGCGCGAAATCTTGTCGATCTCGTCGATATAGACGATGCCGCGCTGCGCGCGCTCGACATTGTAGTCGGCCGACTGCAACAGCTTGAGGATGATGTTCTCCACGTCCTCGCCGACATAGCCGGCTTCGGTGAGCGTGGTGGCGTCGGCCATGGTGAAGGGCACGTCGAGAATGCGCGCCAGCGTCTGCGCCAGCAGCGTCTTGCCCGAGCCGGTCGGCCCGATCAGCAGGATGTTCGATTTGGCGAGCTCGACGTCGTTGTGCTTCGACTGATGATTGAGCCGCTTGTAGTGGTTATGAACGGCGACCGAGAGCACCTTCTTGGCGTGGTCCTGGCCGATGACATAGTCGTCGAGGACCTTGCGGATTTCCTTCGGAGTCGGAATCCCGTCGCGCGACTTCACCAGCGAGGATTTGTTTTCCTCGCGGATGATGTCCATGCACAGTTCGACGCATTCATCGCAGATGAACACCGTGGGTCCGGCGATGAGCTTGCGCACCTCGTGCTGGCTCTTGCCGCAGAACGAGCAATACAGGGTGTTCTTTGAAATCGCTGCCGCCGACTTTGCTCATTCTATTCTCCGTCACTCTCTATCTTACTTCCGCGTTCGGGGGCCGCGCACTTTCGGCAAATGCCCTAGGGGCAATCACCTATGTTCCCGACTTGGTACCCAAACGAAGCAAGTATCGCGCCGGAACGCCGGCACCGCAGACACCTATAACCCGGGCCGCCCGCCAACCCTAGCCGCAACCCCCGTACCATAAGCGAAGCATGCTAACGGCGTGCTAATCAAGAATCTATTAACGATAACGCTCCACCCACAACGGCGAAAAGCGGCCATTCCGAGGCGGTTCCGCCGGCCGAAAGGCGGAACGGACCCCGGGCGGCAGCGCCCCTTTGACGCATCAGGACGCCGGCTTGGGGAGCATTTCCTCGGGACGCTTCTCGATGACCTTGTCCACCAGGCCGAAATCGCGGGCGGCCTCGGCGGTGAGGAAGTAGTCGCGCTCGAGCGCATCCTCGATCTTCTTCAGCGACTGGCCGGTGTGCTTCACGTAGATTTCGTTGAGCCGCTTCTTCAGGTTCAGGATTTCCTGGGCGTGCAGCATGATGTCGGTGGCCTGGCCCTGGAAGCCGCCGGAGGGCTGGTGCACCATGATGCGGGCGTTGGGCAGGGCGAAGCGCAGGTCCTTGGCGCCGGCGGCGAGCAGCAACGAGCCCATCGAGGCCGCCTGCCCGATGCACAAGCGTCGACACCGCCGGGCGGATGAACTGCATGGTGTCGTAGATCGCCAGCCCGGAGGTCACCACGCCGCCCGGCGAGTTGATGTAGATGGAGATTTCCTTTTTCGGATTCTCCGCCTCCAGGAACAGGAGCTGCGCCACCACCAGGGTCGCCATGCCATCCTCGATCGGGCCGGTGATGAAGATGATGCGCTCCTTCAGCAGGCGCGAAAAGATGTCATAGGCCCGCTCGCCGCGGTTGGTCTGCTCGACCACCATGGGGACGAGATTCTGCATGTAGGTTTCGGCCGGGTCTTTCATGTCGGTTCCTTATCGCAAATCGGCAAAAGGCTAGCCCAGCCTCCCCCTCCGCGTCCCCTGATCTAATTTCGCGGGTCCGCCGCCGCAAGCCGGCGCTAGGCGGCCAATTCGCTCGTCTCGTCTTCCTTGTAGAGCTCCTCGCGCGAGACTTTGCTCTCGGTCACGTCGGCGAGCTCGAGCAGGAAATCGACCACCTTTTCCTCGAAGATGGGCGCGCGCAGGCCGGCCACCGCCTGCGGGTTCTGCCGGTAATAGTCGTAGACCCGCTGCTCCTGACCGGGGAATTGGCGCACATGCTCCATCACCGCGCGGTTCAACTCGTCCTCGCTGACGGTGATGTTGTTCTTCTCGCCGATCTCGGCGAGCACCAGCCCGAGCCGCACCCGCCGCTCGGAAATGGTGCGGTATTCGGCCTTCGCCTTCTCCTCGGTGGTGTTCTCGTCGGCGAAGGTCTTGCGCTCGGCCTCAAGCTCCTGCTGCACCGACTTCCACACGCGATCGAATTCCTCCTCGACCAGGGTCGGCGGCGGTTCGAACTTGTGCATCTTGTCGAGCGCATCGAGCAACTGACGCTTGACCTTCTGCCGCGACATCGAGGTGTGCTCGCGCGCCAGGCGGTCCTTGATCGCGTCGCGCATCTTGGCCAGCAATTCCAAGCCAAGCGACTTGGCGAACTCGTCGTCGAGCGTGACCGTGCCGGGGCTCTCGATGCGCTTGGCGGTGACGACGAATTCGGCGTCCTTGCCGGCCAGCGCCTCGTTCATGTAGTGCGCCGGGAAGGTCACCTTGATGGTGCGGGTCTCGCCCGTGGCGATGCCGACAAGCTGCTCCTCGAAGCCGGGGATGAAGCTGTTGGAGCCGAGCAGCACCGGTGCGTCGTCGGCCGAGCCGCCTTCGAAGGGCTCGCCATTGATGGTGCCGGCGAAGGAGATGACCACGCGGTCGCCGGTCTCGGCCTTGCCGCCTTCGTCTTTGGGCAGATAGGGCTTGTTCTGCTCGGCAATGCGGGTGAGCGCCTCGTCGATCTCGGCCTCGGCGACATCGCTGGTGAGCCGTGTGAGCTTGATCTCTTTGAAATCGCCGAGCGCAATTGGCGGCACCACTTCGACCGCGACCTTGTAGTCGAGGTCGCTCTTGCCATCGATCAGCTGCTCGATGGCGCCTTCTTCCTCCGGCATGGTGATCTTGGGATCGGCGGCGAGCTTGAAGCCGCGCTCGCCCACGATCTGGTTGTTGGCGTCGCGCACGGCGGCCTCGATCACCTCGGCCATGGCGGCGCGGCCATAGAGTTGCCGCAGATGGGCGACCGGCACCTTGCCGGGACGGAAGCCGTTGATGCGGACTTGCCCCTTGAGCGCGTCGAGACGCTCACTGAGCTTGGCGTCGAGTTCGGCCGCCGGAACGACGACGCGGAATTCGTGTTTAAGGCCTTCGGAGAGCGTTTCGGTAACCTGCATTGATCTCAACTCGTTGCTTTTAGTCGTTGCTGTTGGGCGCGGCACGGCACGCATTTAGCGGCTCGGACGCGCCGGGGAATTACGGAATTCGGCTCGGCTGCCGGCGTTTCCGCGACGGCCCTCGGCATGGTGCGGGCGGAGGGATTTGAACCCCCACGACTTTCGTCACGGGAACCTAAATCCCGCGCGTCTACCAATTCCGCCACGCCCGCTGAGGGCCTTCGTAGAAGCCGGCGCCAGGTTCCGGCAGGGCTTAGACGCCGGGGCCCGTTCATGCAAGGCGCGATGCCCCCCTGGCGGGCCGCGGCTTATATCACGCGAATTCGCCGGTGCACCATCAAATTAGCCGGTTTTTGCGCTGCCTCAATGGCATGCGACCTAAAACCGGCCGTTAATGACAATATAAGGTGCCCCGAAATCCTGGCAAGAAAGCGACCTGCCATGGCCAAGCGGCTCGCCCTTCCCGGCAATGCCCGGCCTCGCCTCGATGAGCCGGCGGAAATGGTTGGCCGGCGCCGGCGCCAGCGTGGCCATGCTGAACCTGCCGCCGCCGGCCTGGGCGCAGAACACCGCAAATGCCGGCGCGCAGCCGGTAACCGCCGCCGACGGTTACCGTGTGCTGCACGCGCGACCGGGCGCGGCGCGCCTGCGCGGCGGAAACGAAGCGCCGACGCCGATCTGGGGCTATGACGGCATGAGCCCGGGTCCGACGCTGCGCGTCAAACAGGGCGACGCGCTCAAGGTGCGCTTGGTCAACAACCTCAAACAGGACACCGTCGTGCATTGGCACGGGCTGCGGCTACCCAACGCCATGGACGGGGTGCCCTATCTGACGCAGCAGCCGATCGCGCCGGGCGCGAGCTTCGACTACCACTTCGTCCCGCCCGATGCCGGCACCTTCTGGTACCACACCCATTTCCTGTCCTCGGAGCAACTCGCGCGCGGTCTCTATGGCGTGCTGGTGGTGGAGGAACCCGCTCCCGTTGCCGTCGACCGCGACGTGGCGATCGTGGTGGACGACTGGCGGCTCACCGAGGACGGCATCATCCAGCCGAGCTTCGGCAATTTCCGCGATGCCATGATGGCCGGCCGGCTCGGCCAATACATCACGCTCAACAGCCAGGACACGCTCGACCTGCCGGTGAAGACCAATGAGCGGCTGCGGCTGCGCCTGATCAACGCGGCCAATGCGCGAATTTCCGCCTGCGCATCGCCCGGCACAAAGCGCGGGTAATGGCGGTCGACGGTCAGCCCTGCCCGCCGGGCATCGCCACCGACGGCGTGCTGCGGCTGGCGCCCGGCACCCGCGTCGACCTTTTTCTCGATGCCACGCTCGAGCCGGGCGCCAAGGCGCCGATCCAGGTCGACGATCTGCGCGGCGGCTGGCTCGACGTCGGCCAGCCTCGTCTACGACGCGGGCCCACCCCTTCGTCCCGCCCCCTTGCCGGAACCGCAGCCGCTGCCGGCAACCCGCTGCCGGCCAAGCTCGACTTCGCCAACGCCTTCGTGCTCGACGTTCCGCTCGATGGCGGTGGCATGGCCATGATGATGGGTCGCGGCCGCGCGCCTTTCGCCGGCTATGGCGTGCCTCCGGAGCAACGCATCTGGGCGCTTGCCGGCGTCGCCGCCACCGGCCATGACGGCCCGCCGATATTCACCGTGCCCCGCGGGCGCACCGTCGTGCTCAACTTCGCCAACCGCACGATGTTTCCGCATGCCATGCATGTGCACGGCCACCACTTCCGTCACCTCGACGGCAGCGGCGTGGGCTTCAAGCCGTTTTGGCTGGATACGGTGATCGTCGATGTCGAGCGTTCCGAACGCATCGCCTTCGTCGCCGACAACCCGGGCAAGTGGATGATGCACTGTCACATGATCGAGCACATGGCCGCCGGCATGGCGGCCTGGTTTCACGTGACCTGATCGCCCACGTCCATCTGGGCAAACAGGCGCCGATAGACCCCGGCAGCATCTCCGGCAGGTCCTCGGCGATGAGGCCGGGGCCGAAGGCATTCGCCGCCTCGCCATGCAGCCAGACCGCGGCGCTGGCGGCCTCGTAGGCCGGCATGCCCTGCGCCAGCAAGCCGGCGATCATGCCGGCGAGCACGTCGCCGGCGCCGGCAGTGGCCAGGTCGGGCGGCGCATTGTCGGCGATGGTGGCGCGGCCGTCGGGCGCGGCGACCACCGTGTCGGCGCCCTTGAGCAGCACCACGGCACCGCTGGCTTCCGCCGCCAGCCGCGCTTTCTCAAGTTTTGATTTAAGCTGAGGATTATCGTCTATCGATTTAAATAGTCTTGCGAATTCACCTTGGTGCGGCGTCAACACCAGGCCGCCGCCACGGTGCTCGTCGAGCGCCGCCGCCAGCGGCGCCGGATCCTCGGCAAAGCTGGTGAGCGCATCGGCGTCGAGCACGACGGCGGCGCTCGCTGGCGAGCGCGGCGAGCACCTGGTCCTGCAGCGGCCGGCCGACCCCGCCGCCGGGACCCAGGACCACAGCGTTGCGACGCTTGTCGGCCAGGAAATCGGCCAGTTCGCCCGCCCCGGTCACCGGACGCACCATGACCGCCAGATTGGCGGCGGCATTGACCGCCAGCGCATCGCGCGGGCTGGCGATGGTGACGAGCCCCGCCCCCGCCCGCAGCGCTCCGCGCGCCGCCAGCCGCGCCGCGCCGGTCGTCGACATGCCGCCGGAGACGACCACGGCATGACCACGGCTGTATTTGTGGCCCTCCGGGCTCGGACAGCGGAAAGGCAGCTGCCCAAAGCGCCGGCCGGTTGAGGAAGCAAAGCGGCTTGATGGCCTCCAGCACGCCCGCCGGAATGCCGATATCGGCGACCTCGACGCTGCCGCAGTGCAGCCGGCCGGGCAGCAGCACATGGCCGGTCTTGCGGCGGAAGAAGGTCACGCTGTGTGCTGGGCCTTGACCGCGATCCCCATCACCGCGCCGCTGCTGCCGTTCACGCCGCTCGGCAAGTCGACCGCGAGCACCGGGGCGGCGCAGCCATTCATCGCCTCGATCAGCGCGCGCGGCAGCCCTTCGACCGCGCGGTCGAGCCCGGCGCCGAACAGGGCATCGATGACGAGATCGCATGCGCCGACCGCGGCCGGCGTGGCGGCTTCGGTCGGTCCGCTGCCAGCGCTCATAGGCCAGGCGGGCGTCGCTCCTTGAGCCGCGCCGCATCGCCGACCAGCATCACCCTTACCGCCTGGCCGCGCTCGACCAGCAGCCGCGCGGCGACAAAGCCGTCGCCGCCATTGTTGCCGGGGCCGGCCACGACCACGACGTGTCCGCCCGCGCCAAACGCACGGCGGCGTCCGCCACGGCGCGGCCGGCATTCTCCATCAAGGCGATGCCGGGCGTGCCGGCGGCGATCGTCAGCCGGTCGGCCTCGCCCATTTCCGCCGTGGTCAACAGTTCGAGCATTGGCGCGAAGGGACCAGCATCGGAACCCAAGGTCAATGCGCCGGTGCGCCCCCTGGTTTTGTCATGACAGCGTCATTTCGTCTGCGCGGACAGGACCTTCAGCCACTGGCGCCGTTTTAGGCAAAATGATTAATTGCCAGGCACCTAACATTAGGCAGTCCCGCCGGCACCATCGTGCTACCCACCTAAACTATTGGGCGTCAAACGACTATCAAGCGATTTGCCGGAGTGGCACGGGACCTGCTAACCGAAAGCGCGGCTCTCCGGCATCGACGCGGCGGGCTTGGGGAGAAAGAGAGCCAATGAAAAAGGTTGAGGCCATCATCAAGCCCTTCAAGCTCGACGAAGTGAAGGAGGCGCTGCAGGAAGTCGGTTTACAGGGGATCACAGTCACCGAGGCCAAGGGCTTCGGCCGCCAGAAAGGGCATACCGAGCTTTATCGCGGCGCCGAATACGTCGTCGATTTTCTCCCCAAGGTGAAGATCGAAATCGTCCTAGGCGACGACATGGTGGAAAAGGCTATAGAAGCGATCCGGCGCGCGGCCCAGACCGGCCGGATCGGAGACGGCAAGATTTTCGTATCCAATATCGAGGAAGCCATCCGTATCAGGACGGGCGAATCCGGGGTCGACGCCATCTGAACCGCGGGCATCGGGTGCCGCGCGGTTGAGTTCAACACATAAGGGGGAATGCCATCCATGACCACCGCCAAAGATGTCATGAAGCTGATCAAAGACAATGACGTGAAATATGCCGACTTCCGCTTTACCGATCCGCGCGGCAAGTGGCAGCACGTTACTTTCGACATTTCGATGATCGAGGAAGATACCTTCGCCGAAGGCCAGATGTTCGACGGTTCGTCGATCGCCGGTTGGAAGGCGATTCACGAGTCCGATATGAACCTGATGCCGGATCCGTCCACCGCCTGCATCGATCCGTTCTTTGCCGAGACCACGCTGTCGCTGATCTGCGACGTGCTCGAGCCCACCACCGGCGAGCCCTATAACCGCGATCCGCGCGGCATCGCCAAGCGGGCCGAAGGCATGGTCAAGGCGATGGATGTCGGCGACGCCGTGTTCTTCGGACCGGAAGCCGAGTTCTTCGTGTTCGACGACGTCAAATACGCGGCGACGCCCTACAACACCGGCTTCAAGGTCGACTCCACCGAATTCCCGACCAATTCCGACACCGACTACGAGGGCGGCAATCTCGGACACCATATCGGTTTCAAGAAGGGCTATTTCCCGGTGCCGCCGCAGGACTCGGCGCAGGACATGCGCTCGGAGATGCTCGGCGCCATGGCGCGCATGGGCTGCGTGGTGGAAAAGCATCACCACGAAGTGGCGTCCGCGCAGCACGAGCTCGGCCTGAAATTCTCGCCGCTCACCGTGATGGCCGACCGCCTGATCATCTACAAGTACTGCATCCAGCAGGTAGCGCAGATCTACGGCAAGACCGCGACCTTCATGCCCAAGCCGATCTACGGCGACAACGGCTCCGGCATGCACTGCCATCAGTCGATCTGGAAGGCGGGCAAGCCGGTCTTCGCCGGCAACAAATACGCCGACCTGTCGGAGACTTGCCTGTCCTACATCGCCGGCATCATCAAGCACGCCAAGGCGATCAACGCCTTCACCAACCCGACCACCAACTCCTACAAGCGTCTGGTGCCGGGCTTCGAGGCGCCGGTGCTGCTCGCCTATTCGGCGCGCAACCGCTCGGCTTCCTGCCGCATCCCCTACACCACCAATCCGAAGGCCAAGCGCGTCGAGGTCCGCTTCCCCGACCCGATGGCCAATCCCTACCTCGCCTTCGCGGCCATGCTGATGGCCGGCCTCGACGGCGTGAAGAACAAGCTCGATCCTGGCTCGGCGATCGACAAGGACCTCTACGATCTGCCGCCGGCCGAGCTCAAGCAGATCCCGACTGTGTGCGGCTCGTTGCGGCAGGCCTTGGGCGAGCTCGATGCCGACCGCGACTTCCTCAAGGCGGGCGGCGTGTTCGATGATGACTTCATCGACAGCTATATCGAATTGAAGATGACGGAAGTGATCCGCTTCGAGCACACCCCGCATCCGGTCGAATACGAGATGTACTATTCGGCGTAAGCGTTCCTCCCAGACATCGCGCGAGCGATGCACCTCATCGGGCGCCCCGCAAGGGGCGCCCTTTTTTATGTGCGATCGTCGGCGCGCAACGCGCGCGACAAGCACACTGCGCCGTCAATGAAAGAGAGCGAGCGGCAAAGACACCGAGAGCCGGAACGTTGCCGTGCCGGCTCTCCTACGCTTCGCCGTAAACCGATGTGACGTCAGTTGCGCCGCGGATCTCGCGTGCGCCGCGATTCCTCGATCGCCGCTTCGTGATACCAGCCGCTGCCGCACATGCCTTCGCAGGCGTTCAGCGATTTAAGATTTACGGACTTCGTTTCGTCGCGGCGGGCCGTGGCGAAACGACCTCGTACAGGGAATTGATAGATCGTTGCCGATCCCCTGTCGGAAAAGTTCGTTGTCATTGCTCGGCTCTCCTCTGATGCCACGCGTCAACGTCGATGATTTGCGTTACCGCTTCAGATATAACGATCGTGTAGCACTTTTGCTCCCTGTTTGCGCAGCGTGCCACTCAGTAAATCAACGGATGGCGACAATATAGGCATCTGCATGTGTTGCCGCTTTGAACGGCATGATCGCGGCGGTGACTGCGTCGCTCTCTAGCGATGCCTTACCGATACGCTGACACGCTACCAAATGCGGTGTTTTCGGCCCGAATTGCGTGGATGCCGCGTGCTGCAACTGCGTTGACCGCCATCGCGGGCGCTGTCGCGGCTCCGCTTGGCATATTCCGTGCTTGTAGAGGTGGGCCGTTCGCGGCCGGGGCGCGCCGTTGGCGGCGGAGCATGCATTCTCGATTCCTCACGCTTCGCGTCATCAGCTTAACGAGAGAACCGCAATGACAAAGTACAAGCTCGAGTATATTTGGCTCGACGGTTATACGCCGACGCCAAATCTGCGTGGCAAGACACAGATCAAAGAATTCGATTCATTCCCGACGCTGGAGCAGCTTCCGCTCTGGGGCTTCGACGGAAGTTCGACGATGCAGGCGGAGGGACACAGCTCCGATTGTATCCTCAAGCCGGTCGCGGTTTATCCCGACGGCGCGCGCACCAACGGCGCTCTGGTGATGTGCGAAGTGATGATGCCCGACGGCACGCCGCATGTTTCCAACAAGCGCGCCACCATTCTCGACGATCCCGGCGCCTGGTTCGGCTTCGAGCAGGAATATTTCTTCTACAAGGACGGCCGCCCGCTCGGCTTCCCCGCCGCCGGCTATCCGGCGCCGCAAGGTCCCTACTACACCGGCGTCGGCTACAAGAATGTCGGCGACATCGCACGCAAGATGGTCGAGGAGCATCTCGATCTCTGCCTCTTCGCCGGCATCAACCACGAGGGCATCAACGCCGAAGTGGCCAAGGGTCAGTGGGAATTCCAGATCTTCGGCAAGGGGTCGAAGAAAGCCGCCGACGAGATGTGGATGGCGCGCTATCTGATGCTGCGGCTGACCGAGAAATACGGCGTCGACATCGAATTCCACTGCAAGCCGCTCGGCGACACCGACTGGAACGGCTCCGGCATGCACGCCAACTTCTCCACCGCCTATATGCGCGAGGTCGGCGGCAAGGAATATTTCGAGGCGATGATGAAGGCGTTCGAGGACGCCCGCGAGGATCACATCGCGGTCTACGGCCCGGACAACCACATGCGGCTGACCGGCAAGCACGAGACCGCGGCAATCCACGAGTTCAGCTACGGCGTGGCCAACCGCGGCGCCTCGATCCGCGTGCCGCACAGCTTCGTCAATAACGGCTACATGGGCTATCTCGAGGACCGCCGCCCCAACTCGCAAGGGGACCCCTACCAGATCGCCTCGCAGATCCTGAAGACGATCGATACCGTTGCCAAGGACATCAAGGCCGGCGCGTCAGCCGCCGCGTAAGCTTGGCGTCACGGCGCAGGCCATCCGCGCCGTGACCCGCCCTCATCGACATCCGCAAGCTCGACAGCGTGAGCGAACCCCCTTTGCCACAGCGCGAGCGATGCAACTTCTCGGGCGCTCCCGCGGGGCGCCCTTTTTTTTCGTCCGCCTCAGCCGGCGAAATGCAGGAGCAGCGCGATTACCGCCAGCGCCGACCCCACCCCGGCGGCGCTGATCAGCATCTGCTTGCGCTGGCGGCGCGGCCCATAGACACCGGCGGCGCGACGGGCGGCGATCAAGGCGGCGTCGAACTCCGCCGCGCTTGAATAGGCGCAGGCCAACGCATAGCCGGCACGCGCAGCGGCCGCTTCGAGCGCCAACGTCGCGGAATTCCCTCTGCCATGACTCGCAATATCAGCCATGCCGGCATGGTAACGCCAATATGGTAAACGAGATGTTGCGATGGGCGAGAGCCGCCCGCTGTCGGCGGACGACGCCGTCACGATAGGCGGTCAGGATACGCCGTCGGAGTGCAGCACGCGATTCGGCGCGAAGTGCGCGACTTGCTGCCGCGCCGCGGCCGCCCGCTCCGGCATGACCGGCTCGTCATGAGCGGCATAGACGCGGTTACGGCCGTCGCGCTTGGCGCGGTAAAGCGCGGCATCGGCGCAGATCAGCATCGGCCCGACCTCCATCGCCGGCGCGCAGGCGGCGGCGGCGCCGATGCTCACCGTCGCCCCGACAGCCTGCTCGGCCACGGTCACGCCGGCGATCTCGAAGCTGGCGCGGATGCGCTCGGCGATGATCGTCGCCACATCGATATCGCAGGGCACGATGGCCGCGAATTCCTCGCCGCCGATGCGCCCGATGATGTCGTTGGTCCGGGTGCTGGTGGTGACCACCTGCGCAAACAGACGCAGCACATCGTCGCCGACGGCGTGACCGAAGCGATCGTTGACCGATTTGAAGTAATCGAGATCGAACATCATCAGCGTCACCGGCTTCGCCCGCTTGCCTTGCTGGATGCAGAGATGGCGGGCGTTTTCCAGAAAGGCGCGGCGGTTGAGCAGGCCGGTGAGCGGGTCGGTGGAGGCGGCCGTTTTCTGCACGGCAACGGCATGATCCTGGACCGTCATCAGCATGATGACCGCGGTGCCGACCGCATAGATGATGCTCTCCAGCGCGAATACCGTCAGCCAGGACGCCGCCAGCACCTCCGGCAGAAACGCGCGCATCGACAGCGGCAGCAGGAAGATGCCCGCATGCAGGCATGGCACCACGATAGCGGCGACCTTCGAATAGTTCGATTTGCGCCGCTCACGGCCGAGTTCGAAGGCAATGGCGAAGGTGTAGGCGGCGACCACCACGGTGCCGAAGCCGATGCGCGCCAGGCTGTGCGCGGGAAACACCGGCAGAGTGGCGACGATGACCCAGGCGATGGCGCCGGCGAAATTCGCCAGCGGCAGCAGCCGGCGGCCATGGAAGACACGCACGCCGTTCCAGATCATGCCGCAGGCGATGAAGATGAGCGCGGCCGGTACGACCGGCGGCAGCCAGAATATCTGCGTCGGCGCACTCCACAATGCCATGGAGGCGGCGCCGATCAGATAGGCCGAGCCCCACCAGGCGAAGGCGCGCACGTTGCGCTGTTGCAGCCAGGCGAAGATCAGGGACAGGCCGAGCATGGCGGCGATGCAGACCGCGGCGAAGGCCAGGGTCGGTACATCCAAACCGGTGTTGATGCCGCCGTCGACGATCATGCGTGCTTGCCTTGCCCTCGGGAACCATCGTGGCGGCGCCGGGGCTAGGTCGTAAATATACGCACGTCACATGGGCGAAGCATTGCAAGTTCAGGCAGGTTTCGACACAAGCTTTGCGACAATTCAACTAAAACCAGCCGTTCAGACGCGGACGTGCCGCCAACGCCGCCGCTCTCCGGTCGCGTGATAGGGCTGCAACGGCACCACCTCGGCGGCGACGACCGGCTCGGCCGCCTCGACCCGGTTGCGGCCATTGGCCTTGGCGCGATAGAGCGCCTGATCCGCGCTGGCGAGTAACTCGCTGGTCGGGGTATGCGGATCGCAGCCGAGGGTGACGCCGACGCTGACGCTGGGGTGGATATCGCCGGTGGCATGCGCGGCCGCCGCGCTGGCGAAGTTGCGGCGCACCCGGTCGGCGATCGCCACCGCTTCACCGATGTCGCCGACCGGCAGCATGGCGGCAAACTCCTCACCACCGATGCGGCCGAACAGGGTGTCCGACCCGAGCGTGTGCGTGGCGGCGGCGGCAAAAATCTTCAGCACGGTGTCGCCGGTGCCATGGCCGAGTTGGTCGTTGATCGTCTTGAAACGGTCGAGGTCGAACAGAAACACCGCCAGCGGCTCGAAATCCTGGCTCTGCTGCACCAGCAGCCGGTTGGCGCCATCGATGAAAGCGCGCCGGTTGGGCACGCCGCTCAGGGGATCGATCAGCGAGGCGATCTTGTGTTTCAGCTCGGAACGCTCCTTGGTCATGTTGAGCAGGAGGAACGCCAAAACCACGGTGAACAGCAGAGTGCCGAAGGCGAGCAGCGCGAAGGACACCCCGCTCATCAGCGACTGGCCCGCGAGGATCGGCGAGAGCAGCGTCGCCGGAATGCGCGCGAGCAGCGCCGCGGCATAGGCGAACAGCACCAACACCGTCGGCCAGCGCGACATCAACGGCTCGGCGCGGCCGCGCCAAAACTCATCGGCGGTGACCGCGGCAAGCATGGCCATCAGGGTCGATGCCAGCACCACGCGCAGATTGATGTCGGTGGCGAAGGCCGGTACCGCGCAGGCAATGAGCCAGAGGGCGGCTGGCGAGGCGACGAGACCTGGCCGCACCGGCCGGCCGTCGAACATGCGCGCGCCCGCCCAGATCAGGCCGCTGCCGAGCAGCACCAGCGCGTTGGCGACGTTAACCGAGAGCCAATCCGGCGCCGAGCCGTGGGTGGTGAGCAGCGCCAGCCCGACGGCGCTGGTGATATAGGCGGCGCCCCATACCATGGGCGCGCGCACCGCGCGGTTTTGCAGGCCGGCGAACACAAGTAGCGCACCGAGCAGGGCCGTCACGAACACGGTGACAACCGACAAAGTCTGGATGTCGAGTTGCATGCTACCCACCGCAATCCCCAGAACCCCGCCGGCACGCTAAGTCGGCGATCGTTTGACTGCGGTTACCGGCAAAGCGCTTCGTGGAACAGCGTTGCCAGGGGGTAAATTCTGGCGGCGCAATTGGCGACAACGCACGTATCCACGAAAAAAGGCGCCCATGGCGAGCGCCTTTTTGATTCTTCGCGTATGCCGCGCGCTTAGCGCTTGGAGAACTGGAACGAGCGGCGGGCTTTGGCGCGTCCGTATTTCTTGCGCTCGACCACGCGCGAGTTGCGGGTGAGGAAGCCGGCGCGCTTGAGCGCGCCGCGCAATTCCGGCTCGAAATACGTCAGCGCCTTGGCCAGCCCATGGCGCACCGCGCCGGCCTGGCCCGACAGGCCGCCGCCGGAAACGGTGCAGATCACGTCGTATTGGCCATTGCGGTTGGTGGCGACCAGCGGCTGCTGGATCAGCATGCGCAGCACCGGCCGGGCGAAGAACACCTCCACCGTCTTGGTGTTGACCAGGATCTTGCCGGCGCCCGGCTTGATCCAGACGCGGGCGACCGCGTTCTTGCGCTTGCCCGTAGCATAGGCGCGCCCCTGCGGGTCGAGCTTTTGCACGTATGTCGGCGCTTCTTCCGCGGCCGGCTTGAGGCTCGCCAATCCTTCCAGCGACTGTACGGTCTCGGCCACGATCAGGCACTCCTCACGTTCTTGCGGTTCATGGCGCCAACGTCGAGTGGCGTCGGCTGCTGCGCCTCATGCGGATGCGTGGGGCCGGGATAGACGCGCAAATTACCGAGCTGCACGCGGCCGAGCGGCCCGCGCGGCAGCATGCGCTCAATCGCCTTCTCGACGATGCGCTCGGGGAAGCGGCCCTCGAAGATCGACTTGGCCGTGCGTTCCTTGATGCCGCCGATATAGCCGGTGTGGTGGTAATAGACTTTCTGCTCGCGCTTGCGGCCGGTGAACACAGCCTTGGCGGCATTGATGACGATGACATTGTCGCCATCGTCGACGTGCGGGGTGTAGCTCGGCTTGTGCTTGCCGCGCAGCCGCAGCGCCACGATCGAGGCGAGACGCCCGACCACCAGGCCGGTGGCGTCGACGGTCACCCATTTCTTCTCGACGTCGGCGGGCTTTGCCGAATAGGTCTTCATGACGGATCCTTCGGTCATCTTGACGGTGCGCATGACCTTTTTAGAAAACCGGCTCCCGCCCTTGGGGTCACGCCTGCGGGCAAGCTTTTTCGGGGTCATGCGGTGGCGCGCCCAGCGCGCCGAAGTGGCGGTTCTCTAGCCGAGCCGAACCGCGCGGTCAATCACGCATTTAATATAATTCATATAATAATATCAATGTCTTATAAGAATGGTATAATAAAACCGTCGCATTACTAACTGTTATTCGGGATAGAATAGGTTGAGGTCACATGGGCGACCGGCTCATCCGAGCCGGCCGAATAGAGCGTCACCTCGCCGACCGCCAGGCGTTTGCCGATTTTCATGAGCCGGGCGTCGGCGATCAGGTCGGCCTGGGCCGGCTTGCGCAGGAAATTGATGTTGAGATTGGTGGTCACCGCCAAAGGCTGGCGGCCGATGGCCGAGAACACCGCGACATACATGGCGAAATCGGCGAGCTCCATCATGGTGGGGCCGGAAATGGTGCCGCCGGGCCGCAGGTGGTCCTCGTGGAAGGCGCGCCGCACGCGCACGTCGCCGTAATCGACGCGCTCCAGCGTCAGACCGCAGCCGGGATAAAAGGCTTGCGGGAATTCGGCGCTGAGCAGCCCCTCGATTTCCTCGGCCGATAATGCCGGTGCCGGCATGGCGTCCTCCACGCCGGCCCGACGCCGGCGCAACCCTCATAGACAGGCACGCGCGGGCGTCAACCGCGCCGTCCGCCGGCACCGGACAACCTTGCATGGGCGCCGCTCCGGGTTAAGTATCGAACATAGCGAGCAGAGCAAATCGATGAACGTTCACACCGCCGGCCGCACGGCCGAGACCTCTGCGCCCGTGTTGCTGCGCGACGCGCGACGGCGACATCGCCGTGCTCACGCTCAACCGCCCTGCGGCGCGCAACAGCCTGTCGGAAGCGCTGCATCGGCGCGCTGTCGCAGGCGCTGACCGACATCGCCGCCGACACGAGCGTGCGCGCCGTGGTGGTGGCGGCCAACGGTCCCGCCTTCTGCGCCGGCCACGACATGAAAGAACTCACCGCGCGGCGCAGCGACGCCGACGGCGGCCGCGCTTTTTTCCGCCACATCATGACGTCTTGCAGCGCCATGATGCAGAGAATCGTCACCCTGCCGCAGCCGGTGTCGCCGCCGTGCAGGGCGTCGCCACCGCCGCCGGCTGCCAACTCGTCGCCAGCTGCGATCTCGCGATCGCGTCCACCGCGGCGAAATTCGCCACGCCCGGCGTCGATATCGGCCTGTTCTGCTCGACGCCGATGGTGGCGATCTCGCGCAACGCTGCCGCGCAAACACGCCATGCACATGCTGCTCACCGGCGAGATGGTGGACGCGGCGGAAGCCGCCCGGCTCGGTCTGGTCAATCGCGCGGTCACGCCGGGCGAGGAACGCGGCGAAGCGCTGGCGCTGGCGCGCCGCGTCGCCTCAAAATCGGCCTATACGATCAAGATCGGCAAACAGGCCTTCTACCGCCAGCTCGAACTGGGCCTCGCCGACGCCTATGCCTACGCCTCCGAAGTGATGACGGAGAACATGATGGCGCGCGACGCCGAGGAAGGCATCTGCGCCTTCATCGAGAAGCGCAAGCCGACCTGGGAAGACCGCTGAAGCGGCGCGCGGCGCTTCGTCCATTGTGAGCGGGACAGCGTTCTCGCGGCTGGCCTCGCCCGCGGACGCGGCCTATCCTGCGCCACCCATCAACACAGGGGGACACCATGACACGCGTTGTCGTGCTCGCCGCGGCCTTCGGCCTTTTCGCGCTGGTGCCGGCCATGGCCCAGGAAATCACCGCCTCGGAGCGGGCCGCCTGCTCGGCGGACTATGAAAAATTCTGCCGCGGCACCATCCCCGGTGGCGGGCGCATTCTGCTCTGCCTGGAAAGCCATTACGCGCAGCTCGGCGGCGCCTGCAAGAAAGTCGTCGAGGGCTACAAGAAATAGCGCTCACGCGGCCTTGATCGCACCTGCCTCTTTCGGCAACCGCGACCGACGCCTAGCTAATCTGCGATGGTCACCGAAGAAGCGGGCCCGCGCATGAATAATGCTTTCCGTGTTTTCACGCCGGCCGCGCGCAAGGCGCAGGCCGAACGTGGCTCGGCCCAGGCTTACGAGAAGCGAGTTGCCGACGGCTTTCCCGACAAAATTACGCCGGAGCTCGCCGCCTTCATCGCCGAGCAGGACATGGCCTTCCTCGGCACCGCCGATGGCAGCGGCGCGCCCTATATCCAGCATCGCGGCGGACCCAAGGGCTTCATCAAGGTCATCGACGAGGTGACGCTCGGCTTTGCCGACTACCGCGGCAACCGGCAATACATCACGCTTGCCAACCTGTCCGAGAACGACCGCGCCTTCCTGTTCCTGCTCGATCCCGCGCGCAGGCAGCGCATCAAGCTGTGGGGCCGCGCGCGCGTGGTGGAGAACGATCCCGCCCTGGTCGAAAAGCTGTTCGATGTGGGCTACAAGGCGCGGCCGGAACGCGCGATCCTGTTCACCATCGAGGCCTGGGACGCCAACTGTTCGCAGCACATTACCGCGCGCTTTTCCGAGGCAGAACTGGAACAGGCCTTCACCACCGTGCAAGCCAAGATCGCCGCTCTTGAAGCGGAGAACGCGCAACTGCGCGCCGCACTGGCGCCATCGACATCGCAATGAACCACGACTCCTATCCCGACAGCTATATCCGCGGCATCCTCAACACGGTGAAGACGATCGCCATGGTCGGCTTCTCGCCGAAGGAATCGCGACCGAGCTTTTTCGTCTTCAAATATCTGACCGAGCGCGGCTACCGCGTCATTCCGGTCAATCCCGGCCAGGCCGGCCAGGTGTTCCTCGGGCAGACATGTTACGCCACGCTCAGCGACATCCCCGAGCCGGTCGACATGGTCGACATCTTCCGCGCCAGCGAGCACGCGCCGGCGATCGTCGAGGAGGCGCTAACGCTGAGGCCGCGGCCGCAGGTGATATGGATGCAGCTCACCGTGCGCAACGATGAGGCGGCCAGGCGCGCGGAGGAAGCCGGCCTCAAGGTGGTGATGAACCGTTGCCCCAAGATCGAATATGGCCGCTTGTCCTCGGAAATATCCTGGATCGGCGTCAATTCGCGCACGCTTTCTTCCAAGCGGGCTCGGAATCTGGGCGGCGGCGTGCAGCGCATGAGTCTTGCGGGCGACACCACCCAGGGCGGCGCCACCGACGCGACCGTCCGGGCGCAGAAGGACGAAGACGACAGTCGCTGACCCGGCATGCCGGCCTGGCATGAACTTTCCGGGCGTCGCCTCGGCATAGGCGAAAGCTTGCGATGTGACAGCGCGCCATCGTGGCGCCTTGACGCCCCTGCCCACCCTGGCTCATCTAGCTGCCGCCGGGCCGTAACGGCCGCAAACCAACACGGGGGAAACCATGGCCGAGGCCAAAGCCGAACGCATTCCGGGATTTGCCACGCTGTCGATCCACGCCGGCGCCAAGCCCGACCCGACCACGGGCGCGCGGGCGACACCGATCTACCAGACCGCATCCTATGTGTTCGACGACGTCGATCACGCCGCCTCGCTGTTCGGCCTGCAGGCCTTCGGCAATATCTACACCCGCATCGGCAATCCGACCTGCGCGGTGCTGGAGGAACGGGTGGCCGCGCTGGAAGGCGGCACCGCCGGCCTCGCGCTCGCCTCCGGCCATGCCGCGCAGGTGATCACGCTGCACGCGCTGATGACGCCGGGCGACGAACTGGTCGCCTCCAAGAAGCTCTATGGCGGCTCGATCAACCAGTTCACCCATTCGTTCAAGAATTTCGGCTGGAACGTCAAATGGGCCGACCCCGACGATATTGCCTCGTTCGAGCGCGCGCTCTCCGACAAGACCAAGGCGATCTTCGTCGAATCGATCGCCAATCCCGGCGGCATCATCACCGACATCGAAGCGGTGGCCAGCGATCGCGCGCAAGGCCGGCGTGCCGCTGATCGTCGACAACACGCTGGCGACGCCCTATCTGTGCAAGCCGATCGACTACGGCGCCGACATCGTGGTGCATTCGCTCACCAAGTTCCTCGGCGGCCACGGCAACTCGATCGGCGGCATGATCGTCGACGGCGGCACCTTCAACTGGTCGCGCGACAAGAAATATCCCATGCTGTCGGAGCCGCGGCCGGAATATCACGGCATCGTTCTGCACGAGACCTTCGGCAATTTCGCCTTCGCCATCTGCTGCCGCGTGCTCGGCCTGCGCGATCTGGGGCCGGCGCTGTCGCCGTTCAATGCCTTCCTGTTCATCACCGGCATCGAGACGCTGCCGTTGCGCATGCAGCGCCACTGCGACAACACGCTGGCGGTCGCCGAATGGCTGGTCAAGCACGCCAAGGTCGCCTGGGTCAGCTATCCGGGCCTGGCGAACGACAAATACAACGCGCTGGCCAAGAAATACGTGCCCAAGGGGGCCGGCGCGGTGTTCACCTTCGGCCTCAAGGGCGGCTACGACGCCGGCGTGAAAGTGGTGTCGAACGTGAAGCTGTTCTCGCATCTCGCCAATATCGGCGACACCCGCTCGCTGATCATCCATCCGGCCTCGACCACGCACCGGCAATTATCCGACGCGCAGAAGATCGAAGCCGGCGCCGGGCCGGACGTGGTGCGGCTGTCGGTGGGGATCGAGGACGTCGCCGACATCATCGGCGATCTGGAGCAGGCGCTGGCGGGGGTGTAGCGCCCGCTTATTTCTTCAACGTCCGCTCCACATAGGCGCGGATGCGATCGAGCGTTTGCGGTGCGCACCAGATGTCGGTGACCGCTTTGTCGGTCGCCTCCCCGCTCGCCGCCAGGCGCTCGGCGACACCGGCGCGGATCTGACGCTTGGTCTGCGCGAAAGCCGGCGGCGACAGCAGCGCCAGTTCGCGCGCCACGCTGAGCGCGTCGTCGAGCAGCGTCGCCGGCTCGGCGACCTCGTCGATCCAGCCGCGGTCGAGCGCGGCGTCGGTCGCGTAGGTGGCGCCGCTCAGCGTGAATTCAGCGAGGTAACGCGCCGGCGCGGCAAAGCGCACGATCTCGAAGGCGAGCGCCGGGAACGGCACGCCCACCAAGAGTTCGGTGACGCCGATGCGGCCGGCCTCGCGCGCCATGATGCGGCGGTCGGCGCACGCGGCGAGCACGGCGCCGCCGGCCACCGCATGGCCGTTGATCGCGGCAACCACCGGCTGCGGATGGAAGAACACCGCCTCATAGAGCCGGTGCAACGCCGGCAGGAACTGGCGCACATAAGCGGCACCGCCGGCGCTCAGCCGGATGAGATCGACGCCGGCAGAAAAGATGCGGCCCTGCCCGGTCAGCACCACGGCTTGGGCATCGCTTTCGCGCAAGGTCGCAAAGCGCGCGGCCAGTGCCTCGCAGAATTCGATATCGAGCGCATTGGCCGTGCCGTGGCGCATGGTCAGCACGGCGACGCCGTCAGTGACAGCAAGCTCGATCACGGCCGCGCTCCGGACGCGGCCAGCCGCACCGGCTGCACGACGCGGCGATGGCAGAGCCGTTCGGCATGCACGACCGCGACGGTGAACACCAGGATCGCCACCATCTGGTGCGCCTGCGCCAGCGTCACCGGCGCTTGCTCCAGCAGGGTGACGATGCCGAGCAGCGCCTGCACCGTCACCGCCGCGGCCAGAATGAGCGCGCCGCCGGCCTCGCGCCCGGCCCGCCAGGCGTCATTGGCGTGAAACATGACGGCAAGCCAGATCGCATAGGCAAGCATGCGGTGGTCGAATTGGACGGTGAGCGTATTCTCGAACAGGTTGCGCCAGGCCGGATGCAGGAACCACAGGCGCGCGGCGTGCGGGATGAAGGAACCGTCGATCAGCGGCCAGGTGTTGAAGACGAGGCCGGCGTCGAGCCCGGCGACCAGCGCGCCGAGATAGATCTGCAGCAACAGCAGGCCGGCGACGATCAGCGCGCCCAGGCGCAAGCGCGCCGGCGCATCGCCCTCGCGCTGCGGCGCCATTTGCTGCGCGGTCCACAGCACGGCGGCATAAATCGACACGGCGAGCGTCAAATGGAAGGCGAGACGGTATTGCGACACGCTGACGCGGCCGGAGCCGGCCAGGCCCGACGACACCATCCACCAGCCGACTACGCCAAGGAATGCGCCGGCACCGAAGATCGTCCACAGCCGCGCACGCAGGCGCTTGGGCACATAGCCGCGCCAGAGGAAGAACAGGAACGGCAGCAGGAAGACGAAGCCGGTCGTGCGCGCCAGCAGCCGGTGCGTCCATTCCCACCAATAAATGACCTTGAACTGGTCGAGGCTCATGCCGCGATTGAGCTCTTTGTATTGCGGGATCGCCTGATAGGCCTGAAATTCCGCCTGCCAGGCGCCTTGCGAGAGCGGCGGCACCACGCCGGTGACCGGCTTCCATTCGGTGATCGAGAGGCCGGATTCGGTGAGCCGCGTCATCCCGCCCACCACCAGCGTCAAGAAGATCATGGCGGCGACAACCAGCAGCCACAAGCGCACGGCGCGCGCGTGGCGGTCGGGAAGTGAGCTTGGATCGTGCATGGCCGTGCTTGCTTGCAGGTGACGGCGCGGACCATATAGACAGCCCCCTGGCACTGCAAATTGTCCCGGCGAAAGGCTCCCATGCATATCCGCACCCGCAAGCTGATCGGCGCCTTCGCGCTGCTGGCGCTCGTCATCGTGTGGAGCCTGCTCGCCATGGCGCTGGCGCAGTCGATCCTGACCGACATCAACGGGCTGGTGGCGGCGATGTTCTACGTCGTGGCCGGGCTCGGCTGGGTGCTGCCGGCCATGCTGCTGGTGCGCTGGATGGTGCGGCCGGACACAGACCGGGCCTAGCAAGTATCCCGGTCATTGCCGTTCCCGCCTTCGCGGGGACGAATTCAGGCCGCGTCGACGCGGCGGAAGCCGTTCCAGAACGCGGTACCGACGCCCGATACCAGCACCTTCACATAGCGCTGCTGCTGGAACTCGCCATTGACCGAGATGCGCGGCAGCGCGGTCAGGTGGTCGCGGTGCGCTTTGAACAGTACGCCCGGCCGCGTGGTCACCGCGGTCTTGAAACCGAGCTCGGAGGCGATGCGGAATTCGCGCGGGCCGGCCGAGGTCGGGTCGCCCACCGGATAGGCGAGATGCTCGGGCCGCCGGCCGAGCGCGGCCTCCAGCACGGCGCGGCTCATCTCCATCTCCGCGCGCACCGCCGTCTCGTCCGGCCACCTTCATCAGCATCTGGTGGTTCACGGTGTGGGCGCCGATGGTGCACAGCGGGTCACCGGCAAGCTCGGCGATCTCCTCCCAGCTCATGCACAGGTCGCGGCAGAAGCCGGGCATGTCGACGCGATGGAAGGCGCAGAGATCGCGCACCACCTGGCGCAACTCGTCCTCGCTCTTGAGGCTGCGCAGATACCAATAGATCGCGTCATACAGATCGCGCTTCTGCTTCACCGATTCGCAGTCGAAGAACTGCTGCTGACCGTCGATCAAAAGGCCGATGCGGTTGTTCTGCGCGATCACCGCTTCCAGCGCCACCCACCACAATTCGCCGAGCCGGTCGGGGAAGCTGGTCGGGATATAGAGCGCGAACGGCATCTGGTATTTCTTCAGCAGCGGATAGGCCCAGGCTTTGATGTCCTTGTAGCCGTCGTCGAAGGTGATGCAGACGAAACGGCGGCGGAAGTCGCCGGCGATGAAGCGCCGGTGCAGCTCGTCGAGCGAGATCACGTCGACGCGCGTGCGCTTGAGCCAGCGCAGCAGCCGTTCGAAGAAATGCGGCGTGATTTCCAAGAGCCGGTTGGGCTGGAAGGCGTCGGCGCGCGGCGGGCGCACGTGATGCAGCGTCAGGATGGCACCGACGCCGCCGAACAGCGGCCGCATCAGATGATGCAGCCCGCTGAAGTAAATCGTCTCCAGCCCGCCGCGGATGATGGTTTTTTTCAAGCTCACGCCGGTGGATCCCCCGCCAATGCGGCCGAATATTCCAACGCTTTATTGATAAACCTTTGCCATTCTATGACCAGACCCCACGTTGTCGATAAAACCGTTAACCAAACCGACGTCCATGAACGTCCTTGCCCTGCGTCCGCGTTCCGCCGCCCCCCTGCCCGCCGCCGATCACCGGCTGGCGCGGATCGAGATCCATGAGGACTTCGGCGAGGCGGAATCCGTTTGGCGGGCGCTCGAACGCGGCTTCGCCACGCCCTATCAGGGCTACGATTTCCTCAAGCTCTGGCAGCGCCATGTCGGCAGCCGCGCCGGGGTGACGCCATTTATCGTGGTCGGCTTCAATGGCACCGGCGAGCCGCTGTTCCTATGGCCGTTCGGCCGCCGCCGCATCGGGCCGTGGAAACTGGTCGAGTTCCTCGGCGGCAAGCACGCCAATTTCAACATGGCGCTGTGGCGCTGCGGCGTCGCCGGCAAGATCGAGGCTGCCGACATCAACGCGGTGCTCGCGCGCCTCGCCGACCGCGCCGACCTGCTGCAGCTGTGCAATCAACCGCTGACCTGGAACGGCACCACCAATCCGTTCGCCCTGCTGGCGCATCAGCGCGCGGCCAATTTCGGTTTCAGCGGCGCGCTCAGCGCGGATTTCGAAGCGCTGCTGCGGGCCCGCACCAATTCCGCCACGCGCAAGAAGATGCGCAAGAAGGAGCACGCGCTGGAGGAACTCGGCGCCGTCAGCTTCGAGCGGGCGGAGAGCCCGCAACGCATCCGTCAGGTGCTCGACGCCTTCTTCAAGCAGAAGCACGCCCGCATGCGCGCCTTCGGCATCGCCGACGTCTTTGCCGAAGCCGGCGTGCGCCGCTTCATCGAAGCGGCCTGCAGCGAACGCGCGGCTTACGGCGAACCGCCGATCGAGCTCTATTCGCTCTCGGTCGACGACATGGTGGTGGCGACCATGGGCGGCATGGTCGGTGGCGGACGTTTCTGCGCCATGTTCAATTCGATCGCGCTCGGCCGCTTCGCGGTGCACAGCCCGGGCGAGCAATTGATCCTGCGGCTGGTGCGCCGCTGCTGCGAGCGCGGCCTGGCCACCTTCGACCTCGGCATCGGCGAGGCCCATTACAAGAACTTGTTCTGCGCCGATGTCGAGCCGCAGTTCAACAGCTTTTTGCCGCTGACCGCCACGGGCCGGGTGCTGGCCGCGGCGCTGCGTGTCGGCGGCGCCGTCAAGCGGATGATCAAGCAGCGCCCACTGTTGTGGGCGCTGGTGCAGCGATCGCGCCGGTTGCGCGCGCGGCTTGCCGCCGCGCCTTAAGCGGCGACGGCGGCCTGCGGGACGCCGGCCATCACGCTGACGTCGGCAAAACCCGCCATCAACATGCGTTCGCGCGCGGCGCGCGTTGCCGGCGCGGCTGCATCGGCAGTCACCAGCACCGCCCGGTTGGCGAGCGGCGCCAAGCGTTCGACTGCACTTTCGCCGACGGAGCCGGCATCGATCACCACATGATCGTAGCTGCGCACCAGCGCTTCGATCACGGTCACCAGCATCGGCGAAACGGCGAGCGCCGGGCCGTCCTGGCCGACATCGCCGGCCGCCACCAGATGCACCTGCGAGAACTGGTCGCGGGTGATGATGTCGCCGAACGAGGCCTGGCCGCGGATCAATTCGGCAACGCCCGGCGCATTCGGCTCGGTGGAGATCACCGACAGATTGGGCGCGCCGAAGGCCAGATCGACGATGACCACGCGGGAGCTTTCGGCGAGTTCGCGCGCCAGCGTGATGGCGGCGTAGGTCGTGCCGACATTGCGCATGGTGCCGATAACGGTGACGCGGCGCCCGGCATCGCCCGCCTTCCGCAATTCATCGGCGATCTGCTCGACGGAGGCGACCGGCGGCATCGGCAGCGGTGCGTGAGCGGCATAAGCCGTGGGCACCGGCGGCGACATCGGTGACATCGGCGCGGCGTAAGCGGCAGGCGCCCACGACGGCATTGACGGTGCCATTGACGGCATGCCGAGCGGACCCGACGGCGGCATCGGGGGCGGCGGCGCCATCCCGGCCGAATTCGCATGCGGCATCGGCGACATGCCGAACGGGCCCACGGGCGGCACCAAAGGCGGCGATGTCATGCGCGGCATTCCCGTCGTCGCCGACGGCTGGTAGGCCGGCGCGGCAAACCCTTGCGGCTGATAATTCACCGGCGCATAGCCGTAGCCATAGGCCTGCGATGACGGTGGCGCCGCGAGCAGCGCCCCGGTGACCATGAAGCCCGAGGACAGCGCAAAGCCGGCGAAAGCCGCGATCAGCACCATCGGCAGCTTCTTCGGATAGGCCGGCTTGATGGCGGGCGTGGCGCGCGAGATGATGCGCGCTTCCGGCGGGGCGGCGTTGATGCTGTCGCGGGCGGAAGCCTCGCGGTATTTCACCAGATACGACTCAAGCAGGTCGCGCTGGGTCTTGGCCTCGCGTTCGAGCGCGCGCAATTCCACGTCCTGCGAATTGGTGCGCGAGGCGACTTGTTTCGCCTGGTTGAGGCTTGCGGTCAGCGTCTTGATGCGGTCACCGGCGACGATGGCATCGTTGTCGAGCTGGCGCGCCAGACGCTCGCCTTCGGTGCGAATCTGGCGGTCGATCTCGGCGATCTGTGCTTTCAGTTCGAGAATGCGCGGGTGGCGGCCGAGCAGCGTGGTCGATTGTTCGGCAAGCTGCGCGCGCAGCACCATGCGCTGGTCGATCAGGCGGCGCATCGATTGCGAATTGGCGATGTCGGCGGAATCGATCGACTGGCCCGACTTGATGAGCGTGCGCAATTGGCTCGCCCGCGCCTGCAGGTCGGCCTGCTGGCCGCGCGCGGCGGCGATCTGCGCATTGATGTCGCTCAGCTGCTGCGCCGGCAGCGAGGTGTTATTGGAACCGACGAACAGATTCGACTTGGCGCGATACTGCTCGACCTTGGCCTCGGCGTCGGCCACCTTCTTGCGCATCTTTTCGATCTCGCCGGCCAGCCAGTTGCCGGCGGCGCGAGTCTGATCCTGTTGCGCCGTCTGCTGCATCTGCAGATAGGTCTGCGCCACCGCATTGGATACATTGGCGGCAAGCTCGGCATTGGCCGACGAGAAATCGATCGCGATCACGCGGGATTTCTCCACCGCATAGACATTGAGATGGTCGTAAAAGGCCTCCAGCGTGCGCTCATCCTTCGTCATGCTGCTCGGGCTGCGGCCGATGCCGATGAGGCCGAGCACCATGCGCAGCGGCGACGAGCCGGCGACCGCCGGGTCGAATTCCGGCTTGTCGGCGAGGTTCGTCTTCTTGATCACCTCGCGCGCCAGGTCGCGCGAGAGCACTACCTGGATTTGGCTGGTCACCGCCTCCGGATCGATGGTGGCCTGGCTGGCGTTCTTGTCGGCGTCCGCGCGCAGAAACGCGTTCTGGTGCGCCTCCAGCAGCAGGCGTGATTCGGAGCGGAATTGCGGGGTGATGGCGTTGACCACCACGAAGGCGGCGGCCGCCGCGATCAAGGTGACGGCAAGGATGGTGGTCTTGCGCCGCCACAAATGCCGGCCCAGGCCGCGCATATCGAGCTCGCCATCGGCCGTAAACGCAGTCGCGGGCGGCGCCTCGGAAGGCGCCGGCGGGGTGACGGACTTCGACTTTTTACTGAACACCATCGTTACTCCAAACACACGAACTCAAGGGCACACCGCGATGACACCCTATTATGGTTGAGGACGCGTTAATTTGCCGCGCGGGAACACACGGTCAGTTTTTGTTAATCATAAAGGCCGCCTAATCACCGACGAGCCCGGCCCGCCGCCGGTCGGATTCGAACGACACCCCCCAACGGCACGGATCATGGCACCGCTGAACATCCTGCATGTGTTTCGCGCGCCGGTCGGCGGCCTGTTCCGCCACGTGCTCGATCTGTCGCGCGAACAGATCGCGCGCGGCCATCGGGTCGGGTTGATCGCGGACTTGCGGACCGGCGGCCCCCGCGCCGACGAGGTGCTGCGCGAGATCCAGCCCGATCTGGCTTTGGGCCTCACCCGCATTCCCATGCGGCGGCATGCCTCGCCGAGCGATTTCGCCTCGCTTTCCCATGTCATGCGCCGCATCGCGCAGACGAAGGCCGACGTGGTGCACGGCCATGGCGCCAAGGGCGGCGCCTATGCGCGGCTGTCATTCAATCGGCGCAGCGCCATCCGCGCCTATACGCCGCACGGCGGCAGCCTGCTGTTCGGCCACGAAACGCTGGCCGGCAAGGTCTATCTGACCACCGAAAAGCTGCTGAAACGCTGGGGCGATCTGTTCCTGTTCGAAAGCGAATTCAGCAGGAACATGTTCGCCAGCAAGATCGGTGCGCCGCGCGGCCTCGTGCGCATCGTGCACAACGGCGTGCCCCCCGCCGAATTCGAATCGGTTCCGGTTGCGGCGGATGCCACCGATCTGGTGTTCATCGGCGAGTTGCGCAGGCTCAAGGGTATCGACCTGCTGATCGACGCCATCGCCTTGCTCGAGCGCGAGGGGCGGCGGGTGACGGCGACGCTGGTCGGCGACGGACCCGACCGCGCCGCCTTTGTGGCGCAGGTCGGGCGGCTGAACCTGACCAACGTCATCCGCTTCCTGCCGGCCATGCCGGCGCGCCAGGCCCAGGCGCTCGGCCGGGTCATGATGATGACGTCGCGGATCGAATCGCTGCCCTATATCGTGCTGGAAGCCGCCGCCTCGGCCAAACCGCTGATTGCCACCCGGGTCGGCGGTATCCCGGAGATCTATGGCGAGTTGTCGCAGCACCTGATCCCGCCGGAGGACGTCCCCGCCCTCGCCCGGGCGATCGCGGACGCCATCGATCGGCCGGAACTTGCCGCGGAGACCGCCGCGCGCCTGCGCCAGCGCGTGGCGACCGCATTTTCGCTCGAAGCCATGGTTGACGGCGTGCTCGGCGCCTATGCGCAGGCGCTGGAAAATAAGCAAAAATGAAGGACTGCATTAACCCACATTTCAGCATTGCGATAAGCCTTTTTTGAGAGTCTTTCTTTAGGGATTACCGGGAAATAGGGGAAAAACCCGCCGCCGCGTGGCAAGCGTGGCCGGCTGTTTTTGGCGTCCATGATGAGTGACATCGACACCCGCCCGCCTAAGCGTGCCGCCAACCCCGCCTCGGTGCTGGAAAAGGTGCGCGCCCAGCCGCGCCCGGCGCCGAACGTCCCTTCCTTATCGCCGGAAGCGCTCAAGATTGCCGCCACCCCGACGCAGACGCCGATCTCGCCGATCGTGCTCGCCGGCAGCGTGCGCATGGCCGAGTTCGCGCTGATCGTGCTGGTCGGCCTCGCCGTCTACTGCGCCTATCTGCTGCCCGACGAAGGCTTTTCCTGGCTCTATGTCGGCGCCACTTTCGCCATCGCGTTGCTGTCGATGCTGGCATTCCAGATCGCCGACATCTACCAGGTGCAGGCCTTCCGCGGCCATGAGAAGCAATACATGCGGCTCGCCTCGGCCTGGTCGGTGGTGTTCCTGCTGGTGATCAGCGCCTCGTTCTTCGCCAAGGCGGGCGAGATGTTTTCGCGCGTCTGGCTCGGCAGCTTCTATATCTGCGGCTTTGCCGCGCTGATCGTCTCGCGCAAGATGTTGTTCTACGCGGTGCGCAAATGGACGCGCGAGGGCCGCCTCACCCGCCGAACCGTGATCGTCGGCGGCGGCGATCTCGGCGCCCATGTGATCGACGAGCTCAAGGCAGCAGAAGGATTCCGGGGTCGCCATCATCGGCCTGTTCGACGACCGCAGCGACGAGCGCGGCGGCGCCGAATGCGCCGGCCAGCGCAAGCTCGGCAGCGTCGACGACCTGGTCGAATTCGGCCGGCGCACGCGCGTCGATCTGGTGATCTTCTCGCTGCCGATCTCGGCCGAAACCCGCATCCTGCAGATGCTGAAGAAGCTGTGGGTGCTGCCGGTCGACATTCGTCTCGCCGCCCATGCCAACAAGCTGCGCTTCCGCCCGCGCTCCTACTCCTATATCGGCAAGGTGCCGGTGCTCGACGTCTTCGATCGGCCGATCGCCGATTGGGACGTGGTGATGAAATGGCTGTTCGACAAGATCATCGGCAGCCTCATCCTGCTTTGCGCCTTGCCGGTGATGGCGATCATCGCGCTTGCCATCAAGCTCGACAGCCGCGGTCCCGTACTGTTCAAGCAGAAGCGCTACGGCTTCAACAACGACCTGATCGAGGTCTACAAGTTCCGCTCGATGTATGTCGAGACGGCCGATGCTGCCGCCAACAAGCTCGTCACCAAGGACGATCCGCGCGTCACCCGCGTCGGCCGCATCATCCGCAAGGCGAGCCTCGACGAACTGCCGCAGCTCTTCAACGTGGTGTTCAAGGGCAACCTGTCGTTGGTCGGCCCGCGCCCGCACGCGGTCAATGCCAAGGCCGAGGCACGGCTCTATGACGAGGCGGTCGACGGCTATTTCGCCCGCCATCGCGTCAAGCCCGGCATCACCGGCTGGGCGCAGATCAATGGCTGGCGCGGCGAAACCGACACCCACGAGAAGATCCAGCAGCGCGTCGAGCACGATCTCTACTACATCGAGAACTGGTCGCTGCTGTTCGACCTCGCCATCCTGGCGCGCACGCCGTTCGCGCTGCTCAAGACCGAGAACGCGTATTGATCACCGCACAAGACATGGCAGTCAAAAACTGGCCCGCCAACGCCGCGGCCGTCCGCGCCGTGGCGCCCGCGGGCCCGGCCGCTTATGCCATGGCGATGCCGCAGGCGGCCGCCGGCCTGCGCGAGCGCGTGCTGTTGATGGTGCTCTACATCTCGGTGCTGTTGAGCTCGGTCGCCGTCATCGAGCCCTCGCCGCATGACTTCATGATGCCGGTGCTGTTCGGCGCCTGCATCATCGCCGGCGTGCGCTTCGAGCGGCAGGTGGTGCTGCTATTCCTGCTGCTGCTGATCTGGAACGCCGGCGGCCTGCTGTCGCTGCTCAACGTGCCGGGTCAGGTCAAGACCGTCCAATACACCGCGACCTCGATCTATCTGTCGCTGGCGGCGGTCATGTATGGCTGCATGTTCACGCAAGACACCATGCCGCGCATCGTCACCTTGCGCGCGGCCTATGTGCTCACCGCCGTGTTGGCGTCGCTTGCCGGTATCGCCGGCTATTTCCAGGCCTTTCCGCACGCCGAGCAATTGTTCGCCATCACCGGCCGCGCGCAAGGCGCCTTCAAGGACCCCAACGTGTTCGGGCCGTTCCTGATCTGGCCGGTGCTGGTCGTGCTCGAGCGCATGCTGGTGCGTCGTGTCCGCTGGCACGACCTGGCGATCGTCAGCGTGCTGCTGCTCGGCCTGTTGCTCTCGTTCTCGCGCGGCGCCTGGTTTCATTTCGCCGTATCCGGCGTGGTAACGATCGCCCTCGCCTTCCTCACCGCGCCGACCCAAGGCGTGCGCGTGCGGATTTTCGGCCTCAGCGTGATCGGACTGGCGGCGCTGGCGGCGTTCATCGCGCTGGCGCTGTCGTTCCATTCGGTCTCGTCCATGTTCACCGAGCGCTTCCACCTGGTGCAGTCCTACGACGTCGGCCAGGGCGGCCGCTTCCGCTTGCAGGAACTGGCGCTGGCCGCGCTGCTCAAATATCCGAACGGCATGGGCCCGTTCGAATTCTCTGTCGTGCACGGCTTGCAGCAGCACAATGTCTATCTGCAGGCCTTCATGGTCTATGGCTGGATCGGCGGCATGAGCTACATCGTGCTGCTCGGCGCCACCTTCATGGTCGCGCTGCGCTCGATCTTGGTGCCGACGCCCTGGCAGCCTTATCTCATCTGCACCTTCGCCACCTTTGTCGGCGAAGTGCTGGAAGGCTTCGTGATCGACACCGATCACTGGCGCCATTTCTTCTTGTTGCTCGGCATGATCTGGGGTTTGGGGGCGGCGACGGTCAGATACCGGCGCCGGCATCAGGCCGCCATGCCGGCTGGAAGGCTGGTCCATGTCGGCGCAACTTGAATTTGCCGTGACCGGCCTCGGCACCCCGCGCCGCAGCGCCCTGCGCCGACTGTGGCAATGCCTGCCGCAGGCAAGGCGCCGGCAGATCCTGTTCGATGTCAGCCGCGTCATCGCGCCGCTGCCCGACGCCCATCCGCACGGCGGCTTTCCGCTCGGCATCGCCGGCCTATATTCGACCTTGAGCGGCATCGGCGAAGGCGCCCGCCTCGGCTACGCGGCGCTGGAGGCTGCGGGTTACGCCCCTTGCGCCTTCGACCTCAGCCCGGCCTTCGGCCAGGTGGAATTCGCCGACGCCGCCGCGCGCCGCGTGCTGACGCCCGGCGGCGGCACGCTCATCGTGCATCACAACGGCCCGTTCATGCCGCACGCGCTATGGGCGCTCGGCCGCGCCCGCATCCGCGCGCGCCGCATCATCGGCTACTGGGCTTGGGAATTGCCGCGGCTACCGGCGGAATGGCAGCCGAGCTTCCGCTACGTGCACGAGATATGGGTGCCGTCGGGCTTCACCCGCGACGCCATCGCGGCGGCAACGAAGAAACCGGTGCATGTGGTGCCGCATCCACTGCCGCCGATGACGGTGACGCCTGACATGCGCGGCAAGCTCGGCCTGCCCCCCGACGCGCTGGTCGTGCTCAATGTGGTGCATCTCGGCTCGGCCTTCGCCCGCAAGAACCCGCTCGCCGCCATCGCCGCCTTCCGTCGCGCTTTTGGCGACGCGCCTGACCGCCTGCTGGTGATCAAGCTGATCGCCGGCGGCGCCACCCAATGGGCGCAGCGCGCGCTCGACGACGCGATCGCCGGCAGCAACAATATCCGCTTGATCGATGGCATGCTGCCGGAAGCCGACATGCTCGGCCTGATGGCGGCCAGCGACATCGTGATCTCGCTGCACCGCTCGGAGGGCTTCGGCCTGGTGCCGGCGCAGGCCATGCGCCTGGGCAAGCCGGTGATCGCCACCGCCTGGTCCGGCAATCTCGAATTCATGAACGAGCACAATTCGGCGCTGGTCGACTACAAGCTCGTTCCGGTCGACGATCCGGAAGGCACCTTCGGCGCCGATGGCCAGCGCTGGGCCGAAGCCGATGTCGAGCACGCCGCCACCTGGCTCACGCGGCTGGCGGACGATGCGAGCTTGCGCGCCGGGCTCGGCGCGGCCGCCGCCGCCGACATCGGCACGCAGCTTTCGTCCCGACATTTCGCGAACTCGCGTCGCTGCCCTGATCAAGCGCGAGGAGCGGCCGTGATGTCGCAGAAGATTGCCATCAATGGCCGTTTCCTGACCCAACGCTCCTCGGGCGTGCAGCGCTTTGCCGCCGAGACGATCAAGGCGATCGACGCGCTGCTCGACACCGATTATGCCGCGCTCAAGGGCCACGTCGAGTTGGTGGCGCCGCGGCAGGCGCGCGACTTCCCGCTCAAGAACATCCCGTTGCGCCGCGCCGGCCTATCGTCCGGCTATTTCTGGGAGCAGATCGAGTTTCCCTTGCATGCCGCGGGCGAGCTCTTGCTTAACCTATGCATGCTGGGCCCGCTGGCGACGCGCCACCAGATCGTGGTGGTGCATGACGCCACGGTGCAGGCGCTACCGGACAATTTCTCGCCGCGCTTCCGCGCCGCTTACAAGTTCCTGATCCCGCGGCTGTGCAAGCGTGCCGCGCTCACGGTCACCGTTTCCGAATTCTCCCGCCGCGAGATCGGCAAATGGTATGGCGCCGACGTCGGCGCCATGCCGGTCTGCTACGAGGGCGGCGATCACATCAAGGCGGTCGCCGCCGACCCGTCGGTCATCGAACGGCTCGGCCTCACGGGACGGCGCTTCTTCCTCGGCGTCGGCGTCGATTCCGCCAACAAGAACATCAAGACCGTGGTCGAGGCCTTCCACCGCGCCCGTTTCAACGACGCGGCGCTGGTGCTCACCGGCGCCAAGGATACCCGCGTGTTCGGCGACATCGATCTGGCCGAATCCGCCGGCGTTCATCTCGTCGGCTTCGTCTCCGACAGCGAATTGCGCGCGCTCTACGAGCAGGCGCTGGCGCTGGTGTTCCCTTCCTATTACGAGGGCTTCGGCTTGCCGCCGCTCGAAGCCATGACCTGCGGCTGCCCCGTCATCATCAGCGAGCAGCCGGCGCTCATGGAGGTCTGCGACCACGCGGTGCTGCACTGCGACGCCGACGATACCGACGCCATCATGCTCGACATGCAGGCGCTGGGCAGCGACGCCGATCTGCGCGCGCGGCTCGCCGCGGCCGGCCGCGAGCGGGCGCAGCGCTTCACCTGGGCCGCCACCGCGCGCTCGCTGCTCGATCATTGCCAGCGCCTCAATGCCGAGCGGGCGGCCTGAGATGAAGAAGCAGCGCATCATTTCGGTACCGTTCTTCCTCCTGCGCGCGGGCACTGCCGGCGCCGCGCTGGTCACCGGGCTGCTGCAGACTTTCGTGTTCGCCCATGTGCTCAGCCCGCACCGCTTCTCGGTATTCATCCTGGTCGCCGCCTTCGGCTATTCGCTGTGGCTGATCGACTTCGGCATCGTCAAGATTCTGTTCGTGCGGCTGCGCGCGCGTTTCCTCGCCAAGGACACCAGCGCCGCGGTTCCCGGTCACGCCAATGCGGTGGTGCTGTTCTATTTCGGCCTGGTGGTGACCGGCGCCGTCGGCTGTTTCGTCTTCATGGCGGCACAGGCCGGCGCCTCGCTGCGCGAGGCAAGCGAGTTCGGCCTGTTCTTCCTGTTCGTCTCGCTCAACCTGGTCTGGTTCGCGCTGCGCAATATCGCGATCGCGGTCGACGAATATGTGCTGTTCGAGGCGCTGGAGACGCTGCGCCGCGGCGGCTATTTTATCGGTCTTGCCGCGCTCTATTTCGGCCTGCCGCTGCTCGCCATGCTGATCGCGCTCAATGCGTTGTGGGCCGGCGTGCTCGTCGTCTGCATCCGCCGCATGATCGCGCGCGACGCGCTCTTGCCGCGCCTGCGCGGATTCAGCGGGCGGCTTGCTGCCTTCTTCCGCGCCAACCGTTCTGCCCTGGCCGGCAGCGGCGCCTATGCGGCCAGCGACATCTATATCTACAACTTCCCCTATCTGATCGTGCCGCTGCTGTTCGGGCTCGGCGCTCCGCCGATCATCCTCGACACCACCTTCAAGGTGTTCCGCGGCGGCGCCATGGTGTTCGGCGCGGTCTGCGACATCCTGGTGCCGCGGCAGACCAGCGCGCTGGCCGAACGCGACGGGCCGACTCTGGTGCGAGCGACGCTGATGGCAGCCGGCCTCTGCGCTATACCGGCGGCGATCGCCAGCCTCGTCCTCATCTTCGGCGCCGACCGGCTGTTTGCCATGCTGCTCGGTCACGCCGCGACCATGCCGCCGGCAATGACGCCGGTCATGATCGCGCTGCTGCTCGCCAACCTGTCGCAGATGGTCACGCAGAGCGTGCTGGTGCACAACGGTTACTTCAAGGAGGTCGGTCGCATCGGCCTCGGCATGGTGGCGGCGATGACCGGCGTGGGCGGCTATGCCATCCTCGCCCACCTTGATATCGTGGCTTTCCTGCAGGCCTATGCCGTGGTCTATGCCTGCGGCTCGGTCGCCTCGCTGGTGGTGATGATCCGCGGACCGATCCGCCGCGCTTACGAGGGTGCGCCGGCCGCCGTGTCGCGGCCGCTGGCGCGGCCGTCAGCGCCGTAGCGCGCCGATCATCGCCCGCGCCTTACTGGCGAGGCTCCACAACAGCGGCGTCTGCTTGATCCAGCGCTTCAGGCGCAGCGTGGCCGTGAGCGGCAACGCCACCAGCGTGCCGCGCAAGGTCACCGCCGCGATGTGGTCGTACAGCACCAGTTCGGTATCCGACCAGTCGCGCTTATAGGGTTCGTCGCCGATGGTGAAATCGAACACCGTGCAGCCCTGCTCGATGGCGTAGCGCATGAGGTCGTGCAGATGCGCCATGCCCGGCCCGAAACGCGAGACCTCGCCCTCGTCATAGCTGGCGAGCAGGTGATAGTAGCGGCCGCGATGCATGAGCCCGAGATTGATCGCCGCCGCGGTGGCGCCGACCTCGAGTTGGCTGACATGCGCCAGCACGCGGCTTTCCGGATCGCTGGCGAGCGCGCGATAAAAGGCGGGATAGCCCGGATTGGCGAACAGATTGGCGACGCCCATGCGGGCGAAGGCGCGCGCCTTCTGTTGCATCAGCAGATCGAGCGTGGCCACGATCTCGTTCACGCCTTGCGGCGAGATCAGGCGCACCTCGCCGATATCGGCCAGCCGCTTGCGCTTGGTGCGATCGCGCCGGCGCGTCGAGGAGGAGCGCTTGGCGCTGTAGAATGCGTCCCACGTGCCGGCGAGCTGAGTCAGATAGGCCCCGCTCGGATTGACGGTGACGCCGAGCGCCAGCAGCGGATTGGGCTGCGTACCGATCTTTTCCGGCATCTTGGTCAGGCTGACCATGTCGTAGCGCAGCCGCGGGTCGCCTTGCAGGCAGTCCGCGATCGCCGCCCAGAGCGTGAGGAAACGGGCGCGGTCGACGCGCTCGGCAAAGCGCGGCGCCAGCAGCGGCCCGTTGTAATCGCAGAGGTCGGAGCCGAGCCATTCGAGCGTACGCGCCACGCCGGTCGGGCGCAGCGCGAACGGCAGCACAAACAGCAGTCCGGCGCCGTCGCGCCCCATCACCACCGCCGGGCGCACGTGGCGGAGGCTGCCGACATGGCGCTGCCAGCAGGCCAGCCATTCATGGGTCTGGAACACGGTGCCGTCGGCCTCGCGCTCGAAGTCGTGCCATTCCGCCGCAATCGCCGCCAGGTCCTCGTGGACGCTGAAACGAATGTCCTCGAAGGCGCCTTCCGGCGCGCGTGCGCGCGCCTCGCCCCTGGCCGGCGCGTGGTCGACCTCGATGGCGGCGTTCAGGCGGGCATGAATGGCTTGGGCCATGAGCGCTTCTCAAAAAGAGGTGACGGAGATTTCCACGATTTTGAGGAATTTCGTCCAAAGCCCGTGCACATTCGGTTAATTCATTCACTGAAAATGCCGGACATTCGCGGCTTTTTGTGCTTTCGCCGCGCCCAAGCTTAATTTTTTACCGGTGTTGCGCGCGGTTTGGCGCATCCCTATAGTCCGCGCCGTTCCGGTCGGGGCGTGGCGCAGCCCGGTTAGCGCACCTGTCTGGGGGACAGGGGGTCGTGAGTTCAAATCTCGCCGCCCCGACCATTCACTCCCCGCCCCGCTTCCCCACCGCCTTCACCGCCGCCAGCGCGTCGATGACGCCGGCGCCGACGTCGCGGCGCGGCCGGCGATGCGCTGCGCGCTGCCGATCAGTAGCCGGCGCAGCCGCGTCCGGCGTGAGCGCGGGATCGCGCGCCAGCATCAGCGCGGCCACGCCGCTGGTCAGCGCGGTCGCCACCGAGGTGCCGGAGGTGAGCTGCAGCTTGTCGTCGGGGGCGTCGGCCAGCACATCGACGCCGGGCGCCGCCACCGCCACTTGCGCCCCGCGATTGGCCTGCGGCAGCAGCTTGTCGTCGGCACCGACCGCGGTGACGCCGATCACTTGCGCGGTAGGCCGCCGGATAAAGCGGCGGCGAGCGCGGGCCGGCATTGCCGACCGCGGCGATGAGCACCATGCCGCGCGCATGCGCCTTGACCACCATGTCGCGCATCAGCGCATCGGCCGGACCGGCGAAGCTCATATTGACGATGCGCGCGTGCTCGCTGTGCCGCCCAGTCGAGGCCCTTGAGGATGTTGAAGGTGGTGCCCTGCGCGCTGTCGGCGGTGCCGGAAAAGGCGCGCACCGCCAGGATGCGCACCTTCGGCGCGACGCCGAGCAATTGGCTATGCGCGGCGATGGCGCCGGCCATGGCGGTGCCGTGCGCATGCGGCGGTCCTGCCGCGCCGATCACGTCGTCCTGCGCGACGATCGCGCCGGCGAGATCGGGATGACGGGTGTCGATCTTGGAATCGATCACCGCCACCCGCACCTCGGCGCCGGTGCTGAGGCGGTGGGCTTCGATCAGATGCAGCTTGGACACCACATATTGCGCGGCGCCGGGCGCGGCTCGCTTGAGCGCCGCAGCTCGGCTGCTGCTGCAGCCGGTAGAGATAGTTCGGCTGCGCGGCGACGATGAAGCGATAGCGCGCCAGCCGCGCCAGCGTCGCGGCCACCGAACGGTTGTCGGTGATGCGCCAGCGTTGCAGCGTGCGATCGAGAGCGTGAAGTGCATGCGTCTCGATATGCGTCAGATGCAGCCGCCGCGCCATGACGGCGAGGCTGCGCGCTGCGAAGCGCCGGCGGCGGTTTCAAACAGCACTTCATCGGGCACGAAGCCGGTCGCGCCGCGCGGCGGAATGCTGATGTTGCGTCCACGCGCGGTGCGACGCGGCGGCTGATGCCGCGGCGGCTGGCGGTCGGCGGCGGCACGCTGGCGGTGGCACCGGCGGAACGAGCGCGTCGGCCAAGCAGCCACCCGAGCGGGCCCAGCACGCAGCCGAACGTCGAGCGATAGGCCTCGTTCAGCGTCAGCTCGCGGCCAAGCATCACGGTGCTGGATCATCGGTGAGACGGCGGCGCAGGCGACGGAGCCCATGACGTACCAGCCGAGCGGCGTGATGCCATGCCTGGCCGGTGGCGGCTGCTCCGACGGGTTGTCGGTTGGTGTGGGGGTCGGAGTTGGGGTTGGTGTGGGTGTCGGTATGGGATCCGGCGTGGGCGTGGGTGGTGGCGTCGGCACCGGCGGCGGCACCCTGCACCGGCGGCGGCGGGGCGACCTGCGCGACGGCCGGCGCCATCGGCCCGACCACCGTTGCGATCGCCAATATCGCGGCCAACGCGGCGCGACGCATGCTCAGACCCCCTACCCCGGCGGCAATCCGACTATGACATCCTTCACGCAATCAGTATGTCGCCACACAATCCAGGTTCGCACTGCCTCGGCGTGATTTGCAAGGGCGCACAATCGCCAAAGCGCAACTCATGCGGAACCAAAAAGTTCGCCGACGGGAGCGACGGTACGGGATCAGTCGGCGCGCGCAACCGCCGCCACAATCAGCTTGCGGCATTCGCCAAGCTCATGCAGCGCGGCATGCAGCTTGCGCAGATCCTCGCGCGCCAAGCCGGCGGCGGGCCGCGCGATGCGGCGCCGCTGGCGCCGGCGCGGCGACAGGCGCCGGCTCGCGACGGCGGCTCGGCCGCGCCATGCAAGGCGCGGTCGCTCGGCTCGATGCGCGGCATCGGCGCGCTCTTGAGCGGCGGCTCGGGCCGCTCGGCGGCATCGTCCTGGCGGTCGCCGAGATTGCGGCCGACCAGACCGGCGAGCCGGCCGCGCAACCCGCTTTCCTCGTGCCAGCATATCGGTCGCCGAAGACCGCTTCCTCGGCGAACTCGTCCTCGTCGGTCGGCGCCATGCGGCGGCTGCGTCGCGCCCTCCTGCCACACCGCCTGCACGAAGCCGATGCCCTGGTCGCGCAGGATGCGCTGCACGCCGCGGATGGTATAGCCCTCGCCATAGAGCAGATGGCGGATGCCGCGCAGCAGCGCGATGTCGTCGGGCCGATAGTAGCGGCGGCCGCCGCCGCGCTTCATCGGCTTGATGTCGCGGAAGCGCGTCTCCCAGAACCGCAGCACGTGCTGCGGCAGATCGAGCTCATCCGCCACTTCGGAAATCGTGCGAAAGGCTTCCGGCGCCTTGCTGTCCAAAGCGGCCATACTCCTCATCGGGTTGAACGCGTTACCGAGCGAATCAGGCAGTCGCGATCCTCAACAAGAACTTCAGGCCGGACGTATGGCTGTCGCCGACGCCGTTGATGCGCTGCTTGAGGATCGCGGAGGGCTTGAACACCATCACTCGCCGCGGCGAGATCGGCACTTCCTTGCCGGTCTTCGGATTGCGCCCGATGCTCTGGCCTTTTTTGCGCACCACGAAGGACCCGAACGACGACAGCTTCACGGTTTCGCCGCGCTCAAGGCAGTCGGTGATCTCTTTGAGCACCAACTCCACGAGCGCAGCGGACTCCGTGCGCGAAAGGCCCACCTTCTGATAGACCGCCTCGCACAGGTCGGCCCGCGTCACTGTTTTTCCGGTCATCGCCTGCCCTGCCCCCGGCGAAGATATCCCGCTGAATTATCAACGATATTAGCATGACCCGGGCGGGTCAACGGGAAGATGCATATTGTGATAGCGATTTGTCGTGGGAGCGTGCATGGCCTGCGCGGGCGCCAATTTGCGCCCTGGCACGCCTCTGGCCGCTCACCAGCGCAGCAGCGCCGAGCCCCAGGTGAAGCCGCCGCCCATGGCTTCCAGCAAGATGAGGTGGCCGCGCCGGATGCGGCGGTCGGCCAGCGCATCGGCCAGCGCCAAGGGGATCGAGGCCGCCGACGTATTGCCGTGGCGGTCGACCGTGATCACGACCTTTTCTGCGGCAATGCCGAGCTTGTGCGCCGAGCCGTCGATAATGCGCTTATTGGCCTGGTGCGGCACGAACCAGTCGATATCGGCGGCGCTGGTGCCGGTGGCCTTGAAGGCGTCCGCGATCACGTCGGTGATCATGACGACCGCATGCTTGAACACTTCGCGGCCCTCCATGCGCAGATGGCCGACGGTCTGGGTCGAGGACGGGCCGCCATCGACATAGAGCTTGGACCGGTGGCGGCCGTCCGAGCGCAGATGGGTGGTCAGGATGCCGCGGTCGGAGGTTGCGCCGGGCTGCTCCTGCGCCTCCAGCACCACGGCGCCGGCGCCGTCGCCGAACAGCACGCAGGTGGTGCGGTCGTTCCAGTCGAGGATGCGCGAAAAGGTCTCCGCGCCGATCACCAGGGCGCGCTTATGGGCGCCGGTGCGCAGCAGCGCATCGACGACGCCGAGAGCGCATAGACGAAGCCGGAGCAGACCGCCTGCAGGTCGAAGGCGGCGCCATGGGTGATGCCGAGGCCGGCCTGCACCGTCACCGCGGTGGCCGGAAAGGTCTGGTCCGGCGTCGAGGTGGCGAGCACGATCAGGTCGATGGCGTCGGGCTCGAGGTGGGCATTGGCGAGCGCCGCCCGGGCGGCGTGCAGGGCCAGATCGGAGGTCAATTCGCCCGGTGCCGCGATATGGCGCTCGCGGATGCCGGTGCGCTGCACGATCCATTCGTCGGTGGTGTCCACCGCGCGCGCCAGATCGTCATTGGTGAGGATGCGGCTGGGCAGGTAAGCTGCCGCAGCCGAGAATTACCGAACGCAAAACAGTCACGAACCCGCTCCGCTCGCCACCCGCGCCGTCGCGTTGGCCTTAAGATCACGCTCCACCGACTCCCCGATCTTGGCGAGCAATCCGTAGCGCACCATGTCGTAGCCGATATCGATCGGCATTGGCGAAGCCTTCGGCGTCGGCGCCGCCATGGCTCTTGATGACGATGCCGTTCAAGTCCGAGGAAGACGCCGCCATTGGCCTTGCGCGGGTCCATCTTGTCGCGCAACGTGCGGAACGCTTCGCGCGCCAGCAGATAGCCGAGCCGCGCCGCCCAGGTGCGGTTCATCGCTGCGCGCAGATATTGACCGAACTGGCGGGCGGTGCCTTCGGCGGTCTTGAGCGCGATATTGCCGGCAAAGCCCTCGGTGACCACCACGTCGACCGTGCCCTTGCCGATGTCGTCGCCCTCGACGAAGCCGTGATAGGCGAAATGCGGGAAATGGCCCTCGCGCAGGATGCGGCCGGCCTCGCGCACGGCTTCCAGCCCCTTGATCTCCTCGACGCCGACATTGAGCAGGCCGACGCTCGGCCGCTCGATGTCGAACAGCACGCGGGCCATGGCGCTGCCCATGGCGGCGAGATTGATCAGATGCTCCTCGTCGGCCCCGATCGAGGCGCCGACATCGAGCACCACCGATTCCCCGCGCATGGTCGGCCAGATGGCGGCGATCGCCGGCCGCTCGATGCCCTCCAGCATGCGCAGGCTGAAGCGGGCCATGGCCATCAGCGCGCCGGTATTGCCGGCCGAGACCGCCGCGTCCGCCGCCTCCGCGCTTGACCGCGTCGAGCGTGAGCCACATCGAGGATTTCCAGCGGCCATGGCGCAGCGCCTGGCTCGGCTTGTCGTCCATGCGGATGGCGACGTCGGTATGCACGATCTGGGCGCGCGCCTTCAGCCGCGGCAGCTTGTCGAGCAGCGGGTTCATCACCGCTTGGTCGCCGAACAGCACGAAGTCGATATCGGGATGGCGGGTGAGCGAAATATCGGCGCCCGGCAGCACGACCGAGGGACCATGGTCGCCGCCCATCGCGTCGAGAGCGATGCGCACATTATCGGGCATGGGCTGGCCTTGGCGGCGTCGGCTCGATCGCCGGCAAAAGGGGTCTCCGTAGGGCAAGTCACGGGGCGACCATAGCCATTGCAACGGGTGAGACAAGCCAGTTGTGGTTGGGTTCCACGGCTTGTGCGCCGTCAGGATTGGCCGGAGCCGGGGCGCTTTTTCAGCGCCGCCAGCGCGGCAAAGGGGTGCTCGCCGCCGTCCTCGACCTTCGGTGGCGCGAATTCGGCGTCGGCTTTGCGCGGATAGGGATCGATGCCGAGCATGAGGAACTCGGTGGCCAGCGCGCCGAGATCGATCTTGCCGTCGACCAGGGGTTCCGGCGGTTCATCGGCCGCATCGTGCGCCTTGGCCGCCGGCGCGGCGGCGCCCGCCGCCGGCGCGAAGGCGACATCGATGGGCTCGTCGACGATACTGTCGATCGGATCGAGCGTGACCACGCAGGTCTGGCCGGCCCGCGCCTGCACCCGGCCGCTCACGGCGACACCGGACCCTTGGCGGGTGAGGTCGAAAACGGCGGTAAGACGAGGCAATTCGCGCAAGCCGGCGAGCTTGGCAATGGCCGCGCGCGTCTCTGCCGCGGCCTCGATCTCGCGATGCAGGCCGGTCTCCGGGATCTGCTCCAGGGTCACCGGTACGCTCCAGGGGCTCACGGCTTTATCCATTAAATCAATCTCTTATCTTCTGATTCTTATGCGCTGAATTAAGACTTGCGTTGGGCTTAGGAAACCGCAGGACCCCTTGCGCCAGATCGGTCTCCGCAACACCGGCTAGCTCTGCTACCGCCTCCCTCATATACGCCGCAAGCCGCCGCGGTGCACCCGGGTCCGCCGTGCTGCCGCCGTAGACATTGCGCGAGAGCGCCTCGACCAAGGCACCGTCGTCCACCGCCTGCAGCGCCGCGCGGTAGACCTGCGCGCGACCGTAATAGGCTTCGCCCAGCGCCCGCATTTTTTTCGGGACGGCCAAGTCCCCCACGCCCATTTCCCGCAGATTATTATCCATGTCCTGCCAGAAACAGTCGAAAAGCCCCTGCCCCAGCGCGCGCAGTGCTGGTTCGCTGGAAAATCGCTCGAGAACCAAGGCGATATGCAACGCAAGCAGATCGAAACGGCCATTAACCGTGTCGGCAACGGCATAATCTTGGTAAAAGCACGGTAATCGCGCCTGCGCCACGATCATGCCATACAGGGTGGAAATGGTGTCGGGCCGCGCGCCGCGGCGAAACAGGGGAAAAATCATCGAGTTGGATCACGGACCGGGTGCGGTTTTGCCGCCCGGTACGGCAAGGTCCCGGCCGATGCAAGACCAAAATGACCAATTCGCCTTCCCATGTCGCTCCTCCTCGCCGTGCGTCACGCCGGCTGCGCTTCGCCGTGCTGGCGCTCGGATGCACGCTGGCGCTTGCCGGCTGCGGCCGCTTCAACCAGACCTTCCAGCGCGGTTATGTGCTGCAGGAAGGCGCGCTCGAGCAAATCCCCATCGGCGCCACCCAAGAGCAGGTGCTGATCGTGATGGGCACGCCCTCGACGGTCGCTACCGTGAGCGGCGAGGCCTTCTACTACATCTCGCAGAAGGCCGAGAAGGGAGCCGCCTTCATGCCGCAGAAGGTGGTCGATCAGCGCGTGGTCGCGGTCTATTTCGACAAGAACCGCAAGGTGATCCGGCTGGCCAATTATGGCCTCAAGGACGGCAAAGTGTTCGACTTCATTTCGCAGACCACCCCGACCGGTGGCCAGGAGCGCAACCTGCTCGGCGGCATGCTCACGGTGTTCAATCCGTTCTCGACGCTCTCACCGTAGTAATCGACCGCCCGAATGCGAAAGGGCCCGCGCGACGGCGGGCCCTTTGTCTTTTGGTGGTTGCGTTCGCCCGTTCAGTGCGCCAGCACCGCCAGCAGCAAGAGCGCCACGATGTTGGTGATCTTGATCATCGGGTTCACCGCCGGACCCGCGGTGTCCTTGTAGGGATCGCCGACGGTGTCGCCGGTCACCGCGGCCTTGTGCGCCTCGGAGCCCTTGCCGCCATAGTGGCCGTCCTCGATGTATTTCTTGGCATTGTCCCAGGCGCCGCCGCCCGAGGTCATCGAGATGGCGACGAACAGGCCGGTGACGATGACGCCGAGCAGCATGGCGCCGAGCGCCGAGAAGCCGGCCGACTTGCCGGCCGGTCCGCCGCCCGCGATCAGGTAGATGACGAAATAGACGACGATCGGCGACAGCACCGGCAACAGCGAGGGGATGATCATCTCCTTGATCGCCGCCTTGGTCAGCATGTCGACCGCGCGGCCGTAGTTCGGCTTGCTGGTGCCCTTCATGATGCCCGGGTCTTCGCGGAACTGCCGGCGCACCTCCTCGACGATGGCGCCGGCGGCGCGGCCGACCGCGGTCATGCCCATCGAGCCGAACAGGTAGGGCAACAGGCCGCCGAACAACAGGCCGACGACGACGTAGGGGTTGGTCAGCGCGAAGTCGAGGTGGATGCCCTGGAAGTACGGGTGATGCGCCGCGTCGTTGGTGAAGAAGGTCAGGTCCTGGTTATAGGCGGCAAACAGCACCAGCGCGCCCAGGCCGGCCGAACCGATGGCATAGCCCTTGGTGACCGCCTTGGTGGTGTTGCCGACCGCATCGAGCGCGTCGGTCGACTTGCGCACTTCCTTGGGCAGACCGGCCATTTCGGCAATGCCGCCGGCATTGTCGGTGACCGGGCCGAAGGCGTCGAGCGCGACGATCATGCCGGCCAGCGCCAGCATCGTCGTCACCGCGATGGCGATGCCGAACAGGCCGGCAAGGTTGAAGGAGACGAGGATGCCGGCGATGATGACGAGCGCGGGCAGCGCCGTCGATTCCATCGAGATGGCGAGGCCCTGGATCACGTTGGTGCCGTGGCCGGTGACCGAGGCCGCGGCGATCGATTTCACCGGGCGGAAGTCGGTGCCGGTGTAGTATTCGGTGATCCAGATGATCAGGCCGGTGACGGCGAGGCCGACGATGCCGCAGAGGAACAGCGTCATGCCGGTATAGGTCTGGCCGTCGATGGCGCCGAAGCCGTGCGGCAGCAGCCAGTTGATCACCCCGGCGATGCCGATCAGCGAGAGGACGCCGGTCACGATCAGGCCCTTGTAGAGCGCGCCCATGATCGACTGCGAGGCGGGCAGCTTGACGAAGAAGGTGCCGATGATCGAGGTGATGATGCAGACGCCGCCGATGGCGAGCGGCAGGGTCATCATCGGCAGCAGGATCGCCGTCTTGGCGAAGAAGATCGACGCCAGCACCATGGTGGCGACGGTGGTCACCGCATAGGTCTCGAACAGGTCGGCGGCCATGCCGGCGCAGTCGCCGACATTGTCGCCCACATTGTCGGCGATGGTCGCCGGGTTGCGCGGATCGTCCTCGGGAATGCCGGCTTCGACCTTGCCGACCAGGTCGCCGCCGACGTCGGCGCCCTTGGTGAAGATGCCGCCGCCAAGACGGGCGAAGATCGAGATCAGCGAGGCGCCGAAGCCGAGCGCCACGATGGCGTCGATGACGGTGCGGTCGTTGGGCGCAAAGTGGCGGGTGCCGGTGAGGAAGCCGAAATAGAGCGTGACGCCGAGAAGCGCGAGGCCCGCGACCAGCATGCCGGTGATGGCGCCGGCCTTGAAGGCAAGCTCCAGGCCGCCGGCCAGCGACTTGGTCGCGGCCTGCGCCGTGCGCACATTGGCGCGCACCGAGACGTTCATGCCGATGAAGCCGGCCGCGCCCGACAGCATGGCGCCGACGGCAAAGCCGATGGCGACCAGCCAGCCCAAGGTCAGGCCAATGATAACAAAGATGACCACGCCGACGATGCCGATGGTGGTGTATTGGCGCTTGAGATAGGCCTGCGCGCCCTCGCGCACGGCGGCGGAAATCTCCTGCATGCGGGCGCTGCCGGCGTCGGCGCTGAGCACCGACACAGTCGCCCAGATGCCATAAAGAATCGCGAGCACGCCACAGCCCACGATGATCCACAATGTCGTCATGGTGGCTTCAACCTCGTATTTTGTAACGGAGCTGGCGGAAGATACGCTCCCGCCCGGCGCCAGGGAGCGTCGAGGATGGCCGCCTGGAATCGCGCTTCACCCCGACCGGAAAGCGCGCGGATATAGCCAAAAACAGAGGCAGCACGCAACGCGTAATCCGGCTAAGTCCCGCCGATCAGGCCGGCGATACCGCGCGGATTTGGCGCGGCCGGCTTCCCAAATCCGGAATTCAGGTTAAGCCATTGAAATTACAAATGTCTTCGGCCGGCTTGGCGCTGACGCCAAGCCAAGGACAGCATGGATCGCTGCCGTAGCCGCTGGAAGCGCCCGGCCCCGCCTGGCAATGATCGCAGGCGGCGAGGCGCGTACTGATAAAACCGGGTCGGTGAGCACGGCTCAGTCGATGTCCGCTTCGTTTCGTAGGTGACCGAATTGCCGCTTTGCCGCGAAATGACCCGAGGGGCCAATGGCTACCGTTCAAGGCATGAGGCCGAATGGGCGAAATGCGCCAATACCGAAAACAGGGTCAGGCCATTCTCACAAAGCCAGGCGCCTTGTCGCCAAGCAGACGCTCTGCGTCTCCGACAATTTTTTGTAGCAGTTCACCCGCAGACCGCACGTCTTGGATTAGCCCGGTCGCTTCGCCAACCCAAACCCCAGTGTTGTCTGGGTCCCCGTTCTGCATCGCCGTCACATAACGATGCATTTCGCGATCCACTACTTCGGGTTTTGAGAGGTCAGCTTCGCAGCCGTGCCAATCCTCGATAAATCGAGTTTTCATTACGCGCGCCGTGAATGGTTTAGGCCATTCAAGCTTGCGGGCAATATCAACCACCGTCGTACGTATGGTGGAATCGCCGTCGGCGGATAGCGCGAAGTCTTGAAAGGCACGATTAACTAAGGCCTCCGCGCTCGCCCAGAAACGGGAACCGATCAGCGCGCCATCAGCTCCGAGCATTAGGGCCGCAGCTAACCCGCGCCCGTCCGCAATGCCACCAGCCGCTACCAGAACAGTCGAAGACGCCGCCTTTGCCAGATAATCGGCAATCTCGGGCACTAGCGTTAATGTCGCACGTGCCAAGCCATGCCCGCCGGCTTCTGCCCCTTGAGCGACAATGATGTCAGCGGCGACGTCAACGGCTGCGCGTGCATGCTCCATGTTTTGCACTTGGCAGATCAACTTGGCGCTCGCGGCTTTGATACGCGGGGCGAACGGTATAGGTGACCCGAATGACAGCATCACGGCCGTTGGTGAATGCGCCAGAGCCAAATCGAGTAGTACGGGACGTTTAGCTAGCGACCAAGTAATGAAACCGCAGCCGACGCGTGCGTTTCTTGCCTCGGAAAATTCACGCTCTAACCATTCAGCATCACCATAGCCGCCCCCGATAAGTCCAAGACCCCCGGATTCAGTCACGGCTGCAGCAAGATTGCCACCGGCCGCAAATGCCATAGGCGCAGAGATGATTGGATGTTCGATGCCGAGCATCTCTGTCAATCGCGTATGCAATGCCATTCGTGCTTGCCCCCAGAGAGAAAGAGCCACCAAGACTAGCATTATGCAAAATAGAGCAGAAGTTATAGGCGCGGCGGTTCAGTGGGGCGGCTATCGGCGCCGGGTCACAAGCGTGGCCCGCTGCAATTAGCGGCGGATTGTCAACTTCCGCTATGCCCCCCGTTAACGACCGAACTCATGCGGCGACACAACATGCCGCGACGGGCCAATAGCGGTCATCGCTCGTCGTCATCGCTTTTTACGTGTCTTTTACCGCAGCATACGGTTATCTGCAGCGACGGGGCAAATGCTGGTCTCCAGCGCCCCTCCCGAGCTATGGCGAACGCCCGGGTGCGGAATCTATTTGAGCCACCGTTGGGTTGAAACTAGAACGGCACTGTTGCTCGGAGGTTTCCGGTCCAGACTTTATAGTTCGATCCAAGGCCGCCGAGTTCCCCGCTGAAAGAGAGCATCGTGCCATTCGCGGCGGTCAGCGCGAGCCCAGTGGTTGCGCGTGCGGCCCACCCGGTGTGAAGGGCCGCGACCGGACTGTCGACAGGAATTGCGTTGTCCGACATGAAAACGTAGTCCGCGAACAAGCCGACGAAGGGCTTAAGCGCAAGTCCCTGATAGTCCCACGGCGTGCCAAACTTGGCACCCGCGCTGACTCGGCCGCTGGTGAAGCTGCGCGAGGGTTGAGCTGTGCCTAAGCTATCGGTCCATTGCGCTTCGCTCTCCGTCAGCACAAAGATCTTGGTTGACGGCTCAAGAAGGAATGCGCCGACCTTGTAATCGCCGGTCACCCCGCCGCTTCCAAGCCAGCGGCTGGCTGACAGGCTCCCTACTGCGGCGCCCGAACTGACGTCGTAATGCATGTTCGACCAAACCACGGACCCGTCGACGCGGATGTCGCCGAACCTGCGCACCACATAGCCGCCGACGGTCTCGCCATCGCCCTTCAAGCTACCGAACAGCGACGTGACGTCGTATTTGAAGAACTCCGCCCCCACGATCAGCCCGGCGAGCAAGTCGGGCGTCAACTTGTAGGCGATGCCGGCCGTGACATTGACCTGCCGGCCGGTCACGTCGGCCGCAGGCGAACCGGAAAGGAAATTCTGAGAATCGGTAACTTTGAACCCGGTGCCTCTAACATCGAGCCACAGGCTCCAGTCCTTCGACTGATGGATCGCAGAAGCTGGCGCTGCCTTGCTTGGCATTTTCGCATATCCCAAGGCAGCAAATGCATCGTCGGCACGGCTCGGCCGCGCGGATGCGGCTCGGCGATCAACTTCGGTTCGCAAGGTCGACGAAATCGGCCGCGAAGTTGAAAGCAATTCCGGTCGGCCCTACGGAAATAAACTGACCACCGCCGCTAAAGGCATCACTGATCGCGCCGTCCAGCGCGCTCGTGATTGCTTGTCCAGATACCTGAGCGATTATCGGAGTGATCGCGTTTTAAATCTCTCGCACTCGCTGACTGTCGAGCGGAACGGTATAGGTAAACTGATCCGCAGCGCTCGTCGCGCTCGTTCCGCTGGGCGTGGTCACGGATATATCCACCGCACCAGTCCCTGCAGGCGAGGTCGCCGTAATCGAGGTCGCGCTGTTGACTGCGAACGAGGTCGCGTTGCTCGTTCCGAACTTTACCGCGGTCGCGCCGGTGAAGTTCCTGCCGGTGATGGTGACGCTGGTACCACCCGTCGTCGGACCGCTATTGGGCGATACCGATGTCACTGTCGGTGGGCTAGCGCCAGCCGCGTAAGTGAATTGATCCGCCGCGCTCGTTGCACTCGTTCCGCTGGGCGTGGTTACGGTTATATCCACCGCACCAGTCCCTGCAGGCGAGGTCGCCGTAATCGAGGTCGCGCTGTTGACTGTAAACGAAGTCGCGTTGCTCGTTCCGAACTTTACCGCGGTCGCGCCGGTGAAATTTGTGCCGGTGATGGTGACGCTGGTACCACCCGTCGTCGGACCGCTATCGGGCGATACCGATGTCACTGTCGGTGGGATAGCGACAGCCGTGTAAGTGAATTGATCCGCCGCGCTCGTTGCACTCGTTCCGCTGGGCGTGGTCACCGTTATGTCCACCGCACCAGTCCCTGCAGGCGAGGTCGCCGTAATCGAGGTCGCGTTGTTGACCGTAAACGAGGTCGCGTTGCTCGTTCCGAACTTTACCGCGGTCGCGCCGGTAAAGTTTGTGCCGGTGATGGCGACGCTCGTACCACCCGTCGTCGGACCGGTATCGGGCGACACCGATGTCACTGTCGGTGAGGCTGCCGCCCCGCTACAACTCAACGTGTAATAAATATCAGCTCGGGCAGTACCAAGAGGTTGTGGATTAAAGTCTAGGCCCAGATAGGTGAGGTTTTGCGGGACTGTATAAGTTGTCGTGTAGCTTCCACTCGCCCCGCTGAGGGTAGCCAAAGTCAATACAAAACCTGGCTGGGGGAGAGCGGTACTAAAACCCGTATTGCCGCTCGTATTTGTCCAATTAACAGTAATGGTAATTACTTCACCGGCAGAATAATGAGCTATCGCCGAATCTTGGTGACGAGTGGGGTCAGGCGGCAGCGGTTTGAGCTTGCGATCTGACGATCTCGACTCCGTCCTTGAACTTTACACCCATGATGATCTTGGACAACTGGTTGTATCCACGCAGACGGTTCCAGCTTGCTTCAGCAGATTGTGCGAGCTTGAACGTCATGGCAAGCGCGGTCTTGTTCGAGAGGCAGCCTTTCGATCGCGTTGTCCGATGACGAACGGTCGCGAACGTGCTCTCGATCGGATTGGTCGTGCGCAAGTGTTTCCAGTGTTCGGCGGGGAAGTCGTAGAAAGTCAGTAGCACGTCGCGATCCTTAGTCAGACATTCGACCGCCTTGTCGTACTTCACACCGTAGATTTCCACGAACATATCGAGCGCGGCTTCAGCAGCGTGCTTGGTCTCGGCCATCCAGATGTTCTGGAGCGCCCGCTTGGCTTTGCCTTGCAGGCTCTTCGGCAGCTTGTTGAGGACGTTGGCGGTCTTGTGCACCCAGCAGCGTTGCTCGCGCGTTTTGGGCCACACCTCAGGAAGCGCCTTCCAGAAACCGAGCGCGCCGTCGGCGACCGCGAGTTCCGGCCCCATCGCGAGGCCACGTCGTTTGAGATCGAGCAGGAGCTCCTTCCATGATTGCGCGCTCTCGCGCACGCCGTCGATCAGGCCGACGAGCTCCTTCTTGCCCTCCGGCGTCGCACCAATGATCACGAGCAGGCACTGCGCGTCATTCTCAAGGCGGGCCTGCACGTGGATGCCGTCGGCCCAGAAATAAACGTAACGCTTGGCGGAGAGATCGCGCTCGCTCCAGCGCAGGTGTTCGTCCAACCAGGCGTCCTTGAGCCTCCCGATGGTCGAGGCCGACAGCCCGCCGGCGTCCTTGCCGAGCAAGGCGGCCAACGCCTCCTCGAAGTCGCCGGTGGAGATGCCCTTTAGGTAGAGGATCGGGATCAGCACTTCGAGGCTCTTCGTGCGTCGGGCGTAGGGCGGCAGAATGCTCGGGCTAAACCGAATCCGCTCACCGCCAACGGCCTCCCGGTCGCGCACGCGCGGCTGGCGCACGGCCACCGGTCCGATGCCGGTCATGATCTCGCGCTCGGGCAAATGCCCGTGACGAACGACGCGCTGGTGGCCCGCCTCGGTCTTGAGATCGGCATATCGCCCCAGGAAGTCAGCAACTTCCGTCTCGACGGCCTGCGTCAGCAGGGCATGTGCCCCGTTGCGCAAAATCTCGGTGAGCGAATCGGTGAAGGTCCCTGGCTGAGCGAGCTTGATGACATTAGTGTCGGTCACGGCGTATCACTCCTTCGGTGGAGAAGTGGAGGCGTCGAACACCCCCACGATACGCCGCCTTACCCCTTCATGCCGTCACCAACTTCCGCGCATAGCTCCAGATAATTTTTCGATGGACCCCAGCTAACGCCAAGCGCATTCGGTGCGCCGGCAGGAAAGGAATACGAGTTTATAAAATTGCACCCGTCAGATAGCACTCCGATAGAATGAGCACGATCTGTGAATGCGAAGAATGCAATGAAGAAAACAAATATAATTAGCCGCATGCGGCTATTAGCCAATGCGACGCCAATCATCTCACCACACCCCCCGCGCAGTTTCTTAACACCCCGCGCAGTTTATAATTTATTCTATGAATGTATCTAGGCGTGAAAATTGCGCAAGCTTCTTTCATTGGATTCACGCAATTCTTCGCAAAACGTGATCCCAAAACCACGCAAATTTGTTGGTGGTATATTTGAGATTGAGTGGAAATATAATTCCAAAGGCGATCGTCTTGTTTCCTATTTATGTGGTCCGAATTGGGTCATCCGGTTTCCGGGTGATTAGTTCGGATTGTTGGACTTTGGCCACCAATGGAAGTTGGTGTGTCGAGGGCTCATACATTCAATATCGTGAAGCCGAGTCTCCAGGCGCATTCCGCCGGTATGCTGACCTTTACCGGGAGGCGATGGTCTGTAAGGCCATGGGAAACTCAAATTAGGACTTTACCCGCACGCACGCGTCCTTGGGCGGGCGAAATACTTGCAGTACAGTCCCCGCCCCGTTTGCATAAAAAATGCCGTCCACAGGAGAAAACGATGTTCAACCGTTCCGCCGTCTTGGCTGCGTCCCTTTTCGCCTGCGTCGCCGCCGCGCCCGCGGCGCAGGCCGCGTGGCCGGACCGTCCGATCCATTTCATCGTCGGCTTCGGACCCGGCGGGGCCAACGACCTGATCGCCCGCATCAGCGCCGATGGCGTCAGCAAGCAGCTTCACCAGACGGTCATCGTTGAGAACCACCCCGGCGCCGGCGCCGTGATCGGCACCTCCTACGTCACCCATTCGGCGCCGGACGGCTATACCTTCCTGGTCGGCGCGGCGAGCACCATCACCAACAGCCTGCTGCTGAAGAACCTGCCCTACAAGGATTCCGACCTGGTGCCGGTCGGCATGATCGCGGTGGCGCCGTCGACCATCATCGTCAATCCGAAGGTGCCGGCGCATAACCTGAAGGAGTTCATCGCCTGGGCCAAGGCGCAGAACGGCAAGGCCACCTGGTCCACCGCCGGCAACGGCAGCACGCCGGAATTCGTGGCGGAGATGCTGCGGGAGGCCGCCGGCGTCACCTTCACCATCGTTCCCTACCGCAGCGGCGGCGCCTCGGTGCAAGGGGTGATGAGGGGCGAAGTGTCGGCAACCTCGGAAGCGAGCATCGTCGTGGTGCCGCAGATCAAGGCCGGCAACCTGCGCGGCATCGCCACCACCTATACCAAGCGCATCAGCTCCTATCCGGTGATCCCCACCACGGCGGAACAGGGCTATCCGAGCGTGGAGATCGGTCACTGGGCCGGGCTCTATGCGCCGGCAGGCACGCCGGCGGACATCGTCGAGAAGATGAATGCCGCGATCCAGGCGGCGCTGAAGACGCCGGCGGTGATGGACAAGCTGAAGCCGGCCGGCATCGAACCGGCGGGCGGCTCGGTCGCCGACTTCGTCAACTTCACAACGCATGAGCGCGCGCGGCTGAGCAAGCTCGCCGCGGCGATCTCGAAGACGAAGGGGAAATAGCCGGTCGGGTGGGTGGTGCGCACCTCTCGCCACGCGTGGGGGAGAGATCGACGCGGCAAAGCGTGGAGCGTGTAGCCCGGATGGAGCGCAGCGAAACCCGGGGCGGCCCTTCAAAGAAGTATTCCCGGATTTCGCTTCGCTCCATCCGGGCTACGAAAACCACAAAGTCGATAATGGCAGCGACCGGCATCACCCGCCGGCAAGCGCCGCCGCGAGGTCCTCGGCGCGGGCAAGCTTCTCGGCGCCGAGCACCCGATCGACCACCGCCTCCGCCTGGGCACGACTGACCACGTGGGTGGCGAGCTTCATGAACTTGTCGACGATGTCGGCCTCGGAGGCGAAGCTCTGCTCGCTGCCGCGCGGCGCCTCGACGGTTCGCTCCAGCCGGGTGCCGTTGTTCAACTTGACCTCGACGCGGACCATGTGCCGATAGCCCGAACCGCGCGCGGTGATCGCCGGGTCGTGCACCACGTTGACCTTGCGCGACAGCGCGATGCGGCGTTGATCGTCGACGACGGCGTCGGTGAATTGATCGACGAAGACGTCGCCTTCGAGCAGCAGCGTGGCGACGCAAAACGGCAGGTTCAATTGCGCCGAGGTGAGGCCCTGCGGCCGGTAGGGCCAGCCGACGTGCTCGACCGTCACCTGCGAGCCGTGCACGACGATCTCCTCGACGTCGTCGGCGGTAAACGGCGTCTGCGCCTGCATGCTGCGGATGGCGTCGAGCGTGGTGTGGTTGCTGCCGACGCAGGAATAGAATTTCAGCGAAATGCGCAGTGTCTCCCACTGCCGCCCCAGCTCCCAGGACAATTCGTTGAGATCGAAGCGGTCGGTGGAACGCGAGAAGGTGGTGCAGAAGCCGCCATAGGGCGATTCGAAGACGTCGACGATGCCGGTGAAGCCGTTCTCCGCCAGCAGGCCGCCATAAAGCCCGCTCTGCGCGGCGCGACCGGCATGCATGCGCTTGACCATGGCGCCGTATTGCGCCGCCATCAGCCCGGCCGCCTGGGTGCCGGCGATGCCGAGCGCGTGCACGGTCTGCCCGGCGTCAAGCGCGAGCGCCGCGGCAGCACCGGCAGCGGCGGAAAATACGCCGACGGTGGCGCCCGAGTGCCAGCCCTGGCCGATATGCTGCGGTCCCATGCATTTGCCGACGCGCGGGCCGATCTCATAGCCGGCGACGGCGGCGCGCAGGAAGTCGCGGCCGCTGAGGCCGGGACGCAACTCGGTGATGGCCATCAGCGGCGGCAGCGTCACCGCGCCGACATGCAGCACGCCCTGGCGATGCACGTCGTCGAGCTCGAAGCTCTGGATCAGCGTGCCGTTGACCAGCGCCGCATGCGGCGCCGACAGGCGCTCGCGGGTGCCCCAGACGCGGCAGCCTGGCGTCGTGTCGACGGAGCCAAGCGTCGCGCGCAGGATGCGGCTCCATTCCAAGGCACTGCCGTAAAGCGCGCAGCCGAGCAAATTGAGGATCAACAGCTTGATGCGGGCGATCACTTCCGGCGGAATGTCCTCGTAGCGCAGACCGGAGACGAAGGCGGCGATGGCGCGGGTATGCGGATTGTCGCTGGCGGCGGACATTGGGAAGGTGAGCCTTGACGTTGAGCGTTACGAATATTTCTTTTCCAGCGCATCGTAGCGCGGCTTGTTGACCAGCCGCTGCCGCTCGGTGAAGCTGGCGAGCTGGTCGGCGACGCCGTCGAGCGAGCCCTGCGCTTTGAGATGGCCGAGCACGTTCTGCATGCCGGCGATCGAGGCCTGCAAAGCGGCGTTGGCGTAGAGCACCGCCGCATAGCCCATGCGCTCCAGCTCGGCGAGGCCCAGCATCGGCGTCAGCCCGCCGGCGACAATATTGATGAGCTGCGGCACGCCGAGGCGCTCGGGGATCTCGGCGATCTGCTCGGCGGTGCGCGGCGCCTCGACGAAAGTCATGTCGGCGCCCGCCTCGATATAGGCCTGCGCGCGCTCCATGGCCACGGCGAAGCCGTCGACCGCAATGGCGTCGGTGCGGGCGATGATGACCAGGTCGGGATCGACGCGCGCGTCAGCCGCGGCGTGGATTTTCTGCACCATCTCGGCCCGGGGAATGACGCTTTTGCCGGAGAAATGCCCGCAGCGCTTGGGAAATTCCTGGTCCTCGAGCTGTATGCCGTTGGCGCCGCTGCGCTCCAGCATCCTGACCGTGCGCGTGACATTGACGGCGTTGCCGAAACCGGTGTCGGCATCGACGATCAGAGGCAGCGCCACCGCATCGCGCATGGCGGCGACATGATCGGCAAGCTCGCTGACCGAGATCAGGCCGATGTCCGGGACGCCGAGGAATGTATTGGTGACGCCGGCGCCGGTGACGTAGACCGCCTGAAAGCCGATGTCCTCGATGACCCGCGCCGCGAGCGCGTTGGCGGCGCCCGGCAACAGCAAAGCCTGCTTGCGCGCGAGGAGATCGCGAAGAATCCGGCTGCAGCTTGCGGTCATGGCGAGGGTCTACGTCGTGGACGGGTACGCACCGGCTTGGTCCGGCCTGCGGGTCAGTTCGCCACCGCGATCTCCAGCGGAAACGCGTCGACCACCTCGTGGCCGGTTTCGGTCACGATGAAGGTATGGCCGAGGAAAATGCCGAACATTCCGTCGGCGGTGATCGGATTGGGTTCGGCCATGATCACCATATTGGGCTTGAGCACCATGTCAATGTCGACGCCGCGCACATGCTCGGCGGTGACGTGCGGATTGTCGGTGACCAGATCGATGCCGTGGCATTGGGTCGGACGCGACTGCACGCCATGGTCGCGGAAGAACTTGCTCGCGGTGCGCATGGCTTCCGCCGGCTTGCCCGGCGCGATCTCGGCGACGATCTTGTTGTAGCCGGGCAGCGTGATCTCCTCCCAGAACTTGCGCACCATCTCGGTCGGCTCGCCGAGCGTGATCGGCGAGCCGATCTGCGCGGTGTAGCCGCGGTAGCCGGCCGCCAGCTCCATGTTGATGATGTCGCCCTTTTGCAGCACGCGCTGCGAGGGCCGCGGATTGCCGAAGATCATCGCCGGGTTCGCCATCGGCGTCGAACCGATGATGAGAAAATCGATGTCGCCGCCGCCGTCGAGAATGGCGGCGCCGGCCGCGGCGCGCAGCTCGTATTCCTTGGCGCCGGGTTTGGCGCGGGCCACCATGGCTTCCATGGCGCGCTGGCACAGCAGACCGGCCTTGCGCACGCAATCGAGTTCCTCGGCGCTGTGAATGACCACCAGGTCGTGCAGGAAGCCCTTGGTGAACACCAATTCGGCGTCGGGCAGCCCGGCGCGCAGCGTGTTGTACTGGTTGACCGGCAGGTAGTCTTCGTGCCGCGGGTCGATCTCCATCAGCCCGATGCGGCCGCGCTCGAGCTTTAGTTCCTTCAGCCGCTCGACCATCACCTCGGCATAGCGGCCGTTGCGGCTGTGGCGCACGTCCTTGATGGCGACCTCGACATTGCGGCGCACGGCTTCGGCATGGGTGCCGCCCATCGAGTAGATCATGGTCGGCTCGCCATCGAGCGGCACCAGCACGTAGCAACACAGCGCATGCCATTCCCAATGCCCGGTCAGCCACAGCATGCCGGCGCCGAAGCTCCAATGGCTGGGACCGCCGGCAGCGATCACGCAATCGAGCTTGGCCTCCTTCATCTTGGCGCGCAGCGCCGCATAGCGGCGCTCGTATTCCTTGGCCGAGAACTGCTCATAGACCGCGTCGCGGTAATAGGGCGTGCCGCGCATATTGGCGAAAGGCAGCGCCTGGTCGAGCTTGGTGCGCACGGTGTCCCAGGGCTGCGGACCGAGCGGCGTACGCGGTGTCTGGATGTTCATGGCTGTATTCCTGATTATCTTGTTGTCTTGTTGTCTTGTTGTCTTGTCGGGTGGGCTTCGCGCGGCGAAGCCCACCGGCCGTGTTTTGCCGGGCACCGCGCGGGCCGCGCCGATGCCCAGCTTCCGTTTCTATTCCGTGCACTTGCCGATCTTGACCGGGCCGCCCAGGCTCTTGACCGCCTCGTTGGCGATCGACTCGTCGAACACCTGCTTCACGGTCGGCTTCTTGTTCGCCGCGATGTATTTGTTGGCGACGTCGTTATCGATGGTCCATTGCGTGCGCTTGGCATCGAAACCCTGGTTCACCGACCAGACGCAATGCTCGGTCAACTGCTTCCAGGCGTATTCGACGGCGTCCTTCGGCCGGCCGGTCGCCTTGATCATGATCGGCAGCACCTTGGCCTCGTCGCGATAGATGGTACGGTTGGCCTCGATCATGGCGGCGACGGCGTCGACCATCAGCGCATGGTCGCGCTTGATCCAGGCAACCTGCGCGCCATAGGCGTTGAAGAAATAGTTCGGCAACAGGTCGGCCAGATTGACCAGCACGTGCAGGCCGGGCTTTTTCTTCCGCGCCAGATAGACGCTTTCCGGATGCAGCGACACGCCGTTGATCTGGCCGGAGAGCAGCCCGGGCACGCGGCCGGCCGTAGACCCGGCGATGAACTGCACGTCATCGACCGTGAGACCGCCGCTCTTGAGCACTTCGCGGCCCATCACCCAGTTGAAGCCGCCGACGCCGCCGCCGACGGCGCTGAGCTTCTTGCCCTTGAGATCCTTGACCGACTTGACGTCTTCCGAAACCACGTAGGACTGCGGCAGCCGCGGGGCGAGGCCCCATATCTGCTGCACCTTGACGCCGCGGCCGACCGCGATCGGCGATACCGAGACGAGCGCGCTGCCCTGCGCGGCCGCGGCCTTGGCCGCCGGCGACTGGCCGCCTTCGAACTGGATGATGTTGGCGTCGATGCAGCGCTTGGCGAAATAGCCGAGCTCCTTGGCGACGTAGGGCGAGGTGTGCACGACATTGGGTGGCGACACCGAGACACCGATATTGATCTTGCGCATGGTCTTGCAGGTGTCGGCCGCCGCCGGTTGCAGGCCGGCGGCAAGCACGAGACCGGACAGCAGCGCTACGCCGAGGCCGAGCCGCGAGTAATTTTGCATGACGTTTCCTCCACCATGTTTTCTGAAGCGTGTTTGTGTCTCTTGTACGGGACCTCAATCCTGGTTGCCGGCGCGCGTCCAAGGCGCAACGCGCACCTCGACAAAACGCACGCAGGCGGTGAGCGTGACGCCCAACAGGCCGAGCGTCACGATCGGTACGAACATCTTGTCGACCTGATAGGTCGAGGCGGTGCGCACGATCAGGTAACCGATGCCGGAGATGGCCGTGTACAGGTCGGCAAGCACCATGCCGATCAACCCGCGTCCGACCGCCAGCCGCAAGCCGGTGACGATAAAGGGCAGCGCGCCCGGCAGCACGATATTGACCCACAATTGTCGCTCCGAACAGCGGAACGAACGGCCGACCTCGATCAGCTTGGCGTCGACATTCTTGACGCCCTGGTAGGTGTTGATGGTCATCGGGAAGAAGGCGAACAGGAAGAGGATGAGCACCTTGGCCGTGGTCTCGAAGCCGGCCCAGAGCACGATCAGCGGCACCAGGGCGACGCTGGGGATCGAATAGAGGAAGGTGATGTAGACGCCGAAGGCGACGTCGAGCACCCAGAAGCGCGCCAGGATCAGGCCGACCGCGATGCCGATCACGGCGGCGAGCGACAAGCCGATGGCGAGCACGACCAGGCTGGGCGCCAGATAGGTCCACAATTCGCCGTCGCCGATCATCTCGACCGCCGCCTTGGCGATGGCCAGCGGCGTGGTGAACAGCGTCTGGTCCACCTTGGCGCCGAGGATCTGCCAGAGCAGCAGGACGATGCCCAGCGAGACGACGCGGATGGAAATATTGAGCAGGAACTGGCGGCGGCGACGGACGGCGGCGACCTTCTTGGCGCGCTGGCGGTCCTCGCCCTCGCTGGCGAGAGCGCTCATGCTGCCGGCATCGGCGTGCAGGGCCATGGTCAGACGGCCTCCGCCGCGCCGGCGCGCTTGGGCCGCGCCGTATGCAACTGGTGCCAGATATGCGCGCGCAATTCGGAAAAGCGCGGGTCGGCGCGCACGGTCTCGACATCGCGCGGATGCGCGAAGGGCACGTCGATCATTTCCTTGACCCGGCCCGGGCGCGCGCTCATCACCGCGACACGATCGCCGAGCAGGAGCGCCTCGTCGATCGAATGGGTGATGAACACCATGGTCTTGCGCTCGTCCGGCCGCTCCATCAGGTGCAGCAACTCCTCCTGCAGGATTTCGCGCGTCTGCGCGTCGAGCGCGGCGAAGGGCTCGTCCATCAGCAGGATCGACGGATTGATGGCGAGCGCGCGCACCAGGCCGACACGCTGCTGCATGCCGCCGGAGAGCTGATAGGGGTATTGCCGCTCGAAGCCGTTCAAGCCCACCAGATTGAGATAATGGGCGACGCGCTCCTTGATGTGCGCGGCCGACGCGCCGGCCACCGCCAGGCCGAAGGCGGCGTTGTCGTAGACCGACTTCCAGGGCAGCAGCCCGAAATGCTGAAACACCATGGCGACGCCCGCGGGCGGGCCGGTGACCGGCTTGCCGGCGACCAGCAGCGTGCCGGTGCTGATCTCGGTCAGCCCGGCGATGCAGCGCAGCAGCGTGGTCTTGCCGCAGCCGCTGGGGCCGACGATGCAGAGGATTTCCTGGCTGCGGACGGCGAGATCGAGATGATGAAAGGCGATCACGCTGCCGTCGAGGAACAGCTTGCTCGCGTCATGCGCGACGATGGCGAAGGTGTCGTCGGTACCGGCCGATATCATCGCCTGCACGTCTCCCCGGAGCAGCGCGCCGACGGCGGCTTGGCTGCCGCGCGTCGGCGACAATTGTGCCCGCAAAGGATGCACTGAGGCAATATAGCTGGCGCCAAGGTCCAAGCCGCCGGGTGCGGCGCTTTACACCGCCGCCGGCTGCCGTCGCAGGTTTATCCTTCGACCCTTAGCTGCAATTACGCCGCCGGCACTTTCGCTACAGGCCGCGCTCGGCAGCGACCGCGCTGGATTGTCGATAATCGAAACCACATTCGCACACAAAGGTCATGCGCTCGCGGTGGTTTTCCTCAGGCACGATGGTGCTGAGCCGCATATGGTTGCCACACTCGGGGCAGGTAATTATCGGAAATACGTGTTGTCTGGCTATCTGCGCTGACGCCGACATAACTGGGCCTTGGTGCGCTGGACGATTACGTTTTCGCATGGCGGGACTTCGAACAGTACCCCGCCCTATGCGGGGGGTGGGGGTTTGGGGGGTGGGGGGTGCATAGGGCGGGTCTGTTGGACCGGTTCAATGCAGCATCCTCCGACAAGGCGCTTCTCCCTGTCTGTGCAAAAGTGAGCACTTTCAATCTTGGCCACCGCAATTTTTAAAGGGGCCATCGAGAGACGCCGGTCGGCGCCAGATCAGTCGGCAAATCATTGCCGTGCTCAGCCGCCGATGTGTGGTTCCTCGTGCAAAACGACATTCAGCAATGATCTGTGAATTTCCAAGTGGCCATTGTAATTGATCAAGCCCAATTTCCTAAACTTGTTCATAAAGAAGCTCACGCGCGAGCGGGTCGTCCCAATCATCCCCGCGAGCGTTTCTTGGCTGACCTTCGCAATAATCGGCTCTGGCGGGCCTTCCTTGCCAAAATTTGCCAGCAATAGAAGGGCACGAGCCAAGCGTTTCTCGCTCGAATTGAACAGCTGATCGACCAAGTCCGCTTCAACCCGGGCCGTGCGCGTCAAAAGATGTGAGACGAAAAACTCGGAAAAGACTGACTCCTCATGGAGGGCGCGGACCATGGTTTCCTTTTGCAGCCGCATGATCACACATTCCGTCATTGCCTCAGCCGTCCCAAGACGCAACAGCTGCCCCGTCAGGCATCCCTCTCCGCAGAACTCATCTGGCCCCATTATCGCAACTATGGCTTCCTTGCCCTGCTCCGAGACAACCTTGATCTTGACCTTGCCCTTTTGGATGTAGAATACCGCATCCGCAGGTTTGCCCTGCTAGAAGACCACTTCACCTTTCCGATAACTGGCTATCGTTCGCCCGCCGTTCACGCTGGCGAGAAACACTTTCGGGTCAAATGCTTTTTTCGCTTTTTTTGCCATGCCCGGTCCGTTCGCACCCCCGACAAGAATAGGCTGGTTTTGCTCACCATGCCAGACCGATCCCGGATGGGATGAATGGCGTGAGCTCGTTGGCGTCATCGACTTTCGCCGACAATCAGCCCCTGAACAGAAGGACCAATATAATGATCACCACAATTACGCTGAGGCCCCCGCCATAATAATGGAACGGAGGGCCCAAATAGAAACCACCGCCGCCAAAAAGGAGAACCAGAATAATCAAGAGTACGATCAGGCCCATCGTTGTCTCCTATAAGAGGCATAAACCGGCAGGCAAATACTGACGTGGATGCGTCCAATATTGCGGGCGCAAATGGCACGACAGGCGCCGCATCGAGCGCCTGTCGTAGTTGTACCACGCCCCCACCGGACGCGGGCGGTAGCTCGTTACTTTTGCGTCGGGCTCATTGGGCTGCTGCTCCCATCCGCACCCGAGCCAGTCGTGCTGGCGGGGTTGCCGGGGTTGGCGACGCAGCTCTCCGTGCCAATCTTGGCCTTATCGCAGGACGCCATGGTCTCGTAGGTGCAATTCATCGTCGTTCCCGGCCCTTTCAGGCAGAATTTGCCGGCATCGGCGGCGGACGCGGCGGAGGCCGCCAGGGCGAAGACCGGTAGAATGAACGAAAGGGCGATAACGTGACGCATCGTGCTCTCCATTGGTTTCCCCTCCAGTGTAAACCAAACGTCAGTCGCACTGCCGCGTTCCGCGAATTTGCGATTAAATACGCGCCGCAAGTCGACATCCAGCGCGCGCACTCCAGAAGTGGTCTGTTTTGAACAGACGCAACGCATTGAACGTGCCTAGCCTATCGTTGTCATCGAAACAGTTTCGAGCCTCGGTGACTGAGCGACGCTCTTGCACTCCCGCTCGTGCTACGGGTGGAAACCATGAATATCATTCCGATCAAAGACCTTTCGTTCGACGATATCGCGACCTTGGCTATGGGCGAGGCTTTCGATCATGCCTGCGTGTCGCTCCATCGCTTCGGAATGTTGATCACAGCGCGTGAACTGATCGCAAAGCGAATTATCGAAGCCGCCAAAAATGGCGAGCGCGATCCCGCCCGGCTTTGTGAGCAAGCACTCATAAACATTGATATCGAAAACGGATCGATGCTGGTCGTAAGAGTGGGCCGCGATCGCCCTGTCCCGGTCTATGCTGCGGTCGCCTAAGCGGCGCGATCCTGGAGAGCCCGGTTAATCCGTTAGCCGGGCCTTCGCTTTGTAGACCGCCCGGCGCCATGTTGAGCGCCCCGACAATCCACGCCAGAGCCGTCGCGATGAAGCCGAGCGCGACGGCGCGGTCACACCGCCGCCGGCTGCCGTCGCAGGTTGAGCCAGACCAGGAGCGCGGCGGCAATGAAGATGGTGGGGAAGAGCACGACGTTCACCATCGCCCAGCCGAAATCGGCGAGCAATTGCCCGGAGGCATAGGAGCTCACCGCCATGCTGCCGAAAATGATGAAGTCGTTGAAGGCCTGCACCTTGTTGCGCTCCTCCTGGCGATGGCATTGGGTCACCATGGTGGTGGCGCCGATGAAGGCGAGGTTCCAGCCGACGCCGAGCAGGATGAGCGCGGTCCAGAAATGCGCCACCGTGATGCCGGCGATGCCGACGACGGCGGTGAGGCCGATCAGCGCCAGCCCGAGACCGGTGACGCGGGCGATGCCGAAGCGGGTGATCAGCGAGCCGGTGATAAAGCTCGGCGCATACATCGCCAGCACATGCCACTGGATGCCGAGCGTGGCGTCGGTGACCGAATGGCCGCAGCCGACCATGGCCAGCGGTGCCGAGGTCATCACCAGATTCATGGTGGTGTAGGCGGCCACGCCGCAGGCCACCGCCACGATGAATTTGGGCGCGCGCACGATCTCGGCGAGCGGCCGTCCTGGCGGCAGATGCTTGGCGGCGAGTGGCGGGATGCGCACGAACTGCAGCACCACGGCCGCCAATAGCGCGCAGGCGGACTGGCCGAGATAGCTGGCGGCGAACATGTAGGGCGGCATCAGGTCCTTGGTGAAGATGACGAGCTGCGGCCCGATCACCGCGGCGAAGACGCCGCCGGCGAGCACCCAGGACACCACTTTCGGCCGATAGGCCTCGCTCGCGGTGTCGGCGGCGGCGAAGCGGTAGGACTGATGCGCGGCGGCATAGAGCCCACCGCAGAAGGTGCCGAGCAGCAGCAGCCAGAACTGGCCGGTCATCACCGCCGAATAGGAGATCAGGCCGGAGAGGATGCCGAACAGCGAGCCGCTCTGCAGCGCGAAGCGGCGGCCATAGCGGCGGGCGAGCGCGCCCACCGGCAGCGTGCCGAACCACATGCCGAGCACGGTGGCCGTGATCGGCAGCGTGGCCATGCCCTTGTCGGGGGCGAGCATGGCGCCGACGATGCCGGCGGTGGCGAAGATGACGGTGTTGTTGCCGCCGGCCAGCGCCTGCGCCACCGCCAGCACCATGGCGTTGCGGCGGGCGAGCCGGTCGTCGCTGACAAACTGCATTGGCTCGGCGACGGCCGACATGGCGGTGGGTCCCGGGAGAAAAAAGCTGTCCCTTTTAGCGGCACTCGTAGCATGAAGCTACTGCCCAGGACGCGGGGCTGCCCTTCCCCGCCAATCGGGGACGCAGGAGGGGGAAAACGGTCCCTAAAGCCAGATTGAGCCGCGCTCAGTGCACCGAGGAGCCCGGCTCCATGGCGTCCTGGATGAAGCCGCGCAGCGCTTCGGTGTCGAAGGGCTTGCGCAGGATGCGCAAATTCTTCGGCGCGACCTGGGCCGCATCGCTGTAGCCGGTGGTCAGGATGACCGGCAAATGCGGGTAGCGCGCGCGAATCTCGCTGGCCAGGCCGACGCCGTCGATGGTCCCCGGCATCACGATGTCGCTGAACACGAGGTCGAACTTGCTGCCCTCGTCGAGCAATTTGAGCGCGGCCTCCGCCGAGTCGCGGTAAACGGTGTCGTAGCCGAGATGCTCGAACAGCGACGAGGTCACCTCCGCCACGTCGGCGCTGTCGTCGACGACGAGGACCATCGGGCGCTGCGACTGCGGCGCCTGCGCCGCGACGGTCTCCTTGCCGGCGATTTCCTTCTCCGTACTGGTCGGAAGATACAGCGTGATGGTCGTACCCTGCCCGACCTTGCTTTTCGCCCGCACCGTGCCGCCGGCCTGATGGGCAAAGCCATAGACCTGCGACAGGCCGAGGCCGGTTCCCTTCCCCACCTCCTTGGTGGTGAAGAACGGGTCGAAGATCTTGGGCAGCAGATTGGGCGGAATGCCGGTGCCGCTGTCGCCGAACTCGATCATGACCAGGCCGCCATTGCCCTGGTCGTTGGGACGGTCGTAGACCGGCGTCACATTCGACACCGACAAGGTGAAGGTGCCGCCGTTGGGCATGGCGTCGCGCGCATTGACGGCGAGATTGACGATCGCCAACTCCAATTCGGCAAGGTCGACCTTGATCGGCCAGACATCCGCGGCGATGTTTTCCTTGTAGACGATATTCCCGCGCAGCGAGCTTTCGATCATCGTGCGCATGTTGCGCACCGAAGCGCTGAGGTCGACCACCGTCGGGCTCAGATGCTGGCGACGGGAGAAGGTCAGCAATTGCCGCGTCAGGCTTTCGCCGCGCTTGGCCGCGGTCTGGATCGCCTCGATGGCCTTGGGCAGTTTCGGGTCGAGCAGACGGCGGAAGGTCTGCGCATTGCCGCCGATGATCATCAACAGATTGTTGAAATCGTGGGCGATGCCGCCGGTCAACTTGCCGATCGCTTCCATCTTCTGCGCCATGGCGAGCTGCTCGCGCGCCTGCACCAGCTTCTCCTGCGCGTCGCGCCGCTCGGTGGCGTCGCGAATGATATTGGCAAAGCCGATCAGCTTGCCGTTGTCATCGCGGATCGAGGAGACCGAGCCGGTGACGAACAGCGGCGTGCCGTTCTTTCTGATGCGCCAGCCTTCCACATCGCACTTGCCGCCCTGCACCGCCAATTCCAGCGCGCGGTTGGGTTCGCCGGCGCGCCGTTCGTCCGGCCGGTAGAAGATGCCGAAATGCTTGCCGATGATTTCCTCGGTGCTGTAGCCGGTGATCTGCTGCGCGGCGCTGTTCCAGCTGGCCACGCGCCCCGCCGTGTCGACCACGAAAATGGCGAAGTCGGCGACGCCCTCGATCAGGATCTGGAAATGTCGCTTGGCAGTCTGCAGCGCCTGGTCGGTCTTGGCGATATCGCGGTTCAATTGCTGCTGGGTCGCCAGCAGTCGGGCTTCCGTGTCGCGGCGGGTGGCGATCGCCGCGCTCACCAGCAGCGGCGGCACCGTGGCGCCGAGCGAAAGCGCAAACAGCAACAACAGCGCGCCATTCACGTCCGCCTTGGCAAACGGGCCGACGCCGGACGCGAAGCCCCACACCGCACATCCGATGAAGATAAGCGCGACACTCGCCACGTCGCGGCGATGGCCGCGCAGGCTCGCCCACAGCAAGGGCAGCACGATAAGAAAGCCGAGCATGCCGCGGTAGGCCAAGGCGCCGTCGAAGCCGGGCCCGACAAGGTTGGCATCGACGAGCGGGCTGTAGGCGAGGAAGCCGATCGCGGCCGCGACAAAGGCAACGGCCATCGTTTCCGCCAGCCGCCATCGGGCAAACGGCGGGTTCGCCCAGAGCACGATCGCCGGCACGATCAACAGCAGCGCCGCCGCATCCGCCAGCCACCAGACCGGCCAATGCAGCAGCGCGGCGACGACCTCGGCATTGTTCTGCAGCAGCAGTCCGCCTACGGCGCCGGCCGATCCGATCAACGCGGTCGGCGCGAAAGAAATCAGCGCGAATTTCGCGATGCCAGTGGGGGTGGCGAACGTGTTGCGGCCGTTCGACCAGCGGTCAAGCAGCCAGGCACCCGCCAGGGCCGCGAGCAGCGTGGCGATGCCGATCGACGCTGCCTCTAATAGCGGACGCGCCGTCAACAGCGTGGCGGAAAAACTGCCGGCCACGATCGCGGGCCAAATCCGGTAGCCGCGCACGAGTAGCAGCGCCAGAGCCAGCCCGGTCGGCGGCCACAGCGGCGTCGCCGCCGGATTGATGGCGGGGAACAAGAGCCAAGCCTCGGCGAGGCCACCATAGATGGTGCCGATGACGGCCAGTTCGAGCAGATAGAGGGCAGCGCGGAGAACCCCGCGAAGCGCGGGAAATGTCCCTAGTCCTAATCCTGCACAAATCAATGCTGAGGTCCTCGCAGTGGGGGACCTAGAACACATGCCCCAGTCTTATTTCACACGATATTGCATTGTCGGCTTATGGCAAATAAATGGCAAAGATGTGGACGAAGGAATGCTGTCCACGCCGCCCGAATTGGCCGCACGCCTGGCGGTAGCGCGCCGCCACCGGGCGACGCACAGATTATCGGCAGTTTGCTTTAAAGTTCGCCTTTTGAATTCGTCTATGGCGCCGATTGCGGTGACGTCGTTGCTCTTGGCGCCGTTTTCGCCGACACGCGGCGCGTCATCGCACAGGATTGCCGCGACGGTGCAATCTAGAACTGCACCTTGCCCGGATGGCGGATGAAGGCCGCGCGCGCTTCTGCGGGCGACAGCGCGCCGATCTGGCCGAGCGAGGCGCGCAATTCCTCGGTGTAGAGGTCGATCAGATAGGCCGGGCCCTCGTCGCCGATGGCGGCCACCGCCCACAGGAACGACTTGCCGGCAAAGCCCGCATCGGCGCCAAGCGCCAGCGCGCGCATGACGTCCTGGCCCGAGCGGATCCCGCTGTCGCAGACGATGGTCGCGCGCGTGCCGACGGCAGCGGCGATCGCCGGCAGCACGTCGATGGTCGGCATCAGCGCCTCGATCTGGCGGCCGCCGTGATTGGACACCCAGACGCCTTCGATACCGAGCGCCACCGCCTTCTCGGCATCGGCCGGATGCAGGATGCCCTTGACCATCATCGGCCCCTTCCAGGCCGCGCGATAGCGCGCCACCTCCTCCCAGGAAAAGGCGCCGCCCATCTCGCTGCGGGCAAAGCGGATGGTCTCGTTGGTGGACGCGTTGGCGCCGGCATATTGGCGGATGGTGGCGAAGCGCGGATAGCCGTGGCGCAGCAGCGCCAGCAGCCATTTCGGGCGGACGAGCATTTCGCCGAGCATGCGCGGCGTCGGACGGAATTCACCGCCCAGCCCGGCATAGCTTTCGCGCGAGCGCGAGGTTCGCACCGGCACGTCGAGGGTGAGGATCAGCACCTTGACGTCGGCGGCTTGCGCGCGCCGCACCAGGTCGAAGCCGATTTTGTGCTCGTTGCGCCAGAAGCGATAGAGCTGCAGCCAGAACACGTCGGGCGCGACCTTGGCCACGTCCTCGATAGTGGCGCCGCCGGCGATGCCGAGCGTATAGGGCACGCGCGCGGCCTGCGCCGCCTTGGCCATCAACAGATCGGCGCCCGGCCACACCAGCGACGGCCCGCCCATGGGCGCGATGCCGATCGGCGCTGAATAGCGGCGGCCGAACAATTCGACATCGACCGGCGGCAAGGTCGGCATCACGCCGTAACGCGCCGCCACCTTCACCGCATCGAGCGCCGCCCAGTTGTGGGCGACGCCGACATCGTCGCCGGCGCCGGTGTCGCCATATTCAAAGGCAAAATGCGGCACGTTGCGCGGCGCCGCCCGGCGCAGATAGGCGGAGGTCGGAAACCGCCGGTGCAGCGTGTCGAAATTCGGCGTGCGGCCGGTGGGAACGAACGATTGCCGCGCGGTCATGTCGTGCATGGCGTTTCCTCAAACCCGTTTTGCCCAGTATAGCGCGGCACCAGGGCATCCGTCATACCGGGTTCGCGAAGCGAGCGGACCCGAATTACGGACTAAAAATGACTGAACGAGGCATGCGCGAAGGCGAGCGGCTGGCCGTCGGCTTGCAGGAAGCGGGCGCCCTCGCCGGCCGCAACGCGGCCGATCTCGGTGACCGGCACGCCGGCGGCATGAGCCGCGGCGCGGAAGCTTGCGGCCTTCTGTGCCGGCACGGTGCAGACGATCTCGTAATCGTCGCCGCCGCTGAGCGCGGTTGCCAGCAGCGCGGGATCGGCGGCAATGGCGGCGCGGGCGGCGTCGGAAAGCGGGACCTTCGCCACTTCGATCTCGGCCGCGACTTGCGACACCCGGCAGAGCTTGGCGAAGTCGCCGGCAAGGCCATCGGAAACATCCATCGCGGCGGAGGCGTGCGTGCGTACCGCTTCGGCCAGCGCATTGCGCGGCTGCGGCAACAGATAGCGCAACGCCAGATGCGCGCGCTGGGCGTCGGTGAGCCGCCAATCGGCGCCCTTGCGCAGCACCAGGCCGAGCGCGGCATCGCCGATGCTGCCGCTGACATAGATGAGGTCGCCGGGCTTGGCGCCGGCGCGGCGCACCATGCTGCCGGCCGGCACGCTGCCGACCATGGCGATGGATATGGTGATCGGTCCCGGCGTGCGGTCGGTGTCGCCGCCGAACAGCGGACAGCCGTAGCGTTTCGGCATCGGCGCGCAGCCCCTCGGCGAAACGCGCCAGCCATGCCTCGCCGATCTCCTTCGGCAAAGCGAGCGACAACAGATAGCCGAGCGGCGTGGCGCCCTTGGCGGCGAGATCGGAAAGGTTCACGCGCAGCGCTTTCTGCGCCACGGTCAAGGCGTCGTCCTCGGCGAAGAAATGCACGCCGCCGATGATGGCGTCGGCCTTGAGCACGATCTCGCAGCCCGGCGGCGGCGTGAGGAAAGCGGCATCGTCAGAGAGGCCGAGCGCGCCCGGATGCGTCGCCAGCGGCGCGAAGTGGCGCGCGATCAGGCGGTCCTCGGCCGAGCTTGGGTCGTGCAATGCCATGGCATCACTTTGCGCTATCTTCGTCACTTTGCGCTATCTTCGTCACTTTGCGCCATATTCGTCCGGGCGCAATCGCCGCGCCATCTGGTCGAGCACGGCATTGACCATGCCGGTCTCCTCACGCTCGACAAAGGCGGCGGCGACGTCGGCATATTCCGACACCACCACGCGCGCCGGCACGTCCTTGCGGTGCTCGATCTCGTAGGCGCCGGCGCGCAGAGCCGCGCGCAGGATCGCCTCGATGCGCTTGAGCGGCCACGACTTGGCCAGCGCCTCGTCGATCTTGGGATCGAGCTCGCGCTGCTCGCGCACCACGCCGGTAACCACGTCGCGGAAGAAGGCGGCCTCGGCCGGCAGATATTGCGCGCCCTCGACTTCGCGGCCGAGCCAATGGCTTTCGAATTCGGCCAGGATCTCGTTCAGCCCGGTGCCGGCGAGGTCCATCTGGTAGAGCGCCTGCACGGCGGCAAGCCGGGCCGCGCCGCGCCGGTTGGCTTTGCCCTTGTCCTTGGCCGGCGCGTTGCGCGACATTATTTGGCCGTGAGCGTGCGTTTGAGCGAGATCATCGCCAACGCGGCGCGCACGGCATCGGCGCCCTTGTGGCCATGAATGCCGCCGAGGCGATCGAGCGCCTGGGCCTCGTTGTCGACGGTGAGGATGCCGTTGCCGATGGCGAGCCGCTCGCGCACGGCGAGGTCCATCAGGCCGCGCGCCAATTCATTCGACACCACCTCGAAGTGGTAGGTTTCGTCCTTCGATGACGCAGCCGAGCGCGACGGCGCCGTCATAGGGGCTGCGCCGGCCGGTCATGGTCATGGCGATGGCGCCCGGTACTTCCAGCGCGCCGGGCACGGAGACGATGTCGTAGGTCGCACCGGCCGCATCCAGTGCTTCGATGGCGCCGGCGAGCAGCCGGTCGGAGATGTCTTTATAGAAGCGTGCTTCCACGATGAGTATGCGCACGGCGTCGCGCTGTTTGGGGCGCGCCGCCGCGCTTCGTTTCTTGGCCATGGTTGGGTTCCTGGTTCCGCGGCGTCGTAGCAAGCGCGGGAGCCGGGAACAAGGGCTATCCGGTTGCCAGCAGACGCGCGGCGTAGCGGGCCATGGTGTCGATTTCGAGATTGACGTCGTCGCCCGCCTGCAAGCCGCCCAGCGTGGTCACGGCAAGCGTGTGCGGGATGATCAGCACCGAGAAGTCGTCGCCGGCCACCGCGTTAACCGTGAGCGAGACGCCGTCGAGCGCGACCGAGCCCTTGGAGGCGATGAAACGGGAGAGTTCCGCCGGCGCGCGCAGCGTGAAGCGCGCCATGTCGGTCATGTCCTCGCGCGCGAGTACGCGGGCGAGGCCGTCGACATGGCCGGACACGATATGGCCGCCGAGCTCGTCGCCGATTTTCAGCGCGCGCTCGAGATTGACGCGGCCGCCGTGGCGCCAGCGCCCGACCGTGGTCACCCGCAGCGTTTCGTCCGCGGCATCGACCGCGAACCAGCAGCGGCCGTCCTCCTCGCCGGTATCGACCAGCGTCATGCAGACGCCGGAACAGGCGATGGAGGCGCCTTCGACGAGCTCGGCGCGCGGGTAGCGCGTGTAGAGCGTGATGCGGTGCAGGTTATCGGCGCGCGGCTTGACCGAACGCACCTCGCCCATGTCGGTGACGATGCCGGTGAACATCTACTGCCAGGTCCGTCTAGGGTAATGCATCGTGCTCACCTAACATTTTTCACTGCGCATGATCTTTTCCGAAAACCGGTTGCCACTTTTCGGGATCATGCGCCTCGCTCGTAGGTTTCCAGGGTGTCGGCGCCGAGCCGCTCGCTGCCGCTGGCGTGCAGGTGGGCGTTGATGGCGTCGAGCGCCATGCCTTCGAGCGGATCGATGCCGTCGGCGCCGATCAGCTTCTCGGAATAGATCAGCGCCGCGGCGTCGACCAGATCGGCGGCAACGAAACTCGCCGCCACCGTCGGGCCGCCCTCCACCAGCAGCCGGGTGATGCCCTCGCCGCCGAGCACCTTCAGCACCTCGTCGAGATCGAGCCGGCCCTCGCTGTCGTCGACGCGAAAAACCTTGGCGCCGCGCTGCTGCAGGATCTCTTCGGCCATCGAAGACGCCTTGCGCGAGGCGAACACCCAGGTCGGCGTCTCGCGGATGGTGGCGATCACCGCAGTGGCGAGCGGCACGCGCAACTGCGCATCGAGCACCACGCGCAGCGGCGAGCGCGCTTCCATGCCGGGCAGCCGGCAGGTGAGCTGCGGATTGTCGGCGAGCACGGTGCCGATGCCGACCAGGATGGCGTCGCTCGCGGCGCGCATCTGGAACACCCGCGCGCGCGCCGCCGCGCCGGTGAGCGCGACCGGCTTGCGGCCGGCGAGCCCCACTTTGCCGTCGGCGGAGAGCGCCAGCTTGAGGGTGACAAAGGGGCGCCCTTGCGTGATGCGCAGGATGTGGCCGGCATGCGCGCGCGCTGCTTCGTCCGCGAACAGGCCGGTCTCCACCGCAACGCCCTTGGCGGCGAGCCGCTTGTAGCCCTCGCCCGCCACCTCCGGATTGGGGTCTTCCAGCGCCGAGACCACGCGGGCAACGCCGGCCTTGATGATGGCGTCGGCGCAAGGGCCCGACTTGCCCTGGTGCGAACAGGGCTCCAGCGTCACATACATCGTGGCGCCCTGCGCTGCCTTCTTGGCGCGGCGCAGCGCCTCGACCTCGGCATGCGGGCGGCCGCCGGGCTGGGTCCAGCCCCGGGCGACGATGACGCCGTCCTTGACGATCACCGCGCCGACTGCCGGGTTGGGATGGGCATTACCGAGCCCGCGGCGGCCGAGATTGAGCGCCAGGCGCATGAAGCGCTCGTCCTCCGCCTGTCGTTGCGTGCAGGCGCTGGCGCGACCGGCTCAGTTCATTTGCGCGCCGTCGCCGCCGGCTTGGCGCCGTCCTCGCTCGACAATTCGTCGAGCGCGGCGCGGAAATCCTTGGCCTCACGGAAATTGCGGTAAACGGAAGCGAAACGCACATAGGCGATGTCGTCGAGATCGCGCAGGTGCTCCATCACCAGTTCGCCGATGGTCTCGGAGGTCACCTCGTTCTCGCCCATGCTCTCCAGTTCGCGCACGATCTTCGACACCATCTGCTCGACCCGCTCGGGATCGACCTGGCGCTTGCGCAGCGCGATCTGCACCGAGCGCATCAGCTTGTCGCGGTCGAAGGGCACGCGGCGGCCGTTGCGCTTGATCACGGTGAGCTCGCGCAACTGCACGCGCTCGAAGGTGGTGAAGCGGAAATTGCAGGTGAGGCAGACGCGGCGGCGGCGGATCACCGCCGAATCCTCGGTTGGCCGCGAATCCTTGACCTGGGTGTCGAGGCTTCCGCAACTCGGGCAACGCATGGGCTGGCCCCCTATCCCCGTCGCTTTCCCCGCCTGCGCGGGCGCGCCGGGTTGGTCATTGATAAATCGGAAAACGCGTCAGCAATGCCTTCACTTTGTCGCGCACCGCGGCCTCGATAAGCAAATCCTGCTCGGCATGCTTCTGCGACAGCACGTCGAGCACTTCCACGATCATTTCGCCAACGCTGCGGAACTCGGCAATGCCGAAACCACGCGTGGTGCCGGCCGGCGTGCCGAGGCGGATGCCCGAGGTCACGAACGGCTTTTCCGGATCGAACGGAATGCCGTTCTTGTTGCAGGTGATGTGGGCGCGCCCGAGCGCTGCCTCCGCCACCTTGCCGGTGAGGCTCTTGGGGCGCAGGTCGACCAGCATCAGATGCGTGTCGGTGCCGCCGGAGACGATGTCGAGGCCGGACGCGCGCAGCGTCTCGGCCAGCGCCTTGGCGTTCTCCACCACATTGCGGGCATAGGTGCGGAAGCTCGGCCGCAGCGCCTCGCCGAAGGCCACCGCCTTGGCGGCAATGACATGCATCAGCGGGCCGCCCTGCATGCCGGGGAACACCGCCGAGTTGAGCTTCTTGGCCAGTTCATCGTCGTCGGAGAGAATGACGCCGCCGCGCGGGCCGCGCAGCGTCTTGTGCGTGGTGGTGGTGACGACATGAGCGTGCGGGAATGGCGAGGGATGCGCGCCGCCGGCGACCAGCCCGGCGAAATGCGCCATGTCGACCATCAAGTAGGCACCGACCTCGTCGCAAATCTCGCGGAAGGCGCGGAAGTCGATGATGCGCGGATAGGCGGAGCCGCCAGCGATGATCAGCTTCGGCTTGTGCTCATGCGCAAGCCGCTTGACCTCGTCCATATCGATGCGGTGGTCGTCGCGGCGCACGCCATAAGGCACCGGCTTGAACCACTTGCCGGAAATATTGACCGGCGAACCGTGCGACAGATGCCCGCCGGCGGCGAGATTGAGGCCCATGAAAGTGTCGCCGGGGGCCATCAGCGCGAAGAACACTTCGGCATTGGCGGAAGCGCCGGAATGCGGCTGCACATTGGCGAACTTGCAGGCGAACAGCTTGGTCACCCGCTCGATGGCCAGCCGCTCGGCGATATCGACGAACTGGCAGCCGCCGTAATAGCGTTTGCCCGGCAGGCCTTCGGCATATTTGTTGGTGAGCACGGAGCCCTGCGCTTCCAGCACCGCGCGGGAGACGATGTTCTCGGAGGCGATCAGCTCGATCTCGTCGCGCTGGCGGCCGAGCTCGAGGCGGATCGCCTCGGCGATCTCCGGGTCGCTCTCGGCGAGCGGTGCGGAAAACAGCGACTCGACGTCGCTGGCAGGCGCAGACGGGGAAATGGCCGACATCACGGTCTCCTGGCGCCGGACCGGCTGGCGGCGCCGCGTTGCGGAAAATCCTGGGAGCGAGGGAAGTACCACATCGCCCCGGAGACGCCAAGCATTGGGCGGATGAGGCCATAGTGGCGCAATATCTAGCGTTTATCCCCTCATTCCGGAACGCCGCAGTCGCGGCGGACCCAGAATGCCGGTGGCGGAAGCGGTCACCGGGAGATAGCGCGCCGGCTCAGCCCTTCACCGTGGTGGCGTATTGGCCGAGGCCGTCCTTGTCGTAGATGTCGTCGCGGAACTGCACCACGCCGTCCGGCGTCGCCCAGGCGGTGAGATAGACCCAGTAGAGCGGCACCGCCTTGCGCAGCTTGGCGTCGACGCGGTCGCCCGACTTGATCGCCGATTCGATCGCGTCGCGCGACCAGCCCGGCGTGTCGTGCAGCAGCCAATCGACCAGTTCGCGCACGTTCTGCACGCGCACGCAGCCGGAGGAATCGAAGCGCATGTCCTCGCCGAACAGGCTCTTCTCCGGCGTGTCGTGCATGTAGACCCCGTAGGGGCTGGGAAAATCGATGCGCAGCGTGCCCAGCGAATTGAAGCTGCCCGGGTCCTGCTTGAAGCGGTAGTTCACCGCATCCTCGGAATTCCAATCGATCTGCGAGGGCACCAGCTCGTTGCCGCGCGGATCGAAGATGCGGATATGCTCGCTGGTGAGATATTTAGGGTCCTTCTGCATCAGCGGGATCAGATCGCGGCGAACGATCGACACCGGCACGGTCCAGTAAGGATTGAAATTGACCTCGATGATCTTGCTGGTCAGTTCGGGCGACGGCCGCGATACCCGGCCGACAACCGCGATATGGCGGCTCTCCACCACGCCGTCCTCGACCGCCTCGACCTGGGCCGCCGGGATATTGACCATGACGAAGCGGCTGGGAAGCGGGCTCGAGGTCAAAGCCTTGAGGCGGGCGACATTGGTCTTGAGCTGGGACAGCCGCGCGTCGCAGGGGATGTTGAGCCGGTCGAAGGTCTCCTTGCGCACGATGCCGTCGACGCTGATGCCGTGGCGGGCCTGGAAGCGGCGCACCGCCGCCTCGACATAGGAGTCGAAGATGTCGGAGGCGCCGGCATTGGTCTCGAGATCGCCGACCACGCTCAGGCGCTGGCGCAGCGGCGCCACGCTCGGATGGCGGTTGCCGAGGCGCAGCCGGTCGGTGGGCGGCACCGTGGGCCAGCCGCCGCGGGCCAGGATATTGGTGTACTTGCCGACCGCGAGTTCCGTGGTCTGCTCGGTCGCCGGCGACAACGTCGGCAACGAGGCCTTGGGCATGTGAATGGTGCGCGAGGCACTGTCGAAATCCTGGCCGATCTCGCGCTTTTGATTCTGCTGGATGAGCAATTGCAGGGTCGGGTCTTCGGCCGCGCGCGCCCGCCCTGCGGCGGCGGCAAGGCCGGCGGCAAGAAATCCAAGGACAGCGCGGCGGTCGGGGCCGCGCCCGGCCCGCTCGGGAGGATTTGACATTGCAATCTCGTTAAAAGCGCACAGCCAGGGGCCGCGCCGCCCGTCTCATGCCCTGGTTCGCGCCGGCCGGCAACCGCCGCAGCACCTTCGGCACCTTCACATCTTAGCTACCGGCGGCTGCGGGCGATTTTGTGGCCGAATAGTCACAAACAAAAAGCCCCGGCCGGGAGGCGGCCGGGGCAAGGTATCCCACCGAGGACGAAACAATTTACGGACGCACGGTCAGTTGCAAAACCGGTTCCCGCCCGCCGGGATCATGCGTTAGAGGCGATAGAGGATCTGATCGGTCCAGAAGCGCTCGAGCCGATGCAGCGACTTGTTGAGGGTGGAGAATTCGTCGGCATTGATGCCGCCCACCTGCTCGACCGTACGCACGTGCTTCTGGTAGAGCGCCTCCACGATCTCGCGCACCTCGCGGCCCTTGTCGGTGAGCTTGATGCGCACCGAACGGCGGTCGACGCGGCTGCGCTGGTGATCGAGGAAGCCCATCTCGACCAGCTTCTTCAGATTGTAGGAGACGTTGGAGCCGAGATAGTAGCCGCGCGTGCGCAACTCGCCGGCGGTCAGCTCCTTGTCGCCGATATTATAGAGCAGCAGCGCTTGCACCGAATTGATGTCGGCGCGACCGCGGCGGTCGAATTCGTCCTTGATGACATCGAGCAGGCGCCGATGCAGCCGCTCCACCAAGGTCAACGCCTCCAGATAGAGAGGCCGGATGTGGTCGAAACGCCCATCACGTTCGACGGGCTCGACCGTCTTGACAACGGCTTTCATGTTCAACGCCCCTGTTATTGTGCGTCTTGTTTCGTCGGCAACGAGGCCCTGTCCCCTCGTCACCAATGGCGCACCCTAAGTGGAGCAGTCTAAAATCGGCTTAAATAACACCATAAAGATTAGGTTTATTTGTGAAGGTGAATAGGGTGTTGATGGCACAATTGAATCGATTGCCGTTACGTTTGGTTCACCGTCTTTTCTCCGTCATGCACGCGCCAATCGCGAGACAACGACACCTTTTGTTTCAACGCGCAAGAAACAAGACGGCGATGGCCCGCGACACGCCCAGTCATGACGTTTGTGGTTAGCCGCGAATGAACCGAATGATGCCGGAGAAATCGCGGCCGGCCTCGCCGCTCTCGACATAGCGCGAATAAATCCTCGCCGCTTGCGCGCCGAGCTCGGTATGCGCGCCGCTGGCATGGGCCGCCGACTGCGCCAGGTTCAAATCCTTCAGCATCATGGCGGCGGTGAAGCCGGCCTGATAGTCGCGGTTGGCGGGCGAAGCCGGCACCGGCCCGGGCACCGGGCAATAGCTGGTCAGCGACCAGCACTGGCCGGAAGATTTCGAAGCAATGTCGAACAGCTTCTGATGATCGAGGCCGAGCTGTTCGGCGAGCACGAAAGCTTCCGACACCGCGATCATGGAGACGCCGAGAATCATGTTGTTGCAGATCTTGGCGGCCTGGCCGTTGCCGGGCCCGCCGGCATGGACGATGGTCTTGCCCATCTTCTGCAGGATCGATTCCGCGCGCACGAATGCCTGCTCGCTGCCGCCGACCATGAAGGTGAGCGTGCCGGCGGTGGCGCCGCCGACGCCGCCACTGACCGGCGCATCGAGCATCAACAGGCGCTTCTGCGCGGCGACCGCGGCGACCGCGCGCGCGGTCTCCACGTCGATGGTGGAACAGTCGATCAGCAGCGTGCCCTCGTTGGCGTTCTCCACGATGCCGCCGACGCCGAGATAGACCTCGCGCACCTGCTGGCCCGCGGGCAGCATGGTGATGACGACATCGGCGCGGGCGGCGGCGATCTTGGCGGTCTCGACGCTGACGCCGCCGGCGCTCTTGAGCTTCTCGATCGCGGCCGGATTGACATCGACGCCCTCGACCTGGTGCCCGGCCTTGATCAGGTTCTGCGCCATCGGCAGACCCATATTGCCGAGCCCGATGAAACCTATGCGCGCCATCCTACCCTCCCCCGTTCAAAGCAAGCGTTTCGCGCATGATCTGATCCGAAAACCGGTAGCCGCTTTTCGCGATCATGCGCCGTTCACGGCGACTGTTCCTGCGCCGATTTCAAGGCAAGCCACAGATAAATCCCCAGCAGACCGACTTCCACCAATCCGACCAATATGCCGCCGCCGAACACCTGCGGGAAAAATATTTCCACCGCCAGCATCGAGGCGACCGACATCAGCCAGATCACCGCGCCCCAGGTCGCCGCCAGCCAGAGGCCGACCGCCGCCACCAGATCGATCACCGCGAAGAACACGGTGGTGATCTGCCAGGCGATCGAGTGCAGCGCGAACAACTGGTTCTGATCGACGCCGATGCCGCAGACCCGCGCCCAGTGATAAAGGCCCTTGATGATGGAGACGCCCGCCATCACGCGCAGGAACAGCACCAGGCGGCGCGTCCAGCCGCCGCTTGCGCTCTCGCCAAGCAGCGCGTTCACGGGCTCGAGCCCGCCCACGTCCTTGCGCAGGCCGGGGTCGCTCATGGCAGCGCCAATTCGCCGGCGGCAAGCGGGGCGAAATGGCGCTCGACCTCGGCGTCGCTCACCTGGCGAAGCGTCGCCGGGCGCCAGCGCGGCGCATTGTCCTTGTCGACGATCACGGCACGCACGCCCTCATAGAAATCATGGCCCTCGATGATGCGCGACACTATGCGGAATTCGCTGCGCATGCACGTCGCGAAGTCGCAGGCGCCGCCGCGACGCACCTGCGCCAGCGCGATCTTGAGACTGAGCGGCGATTTGGTCCGCATGGTGGCGGCGGTCTTGGCCGCCCATTCGGCCTCGGCGCCGGTCGTGGCGGCTTCGCGGTCGAGCGCGGCGAGAATGCCCTCGACGCTGGGGCCGGCAAACAGTCGGTCGATTGTCGCGCGGCGCGCCAGGATCGGCCCCTCCCCCGCCGGCTCGCTGAAGGCCGAAAGCACCGCATCGACCGACACCGTGCCGGCAAGTCCGTCGAGCAGCGCGGGAAAGCGCGCCGAGGGAATGCGATGGGTGGCAAGACCGGCGGCCACCGCATCGGCCGGCCCGAAGCGCTCGCCGGTGAGCGCGCAATAGGTGCCGAGTTCGCCGGGCAGCCGTGGCAGGAACCAGGTGGCGCCCACGTCGGGGAAAAAGCCGATGCCGACCTCCGGCATGGCGAAGGAATAGCGGTCGCCGGCAACGCGATGCGAGCCGTGCACCGAAACGCCGACGCCGCCGCCCATGACGATGCCGTCGATCAGCGCGATATAGGGCTTGCGGTAGTTCTTGATCACGGCATTGAGCGGATATTCGTCGCGCCAGAATTGCAGCGCCTCGGCGCGGTGGCCGGCAACTGCCGAGATCGTAGAGCGCGCGGATATCGCCGCCGGCGCAGAAGGCGCGGTTTCCCGCCGCCGCGATCACCACGCGGGTGATGGCCGGATCGTCGGCCCAGCGGTCAAGCTGCGCGCGCAGCGCCAGCGCCATCGCCTGCGTCAGCGCATTGAGCGCCTGCGGCCGGTTGAGGGTGACCAGGCCGGCCGCGCCGCGGCGTTCGAACAGGATGTCGGCTGCGTCCGTCACGCTATGTGCCCTGGCGCGGCGCGCGCTTGCGCAGATAGATGAACCAATAGACGGCGCCGACCAGCCCACCGCCGCCGATGATGTTGCCGATGGTCACCGGGATGAGGCTGATGAAGAACGCCGCCCAGGTCAACGCGCCGTAGCTCGCGGCGGAGGTGCCGATCTCGGCCCACAGCGCCGCCGGCGCCCAGGCCTTGATGAACAGGCCGAGCGGGATCAGATACATGTTGGCGACCGAATGCTCGAAGCCGGCGACCACGAAGGCCGACACCGGAAAGATCACCGCCAGCACCTTGTCGGTGGTGGTGCGCGCGCCGAAGGCGAGCCACACCGCCAGGCACACCAGCACATTGCACAAGATGCCGAGGAACAGGGCGTGGTCGAACGACAGCGTGGTCTTGTTGAGCGCCAGCGTCAGCGCCACGGTCGCCACGCTGCCCTTGCCGGCGAGGTATTGTCCGGACAGGAACACCAGGCCGGCGGTGCCGACCGCGCCAATGAAATTGCCGACATAGACGATGGTCCAGGCGCGCAGCATCTCGCGCAAGCGCACCTCGCCCGCCGCCCAGGCCATCACCATCAGCGTATTGCCGGTGAACAGCTCGGCGCCGCCGACCACCACCAGAATGAGCCCGAGGCAGAACACCAGGCCCGACAGCAGCCGGCTGATGCCGAAGGGCACGACGCCGTCGGCGCCGGCCAGCACCGTGGTGGCGAACATGCCGCCGAGCGCGATGAAGGCGCCGGCCAGCACGGCAAGCGCCAAGAGGCGCGGCGCTTCCATGCGCGTCTTCTGCACGCCGACCGCTTCGGCCTTGAGCGCGATCTCCAGCGGCAGCAGCGCATCGATGCCATGATCGGCGGGAGTCATATGGCGCCTTCCCCTAATTGCCGAGCATGGCGCGGCTGACGATCAGCCGCATGATCTCGTTGGTGCCTTCCAGGATCTGGTGCACGCGCACGTCGCGCAACACGCGCTCGATCGGGTGATCGCGCAAATAGCCGTAGCCGCCATGCAGTTGCAGGCAGCCATTGACCACCTCGAAACCTGTGTCGGTGGCGAGCCGCTTGGCCTTGGCGGCAAGCGCGGTCGCACCCGGCTCGCCCTCGCTCACCGCCAGCGCGGCGCGATGCAGCAAGCAGGCGCGCGGCGTCGAGCTCGGTGGCATAGTCGGCGATGCGGAATTGCAAGGCCTGGAAATCGGCAAGACGTGAGCCGAACTGCCGGCGCTCCTTCATATACTCGACGGTGCGGTCGAGGCAGAACTGGGCGCCGCCGAGCGAGCAGGCGCCGATGTTGAGGCGGCCGCCGTCGAGCCCGGCCATGGCGATGCGGAAGCCCTGGCCCTCGGCGCCGATGCGATTGGCCGCCGGCACCCGGCAGTTCTCGAACATCACCATGGCGGTCGGCTGCGACTTCCAGCCGAGCTTCTTCTCCCGCGCGCCGAAGCTCAAACCCGGCGTGCCCTTCTCCACCACGATGCAACTGATGCCGCGCGGGCCGGATTCGCCGGTGCGCGCCATCACCACATAGATGTCGGAAACGCCGCCGCCGGAGATGAAGGCCTTGGTGCCGTCGAGCACGTAATGTTCGCCGTCGCGGCGGGCCTTTGTCGTCAGGCTGGCGGCATCGGAGCCGGCGCCCGGCTCGGTCAGGCAGTAGCTGGCGAAATGCTCCATGCTGCAGAGCCTGGGCAGGAACCTCGCCCGCGCCTCGGCGCTGCCAAAAGCGTCGATCATCCACGCCGCCATATTGTGGATGGAGATATAGGCGGCGGTGGAGGTGCAGCCTTGCGCCAGTTCCTCGAAGATGAGCGCGGCGTCGAGCCGGGTCAGCGCCGAGCCGCCGACGTCCTCGTGCACGTAAATGCCGCCGAAACCGAGCGCGGCGGCGGCCCGCAGCGTGTCGACCGGGAAGATCTCGCCCTCGTCCCAGTCGCGCGCATGCGGCATCATCTGCGTCGCGCGCGAAGTCGCGGGCGGTCGCCTGGAAGGCGCGCTGCTCTTCGGTGAGAGAGAAATCCATGGCTCGCCCCGGCGTGGATCGGCACCGCAACCTTCCCGGCTTGGGTTTGCCGGTCAAGCCCGACAAATCACGATGTGAAAATCGGCCTTGGCCGTCATGCCGATAGGCGACTGGCAGGCGGGCGGCGGACCGGCTAAAAAGACCCGTCGCGGAGGTTCCCCATGGCAATCAAATTCGGCCGCCCGATCGAGGCGCGTACTCACCTGGCCCCGGTCGAAGCGCCGGCCGACCGGCTCGACCTGACCGTGCGCATGCGGCGCAACCGGCGCACCGACTGGGTGCGGCGCATGGTGCGCGAGCACCAGATCACCACCGACGACCTGATCTGGCCGCTGTTCGTCATGGACGGCGACAATGCCCGCACGCCGATCGCGTCGCTGCCGGGGGTCGAGCGGCTCTCGGTCGACCAGGCGGTGCGCGAGGCCGAGCGCGCGGCCAAGCTCACCATCCCCTGCCTCGCCCTCTTCCCCTATACCGACCCCAAACTGCGCGACGAGACCGGCAGCGAGGCGCTCAATTCCGACAACCTGGTCTGCCGCGCCATCCGCGCCATCAAGAAGGAAGTGCCGGAGATCGGCCTGCTCTGCGACGTGGCGCTCGATCCCTTCACCAGCCACGGCCATGACGGGCTGTTGCAGGACGGCGTCATCCTCAACGACGAGACGGTGGCGGTGCTGATCCGCCAGGCGCTGGTGCAGGCGGAAGCCGGCTGCGACATCATCGCGCCCTCCGACATGATGGACGGGCGCGTCGGCGCCATCCGCGCGGCGCTCGACGAGGCCGGCTTCACCGACGTGTCGATCATGGCCTATGCGGCGAAATACGCCTCGGTGTTCTACGGCCCGTTCCGCGACGCGGTCGGCTCCTCGAAGACGTTGACCGGCGACAAGCGCACCTATCAGATGGACTATGGCAATACCGACGAGGCGCTGCGCGAAGTGGCGCTCGATGTCGAGGAAGGCGCCGACATGCTGATGGTCAAGCCGGGCCTGCCTTATCTCGATATCGTGCGGCGGGTGAAGGAAGTTTTCGCCATGCCAACATTCGCCTATCAGGTGTCGGGCGAATACGCGATGATCCAGGCGGCGGCGCAGAACGGCTGGCTCGACGGCGAGCGGGCGATGTGGGAAAGCCTGACCGCGTTCAAGCGCGCCGGCGCCGATGGCGTGCTCACTTATTTCGCCCCGAAGGTGGCGGAAGCGTTGAAAGGCCAGCGCTAGCGGCTATTCTGCGTGCCGATCCAATCCCGTTCGTTCCCGCGCAAGCGGGAACCCAGTGCAACAATCTGAGAGTCTGCAAGCTGGCCCCTGGTTCCCCGCCTTCGCGGGGACGAACGGAACAATGATGCTTTCACTTCGGGAAGTCTGTCATGGGTGAATTTGCCATCGGCCAAGGCGTATCGCGCTTCGAGGACCCGCGGCTGTTGCGCGGCGGCGGGCGCTATGTCGACGACTTGCAATTGCCTGGCATGGCGCATGGCGTGGTGCTGCGCTCGCAACATGCGCATGCAAAAATCGTGTCGCTCGATGTGAGCGCGGCCAAGGCTTCGCCCGGCGTGCTGGCGTTGCTCACCGCGGCGGATTTCAAGGCGGCCGGCTGGAACGACATTCCGGTGCCGGGCAACCTGAAGCGGCGCGACGGCTCGGCCCAGTTCAAGCCGCGCTATCCGATCCTCGCCGACACCTTCGTGCGCTGGGTCGGCGACCCGGTCGCCTTCGTGGTGGCGGAAACCGTGGCGCAGGCGCTCGATGCGCTCGAACTGATCGCGGTCGAGTATGAGGAACTGCCCGCCGTCACCTCCATCGCCGCCGCGGTGCAGCCGCGAAGCGCGAAAGTCTGGGACGGCTGCCCCGACAATATTTGTTTCGTCGCGCTGGTCGGCGACAAGGCCGCTGCCGACGCCGGTTTCGCCAAGGCCGCGCATGTGGTGAAAGGCAATTTCACCATCAACCGCGTCACCGCCGCCACCATGGAGCCGCGCAACGCCGTCGGCGACTACAACGCGGCCGACCAGCGCTACACGCTGCATGCCGCCTTGCAGCGGCCGCACCCCACCCGCTTCGACCTCGCCAAGCTGATGAATGTGCCGGAAAGCAAGGTGCGCATCGTCACCGGCGACACCGGCGGCAGCTTCGGCATGAAGTCGCCGATCTTCAACGAGATGCCGATGGTGCTGCTGGCGTCGAAATTGACCGGGCGGCCGGTGAAATGGGTGTCGACGCGCACCGAGGCCTTCATCTCCGACGCGCAGGCGCGCGACAATGTCACCGAGGCCGAGCTGGCGCTCGACGCCGAAGGTCACTTCCTCGCCTTCCGGGTGAAGACGCTGGCCGCCATCGGCGCCTATCTGCAGCAGGCCATGCCCGCTTTCATCTTCAATGCCGGCACGCTCGCCGGCACCTACCGCACGCCGGCGATCCATGTCGACATCAGCGGCGGTGTTCACCCACACCAATCCGGTGCGGCCCTATCGCGGCAACGGACGGCCGGAAGCCGCTTACGTGATCGAGCGCATGGTGGAGCTGGCCGCGCGCGCGCTCGGCCTGGATTCGACCGAGCTGCGCCGGCGCAATTACGTGCCGCCGAGCGCCATGCCGTTCAAGACCGGCCTCACCTTCACCTATGACAGCGGCGAGTTCGAGAAGAACATGGACCTGGCGCTGCAGCTTGCCGACGCCAAGGGCTTCAAGGCGCGCAAGGCGGCCTCGCACAGGGAAGGCAAGCTGCGCGGCTTCGGCATCTCCAACACCATCGAGCGCGCCGGTGCCGCCAGTCTGGAAGGCGCCGAGGTGCGCTTCGACCGTTCCGGCACGGCGACGCTTTATTCCGGCTCCAACAGCCAGGGCCAGGGCCACGAGACCACGTTCAAGCAATTGGTCGCCGACCGCCTCGGCCTCGATCCCAACGAGATGTATTACATCCAGGGCGACACCGACGAGGTGATCTTCAGCGAAGGCACCGGCGGCTCGCGCTCGGCGACGCTCGCCGGCTCCGCCTTTCATCTCGCCACCGAGAAAGTGGTGAGCAAGGCGCGCGCCATCGCCGCGCATATGCTCAAGGTCGAGGAGAGCGATCTCAAATTCGAGGAAGGCGTGTTCTCGACCAACAAGACCAACCGCACGCTGACCATCAAGGAACTGGCGGTCGCCGCGCTGGAGCCGGCCAACCTGCCGCAGGGCTTAGAGCCGGGCCTGTCGGCCAACGCGATCTATTCGGCGCCGATCGCCAATTATCCCAACGGTTGCCATGTCTGCGAGCTCGAGGTCGACCGCGACACCGGCAAGGTCGACATCGTGCGCTACAGCGTGGTCGACGACGTCGGCACGGTGATGAACGACAAGCTGCTGCACGGCCAGATCCAGGGCGGCATCGCGCAAGGCGTCGGCCAGGCGCTGATGGAGGACATCCATTTCGACGGCGCCGGCCAGCTCGTCACCGCCTCGTTCATGGATTACGCTATGCCGCACGCGCATGATTTCTGCGCCATCGAGGTCGACAGCAATCCGGTGCCGACCAAGACCAATCCGCTCGGCGTCAAGGGCGCCGGCGAAGCCGGCTGCGTCGGCGCACTGCCGGCGGTCGCCAATGCGCTGGTCGATGCGCTGGCCGAGTTCGGCGTCACCCATATCGAGATGCCGGCGACACCGGAGCGGGTGTGGCGCGCGATCAACGGGAAGTAATTTTGGACGCTTGCGCCACGCGCGCTTCACCCTCCCCTTGACGGGGAGGGTCGGCGGACGAAGTCCGCCAGGGTGGGGTGGCTTGAAATATAGTGAGTGAAGAAGATCACCCCCACCCGACCGCCCTCGCTTCGCTCAGGCGATCGACCTCCCCCCTCCAGGGGGAGGTGAAGAGAGATTGCGGCCCGCGTATTACCGGGCGCGCGCTTCCCGCCGCGGCAGATGCAGCCCGCATTCGCGGGAGCTGTCGTTCTCCCACCACCAGCGGCCGTTGCGCTCGGGCTCGCCGGCTTGAAATCGCGCGCGTGCAGGGCGCGCAGCCGATGGAAGCGAAGCCTTTCGCGTGCAGCGCATTGACCGGCACGCGCACGGCCGCCACCTCGGCCAGCACCGCCTCGCGCGTCCAGTCGAACAGCGGGTTGAACTTCATCAGGCCGCGGCTTTCATCGAAGCCGATCACGCCGGCCTCATGGCGCACCGCGGTCTGGTCGCCGCGCACACCGGTGATCCAGGCCTGCGCGCCTTTCAGCGCGCGGTCGAGCGGCCGCGTCTTGCGCACGCCGCAGCAGGCCTCGCGCGCGTCCTTGGAGTCGTAGAAGCCGTCGATGCCCTGGCGGTCGACCAGCGCTTCGAGCGCCTGTTGATTGGGATAGATGGCGCGGATACGGCGGCCATAGCGCTGCTCGGTCTCCGCCCACAGCGCATAGGTTTCCGGGAACAGCCGGCCAGTGTCGAGCGTCACCACGTCGATGTCGAGGCCGCGCTCGCACAGCCAATGGAAGATGAGCTGGCCCTCGACGCCGAAGCCGTGGGTGAACACGATGCGGCCGTCGAGCGTCTGGCGCAGCGCCGACAGGCGCTCGGGCGCCGGCAGCGCGGCGAACATACTGGCATCGAGCGCGCCGCGCGCGCGCGCGGGCGGCGGCGCGAGGGGGGAAATGGCGAAGGAGGAGTCCGCGTCGGCATCCTCCGTATGGTTGAGACCTTGATCGAGCATGCGGCAGTTATGTGCGCCGCACATTGACCGTCAAAGCAAAAATAAAATTCGTTCTTTGCGCATTTCGGCGCGCCGGCGATGCTGAAAACGGCGACGCCGGCACTATCGGCCTTCTAAGAAATGCCGATCACGACACAATAAGAATATCACCGCCGCGCAGGCCGATCGAAGGCGATTGTCGTCGCCAGGCGCCGCGCGGTGGAATGAAGTTGCCCGCCCGGGTTATTTCTTCTCTTGGCGTCGTCGCGCACGCGTGGCCATTGCTGCCGGCGCCGCGCGCCAGGGAACATCCGTTCCCGCGTCTCACTCCATCGCCTTGACGGTCTCGATGCGCAGCGGCTGATAGCCGTCGGCGGCAAGGGCGGCAAAAATCTCCTCGGCATGCGCGGCGTCGCGCGTCTCCACGGTGACGTCGAGCTTGGCGCCCTTGGCCGGCACGTCGAGGAACAGCCGCCGGTGATCGACCTCGAGGATATTGGCGTCGAGCGCGCCGAGCCGGGTGGCGATCTGACCGAGCATGCCCGGCCGGTCGGTCAACGTGAGGCGGAAGGAGACGATGCGGTTCTCGCGCTCCAGTTCGCGCACGGTGATGGAGGCGAGAATGCGCGGATCGATATTGCCGCCGGACAGGATGAGACCGACCTTGCGGCCGCGGAAGCGCTCGGGATTGGCGAGCAGCGCGGCCAGCCCGGCGGCGCCGGCGCCCTCGGCCACGGTCTTCTGCAGCGTGGCATAGGCGTTGACCGCGCGCTCCAGATGCGCCTCCTCCACCAGCAGGATGTCGGCGACCAGTTCGCGCACGATCGCGACGGTGAGGCCGCTCACCCGCTTGATCGCGATGCCTTCGGCCAGCGTCGGTCCGCCGACCGCGCGGCTGCCGCCGTGCAGTGCGTTCAGCATGGACGGATAGAGCGCGGCCTCGACGCCGACGATCTCGATCGACGGCTTTGCCGCGCGGGCGGCGATTGCCTTGCCGGAGATCAGCCCGCCGCCGCCGATCGGGATCACCAGGCAATCGAGATCGCCCGCCTCCTCCAGCATCTCCAGCGCGATGGTGCCCTGCCCGGCGATGATGCGGGCGTCGTCGTAGGGGTGCACCTGCACCAGCCCCTGCGCGCGCACCAGGTCGTCGACGCGCGCCTGCGCTTCGCTCACCGATTCGCCGTGCAGCACCACCGTGGCGCCATGCGAACGGGTGGCCGCCACTTTCACGAAGGGCGTGGTCACCGGCATCACGATGGTGGCGGGTATGCCGAGCCGGGCGGCGTGATAGGCGACCGACTGGGCATGGTTGCCGGCCGACATGGCGATGACGCCGCGGCTGCGTTCGGCGCCGCTCAGCGCGGCGAGCTTGTTGAGCGCGCCGCGGTCCTTGAACGAATTGGTGACCTGCAGGTTCTCGTATTTGACGGCGACCTCGGCGCCGGTGAGCGCGGAAAGCCGCGGCGCCGGCAGCAGCGGCGTGCGCAGCACGGCGCCGGCGATGACCTTGCGGGCGGCCTCGATGTCGGCCAGCGTGATGCTCACGGCTCACCTCCTGCCCGCCACCATGCCGCAAGCGGCCGGGCCGGGCCAGCCGCCCCCTCTTGCGCGCCGCCAATTCTTTATCCATGTCGATTAAGCGGAGCGCCGGAACGCTGCAACCGGATATTTCAAGGGGGCGGAGAATGGCAATCGACATCAAACCGCATGCCTACGACCCGATAACCCAGCCCGAACTGTTCGAGGGCGTGCTGGCGCGCCGGGTGATCGCCTTTGTCATCGATTTCCTGGTCATCGCCGTGCCGGTGGTGCTGGCGGCCATGTTCATCTTCGCCTTCGGCATCGTCACCCTGGGCCTGGGCTTCGCGCTCTATTGGCTGCTGTCGCCGGCGACGGTGATCTGGGCGCTGGTCTATTTCGGGCTGACGCTGGGCAGCCCGGCCTCGGCCACCATCGGCATGCGCGTCATGGACCTGGAAATGCGCACCTGGTACGGGGCGCCGGCCTATTTCGTGCTCGGCGCCGTTCACGCCATCGTGTTCTGGATCTCGATCTCGGCGCTGACGCCGTTCGTGCTGCTGGTCGCCTTCTTCAACGAGCGGCGGCGGTTGCTGCACGATATCCTGCTCGGCACCGTGGTTATCAACAACCAGGCGCGCGCCTCCATGCTGCGCGCCGGCATGCGGGGCGCCAGCGCCTATAAAGGGCTTTGACGGCGGCCCCGCGTCGCGCGATGCTAGGCGAGTCCGGGGGAACAGACGGCCGATAAGTGACTCAGCATTCGCGCGATACGCCGCAATTCTATCTGACCGCGCCTTCCTCCTGCCCCTATCTGGAAGGCCAGGAGGAGCGCAAGGTGTTCACGCACCTTGTGGGCGAGCGCGCGGGCGAGCTCAACGACCTGCTCACCCATGGCGGCTTTCGCCGCAGCCAGTCGATCGCCTATCGGCCGGCCTGCGATACCTGCCGGGCCTGCGTCTCGGTGCGGGTGGTGGCGGCGGACTTCCGCCCCACGCGCAACATGCGCCGGGTCGCCGAACGCAATGCCGACATCGCCGGCGAGGTGCGCTCGCCGCATCCGACCTCGGAGCAATATTCGGTGTTCCGCGGCTATCTCGACGCCCGCCACCGCGACGGCGGCATGGCCGACATGACCGTGCTCGATTACGCGATGATGATCGAGGACAGCCATGTCGAAACCCGCCTGGTGGAATATCGCCGGCGCGGGCCGGACACCGGCTTCACCGGCCGCGGCACCGGCGGGCTGCTGGCGGTCGCGCTCACCGACGTGCTCTCGGACGGGCTGTCGATGGTCTATTCCTTCTTCGATCCGGCCGCCGCCGACCGCTCGCTCGGCACGCTGATGATCCTCGACCATATCGAACGCGCCCGCGCCATGGGCCTGGCTTACGTCTATCTCGGCTACTGGGTGCCGCGCTCGCGCAAGATGGACTACAAGGGCCGCTTCCTGCCGCAGGAGCGGCTGACGCCGACGGGGTGGACCCGGGTGCAGCGGTAGGGCGCGGTCGCCGGCGAAATGGCGCGTCTTGATCTTGCAGCGCAAGGAGAAATACCACCTTGCGGCGAACCGTCCAAAATCATATCCGGTGCCTGGCGGCTGGTGGCCTGATCTGATCCCGCCCCTTAAATTGGTGAATGCAGCCGGCGCGATATTGTGGATGCCATAATAGAACGCCATATATGCCGGATATCGAATTCCCCCCCAGGAGAACGAATGAGCAGCTTCAGAAGCCCCGACCTTCTCGAGCGTCGGAATAATGCCGTCACCGTCAAAAAAACGATGTTGGAAAAGTTTCGCGCCGCGCACCAAGACCCTGCTTTCGAACAGCATGGCCTTAAGAGGATGGCGGTGAGTGAGGCGCGCGCCGCCCGTGCTGCCGAACGCGAAGCCGCCAAAAAGGCGCGTGAGGCCGAACTGGCCGCGCAAGCGGCGCATGCCGCCGAACGCGCCGCGCAGGCGCAACGCGAAGCCGAGGAAACCGAGGCGCTCGCCAAGACTGAAGCGGCCGACCGCGCTGCGACGCTGGCCGCGGAGCAAAAAGCCGAGCGCGATGCCCGCTATGCGGCACGTAAGGCCGCAAAGAAAAGCCGGCGGCGCGGGTACTAGCGGCCTGCGCGGTACGATCGCGATCGAATATGCGATCCGAGTGACATGAACGGACGTGACGCGATCGATACCCGCTGTCCGTTCGTCCCCCGACGGGAGACATTCGCCGGGGGCACCCACCTCGGCACTTGCCCCTCACCGACAAGACCGCACACTCGTTCAGCACCGGCATCGCAACGCCGAAGGTCGCCAGGATCAGCGCGCAATTGCGCGGCGGATCTCACCGCGGATTCGCGCTGGACGAGGCCTAATTTGCATACACCTAGTTGCCATGCTTTATATCACACGATTGCCGCGTTTTATTTCGCTTCCTGAAGCACAAAGGGCGGCCACATGCGATGAATACTCCCGCTGAATTCGCGGTTCGTTGCCGAAACATCAGCAAGACCTACGGGGCGGGGGTTGCAAAGGTGGCTGCGTTACGCGGCGTCGATCTCGACGTTCGGCGCGGCGAACTTTTGATGCTGGTCGGTCCATCCGGATGCGGCAAAACCTCGCTCATCTCGATCATCGCCACGATCCTCGACCAGGACGCCGGCACCTGTGAGGTGCTTGGGCAGGACCTGAAGGATTTGGGGCCGATCGAGCGCGCGCGGTTCCGCAGCGCGTCGGTCGGCTTCGTGTTCCAAGTCTTCAATCTGCTACCCGCGCTGACCGCGCTCGAAAACATTTCGGTGCCGCTATTGATTCAGGGACTTGGTCGCAAACAGGCCGAGGCGCGCGCCGGCGAACTGCTCAGCATGGTCGGTCTTGCCGAACGCAGGGAAGCGCGGCCCGCTCAGCTCAGCGGCGGCCAGCAGCAACGGGTGGCAATCGCGCGCGCACTGGCCTGCGATCCGCAGCTTATCATCTGCGACGAACCGACCAGCAGCCTCGATCATGACACCGGACACAGCGTTATGGATATCCTGAAGCATCACGCCAAGAGCCCCGAGCGCGCCGTGATCGTGGTCACCCACGATCCACGCATCTTCTCCTTCGCCGATCGGCTGGCACACATGGACGACGGCCGGATCGTCGAGACCCGTACCGGAGGCCCTCGCGATGACACGTAAGCTCCTGCTGCCCTTGCTGGCGCTCGCTGGCGTCGCCCTGGCCGTGATCGCGGTACTGCAGGACAACAACGCGGCGACGGTTTCCGCTGCGCCCAGCCCCACCGCCATGGCGCCCTTCGCCTCTTACGTGGAAGGTACGGGAATCGCCGAGGCCAGCACCGGCGACATCGCGATCGGCACGCCGGTCGCCGGCATCGTCACCTCCATCGCCGTGACCTGGGGCGAAAAGGTCGCCGCCGGCGCACCGCTGTTCACCATCGATGATCGGGATGTGCGAGCTCGGCTGTTGCCGGCCAAGGCCAATGTCACGCAAGCCGAGGCCGACCTCGCCAAAACGCAAAACCTGCTGAAAGTCGCCGGCGGTCTGGCGATTGGCAGTTCCATCAGCAAGGTCGATCTCGACAACCGCCGTTACGACGTCGCCATCAAACAAGCCGCGGTATCCGCCGCCGAGGCGCACGTCGAACAACTCGCGATCGAGCTTGCGCGACATACCGTGCGCGCGCCGGTTGACGGCCGCGTGTTGCAGATCAATACCCGTGTCGGCGAATTCGCACAAAGCGGCGCGCTTAATCCGCCCTTGATGCTGTTCGGCGACGACATCCGGCTTTATCTGCGCGTCAATATTGACGAGGACGACGCCTGGCGCGTCCGTGCCGATGCGCCTGCCGTCGCTTTCGTGCGCGGCAACCCCAATCTGAATACGAAGCTCAAATTCGTGCGCTTCGAGCCTTATGTCATTGCCAAGCCGGTTCTCACCGGTAGCAGCACCGAACGCAGCGACATGCGCGTGCTGCAGGTCATTTACAGCTTCGATCATGCCGCACTGCCGGTCTATGCCGGCCAGGAGATGGACGCCTTCATCAAGGCTCCGCCCGAGGCCGGCGCGCCGGGACACGCGAAAGCGCCGCCTGGCAAGTCGTCCTGACACGAAACGTCTCTGTGCGCTCCGGACAGAAAACGCCATGCTGCGCATCGCCTTGAAAATGCTGACCGGCAACCGCGCCAAGTACGCCGGGCTGTTGCTCGGCATTACCTTCACCTCGTTTCTGGTGACCTTCGCGTTGTCCTATTTCGCCGGCTTCATGACGCGCGGGTTCGCGTTAATTTCTGAGAACCCGCAGGCCGACGTCTGGGTCATGGACCCGGCGGTGAATTCGACGGAGCATATCACCAACATGTCCGCTTCCGTGCTGGACCGGGTGCGCAGCGTCGACGGCGTGCGGTCGGCGGTGCCGCTCGCGCTCGGCACGACCGACCTCCACTTTCCCAATGGGCAGTTCCAGGCGTTTCAGGTGATCGGCGTCGACGGCCCTACGTTGTCCGGACTGCCGGCGTTGCGCGGTGGCGTACCGCGCAGCGCGCTGCGCACGCCCGACGCCGCCGCCGTCAATGCCGGCGGCACCGAAGGCAAGTTGCAGACGCCGCTGTTGAAGGCGGACCAATGGCCGCGCCGTCCGCATCTCGCTGTCCCGACCCGCCGCCTGCGTGCCGGCGATGTCGTGCTGGTCAACGATCATCGAGTGCGCATCGTCGGGCTCGCCCGAGCCTTGCCGCGCTACCCGCCACGGCCGCTGCTCTACACGACCTTTGCAAACGCCGTGCGCATCCTGCCACCGGAACGGCATCGCACCACCTTCGTGCTGGTTCGCGCGACGCCGGGCATCTCGCCGGCCACGGTGGCGGCGCGCATCACGGCCCGCACCGGCTTGCGCGCCCGCACCACCGCGCAATTCAAGGCCGACACTGTGCGCTGGCTCTTCATCAATTCGGAAGACGTCGGCGATATTGCCTCGATGATCCTCATTGCCATGCTTGTCGGCTTCGGTGCGACCGGCATCATGCTCTACATGTTCACGGATGAGAGCCTAACGCAGTACGCCATGCTCAAGGCCATGGGAGCCACCCCGCGGCTGCTGTTGACGATGATCCTCGGACAGGCAGGTCTGTGCGCCCTGCTCGGCACCGGGATCGGGCTCGGCCTATGCGCCATCATCGGCCGGATTGCGACGGCGGAAGCCGACTATCCATTCCGCATGATGTGGTTCACACCGGTGTTCGGCGGCTTGATGGTGTTGCTGGTCGCGCTGGTGGCAGCCGCCATCAGTGCGCGGCCGGTGTTCAAGCTGCAGCCTGGGATCGTCTTCGCGGGGCGCTGATCAGCCACCGGATATTGGGGGCGGTTGTTTCGGCTGACCGAGGACGGAAGCCGTGCGTTGTTCAAGGCAGGTTATGGATTGTCGCACGCGAGGGTGGAATTCAGGTGTGACAGCCAGAAAATTTCTAGACGAAAAACGAATTCATCTGATCGTCGAGATCAACCGGTTCCTCGCCTGGCCGCGGATCGAAAGGCGCCGCGCTAATTCAGCCCCGGCACCGGCACCCCGAACGTCGCCAATATCAGCACGCCATTGAGCACCAGCACGAAGATCGAGCAGGCCACCGCGAAGATGGTGGTCAGCCGGCTGTTGACGAAGTTTCCCATCACGTCGCGCCGGCTGGTGAAAATGAGCAGCGCGATCATCGGCAGCGGCAGCGCGATCGACAGCACCACCTGACTGACCACCAGCGCCTGGGTGGCGTTGACGCCCCAGGCCACCACCGCGAAAGCCGGCACCATGGTGATCAGCCGGCGCAGCCAGATCGGAATACTGAAGCCGACGAAGCCCTGCATGATCAACTGCCCGGCCATGGTGCCGACCACCGAGGAGGAAATCCCCGAGGCGATCAGCGAGAGCAGGAACACGCCGGCGGCGCCGATGCCCAAAAGCGGCGCCAGCGTATGATAGGCGGTTTCGATCTCGGCAACGTCGCTGTGGCCGGCATGGAAGGCGCTGGCCGCCATCATCACCATGGCCATGTTGACGAGGCCAGCGGCGGCGAGCGCGATCAGCACTTCCCAGTTGGAGATGCGCACCACCATGCGCTTTTCGCGGTCGTCATTCGCGGGAATGCGCCCCTGGGTGAGGCCGGAATGCAGATAGACCGCGTGCGGCATCACGGTGGCGCCGATGATGCCGACCGAAAGCAGGAGCGCGTCGGCGTCGGGAATCTGCGGCGTCACCGTGCCGAGGCCGGCCGCGGCCCAATCGACGTGGGCGATGAAGATTTCCACCAGGTAGCAGAGCGCGATCAGCGCCACGAAGCTGGTGATGATCAGTTCGACCGGGCGGAAGCCGCGGTCCTGGAACATCAGGATGCCGTAGGTGACCAGCGCGGTGATGGCCATGCCGACGATGAGCGGCATGTGGAACAACAGCGACAGCCCCACGGCGCCGCCGAGGAATTCGGCGAGGTCGGTGGCCATGGCGGCGATCTCGCTCACCCCCCACATGCCGAAGACCACCGGCTTGGCAAAGCGGTCGCGGCATAATTCCGCAAGGTTGCGGCCGGTGACGATGCCGAGCTTGGCCGACAGCGCCTGGAACAGCATGGCGATCAGATTGGCGAGCAGCACCACCCAGAGCAGCCGGTAGCCGTATTTGGCGCCGGCCTGGATGTTGGTGGCGAAATTGCCGGGGTCCATATAGGCGATGGAGGCGATGACCGCCGGGCCGCCAAAGGCGAGATAGCGTGTAAAGCCGCCGGGTTGGCCTGCCAGGGCCGCCCGCGCGGTCGCGACGGTGCGTTCGCTCAACGATCCCTTCCGCGCCGCCAGTCCGCTCATGCGTGGTTTCACCAGGCCCGCCGCAAAATATTGGTCGTTCCGCATTTGAAGCTAAATGTAGCTATTGCTACATTTGAAGATAGTTGATTGATTGCGGAAGTCAATGCACAAGGTGTAGCCCATACTACAGTTTGATATTGAGTCTTGCGGCGACCGGTGCGATAGATCATTTTTGGCGAGATCGGATGGCGGGAGGCGCCATGCTGCCGACGGCAAAGAAAAAAGCGACGCAGGTTGCGGTCAAGCTGCCGGCCGAACTGACCCAGGCGCGCCGCTTCGGCAAGACGCGCTCGGCGCAGTCGGGCGCCTTGCTGGAGGATTATGTCGAGCTCATCGCCGACCTCTTGACCAGCAATGGCGAGGCGCGGCCGACCGATGTGGCGCGCCGCCTCGGCGTTTCGCATGCCACCGCCATCAAGACGATCGCGCGGCTCAAACGCGAGGGACTGGCGACCGGCCGTCCCTATCGCGGCGTCTTCTTGACGCAGGAAGGGCAAAAGCTCGCCGCCCGCGTGCGCGTGCGTCACCGGCTGGTCGTCGATATATTACTGGCCCTGGGCGTGCCCGCCGAAGCCGCGGAGGCCGATGCGGAAGGCATCGAGCATCACGTCTCCGAGGCGACGCTGAAAGCCTTCGCTCAGTTCCTGGAGTTGCGGGAGCCGGGCAAAACATAGCGGCCGAAATCCGATACGAGGCGGGGTTTTGCCGCGCGCGCCCAACGAACGAAAGACCGCCAGGACCGGAGCGATCGTGCCTTTCGCCCTCGCGCTGTTCATCGCCCTCGCCGCCGGCCCCGCCTGGGCGGCGCTCGGCGCCGCCCGCGGTCCTTCCGAACTGCTGTTCGTCACCGAGCTGATGCTGCTGATGGTGGTCGGGCGCCTGTTGGGCGAGGCCATGCTGCGCTTCAAGCAGCCCGCGGTCATGGGCCAGCTCATCGCCGGGCTGCTGCTCGGCCCCTCGGTGCTGGGCGCGATCGCTCCCGGCCTGCAGCACGCCTTGTTTCCGGCCGCCGCCGAGCAGAAGGCGATGATCGACGCCGTGGCGCAGTTCGGCATCCTCATGCTGCTCTTGCTCACCGGCATGGAAACCGACCTCAAGCTGGTGCGGGCGACCGGGCGCGCCGCCCTCTCCGCCTCGCTCGCCGGCATCGTGCTGCCCTTCCTCTGCGGCGTCGGGCTCGGGCTGGCGCTGCCCGACTGGATGCTGCCCGACCCGGACAAGCGGCTGATCACCGCGCTGTTCCTCGGCACCGCGCTGTCGATCGCCTCGGTGAAGATCGTGGCGACGGTGATCCGCGAGATGAACTTCATGCGCCGCACCGTCGGCCAGGTCATCCTCGCTTCCGCGATCATCGACGACACCATCGGCTGGATGATCACCGCGGTGATCTTCTCGCTGGCGCTGCAGGGTCACATCGATGCCTGGAGCGTGGCCAGAAGCGTGCTCGGCACGCTGCTGTTCATGGGGCTCAGCCTGACGCTCGGCCGCCGCGTGGTGTTCTTCATCATCCGCTGGGTCAACGACACCTTCGTCAGCGACTTCGCCGTGATCACCGCCATCCTGTTGATCATGGGCGTGATGGCCACCATCACCGACCTGATCGGCGTGCACACCGTGCTCGGCGCCTTCGTCGCCGGCATCCTGGTCGGCGAATTCCCCATCCTGACCAAGCATATCGACGAGCAATTGCGCGGGTTGATCATCGCCTTCTTCATGCCGGTGTTCTTCGGCACCGCCGGCCTGTCCGCCGATCTCACCATCCTCAAGGATCCCGCCCTGCTGGCGCTGACCGTCGGACTGATCCTGATCGCCAGCCTCGGCAAATTCAGCGGCGCCTTCGTCGGCGGCAAGCTCGGCGGCCTGTCGCCGCGCGAGTCGCTGGCGCTCGGCGCCGGCATGAATGCGCGCGGCTCGACCGAGGTGATCGTGGCCACCATCGGGCTCTCCATGGGCGCGCTCAGCGCCAACCTGTTCACCATGATCGTGGCCATGGCGATCATCACCACCATGGCGATGCCGCCGACGCTGCGCTGGGCGCTGGCGCGGCTGCCGATGAGCCGGGAGGAGAAGCAGCGGCTGGAACGCGAGGAGATGGAGGCCAAGGGGTTCGTGCCCAATCTGGAGCGGCTGCTGCTGGCGGTCGACGACAGCGCCAACGGCAAGTTCGCCACCCGCATCGGCGGCATGATCGCCGGCTCGCAAGGGGATGCCGACCACGCTCATGCACATCAAGACCGACCGCAAGACCGGCAAGGCGGCGGCGGACGCGCACAAGGAGAAGGCCAAGGAGGCCGAGCAAGACCATCAAGGAGATCGCCGGTCAGGCGGAAAGCACGACGGACGAGAAGGTGGCGACCAGCGTCACCACCATCGTGCAGGCGGAGGCCAAGCCGGAAACGGTCGCCGCCGAAGCCGAGAAAGGCTACGGCTTGATGATCATCGGACTGGAGAAGACGGTGGCGCGCGGGCATGAATTCCATGGCGACGTCACCGCGCTCGCCGCCGGTTTCGAGGGCCCGCTGGCGGTGGTCGACGCGCGCGACCGCCATCTGAAGGAGCCGCTGGCCGGCCGGCTCAGCATCCTGGCGCCGGTCAACGGCACCGAAACCTCGCGCCGCGCCGCCGAGGTGGCGATCGTGCTGGCGCGCGCCAGCGGCTGCCCACTCACCGCGCTCTATGTCGCGCCCGGCGGCAAGAACAAGAAGCGCGCGCGCCAATACGAGGAAGCGATCCTCAAGGACATCGTGGCGCTCGCCGACACTTACGAGGTGACGTTACGCACCGCCGTGCGCGCCGATATCGCGCCGGAGGACGCCATCCTGAAAGAGACGGCGCGCCACCGGCACAATCTGGTGGTGCTCGGTGCCGGCCGCCGGCCCGGCGAGAAGCTCTATTTCGGCGACACCGCCGCCGCGCTGCTGGAGAAGTCGGAGAAGTCGCTACTGTTCGTGGCCAGCTGAGCGCGCTCGATCGCCCGCCACACGATCCTACCCCAAGCGCGCGGTCACGCGCTCGCGAACGCGCAGCGACTATCAACCTTAATAAGGGGAAGCATTTGGGGCGCGACAGCCGGCGCGCTAGTTTACCGGCCGAGAAACCATATCACGGTGGTAGCAACATGCGTCGCCCAGTCATTCTGACCGCACTCATCGCAATCGGTTCAGCGACCCTCTTCGCCTCTAACGCGGTCGCCGGCGGCTGGCTGACCGGCTGCGGCGGTTGCGGCGCCCCCGCCTATCCGGCAGGCAATGTCGTCTACGCGGCTCCGGTCTATTCGTATGCGCCGCCGACCTACACCATTATTCCCCATTACGTGGTGCAGCCCAATTACGTCGTGCAGCGCACTTACGTCATCCGGCAGACCCGTTACCTCAACGAACCCGCCGCCCCCTGTCTCTTCGGTTGCGGTGCCGGCTATGTGGCAAACCAAGGTCAATATTACAGCGGGCCTGGCCCGGTCGCGCCTGCCGTTTCGTTCGAGCGCGAGCCGTACTACGCGCCGGCAGTCTATCCGCGGCACGACCGCTATTACGCTCCGGCGCGGCCGCGCTATTACCATCGGCGTGTTTATCAGGGCAATGTCTATCGGCATCCGCGCCCCTATGCGGTCACCTCGTATCGCGTGAACAGGCACCCGCCCCGTCACGTCAATCAGCAGACGCGTTATCGGTAATCGGCGCACCGGCGCCGCTCCTCGGCGGCGCCTTTGCAGGAGCGGGACAAGCCGCTTCTGTTAGACCGCCGCGCCGGGTCGCCGACGCTCGCGCCAGAGCAGCCACATCCAGATCAGCGCCGGCGGCACCAAGGCCACGACGCCGGCGGCAGCAAGCTCTTTGCGATAGGGACGCAACGACGTGGTGCAGGTGGTGTCCTTCCATCGGCACAACAGTTCGTTCTTGCCGGCGTCCGCGCTCGAACATTGCGGCGCGCTTCTCGCCGTCGCTTGCATGCGAAAGCAAAACATCACGTCGCGATGGGCTTTCGCCCGCGCCTGCATGAGACCGTAGCCGCCGGCGAGCACGATCCATGCGGCGGACAGCACGATGGCGGCCAGGCGCCCCCGCGTCGATGGTGTGAGCTCGCTCACGCGCTCGTCTCCACGCCCGACACGATTATGGAACCGCCGTCACGGGCGAACAAGCCGGATGCCGGCGCGCACTTCTAATCGTCGTCGCCGTTGCTCTTGCCGCCGCTCGGCGGCGCACGGAACGTGTTGCTCTTGGGGAAGCCTTTGGGCGCGATGCGGCCGGCGGCGGCCCGGTTACCCCGCCAGTCCTTCAACTCCTTGAGCGGCAGCGTAAAGCTGCGGCCCGCGCTGTCGGTCCAGTTCAGGCCCTCGCCGGCGTTGAAGGTGGTGACGTCTGCCATGCCCTTCTCGCGATAGCGCTGCAGTCGCACGCCGCGGCCACGCGTCATCTCCGGCACCTGGTCGAGCTTGAAGATCAGCAGCTTGCGGTTTTCGCCGATGGCCGCGACCTGATCGCCGGCGACGATGGTCAAGGCGGCGGCCTTGTCCGGCGCCTTGAGATTGAGCACCTGCTTGCCCTTGCGCGTGGTGCCGAGCACCTCGTCCTCCGGCACCACGAAGCCGTTGCCGGCATAACTCGCCACCAGGAATTTGCGCCCGCCCTCATAGGCAAGGGTGGCCACCGCGTCGGCGTCCTGCTCGAGATCGATGAACAGCCGCAAAGGCTCGCCATGGCCGCGGCCGCCGGGAAGCTTGGCCGCCTCGATGGTGTAGAAGCGGCCGTTGGAGCCGAAGATCAGCACCTTGGCGGTGGTCTCGGTGGGGAAGGCAAAACTCAAGCCGTCATCGGCCTTGAAGGCAACGCCGGAAAGATCGGCGACATGGCCGCGCAGCGCGCGGATCCAGCCCTTCTCCGACACCACCACGGTGATCGGCTCGCGCACGACCATGGCCTCCTCGATCGCGGCCACGTCGTGCTCGGGCGCCTCGGCGAACTGGGTACGGCGGCGGCCGAGCGCGGTCTTCGGCCCGAACGTCTCCCGCAGCGCCTTGATCTCGGCGGCGATGGTTTTCCATTGCTGGTCGGTCGAGCCGATCAGGCTTTTGAGCTTCTTTAATTCCTCGCGCAGCGCCTTGTCCTCGGCGCGGATCTCCATCTCCTCGAGCCGGCGCAAATTGCGCAGCCGCATGTTGAGGATGGCTTCGGCCTGCACCTCGCTGAGCTTGAAGGTCTTCATCAGGACGGGCTTGGGCTCGTCCTCCTTGCGGATGATCTTGATGACCTTGTCGAGGTTGAGATAGGCGATGAGGAAGCCGCCGAGCACTTCCAGCCGATGCTCGATCTTGCCCTGGCGGAATTTGGAGCGGCGCACCAGCACCTCGCGGCGGTGGTCGAGCCATTCGCGCAAGGCTTCGGCCAGGCCGATCACCTGCGGGATGCGGCCCTTCACCAGCACGTTCATGTTGAGCGGAATGCGGCTTTCCAGCTCGGTGAGCTTGAACAGCGATTCCATCATCAGCGCGGCATCGACGGTGCGCGCGCGCGGCTCGATGACCAGGCGGATGTCCTCGGCCGATTCGTCGCGCACGTCGGCGATCAGCGGCAGTTTCTTCTCGTTGATCAGTTCGGCGATCTTCTCGATCAGCCGCGACTTCTGCACCAGCCAGGGGATTTCGCGTACCACCACCACATAGGTGCCGCGGCCGGTGTCTTCGGTCTCCCATTTCGCGCGCACGCGGAACGAGCCGCGGCCGGTGGTGTAGGCTTCCGCGATCGCTTCGGCTTCATCCACGATCACGCCGCCGGTGGGGAAATCCGGACCCTTGACGTATTTGAGCAGGGTGCGGCTGCGCGCGTTCGGATTGCCGATCAGGAACAGCGCGGCGTCCAACAATTCGGCGGCGTTGTGCGGCGGGATCGAGGTCGCCATGCCGACGGCGATGCCCTGCGAGCCATTGGCGAGCAGATTGGGAAAGGCCGCCGGCAGCACCACCGGCTCCTCGCCGGTGCCGTCATAGGTCGGCCGGAAGTCGACCGCGTCCTCGTCGATGCCGTCGATGAGCAGCCGCGCCACCTCGGTCAGCCGCGATTCGGTGTAGCGCATGGCCGCGGCGTTATCGCCGTCGACATTGCCGAAATTGCCCTGCCCGTCGATCAGCGGATAGCGCTGGGCGAAATCCTGCGCCAGTCGCACCATGGCGTCGTAGATCGCCTGGTCGCCATGCGGATGGAAATTGCCCATCACGTCGCCGACCACCTTGGCCGATTTCTTGAAGGCTGAGCCGGGGTCGAGGCGCAGCAGCCGCATACCATAGAGGATGCGGCGGTGCACCGGCTTGAGCCCATCGCGCGCATCCGGCAGCGCGCGGTGCATGATGGTGGACAGCGCATAAGCGAGATAGCGCTCCTCCAGCGCCTCCCGCAGTGCAACCTCCTCGACTGCACCCTTTTCCGGGGGAATCAGTGGCTTGCTCATGTCGCCTAGCTAATGCGGGCGGCTGTTATGAACAAGCGATGAACGGGTCAGACATCAAACTTTCCGAATGTCCACAATAAGGTTTGAACTTGGCGGGGGGTGTATCGTTGTCTATCCTATCCGGTCCAACTGGATTGGGCCTGGCTGAAACGGAGGAAACAATGCGCCGAATCGTTCTTGCTATCGTCGCGACCCTCGTACTGACGTGCGCGGGCTCACTGCTCACAAGCCGCGCCGAGGCGATGACGCCCGCGGCGCCCGCCGGCATCGCGCTGGCAACCGACGGCTCAAGCATCGTGCAGGAGGCGGCCTATGTCTGCCGCCGCGTGCGCCGGTGCGGGCCCTATGGCTGTGGTTGGCGCCGGGTCTGCTTTCAAACCGCGCCGCGGTGTCGGGCGGTACGCAGTTGCTGGCGCGGCCGGTTCGGTCGGCTGCACTGCGCCGTCAGACGGGTTTGCCGTTGATCTCGATTGCAAGATGATGCGCGGCGCAGCCGTAATCTTAAGCGGTGCCAGCAAACCGAGATGACGAAAATCGGCCGGCTCCGCCGTGGGCCGGCCGTTGATGTTAGCGATACGGCGAGTTGTCGTTGGCGAGGCCGGATCATCCCGATCCAAGCCGGGGCGCAACGATCAATGGGAGAACGCAAGATGAAGAAGCTCGTGTTGTCGACTGTATTCGCGCTTGGCCTTGGCTTGGCCGGCGCGACCGCCGTGTCCGCCGCGCCAGCCTCACCGGTCCCTAACGATGGGGCGCCGGCGGCCTCGCTGGTGACGCCGGCCCAAGTCGTGATCGTCGGCCCCCGCCACCGCCGCCACTGCCGCGTCGTGACCGTCTGCCGGCGGACGCCCTATGGCCGCCGCTGCCACCAAGAGCGCGTCTGCCGCTACTGATCGACAACGCATCATTGCATCGAGCGGCCCGGCCTCGTGCCGGGCCGTTTGCGTTGAGGATCACGCCACGCTCGCCAGCGTACGGCCGAGCGCGGCGATCAAATGCGCGCGCTCGTCGGCGAGCATGAGCCCGCGCGGTTCCAACACGTAGCGGCTGAGGAAGAAGCCGGTGAGCGCGAAGCCGTCGGCGACGTCGCGGCTGCTGGCGGGCGCCTGCTCGTCGCGCAGGAATTCCGGCAACTGCAGCATCTTGTCGGCCCAGGGCGCACCGGCGTCGCGCGAGACCGCCCGCCCCGACTTGGGCGAGACATAGACGAGATCGTCGCGCGTGCCGGTCGCCGCGCATTGCGCGAGATCGAGGCCGAAGCCGAGCTCGGCCAGCAATTGCAGCTCGAAGCGCACCAGCATCGGCGCCGCCCAAGCGGCATCGCCGAGCCGGTCGAGGATCGTCTCCAGCGCGGCAAGCAGGCCGGCATGCGGATCGCGCTCGGGCAACAGCCGCATCAACGCGGCCAAATGCGTCACGCCATAGACCGCATGCGGCGCGCCGAAGAAGCCGGCGGCGCGCAGGTTCATGCCTTCCACGCTGTAATGGCCGAGATGCTCGTCGAGCCGCGCCCGCCAGGTGGCGCTGACGCCATTGCCGGGCTGCAGGATCGGCCGCAATCGCGACCCGAAGCCGCCGCGCACCAGGCCGAGATGGCGACCGTGTTCGCGCGTCATCAGCTCGAGGATGGCGCTCGCCTCCCCGTGCCGCCTGGCGCCGAGCACGATGCCCTCATCGGTCCATTGCATATTTCATTACCGTCATTCCGCGGCGGGAGCGCAAGCCGGCGAACCCGGAACGACTCCTACTCTTTCGGAAACTCAAGCCCCATCGCGCGGTAGCGTTCGGGGTCCTCGCCCCAGCCCTCGCGCACCTTGACGAACAGGAACAGGTGCACCTTGGCCTCGACGATGCCGGCGATCTCGCGGCGGGCGGCCTCGCCGATCGCCTTGATGGTCGCCCCGCCCTTGCCGAGCACGATCTTGCGCTGGCTCTCGCGCTCCACATAAATGGTCTGCTCGATGCGCACATCGCCTTTGCGCAATTCCTTCCACAACTCGGTCTCGACCGTGGAATGGTATGGCAGTTCCTGGTGCAGCCGTTCGAACAGTTTCTCACGCGTGATCTCGGCGGCGAGCTGGCGCAGCGGCGCGTCCGACATCTGATCGGCCGGATAGAGCCAGGGGCCGGGCGCGACATGTTCGGCAAGCCAGCGTTTCAGGTCGGCGACGCCGTTGCCGGACAGCGCCGAGATCATGAAGGTCGCCTCGAACGTGGCCTTCTCGTTCGCCGTCTTTGCCAAGGCGAGCAGCGTTTCCTTCGCCACCAGGTCGATCTTGTTGAGGATGAGCAGTTTCGGCGCCCGCACCTCGGCGAGCTTGTCGAGAATGGCCTCCGCCTCCTCGTCGAGCCCCTTGCGCGCGTCGATCATGACCCCGGTGAGGTCGGCGTCATGGGCGCCGCTCCAGGCGGTGGTGACCATGGCGCGATCGAGCCGCCGCCGCGGCGCGAAAATGCCCGGCGTGTCGACGAAGATGAGTTGCGCAGCGCCTTCCACGGCAATGCCGCGGATCAGCGCCCGCGTGGTCTGCACCTTGCGCGAGACGATGGTCACCTTGGAGCCGACCAGCGCATTGATCAGCGTCGATTTGCCGGCATTGGGCGCGCCGATCAGGGCGACGAAGCCGCAGCGCGTTGCCTCGCGTGTCAGCCATCCGGGGTGTCCGCCGCAACACCGACCCGCTCCAGCATCGCGGCGGCGGCGGCCTGCTCGGCGGCGCGTTTGGAGCTGCCGATGCCCTCGGCCGGCGGCCGGTCGGGCAGCGCCACCGCCACGCGGAATTCGGGATCGTGATGCGGGCCGGTGCGCGCCAGCTCCTTATAGGCCGGCGTCGGCAGCCCGCGCCCCTGCGCCCATTCCTGCAGCATGGTCTTGGGATCGCGTAAGGGTCGCAGCGGCTTGAGCATGCGCTCGCGCCAGAAGCGCGCCACCAGTTCGTCCGCCACGCCATAGCCGCCGTCGAGGAAGGCGGCGCCGATCAGCGCCTCGCAGGCATCGGCCAGGATGGTGGTGCGCAGGCGCCCGCCGGCATGCGATTCCGAATTGCCGAGCTTGAGCGCGGGGCCGAGATCCATGGCGCGCGCCACCTCGGCGCAGGTCTCCTTGCGCACCAGATCGGCGAGCCGGCGCGACAGCTCGCCCTCATTGGCGCGCGGAAAGGCCCGGTAGAGCATGTCGGAAATGACCAGGCCGAGCACATGGTCGCCGAGGAATTCCAGCCGCTGGTAGCTCGCGCTGCGGTTGCCGCCGGCCAAAGCGGAGATGTGGGTCAGCGCACGCTCAAGCAGGGTCTTGTCGGCGAACTTGTAGCCGATCCGCTCCTCCAGCGCCGTGCGTTCCTTGGCCTTGCGGCTCATCTGACAATCGTGAACAGCCGGTTCCAGCGCACCGAGACCGGCCAGCGCCAGAATTCCCACGCCCGCTCACCTTCATAGACGGAGAAGAAGATGATTTGCGCCTTGCCGACGATGTTCTCGAACGGCACATAGCCGACCTGCGGGAAGCGGCTGTCGGTCGAGTTGTCGCGGTTGTCGCCCATCATGAAATAGTGGCCCGCCGGCACCGTGTAGACGTCGGTATTGTCGGCAAAGCCGTGATCCACCAGGTCGAGCGTGTAATAGCTCTTGCCGTTGGGCAAGATCTCCTTCCAGCGCTTGACCGGCGTTTCGCGCACGCCCTCCTCGTTATCGACCCAGGCCGGCGCCGGCTCGCGCTTGATCGCCACGCCATTGATATGCACCTGGCCGTCGATCACCTGGATCTTGTCGCCCGGCAGACCGATGATGCGCTTGATGTAATCGATCGAAGGGTCGCGCGGCAGGCGAAACACCACGACGTCGCCGCGCTGCGGCAGCCAATTGCCCGGAATGCGTCCCGAATACAGCGGCGGCGACAGCGGCAGCGAATATTTGCTGTAACCGTAGCTGTATTTCGACACGAACAGGTAGTCGCCCACCAGCAGCGTCGCCTTCATCGAGCCGGAGGGGATGTTGAAAGGCTGAAAAAGGAAGGTACGGATCACCAGCGCGATGATCAGGGCGTGGAAAACCACGCGGATGGTTTCGCCAGCGCCGCCTTCTTTCCGTTTTGTTCCGGATGTCACACTCATCAGCCTTTCGTCCCGCCAGCCGGCGAAGCGCCCCGGCGGTCTTGTAGCGGCTCGCCTCTTCGCGCGCAATCAACATCGCGCGGAAATGCGTATAACCAATTGGTGGAATTGCGATTATTCGGCTAAGCCGTATCCGCGGGCACCGCCGAGATGACGACAATGGCCTGTGCGGTCGGCCCTTCATCGGTGAGCGAGACATCGATGCGGGCGACGCAGCCGGCCGGGGTGATCGCCTTGAGCCGGGCGAGCGCGCCGCCGGTAAGCTGCATGGTGGGCCGCCCGGAGGCGAGATTGACCACGCCGAGGTCGCGCCAGAACACCCCGCGGCGAAAGCCGGTGCCGAGCGCCTTGGCGCAGGCCTCCTTGGCGGCGAAGCGCTTGGCATAGGTCTCCACCGGATTGGCCCGCCGTTCCGCCTTTTGCCGCTCCGCCGCCGTGTAAATGCGCGAGAGGAAGCGCTCGCCGTGGCGCTCGAGCACGCGCGCGATGCGGCGCACGTCGACGAGGTCGGAGCCCAGCCCGATGATCATCGCTCAAGCCCTGCCACGCCCGCGGTCCATGGCCGCGCGCATGAAACGCACCGTCTCGGCCAGGCCTTCGAACACCGCCTCGCCGATGAGGAAATGGCCAATATTGAGCTCGACCACGTCCACCAGCGTGGCGATGAACTCGGCACTGGCGTAATCGAGCCCGTGGCCGGCATGCACTTCCAGGCCGAAAGACTTGGCGAGCAGCGCGCCGGCACGCAGCAGCTCCCATTCGGCTTGCGCCTCGTGGGCGCGGTCGCCGGCGAGCGCGTCGCACCAGGCGCCGGTATGCAGTTCGACGACGGGCGCGCCGAGCGAGACCGCCGCCTCGATCTGCGCCGGCTGCGCGCCGATGAACAACGAGACGCGGATGCCGGCATGCTTGAGCGCGTGTACCACCGGACCGAGCTGGGCGCGCTGACGGTCGGCGTCGAGGCCGCCTTCGGTGGTGCGCTCCGTGCGCTTCTCCGGCACCAGGCAGACCGCGTGCGGCTGGGTGCGCAAGGCGATGGCCAGCATCTCCTCGGTCGCCGCCATCTCCATGTTGAGCGGCTTGTCGATCTCCGCCTTCAAGCGCGCGATGTCGTCGTCGGTGATGTGGCGGCGGTCCTCGCGCAGATGCGCGGTGATGCTGTCGCAGCCGGCAGCGATGGCGAGCTTGGCGGCGCGCACCGGATCGGGATGGCCGCCACCGCGCGCGTTGCGGATGGTAGCGACGTGATCGACATTGACACCCAGGCGTAGCGGCGGAGGATTCATGTTACGCGACACATGATCTTATCCGAAAACCGGTTTCCATCCCCGATCGGGGTCGAAGACATGCTTTTCGGAATCATGCGTTACCCGTTCACCCGTTCCGCTTTGGCCACCGTCGACTTCGCCCGCAATTGCGCAAGGATCGCGGTCAAGTGCTTGAGGTCATAGACTTCGAGATCGATGAGCACGTCGGTGAAGTCCGGCGCCCGCCGCGTCATGCGGATATTGTCGATATTGCCGTCATGCTCGGCGATCACCTGCGCGATTTGCGCCAAGGAGCCCGGCTCGTTCACCGACTGCACCGTGATGCGCGCCGGAAAACGTCGCGGCACGGCCTCGTCACTGTCCCAGCGCAGGTCGAGCCAACGCTCCGGCTTGTCCTCGAACTCCGACAGCGTCGGCGACTGGATCGGGTAGATGGTGATGCCCTCACCGGGATTGAGGATGCCGACGATGCGGTCGCCGGGCACCGCGCCTTCCGGCGCGAAACGCACCGGCAGGTCGCCATTGATGCCGCGGATCGGGATCGCCGTGCCCTGCGGGCTCGGCGTTGGCACGCGGAACTTGACCGAGGTGAGCTTCTTCAGCCCGAACCAGCCGCTGCTTTCCGTTTTCGGCCGTGCTGCCATGGCAGCGGCGCGCTCTTCCTTGTAGTCGGGATACATGGCGCGGGCGACGTCGGAGGCCTTCAATTCGCTGCGGCCGACCGCCGCCATCACGTCGTCGATCGAGGCGCGCGCCAAACGCGGCAAGGCGCCGGTGAGCTTCTCGTCGGAATAGGTCATCTTGGCGCGCTGGAACAGGCGCTCGACGATACGTCGGCCGAGCCCGGTATATTGCTCGCGCACCGCCGTGCGCGTCGCGCGCCGGATCGAGGCGCGCGCCTTGCCGGTGAGCACGATCGATTCCCAGGCCGCCGGCGGCGCCGTCTGCGCCTTCGACGTGATGACCTCGACCTCGTCGCCATTGTCCAGTTCGGAGGTGAGCGGGGCGAGCTTGCCGTTGATCTTGCAGCCGACCGCGGTATTGCCGACGTCGGTATGCACCGCATAGGCGAAGTCGATCGGCGTCGCCTTGCGCGGCAGCGCGATCAGCTTGCCCTTGGGCGTGAAGCAAAACACCTGGTCGTGGAACAGTTCGAGCTTGGTATGCTCGAGGAACTCTTCCGGGTTGGAGCCTTCCGCCAACAATTCGATGGTGCGGCGCAGCCAGGCATAGGCGCTCAATTCGCGCGACAACAGCTCGGTCGGCGAGCCGACGCCGTCCTTGTAGAGCGCGTGCGCGGCAATGCCGTATTCGGCGATCGCGTGCATCTCGATGGTGCGGATCTGCAGTTCGACGCGCTGCTGGCCGGGGCCGATCACCGTGGTGTGGATCGAACGGTAATCGTTGCCCTTGGGGATCGAGACATAATCCTTGAAGCGGCCCGGCACCATCGGCCAACTGATGTGCACGATGCCAAGCGCCTGATAACAATCGGCGATGGTCTTGACGATCACGCGGAAGCCGAAAATATCGGAGAGCTGCTCGAAGCCGACCGACTTGCGCTCCATCTTGCGCCAGACCGAATAGGCGCGCTTGCGCCGGCCGGTCACCTGCGCCTCGATGCCGCGGTCGGCGAGCTTGCGGGTGAGCTGCTGCTCAATCTCGGCGATGGAGGCGCGGTTGCGCTCGGCGATGGCGTTGAGGCGCGCGCTCACCACCTCATAGGCTTCCGCATTGATCTCGCGGAACGCCAGGTCCTCGAGCTCCTCGCGCATCTCATGCATGCCCATGCGGCCGGCGAGCGGGGCATAAATCTCCAGCGTTTCGTCGGCATTACGCCGGCGCGCCTCCGGCGGCATGAAATGCAAGGTGCGCATGTTGTGCAGCCGGTCGGCCAGCTTGACCAGCAGCACGCGCACGTCGGCGGCGATCGCCAGCAGCAGCTTGCGCAGGTTCTCCGCCTGCTTGGCCTCCTTGGTGACCAGGTCGAGCCTTTTCAGCTTGGTCAGCCCCTCGACCAGCACCCCGATGTCGGGGCCGAATAGCTGATCGATCTCGCTCCGGGTGGTCTCGGTATCCTCGATGGTGTCGTGCAGCAGGGCGGCGGCAATGGTGGCGTCGTCGAGCTTGAGGTCGGTGAGGATGGCCGCCACTTCCAGCGGGTGGGAGAAATAGGGGTCGCCGGAGGCGCGGCGCTGCTCGCCATGCGCCTTCATGGCGTAAACATAGGCGCGGTTGAGCAAGGCCTCGTTCGTATTGGGATTGTAGCGGCGCACCCGCTCCACCAGCTCGAATTGCCGCATCATCTGCGGCGGCCGGGTTTGCGGTGGCTTCTCAAAGAGTTGCGGCACGGCCACGGGCGTCGCCAGGAGCGAGCGGTCGATCGGCGCCCGGGTCGGCGACTGGTTGGGCATCCGTGGCAGATGTTCCCTGCGTGCGCGCATCAAGAATTGAGCCTGTTACGCCGCCCGGAACCGTCGGAAAGCGCCCCGGCGGCCATTTCCGTAACCATTAGATATCACGTCATTAGCCCGGCCCCGCAAGGGATTGTCGGTCCTGGTTGACGAAATGCGTAACGGCCCGGCTGCGCAGCCGGGCCGCTCGCTAAAATACGGGCGCAGACGTCAAGAAGGCGTTTACTCCGCCTCCTCCTCCGGCTGCTCTTCCGGCGGGGCCAGGCCTTCCAGGCCCTTGAGCAGCTCTTCTTCCGTCATGCGTTCCGCGACGACCTCGGTATCGTCGGAATCGATGCTGGCGCCGGAGCCGACGCCGATCAGCGGCACCTCGGGCTCGGGCTCGTCGACCTCGACGTATTTCTGCAGGCTATGGATCAGGTCTTCCTTGAGGTCGCCGGGCGATACCGTGGTCTCGGCGATCTCGCGCAAGGCCACAACCGGGTTCTTATCGTTGTCGCGGTCGACGGTAATCTGCGACCCCGACGAAACCATGCGGGCCCGGTGGCTCGCCAGGAGCACGAGGTCGAAGCGGTTCTCAACCTTGTCGATGCAGTCTTCTACGGTGACACGGGCCATCGGCTCGTCACTCCTTCAGGTGGAACTTATGTCCGGAAACGGTTGTTAGGTATCCCTTGCACGCCAGGATTTCAAGTATTTTTGTCTTGGTTTGGCCGCAAGCCTCTGGTACCGACATGACCCGCAAGCGGCCCGACCCGAGACGGATTTTAGTGGCAACGGCGTGATTGTACGGGTGCCAGCGGATTTGATTGGGTGCCGTCAACCGTTACATAGCGCTGATCTAAACCGGCCTCGCGTTGCGCGTGCACGCGGGGTGGCTGAAGTCTCAAAACGCAAGGGCCGCATTGTAAGGAAAGCGAGAGAAAAGACATGACCGTTCCAGGTGAGAAGATCGCATTATTCATTGATGGAGCCAACCTTTACGCCACCGCCAAATCGCTGGGTTTCGACATCGACTACAAGCGCCTGCTGCGTGAGTTCCAGTCGCGCGGCTATCTGCTGCGCGCCTTCTACTACACGGCGGTGATCGAAGATCAGGAATATTCCTCGATCCGCCCGCTGATCGATTGGCTCGACTACAACGGCTACTCCGTCGTCACCAAGGCGACGAAGGAATTCGTCGACCAGACCGGCCGCCGCAAGGTCAAGGGCAACATGGACATCGAGCTCGCGGTCGATGCCATGGAGATCGCCGGCTCGATCGACCACATGGTGCTGTTCTCCGGCGACGGCGATTTCCGTTCGCTGGTCGAAGCGGTGCAGCGCAAGGGCGTGCGGGTAACCGTGGTCTCGACCATCTCGACGCAGCCGCCGATGGTGGCCGACGAGTTGCGCCGCCAGGCCGACATCTTCACCGACATCGTCGAGCTGCAGGGCAAGATCGGCCGCGATCCGGCCGAACGCGCCGCGCGCGAAGCCCGCGGTCCGCGCGAGGAGCGCCAGCACACGCCGCAGTTCCTGCAGCGCCCGGCGACGCCGGTACGTGCCGGCGCCGGCGCGCCCGTCGATGACGACGAAGAGGACTTCGAATAGCACTTTGGTGGCGCGTGATCTTATCCGAAAACCGGTTCCCACTTTTCGGGATCGCGCGCGTGTCATGACCGCAACCGAGGGCAAGCCCGGGCGCAATTGTCCGCGCTGCCCGCGGCTTGTCGCATTCCGCAAGACCTGGCGCGAGAAGGAGCCGGCCTGGTTCAACGCGCCGGTGCCCTCCTTCGGGCCGCTTGACGCGCGGCTGCTGATCGTCGGCCTCGCCCCCGGCCTGCAAGGCGCCAACCGTACCGGCCGCCCGTTCACCGGCGATTATGCCGGCGTGCTGCTCTACGAGACGCTTGCGCGCTTCGGCTTCGCGCGCGGCGACTACGGCGCGCATCCCGACGACGGCCTGCAACTGATCGACTGCCGCATCACCAATGCGGTGCGCTGCGTGCCGCCGGAGAACAAGCCGACACCGGCGGAGATCAAGACCTGCCGCCAATTCCTTGTCCCCACGATCGGCGAAATGAACAAGCTGCGCGCGATCCTGGCGCTGGGGCGCATCGCCCATGACAGCGTGGTGACGGCCTTCAACGAAAAGAAATCGGCAAAGCCGTTCAAGCACGGCGGCAGGAACATGCTCGGCGAGCTGGCATTTTTTTCCAGCTATCATTGCTCGCGCTACAACACCAATACCGGCGTGCTGACGCCGGACATGTTCCGCGACGTCTTCCGCGCCATTCGCGAGCTGCTGGAACGCAAAGAAATTTAGATAAATTTGCCGGCGCGATCGGGCTGCGACGCGCACCCGCCCGCGATCGCTGCGCCTTCTGAATGCGTCGCCGTTTAAAAATAGTCGACGTTCGTTTGACTCAAACCGAATTCATTTGCTTCACGAGTTCCACATACCCGCCCCTAACGATGTACCGGCCGCTATCAGGGTACCGTGTTCGGTAAGGGGTCGCAGATGGATCAGCCTAAATCTCAATTGCCGCATGTAGATATCCTACATTTTCCGCAAGCCTCGCAAAAAGACGGGCAACTGCTGCACGCCGTGTTGAACAACCTGTCGCAAGGGGTGGTGATGTTCGACTCGGAAACGCGATTAATTTTTTGCAACCAGCGCTATGGCGAAATGTACGGAATTTCGCCGGAGGTCGCCCGGCCGGGCCGCTATTTGCGCGACCTTCTCGCCCATCGCGTTCAGACCGGCAGCTTCTGCGAGGATCCCGACGACTACATCGTCAGGCTCAAGGAGGGTATCGCCGAGGGAAACGCCTTTACGCTCATTGTGAACCTGCCCAATGGGCGGGCCTATTCGACCGAGAGCAAGCCAATTGCCGGCGGCGGCTGGTTGGCGACCCACACCGACATCACCGAACGGCAGCGCTCGGATGAGCGGATCGCCCACATGGCGCGCCACGACGCGCTGACCGATCTGCCCAATCGAGTCATGCTGCGCGAACGGCTTGTTCACGAGCTCAAGCGCGTCAAGCGGGGTGAATGTCTGGCGGTGCTGTGCCTCGATCTCGATCAATTCAAGGGCGTCAATGACGCGCTCGGTCATCCGATCGGCGATGAATTGCTGAAGCTGGTTGCCGAACGTCTGCGCGGCTGCACGCGAGAGCCGGATACGGTTGCCCGGTTGGGCGGCGACGAGTTCGCCATCATCATGACGCAGATGCAGCAGCCGATGGATGCGGCCTCTTTGTCGAAGCGGATCCGCGAATCGGTGATCAAGCCGTACCAGATCGAGGGACACCAGATCGTCACCGACATCAGCATCGGCATTTCGGTGGCGCCCTTCGATGCGGCCGAACCCGATCCGCTGCTGCGCAACGCCGACATGGCGCTGTACGGCGCCAAGGCCGACGGACGCGGCACCTATCGGTTCTTCGAGCCGGAGATGAATACCCGCATGAAAGCGCGGCGCGAGCTGGAAATGGACATGCGCAAGGCGCTGGTCGGCAAGGAATTCGAATTGCACTATCAGCCGCTGGTCAATCTTCAGACGAATGTCGTCAACGGCTTCGAAGCCCTGCTGCGCTGGAACCATCCCCGGCGCGGACTGGTTTCGCCGGCCGATTTCATCCCGATCGCCGAGGAGACCGGCCTCATCATCCCGCTTGGCGAATGGGTGCTCAAGGCCGCCTGCTATGAGGCGATCGCTTGGCCCGACCACATGAAGGTCGCCGTCAACTTGTCGCCGGCCCAATTGAACAACCGCAATTTGCTTCCCACGGTGATTGCGGCCTTGGCGGAATCCGGCATGCCCGCCCACAAACTGCAGCTTGAAATCACCGAATCGGTGCTGCTGCACAATACGTTCGCGACCCTGGCGATGCTGCACGAATTGCGTAAGCTCGGCGTGCAGATCGCATTGGATGACTTCGGCACCGGCTACTCGTCGCTCAGCTATCTGCGCAGCTTTCCCTTCGACAAGATCAAGATCGACCGCTCGTTCATCCAGGATCTCGCCAATGGCGACCAGCCGGTGGCGATCGTGCAGGCCGTCGCCAATTTGGCCAAATCCTTCAACATGACGTCGACGGCGGAAGGCGTGGAAACGCAACAGCAACTGGAAACGTTGCAATCGCTCGGTTGCAGCGAGATGCAAGGTTATCTGTTCAGCCGGGCGCGGCCCGCCGCCGAGATCAGGCAGTTCTTCGGCGAGTCTGATCAAGCGACCGGGGCGGCTTAGCCGCGCGCCTTCAACCAGGCCACCACCTCCGCGGCATTCTTGTCGGGCGGAAACACCGGATAGAACACTTTGGCGATGGCGCCGTCGTCGATGACCAACGCCATGCGCTTGAGCAGGGTCATGCCGGCGACGCTGAAGGTCGGCAACTTGAGCGCCTTGGTGAAGGCGAGGCTCTCGTCGGACAGGATGGCGAACGGCAGATGCAGGCGGCTCGCCGCCTCCTGCTGATAGGCGGTATCCTGCGTCGACAAGCCGAACACCTGGCCAACACCGAGCCGCGTCAATTCGGCGAAATGATCGCGGAAGCCGCAGGACTGCGGCGTGCAGCCGCGTGCGCCGGGAATTTCATTCCAGCCCGGCGGCAGGTCGACGCCGGGCACGCCGGTGCGCGGATAAACATAAAGCACCGTACGGCCCGCGAGCTTGGCCAGGTTGACCGCGCCGCCGGACGTCGCCGCCAGCGCCAGGTCGGGCAGACGCAGGCCGGTCAGATGGTCGGCGCCGCCATCGTCCTGCGGCGCCGGGATGTCGGGCGGCAGGTTCTGCGGATTATGCATGCCGGGGGCTTCGCTCATGACGGGCCTCGCGTGTGACTTTTCATTTGCAGGCTTTGAGAAACGCCGCGACCTTGGCCTTCAGGCCTTTGACCGGCCAGGACTCCGGCTTGATCGATCCGCCGACGACAATCGGTTTGCCGGCGGCGAGCACTTTGAACACGGCGTGGTCGCGCTTGATCGTTGCGCGCAGCTCGGTGCCGGCGGTCATCTGAAAATTGGCGCTGTTGCGCGATACCCCGGTGAGCTTCGCTTCAGCGCCGCCGCTCTTGAGCGTCAACGTCACCTTTTCGCCCTTGCCCTCGCCCACACCGCTGTCGGCACCGACGCCGATATCGATGGCGCCGCCGGCGCCACACTGCGCCCAGAATTGGGTGTCGCTCTCGGATTCACCGGGCATGCCGCGCAGCAAGGGGTGGCCCTGCTTCTTCGCCAATTGCCAGACGATATCGGCCGACGCCGTGGCCGGGATCAGCGCGAGCGCGGCCACCATCAGAATTCGCACCGCTTGGGCCATCGCAGTCCTCATCCCTGGTACGACATGAACTCTATCAATGAGCCATCGGGATCGCGGAAATAAACGCTGGTGCCCGGCCCCTTGGCGCCGAAGCGCTGCAAGGGCCCGCGCTCGATGGCCACGCCGTGCGCCGCAAGATGCGCGACGGCCTCGTCGATCGGCCCCGTCCACTCGAAGCAGAGATCGGAATTGCCGGGCTGCACCGGTAGGCGCGCCACTTCCGCCGGCGTGACGCCGGGACCGTGCACATTGAGCTGCTTGTCGCCGAAGCGATAGGCAAAGCCCACCGGCCGCGGCACCAGCTCGGCGCCGAGCACTTGCGTGTAGAAGGCGTTGGATCGCGCCCAGTCGCTGATATGAATGACGCAATGGTCGAGTTTGGTCGGCGGGCGCACGGAAAACTCCCAATCGGATTGTGTCATGATAGACTAAACGGCTGGCTAAATCTCTGCGACCGGCAAAGCCGGATTGATCTTGCGACCGCGGCTTGGGAACTTGCCATTTATACCTAAATAGATATAGTGACGCCTGACATGCGCCACCCTCTCTTTTGGGAAGGATCATCGAAGCGGGATTTCAAGCAGTTCCCGCTGGGCGTACAAAAGGATTTTGGCGTCGCACTCTTCATCGTTCAACTCGGTGGAATGCCGCCGACGGCGAAACCATGGAAGGGACTTGGCCCCGGCGTGCTTGAACTGGTCGAAGACCATCGCGGCGATACTTTTCGCGCGATCTACACCGTCCGGATCGCGGGCTGCGTGCATGTGCTGCACGCCTTCCAGAAGAAGTCAAAAACCGGGGTCAAGACCCCGCGCCCCGACGTGGTACTGGTTGAGCGAAGGTTGAAAGCGCTGCTGAAGCGCAGTCGCAACGAAGGAAATTGATGATGGGCAAAACGCGACGAAAAAGCGGCACGCAAAACGTGCTCGTCGACCTCGGATTCCCCGACGCGGGAGAACTGTCGGCCAAGGCCGAACTGGCAATGAAATTGAACAGATTGCTGGACGCCAAACGATTGAGCCAAGCCGAAGCGGCGGAAATCCTCGGCATGCCGCAGCCGAAAATTTCCGCGATCAGAAATTACAAGCTGCAGGGCATCTCCCTGATGCGCCTGATGCATGCGCTCACGGTGCTGGGACAAAGTGTCCGTATCGTCGTTCGTCCCTCCAAGACGCGCGCCGACGCCAGGATCGGCGTCGCGGCATGAGGATCGCTCCTGCAGCTGGAGCTTGATCAATCGCCCTCCAGCTTCCGTCCCACCCGCTCGGCCGTCACCCGTCGTTCCTCGGCAAGCTTGGCGCCACGCGCCTTGAGCGCCGCCACCAGTTCCGGCGGCGCGCGGCGCGGCGAGCCGCAATCGAACGGCGGGGCGGGATCGTATTCGATCTGTAACTGGATCTCGCGCGCCACCTGCTCGCCGTCGAGGATGGCGGCGAGCTTGAGCGCGAAATCGATGCCGGAGGTGACGCCGGCGCCAGTGACCACATTGCCGTCGATCACCACGTGCTCGCTGACCGGAATGGCGCCCATCAGCGCCAGATTGTCGAGCGCCATCCAGTGGCTGGTGGCGCGCTTGCCCTTGAGCAGGCCGGCAGCCGCCAGCACCAGCGAGCCGGTGCAGACCGAGGTGACGAATTTGGCGCCCGCGGCCTGCCGACGCAGGAACGACAGCGCCGCTTCGTCCTCCATCAGGTCCTGCTGGCCGGGACCGCCCGGCACCATGATCACCTCGAGCGGCGGACAGTCGGCATAGGTCGTGGTCGGCACGATTCTCATGCCGCGGTCGGTCGTGACCGGACCAAGCGCGCGCGCCACCAGATCGACCGTGGTATCGGGCAGCCGCACCAGCACCTCGTAGGGCCCGGTCATGTCGAGCTGGGTCATACGCGGAAAGGTCAGCATACCGATGTGGCGCATGTCATTTTCCTTTGCGCATGATCTTTTCCGAAAACCGGTTCCCACTTTTCGGGATCATGCGCATCACCCCTTCTGCCGCAACAGCCGCCCGCGCTCGCGTTCCCAGCTCCGCTTCTTCAGCGTCTCGCGCTTGTCGTGCAGCTTCTTGCCCTTGGCCAGTGCGATCTCCAGCTTGGCGCGACCGCGCTCGTTGAAATAGAGCTTGAGCGGCACGATGGTCATGCCCTCACGCTCGACCGCGCCGGCCAAGCGGTTGATCTGGCGCTCATGCAGCAACAGCTTGCGCGCGCGCTTGGGCGGATGATTGAAGCGGCCGGCCTGCAGGTATTCCGGGATGTTGGCATTGATCAGCCAGATCTCGCCGCCGCGCGCATCGGCATAGGATTCGGCGATCGTTGCGCGGCCCTGGCGCAGCGATTTCACCTCGCTGCCGGTGAGCGCGATGCCGGCCTCGAAAGCTCTCGCCAATCTCGTAGTTGAAGCGCGCCCGGCGGTTGTCGGCGACCACCTTGATGCGGCGCTCTTGCTTTTCGGCCATGGAATGAGCGTCCGTTCTGCCGAGCTATGGCACGCTTGCGGTGCCCTCGCCAGCCCAGCAAACATCAAATTTCTCAATAGGATAGATCAGGCTTTCGATTGCTTGAGCAGATCGCGGATTTCGCCGAGCAGCTCTTCCTGTTTGCTCGGTGGCGGCGGCGCTTCCTCGGCCTTCTGCTCCTCCTTGGCCATCATCCGGGTCATGGCGCGGATCACCAGGAAGAGCACGAAGGCGATAATGATGAAGTTAAGCGTGACCGTGAAGAAATGACCCCAAGCCAATACCGCACCTTGCTTTTTCGCTTCCGCCAGGGTGATCGCCGTGACCTTGCCGGAGAGCGGCAGGAAATAGTCGGAAAAGTCGAGGCCGCCGGTGATCGCGCCCACCACCGGCATGATGAGGTCGCCGACCATCGAGCTCACGATGGCGCCGAAGGCCGCGCCGATGATCACGCCGACGGCGAGGTCGACGACATTGCCGCGCAGCGCGAATTTCTTGAAATCGTCAAGCATGGATTTTCCTCGCCCCTGGTCGTGTTCGACGCCCGCTACCCTGCCCGCGGATCAAATCCGCGGGCAGGCTGTCGGCGATCGCGCGCTAATTGATCAATCCGGCATGCACCATCGCCGTCTGCACGGCGCTCTGCGCCTTCTCGGTCGCCGGCACCATGGGCAGCCGTACCGTATTGGCGCATTTGCCGATCAGCGACATGGCGTATTTGATCGGCGCCGGGCTCGTTTCCACGAACAGATTGGTGTGTAGCGGCGCCAGCTTGTCCTGCAGCTTCAGCGCTGTGGCGAAATCGCCCTTGAGGCAGGCTGCCTGGAATTCGGCGCACAGCCGCGGCGCCACATTCGAGGTCACCGAAATGCAGCCATGGCCGCCATGCGCCATGAAGCCGAGCGCGGTGATGTCCTCGCCGGAAAGCTGGTTGAAGTCCTCGCCCAGCGCGGCGCGCTGCTGCGTGACGCGCGCCATGTTGGCGGTCGCGTCCTTCACACCGGCGATGTTCTTCAGCTCATAGAGCCGCTTCATGGTGTCGACCGACATGTCGACGATGGAGCGGCCGGGAATGTTGTAGATGATGATCGGGATGCCGATGGCATCGTTGATCGCCTTGTAGTGCTGGTAGAGCCCTTCCTGCGTCGGCTTGTTGTAATAGGGCGTCACGATCAGCACCGCGTCGGCGCCGGCCTTCTCGGCGTGCTGCGACAGTTCGACCGCTTCCTTGGTCGAGTTAGAGCCGGCGCCGGCGACCACCGGCACGCGGCCGCGCACCTGCTCGACGCACCACTCCACCACGCGCTTGTGCTCGTCATGCGACAGCGTCGGGCTCTCGCCGGTGGTGCCGACCGGCACCAGGCCGTTGGTGCCCTCGGCGATCTGCCATTCCACCAGGTCGCGGAAGGCCTTTTCGTCCAGTCCGCCGTTTTTGAATGGCGTGACGAGCGCGGTAAAGGATCCTCGGAAGCTCGTCTTGGCGGCCATGGCACTCTCCCAGCGGGGCTGAAACCGAATAAGGCCCATAGATATCGGCTTCGGGGCACCGGCGGAAGCCCTTAACCTTGCAGGGGATTGGAACCGCCTTGCCCTGCTTTCGCCGCCTCCCCGCCTATCCTCAAGGCCCGGTGCGAGGTAGCCTTTCGCGCCGAGTCTGGCCTAGTGGTTGAAACGCGGTGCCCGCCTGATTCGGGCACTCCCGAAAGCCAGCCAAACGAGGCTGCATGGGCAGAACGACACTGAAAAACGCAGGCTGGATTGTGGCGGGGGTCCTGGTCGGCCTGTGTGCCGCCGCGCCGGCCATGGCGGCGCCGAAGAAGGCGGTGCGCCATCCGCCGTTGCCGCAGGCCCGCCCCGTCCTCCATGCCAGCGCCGCGCCGAAGCTGCTCCGTGTGGTGCCACTGCCGCGTACGCGCCCGCCGGCCCCCGTCGCAGCCTATGCCGAGGTCAATGTCGGCCTGCGCAGCGCCACGCTCAGCAGCCCCACCCGCATCAAGCCGCTGCTGCGCCCGGTCTCCGGCCCCTTCGCCATCGCTCGCACCGCCAGCACCTCGGCCGCGGACCGCGCGGCTCTCAAAACGGTGATCGAGGCCGCGCGCAAGGGTAAGGACGCCGAGGCCGACGCGGCGGAAAAGACAATTCAAGACCCGGTCGCGCGCAAGCTCGCCGAATGGGTGATCCTGCGCAGCGACAACACCAGTCCCGGCTTCGAGCGCTACGCCCGGTTCGTCAATGCCAATCCGGAATGGCCACACGCCCCGCTGTTCCGCCGGCGCGCCGAGAACGCCTTGTGGAACGACCAGGTGAGCGACGCCGGGGTGATCGCCTTTTTCGCCAACGTCAAACCGACCACGGCCAAGGGCCGCTACATGCTCGCCCATGCCCTGCTCAACCGGGGCGACCGCGCCGGCGCCGCCGCGCTGGTGCGCCAAGCCTGGCGCTATCAGGACAGTTCCGCCGAGGTCGAGAGCAAGGTGCTCGACATGTTCGGCGGTCTGCTGACTCGCGCCGACAACAAGGCGCGCATGGACCAGCGCTTCTACCAGGACGACACGGAAGCGGGCCTGCGCGAGGCCAAGCGGCTCGGCGGCAGCGAACTGGCGATCGCGCATGCCTGGACGGCGGTGATCAAGCGGACGCGCAACGCCCCTGCGCTGCTCAACGAGGTGCCGGCCGCCGCGCGTCACGACCCCGGTTATATCTTCGCGCGCGTGCTGTGGCTGCGCCACGAGAACAAGCTCAAGGAAGCCGCCCAACTGATGCTGAGCGCGCCACACGACGCCGACAGCGTCGTCGATCCGGACCAGTGGTGGCGGGAGCGGCGCATCCTGGTGCGCGATCTGCTCGACCACCAGGATCCGCGCACCGCCTACAAAATCGCGGTCGAGGCGGCGACGCCGAAGCGGCCCTATTACCGCGTCGACAAATATTTCACCGCCGGCTGGATCGCCTTGCGCTTCCTGCACGACGCCAAGACCGCCGCCGCGCTGTTCGCCCATATCGCGCGCGGCACCAACAACCCGCACGCGCTGTCGCGCGGCGGCTATTGGCAGGGCCGCGCCGCCGAGGCCATGGGCCGCCACCGCGAGGCGAAAAAATTCTACGAGATGGCCGCCACGCATACCGCGACCTATTACGGCCAGCTCGCGCGCGCCCGCCTCGGTCTCTCCAGTCTCGGCCTGCGCGGACCGCCCGAATTCACCCCCGAGGAACGCCGGATACTCAGCAATCTCGAGGTCGTGCGCGCGGCACAACTGCTCTACGCGCTCGACCAGCGCGACATGCTGGCCTCGATCTTCGCCGAGATCGGCGAGAGCGGCCACGATATCGCCGGCATGGCCATGCTGGCGGAGATCGCCGCCAAGCACGACGACGGCCGCGCCATGGTGCTGCTCGGCGAATACGCGCTCGGACGCGGACTGCCGCTCGATTATTTCGCCTTCCCGACCTTCGGCCTGCCGCACTACAAGCCGATCGCGCCGCCGCTCGCCTCGGCGGTGGCCTACTCGATCGCGCGGCAGGAAAGTCATTTCAACCAGAAAGTCGTTTCGTCCGCCCATGCCATGGGCCTGATGCAGGTGACGCCGGACGCCTGCAAGGACACCGCCAAGCGCTACAAGGTGCATTACAGCCGCGCCCGGCTGCTCAGCGATCCGATCTACAACATGCAGATGGGCGCGGCCGAACTGTCCAATCTGCTGGAGGGTTACAACGGCTCTTACCTGCTCACTTTCGCCGCCTATAATGCCGGGCGCGGCCGCGTCAAACAGTGGATGGGCGTTTATGGCGACCCGCGCGACCCCAAGGTCGATCCGGTCGACTGGGTCGAGCGGCTGCCGTTCTCGGAGACGCGCAATTACGTGATGCGGGTCATGGAGAATCTGCAGGTCTACCGCGCCCGCTTCGGTGGCGGCGGCAAGCTGAAGATCGAAGCCGATCTCTATCGCGGCCGATTGAACTGACCCCGCCATCGCCGAAACGAGCACGGCGGATAACGACATAAGCCACGCGACAGAAAACTCCACTTGGGGGAAATGCCATGATCGCCAAACCGAAACGAGCCTCCTTCTTTGCACGCTGCGCCTGCTGCACCGTCGACGAATGGAGCGCCAGCAGCGTCGGCATCAACCGCCGCGAGGCGCTGCGCACCGGCGCGGCGATCGGGCTCGGCGCGGCGGCGACCGGCCTGGGCGTCGCCGGGGCGCGCGCGCAAGCGCCGGCCAAGGGGCGCCGCATCGATGTGCATCACCATTACGTCCCGCCGGTGCATGCCGACGCCATGGCCCTGCATCGCCAGGGCGGCCGGCCGCCGAAATGGTCGGTCTCAGCCTCGCTCGAGGAGATGGACAAGAACGGGATCGCCACCGCGATCACCTCGCTGGTGCAGCCGGGTGTCTGGTGGGGCAATGTCGAGGACGGCCGCAAGCTGGCGCGCGCCTGCAACGAGTACGGCGCCAAGATGGCGCAAGACCATCCCGGCCGTTTCGGCTTCTGGGCGGCGATCCCGCTGCCGGACACCGAAGGCAGCCTGAAGGAGATCGAATACGCGCTCGATACGCTCAAGGCCGACGGCATCGGACTGTTCACCAGCTACGGCAACAAATATCTCGGCGACAAGTCGTTCATGCCGGTGTTCGAGGAGCTCAACCGGCGCAAGGCGGTGGTGTTCACCCATCCGCTGGTGCCCGATTGCTGCAAGGGACTGGTGCCGTCGCTGCCGGCGCCGGTGCTCGAATTCGTGCAGGATACCACCCGTGCCATCGGCGGCGTGCTGTTCAGCGGCACGGCGGCCCGCTTCCCCGATATCCGCTTCATCTGGTGCCATAGCGGCGGCACCATGCCCTTCGTCGTCAGCCGCTTCATCCGGCTGGCCGAGGTGCGCAAGCCCAAATTCATGCCCAACGGGGTGATGCCGGAACTGGGCAAGTTCTATTACGAGATCGCGCAGGGACACATGCCCGGGCAGTTGCTGGCGTTGTCCAAGGTCGCCTCGACCTCGCAAATGCTGTTCGGCACCGACTACCCGTTGCGGCCGTGCTCGGAGAGCGTCGAGGGACTGCTCGATTTCCACTACGATCCCGCCGATCTGCAGGCGATCGAGCGCGGCAACGCCCTGCGCCTGCTGCCGCAGCTCAAGACCTGAACCTGGCGGACGGCGGCGGGCATGGCACGGCTACGATCGGGGCTGGATCAAAGCCACCCCGATCGTGCATAAGGCGCCATGCCCAACGCCCCGACCAGCACCTTCCTCTCCGCTCCCGACGGCTTGCGGCTGCATGCGCGCTGCTATGGACGCGCCAGCGCGCCCGCCTTGCCGGTCGTCTGCCTGCCGGGGCTGGCGCGCACCGCGGAGGATTTCGTAACGCTGGCGCAGGCGCTTGCCGGCGACGCCCAGCGTCCGCGCCGCGTCATCGCGCTCGATTACCGCGGCCGCGGGCTGTCGGACTATGACCGCGACCCGGCCAATTATTCGTTTCAGGTCGAGCTCGCCGACGTGCTCGCGGCGATGACCGCGCTCGACGCGACGCCGGCGGTGATCGTCGGCACCTCGCGCGGCGGCATCCTGGCCATGCTGATGGCGGCGCTGCGGCCGAGCGCGCTCGCCGGTGTCGTGCTCAACGATATCGGCCCGGTGATCGAGCCCAAGGGCCTGATGCGCATCCGCGGCTATGTCGGCAAGCTGCCGCAGCCGACCAGTTTCGAGGAAGGCGCCGAGATCCTGCGCCGGCTGTTCTCGGCGCAATTCCCCAAGCTCTCGCATGAGGACTGGCTGGCCAGCGCCCACCGCACCTTCAAGCAGCAGGATGGCGCCCTGGTGCCGACCTACGACGTGCGGCTGGCCAAGACGCTGGAAGGCGTCGATTTCGAGAAGCCGTTCCCGCCGCTGTGGAAGGAATTCGACGCTCTTGCCCATGTGCCGGTGATGAGCGTGCGCGGGGCGAATTCCGACCTGCTGATGCCGGCCACGGTCGAGGCGATGCGTGCACGCCGCCCGGCCATGGACGTCCTGGAGGTGCCGGACCAGGGCCACGCCCCGCTGCTGGTCGAAGACGACGTGATCGGCGCCATCGCCGACTTCATCCGCCGCTGCGATCCCCCTCGCCCGCACTGAGGCACGGCCACTGGCGGCTCGCGCCAGCGCTTCCTCCCGCCCGCCAAAACGAAACCCCCGGCGGTTTCCCGCCGGGGGTCGAAGTCGCTCAGACCGCTATCCGATCTGCCTTACGAAAGGCCGATCAGGGATAGAACGGACGGTTGACGCGCAAGCGCACCGCCCATTGATCCTGGTCGCTGACCGTATAGACGCCAGCCGGCTTGCCGCCGGTGCCGCCTGCGGTGACCAGACCGTTCGGCTCCGACGCGCTGTTCAGGTTGGCGTACAGGACTTCCAGACCCATCTGGAAGGTCTTGGACACCGCCCATTCGGTGCGCAGGCCGAGGCCCCAGGCTTCCCAGTTCATGTCGCAACCAGTGATCGCAACGGCGGTCGTGCCACGATTGCCGAGGCCGGCTTGTCCGTCGCAGATCATGTTGTTGGCAGAGCTGTTGTAGCTGACGGCCCGGTAGGAGCCCCACAGCGTGCTCTTCCACGCCGGGTTCCAGAAGTGCGTATAGGCCGCGTTCACCGCCCAGGTGGTGGTGAGCTCGAGGTCCGACGCCGTGCCGGCCGCAACCGAACCGCCATAGACGGCATCGGTTTCGTAGCCGAAGCCGACCGTATTGCCGTCATACTTGACGTAATCCCACACGGTCGCGGTATGTTGCTGTAGCGCGATGCGCCCTGGGTGTAGTCCACTTCCGCCTGGAAGTAGTCGCCCTTGCCGATCATCGGCGCGTTCAGCTTGATGCCGGCGCCGACCGCGAAGCCCAGCGTATCGCTGGGATGGCCGGTGCCTTCCGTGGTGCCGTAGTAAGCCGCCGACACGCTGTGCAGAGCGCCCATGATCTGGGCCGAACCCCAGGCCTGGTCGATGCGCAGATTGGCGACCACGTCGGGAACCTGCTGAGCCTCGTAGTTTCCGCCAACCGCGTTGAAGGAAACCGCCGTGGCGTCACCCCGCACGATGCGGCGTCTCGCCGCTGCGATTCCGCCGAGATCGACGCCGACAGGCCGTTGCCGAACTGAGCGGTGTAGGCCATCACGTCCCAGCCGCCGTCGCCCGAGTCCGAAGACGCGGTGACGAAGCCGTACTGGTTGGCGCCGACGTGTAGAAGTCGAAGAACGACGTCGAGTGGCCGATCGTGAAGCCCGCCCACTGGATGAACCAGCGGTTGTTGTAGCCCGAGGTACCATTCGAGCCGGAGCTGCCGGCCGCGTTGTTGGTGCTGATGCCGAGCGCGATATAGCTGCGCACGGTGCCGTATTCGGTCGAGCTGCGGGCGTCGAACGTGGCCGTGCCCTTCACGCGCTGATGCCAACCGATCGTATTGCGGTTGTTCACGTTGTTGTCGAAGAACTCGGTCGTGAAGCTGCCCGCATAGCCGACACCGGTCTCGTAACGAGCCCAGCCACCGACCTTGATGCACATGTCAGTGCCGGGGATGTAATAGAACCCCACACCGTACAGGCTGCAAATCTTCACGTACTGGACCGGTTTGGCCTTAACGGGAAGATCGGCCGCCTGCGCCCCAGCAATCGCAACGAGACCCGCCGCGGAGCCGAGGAGAAGGCTTTTCACCATCTTCATCTTGAACCTCCAAACGTTGTTTATCGTGAGAGGGTTCTGTATCCGTCCAGTGCGACAGCACCGATGGAACTTCCCCTTGCTCCCCGCCGTCCAGAACTCCGACTCGGCCGCGCGATATCCCAAACTCACACTACACTCGGGCTTACCGTTTGGTGCGATCCGTCGACCCGGAAAGCGCAACAGGGGGATGCCCCCCTCCGTCGCAACGACGACATTAACGAATGAGCCCTGCTCACGCAATGAAGAAGGGCCCTTCCCACAGGCCTTTCCGGCGGTTTTCGAGCGACTGTTGCGCAAAAAACACGCAAATTAGGTGGACCCGCCGCCAACCCTAGGGCCGCTCCCTGCCGACATTCCCAATGCGAAAAATTATATATTTATATCAATGACTTATAATGGCTTCTTCACAGAAATCGCGCAGCAGCCCGCACCCGGATAAATAGCCCGATTGCAGCCGCCCGTGGTGGTAATGGGAGCTTTTCCAGGCATTTCGCCCGCGGCGGCGTCCGGGCGCGCCCAATTCGCGGGCACCCTTTGCCGCCGGCCGCACACCCGCCTTGCCTTTGTTAACGGCGGCGACCCAACTCGGTAAGCCTTGCCAATTCGAGGCCATGGCCGGCTGGGGTACCGGCAAACCGCGGGTTCTTGCGCATCCCTTTATAGCGGTCGTCGCCGTCGAATCGGCCGACAATCGGGTACCTGCCTCGCAGGGCCCTGCCCGTTGCAACCCGCGAGGCAAGAAGGAGGCTGGCGGAGACGGAGGGATTCGAACCCTCGATACGCCTTGAGAGCGTATAACGGTTTAGCAAACCGCCGCCTTCAGCCACTCGGCCACGTCTCCGGATGCGGCAATGCCTACAGAAACTGGCGGACATGGTCAAACAGGTCGCCGCCGCCGCCTGGACGCAGGCGGGAAACTGGCTTAGCCAACGCCGACCGAAGCACGGGAATCGAAGCGATGAACCGCAAGCAGCGCCGCGCCGCGCATGTGCAAAGCCCGCCGGCGCGCCGCCGGTTCCGGCGATGCCGTGCGCTAATTGCTCGCGCAAGCCGCGCCGTTCGAGCAGGAACGCCGGCTCGACGAGGCCGCGCGCAGCTACAAGAAACTGCTGGCGCTCAAGCCCGACCATGCCGAGGCCCTGAACAATCTCGGCTGCGTGTTGCAGGCGCAAGGCAAGCTCGCCGAAGCCTCGGCGCGCTTTGCCCGCGCGCTGGCGCTCACGCCGCAGCTTTACGACCAGTTTGCCGGCGTCATCGCGACGCTCGCCGCGGTGCTGCCGGCGCTCGCCGAGGCCATGCAGCGCGCCAATGCCGCCTGGCCGCGCCGGCTCGCGGCCGACGAGCTGTTCGCCGCGGAAGGCCGCGCGGCGGCCGAGCGCGATCCGCTGCTGCATCGACCTGTTGCGCGCGACGCCGGTGCGCGACCTCGCGCTCGAACGCGTGCTGACCGCGTTGCGCGCCGCGTTGCTGGCCGACGCAGTCGCGGACAAGCCGGTCGGCGCGGCAGGGCTCGCGTTCGCCGCCGCGCTGGCGCAGCAGTGCTTCATCAACGAATATGTGTTCGCCACCACGCCGGAGGAAGACGCGCAACTTGCGCAATTGTCGGCGCGCGCGGACGACGCCGCTGCAAATCGCCGTGCTGGCGATGTACCGCCGCTCTCCACGCTGGCGAATGCGCCGCGCCTGCTCGCGCGCAACGTTCCGCCCGCGCTCGCCGAGGTGATCACCCAGCAACTGCGCGAGCCGAGCGAGGAACGCGCGTTGCGAGAATCGATGCCGCGCCTCACGCCGATCGACGACGACGTCTCGCAACGCGTGCGCGCGCAATACGAGGAGAACCCTTATCCGCGCTGGGTGCATGTCGCCGGCCGCATCGAGCCGACGCCAATCGAGCTGCATCTGCGCGCGCTCTTTCCCACCGCAGCCTTCACCCCACTCAACAAAACCGAGGCGCTCGAGGTGCTCGTCGCCGGCTGCGGTACCGGCTACCAAGCCATTGGCATCGCACAGAATTTTCCAAGGGCGCCCGGGTACTCGCCGTGGACCTCAGCCGGGCCAGCCTCGCCTATGCCAAACGCAAGACGCCGGCGGCGCTGCGCGAGGCAATCGACTATGCGCAAGCCGACATTCTCAAGCTCGGCGGCATCGGCCGCAGCTTCGACCTCGTCGATGCAACCGGCGTGCTGCATCACATGGCCGAGCCGTCGAGGCCTGGCGCATCCTGCTCGGTCTGGTGCGGCCGGGCGGGCTCATGCATCTCGGATTCTACAGCGAGCTTGCGCGCGCGCCGATCGTCGCCGTGCGCGCCTTCATCGCTGAACGCGGCTATGGCGCCACGCCTGCCGAGATCCGCCGCTTCCGCCAGGACCTGTTGGCGAGCCCGCACGCGCGCGTCGCCAGGCTCCACCGATTTCTTCTCGACCAGCGAATGCCGCGATCTGCTCTTCCACGTGCAGGAAAAACGGCTGACCATCCCCGAGCTCAAATCTTTCATCGCCGCGCACGGCTTGAAATTCATCGGCTTCGAATTCGAGCCGGCGGCGCAGCGGCAATACCGCGCGCAATTCGCGCAGGCCGGCTGGTCGACGTCCGATCTCGACCGCTGGCAGGAGATCGAGACCCGCCATCCCGACACCTTCAGCCGCATGTACCGGCTCTGGGTGCAGAAGCCATGAGCCGGCAAGTCGACATCGGTGAGCATGCTGCAACAGGCCGTCGCCCTGCATCAGCAGGGCCGCCTGCGCGAGGCCGACAAGCTTTATGCGCGCGTGCTCAAAGCGGTGCCCGACAATTTCGACGCGCTGCATCTGTCCGGCCTCGCCAAGGCGCAAGGCCGGCCAGATGGGCGAGGCCTATCGGCTGATCGCGGCGGCGCTCAAGGTCAACAACCGCGCTCCCGACGCCTTCATCAATTTCGCCAATGTGCTGCACGCGCTCAAGCGCGACGGCGAGGCGCTGGAGGCGCTCGAGCGGGCGCTTGCGCTGCGGCCCGGCGACGGCGAGATCATGCGGCTGCGCGGCAATGCGCTGCTCTCGCTCAACCGCCCCACGGAAGCGCTCAAGAGCTTCGAGGCGGCGCTTGCGGCCAATCCGCGCCACCCCGAGGCGCTCGCTCAACCGCGGCACCGCGCTGGCCGCGCTCGGCCGGCCCGAGGAAGGCTTACGCGACTTCGACGCGGCGCTGGCGCTGGCGCCGTATCATGCCGGCGCGCTCTATAATCGCGGCAATGCGCTGCTCGATCTTGGCCGCGCCGCGCTTGCGCTTGCCGCCTTCGATCGCGCGCTGGAGCGCGCCCCGCGCCATGCGCAGGCCTGGAACAACCGCGGCCGCGCCTTGCAGGTGCTCAACCGTCACCAGGAAGCGGTGGAAAGCTTCGGCAAGGCGATCGCGATCGAGCGGATTATGCCGACGCCCATTCCAATCGCGCGCTGTCGCTGCTCACCCTCGGCGATCTCGCGCTCGGCTTTGCCGAATATGAATGGCGCTGGAAACGCAGCGGCATGACCGACACGCGGCGCAATTATCGCGGCCGGCTCTGGCTCGGCGAATATCCGCTGACGCGCAAGACCATCCTGCTCACCGCCGAGCAGGGCCTGGGCGACAGCATCCAGTTCGCGCGCTATGCGCCGCTCTTGGCCCGCACCGGCGCCCGCGTGCTGCTGGAAGTGCAGGCCGAGCTCAAGCCGCTCATGGCAACGCTTGCCGGCGCTGCCGCGGTCCATGCGCGCGGCGAGAGTTTGCCCGCTTACGACGTGCATTGCCCGCTCGGCAGCCTACCGCTGGCGCTCAAGACCGAGGCCGCGAGCATTCCCGCCGATATCCCTTATCTGGCCGCCGAGGAAGCGCGCCTCGCGCGTTGGCGGCCGATGCTGGAAGCGCTGCCGGGCAAGCGCATCGCCTTCGCCTGGGCCGGACACGCCCGGCATCCCAACGACCGCAACCGCTCGATCGATCTCAAGCTATGGGCGCCGCTGCTGGCGCGCGAAGGCATTTCCTTCGTCAGCATCCAGCGCGACCTGCGCGATGAGGATGCGCGCGAGCTGGCCGAGCTTGGCAACGTCACCCATGTCGGCGACACAGCTCGACGACATGGCCGACACCGCCGCGGTGATTGCGCTTGCCGATCTGACGATTGCGGTCGACACCTCGGTCGCCCATCTCGCCGGCGCGCTGGGGCGCCGCGTTTGGGTGCTGCTGCCGTTCTCGCCCGACTGGCGCTGGACGCTGTCAGGCGAGCGCAGCCCCTGGTATCCGCAGCGCGCGGCTGTTTCGCCAGCCCTGCTGCCGGCGACTGGCCGAGCGTGCTGGCGCAAGTGGAAAGCGCGCTCGACGACTTTTCGGCGGCGCCTGAGTCCTACGCCGCCGCGCGGATCGCCAGCGGCGCCGGCGCCACCGGATGGCTCTTGAGCCAGTCGCGCGCGGCGCGCTGGGCGCGGCCGATCTCGCCGTCGCTCATCTGCTCGGCGATCTCGCGGCGCAGCCGCGCCGCCTCGGGATGCCCGTGCAGCGCGGCGATGTTGAACCACTTGTGCGCCTCGACCAGGTCGACCGCAACGCCGGCGCCCGCCGAATGGATCATGCCGTAGTTCGAAGCAGCCATCCGCATCGTCCGGCTCGCCGTTTGCCGCCGCAAGCTCGATGTCAGCCATCAAGGCCTCCCCTTTTTTCGGCGCGCGGCCAATTCACAGCAAGCCGCAACGCGCTCCGCGTCCCTGTCGCGCGGACGGAAATCGCCGTCCGAGCCAGCGCGATGATCGGGAGAAAATTTGAATAGCAGTTTAACTATCGCGATGAATCGAACGTGAACGGGCATTCAGGAGCCCGCGGAAAATGCCCAATTATGGCCGCAAAACGCATGCTTGTGACGCGCGGGTGACGGATCGCTAACCGCTTCGGTTCAGCGCCCACTAACCACCGGGCACGATCGGGCCTGCGGGAAATCGCGTAGGCCGCGCAATGCGCCGATACGCTCGACAGTGCCGGTTCAATGTGAACGAGACGGGGAATTGCAAACAATGAGAATTGGTGATCGCGGCCGTCTGCGGCCTGTTGGCTTTGTCGTGTCTGCTGAGCGCGCCGGCGCGGGCCGGCGCCCGCCCGGAGGGCACCTGGCTCTCGGAGGACGGCGGCCTCAAGGTTCGCATCAGCGACTGCGGCGGCCACCGGCTATGCGCCACGGTGGTCTGGCTCGGCGAGCCCAATGACCGGCAGACCGGCAAGCCGAAAACCGACAAGTACAATCCCGATCCGGCCAAGCGCTCGCGTCCGCTGATCGGTCTCAAAGTGGCGGGACTGAAGCCGAGCGGACCCAACCAGTGGTCGGGCCTGATCTACAATGCCGACGACGGTCACACTACCGGGCGCATCTGCTGGTGCAGGACTACAGCACGGTGCGGCTGCAAGGCTGCGTGCTGCACGTGCTGTGCCGCGGCCACACCTGGACGCGCAGCTCGTCGCGCGCACACGCCCGCGCATGAGCCGAACGCGCGCTTCGTTCCCTCCCCCCGCACGCGGCCCGCCTCCGCTCGCTGCGCGAGCTTCGCCGGGTTTGTCCGCCGAAGCGCGTGAGCGCGAAGGCGGAGAGAGAAAATCAGCCCGTCCGCGCCCGCTGGCCGAACAGCACCGCCTGCACCTTCGGGTCCTTCATGTCGATGCCTTGGCGCAGCTCCTGGCCGAGCGCCATGCCGCGCTGCACCGCCGGGCGCGCCTTCATGGTCGCAAGCCAGCGCTTGAAGTGCGGAAACTCCTCGATGTCCTGGCCGTGGCGCTGCCAGCCGTTGGCCCAGCCGACGATCGCCATGTCGGCGATGGAATATTTGCCGGCGATGAATTCGCGGTCCTCAGGCGCAGATTCAACACGCCGTAGAGCCGGTTCATCTCGTTGGTATAGCGGTTGATCGCATAGGTCAGCGTCTCCACCGCGTAGATCTTGAAGTGGTGCAACTGTCCGGCCATCGGGCCGATGCCGCCCATCTGCCAGAACAGCCACTGCTCGACCTCGACGCGTTGGCGCTCGTCGCGCGGATAGAACTTGCCGGTCTTGCGGCCGAGATATTGCAGGATGGCGCCGGACTCGAAGATCGAGATCGGCCTCCCGCCCGGACCGTGCGGATCGATGATCGCCGGCATGCGGTTGTTCGGCGAGATTTTCAGGAAGTCCGGCTTGAACTGGTCGCCCGGTGGCGATGTTGACCGGGATCATGGTGTAGGGAAGCTTGCACTCTTCCAGCATGATCGAGATTTTGTAGCCGTTCGGCGTCGGCCAGTAATAGAGCTCGATCGGCTTTGCCGGCGCTTTGCGCGCGCTCCCCTTGAGCGGCTTTTTTGCACGCTTCGCCTTCGTCCGCCCCGCTTTTGCCTGCCTTGCCTTCGCGCGCGCCATTTCGATCTCCCTGTGACAACAATGACCGCGTCTGACCTAGGCCGACCGGCCCGACCGCAACGCCTTCGCGGGGTGGTGTTCCGGTTTCAACCATAGGGCGCTAATCTCGCACTTCCGGTTGCAGCCGGTCCGGTTCAACCGTGAACACCAAGGGGGGTGAACGCCATGTTGAGGACCATGTTCGCGCGGCTCATTTTCGCGGGGCTCTGGCCGCCGCGCTGATTGCGGCGCCGCTGCCTATGCTGGCGCCGGACGTGGCGCAGGGCGCCAAGGCCGATCAAGCCAAGCCGAAGAAAGCCAAGCGCCCGCAAAGCGCGGGCCAGCAGGCCCAGCACGAGCGGCAGAAGAAATGCGGTGCCGAATGGAAGGCGGCCAAGAAGGCCGGCAAGATCGAGAAGGGAATGAAGTGGCCGCAATATTGGAGCGCGTGCAACAAGCGGCTGAAAGCGGGCGGCTGAGCTGACATCGCCGGTCTGAAAACACGGAGGGCGTCGGCGAAACCAAATGTCTCGCCGACGCCCTCTGTCGTCATCCGGAACCGGGGCGTCGCGGAGCAACGGCGCTCGCGCTCATTTCCCCGTGACGCACACCGGCCCCTATGACGCAATCTTCGACACGTTTAAAGCCGAAGATCGGGAAGTGGCGTCAAAGACTAGAGCCTCTTCTTGCGGCCCTTCTTCTTCTTCGCCCCTTTCACTGCCTTCGCCTTCTTACGTTTCGCCATTGCTGCCCTCCTAGCCATGAATCATGGCGGGTGTCGCATCAGTGCGGTCGCGAATCGACCCGCACTGCATTCCATTTACTACAGCACAACGAAAAAAGCAGCGTTCCACTTAACGAAGTGTGTATAGACGCGCGCGAACGGCGCGCGTCATCGCAGGCAACGACGACATTGCGCGAGGCGCGCGCGCTTATCCGCGCGCGATCGGCACGCCACCGCGCAAGCCGCCCGGCTTTGCAAAAAATATCGATAAAACCTGGATTTCTTGCACGCATCGACAATGTTCATCGCGACGAAACGCGAATGCAAATGAGTGCGCGCGCGCAGATTTTTTCTTTCGATTTGCTTTGCCGACGGTGCGACACGCCCCAAAAAAAATTTGCACAAGGCGGGGAAAAAACGGGTCGGCGGCGGTCGGAACGAGAAAAAACGGCGAATCGGCGCCAAGTGATTCGCGCCGCGCGGCGGTATCGGCTGCCGCGCTTTACCGCCGCGGCGTCCGGCGATTGGCATCGCGTTCGAAATTTTTGCCGTGCGCGACGTTGCGCGCGCGCGGCGTCCGCGCTCACGCGCCGAGCTTGCGCTTGAGCAGTTCGTTGACCGCGGACGGGCTCGCCTTGCCGCCGGACGCCTTCATCACTTGCCCGACGAACCAGCCGATCGCCTTCGGATTGGATTTGGCCTGCGCCACCTTGTCGGGATTGGCGGCGACGACCGCGTCGACCAGTTTTTCGATGGCGCTCAGGTCGGTCACCTGCAGCATGCCGCGCGCTTCCACGATCGTCCGCGGGTCGCCGCCCTCGCTCCAGAGGATCTCGAACAAGTCCTTGGCAATCTTGCCGGAAATCGTGCCGTCGGCGATCAGGGCGAGCATGCCGGAGCTGGTCGGCGGTAACCGGCGAGGCGTGATGTCCTTGCCTTCCTTGTTCAGGCGTCCGAACAGTTCGTTGATCACCCAGTTGGCGGCGAGCTTGGCGTCGCTGCCTTTGGCGACCGCCTCGAAGTAGTCGGCGGTCTCGCGCTCGGCCACCAGCACGCCGGCGTCATAGCCCGACAGGCCGAAGTCGCGCACGAAGCGCGCCTTCTTGTCGTCCGGCAGTTCCGGAAGCTGCGCTTTCAACGCCTCGATAAAAGCCGGATCGAGCTCCAGCGGCAGCAGGTCGGGATCGGGGAAATAGCGGTAGTCATGCGCCTCTTCCTTGGAGCGCATGGGGCGCGTCTCGCCGCTCCCGGGATCGAACAGCCGCGTCTCCTGCTCGATGGAGCCGCCCTCCTCCAGGATGTCGATCTGCCGGCGCGCCTCGGACTCGATGGCCTCGCCGATGAAGCGGATCGAA
>CAWAIV010000006.1:0-124669 GCA_963782145.1 uncultured Pseudomonadota bacterium
CCGCGGCGGCGCCGTGCGCGGCGGGCCGCATCGCCAGCCGCGCCGACGCCGAAGCCGAGATGACGGCCGCCGCCGCGCGCGGCATCGTCTTCGTCGCGCTCGGCGAGCCCGATTATCCGCTGCGCCTGCAGATGATCGACGATCCCCCGCCGCTGCTGGCCATGCGCGGCAACATCGCCATCCTCAATGCCCGCTGGTCGCCTCGTCGGTTCGCGCAATGCTCGGCCGCGGGCGTGAAATTCGCGCAAAGCTTGGCGCGCGATCTGGCGCGGCGCATTCGGCATTGTCTCCGGGCTTGCCCGCGGCATCGACGCCGCCGCCCATCGCGCCAGTATCGCGACCGGCACCGTCGCCGTGCTCGCCGGCGGCCATGAGCGCATCTATCCGCCCGAGCATGCCGACCTGTTGGGGAATTGCTCGGCGAAGGCGCCGCCGTCTCGGAAATGCCGCTCGCCTGGGAGCCGCGCGCGCGCGATTTCCCCCGCCGCAACCGGCTGATCTCCGGCCTCGCGCTCGGCGTGGTCATCGTCGAGGCGGCGCGCCGCTCCGGCTCGCTGATCACCGCGCGGCTTGCCGGCGAGCAGGGCCGCGAAGTGTTCGCGGTGCCCGGCAATCCCGCTCGATCCGCGCGCCGAAGGCACCAACGGCCTGATCAAGCAGGGCGCCACGCTGGTCACCGAGGCCGCCGACGTCATCGCGGTGCTGGAACCGATCCTCGGCCGCGCCGTCGAGCCGCCGCCGGCGCGCGAGCCGGAAGCCGCGGCGCCAGCCGAGCTCGAGCCGGCCGACGACGAGCGCGCGCGCATCGTCGCGCTGCTCGGCCCAGTGCCGGCGGCGATCGACGATCTGGTGCGGCTGTCGGGCGCCAAGCCGGCGATCGTGCGCACGGTGCTGTTGGAACTGGAGATCGCCGGCCGGCTGGAGCGCCACGGCGGCAGCCTGGTGTCGCTGGTGTAAGATGCGGTCCTCGAATCGACACCGCTTGGGCCCCGCATGATGCGTCGCGCCATCGCTGTGATCTTCGCGCTCGCGCTGAGCGCTGCGCCTGCGTCGGCGCAGCCGCAAAGCTTCGCCGCCTTCGAAGCCAAGCTGTGGCCCGACGCCAAAGCCAAAGGCATCACCCGCGCCACGTTCGATCTGGCGCTCAACGGCGTCACGCCCGACAACCGCGTCATCGCCGCCACCAAGCGGCAGCCGGAATACGGCAAGCCGGTCGGCGATTACATCAACGCCATCGTCTCCAAGGGCCGCATCTGCGCGGCGGCCGCGAGGCGCGGCGACTGGGCCAAGACTGTTCGACGCGGTCGAGAAGCAAATTCGGCGTCGAGCGCTGGGTCCTGCTCGCGCTCTGGGGCATGGAGACCGACTACGGCGCCGCGAAGGATCATTGGGACGTGTTCCGCTCGCTGGCGACGCTTAGCCTATGTCGGCTACCGCCATCCCTATTTCCGCAACGAGCTCTGGTGGCGATGCGCATCATGCAGGACCACCACCTCGCCCGCGCGCGCATGGTCAGTTCCTGGGCCGGCGCCATGGGCCAGACCCAGTTCATGCCGTCGAATTTCGTCGACTACGCCATCGACTTCTCCGGCGACGGCAAGCCCGACATCTGGGGCAATATCGCCGACGCTATGGCCTCGACCGCCAACTATCTGAACAAATGGCATTGGCAGCGCGGCCTGCCCTGGGGCTTCGAGGTCACGGTGCCCAAGGGCTTCGACTACATGATCAGCCGTGGCACTTATCCCGAATGGGTCAAGCGCGGCGTCGTCCGCGCTGACGGCAAACCGTTCCCGCGGTCCGGCACCGGCATCCTGTTCTTTCCCAGCGGCGCGGCGGGGCCGGCTTTCATGGTCACGCCGAATTTCGACGTGCTCAAGGAGTACAATAACTCCGATGTCTATGCGATCGCCGTCGGCCAACTTGCCGACCGCATGCATGGCGGCTCCGGCACAAGAGCGAAGTGGCCGACCGACGATCACCCGCTCTCGCGCGAGGCGCGCATCGCCTTGCAGAAGAAGCTCGCTGCGCTCGGCTATAAAGTGAACGACTTCGAGGGCCACATCGATTTCGACCTGCGCGACAACATCCGCGCTGAGCAGAAAAAGTTCGCCATGCTGCCGGATGGCAACCCGACCCCGGTCTTGCTGGGCAAATTGGGAATTCCGCTGCACTGATCGGCCCGCCGTGCCGGACACAGCGCGCCTGACCACCCGGCCATGGCGCCGTCCGTTTTCCGCCAACCGTCTGATTTCCGGTCAAAAGTCGGCCCCGCGCAGCGGCCGGCGCGGCGCCGGCGCCGACGGGCGCCCAATCTTTTCTTGACATACCCGGCTACTCTAAATATCAGAGCGAACGTTCATTCTCATTATGGTGCATCGCGGTAAGTTCCCGTCCGGCGGGGACAAACCCGGCGGTCCCAGGGGCGGCGACATGCGGCGTGCGAACACCCAGCGGCAATCCGACCGGCGCACGGAAATCCTCGATGCGGCCGAGCGCTGTTTTGCCCGCGACGGCTTTCACCAGGCCTCGATGCAGCAAATCTGCGCCGAAGCCGGTATGAGCCCGGGCAATCTCTACCGCTACTTCCCTTCGAAAGAGGCTTTGATCGCCGGCATCTCCGAGCGCAGCCGCGCCGAGGCGGCGGCCGATTTTGCCGCGGTGGACGAAGCGCCCGACTTCTTCACCGGCTTCGCGGCGCTGGGCCGGCAATATCTGGTCGAGCGCAGCGATGAAGAGCTCGCGCTTTGCCTGGAGATCATGGCCGAGGCGCGCCGCAACCCGGAAGTCCGCCGCATCTATCAGACCATCGATTCCGAAGTGCGCGGCGGCCTGGTCGCCATCCTGCGCCGCGCCGCCGCGCGCGGCGAACTGCGCAGCGATCTCGACCTGGAGAAGATCGTCAAGGTTCTGCTCGCGCTCGGCGACGGCATCGAAAGCCGCCGCGCCATCGATCCCTCGTTCGATCCGGAATCCGTGATCGATATCGTGCTCGATGTCGTCCGCTACATGCTGACCGACTGCGCTCTCACCCGAAAAAAAGTGGAGGAGCGGTCCGATGAAAGCTAGCCGCATCACCGCCGTCGGCCTCGTCGCCGCCGCCGCGATCTGGATCGCGTCCGGACATCTGCTGCCGCGCGACAGCGCCGAGGGACAGGCCGCGATCCGACCCTCGCAAGCCGCCAAGCAGCCGCTGTTCCGCGTCTCCGTCATGACCGCGCGGGCGCAAGCGCACGGCCCGGCGCTGATCCTGTCCGGCCGCACCGAGGCCGATCACAAGGTCAACATCACCGCGCGCGGCGGCGGCGTGCTCACGCAGTTGCACGTCAAGCGCGGCCAGCATGTCAACAAGGGCGATATCGTCGCCGTGCTGTCGGACGAGGCACGCGAGGCGCAGGTGGCGCAGGCGCAGGCTCTGGTCGATCAGCGCAAGACCGAGCTCGATGCCAAGCGCACGCTGATCGAGAAAGGCAGCCTGCCGCGGCTCGACCTGGTCAATCTCGAGTCGCAATACAAGGCGGCGCAGGCCGCGCTTGCCTCGGCCAAGGCCGAGCGCGACCGCGGCATCGTGCGCGCGCCCTGGGCCGGCGTCATCTCCGACGTGCCGGCCGAGGTCGGCGGCGCCGCCTTCTCCATGGCCGGCAAGGAAATCGCCACGCTGGTCGATCTCGATCCCATGCTGGCGGTGGTGGAAGTGTCCGAGCGCAAGCTCGCCGGCATCAAGGTCGGCGAACGCGCCGAGGTGCGGCTGATCACCGGCATCGCCGTGCCGGGCCGCGTGCGTTACGTCTCGAAAGTGGCGAGCCCGACCACGCGCACCTACCGCGTCGAGGTCGAGATCGCCAATCGGGACGGCACGATACCGGACGGCATCACCTGCGAGGTGGTGCTCACGCTCAATCCGGTGCAAGCGGTGCAGGTGCCGCGCTCGGCGCTGACCATTTCTTCGGCCGGCGATATCGGCCTGCGCGTGGTCGACGCGGCCAACAAGGTCAAGTTCGTGCCGGTGCGCATCGTCGAGGACATGCAGGATACCATGTGGCTGTCCGGCCTGCATGACGGTGCCCGCGTCATCGTGCGCGGCCAGGACTTCGTGCGCGAGGGCGAGACGGTGGCCGCCGTCCCCGTCGAAAACAAGAGCGCCGCGCGCTGAGAAATCAACAAACTCCGTTCATTCCCGCGCAAGCGGGAATCCAGGAAGCAATTTTGAGATTCCCGCTTTGGCGGGGATGAGCGGAAAACGACAGGGCGATAGATGTCCCGCTTGATCACTTACGCCATCGAACACGCACGGCTGACGCTGGCCACCCTCGCCTTCCTGCTCGTCGCCGGCCTCGTCGCCTATGTGACGATCCCGAAGGAGGCCGAGCCCGACGTCAAGGTGCCGATCATCTATGTGCAACTCACCCAGCGCGGCATCAGCCCGGAGGATTCCGAGCGCCTGCTGCTGCGCCCGGTCGAGACGCAGCTCAAATCAGTCGGCAACGTCAAGGAAATGCGCGCCACCGCCTATGAGGGCGGCGGCTATGTGGTGCTGGAATTCGAGGCCGGGTTCAATTCCGACGCCGCGCTCGCCGACGTGCGCGCCAAGGTCGACCAGGCCAAGCACGACCTGCCCAAGGACGCCGACGAACCGCAGGTCAAGGAGGTCAATCTCTCGCTCTATCCGGTGCTGGTGGTGACGCTCGCCGGCGAGGTGCCCGAGCGCACGCTGCTGCACATCGCGCGCGACGCCAAGAACGCCATCGAGCAGTCGCCCGGCGTGATCTCGGCCGAGCTGCGCGGCGCCCGCGACGAGGCGGTGGAGATCACCGCCGAGCCCATGCTGATGAAGAGCTACGGCATATCGCTCGACCAGCTCATCGCGGTGACGCAGGCCTCCAACAGCCTGATCGCCGCCGGCGCGCTGGAGGGCCCGTCAGGCCGTTTCGCCGTCAAGGTGCCGGGCCTGATCGAGCGGCCCGACGACATGCTGAAAATTCCGGTCGCCTCCACCGCCGGCGCCACCGTGACGCTCGGCGACGTCGCCACCGTGCGGCCGACCTTCAAGGACGCCACCACCATCACCCGCGTCAACGGCAAGCCGGCCATGACCATCGAGGTGAGCAAGCGCACCGGCGCCAACCTCATCGAAACCGTCGACGGCGTGAAGCAGCTTATCACCCGGCTGCAGAAGACCTGGCCGCAGGGCGTCCATGTCGGCTACACGCAGGACAAGTCGAAGCTCATCCGCCAGATGCTGTCGGACCTGCAGAACTCGGTGGCGACCGGCGTGCTCCTGGTCGTGGTCATCATCCTGTTCGCGCTCGGCTTCCGCGCCTCGCTGTTCATCGGCATCGCCATCCCCGCCTCGTTCCTGGCCGGCGTGCTCGGCCTGCAACTGGCCGGCCTCACCGTGAACATCGTGGTGCTGTTCTCGCTCATCCTCGCCGTCGGCATGCTGGTCGACGACGCCATCATCGTCTCCGAATATGCCGAACGGCGCATGGCCGAGGGCATGGCGCCGAAACAGGCCTATACGGCGGCGGCCACGCGCATGTCCGGCCCGGTCATCGCGGCAACGGCGACGCGCATCGCCGCCTTCTCGCCGCTCCTGTTCTGGCCCGGCATCGTCGGCGAATTCATGAAATACATGCCGATCACGCTGATCGCGACGCTGTCGGCTTCGCTGGCGGTGGCGCTGTTCTTCACGCCGACGCTCGGCGCCCTGCTCGGCCGCGCCGCCACGGTCGTGCATGACGACCGCGCCTCCGAGCGCGGGTTCTATATGCGCACCGTCAAGGCGGCGCTGCGCCGTCCGTCGATGACGCTCGCCGCCACCGTGCTGTTGCTAGTCACGGTGATCTTCGCCTATGGCCGGTTCGGCCACGGCGTCGAGTTCTTCCCCGAGGTCGAGCCCGACTACGGCCAGGTGATCGTGCACGGGCGCGGCAATCTCTCGCTCGACGAGAAGGACGCCGCGGTGCGCCAGGTCGAGAAGAAGGTGCTGGCGACGGCGGGGCTGAAGACCGTCTATACCCGCGTCGGCGAGCAGCCGCGCGGCTCCACCGAGATCAGCGAAGACACCATCGGCGTCATCCAGTTCGAATTCGCCGATTGGCAGACGCGCAAGCCCGCCCATGTGATCATGGACGAGATCCGCGACGAGACCCGCAGCATCCCCGGCATCCTGGTCGAGGTGACGGCGCCGCGCGCCGGTCCGCCGACCGGCAAGCCGATCCAGGTGCAGCTCTCCGCGCTCGATCCGGCGCGGCTGCCCGCCGCGGCCAAGAAGGTCGCCGCCATTCTCGGCAAGATGCCGGCGCTGCGCGACCTCGACGACGGCTTGCCGCTGCCCGGCATCGACTGGAAGCTCGAGGTCGACAAGGCCGAGGCGGCGAAATACGGCGCCAACATCAATTCGGTCGGCACCGGGGTGCAGCTCGTCACCAACGGCGTCAAGGTCACCGAATATCGGCCGACCGATTCCGACAAGGCGGTCGACATCATCGTGCGCTTTCCCAAGGATCGGCGCAGCCTCAGCCAGATCGACGAATTGCGCGTGCAGACGCCGCAGGGCTACGTGCCGATCGGCAATTTCGTCACCCGCGTGCCGGCGCACCGCGTCGGCTACATCAACCGCGTCAATGCCCAGCGCGTGATCACCGTCGCCGCCAATGTCGCCGACGGCGTGCAATCGGCCGCGGTGCAGAAGGAGATCGTGCAGAAGCTCGACGCCACCGATCTGGGGTCCGGCGTCAGCTTCAAGATGAAGGGCGAGGACGAGGAGCGCGCCAAGGCCGGCGCCTTCCTCGGCAAGGCCTTCGGTACCGCCATCTTCCTCATCTTCGCCATCCTGCTCGCCCAGTTCAACCGCTTCACCTCGGTCGGCCTGGTGCTCACCGCCGTCCTGCTCTCCACCATCGGCGTCTTGTTGGGCCTCATGATCATGGGCCAACCCTTCGGCGTGGTGATGACCGGCATCGGCATCATCGCCAATGCCGGCGTCATCGTGAACAATAACATCGTCCTGATCGACACGTACGACCGGCTGCGTCGCGAGGGCCAGGACGCCTATGCGGCGATCCTGGAGACCTGCCGCGAGCGCGCCCGCCCGGTCGTGCTGACCGCGGTCACCGCCATCCTCGGCGTGCTGCCGATCGCCTTCGGCATCAACCTCGACTTCATCGACCGCGCCATCACCCATGGCGCGCCGGCAACGCAATGGTGGATCAGCCTGTCCACCGCCATTGTCTTCGGCCTGGGCTTTGCCACCATCCTCACCCTCATCGTCACCCCCGCCGCCTTGATGGGCATCGCCAACCTCGCCGCCTGGCGCGACCGCTGGCGCGAGCGGCGCGCGCTGCGCCGGGCATCGGCCCCGGCCGAGTGAGCGCACTCGCCTGCCGCACAGGTCGGAACGCGGGAATTTCAATTGCGGTTAACGCCCGCCATTGGCCCCGTGCGGGGTATGGCGCGCGGCGCTCTCGGCTTCGAGCCGCACCATCTCCAGGAGGTAGCCAAGCGTGTCCAAGCCGGTACGCCGCGCCATGACGGACAGGTCGGCCGACAGGGTCGCCACATAACTTGCGACCGCGGCGCGGTTATCCGGCTCATTGGGCCCGGCTTGATCGGTCATCGGCGCAATTCCAAATAGGGCCGTCATGCTCGAAACACGTTTCGCGGGAAAATACACGGTTCCAATACAATAGTAATCCTCTAAGGTGAGTAATTATAAAAATACATCTTTTGGTTGAATTAGCGCGTACCCGTGAGAGTCTCTCTGCTGCCCTATTTGCCTGCTTTGCAGCCAACCCAGGGCGGTCCCTGATTTGACAGCGGGGAGGCGCTTCCCCATGTTCCGGCCAGCCAAAAGCGGTCGATTCCGCTCTTCCACCGGCGGGTTGGCTTGTAACATATTGGATTTACATGAATATCGTCGTCGTCGAATTGCCGGCCAAGGCCAAGACGATCAATAAATATCTCGGCCCCGGCTACGAGGTGCTGGCCAGTTTCGGGCATGTCCGCGACTTGCCGGCCAAGGACGGTTCGGTCGATCCGGAAGATGGCTTCCACATGATCTGGGAAGTCGATGCCAAATCCAACCAGCGTCTCAATGCCATCGCCCAGGCGCTGAAAGGTGCCGACAAGCTGATCCTCGCCACCGACCCCGACCGCGAGGGCGAGGCGATCTCCTGGCACGTGCTGGAAGTGCTCAAGCAGAAGAAGGCGCTGACCAAGCAGCCGGTCGAGCGGGTGGTGTTCAACGCCATCACCAAGCAGGCGGTGACCGATGCGATGAAGCATCCGCGCGCCATCGATGCCGCGCTGGTCGACGCCTATCTCGCTCGCCGCGCGCTCGATTACCTGGTCGGCTTCACCCTCTCCCCGGTGCTCTGGCGCAAGCTGCCCGGCGCGCGCTCGGCCGGCCGGGTGCAGTCGGTGGCCTTGCGTCTGGTCTGCGACCGCGAGTTGGAGATCGAGAAGTTCGTCGCCCGCGAATACTGGTCGATCGCGGCCATCCTGGCGACGCCGCGACAGGAAACCTTCGAAGCCCGCCTGGTCGGCGCCGACGGGCAGAAGATCACCCGTCTCGACATCGGCTCCGGCGCGGAGGCGGAAGCCTTCACCCGCGACCTGGAAAACGCGCTGTTCAGGGTGGCGAATGTCGAGGCCAAGCCGGCCAAGCGCAATCCGCCGCCGCCCTTCACCACCTCGACCATGCAGCAGGAGGCGAGCCGCAAGCTCGGCTTCTCGCCGGCGCACACCATGCGCCTGGCGCAGCGGCTCTATGAGGGCATCGACATCGGCGGCGAGACCGTCGGCCTCATCACTTATATGCGGACCGACGGCATCGACATGGCGCCGGAGGCGATTGCCGGCATCCGCAGCATGATCGGCAAGAACTACGGCACCGATTACGTGCCGGAGGCGCCGCGCGTCTATCAGAACAAGTCGAAGAACGCGCAGGAAGCGCACGAAGCGGTGCGCCCGACCGATCCCAACCGCACGCCGGCGCAGGTCGCCAAGCGCCTCGATCGCGACCAGTCCCGGCTCTACGAATTGATCTGGAACCGCGCCATCGCCAGCCAGATGCAGTCGGCCGAGCTCGAGCGCACCACCGTCGACATCGAGGCCAAGGTCGGCGCCCGCCTCCTGGAGCTGCGCGCCACCGGCCAGGTCATCAAATTCGACGGCTTCCTCACCCTCTACCAGGAGGGCATGGACGAGCCGAGCGAGGACGAAGAGAGCAAGCGCCTGCCGGCGATGAGCGCCGGCGAGCCGCTGGAGAAGCAGGCGATCAATTCCTCGCAGCACTTCACCGAGCCGCCGCCGCGCTATTCGGAAGCCTCCCTGGTCAAGCGCATGGAGGAGCTCGGCATCGGCCGGCCCTCGACCTACGCCGCCATCCTCCAGGTGCTGCAGGATCGCGGCTATGTGCGCATCGAGAAGAAGCGGTTGATGCCGGAGGACAAAGGCCGCGTCGTCGTCGGCTTCCTCGAGAGCTTCTTCCAGCGCTATGTCGAATACGACTTCACCGCCAATCTGGAAGAGCAGCTCGACCGCGTCTCCAACAATGAGATCGATTGGAAGCAGGTCCTGCAGGACTTCTGGGTCGACTTCATCGGCGCGGTGAACGAGATCAAGGACCTGCGCGTCACGCAGGTGCTCGACGCGCTCAACGATCTGCTCGAGCCGCACATCTTTCCGCAGCCGGCCGACGGCAGCGACCGGCGCAAATGCCCGCAATGCGACAGCGGCCGGCTGTCGCTCAAGCTCGGCCGCTTCGGCGCCTTCATCGGCTGCTCGAACTATCCCGACTGCACCTTCACCCGGCAGATGACGCCGGGCGCCGAAGGTCAGCTCAACGGCACCAAGGTGCTGGGCGAGGACCCGCAGACCGGGCTCGAAGTCTCGCTGCGCTCGGGCCGCTTCGGGCCCTATTTGCAGCTCGGCGAGCAGTCAAAAGAGAAAGGCGCCGAAAAGCCCAAGCGCGCCGGCTTGCCGAAAGGACTTGCGCCCGACGACGTCGATCTCGAACGCGCGCTGGCGCTGTTGGCGCTGCCGCGCGACGTCGGCATCCACCCCGAGGACGGCGAGATGATCATCGCCGGCGTCGGCCGCTTCGGCCCCTACGTCAAACACGGCAAGACCTACGCCAATCTCGACGCCAATGAGGACGTGCTCAGCGTCGGACTCGAATCGCGCGGTGACGCTGATCGCCGAGAAGAAGGCCAATCCCGGCAAGGGCCGCCGCTTCGGCGCCGATCCCGGCCGCGCGCTCGGCGATCATCCCGACAAGGGCGGGGCGATCGTGGTGAAGAAAGGCCGCTATGGCCCCTATGTGTCGCATGACGGCGTCAACGCCACGCTACCCGCCGACATCATGCCGGAAAACGTGACCGTCGAGCAGGCCGTCGGCCTGTTGGAGGCGCGCATCGCCAAAGGCGGGGCTAAGAAGACGGCGAAGAAGGCCGCGGCCAAAAAGCCTGCCAAGGCCGGCAAGACCGCCAAGGAAAAGAACGAGGCCATCGAGCCGGCGAAAGTGCAGCCCAAGGAACGGGCCAAGCCGAAACCGCGCGCCAAGGCCGCGGTCAAGCGCAAGAAGCCGGCTGCCCCCGCGCGCAAGGTGAGCGCGGCGGAGTGACACTGACTTCGCTCCCGTTAAAAGGGAAAAGGAACCGCGTGGCTTCAGCCCGGCCGCGGTAGCGTTAGGACTATTCCGTCATTACATTTGAAGAGCGCCGGTTCGGCGCAGGATTATCCATTTGAGCAAAACCACTAAACATACGGCCTCATCACTCCCCGCCAAGGCCGACCTCCTCGCCTTCATCCGTGAGCACCCCGGCAAGGTCGGCACCCGCGAGATCGCCCGCGCCTTCGGCTTGAAAAATGCCGCGCGGGCCGAACTCAAGCGCGTACTGCGCGACTTGGCCGACGAAGGCGCCATCGAGAAACGGCACAAGAAGCTTTTGCATCCGGGCTCCCTGCCCCCCACCGTGCTCGCCGATGTCGTTAGCCGCGACAGCGACGGCGACCTGCTGGCGACCCCCGACGAATGGGACGAGGCGCAAGGCCCGGCACCGAAAATCCGCATCCTCATCCCGCGCCGGCCCAAGCCGGGCGAAGCCGCCGGCCTCGGCGACCGCGTGCTGCTGCGCATTGAGGAAAGCGAGGAAGAGGCCGTCCCCTACCGCGGCCGCGTCATCAAGGTCATCGACCGTCCCAAGCATCGTGTTCTCGGCATCTTCCGCAAGGGCTTGCATGGCGGCGGCCGCATCGAGCCGGTCGACAAGAAGATGCTCGGCAAGGAGCTGACCATCCCGCCGGGCGCCGCCGGCGACGCGGCCGACGGCGACCTGGTGGCGGTGGAAACGCAACGCGCGCCGCGGCTCGGGCTCACCACGGGCCGCGTGGTGGAGAAGCTCGGCTCGCTGGCGAGCGAGCGCGCGGTCAGCCTGATCGCCATCCACGCCCACGGCATCCCCTCGGTGTTCAAGCGCGAGACGCTCACCGAAGCGGACGCCGCCAGGCCGGCGACGCTGTCGCATCGCGAGGACTGGCGCAAAATTCCCTTCGTCACCATCGATCCGCCCGATGCCAAGGATCACGACGATGCCGTGCATGCCGAAGATGACGGTAAAGGCGGCTTCGTCATCAGCGTCGCCATCGCCGACGTCGCCCATTACGTGACGCCCGGCTCGGCGCTGGATCGTGAAGCGCTGGTGCGCGGCAATTCGGTCTATTTCCCCGACCGCGTGGTGCCGATGCTGCCCGAGCGCATTTCCAACGACCTGTGCTCGCTGCGCCCCAAGGAAGACCGCGCCGCGCTTGCCGTGCGCATGGTGGTCGGCGCCGACGGCCACAAGAAATCGCACACGTTCCACCGCATCATCATGCGTTCGGCGGCCCGCCTCTCCTACCAGCAGACGCAATGGGCGATCAGCGGCCGTACCGACGAGGATACCGAAACGCTGGTCGGCCCGGTGCTCACGCCGCTTTATGCCGCCTACGAAGCCCTCGCCCGCGCCCGCAACGAGCGCCAGCCGCTCGATCTCGACCTGCCCGAGCGCAAGATCCTGCTCACCGCCCACGGCACCGTCGACCGCGTCATCATGCCGGAGCGCCTGGAAGCGCACCGGCTGATCGAGGAATTCATGATCCTCGCCAATGTGGCCGCCGCCGAGACGCTGGAGAAGGCGCGCATTCCGTTGATCTACCGCGTGCATGACGAGCCGGCGATGGAGCGCGTGGTGGCGCTGCGCGAATTCCTCGCCAGTCTCGACATCTCCTTCCCCAAGACCGGGGCGCTGCGGCCGGAAGCCTTCAACCGCGTGCTCAAGCTGGTGAAGGGGCGCGACGCCGAGCAACTGGTCAACGAAGTGGTGCTGCGCAGCCAGGCGCAGGCCGAATATTCCGCCGACAATTACGGCCATTTCGGCTTGAACCTGCGCCGCTACGCGCATTTCACCTCGCCGATCCGCCGCTATGCCGACCTGATCGTGCATCGCGGCCTGATCCGCGCGCTCGGCATGAGCCAGGGCGCCCTGCCCGAGGCCACCGACCGCAAGGCTTTGGCCGAGATCTCCGCGCAGATTTCCGCCGCCGAGCGCCGCGCCATGCTGGCCGAGCGCGAGACCAACGACCGGCTGATCGCGCATTTCCTCGCCGACCGCATCGGCGCCACCTTCGACGGCCGCATCTCCGGCGTCACCCGCGCCGGCCTGTTCGTCAAGCTCGCCGAGACCGGCGCCGACGGCTTCGTGCCGGCGCGCACCATCGGCGACGAATACTATCACCATGACGAGAAGCACCACGCCATGGTCGGCCGCCACTCAGGCGACACCTACCGGCTCGGCGACAGCGTCAGCGTCAAGCTGGTGGAAGCCGCCCCGGTTGCCGGCGCGCTGCGTTTCGAGATTCTCACCGAGGGCCGGCAAGGCCGGCGCCCGCAGCGGAGCGAGCACCGCAAACACACCCGTCCGCGTGACAAAAAACGGAAGGCACGATGATGCGCGACACGTCACACCTCGGCAAAGTCTGGGCCGATCGCATGACCCGCGTGGAGCGCGACCAGTCGTTCCCCGACAGCCAGCCGCGCGACGCCGCGACTTTGATGCTGATCGACCGTTCGGGCTCAACGCCCAAGGTGCTGCTCGGCCGCCGCCACGCCGACCACAAATTCATGCCCGGCAAGTTCGTCTTTCCCGGCGGCCGCATCGAGGCACTCGACAGCGCGATGCCGGCGGCAAGCGAACTGCATCCCGACATGCAACAAAAACTGCTCGAGCGCGTCGCCGATCCCAACTCCGCTTTCGCCCGCGCGCTCACGCTCGCCGCGGTACGCGAAACCGCCGAGGAGACCGGACTGTTGTTGGGGGTCAAAGGCGAGACGCCGCCGGCGGTGCCGGGCGAGATCTGGGCGGACTTCGCCAAGGCGAGCGTGATCCCCGAACTCGGCCATATCTATTTCATCGCCCGCGCCATCACGCCGCCGCGGCGGCCCAAGCGCTACGACACCCGCTTCTTCACCGCCGACGCCTCCTCGGTGGCGCACGAGATCGCCGACGTGGTCGGACCGCAGTCCGAACTGGTCGAGCTCGTCTGGGCACCGATCGAGGAAGCCGCCCAGCTCGACATGCCGACCATCACCGGCGTGGTGCTGGAGGAGCTTCTGGCACGGGTGGCGAACGGCATGAGCCACGACCTGCCGGTGCCGTTCTATTTCATGGAGAACCAGCGGTTTTTCCGGGAACTGTTGTAAGGCACTGAAAACCTTGTTTTCTTGACTTTTCCCGCTCCATCGCTACGTTCCCGGCCAACCAACGCCGCCTGACGAGAGTTCCGAGGATTCCATGGCCAAAGCCATCACCCTGAAGATCAAGCTGGTTTCCAGCGCCGACACCGGCCACTATTACGTGACCAAGAAGAATTCGCGCACGCAGACCGAGAAGATGGTCAAGAAGAAATACGATCCCATCGCCAAGAAGCACGTCGAATACCGCGAATCCAAGATCAAATAGGCGCGGGTTTGCCGTTGCGTCGATGCCGGGGCGCCCCAGCGGCGCCCTTCGCATTTTGGCACGGCGGGCGGGCGGCCCGTGATCGACGGGAAGGTGGCCGGCCGGAAGCGATTGTGAGGAGGCACCTCGCACCGCTCCCAGGCCGGCCGAACCCCGCAGGACCCAGGAGATGCGGCGGACCTGGGCAATCTCCGCAGGGCAATGCCACTCTGGTCGCGCGGCATTCGCGCCGGTCCGCGCCGGAATCGGCTGTCGGGCCGAGGTTAGACCAAAGCCCGCTGCGCCACCAAATGGCAATTCAAGCTGCTGACGCTGGAGGCCGATCCGGCGGGCCGCTCACGCCGCCGCCGGCACCACCCGGTTGCGGCCGTCGCGCTTGGCGCGGTAGAGCGCCTGGTCGGCGCGCTTGAGGATGGCCGCGGCGCTGTCGCTCGGCGCGTTCATCTCGGCGATGCCGATCGAGATGGTGACGTCGAGGCTGCCATTGCCGTCGTCGATGGCGAACGACTCGTTGGCGATGCGACGGCGCAGCCGCTCGGCCACCACGGTGGCCACCGCGATGTCCGTTTCCGGCATGACGATGACGAATTCCTCGCCGCCGTAGCGGCAGGCCAGGTCGATATTGCGGATCGACTTGCGGATGCGCAGGGCAAATTCGCGCAGCACGTCGTCGCCGGCGTCGTGGCCGTGGCTGTCGTTGATCGCCTTGAAGAAGTCGATGTCGAGGATCAGCACCGCGATCGGCTTGCCGCGGTTGGCCGCCTGCTCCACCAGCGTCGCCAGATGCGTCTCCATGTAGCGGCGGTTGAACAGGCCGGTGAGCGCGTCGGTGATCGCCATCTCGATCGACATCTGCACATTGTCGCGCAGCCGTTCGGTATAGCGCTTCTTCTTGATCTGCGTGCGCACCCGCGCCAGCATCTCGTTCTTGTCGATCGGGCGGACCAGATAGTCGTTGATGCCGATCTCCAGCCCGCGCAGCAGGCGCGCATTGTTGTCGGGCTCGGCGATGGCCAGGATCGGCAGCGCGCGCGTGCGCTCGAGCGAGCGCACCTGGCTGCACAGGCGCAACCCGTCGAAATTGGTCAGCCCGAGCGAGACCATCATCAGGTCGTAATGGCCCTCGGCGGCGTGGAACAGCGCCTCGGCCGGGTCGGTCTCCACGTCCACCGTCTGCTCGGCGGTGAGCGTCGCCACGATGCGCTCATAGGACGAGCGGCGGTCGTCGACGATGAGCACGCGGCCGTTGCGCCCGGTCTCGGCGATCGCCTCGCGCTCCGGGCTCTCGATGCCGATCTCGCGCGAGGTGACCGCGCGCATGCGCAGTTCGTCGGCCGCCATCTTCAATCGCGCGAGAGACCGCACGCGCGAGATCAGCGCCACGTCGGTCACCGGCTTGGTGAGGAAATCGTCGGCGCCGGCCTCGAGCCCGCGCACCCGGTCGGAGGGCTGGTCGAGCGCGGTCACCATCACCACCGGGATGTGATGGGTCAGCGTATTGGACTTGAGCCGCCGGCACACCTCGAAGCCGTCCATGTCCGGCATCATGACGTCGAGCAGCACGATGTCGCATTCGGCGCGCTCGGCCACCGCCAGCGCCTCGGCGCCGCTATAGGCGGTGGTGACGTCGAAATATTCCGCCGACAGCCGCGCTTCCAACAGCTTCACATTGGCCGGCACATCGTCGACGACGAGAATCCGAGCGGTCATTGCGTAATCCTCACGCGGTCCCGAGAAAATGCCGGACGGTCTCGATGAACTTCCCCACCGAGATTGGCTTGGACAGATAAGCCTCGCAGCCGCCCTCGCGGATGCGCTCCTCGTCGCCCTTCATGGCGAAGGCGGTCACCGCCACAACCGGGATCGCCTTCAATTCGGGGTCGTCCTTGAGCCATTTCGTCACTTCGAGGCCGGAGACTTCCGGAAGCTGGATATCCATCAAAATCAAATCGGGACGATACTTGCGCGCGAGATCGATCGCCTCGATGCCATTGCGGGTGCCCACGGTGGCATAGCCGTGCGCCTCGAGGAGATCGTGGAAGAGCTTCATGTTGAGCTCGTTGTCTTCCACGATCAGGACGGTCTTCGACATTTGTGGCCGCCCCCCATTTGTCCCCAATGCCCTTTGCCCGTGCGCGCCTGCCGTCGCCAGGCCAGTCGCGGTCGGGCATGATGGTGAACCGTAGCGCCGATTTCTTACGGAAAGGCAAATCTTACCGATGAAACAGGGCCTTTCAATGACAAAAGACGCGGCAGAAGGGCTGGCAATTCAGGCGCTTACCTTTATTGCCCAAGATGGTGAACGACTCGGGCAGCTTCCTTGCCGAAACCGGCTTGGGTCCGGCCGAGATTCGCACGGCCGCCCGCGATCCGGGTTTTCTCGTCGGCGTGCTCGATTTCGTCGCCGGCGATCAGCGCCTGATTGAGAGCTTTGCCGCCGCAGCCGGCGTCGATCCCACCACCGTCGACGCGGCGCGCCATGCCCTGGGCGGCGGTCATTGGGAGCGCGACGGCGCATGATCCCGAAAAGTGGATACCGGTTTTCGGACAAGATCATGCGCAAACGCAAGAAAGCTTGGCCATGAGTTTCTGCCGCGACTGTCTCGCCGACGTGCCACAGTCCGTGACGCGCTGTCCGGCCTGCCGCTCGCCGCGGCTGGCACGGCATGCCGAGCTCGACGCGCTCACCATCGCGCATATCGATTGCGACGCCTTCTACGCCACCATCGAAAAGCGCGACGACCCCAGCATCCGCGACAAGCCGGTGGTGGTCGGCGGCGGCAAGCGCGGCGTGGTGGCGGCCGCCTGCTATGTGGCGCGCACCTACGGCATCCGCTCGGCGATGCCGATGTTCGAGGCCAAGCGGCGCTGTCCCGACGCGGTGGTGGTCAAGCCGAACATGGCTAAATACGTCGCGGTCGGCCGGCAAGTGCGCCAGGCCATGCGCGACCTGACGCCGCTGGTGGAGCCGCTGTCGATCGACGAGGCCTTCCTCGATCTGACCGGCACCGAACGCCTGCACGGCATGAGCGCGGCGAAAGTGCTGGCGCGTTTCGCGCTCCAGATCGAGCGCGACTTCGGCATCACCGTCTCCATCGGGCTTGCCGCCAACAAATTCCTCGCCAAGATCGCCTCCGATCTCGACAAGCCGCGCGGCTACGCGGTGCTCGGCCAGGCGGAAGCCGCCGCTTTCCTGGCGCCGAAGCCGGTCGGCTTCATCTTCGGCGTCGGCGCGGTGAGCGCGGCGCGGCTCGCCCGCGACGGCTATCGCCTCATCGCCGACCTGCAGCGCGCGGGCGACATCGAGCTGATGCGCCGCTACGGCGAGGAAGGCGCGCGGCTGGCGCGGCTCGCCCGCGGCATCGATACGCGGCGTGTCGATCCCGAGCGCGAGACCAAGAGTATCTCGGCCGAGACCACCTTCGAGCGCGACATCGGCGACTTGCGTCCGCTCGAGCAGACACTGTGGGAGCTCTGCGAAAAAGTCTCCGCGCGGCTGAAAGCGCAAGCACTTGCCGGCGCCACGGTCACGCTCAAGCTCAAGAGCGCCGACTTCAAGCTGCGCACGCGCGCGCGGTCGCTGGGCGCGCCGACCCAACTTGCCGCGCGCATCTACGCCGCCGGCCACGACCTGCTGGCGCGTGAAATCGGCGACGTGCGCTTCCGCCTCATCGGCGTCGGCGTCAGTGCCTTAAGCGAAGCCGGCGACGACGACCTCGCCGACCTACTCGACCGCCGCACCGCCGAGGCCGAGCACGCGGTCGACCGCCTGCGCGCCAAATTTGGCCGCGACGCGGTGATCAGAGGCCTGGCGATGGAGGACGACGAGTAGGCGCGGCGGCGGACGGCGCGCCTCACTTACACGGCGCCACCTTCTTCAATTCCAGCGAGGTCATCTTGCCGGTGAGCGAGAAATCCGCGTAGTCGAGCACGAGCGCGCGCGAAATGCCGTTCTCGTAAAGCTCGAAGGTGAGCGAATAGACCGGAGTTTGCTCGCCAGTCTGCTGTTTCGTGGCGCTCTCGGTCTCGAAATAGCTGATGGTCACCGGCCAGCGCGTGAGCTTGGCCAGTTCCGGGATCTTGGCGCCGGCGTCGTCTGGCGGCTTGGTGCCGGGCGCGATCGGCCGGCCGATGACGGTCAGCGTGTGGTAGAGCTTCTGCCCGTTGTCGGAGCCGTCGAAGACCGGGAACTCCAGGATGCTCTTGCCCGCGCGCGCCGCCACGATGATGCGGCGCATGTGGTCGGTGGGGAATACCGCGTCAAGCGGCAGGCTCAGTTTCTTGACCCCCGGCTTGCTCAGCCGCACCGTCACCGCCTTGCTGTTGCGCTCGGCATTACCGTCGACCTGCTCGGTTTCGCGGTCGTTGAGCAGGTTCTGCGAGCTGAAGCTGAATTTCTTGGCGGCGTCGTTTTCCCAGGTGGTCGAGCGCAGGTCGCTGAGCATGTCATTGCCCTCGCCCGAATCGATTTCCGACACCTGACGGAACTTCAGCGTATAGCCCTCGCACGGACTGCCGGAGAAATCATAGAGGATGCGCCCGCGCACCGCGCTGATGCCGCGCGAGCTGGTGGTCTTCAACAGTTTGAGGTCGTAGACGGCGCGGTGCGGCGCCAGGAACACCGTCGCGGCGGGCGGCGCGGCGATAGCGGGAATAGCGGCAAACGCCAGCGCCAGCAGCGTCAGCCCTCGGGCAATCGCGGAAAGTCTCATTGATGGTCGGCCTTTGCGACGTGTTCCCGCTCAGAGAGAAGCAAGAACTGGGCAAGATAGAGGCCGTGGCCACCGCCGGCAACAAACCTTGCGCGGACGCGGACGATCGGCGAAGACTGCCGAAACGGAGTTGAACCATGGCCGGAACCGTCGACGCCACGCTTTTGAGCCTCGGTATTGCGTTGCCGACCCCGGCCAGTCCGATCGCCAATTACGTGCCTTTCGTGCGCAGCGGTAACCTGCTCACGGTGTCCGGCCAGCTCTGCTTTGGCACCGGCGGCACCCTGGTGGCGAAAGGCCAGCTTGGCGGCGGCGTCTCCATCGAGGCCGGGCAGCAGGCGGCGCGCGCCTGCGCCATCAACCTGCTGGCGCAGGTCAAAGCCGCCGTCGGCGATCTCGACCAGGTCGTCCGCGTGGTGCGGTTGGGCGGCTTCATCAATTCCGCGCCCCGCTTCCCCGACGGGCCGAAGGTGATGAACGGCGCCTCCGACCTCATGGTCGAGGTGTTCGGCGACAAGGGCCGCCACGCCCGCACCACGGTCGGCGTCTCGGCGCTGCCGGCGGACGCCGCCATCGAAGTGGACGGGATGTTCGAGGTCGCCTGAAACTTATGCCCGGTCTCGATTGGCTCACCGCGCGCCCGATCGCCCATCGCGGGCTGCACGACGCCGCGGCCGGCGTCATCGAGAATACGGCCACCGCCTTCAGCGCCGCCATTGCCGGCGGCTACGGCATCGAATGCGACCTGCAGATCTGTGCCGATGACGAGGCCATGGTGCATCACGACGCGGCGCTTGGCCGGCTGACCGAAGGTTCGGGCATGCTCGCCGCCATGAGCGCGGCGGCGATCAAGGCGGTGCCTTTCAAGGCCACCGCCGATCATATTCTGACGCTGGGCGAGTTGTGCGATCTGGTCGGCGGCCGCGTGCCGCTCTACTTGGAGCTCAAGAGCGGTTTCGACGGCGACCTGCGGCTGGCGCGGCGGGCGGCGCAGGTGCTGCAGAGCTATGCCGGGCCGGTGGCGGCGATGTCCTTCGATCCGGCCCTGGTCGCGGCGGTGCGCCGCCAGGCGCCCGGCCTGCCGCGCGGCATCATCGCCGTGCGCCATTACGATCACCCCGACTGGGCCGCCCTGCCCGCCGCGCTGAAGCGCCAGATGAGCTGGCTGGCGCATGCGCCGCGTACGCAACCGCACTTCATCGCCTACGCCGTCGGCAACCTGCCGGCGGCGCCGCCGCTGATCGCCCGCTATATCTTCGGTCTGCCGCTGCTGGCCTGGACCGTGCGCAACGAGGCCGATCGCCGGCGCGCAGCGCGCTGGGCCGACCAGATCATCTTCGAAGGCTGGCGGCCGTAAATCGCCGCCTGTCTGGGAACAGGCGCTTTGGCCTGGGGTTCATTCAGTCAGCGATGCAAACAACAACGCAGAACAACGCCATGCGACATACCGCTCCCAAATCCCTCCTGATCGCCCTGCTCGCGCTCGGTCTGGCCGGATTGATCGGCGCGGGATCGGCCTGGTCAGCGCCACAGAAGCTGTCCCTGTCGGCCAAGCAAAAGAAACCGCGCCCGGCGCGGGAAACCGGGCCGATCGCCTGTACCATCGTCGGCTGCATCCGCATACCGCGCGGATGCCATCCGGAAATGGGCTACACCTCCGATGGCACGCCCACCGGCTTCGAAATCGTGGTCTGCCCGGGAAAGGAACCGGTGTACGGTAACCCACTCTAAATTGAGTGAATGCTGCAGTATTTCAGGCATAAACTCGGGGTGAGTAGGCCCCGATGACCCATTCAGAGCTGCGCATCCGCATCGCCCCATCGCTGGCCGAGGTGCCCGCCGCGGCCTGGGACGCCTGCGCGGGCGCCGGCGCCCCCAGTTTTCCACTTAAAGCATCAGATGAGGATAATTCTTCCACGCAATTATCAACACAAGGAAAGCCTCCCAACCCTTTTGTATCACATGATTTTCTGGTCTCGCTTGAAGAGTCCTTGTCGGTCGGACCGCGCACCGGCTGGCAATCGCGCCACCTGCTCGCCGAAGACGCCGAAGGCAATTTGCTCGGCGCCACGCCCTGCTATGTCAAGAGCCATTCGCGTGGCGAGTATGTCTTCGACCACGGCTGGGCCGACGCTTTCGAGCGCGCCGGCGGCGACTACTATCCCAAGCTCCAGGTGGCAGTGCCGTTCACCCCGGTTACCGGGCCGCGCCTGCTCGCGCGCCCCGGCCCGCTCGCCGAGGCGGTGCGCGGCGGGCTTGCCGATGCGCTGGTCGAGATCACCCGGTCCAGCGACCTGTCATCCGCTCACGTCACCTTCCTCACCGAGCCGGAATGGGACGTGCTCGGCAGCCGCGGCTTCCTGCAGCGCACCGACCATCAGTTCCATTGGCAGAACGAGGGCTACGCGACCTACGAGGACTTCCTCGGCCAACTCGCCTCGCGCAAGCGCAAGGCGATCAGGCGCGAGCGCAAGGAGGCCTTGGCACCGGGCATCGAGGTGCGCTGGCTCACCGGCGCCGATTTGACCGAGGACGTGTGGGACGCCTTCTTCGATTTCTACATGGAGACCGGCTCGCGCAAATGGGGCCGGCCCTATCTCACGCGCGACTTCTTCTCCATCGTCGGCGAGAAGATGGCCGACCGCATCTTGCTGGTCATGGCGCGGCGCGCCGGCCGCTGGATCGGCGGGGCGCTGAATTTCATCGGTGCCGACACGCTCTACGGCCGCAACTGGGGCGCCGTCGAGCATCATCCGTTCCTGCATTTCGAGTTGTGCTACTACCAGGCTATGGACTTCGCCATCGCGCACAAGCTCAAGCGGGTCGAGGCCGGCGCGCAAGGCGAGCACAAGCTGACGCGCGGCTACCTGCCGGTGACAACCTATTCCGCGCATTTCATCGCCCATGCCGGGCTGCGACGGGCAATCGCCGAGTATCTGGCGCGCGAGCGCGCCTATGTGGAAGCCGCCGGCGAGGCGCTTGCGGCCGGCGCGCCGTTCCGCAAGGATTTGCTGGAGCAGGAACAGGACTGAGGACCGGGGGGTAAGAATGCCGAGCTACGATCCGAACAACATCTTCGCCAAGATCCTGCGCGGCGAACTGCCCTGCTACAAAGTCTACGAGGACGACAAGACGCTCGCCTTCCTCGACATCATGCCGCGCGCGCCCGGCCACACGCTGGTGTTGCCGAAGGCCCCGGCCCGCAACATCCTCGACATTTCCACCGACGACCTCGCCCATGTCGCCAAAGTCACGCAGAAGGTCGCCAAGGCCGCGCTCAAGGCGTTCGGCGCCGACGGCATCACCATCCAGCAGTTCAACGAGGGTGCCGGCGGTCAGGTGGTGTTCCACCTGCATGTGCACATCGTCCCGCGCCATACCGGCGTCGCCATGAAGCCGCCGGCGGCCGAGAAGGCCAAACCCGACGATCTGGCGGCACAGGCCAAGGCGCTGGCGGCGGCCATCGCCGAGACTCAGTGAGCCAGCCAGAACCCGCCGCCGATCAGCACCGCCTCGCCGACCGCGACGCCGACAAACACCGAGCGCTTGACGCCGAGGAAGGCGAGGAAGCCGCAGACCGCCGCGGTGATCCTCAGCGGCAACGGAATGTTGGCCAGCGCGCCGCTGGAAAACAGGATCAGCTTGGCGATGACGCCGGCGAGGATCGCGGTCGCCACCGCCCGCGACCACACCACCCACTGTGAATCCTCGTTCAGACCGCGCGCCATCATGAGACCGAGCACGCGCCACACTTCGTTCGGCAGGACGCCGACCAGCAGCAGCACCATATAGGGCCACAGCCCGCTCATGTCGCCGCCTCGCGCAGACGGTTGATGGCATAAGCGAGCGTGCCGCCGACCAGGCCGGTCCACATCAAGTCGAGCTCGACATGCGTATAGGCGAGCACCGGGCCGAGCCCGAGCCCGAGGACAAAGGCCAGCTTGTCCACCATCTCGCGGGCGTTGCGCGCGGTCGAAATCAGGAACGCCATCGGCGTGATGAACAGCAGCGCGCCCGCCAACAACGGCGGCAGTTCGGCGGCCAGATAATAGCCGATGAAGCCGGCGCCGACCGCCGCCATCATGTAGCCGACCGCCAGGCCGTTGCAGAACGGGATACGCCGCTCCAGAGCGATCGCCGGCAACAGACGCAGCGATTCCACCCACATGCTCACCGCGGTGAAGTGAGTCGGCAGCAGCAGGTCGCGCAGCCGCGTGCCCTTGCCGCGCAGCAGCGGCAGCAGCGCCACCACCATGGGGAACAGCCGCACCGCGCTCATGGTGACGGCGATTGCCGTCTCGATCAGCGGCGCGCCGCCGCCGAGCGCCGAGAGCATGATGACCTGCGCCGGCGCCGCCCACACCAGCACGGTCGACAGCGCCAGCCACCAGACGGAGAAGCCGAAACCATGCGCCAATGCGCCGACACCGACATAGGTGCCGGAGATCACCAGGAAGAAGACCGAGGTGATCGCCGATTTGACGCCGGCGCGGAAGGCGGCGGCCGATGAACCGTAGGTGATGGGCCCGGACATGCCCCTTGACCTGTCTCACAGCGCCGACGGCCGCGCAACCGAGGCAGTCGGCATGCGCGCCCTGCAAAATGCAAAGGCCGGGCACCGCTTCCCGCACCCCACCTTGCGGAGAGAGGGTGGCGGGCAGCGTAAGCTGCGAGCCGGGTGAGCCGCGTTTTGCTCTGCTCAGAATCGCGGGAAAGCCCCCTCACCCGCCCGCCGCCGCCAACGCTTCGGCGGGCGACCTCTCCCCGCGCGCGGGGAGAGGTGAAAGAGAGCTGAGATCGAACTACGCCTTGATCAGCGGCACCTTGGGCACGGAACCGCGCTTGGGCGGCTTTGGCCGCGGCGAGCGGCGCTTGGCCTTCGGCCGCACGTCGGGCAGCTTCTCCGGCTTGGGCGTGACCGGCCCTTCGAGGAACTCGAAGCCGAGCTTGTCGCCGGCCTCCGCGTCCTTGGTCACGACCACGCGCACATGGCCGCCGCCCTTCAAGTGGCCGAACAGCACCTCGTCGGCGAGCGGCTTCTTGATGTGCTCCTGGATCACGCGGGCCATCGGCCGCGCGCCCATCAGTTCGTCATAGCCGTTGGCAATCAGCCAGCGGCTCGCCTCGTCCGACAATTCGATGGTGACGTTGCGGTCGCCGAGCTGCGCCTCGAGCTGCAGCACGAACTTCTCGACCACCTGCGCGATGACCTCCTGCGACAGGTGCGCGAAGGTTATGGTGGCGTCGAGCCGGTTGCGGAATTCGGGCGTGAACATCCGGTTGATCGCCTCGGTGTCGTCGCCCTCGCGCTTGGTGCGGGTGAAGCCGAACGCGGCCTTGGCCATGTCGGAGGCCCCGGCATTGGTGGTCATGATCAGGATGACGTTGCGGAAATCGACCGACTTGCCGTTGTGGTCGGTGAGCTTGCCGTGGTCCATCACCTGCAACAGCACGTTGAACAGGTCGGGATGCGCCTTCTCGATCTCGTCGAGCAGCAGCACGCAATGCGGATGCTGGTCGACGCCGTCGGTGAGCAAGCCGCCCTGGTCGAAGCCGACATAGCCGGGAGGCGCACCGATCAGGCGCGACACCGTGTGCCGCTCCATGTATTCCGACATGTCGAAGCGGATGAGCTCCACCCCGAGCGAGGCGGCGAGCTGCTTGGCCACCTCGGTCTTGCCGACGCCGGTCGGGACCCGAGAACAGGTAACAGCCGATCGGCTTTTCCGGTTCGCGCAGGCCGGCTCGCGCCAGCTTGATCGAGGCCGACAGCGCATCGATTGCCTTGTCCTGGCCGTAGACCACCGTCTTCAGTGTCTGCTCGAGATGCCGCAGCACCTCGGCGTCGTCCTTCGACACGGTCTTCGGCGGAATCCGCGCCATGGTCGAGATCGTGGTCTCGATCTCCTTGATGCCGATGGTCTTCTTGCGCCGGCTCTCGGGCAATAGCATCTGCGCCGCCCCCGACTCGTCGATCACGTCGATCGCCTTGTCGGGCAGCTTGCGGTCATGGATGTAGCGCGCGGACAGTTCCACCGCCGCCTTGATCGCCTCGCTGGTGTATTTGAGCTTGTGGTACTCCTCGAAATAGGGCTTGAGCCCCTTCAGGATCTCGATCGTGTCCGGCACCGAGGGCTCGTTGACGTCGATCTTCTGGAAGCGGCGCACCAGCGCGCGGTCCTTCTCGAAATACTGGCGGTATTCCTTGTAGGTGGTCGAGCCGATGCAGCGGATGGTGCCCGACGCCAGCGCCGGCTTGAGCAGGTTCGAGGCATCCATGGCGCCGCCGGAGGTGGCGCCGGCCCCGATCACGGTGTGGATCTCGTCGATGAACATGATCGCGCCCGGATAGGCCTCGATCTCCTTGATCACCTGCTTGAGCCGCTCCTCGAAATCGCCGCGATAGCGCGTGCCGGCGAGCAGCGTGCCCATGTCGAGCGCGAACACGGTCGCACCCTTGAGCACGTCCGGCACCTCGCCATGCACAATGCGGCGCGCGAGGCCCTCGGCGATCGCGGTCTTGCCGACGCCGGCATCGCCGACGAACAGCGGATTGTTCTTCTGCCGTCGGCAGAGCACCTGGATGGTGCGGTTGATTTCGGCGTCGCGGCCGATCAGCGGATCGATCTTGCCGTCCTTGGCCTTCTTATTGAGGTTGACGCAATAGGCCTCGAGCGCGTCGCCCTTCTTCTTCGGCTCGTCGCCCGACTTGGTGTCGGCCTCCTCCTCGACGCCACGCACCGGACGGGCCTCCGACAGGCCGGGCCGCTTGGCGATGCCGTGGCTGATGTAATTGACCGCGTCGTAGCGGGTCATGTCCTGCTCTTGCAGGAAATAGGCGGCATGGCTCTCGCGCTCGGCGAAGATCGCCACCAGCACATTGGCGCCGGTCACCTCCTCGCGGCCGCTCGACTGCACATGGATCACTGCACGCTGGATCACGCGCTGGAAACCGGCCGTGGGCTTGGAATCTTCCGCGCCGTCGGTAATCAGGTTCTCCAGCTCCGACTCCAGATAAGCGGTCAGGCTGCGCCGCAGCTTGTCGAGATCGACATTGCAGGCGCGCATCACGGCCGAACCGTCCTGGTCGTCGATCAGCGCCAGCAGCAGGTGCTCCAGCGTGGCGTATTCGTGGTGCCGCTCATTGGCGAGAGCGAGCGCCCGGTGCAGCGATTGCTCAAGACTGCGCGAGAAGGTTGGCATTTAGATTCCCATTCTCATTTGTATTGGACGCTCCCCACGTCACTTTTTTTCCATCACGCATTGCAAAGGATGCTGATGTTTGCGCGCAAAGTCCATAACCTGCGTCACTTTGGTCTCTGCCACCTCATAAGTATAGACCCCGCATTCGCCGATTCCATGGTGATGAACATGCAACATAATTCGTGTGGCGGCTTCGTGGTCCTTGCCGAAAAAGCGCTCCAGCACATGCACGACGAATTCCATCGGCGTGTAATCGTCATTAAGGATGAGCACGCGGTACATGTTCGGCCGCTTGGTCTGCGGCTTGGTCTTGCTGATGACCGCGGTGCCCGGACCGCCCGGCTCGTTGCGGCGTTTGCGGTCGTCATCCGCCGATTGGGGCCGCCGCGGGGTCGCGGCGACGGCGGGCATTTTCGCATGGGTGCTGGCAATAGGCGTCATGGTCAGGCCGAGGCAAAGCAGTGTTCTTGACGATTCTATCCATGGCCGCGCCGGCTCGCCGGCCACGCACCATCATAAAGACCCCGGCACCGGCATTCCAAGCCGTCAATTTGAGCCGAATCGGAAACAGGGGACAACGCCGCCGGGTTCCCGCCCCCGACCGACACCCTGGCAGATAACTATTGGTTGAGCCGCCACAAGCCGGCCGCCGGCCGAATACGGGGCATTTTAGGCAAATTCGGACGCCGAACATGAGGGTTTTTCAAGAACTAAGGACGACATTCGCAAAAATACCAATAGTTGTTTCCCTTAAGCGAGTGCACCGTCATGCTGGCCCGGTTTTGGAAAAACGCACACGGGGGCGTCGCCCCCATGCTGGCGCTCACGATCCTGCCGCTGCTTACCGCGGTGGGTGTTGCCGTCGATTTCAGCCGCGCCAATGCCGCGCGCAGCGCCTTCCAGAACGCCCTTGATTCGGCCGCGTTGTCGCTGTCGAAGACCGCGGCAAACGCCGACACCCAGACGCTGGCGGACGACGCCACCGCCATGGTCGGCGCCCTGTTCAGCCGCACCGACGCCTCAACGCCCGTGGTGACGGCAAGCTATACGTCCAATGGCGGCTCTAAGATCGTCCTCAAAGGTACCACCAGCATCCCGACCAATTTCCTCAGCTTCATCGGCTACGAGAGCATCCCGATCACCGCCTCGACCACCTCGACCTGGGGCAATACGCGGCTGCGCGTGGCGCTGGTGCTCGACAATACCGGCTCGATGTCCTCAAGCGGCAAGATGACGGCGCTGAAAACCGCCTCGCACAATCTGCTCACCCAATTGCAGACCGCGGCGGTCAGCCCCGAAGACGTCTATGTGTCGGTCATCCCGTTCAACAAGGACGTGAACATCGGCTCGAGCAATTATGCGCAGTCCTGGCTGCGTTGGGATCTGTGGGAAGCGGCCAACGGTACGTGCAGCAACACCAGCTATACATCGGAAAGCAAATGCACGTCGCACGGCTCCACCTGGACGCCGGCGGCGCACAGCACCTGGAACGGCTGCCTCACCGACCGCGACCAAAACTACGACACCACCAATGACGCGCCGGTCGCCGGCAGCACGCTCTATCCGACCGAGCAATATTCGTCCTGCCCCACCGCGCTGATGGGGCTCAGCAATAACTGGACCACGCTGTCGAGCAAGATCGACGCGATGCAGCCGGTGGGAAACACCAACCAGGCGCTGGGGCTGCAACTGGGCTGGCAATCGCTGACCGCCTCGCCCTTCACCGTGCCGGCGCAGGACCCGAACTACAATTACAAGCAGGTCATCATCCTGCTCACCGACGGCCTGAATACCCAGGACCGCTGGTACACCAACCAATCCTCGATCGATAGCCGGCAGGAGAAGACCTGCGCCAACATCAAGGCCGCCGGCTTCACCATCTACACGGTGCAGGTCAATACCGGGGGCGATCCGACCTCGACGCTGCTGCAGGATTGCGCCAGCGATGGCAGCAAATTCTTCCTGCTCACCTCGTCCGGTGCGATCGTCACCGCGTTCAACCAGATCGGCACCGCGCTCACCAATCTGCGGCTGTCGAACTGACCGGCGCGATCGGCCGCGCTCCGCCGCGGCGCCTCCCTCCACGCAGGTCGCGCGCTGTGCGCGCCGCTTTTGGCGGCGGTGGCGGCCGGACGGCACCAACAAGTCGAGCGATCCAATTAGCGTTCCATTAAGAATTGCAGACGTCGTGCGTCTGCAAGCCGTGAATAGGTGTGTCATTTTGAACTGAATTTTACGTCGCCTTTACGCCGATTTGCTACCGCCCGGACGTTCGCTGACTTTCGATCGTGTCGGGATAGATGATGAATTTGCTGACCTCTCGCCTGCTCCAGCTGCTTTGCCGCTTTCGCCGTGACCGCAGCGGCAATATCGCGATCGTATTCGCCCTGGCGATCATACCGATCATCGGATTTGTCGGTGCCGCCATCGACTACAGCCGCGCCAATGCGGTGAAGGCGTCAATGCAGTCCGCCCTCGACGCCACCGCACTGATGATGTCCAAGGAGGCGTCCAGCCTCAGCGATGTTAGCGCCAACGGTCAACCCAGCGATCTGGATGCCAAGGCGCTCGCCATTTTCAAGGCGCTGTTCGACCGCGACGAGGCAACCAATATCAAAGTCAACGCCACCTATTCGCAATCCGGCGGAACCGGCGTCACGATAACCGGTTCGGCCGACGTTCCCACCGACTTCCTCGACGTCCTCGGCCATCTCTACGGCAACACCGCGTTCGACGAGATTGCGGTTGGCGGCTCCGCCACCGCCAAATGGGGCTCGACGCGACTGCGCGTGGCGCTGGTGCTCGACAATACCGGCTCGATGGATCAGGCCGGCAAGATGACCGCACTGAAGACCGCGACCAAGAGCCTGCTCAGCCAGCTCAAGTCGGCGGCAACCAACGACGGCGACGTTTATGTCTCCATCATCCCGTTCAGCAAGGACGTGAATGTCGACTCGGTGAATTACAATGCCAACTGGATCGATTGGAGCGACTGGGACAGCAAGAACACGGTCAGCCAAACGACCACGACATGCAATAACGGGAACGGGAATAACGGGAACGGGAATAACGGGAACAACGGGAATAACTGGAATAACGGGAATAACGGGAACAACGGCAACAACTGGAATAACGGAAATAACGGAGACGACTGGAACAACGGCAACAACGGAAATAACGGCAATAACGGCAACAATGGTAACGGCAACAACGGCTGTAAGACCACGACCGTCCAGGTGCCGGCCAACCACAACACCTGGAACGGCTGTATCACCGACCGCGGCAACTCGTCGGCGCCGGGCAGCACCGCCGGCTACGACCAGAACGTCGACGCGCCCGATACCAGCAAACCCGCGTCGCTATACCCGGCCGAACAATACGGCAGTTGCCCGGTCGCGATGATGGGGCTGAATTACGATTGGACCACGATGTCCAACCTGGTCGATTCCATGCAGCCCAACGGCAACACCAACCAGCCGATCGGCCTGGTCTGGGGCTGGGATTCGCTGGTCGGCGGTGGACCGCTGACCGCGCCGGCGCAGGACCCCAACTACCAATACCAGCAGATCATCATTCTCTTGTCCGACGGCCTGAACACCCAGGACCGCTGGTACAAGGCGCAGACCCCGGTCGATAATCGCATGTATCAGACCGGCAATGGCAAAGGCACCTGCGCCAATATCAAGGCGGCCGGCATCACCATCTACACCATCCAGGTCGACACCGGCGGCGATCCGAAATCGACGCTGCTGGAGAATTGCGCCAGCAGCACCGACAAGTTCTACCTGCTGACCAGCGCCTCCGACATCACCGTCGCCTTCAACCAGATCGCCACCGACATCACCAAGCTGCGGGTCGCCAAGTAATCCGCGGCAAGGCCGAAACGCGCCGCGCGGAGTCTTCCGCGCCAACCGTCGATTAACGACGTCGCCTAAGAACTATTCGGCATTCGCGCCATTCAAGCCAGTCGGCCTTAACCAGCCAAGCTATTGAGCGCACGACGGTTTCGCCCAGCCTGCCGGCGCAAGGCTTACCGCCAAGGCCGGTTTGCGCCCGCATCGATAAACCGAGCCTTTAACCCCTACCCGCTATGTGGAACGCGGATTGAACACGAGCCGCAGGGAGCCGCCATGGACGCCGGCTGGTCCAAACTTCACAGTGCGCTGCGCCGCTTTGCGCGCGCGCGCGAGGGCAATGTCGCCATCACCTTTGCCATCGCGGCGATCCCGCTCATCGCCTTTATCGGCGCCGCCATCGATTACACCCATGCCAACGCGGTCAAGGCGTCGCTGCAGTCTGCCCTCGACGCCACCGCGCTGATGATGTCCAAGAATGCGTCCAGCCTCAGCGACGTCAGCGTGAACGGCCAACCCAGCGATCTCGACGCCAAGGCGCTCGCCGTTTTCAAGTCGCTGTTCAACCGCACCGAAGCCACCAACCTCGCGATCAACGCCACCTATTCGACGAACGGCGGCACCAATCTCGAAATAACCGGCTCGGCCGATGTGCCGACCACCTTTCTCACCGTCATCGGCCACGACAGCATCGCCGTCGGCGGCTCTTCGACCGCCAAATGGGGCTCGACGCGGCTGCGCGTGGCGCTGGTGCTCGATAACACCGGCTCGATGGCGCAGTCCGGCAAGATGACCGCGCTGAAGTCCGCGACCAAAAGCCTGCTCAGCCAGTTGCAGGCGGCCGCCACCAATGACGGCGACGTCTATGTTTCTATCATTCCGTTCAGCCGCGACGTCAATGTCGGTTCGGTGAATTACAACGCCAATTGGATCGACTGGACCGATTGGGACAACAACAACGGCACCTGCTCCAAGTCTTCCAAGCAGAAGACCGCCAGCAATTGCGGTAGCAAGTATTGGACGGCGGCCAACCACAACACTTGGAACGGCTGCATCATGGATCGCGGCACCTCGTCGGCGCCCGGCAGCACCGCCGGCTACGACCAGAACGTCGATCCGCCCGATACGAGCAAGATCGAAACGCTGTTCCCCACCGACCAATACAGCAGCTGTCCGGTCGAGATGATGGGGCTGAACTACGATTGGACCACGATGTCCAACTTGGTCAATTCCATGCAGCCCAACGGCAACACCAACCAGCCGATCGGCCTGGTCTGGGGCTGGCAGTCACTGGTCGGTGGCGGGCCGCTGACGGCGCCGGCCATGGACGCCAACTACCAATATCAGCAGATCATCATTCTGCTGTCCGACGGTTTGAACACCCAGGACCGCTGGTACAAGGCGCAGACCCCGGTCGACAACCGCATGTACCAGACCGGCAAGGGCACCGGCACCTGCGCCAATATCAAGGCGGCCGGCATCACCATCTATACCATCCAGGTCGACACCGGCGGCGATCCGAAATCGACGCTGCTGGAGAATTGCGCCAGCAGCACCGACAAGTTCTACCTGCTGACCAACGCCTCCGACATCACCGTCGCCTTCAACCAGATCGCCACCGACATCACCAAGCTGCGGGTCGCCAAATAATCGGCGATGCGAAAGTCCACGGCATGCTTATAAATTTTGTATAAAATCGATTAGGATTTGCGTGGTTCATCGCAACGGGCATTAACCAATCAAGCCATTGAACGGATGCCGGTCCCGGTCAATTTCGCCCAGCAAGGATTACCGCCAGTCCCGGTTTTTGCATGCATTGCTAAACCGGGCCTTTAACTCCCGGCGCTATGGGTGTAGCCGCGTTAAACCCTTTCCCAGTGCCCCAACATGTCGACCGCCCGGTCCAGACTCTCTAGCGCGCTGCGCCGCTTCGCGCGCGCGCGTGACGGCAATGTCGCCATCACTTTCGCCATTGCCATCATCCCCCTGCTCGCCTTTGTCGGCGCCGCCATCGATTACACCCATGCCAACGCGGTCAGGGCGTCGATGCAGTCCGCCGTCGACGCCACCGGGCTGATGATTTCCAACCAAGCGTCAAGCCTCAGCGATGTCAGCGAAAATGGCCAGCCTAGCGACCTCGACGCCAAGGTAACATCCATCTTCAAGTCGCTGTTCACCCGGACCGAAGCCACCAACGTCACCGTCAACGCGACCTATTCCACGACCGGCGGCACCAATGTCGAGATAACCGCCAAGGCCAACGTACCGACCACCTTTCTTGGTATCGTCGGCTACAATACCATCGCGGTGGGCGTGTCCTCGACCGCCAAGTGGGGCAGCGCCCGCCTGCGCGTGGCGCTGGTGCTCGATAACACCGGTTCGATGAGCTCGAGCGGCAAGCTGACCGCGTTGCAGACCGCGACGAAAAACCTGCTCACCCAATTGAAGAATGCGGCCAGCGTCGACGGCGACGTCTATGTGTCGATCATTCCCTTCGTCAAGGACGTGGCTGTCGGCACAAGTAATTCCAGCGCCACTTGGATCGACTGGAGCGCGACGCAGCCGCTCAACAGCTCGGGAAATGTAAACGTACCCAGTTCCAGCACCGGGCCCGGTTCGTCCTGCCCTTACAGCAGCCGCAACGACGGCTATACCTGTGTCACCCAGGCCGGCGGCAGCACCACCACGAGCACGATCCCGTCGAGTGGCAGCAACAAGGGCTACATCTGCCCGAGCACGAGTATCGGCTGCTATGACAGCGTGGCGGTAACGAACACCACGACACAAGTAGTGTCCACCGGCAAGAATGCCTCATGCAGCGGCTATAGCAATTGCACCTGCACCGGCAGCGGCAAGAACAAGGTCTGCTCGCAAACCGTAACGACGACCACTTACAACCACACCTGGTTCGTCGATAAGACCAAATGGAACGGCTGCATCACCGACCGCGGCAACAGTTCGGGACCGGTCTCCGACTACGACCGGCTGGCGACCGAGCCGACTACCAGCATTCCGGAGACCCTGTTCCCGGCCGAGCAGTACAGCGCCTGCCCGCAGCCGATGATGGGGCTGAGCTATGACTGGACCGGGATGAACACGCTGGTCACCAACATGGTGGCGAACGGTTCGACCAACCAGCCGATCGGCCTGGTCTGGGGCTGGCAGTCGCTGGTCGGTGGCGGCCCCTTCACCGTGCCGGTAATGGATTCAAGCTACACCTACAGCCAGATCATCATCCTGCTCAGCGACGGTCTGAACACCCAGGACCGCTGGTATGGCAACGGATCGAGCACGTCCACCCAGGTCGACGATCGGATGTATGAACTCGAGCGGCAACGGCACCTGCGCCAACATCAAGGCGGCCGACATCACGATTTACACGATCCAGGTCAACACAAGCCACGACCCCACTTCGGCGCTGCTGCAGAACTGCGCCACCGACGAAAGCAAGTTCTTCCTGCTGACCTCGGCAAACCAGATTCTGACCACGTTCGCGACCATCGGGACCAGCCTCACCAAGCTGAGAGTGGCGAAATAGACGATCGGGCGCGGCAACGAAAAAGCCCGGCCTCAACCAGCCGGGCTTGCCGTCTCACGCGCGCAAAACGGTCACGCTACGCAACGCTACTCAACGCACCAAAGCGCTTTATTTCGCCTTCGGCATCATGGCTTCGAACGGCTTGTAGGTCTCCTTGGCGAGGTCGGCATACATCTCGCCGATCTTGGTCGCCTTGGCCACGAAGCCTTCATAAGCGGTCTTGGCGAATTCGGACTGCAGCTCGATCGCCTTGTCCAGCGACTTGACGCCGAACAGCTTTTCCATCGCCGCGGTGCCGTCCTCGAAGGCCTTCTTCGAGTAGTCGACCACCTCGACCGCGATCGCCTGCGTACCCTTCGAGATCACGCCAAACGACTTCAGCGCGTGATCCACATTCTCTTTGCCCGCTACTTGCAGGTCCTCGAAAGACTTCATCATCTTAAATCCTTTCCCGGCCCCTCGCGGTGCCCAGTCTGTGATTCGCTTGTCGCGGCCCATATCCCGAGACAGGTTTTTCATTTATACTGCACTGCACCATTTGTCAAGCGTCCATTTTGCACTGCAATAAATCCCTTTAAATCCGAGGCCTTATGTTAAGAAATTGTAAACCGCGTTCCCCTAGGTTGATGAATTATCGCGTTGCGGCAACGCTATAATTTGGCCTGATTGGTGCCCTAGCGGACACTTAAGAAGACGGGGTTGGGGAGCGCTCAATGTTGCGTCGGGGAGCCGGGTATCGATTGTGCGCCATGGGCCTGATGGTCCTCTTCGGCGCGACCGCACTGACCGGCACCGCCGAGGCACGTTCCCGCCGCCACCATAGCCGCCATCACGTCCGCCACGTCGTCGAGCGCTACCAGCCGCCCTATGCCTCGATCGTGCTCGACGTCAATTCCGGCAAGGTGATGGAATCGGCCAATGCCGACAGCCCGCGCCATCCGGCCTCGCTTACCAAGATGATGACGCTCTACCTGCTGTTCGAGCGGCTGGAAGCGGGCAAGATCAAGCTCAATACCGAAATGGAAGTGTCGGCCCATGCCGCGGCGCAGGCGCCGTCCAAGCTCGAGCTGAGGCCCGGCCAGTCGATCGCGGTCGAGGAAGCCATCAAATCCATCGTCACCAAGTCGGCCAATGACGTGGCTGTGGTGGTGGCCGAAGCGCTTGGCGGCACCGAACTCGACTTTGCCCATATGATGACCGCCAAGGCGCGGGCGCTGGGCATGATGCACACCAATTATCACAACGCCTCCGGCCTGCCCGACGACCGCCAGCTCACCACCGCGCGCGACCAGGCGATCCTCGCGCGCGCGCTGCACGATCGCTTCCCCAAATATTTTCGTTATTTCTCGACCCGCTCCTATGTCTATCGCGGCAAGGAGATGCGCAACCACAATCACCTGCTCGGCCGCATCGACGGCGTCGACGGCATCAAGACCGGCTATATCCACGAGTCCGGGTTCAACATCGCGGTCGACGTCAACCGCGACCACCACCATCTTGTGGTGGTGGTGTTCGGCGGCCGCACCGCCAGTGCGCGCGATGCGATCGTGCGCAGCCTGATCAACGACAATATCAGGGTCGCCTCGGTCAAGCGCACTGCCCCGCTGGTGGTCGAGGGATGGGAAACCAAGGTGGCCAGTGCGGCGCCCAAGGCGCCCTTGCCATTGACACCGCCTGCGCTGGGCTCCACCGCGCCGATCAAGCCCAATCCGGTGAAGACCGTGCTGGTGCAACCCGCCACCATGCACACCGCGTCGCTGTCGCCGCTGCCGTCCGCGAGCCGCAAGATCGAGCCGCCGCGCGCCGGTGCCGTCACGCCGACCATCACCACCGTGGCGACCGTCAAGCACGCGCCGCTGCCCCCGGCCAAGCCCGATAAGCTCGCCGCCCTGGCGGAGAAGGCCTCGCTTGGCGGTGAGCGCGCCGCGCGCGCCACCACCACCGACGTCGCGGCCAAGACGCACGGCAGCTATATGATCCAGGTCGGCGCCTTCGACAACGAGGGTGACGCCAAGCAGCGCCTGGCGGCGGCCAAGGTCAAAGCCAAGCGACAACTCGGCAAGGCCGACCCCTTCACCGAGCGGGTGGCCAAGGGCGACAAGTCGCTGTTCCGCGCCCGCTTTGCCGGCCTCGACAAGCGCCAGGCGGAGGTCGCCTGCAGACATCTCAAGCGCAGCGATATCCCCTGCATGCTGCTGAAGAATTAGCGAGCGCGCCGGTCCACAATCGCGCCAATCAAGAAACGACCGATAACGGGAATGCGTCGAATACCAGGAGCCGCTGATGGTGTTGCGTAAGGAGTACCTCAGCGATGGCGGCGAAGAAGAATTTCCTTGGCTTCGTTGATGCGAGCGGCAAGATACGTCGTCCCCCCTTGGTCGGGATGGAATTTCTTCATCAGCGTCCGGTGCGCGCCGGCGATCGCCTCGGCGCTCGCGCCGGCCTGCAGGCCAAGGATCTGATAGGCCTCCTGTTCGGTCATTTTGCCGGAAGCGGACGAGCGCGGCGCTGTCGCATCACCCTGCGCGTTTTCACGCCAGCCGGGCTCCCGGCGGTCAAGATACGCCATCAGTAGCGCGCGGCTTTCCTCGTCATAATCGCCGAGCAGGCCGGCAAGCGTCGGCACGTCGAGCCGGTCGAGCGAAACGCCCTGGTGGCGGCCGGCAATGATGGTGCCGTGCATGGCGCCGCTATCGTGGTCGAGCTGCATTTCCAGGTAGGCCGCGCGCACGCGCGAGGTCTTGCCGCCGCTCTTCTTGGTGCGGTCGGAAAAGCCGGCCGGCCCGAACGGCATCCAGCCCAACAGGCCGAGCCCGAAGATGCCGAGCGGAATGGCGATGCCGATCTCGCCGCGCAGGCCGAGGAATACGGCAAAGCCGAGCAATACGATGCCGCCGGCCGCCTTCATCACCCGCGCGCCCAGGCGCGGGTCGACCTTGGATACGACATTGAGCGCCCATAGCGCGAGCACCAAAACCAGGATACCGAAGACCAGCGCCGGCATATCAGCGCAACTGGGCCAGCAGCGCGTGCGCGGCGCCGGAGCGGCGCGACGACAACGCCGCCAGCGCCTGGCGGCCGCCGGCGGCATAGGCGGCCACCGCCCGCAACAGCTCGCCCAGCTCATGGGCGGCGCCGACATCGAAGCGGCAATAGGCGCCGCGCGACAGCCGCACGATCTCGCGATAGGCCTGTTCGGCGACCGCGTCATGGCCCTCCTGGAACATGAATACCGGCACACCGATGAGGCCGAGCTCGCCGGCGGTGACGCAGAGATCGTCGATGCGCTCCTCCATGGCGTCGCCGACATAGACCAGCGCCTGTACCCGCTCCTCGCCATGCTCCTTGCGGGCGTGGGCGAGCACCTTGCCGATCTGGGTGTGGCCGCCGCGGCAGTCGATGCGCCCCATCAGCGCCGCGAGTTTGTCGCCGGTCGCCACCCAGCCGGAGGAGCGGCACTCATTGAGCCCGCGGAAATAGACAAGCTGGATATCGAGCCCGCCGACGCTCGCCGCCTCGCGGAACATGTCGGCCTGCAGCGCGCAGGCCGAATCCCAGGTCGGCTGCCGGCTCATGGTGGCGTCGAGCGCGAAGATCAGCCGGCCGCGTTTTCCCGCGCTGACCGCCGGCCCGAGCGATCGCACCTTCTGCAAGAAGGCGTCGATCTCGGGCTTGGCCGATGACGGCGCCGGGGTTTGGTCTTTGCTCATGACGGCAGTTTACACCGATTTGCGGCGAGATAATTGCCCGTTCACCGCCGCCCCCGCCGTCCCCGCCGTCCCCGCCGTCGCGGGGACAGGCTCCAGCGGGGACCCAGGAAAAAATCGGCAGTTGCGGTGATTGTATCACTGGATTCCCGCTTGCGCGGGACTGGGCGGAATGTGGGGCACGTGCCCTATACGATCAGGTCGTCGACCTGCAGCGGCCGGTCGATGCCCGAATACCACTCGGCGCGGGCGGCGGCGCGGCGCTTGCCGTTCTCCGACAGCGGCAGGTGCAGCGTGTTGAGCAGCCCGATGACTTCCTCGCGCGCGGTCAGGTGCGACATGTTCGGCCGCATGCCCAGCGTGGCCTCGTCCAGATTGTCGAGCGCGGTCAGCCCGCGCGGAAAAAATTCGCGATAGACCACGCGCTCGGCAAAGCCGTCGATGGTGCGGAAGCCCATGCGCTTGGCCAATTCGTTAAGCCCCTCGCCCACCAGGCGCTTGTTGCGCGAGCCGAGCGCGGAGAGACGGTTGCGCACCACGATCCAGTCGGTCATGCGGCCGTCGACCAGCCGGCGTTGGCGGCGCGCCTCGCGCACCATCTCGGCGTAATGGCTCTCGCCGGTGACGGCGAAATTCTGCGGATCGATATTGGCCAGCACGTCGAAGTCGACGAAGCTGTCGTTGAGCGGGGTGACCAGCGTGTCGGCCATGGAATGGGCGAGCCGCATCAGATAGGTGTCGTTGCCCGGCGTGTCGATGATCACCACGTCATGGCTGTGCTCGATGGCCCCGACCGCGCGCGAGAAGGCGGCGAATTCACGCGCCTCATTGGCCTCGACCGAGGGGGGTCTCGGCGCGCGCGATGCAATAATGCGTCGGCAATTCGAGCGGAATACGGGCGCGGGCGGCCCAGTCGCGGCGGTTCTCGATGTAATGGGTGAAGCTTTTCTGCCGGCCGTCGAGATCGATGGTGGCAACGCGCTGGCCGGCCTTGAGCAACGCGACCGCAATGTGCAGCGCCGTGGTCGATTTGCCCGAGCCCCCTTTTTCGTTGCCGAGCACCACCACATGCGCGGACTGAGGTGCTTCCTGGATCGGCTGGACCAACATGGACGCCCCCTTTGACCCGGCAATTTTTGGAACATTACCGCATTTTAATCTAGCTCGTCATCATCTAACCATTAGCCCGCGTGGCCGGATCGATTCCGCTTTGCTAGGTCCTAGCCCGCAACGACGACAGTCAGCCGACAAGGTCTGCCCGATCATGGCCAAGAGCCCGAAAGTGGCGCGCACCGTCGCCGCCCTGCGCCGTACCCTGGAGCCCACCCGGCGCGCCGGCGAAACCGTGGCGCTGGTGCCGACGATGGGTGCGCTGCATGCCGGCCACCTGCGTCTGGTGGCCGAGGCACATCGGCGCGCCGACCGCGTGGTGGTATCGATCTTCGTCAATCCGACCCAGTTCGCTCCGAACGAGGATTTCGCCAGCTATCCGCGCCGCTTCGCCGCCGACCGGGCGGCGCTGAGCAAGGCCAAGGCCGACGTCATCTGGGCGCCGAGCGCGGAGGCGATGTATCCGCCGGGCTTTGCCACCCGCATCGCGCCGGAGGGGGCGGCGCTGGCCGGTCTCGAGGACCGCTTCCGGCCGCATCACTTCGGCGGGGTCTGCACCGTGGTGGCCAAGCTGTTCCTGCAGGTGCGCCCCGATGTCGCGCTGTTCGGGCAGAAGGACTACCAGCAGCTGCGGGTGGTGACGCAGATGGCCAAGGATCTCGACCTGCCGCTCAAGGTGGTGGGCGTGCCCACGGTGCGCGAGGCCGACGGCTTGGCGCTGTCCTCGCGCAACGCCTATTTGACGCCGGATGAGCGCGCCACGGCGCCGGTGCTGCAGCGGGTGCTGCAGCGAAGCGCCGCGCGCATCAAGCGCGGCGAACCGATCGCGCCGGTGCTGGAGGAAGGCGCGGGCCAGATCATGCGCGCGGGCTTTGCGCTGGATTACCTGGAGGCGCGCCATGCGCTGACGCTGGCGCCGATCGGCTCGCTGAAAGAGGGGCCGATCCGGCTGCTGGTCGCGGCCAAGATCGGCAAGACGCGGCTGATCGACAACATGGCGGTGTGAGGTCGAGGTCCCTCACCCGCCTACGCAGGCGCTCCGGCTACAGCTACAGCAACCCTAACTCGCGAAGTTCGCGCCGCATCGCTTCTGGCATCTTGGCGGCGCCGGGCGCGGCGCGCGAGAGGTCGCGCGGGGCGTCCTTGGCCTCGAGATAGCGCCAGCCCTGGAAGGCGGCGCGCGGGCGCGGCTCGACCAGCTTGACCTTGCCGTCGAGCACGACCTGGCAGCGCTTGATGCCGTCCTTTCCCGTGGTCGGACGGATCGCGAGGATTTTTTCACGGCACATGATCTGGCCGCGGATCACCCAAAAGAGCGAGCCGCCGTCGGTGAGCTCGTCGGCGCGTTTGGGCACCATGCGTGTGGTGTGGATGTGCTCCGGCTTTTGCCCGCGCCGCTTCTTTTCCTTCAGTTTCTGCTTGATCCAGTCTTCCAGGTCGGCGACGGAGTCGCAGCCGACGCAGAGCTTGATGAGATGAAGCGGCATTACGGAGGCCCACGCGCAACTGACCGAGAGCCCCCTAGGTAACGCGTCGGGGTCCCGTGCGGAAGCGGTCCGCGGCGATTTCTCCCCTGGCGAAAGCGTCCACATCAGCCCGGATGAGTTGCAGGCAGCCCCATTGCAAATTCGGCGCCGTGACCGATGATAAAGGGCCTATTTCGGCCACGGAATGCGTAAGGGGGGAGACATGAAGAAAATCGCCTTGTTGGTTTTGGTCGCGGCTTTTGCCGCCTCGCCGGCGGTCGCGAAACATAAGAAAGCGAAAGAGACCGAGTCGGTGGCGGCCAAGCAGAGCGCGAATACCCTGCGTATTTTCAGGGATGCATTGCCGCTGGCGCTGCCCAGCTGGACGCTGCCGATCTATTTCGGCATGCATATGGACGGCAAAAAGACGAAGTAACGGCGTGCGGGCCACCCGTCGGCCATTTGGAGCGCGGCGCGGCCGTCGCGCCCGCCGCACCGATCGTCTATATCGGTGCGACCGACTTGGCTGATAGGGAACCAGGCTCATGATGGCTGCTATCCCGCTGCGCGCGCTCGCCGGTGCGCTCGGCTTCATCGTGCTGACTGCGGCGGGCGCGCCGGCGGCCGCGCAGGATGCCCGTGTGCTGGTCAAGCTGCCGCCGCCCATGCAGGAGCACATGCTCGCCAATATGCGCGACCATCTGCTCACCCTGCACAACATCCTCGGCGACGTTGCCGACGGCAAGTTCGACGACGCCGCCAAACTCGCCGAGCGCCGGCTGGGGCTGAGCTCGCTCGAACTGCACGGCGCCGCGCATATGGCGCCGTTCATGCCGCAACCAATGCAGGACATGGGCACGGCAATGCACCGCGCGGCAAGCCGCCTGGTCATCGTGCTGCAGGACGCTTCGGTGACGCAAACGGTCGCCTCGATGCACGCGGTGGATCGTGCGCTGCACGCGGTCACCGCAACCTGCACCGGTTGCCACGCGAGCTACCGGATTCGCTAGACCGTTTGCAGGTGAATTGAGGCGCCACCTATTCCGGCAGCGTGGCGGACGCCGGCGCGATGGCGATGAGCTTGGCGCCCTCGGCGACCTGCGCGTCGGCGCTGACCGCGATCTCGGTCACCGTGCCGTCGATGGGCGCGGTAAGCGTGTGCTCCATCTTCATGGCCTCGATGATGGCGAGACGCTGGCCGCGCACGACCGTGGTGCCCTGCTCCACCAGAACGGCGAGCACCTTGCCATGCATGGGCGCACGCACCAGCCCGCTGTGCTCGGGGCCGCCGCCTTCCTCGAGCGCGGCGTCGCGCAAGGTAACGCGGGTCTGGCGGCCTGCGCACAGCACCAGCACCGCATCATCGTCGGCAATCACGGTGGCATCGCCTGCCGGCGCGATGCCGGCGATGGAGATATCGACGCCATGCGGTGCGTAGCTCACCAACGCGGTGAGGTTTTCGCCCTCGGCGATGAGCGGAACCTGCAGACGGCGCGCGCCGCCGAGCTGGAAGCCGTCACCGGCGTCCCAAGGCGACGTCGGCGTCTCCGGCGCCTGCAAGGCGGCAAGGCGCGCCTGCTCGCGCGCCAGCAGCGCCTGCGCGCCGGCGGCGGCGGCGGCGCGGTCGAGGCCCTGCGGCGCGGCGCCCAATTCGGCGAGATGGCGCTCGATGAAGCCGGTGTCGAATGTGCCGGTGCGGAAATCGGGCGCGCGGCAAAGCGCGGCGAGGAAACCGGCATTGCTGCGCGGGCCGGCGACGACGGTATGATCGAGCGCGTCGGCGAGGCGGTCGAGCGCCTGCTCGCGCGTGCCGGCATGCGCGATCAGCTTGGCGATCATCGGATCGTAGTACGGCGTCACCGTATCGCCTTCGGCGACGCCTGAAGTCGACGCGCAGCCCATCGGGAAAACGCAGCGCCACCAGCCGCCCGGTCGAGGGCAGGAAGCCGCGCTCGGGATCCTCGGCATAAAGCCGCGCCTCGACCGCGTGGCCTTCGAGGCGCACTTGGTCCTGCTTGAGCGGCAACACCTCGCCGGCGGCGACGCGGAACTGCCATTCGACCAGGTCGAGACCGGTTACGGCCTCGGTCACCGGATGCTCGACCTGCAGCCGCGTGTTCATCTCCATGAACCAGAAGGCGTCGGCGGTGAGCCCCGCGGCGCCGTCGGCGATGAACTCCACCGTGCCGGCGCCCTCGTAGCCGACCGCGCGCGCGGCGGCGACCGCGGCCTCGCCCATCGCTGAGCGCAGCTCAGGCGTCATGCCCGGTGCCGGCGCCTCCTCGATCACCTTCTGATGACGGCGCTGCAACGAGCAGTCGCGCTCGCCGAGATGGATGACATGGCCGTGGCGGTCGGCGAAGACCTGCATCTCGATGTGGCGCGGGGCGTTGACATATTTCTCGATGAGCACGCGGGCGTCGGCAAAGGCGGTGCGCGCCTCGCGCTGGGCGGCCGCGAGCGCCGCATCGAATTCGGCGTGGCGCTCGACCTTGCGCATGCCCTTGCCGCCGCCGCCGGCCACCGGCTTGATCAGCACCGGATAGCCAATCTCATAGGCCTTGCGCTTGAGGAAAGCGGGCTCCTGGCGCTCGCCGTGATAGCCGGGCACCACCGGCACGCCGGCCTCTTGCATCAGCGTCTTGGCGCGGTCCTTCAGCCCCATGGCGCGGATCGCCGCCGGCGGCGGGCCGATGAAGGCGAAGCCGGCAACGCGGCAGGCTTCGGCGAAGTCGGCATTTTCCGCCAGAAAGCCGTAGCCGGGATGGATGCAGGCCGCATTGCTCACTTGCGCGGCGGCGATCAGTCGCTCACCGGCAAGGTAGCTCTCCGTCGCCGCTGCCGGGCCGATCTCGATCGCCTCGTCGGCGAGGCGGACATGCAGCGCGTGGCGGTCGGCCTGCGAATAGACCGCGATCACGCGCAGGCCGAGCCGCCTGGCGCTGCGGGCGATGCGGCAGGCGATCTCGCCGCGATTGGCGATGAGGACGGAAGCGAACATGGCGACGGGTCCCGGGGCGGCCGATCTTAGCGCATGCGCGGCGCGGCGAAGACTTTTCAGTTCCCTGCGCCGGACAATGAGAGCGGCGGCTTGATCGCGCTGGGCGGACGCTTATGCGGCAGCGGCGGCTTGGCCACGGCGGCCGGCGCCGGAGCGGCTGGCGCGGGCGCATCGGCGGTCTTGGGCAGCGGCGGCTCGGCATTCATGATGCTGACCGGGGGGATCGACGCCGCCGAGGGGAAATCCCATTGTTCCCCCGGTTTGACTTTGGAGGGCGCTGAAGGGGGTTCCTTGAGCGGCTCGTCGGTCGCGCGCGCTAGCGGCATCTGCGCCGGCGTCTGTGCCTGCGCCGGTGCTTTCTCTGCCGCCGCGCTCCAGGCCGCGGCATAGCGCGACACATAATGCGCGAAGGCCTGCGCCTTCAGATTGGCCTTGAGCGCAGTGCTGTCGCCGATTAAGGCGAAGGCCGGACACTGCACGGCCGTGCAGCCGTCGCGGCGCGCCAGCACCTGCGCGGCGACGCCATAGCGGTCGAGCGCGATGGCGCGGCGGCTGGCGGCGAGCGCGGCGGTGATTTGCGCGTCACCGGCGAGAGCGGCGGCGTCATGCAAGAGTTGCAGCCGCGCGCGCATATAGGCGACCGCGGCGGCGGCGGCTTGCGGCGAGGCGAACACCGCCTTCTCGCAGGCATTCTCCACCGTCTCGCCGGCCCCGGCATCGAGGCATGCGAGCGCCGAGCCGGGCTGTAGCGCGCTGCGCTCGAGCGCGGCCGCGCGCGCCAGCAAGGCGCTGCGTTCTGCCGCCCGCTCGGCATGCGTCAGGCGGTCGACCAGCGCGGTCGCCGCCACCGCCGCCAGCAGCAGCGCGGCGAAGGGCAGCAGCCAGCGTCCAGGCGCGCGCCGCCACACCATAACCGCGCCGACCACGATCAGCGCCGCCAGCGCGCCGGCGAGGCTCAGGCCCAGCGGCGTCGTTATCAGGCGGGTCAGCCAGCTGCCGTCGATGCCCGGCATGGTCCTCCGCTTTTGCTGTGCGCGCGATCTTATCCGAAAACCCTGGTCCCATCCCCGATTGTATCGGGGATGGGCTTTTCGGGATCACGCGCCGGTCAGCGTACCTTGGCCCCCGATACTTTTACCACATTGGCCCATTTGGCGATGTCCTGGCGCAGAAAGGCGTCGAACTCCTCCGGCGTCTTCACCAGCGGAATGGCGCCCTGCTTGAGCCAAGTCGCCTTCACCGCGGGCGACTCGATCACCGCATTGATGGCCTTGTTGAGGACGATGATGACCTCCTTGGGCGTGCCCTTGGGGGCCATGACGCCGATCCAGATGGTGGCCTCGTAGCCGGGCACTGTCTCCGCCACGGTCGGCAGATCGGGCGTGAGCGGCGAGCGCTTGAGGCCGGTGGTGGCGAGCGCACGTACCTTGCCGGCGCGCGCCAGCGGTTCCATGGTGGTGATGGCATCGAACATCATCTGCACCGTGCCGGAGAGCACGCTGTTGCGCGCATCACCCGAGGCCTTGTGCGGCACATGCACGATATCGGTATGGCTCATGGCTTTGAACAATTCGCCGGCCATGTGATAGGGCGTGCCCGGCCCTGAACTGGCGTAATTGAGCGCGCCGGGCTTGGCCTTGGCCAGCGCGATGAACTCGGCCACCGTCTTGGCCGGCACCGATGGATTCACCACCATCAGCAGATCGGAATAGTTGATGCTCGCCACCGGCACGAAATCGCGCATCAATTGATACGGCTTCTTGGCGATCAGCGACTCGTTGGTGGTGTGGGTGTTCGACATGATGAGCAGCGTGTAGCCATCGGCGCGCGATTTCGCGACCACCTCGGTGCCGATCATAGAACCGGCGCCCGGACGGTCCTCGACCACGAAGGCCTGCTTGGTCATCTCCGACAAATGCTGCGCCAGCACGCGGGCATAGACATCGGCCGGGCCGCCGGCGCCGAACGGCACGACGAATTTCACGGTACGGCTGGGATAGGTTTCGGCCGAAGCCGGCAGCGGCAGCGCCAGCGCCACGGTGCAAGCGAGCGCGAACAGGCGCAGTAAAGCGAACATGAATTTCCCCTAGGGTTGACAGCGAAGCAGGACCGCGATGATCGGCGGCGCCGAATGCGGCTAGTGGCAGGCGATTAACACGGCGGCGAACTGTTTATTCGTTCGCCAACGCGCGGTCATCCGGCCTGGCGCGGATATCCACCATGCCGAAATCGAGGGGGAAACGGGCCGGTTCAAGCGCCGCCGCGGTCCTCCGGCATGACGATCAGGACCTTGATGGCCTTGTGCGTGTAGCGGCCTTCTGATGGGAACGACGAAAGCAGGACCCGCGGCCGCGCTCAGGCGCGGTCGAGTTGGCTTTCCTTGGCCACGCGCTCGAAAGCCTCGCCGGAACTCTTGATCCGGTACTGGTAGTCGTCGCTTTCCGATGGCAGCAGCTTGACCACCGTATAGCTGCCGCTGGCGGCGGCCCGGCCGAAGGTCGGCGAGGTGTAATAAACGGTGTCGCCGACGCGGTATTTGTGCGGATGAACCGGTAAATCGGGCGCCACCATCGGCTGCACCGGCGGGCTATGAGTGCGGATGATCCGGGCCTGCTCGGGAGCGACGCTGGGCGCGCGCACCATGGCCGCTGGCGCCGCGCGGGCATTCTTGACGGTCGACCGCCGCGCCGTTTTCGACGCTGCGGCGGCGCCGCGCGCGGTCTTGGCGGGTTTCTTGACTGACTTTGCCGTGGTCCGCCCGGCAGTCTTGGCTGACCGCCCGGCGCTTTTTGCTGAATGTCTGCTCATAGGGATGAATATAGCAGCTTATTTCCTCAGCGTGTGAAGTTTTTTAAGCAATATCATTATTTAAATCATATACTTAGTAACATGGTATCAATCCACCTCAGACCGCCGGCCCGGGCCCGAAATGGGCCGGCGCGAGGCCCCCACCAGCCGGCAAAACCGTGCCGCAAGTGCCCCGGAGCAAGGAACCGGGCCGCCGGCCCCCGCGTTCTGCAGCGGGGGGCGTGGAGGTTCGTCATGCGCGTCTTGCTCGGCATCATTCTCGGCAGTGTGCTGACCGTCGGATCGGCTTATCTCTACGACTCCCATCACGCGACGGCCGCCACAAATGCCGCCACCACGACCCAGCGACCGCTGGTCAACTGGGACGTCGTCGGCACCAAGTGGCAATATCTCACCACGCGCGCCGTCGCCGAATGGAACCGGCTCTCGAGCTGAACGCATCAGCCCACGGTAACGCGGCGGCGCCGATTGACGCCTGAGCGTACTCAGGCGGCGGGCTGGCCGCCGACCTGTTCGCGCTCGCCGACGCGCAGGGCATCACCGATGGCACGGCGATCCATGCGGGTACCGTCGTCGCCTTCGATCAGCAGCGGCACACGACCGGCCTTCTCGACGTGACGCGACCACGCCAGCGCGTCGTCAAGCGCGGTGAATTCCTTGAACAGCATCTGCTCTTTGGCGAGCGGCGAGATGTCTTCGGACCCCTTGGGGCCGCTATAGACACGATAGCGCATGGTCGTAACCTCCGTCGTTTGCATCGATCGATCGACGGTCCCGCGCCGATGGGCGGGACACCCCACACCCCTCGTCCCCTAGATATGGGCATGCGCGCCGATGCCCGCAACCTTGTGCATTTTGCTATTGTGGGATGTCAGGGAGGAAACGAGCCATGCAAGCGGCCTATTACGAGCACAACGGAACGGCGCGCGCGGTGCTGCGCGTGGGCGACGTGGAAACGCCGCATCCCGGCCCCGGCGAGGTACGGGTGAAGCTGGCGACGTCCGGCGTCAATCCATCCGACGTGAAATCGCGCCAGGGTACCAACCGCAAGATCGCCTGGCCGCGCGTCATTCCGCAGAGCGACGGCGCCGGCGTGATCGACGAGGTCGGCGCCGGCGTGGCGCAATCGCGCATCGGCGAACGCGTATGGCTATGGAATGGGCAGTGGAAACGCGCCTTCGGCACGGCTGCCGAATATATCGCCCTGCCCGCGGCGCAGGCAGTGGCGCTGCCGGATGGCGTGAGCTTCGAAGCCGGCGCCTGTCTCGGCATTCCGGCGATGACCGCGTATCACGCGGTGGTCACAGCGGGCGCGGGTGCGGGCACGACCTTGCTGGTATCGGGCGGCGCCGGATCGGTGAGTCAATATGTCATCCAGTTCGCCAAGCGCGCGGGCGCGAACGTCATCACCACCATCTCGTCGCCGGAGAAAGCGGCGGTAGCGAAAGAAGCCGGCGCCGACACCTGCATCGACTACAAACGCGAGGATGTCGGCGCCCGGGTCATGGAGATCACCGGCAAGCGCGGCGTCGATGCCGTGATCGAGATGGATCTCGCCGGCAATGCCAGGCTTATCCCCGGGGTGCTGCGGCCGAAGGGCAGCGTCATCGTCTATGGCACCAATGGCGAGGCGCTGCTGCCGGCGCCGTTCTGCCTGGTCAATTCGATCCGCATCGCATTCTTCCTGGTCTATGAGCTCGACGTGGCCGAGCGCGCGCGCACGCTGGCGGCGATCAATGCGGCGCTGGCCGAGAGCGCGCTGATCAACCGGGTGGCGCAGCCGACCTATGCGCTGGGCGACATCGTCGCCGCGCATGAGGCGGTCGAGCGCGGCAGCATCGGCAATGTCATCGTGACCTTGTGAGGGCTGCGTCATGGGCACGACGCAGCGCTACGGCTGGTATCTGGCGGTCCTGCAGCTTTTCTTCGCGCTGACCTGGATCGTCTATGTCATCTATCTGCCGAAGCTGGCGGCGGCCGCCGGCATCGCGCCCAAAGCCATCATCCTGGTGCTGATGCTCGACCAGGCGATCTTCACGGTCTGCGATTTCGCCACTGGCATCGCCGCCGACAAGGTGACGCGCGTGCTCGGCCGCATCGGCCCCTGGGTGGTGGCGGCGACGGCGCTGTCCTGCGTGGCGTTCCTGGCCATGCCGCTGGTCGCCCGGCTCGGCGCGCCGGCGCTGCTGGCAACGATCGTGCTGTGGACCGTGACCTCCTCGGCACTGCGGGCGCCACCGCTGATGCTGCTCGGCAAATATGCGGCCAAGCCTGCGATCCCGTTGCTGGCCTCGCTCGCCATGCTGGGCACCGGCATCGCCGCGGCCATCGGCCCCTATCTCGCCCTCACGCTGCGCGGTCTCGACCCGCGCCTGCCCTTCGCGCTGGCGAGCATCGTGTTGATGCTGGTCACGCTTGGCATGATCGGAGCCGAACGCCGGCTGCCGAAAGCGCCCGTGCCCGCGCCCGCCACGGCGCCGGTACGCGCCTTCGGCAGCATGACGCGGCCGGCGATCGTGTTCGCGCTCGGCATGATCGCGCTGGCGCTCGGCTATCAGATGCATTTCGCACTCGACAGCGCGCCGCTGTTCCTGCGCTTTGCCGGCAAGACGGAACTGCCCTGGCTGATGCCGGTGTTCTGGATCGGCTTCAACATCGCGATGTTTCCGGCGGGCGTCATCACCAACCGGGTCGGCGGCTACGCCGTGATGGGGGTGGCGGCGCTGATCGGCGCGCTCGCCATTATCGCGGCGCATCTCGCGCAAGGGCTCGATCAGATGGTGGTCGCCCAATTGGCCGCCGGTGCCGCCTGGGGCGCGATCCTGATGAGCGCCTTTACCGTTGCCTTCGCCATCGGCGAGAATGGCGGCGAAGGCCGCATGGCGGGCCTATTGTTCTCGGCGCTGGCGCTGGCGACGCTGACGCGCATGGCGGCGGTGGCGACCGGCTTTGCCGGCGATCCCGCGCTCAAAGCGGCGCTGCAATGGCTGCCGACCGCCTGCTGGGCGCTGGCGGGCGCCGCCTTGCTCTATCTCGGCGCCGCGCGCGCCCAACGCTGGATGGCGCGATGAGCGATGCCCGACCGACCGAAGTCGCCATCCGCGTGAGCACGGTCGGGCAGATCTTCAATCCGTTCGACCGCTCGCCGTTCCGCGAACGCGATATCGCGGCCGGGGTCGAGGAATTCCTGGTCGGCTGGGTGCGCGAATTGCCGCAAGGGACGCCCTTCACCATCGCGGTCTATGTGCCGGCGGAGGAAATGAGCAAGCCGCAAGGCAGCGCGATCGGCGCTGCCTTCACCTATTATTTCAACACCCGGACGCGCGTCGCCGAGCAGGACTTGCGCGAACTGTTCCGTGTCGGCCGCCGCTTCCTGGCGATCGGTTTGGTGGTGCTGGCGGCGTGCCTCACCGCCAGCCAAGTGGCGGCTTCGATCATTGCCAACGCGGTGGTGGCGCGCGTGCTGGAAGAAAGCCTGATCATCGTCGGCTGGGTGGCGAATTGGCGGCCGATCGAAATCTATCTCTACGACTGGCTGCCGATCCGCCGGCGCATCAACCTCAACCGCCGCATCGCCGCGGCAAAGGTTGAGGTAAAGGCGGGATAGCGAAGGCGCCTGCCCCGGTGACGGCGCCACACCTACGCCAGACGGTCGACCGCGTGCGCGGACGATGTCGTGGTCGCGCTGTCGCGCGCGGCGGCGACCGCGTCCATCAGGTCCTTGAGTGCGCCGCCGAACAGGGTCGCCGGCTGGCCATCATGCGGCTTGGCCTTGGATGCGTCTTGCTTGGATGGGTCTTGCGCTGCGCCCGGCGGCGCGTTCGGGTCCTGGCCCTGCTTGGCCTTGGCGGCGTCGCAGGAACTGAAGCAGACGTAACCGTTGACCACCGACACCGACATGCGCGTCCCCTCGCCGCGCGAGGCTAGGCGGCGCCCGTAAACGCGCGATGAATCGGCGGATCACAGCGGCGTTACCGACGGCGGCAAAAGCCCGGGTCACCCGCAGGCTCGCCCTCGCGATTTCAAGAACACGAGCGGTTGGTATTGCCGCCGCCGGGGCACGACGAATATAGGGCGCGGTCAGAACTTCTCCACCCAGGGGCGCAGCTCGACCTCCCAGGTCCAGGTGCTGCGCGGCTGCTGCAACACATGCAGGTAGGTCTGCGCGATGGCGTCCGGATCGAGCAGCGAGTCCGGCTTGTCGGCGGCTTCGGCGCGGCGGGGACTGCGGATGCCGCCGTCAATCACGAAATGTGCGACGTGGATGCCCTGCGGCGCCAGCTCGCGCGCCATGCTCTGCGCTAGGCCGCGCAACGCGAATTTGCCCATGGCGAAGGGCGCCGACTGCGCATAGCCCTTGATGCTCGCCGAGGCGCCGGTGAACAGCACGGCGCCATGGCCGCGCGGCAGCATGCGCTTGACCGCGGCCTGCGCCACCAGGAAGCCGGCGAAGGCGGTGATCTCGATCGCTCTGGCGACCTCGGCCGGATCGAGCTCGACGAAGGGCCCGCGCGCGCGGGCGCTGGCATTGTAGACCACGACGTCGGGGGTGAGGTGCGCCGCGTCGAGATCGGCGAACAGGCGCTCGACCTCGTCGCGCTTGGCGGCGTCGCAATTGAAGACCTTGGCGCCGGTGGCGGCGGCAAACTCGGCGAGCTTGGCCGGCGAGCGTGCGGCGAGCGCCACCGACATGCCGGCTTGCGTGAAGGCGCGGGCGAGCGAGGCCGAAAGGCCGGAGCCGGCCCCGACGATGAGGGCGGAGGTGTATTGCATTGAAAAACCCGTGACGATTACCGAATGAATTTCACGCCTAGATCGACGCCCTGCCGAACGACCGCCAGAATCTCGAACCAATCCTTCTCTTCTTCCGTCTCGCACAACGCAGTGAGCGAGTAGCGCGCTTCCGCGATAGCCTCCTCGGGCGTCAAGCTGCCGAAGACGGACATGCATTCGCGGCTTCCGTCCTGAACGTCCATATAGAAAATGTCCCAGTCGGGTCCGGGGCGCTTTTCGATTTTTTCGATCATAGCTTGACTGTAGCAGACGCTTCGCGAAGTGGACTAGAACTCTATCCGCCCTCATCCTGAGGAGCGCCCAAAGGGCGCGTCTCGAAGGATGGGGCGGCCATCCGATCTCGGATTTAGCCGAGATCAGCATTGTCATTTGCACAAGTCGGCCATAGCCGACTTGCGATGTTCGAGACGCACTCCTGTGGAGCGCTCCTCACCATGAGGCCGACAGTGGGCCGCAGCCCGGATGGAGCGCCAGCGTAATCCGGGATAGGCTTGCGCAAGCGGATCGGATGACCCCGGGTGTCGCTTCGCTCATCCGGGCTACGGTGGCTTTGCCCATCCTTGCTTGCTTACACGCAGACTAGCGCAACATATGCGACAACCAAACCACCAAGAAAACAAAACGCAGAAAGAATGAAGAAAGTGTACGCCATATAATGCCAGAAGACAGCTCGGCATCTGGCGCTCGCGGTTTCTTGTTGATTATTTTCAGCAAGCTCTTCGTTGCCATAATGCAAATTCGCGAGATATCCAAAGACAAGGTCGAAAGCAGCCAATAGCGCCCCAAGACCAAAGACGATTAACGCCTTTCCCATAGTACTAATATTTGTTTGTGAGGCGTGCCCTATAAAGGTCAGCAGCGCAACCGCAGCTCCTCCATTTATGATGAGCAAGACTTTGATGCCTTCGAGCGCGAACTTTTGTGCTTCTTGCCAATAAGAATACATGCCACGCCCCCAGCTTGTTTCGCCTTCCCTTACATCCTAAACACCCCGAACCTCGTCTCCGCCACCGGTGCATTCAATGCCGCGCTAAACGCCAAGCCCAGCACGCGGCGCGTTTCCTGCGGCGCGATGATGCCGTCGTCCCACAGCCGGGCGGTGGCGTAATAGGGATTGCCCTCGGCCTCGTACTGGTCGCGGATCGGCGCCTTGAATTCCTCCTCCTCAACCTCCGACCACGTCCCGCCCTCGGCCTCGATATTGTCGCGCTTGACCGTTGCCAGCACAGAAGCCGCCTGCTCGCCGCCCATCACCGAGATGCGCGCGTTCGGCCACATGAACAGGAAGCGCGGCCCGTAGGCGCGCCCGCACATGCCGTAATTGCCGGCGCCGTAGGAGCCGCCGACGATGACGGTGACCTTCGGCACCTGGGCGCAGGCCACCGCCGTCACCATCTTGGCGCCGTCCTTGGCGATGCCGCCAGCCTCATAGTCACGCCCGACCATGAAGCCGACGATGTTCTGCAGGAACAGCAGCGGAATGCGCCGCTGGCAGCACAGCTCGACGAAATGGGCGGCCTTGAGCGCGCTCTCAGAGAAGAGGATGCCGTTGTTGCCGAGGATGCCGACGGGAATGCCGTGGATGTGGGCGAAGCCGGTGACCAGGGTGGTGCCGTAGAGCGCCTTGAACTCGTCGAATTCGGAGGCATCCACCAGCCGGCCGATCACCTCGCGCACGTCGTATTGCTTCTTCAGGTCGACCGGCACCAACCCATCGAGCTCCGCCGCATCGAGCGTCGGCTCGCGCGGCGCGGCCAGCGGGATGTCGACCTGCTTGCGCGCATTGAGATTGGCGACGATGCGGCGCGCGATCGACAGCGCATGATGGTCGTCCTGCGCCAGATGATCGACAACGCCCGACTTGCGCGCATGCAGGTCGCCGCCGCCGAGATCCTCGGCGCTCACCACCTCGCCGGTCGCCGCCTTCACCAGCGGCGGACCGCCGAGGAAGATGGTGCCCTGGTTCTTCACGATCACGCTCTCGTCCGACATCGCCGGCACATAGGCGCCGCCGGCGGTGCATGAGCCCATCACCACGGCGATCTGCGGAATGCGCAGCGACGATAGGATGGCCTGGTTGTAGAAGATGCGGCCGAAATGCTCGCGGTCGGGAAAGACGTCGGTCTGCGTCGGCAGGTTGGCGCCGCCGCTGTCGACCAGATAGACGCAAGGCAGCCGGTTCTCGCGCGCGATCTCCTGCGCGCGCAGGTGCTTCTTCACCGTCATCGGATGATAGCTGCCGCCCTTGATGGTGGCATCGTTGGCCACCACCATGCATTCGCGGCCCTCGATGCGGCCGATGCCGGTGATGATGCCGGCCGCGTGCACGGCGCCGTCATACATGCCGTTGGCGGCAAGCGGCGACAGTTCGAGAAACGGCGCGCCGGGATCGATCAGGTTCATCACCCGCTCACGCGGCAATAATTTGCCGCGCGCGACGTGGCGCTCGCGCGCGCGCTTCGAGCCGCCGAGCGCGGCTTCGGCGCGCCGCGCCTGCAACGCGGCGGTGAGCACGCGCATGCGCTCGGCATTGTCGCGGAATTCGGCGCTGCCGGTGTCAATATTGGACGCGAGAATCGGCACAGTTCCCTCCCCGTCTTTGCATCAAGCGTGCCTTGGCGCGGGCGCGAAGGCAATGGTGGCCGCCGCCATGCCACAGCTCTGCCGCAACGCCGCCCAGGTTCGGGATTTTTTCTGAAATTTCCCGGGTTCCCGGAACGTGGCTTGCCGACACTCGTTGTTCGAACGTGCCGCCTTTGCGGCGAAGCACATGCAACCCAAGGAGACAGATGATGAAAACATTGACCGCCCTCGCCGCCGTCGCCGCTTTGATCGCCGGCGTCTCCATCGCCAGCGCGGCGGAAACGTCGTCGATGAGCAAGGACAAGACCATGGGCGGCAGCGCGATGACGCATTCCGCTCGCGTCATCGGCACCAGCAAATACTGCGCGAAGGACAAGAGCGGCGCGTTGAACTGCCAATATGCCAGCCTCTCCGCCTGCCAAAAGGGCGCCGCGGGCAAGACCTGCTCGGTCAATCCGAACATCGGCACCACCGGCTCGAAGTAACGCCGCGTGCTGCTTACGCCCATCGACCGCCGCGGCGCGCATGACGCCGCGGCGGAACCATTAAGCGCCTGCATCGTTGACCTTGCAACAACAGCGGCTCGATGAAGACAATCGATAAAGGAAACAACATGAACAAGGATCGCATCGAAGGCACGATCGAACAGGCAAAGGGCAAAGTGAAGGAAGCCGCCGGCAAGGCGACCGGCGATGCCAAGCTCGAAGCCGAAGGTAAGGCGCAAAAGTTCGCCGGTAAGGTGCAGAATACCATCGGCGGCGCCAAGGACGCGATCAAGGACGCCGTCAAGGAGGCGGTCGACGACTAGCGGCGCCGCGCGTCACGACCCGACCAGCAAGAAAAGCCCGGCCAGCAGGCCGGGCTTTTCGCGACAGGTGGCCGGCGACGCCCATGGCTTTGCGCGCCAGGTCGGGAACGTGCTTTCATTGCCGCCGCAAGTGTTGACCCAAGGGTTGACCGATGTCCCGCCGAAACGACGTCAGCGCCGGCATCCTCGCCTTCCGCCTTCGGCGCGGGCTCGAATTATTGCTCGGCCACCCCGGCGGACCGTTCTGGCGCGGCCGCGACGACGGCGCCTGGTCGATCCCCAAGGGCATGGTGGAGAGCGGCGACCCGCTCGCCTGTGCCAAACGCGAGTTCAACGAAGAAACCGGCCTCACCGCCAACGGCCCGTTCATGGCGCTCACGCCGGCGCGGCAAAAGAGCGGCAAACTGGTGCATGCCTTCGCGCTGGAAGCCGATTTCGATCTCAGCGGCTTTTCCAGCAACGCGTTCGAGATGGAATGGCCGCCGCATTCGGGCAAGCAGCAGCGCTTTCCCGAGATCGACCGCGTCGCCTATTTCGATCTGGCCACGGCGCGGCGGAAAATCCTGCCCGGCCAGCGGCCGTTCATCGAGGAGCTGGTGCGGCTGCTGGAGAAAAAAACGCCATCCTGAGCACCGGATCGAGGAAGGGACACGATCCGAGCTCGGGATGGCGGCCCTCGTGAAAGGGCGGAGTGACGCTCAGGCTCTAACCTCTTATCGAGTAAGACAGTGCTCAGCTCACGCGCGCACCTCTTATTGAGTCAGACGGTGCTCAGCTCACGCGCGCACCTCTTGCCGCTGGAAGGCGATATAGCCACCGACAAACAAGAGAATGGTCGCGGCGATGAGGCCGACGATCTGCGGCCAGGCCACCATGATGCTGGCCGACAACGGCAGCGGCGCCCCCATCACCGCGCCCTGCAGCTGGCTCAGATAGACCGGGCCGAGCGTGCGCGTGGCCGGATGCAGAATCGCCAAAACGATCTCGCCGAACAGCGTCGAGGGCGACAGCCGCGCCAGCATTTGCGCGGTGATGATGGTGGTGGCCTGGTCGCCGCTTGGCACCAGCGCCTGCGCGAGCGCTGGCGCCAGCGCCGGCCAGATCACCGTGAGGAACAGCCACAAGCCCAGCGTCACCAGCGCCGCGGTCGCCGCCGAGCGGAAGACGACCGAGAACAACATGGCGAGCGCCAGCCAGACGCCGGCATAGGCGATGGTGACCAGCAGGAAGACGAAGGCACGCGCCATCTCCTCCCCGCCCGGCGGCACGCCGAGCATGATCAGCCCGAGCCCGACCAGCAGCAGCCACAGTACCACCAGGCTGACCGACAAGGTCGCCAGGCCGGCGAGGAATTTGCCGAACAGCAGCGCGTCACGATAGATCGGCTGCGACAGGATGCGCGACAGCGTGCGGTGGTTGTGTTCGCTGTTGACGGCGTCGAAGCCGAGGCCGATCGCCATCAAGGGCACCAGGAACGACAAGAAGGCGACGAACGAGGGCAAGGGTTGGCGCGCGGTGGTGAACAGGCGCAGGAACAAGAACGGGTCCTGCGCGGTGACGTCGCGGATCTGGGTGATGGCGGCATAGACGGCGGCGAGCGCCACCAGCACCACCAGCCATTCCAGCACGCGCATGCGCGCGCTGGTGAGATGGTCGGAGAGCTCCTTCAGCACCACCACGCCGAGGCCATGCAGGGCCGAGCCTTCGCGCCGGGTTTTAGGCTGCATGGGCCACCTCCTGCGCATCGTGGAAGTAGCGGGTGTAGATGCTCTCCAGGCTGGGCTGGTCGAGCGAGAGCTGGGTGAGCCGGCCGCCCGCCTCCACCACCTGCGCCGCCGCGTCCGCCCGCATGTCGCGCTCGCAGGTGAGCCGCCAGCGGCCGGGCTCCGGCTCGCTGACTTTGCGCACGCCTGAAAGCGCGGCGAAGCGCTTGGCGAGGCCGTCGCCGCCTTGCGCCTCGACCTCGACAGTATAGCCGCCGCCGAGCACTTGGCGGCCGAGCTCGGCCACCGTGCCCATGAGCACGATCTTGCCGGCATTGAACAGCGCGACGCGGTCGCACACGCTCTGCACGCGGTCGAGCAGATGCGAGGACAACAGCACGCTGACGCCGGAAGCCTTCAGCGAGCGGATCAGGTCGAGCAACTCCAGGCTGGCCTGCGGATCGAGCCCGTTGGTAGGCTCGTCGAGGATGGCGATGCGGGCCTCCTTCATCACGATCTCGGCCAACGCCAGGCGCTGGCGCATGCCGCGGGAGAAGGCGCCGACGCGCTTGTCGGCGACCTCCTGCAAGCCGACGCGGCCGAGCGCCGCGGCGATCTTCTGCTTGCGCTCGGCGGCAGACATGCCGATCAGCCGCGCGGTGTAGTGCAGATTGTCGGCGGCGGTGAGGTTGTCATAGAAGCCGACCGAGTCCGGCATGTAGCCGACGCGGCGCTTGACCGCGAGCGGCTCGCGCGCCGGATCGTGACCGAACACGCGCGCCTGGCCGCCGCTGATGTCGGACAGACCGAGCAGCATCAGGATGGTGGTGGTCTTGCCGGCGCCGTTGGGACCGAGCAAACCGAAGATCTCCCCCTCGCCGACGCTGAAGGTCACGCCACTGACGGCGGTCGCCGTTCCGTAGCGCTTGCTGAGGCCCTTGGCCTCGATGACCGCCTTGCTCATCGCCGGCCAAAGCGGGCAACCGCGCCCACCATGATCAACAGCGCGGCGCCGATGATGCCGACGCCGGCGATGCCCCACATGGTCGAGGTGGTCACGGTGACGCGGAAATTGGCATCGCCGGTTTCCCCGCGCGAGGACGCGGTCAGGTTGGTGACATAGTCGCCGGCGATCGCCTTTTCCGGCGGCTTGATCAACGCCTGCACTTCCTTGTGCTGGTTGGGCGCGATGCGGTCGATGGTCTTCGGATTAAAGGTGATCTTCCAGCCGTCGGGCGCGCTGGAGGACAGCTTGATGTTCTCGGCCGGCGCGGTGCCGGTGTTGCTGACGTCGATCGGCACCGCGCTTTCCTTGCCGGCGGTGGCGCGGGCGGAGAGCAGGCCCTGGCGGCCGGAGAGATCGAGCTTGGGCTGGCCGGTGACGTCGAGCGAAACCTTGGTCGACGCCTTGGCGCCATCGGCGGCGACCTGCACCGTGACCGGATAATGGCCGGCGTCGACGGTCGAGGGCGGGCTTACCTTGAGCTTCACGTCCTTGGTCTTGCCGGCTTCGATGGGAACCGCGGTGAGCTGCTGGGTGCCGTAGGCCTCGGTGAACGAGGTGTCGAAATTACGCGGCGCGTCGGCGGCGAGACTGACCAGGAGTTTCTTGCCGCTGTCGTTCTTGACAGTCAGCGTATAGGAGAAATCGGAGCTGGCATTGCCGCGCAGCGCCGGCAGTTGCGGCGAAACCGTCAGCTTGGCCGGCAATTGCTTGGCGAGGCTGACGGCAACGGGAAGCGTGACGTGGGCGCCGTTGGGCCCATCGGCGCTGACGGTCAGCGTATGGCTGCCGATGGCGGCATCCTTGGGCACGTCGAGGCGCAGGTCGAGATTGACGCTGTCGTCGGTCGCCGGCATGGCGGCGGCGATGGGCTGGCCGCCGCCGAGCAGGGTCGCGGTCCAGCCTTTGGGCACGCCCGTCACCGACAGCGTAAGCCGCTCGGGCGCCAGCCCATAATTGCGCAGCCGCATGTTCAGGGTGGAGGTGGTGCCCGGCTGAACTGTGACCGCCGGATAATCGGTCAGCAGATAGAGGCCCTTGATATCGGGCTTGGCGGCATCGGCGGAAGCGAAGCTGGGCGCGGCGAGCGCGAACAACAATGCAACGATAGCAAGCAGGCGATAGCGCATGGCGAACTCCGTGCGGGGGAATGACCCCCACGACCAGAAACGCCGCCCCCGAAATGGAAACACGGCCTGCGCCGTGAAAAGATGCGCGCAGTGTGCGCACAATCTTGACAAAAATTGGGACGTGCACCGCCGCAAATGGCCGCAGGGTGCTCAATCCGCTGAAGTTTTCCATGAAGTTTTCGTCATGTTGAAACGGCGACGCCGCGCACCAGCGGCCAATCCGGCTCGTTGTGCTGCATGACCCACGTTTCTTGCATTGCCGCAGCGCACCACGTGGCCCAGGCCGGCAGCGCCATCACCGCCTCCATATAGGCGCGCGCGACCGCACCGACCGGAATGCCAAAGCGATCGAAGCGCGCCACCACCGGCGCATACATGGCATCAACTGCGCCGAAACCACCAAACAGGAACGGCCCGCCGCCGCCGAACCGCGCGCGGCAATCGCTCCACAAGGCGTCGATACGGCGCACATCCGCCATCACCTCCTCGCTCTGCGGGCGCGCGCGCCGCGGCAGCCACAGGTTCATCGGGCAATTGCGCCGCAGGGCCTGGAAGCCGGCATGCATCTCGCTCGCCACCGAGCGCGCGTGGCCGCGCGCCCTGGCTTCAGCCGGCCACAACCGTGCGGCGGGAAATTTGTCGGCCAGATATTCGAGGATGGCGAGCGATTCCCAGATGACGGCATCGCCGTCGATCAACACCGGCACCTTGCCGGCGGGCGAATAGTGCAGGATCTGCTCGCGGCTGCCCGGCTCATAGAGCGGGATGACGATTTCACCGAAAGCGATGCCGGCCACCTGCATGGCGATCCACGGCCGCAACGACCACGAGGAATAGTTCTTGTTGCCGATGACGAGGGTGAGAGCCATCTACGCCTGTTTCTTCTCGCCCGGCATGGTCTCTGGCGGCTCGATCGGGCCGCCCGCCTTCCGCCAGGCGCCGAAGCCGCCGCGGATATGGGCGACCGGCTTCAGCCCCATGGTCTGTGCGGTCTGCGCCGCGAGCGCCGAGCGCAGACCGCCGGCGCAGAAGAACACATATTTCTTGTCCTGGGCGAAGACCGGCTTGTGATAGGGGCTGGCCGGATCGATCCAGAACTCCAGCATGCCGCGCGGGCAATGCACGGCGCCCGGCACCCGGCCTTCGCGCTGCAATTCGCGGATGTCGCGAATGTCGACAAGCACGGTGTCATCGCGGCCGGAGAGCGCGATCGCGTCCTCGGTCGCCAGCGTCTCGATCTCGCGCTCCGCGGCCTCGCACAGCGCCTTATATCCGGTCGTGATGGTCTGCGGCATGAACGGCTCCTTGCGACGCCATGCTGGCAGAGCCGCAGGCCGCGCTCAAGCCATCCCCATCAGGACGGCGATCGCCGCCACGACCAACACGGCGAGCGCGGCGGCGGCCACCGTTGCAATACGCTCGCGCAGCGTGGGCTCGAGCCCGACGGGGTCGCCGGCGCCGGGTTCCGTCGGTACGGTTGGGCGGGAAGGAACATAATACGGCGCCATGGGCCGATCGCCTCCGCGGCATCGATTGAATGGTGCGCGAGAACGCCGACGCGAACTCGGACGCCCGAAATCGCCCATGTGCGGAAACATGATACGGCTGTGACAGCCAGCGAACAATCAACAGGCGCAGCAGCCGGCGGCTGGATGACAGGCGGCGCGGGTTCAGTTGGGCTGCGGGCCGGGCAACAGCGTGTCGGTGCGCCCGGTGAGCCGGTAGGCCACGAGCCCCTCCAATTCGTGCACGACCGCGTCGGTGGCCCAGAGGCCGCGCGCGAAGGTGTCGAACACGCCAAAGTGCCAGCGCGGGAAACTGTGCCAGTCGACCGGATAGGCTTCGACCGGAAAGCCGACACGGCGGAAGCTGCCGATGGCGCGCGGCATGTGCTGTGCCGAGGTGACCAGGAGCCAACGCTCGCCGGGCTTCGGCTTGACCAGCGCCTTGGAGAAGAGGGCATTCTCGTAAGTGTCGCGCGAGCGGGTCTCCAGCATGACACGGGTGCGCGGCACGCCGAACAGATCAAGCAATGGATAGAGGTAATTCGCCTCGGCGCCGCGATCGGCGAGCAGACTGGCGTCGCCGCCGGCATAGACGATGCGCGCCTTCGGATAGGCGCGCGCCAGCGTGGCGATGGCGGTGATGCGTTCAACGGCACCGCTGAGCGAGACTTCGCCGCGTGCGCGCGAGAGTAGCGGGTTGATCACGCCACCCAGCACCACGATGCCGTCGGGCGCGCCGCGCCCCGGGTTCCAGGGCGGAAAGCGGTTCTCCAATACATGGTTGAGCAATGCGCCGACCGGCAGGTAGCCGATGATCAGAAACAGCAGCAGGCTCGTCGTCAGCAGACCTCTGCCGGCGCGCTGCCAGCGCGTGAACAGCAGGACCAGGCCGGCAAGCGCAACCAGCAACAGAAAGTTGGACGGCGCCAACAGCAGAGCTGCCGTCTTGGAGAGGAGAAAGAACATCAGCGGCTCTTCTTCCAAGCCTCGTAGCGTTTCTTGTTGTCCTCATTGGGCGGATAAAGACCGGGGAGCTGCGCGCCCTTCTCCACTTCCTGCACCAGCCAGCTTTCCAGGAGCTCGTGCTCGGCGCCCTCGCTGGCGACGAAGTCGGCGAGCGCAGCCGGGATCACCACCGCGCCGTCGTCGTCGGCGACGATGATGTCGTCGGGGAAAATGGCGCAGCCGCCGCAGCCTATGGCCTCGTTCCAGCCGACAAAGGTGAGCTGGTTGACGGATGCCGGCGCCGCCACGCCGGCGCACCAGACCGGCAGGCCGGTCTCCTCAACGCCGTGCTTGTCGCGCATCACGCCGTCGGTGATCAGCGCCGCAACCCCGCGCTTGACCATGCGCATGCACAGGATGTCGCCGAAAATGCCGGCGCCGGTAATGCCCATGGCGTCGGCCACCACGATGCAGCCTTCCGGCATCGCCTCGATGGCGGCACGGGTGGAGATCGGCTTCGACCAGCTTTCCGGCGTCGCCAGGTCCTCGCGCACCGGCACGAAGCGCAGCGTGAAGGCCGGCCCCGCCACGCGCTTGCCGGCAAAGCCGAGCGGCATGGCACCCGCCATCCAGGAGCGGCGGATGCCCTTCTTCAGCAGCATGGTGGTGATGGTGCCGGTGGTGATGTGTTTGAGAGCGTCGATGACGGCGGACATGGGCAACCTTCCGATGAATGGCGCCGCAACATAGCGTAGCCGCCCGCCCCCGTCATTCCGAGACCGGCTGCTGGGCGTGTGGCGAACTGGAAATTACGCCGCGCTGAGGCCGAGCCGCTCGTCGCGCCGGCGCAGATAGGCGATCAAGGGCGTCGCCAGCAGCACCATCCAGGCCTTGCCGATGATCTGGCCGGGCAGGAAGTCGAGCGAGCCGAAGGCCAGCCACAGGAACACGACGGAGTCGATGACGAGCCCGACCGTACCGGAGGCGATCACCGCCAGCACCAGGCGGCGGCGGGCGAGCGGCGTATAGACGGCGAAATCGGCAAACTCGGAGAGCAGGAAGGCGACGGCCGAAGCGGTCACCAGCGCGGCCGGCGCCACCGCGGCTGAGAGCGCGGCGCCGGCAATAATGGCGCCGACGCCGAACTCGATGCCGAGCCGGCGCTGCACCAGATCGCGCAGGACGAGCGCGGCGCCGATCATCAGCACACCGGAGGGCGCCAGCACCTGCGGCGCCACCGGCAGCACGCAGGGGCCGTCCGGCAGGCAGGCGGTGCCGACATGGCCGATCATCCAATTGGCGGCAGGAATGGTGAGGCAGAAGAGGACGAGGAAAATGCCGCCTTCCAGGTTTTTGCGTCGTTCGATGCTCATTGTTTTGCGGTTTTCTGCGCCATGAAGCTGCGATAGCCGTTCGCGCGCAACTGGCAGGCCGGACAGGTCCCGCAGCCATAGCCCCAGTCGTGCCGATGCGCGCGGTCGCCCAGATAACAGCTATGGGTGTGCTCGACAACGAGGTCGAGCAGGCTTTCGCCGCCGAGTTCCTCGGCGAGCGCGAAGGTGCCTGCCTTGTCGATCCACATCAGCGGCGTATGCAGGGTGACGCGCTTGTCGAGGCCGAGCGTCAGCGCGAGCTGCATGGCCTTGACGGTGTCGTCGCGGCAGTCGGGATAGCCGGAATAATCGGTTTCGCACATGCCGGCGACGATGGCGCGGGCGCCGCGGCGATAGGCCAGCGCGCCGGCGAAGGCGAGGAAGATCAGGTTGCGGCCGGGCACGAAGGTGGTGGGCAGGCCGTTGTCGGCGATCTCGATGGCCGTCTCGCGGGTGAGCGCGGTGTCGGAAATGGCGGCGAGCGCGTCGAGCACGATCATATGGTCGTCGCCGAGGCGGCTTGCCCAGCCGGCGTCGAGCGCCGCGATTTTGTCGCGGATGCGCGGGCGCAGGCTCAGTTCGACCCTATGGCGCTGGCCGTAGTCGAAGCCGACGGTTTCGACGCGGGCAAAACGCGTCAGCGCCCAGACGAGGCAGACGGTGGAGTCCTGCCCGCCGGAAAAGAGGACGAGGGCGGTATCGTTGGCGATGGTCAACGCAATGCGCTTTCTTCGTCATGCCCGCGCTCGTCGCGGGCATCCACGTCTTGTTCTGCGCAGTGGTTATAAGACGTGGATGGCGGGGACAAGCCCGGCCATGACAATCATTCAATCCCAGTTCGGCGACCAGGACCAATCGACGATGCGGCCGTTGCGGCCGGACAGCGCGTGGACCTCGCGCATCTCGGCGTCGCTGAGTTCGAAGTCGAACAGCGCGATGTTCTCCTTGAGCCGCGACACCGTATTGGTGCGCGGGATCACCACGATGCCCTGTTGCGTGAGGTAGCGCAGCGACACCTGCGCCGCGGTCTTGCCGTGCGCCGCGCCGATGCGTTGCAACACCTTGTTTCCCGTCGCACCGCCGCGGGCAACCGGGCTATAGGCCACCACCGCCATGCCGGCGCGGCGGCAGGCGGCAATCACCTTGTCCTGATTGAGGAAGGGATGGCATTCGACCTGGTTGCAGACGATGGGCTCGGGCGACACGCGTACCGCCTGCTCGACCAGCGCCACCGTGAAGTTCGACACGCCGATGGCGCGGGTGACGCCCTCCTGTTTCAGCTTGGCCATGGCGCCGAGCGTGTCGGCGAGCGGCACGCGCGGGTTCGGCCAATGGATGAGCAGCAGATCGATGGCGTCGAGCTTGAGCTTCTTCAGGCTCTCCTTGCTGGTGCGTTCGACGTCTTGCGGCGCCAGATTGGTCGGCTGGATCTTGGTGGTGACCATGATCTCCGAACGCAGGCCGGAGGCGCGCACCGCCTCCCCCACCTCGGCCTCGTTGCCATACATCTGCGCGGTGTCGATGTGGCGATAACCGAATCGGATCGCCTCGCCGACCATGTGCACGACATCGCGCAGCGCCCAGGTGCCGAGTCCGACAATGGGGATCTTGAAGCCTTTGACGTCGACGACGTTCATGTCATTTTCTCTCGGCGACGTCGTCGGCAAAGCCGCGCAGATACAACGCGCGCCGTCCCGTTTCGCGCGCGAGACAGGCGGCGATCATCGGGTTCGCCATGGTTCCCTGGAAATAGTCGTAGAGAAAGCCGCAGGACTTGTCGCGCGAGGCGATCCAGGCGCGTTGCATCTCGCGCAGTTTGGTTTGCTGGTCCTCTTCGAGCGCCTTGCGCAGAACTTGATAGGACTTGTTGAGGATGTCGTCCCAGACGAGGCGTTCACGGTCGTAACAGGCGATCACCTTGTAAGGAGGCATCGATCCTTCGTCCTTGGAGCACGGCTCCGAGATCACGCCGATGCATTGCTCCCAGGCCCAGCCGTGCCCGGTCTTGGCCTTGATGCAGCGCTCGATCGCCGCTGAAATCCTTCGTCGCCGGCTTGTCCTGCGCCAGCGCCGGCGATGCCAGGAGCATCGCCGCACCGATGGCCACGACGAAACGCATCATGGCGTATCCCACACCGGCGCATGCGGCGGATTGACCACGCGCATATTGGTGGCGTTGAGCGCCTTCAGTTCCGCCATCTCGGCATCCGACAGGTTGAAGTCGAACACGTCCAGGTTCTCCTTCAAATGCGCCGGGGTGGCGGTGCGCGGGATCGGGATGCAGCCGAGCTGCACCAGATAGCGCAAGCTCACCTGCGCCGAGCTCTTGCCATGCGCCTTGCCGATGCGCTCGAGCACCTCGGCGCCCGGCACCTTGCCGCGGGCGATCGGCACATAGGCGACCACCGCCATGCCGTGCTTCTTGCAGGCGGCGAGCACCTTGTCCTGGTTGATGAAGGGATGCACCTCGATCTGGTTGCACACCAGCGGCTCGCTGGTCACCGCCCAGGCCTCGTCCAACATCTTGGTGGTGAAATTGGCGACACCGACATGCTTGGCAAGACCGTCCTTCTTGGCCTGGCACAAGGCGCCGATCGAGGTCTTGAACGGGATGTCCTTGTTGTTCCAGTGGATGAGCAGGAGATCGACCCAGGGCAATTGCAGGTTGGCGAGACTTTCACCGAGCGATTGGCGGAACTTGTCCGGCTGCAGGTGGGTTTCGCGCACCTTGGTGCAGATCACGACTTCGTCGCGCTTGATGCCGGACTGGCGCAGGCCCTCGCCGACTTCCTTCTCGTTTCCGTAGAACCATGCGGTGTCGAGGTGGCGGTAGCCGATCTGCAGCGCGTCCTTGACCGCCTGCACGCAGATGTCTCCCTTCAAAGTCATGGTGCCGAGGCCGATCTGCGGAATGTGGGCGCCGTGGGCTTCAATGACAGGAACGACGGGCATTTTCGAAAATCTCCCTTGGGTGTTTCTGATTGGAGAGGCGATCGGCGCGCAGAATGCCTTCTCGACCGCGCGCTGCCAACCGGGGTGGCTCGCGCCGGGTCCGGCCGCGCGGCAGCGGCGCCGGCGGAGCCGTTGCGACAAAAAGCCGGCAATTTTTTTCCGCCGCCGGCAAACGGACAATGCTCGCCGCCGCAAGCCGTTGCCGGACCTTCTTACATTAGACTAATTCAAGGCATGAAAATTGCTATTGCATCAACGGGTTTTCATGCTTTTGTGAGGGCTCGGAGAGGTAACGGAAGTACCCCATGCTCGGCGCCCTTATCATCGTGTTTCGCGAAGTCATCGAGGCCGGCCTGATCATCGGCATCGTGATGGCGGCGACGCGCGGTGTTGCCGGGCGCGGACGCTGGGTCGGCATCGGCGTCATCGCCGGCGTGGTCGGGGCGACAGTGGTGGCCGGTTTTGCCGGCGCCATCTCGCAGGCCTTCGAGGGGGCGGGCCAGGAACTGTTCAATGCCAGTGTGCTCGGCATCGCCGTGATCATGCTGATGTGGCACAACGCCTGGATGGCGCGGCACGGGCGCGAGATCGCCGCCGAGATGCGCCAGGTCGGCTCCGCGGTGAGCGAAGGCGCGCGGCCGCTCACGGCGCTGGCGGTGGTGGTCGGCCTGGCGGTGCTGCGCGAGGGCGCCGAAGTGGTGCTGTTCCTCTATGGCATCGCCGCCTCGGGCACCACCGGCTCGGCGCTGCTGATCGGCGGGCTGCTCGGCGTCGGCGCCGGAGCGGCGTTCACCGCCGTCACCTATTTCGGGCTGCTGGCGATCCCGACGCGCTACATCTTCGCGGTGACGACCTGGCTGATCGCGCTGCTCGCCGCCGGCATGGCGGCGCAGGCGGTGCAGTTTCTCAACAATGCCGGCGTGTTGCTGGTGCTCGGTCGCACCATGTGGGACACGTCCTGGCTCTTGTCGGAGCGCAGCATCCTCGGCCATCTGCTGCACACGCTGATCGGTTATACCGAGCGGCCGACCGAGTTGCAGCTCTTGTTCTATGTCGGCACCCTGTTCGCGATGGGCCTATTGATGCGCATCGCGCGCTATACGCCGCGTGCGCGGCAGGTGGCGATCTAAGCCGATTTACGGCCGCCGCCCAATGTCGCGAAGGCCACCTCCGGCACGCGGTCGATCAGCTTGAGCAGCGCGCGCGCCGGGCCGCGCGGCGAACGCTTGCCCTGCTCCCAATTGCGCACGGTCTCGATCGGCACTTCGATCTTTTCGGCAAAAGCAGCTTGCGTAAGCCCGCAACGCGCGCGCACCTCGCGCACGAAGCGCGCCGGATCGCTGTGCTCGACGGTCTTCTCGCTGCCGTCGGGCAGGATTTCAACGATCCGCCCATCGGCCTTCAGCCGTACCCGCATCATGGCCATGTTCTCCCTCGCTCATCGCCTGGGCTTGAGGCCTAGCTGATTTGCGGATTCGAATGGTTAATGCGGATTAACGGTCAATGGGCGACTAAGCCAGCGACTTACGAGATCGGTCAGCGGCCTATCTCGTCTTCTCGAAAATTTCCCGCCCAATCAGCATGCGGCGGATTTCACTCGTGCCCGCCCCTATTTCATACAACTTGGCGTCGCGCAGCAGGCGCCCGGTGGGGAACTCGTTGATATAGCCGTTGCCGCCCAGGCACTGGATCGCCTCCAGCGCCATCCAGGTGGCGCGCTCGGCGGCGTAGAGAATAGCACCGGCGGCATCCTCGCGCGTGGTGCGGCCGTCGTCGCAGGCGCGCGCCACCGTGTACACATACGACTTGGCCGCATTCATGGTCACATACATGTCGGCGAGCTTGGCCTGCACGAGTTGGAAGCGGCCGATCGGCTGGCCGAACTGCTGGCGGTCGTGCACATAGGGGATCACCACGTCGAGACAGGCCTGCATGATGCCGAGCGGACCGGCGGCCAGCACCACGCGCTCATAGTCGAGGCCCGACATCAACACGTTGACGCCGTTGCCGACGGCGCCGAGCACGTTCTCCTCCGGTACCTCGCAGTCGGTGAACACCAGCTCCGAAGTGTCGGAGCCGCGCATGCCGAGCTTGTCGAGCTTCTGCGCCGGGGAAAAACCTTTCATGTCCTTCTCGATGATGAAGGCGGTGATGCCGCGGGCGCCGGCGGTGCGGTCGGTCTTGGCATAGACCACCAGCGTATCGGCGATGGGTCCGTTGGTGATCCACATCTTGGAGCCGTTGAGCACGTAGCGGTCGCCCTGCTTGTCGGCGCGGGTGCGCATCGACACCACGTCGGAGCCGGCATTGGGCTCCGACATGGCCAGCGCGCCGACATGCTCGCCGGAAACCAGCTTGGGCAGGTATTTGCGCTTCTGCGCCTCGTTGCCGTTGCGGCGGATCTGGTTGACGCAGAGGTTCGAATGCGCGCCGTAGGAGAGGCCGACCGCCGCACTGGCGCGCGAGACTTCCTCCATCGCGACGCAATGGTGCAGATAGCCGAGGTCGGCGCCGCCATATTGTTCTTCCACGGTGATGCCGTGCAGGCCGAGCGCGCCCATCTCCGGCCACAGGTCGCGCGGAAACACATTGTCACGGTCGATTTGATCGGCGCGCGGCGCGATGCGGTCGGCTGCAAAATCGGCGACGCTCTTGCGCAGCATGTCGACGTCGGACCCGAGGCCGAAATCGAAGCCGGTCCAGGTATTGGGGATCATGATATCGCTCCCGGCGCCCCGGCACGGGAGCGCATGCGGTAAGTCTATATTTTGCGGCTCAGGCTGTCAGCGCCTCGCCGCCGGGGCGGCTGCGCGTGCCGCCCGAGCGCTTGGGCTCGGCGAGCAGCCGGTCGATGGCCGCGGCCGGCGCCGGCTTGGCGAACAGGAAGCCCTGCATTTCGTCGCAGCCGGCCAGCCGCAACAGCACCCGCTGCTCCTCGGTCTCCACGCCCTCAACCAGCACCGTGAGGCCGAGGGCGCGGCCGAGCGCGACAATGGCCTGGATGATGACGCCGCCATTGGCCGACTTGCCGAGCGCGCCGACGAAGCTGCGGTCGATCTTGAGCTTGTCGAGCGGGAAACGCTGCAGATAGCCGAGATTGGAATAGCCAGAGCCGAAATCGTCGAGCGCGATGCGTACGCCGAGCGCATGCAGGTCTTCGATGCGCTTGCGCATCTCCTCCGGATTGTCGATGAGCACGCCTTCGGTGATCTCCAGCATCAGCCGCTCCGGCTCGACGCCGCTTTCGGCAAGCGACGCGCGCACCAGCGCGACGATGGAGGCGTCGCGCACCTGCAATGGCGACAGGTTCACCGCCATATAGAGGCCGGGCCAGCGCTTGGCCTCGTCGAGCGCACGGCGCAGCACGAAGCTGCCGAGCGCGTCCATCAGGCCCATCTGCTCGGCGACGGGAATGAAGCTGGCCGGCGAAATGTAGCCGCGGCGGGCGTGCTTCCAGCGCAGCAGCGCCTCGACCCCGACGATGCGCGCACCCTGCGCGGCGACGATCGGCTGGTAATGCACGTCCAGCGCCTTGGCCGCGAGCGCGCCCGGCAGTTCGAGCTGGATGAATTTCTCCTCGGCGGAGACGGCGTCGAGCGCGGCATCGAAAGTAACAATGGCGCCCGGCCCTTTCCGCGCGGCCGCGCGCAGCGCCAGTTCGGCGCGGCGCGTGAGCTCGCCGCGGCCGGTGGCATGACGTGGCGCCTGCGCGATGCCGGCATGAGCGGCAAGCCGCGCCGCGCCGTCGGCCCAAGCCGGCCGCGCGATCGCCGCCAGTGCGGTGCGGATCAGAGCCTCGGCGTCGACATCGGGCGCCGCCGTGAACGCGAGCGCGAATTCGTTGCTGCCGATGCGCCCGCACACCGCCTCCGGCGGGAGTGCCGCGCGCAGGCGCCCGGCGACCGTCACGGTGAGCTCATCGCTGGCGAGCACGCCGAAGGCGGCATTGACCTCGGCCAAACGGTCGATCTCGATCAGCGCGAAGGTGGTCACCGCGGTGCCCGCGCGCTCGGCGAGCGCGCGGTCGAGCAGCTCCAGCATCCTGGCGTGGTTGGGCAGTCCGGTGAGCCTGTCGGCATCGCCGGCGCGGCGCGCCTGTTCCTCGCTCGCCGCCAATTGCACGCGCGCGCGCCGCAACTGGCGCAGCGCGAAGCCGGCAAAGCCCACCAGCGCGAAGGCGACGCCGGCGATCAGCGGCAGCAGCCGCTTCACCGTCTGTGTCATCGGATAGCTGCGCTGCCAGGTGAAGAACCCGGCGATGCGGCCGGCGGCATCGAGCACCGGCTGCATTTCGCGATCGCCCGGCGCCGGGTCGGTCTCGAATTTGAGCGCCTTGAGGCCGACGCTCTGCTCGACCATGCGCACGAAGCGCGGATCGATGTCGCCCGACTTAGCGAACAGCACGCGGAATTCGCCGATGGCGTTGCGCAAGGCGGCGCGCTGGTCGGACCACAGGCGCTCGTCGCTCTGCCGCGCCAGACCATAGCCGATGCCGGCACACACAAGCGTCGCGCCCATGGCGATGAGCGCCAGCAGCACGATCAGCCGCGACGCCGACAACATGCGCCGCGTGTGCGCGCGCGAGGCAACGGTCATCGCGCCCGCCGGCGGCACGCGCAGGCGCAGCAGCGCGGCGCGCGCACGCTGCATCTCTTGGCTGGCGGCGTCGCCGTTCACCGTAATCCCCAAGCTGCGGTGTCCCAGTGCTTAGGCTTAGGGATTCAGCATTAATGGCGGGTCAGGAAATAAGGTGAATGAAGTGTGACCGCCCCAATTCGCCACAGAATTGGCTCATAGATTGATGGTCGATCGACCGCTGGTCCTTGTCCGTCTTGCCAGCAAAAGCCGGCACGCGACCGCGGTCGCAGAATGTCCGTCAGCGGCCGAGCGGTCATTGGGCGGCGAATTCAGCCAAATTCAGGTCTATATTACAAATGCCGCAACGCGCTGAATCGTCGTTGACCGGCGGTGGAGCGCGCCTGCGATATCGCAGCGGCGCGGAAGGAATATTTCGGCATGACCATGTTCGACCGTGTCGGGGCGGGTCTTTCGGATTGGCTAGCAGCCGTTCCCGACCCCGCCGAACTCGTGAGAGGCTCGACGGTCCGTCTCGCGGTCACCGGCCTCAGTCGCGCCGGTAAAACGGTATTTGTCACCAGCCTCGTACATAATCTGCTCAGCGCGCTGCATCAGCCGCACCGCATGCCGCTCTTGAGGGTGGTCGGAGATGGCCGGCTGGTTGCAGCCAAGCTCGCCGACGATAAGACCAGCCGGCTGCCGCGATTTCCCTACGAGCGAAATATCGAGCACATGGCGGCCAGTCCCGCCGACTGGCCCGCCCGCACCATCGACATCTGCGAAGTCGAGATCGACATCCGTTTCGTTCCCGCCGGTGCGCTCGGCTTCTTGCTCGGCCAGATCGGCAGCGGCGCTGCAACCTTGAAACTCAAGATCATCGATTATCCCGGCGAATGGCTTCTCGATCTGCCGCTGCTGACACAAAGCTACGCCGATTGGTCGCGCGCCACATTGCAGCTCTGTCGCCGCGGCATGCGCGCCGGCATCGCGCGCGAGTTCATCGCCTTTCTGTCCGACCATCGCCATGACGCGCCGGCAAGCGAGAACGATGCCAAGCGCGCGCATGAGCTTTATCGGCAATACCTGCGCGCGGCACGCGACGAGCATGGGCTCAGCTTCCTGCAGCCCGGCCGCTTCCTCGATCCCGGCTCGCTCGGAGAGAAATCCTATCTGTGGTTCGCCCCGCTCGAACTTCCCGACAGCGTCCAACGCGCCACCAGCGGCACGCTGGCCGCCCTGATGGAGCAGCGATTTGAAGCCTATAAGACGCAAGTCGTCATGCCGTTTTATGGCCGGCACTTCCGCAACTATTCGCGGCAGGTGGTGCTTGTGGACGTGCTTGGCGCGCTCTTGGCCGGCCGCGAGGTGTTCGAGGACACACGGCAAGCCGTCGACGCAATTCTGCAAAGCTTCCGCTATGGGCGCGGTGGCATTTTCAACCGCCTGCTGCGGAACGCGCGCATTGAGAAGGTGCTGTTCGCCGCCACCAAGGCCGACCATGTCCCAGAAGTGCAACGCGACCACCTTGCTGCGCTACTGCGCAACATGGTCGCCCTGCCGGCGCTCGATGTCACCAGCAGCAATGCCAAGATCGATGTGATGACGTTGGCGTCGGTCATTTCGACGGAAGAGGATGTCCAGGAGATCGATGGGCACCGAGTTCAGGTCGTTGTTGGAAAGCCGGTCGGCAGCGACACCAGAGCGAAATTCTTTATCGGCAACGTGCCGGCTCGTCCGCCGCGGCCGGAGGCTTGGGGCCAGCCGTTTCTCAACATCCCGGTGTTCGAGCCGCCGGTCATCGACGTGTCGCCGGTCGACGGTATCCCGCACATCAATCTCGATCTTGCGCTCGAATATCTCATCGGAGATCAATTGCGATGAGTAAACAAGGCAACAGCGACGAACCTGACGTCACGCTACGTCCAGTCGTTTTGATGGAGGCGCCTCAGGACACACGCGCGGGCATCGCTGAACCATTGGCACCCCGCGTCATTGCGACCGAGCAAACCGGGCGTATCGTGCCGGCCTCGCCAGCCGAGCCGGCGCCGGCCATGCCGGGCCGGCGGCGGCGGCGCGGCAGCTTGGCGATGAGGCTCGGGCTGACGGGCTTGATTGCCGCCTTCTGCGGCTGGCTCGGCGTCGATCTCTATCAGTGGATCGCATCGGCATTCAATTACAGTTCGGGGCTCGGCTGGGCGGCGACCGCGGCGGCGGCGACCGCTATTGCCGCCGCATGCGCGATCATTGCCCACGAAATGAGGAGCTACCTCGCGCTCAAGAATGTCGAGGCCAACCAGCAGCGGCTGGTGGCGCCCTGGGAGGATAGGCGGCCGGCCGACATGCAGCAGGCGATCCGCGAGGTGATTGCGGAGATCCCGAAGGATCGCGCGAACAAGACCGCGATTGAAGCTTTTCAACGCAAGGTGCAGCGCCATCATTCGCCCGCGCAACAAATAGAGCTGTTATCGCAGACCGTCATGACCCCGCTCGACCGGCGTGCGGAGGCGATCGTGCGTCGGGCAAGCGCCCGCGCCTTCGGTATCACCGCCATCAGCCCGACCGCGATCACCGATGCGCTGTTCTTCATCGCCTGCAGCGTTCGCATGGTGCGCGAGATCGCCGCCTGCTACGGCCACCGGCCGACGGCGCTCGCCACGGCGCATCTGTTGCGGCGTCTCCTGGTCGAAGCCGGAAAACTCGGCGCTGTCGACTTTGCAGGCGCGACGCTCAGCCAGCACATCGGCGGCGCCGTTGCCGAGCGCGTGGCGGCGAGCGCCGCCGAGTTCGATGTATGCCACGCAACGCATGGCCCGGCTCGGACTTGTAACCATGGGTCTGTGCCGTCCGCTTCCCTTCCGGCAGAACGAATTGCCGGGCATCTTCTCGTCGCTTATCGGCAACTTGTTCACGCACCGCGCAGAAACCCGCCACGATGAAAATAGCCCGACTTAGGGGCAGAATACGTAACAGTGAGCGGTCCGTGCTCTTTTTATCGAGCCGGTGTCCGCCGTGGGTCATCGGCTATGGCGACACGTTCGCGCCAGGCCGGCTTTGCCCCTGAAAGCAGACATTGGCGCGCGCCGATGCGGCCGCGCCCGTTCAGCGCAGCCCGAACCACAGCGTGGCGATCGACAGGAACGAGAAGAAGCCGACCACGTCGGTGACCGTGGTGACGAAGGGGCTGGAGGCCACCGCGGGGTCGATTCTGAGCCGGTTGAGCCCGATCGGAATCAGAATGCCACCGAGGGCGGCGGCAACCAGATTGCAGATCATGGCGAGCCCGATCACCAAGGCGAGCCCGGGCACCTTGAACCAGACATAGGCGGCCGCGCCGGTGATGATGGCGAAGGCGACACCGTTGAACAGGCCGACCGCCAATTCGCGCAGGATCACGCGCTTGGCATTGGCGTCGGTCAAGTCGCGCGTCGCCAGCGCGCGCACCGCGACCGTCATGGTCTGTGTGGTGGCATTGCCGCCCTGGCTGGCCACGATCGGCGCCAGCACCGCCAGCGCCACCATTTTCTGCAACTGCCCCTCGAACAGGCCGAGCACTGAACTGGCGAGGAAGGCGGTGGCGAGATTGACCAAGAGCCAGTTGAAGCGGCCGCGCGCGATGGTCCACACCGAATCGGAGAGCTCTTCGTCGTGGGTGACGCCGCCCAGCGCCTTGATGTCTTCTTCAGCTTCCGCCTCGATGACGTCGGCGACGTCGTCGAAGGTGATGACGCCGACCAGCCGGTCATTGCCGTCGACCACCGGCGCGGCCACCAGGTCGTAGCGCTGGAACAGCCGCGCCACCCCCTCCTGGTCCTCGGTGGCGTGCACGCGGCGACGCTCGGGTTCCATCAATTCGGCCACCGGCACCGGGCGCTTGCTGCGCAACAGGCGGTCGAGCGGCACGGCGCCGAGAAAGCGCTGCGCATCGTCCACCACATAAAGCTCGTAGAAGCGCTCCGGCAGTTCCACCGTCTCGCGCATGTAGTCGATCGCCTGCCCGACCGTCCAGGACGGCGACACCGCGATGAACTCGGTCTGCATGCGCCGGCCGGCGGATTCCTCCGGATATTCCAGGCTGCGCGCCAGCGCCACGCGCTCGGACGGCGGCAGCTGGTCGAGGATCTGGGTCCGCTCCTCCTGGTCGAGGCCCTCGAGGATTGCCACGGCGTCGTCGGAATCGAGCTCGCGCACGCCCTGCGCCACCGTTTTCGGCGGCAGTTCCTCGAGGATTTCGTCGCGCACCGCGTCGTCGACCTCGGTAAGCGCGGTGAAGTCGAAATGCAGGCCGAGAAGTGCGACCAGGCGCGGACGCTCTTCCTGCGCGAGCGCTTCCACCAGCGCGCCGAGATCGGACTCGTGCAGATCGCCGACCATGGCGCGCAGCGCCGTCACATCGCCGGCGTCGATGGCTGCGGCCACGCGCTCGACGAATTCGGGGCGGACCGCGCCTTCCTCGTCGCGCAGTCCCGAAACGCTGGTGTTCAGGTCGAGCATGCCGGGCCTCGGCGAGGGACGCTTGTGCTGGCGATGAAGTGCGCCGCTTGTACGCCGGGCTCCGCAGGCGGGCAAATCATTAACGCCTTAACCACGCCACAAGTAAGCCTTGCCGGCGTCCAACGTTTGCGCTCAATTGCGCCTCCCTCAAGGACCGCCGATGTATCGTTTCATTGTCATTCTCTGGGCGGCGGCCCTGTTGCCGCATATCGCCGCGGCGGCGCCCTGCCCCGGCAATCCGCAAGCGCTGGGAACCGAGCGCGTGCTGACGGTCGATGCCGCCAGCACGCCACGGGTCGGCCGCAAGCAGTTCCCCAGCACCTTGCCGTTGGCGCCCAAGGAACTGGTGCTCACTTTCGACGACGGCCCCTGGCCGACGACCACACCGAAGGTGCTGGATGCGCTCAAGGCCGAATGCGTGCGCGCCACCTTCTTCCTGGTCGGCCGCAACGTGGCGGCGCATCCGGCGCTGGCGCGGCGCGAGCTGGCCGAAGGCCATACGCTCGGCCATCACAGCTATTCACATCCCCTGCTCGACCGCATGCCGCTGGCCAAGGCCGAAGCCGAGATCAACCGAGGCATCGCCACCGACGAGCTCGCCGTCAACGGCCGGCGCAGCAGCGTGCCGACGACGCCGTTCTTCCGCTTTCCCGGCTTTGAATCGAGCCCGGCGCTGCTCGACTACCTGCAGCGGCGCGACATCGTCGTGTTCGGCGCCGACGTCTGGGCCAGCGACTGGAACGTGATGACGCCGGGCGCCGAATTACAGCTTCTGCTCGGCCGCATCGACAAGGTCGGCCGCGGCATCGTGCTGCTGCACGACACCAAGGCGGAGACCGCGCGGATGCTGCCGGCCTTTCTGCGAGCGCTGAAACACCGCGGCTATCGAATCGTGCAGGTGATGCCGGCTGGCCACGGGGGTGTCATGAACTAGGGTCCGGAACGGGGCTGTTGCATTTTTACCAGTCCTTCCAGGAATTTAGGGCCTGTCACACGCGTTAATTTTCAGTTAATCCAGCAATGCGTAAGCTGGACAGCTTCCCGAGTGGGGTGGCGCCGCCTGGCGTGCGGGAACGGGGGTTGGAGGGCTAATGCGTCGTCTTTGGATCGTATTGCTATGCTTGGCCGGCAGCGCCGGTCCGGCCTTGGCCCAATCTTGCCCCGGCCATCCGGACGCCATTGGCACCAGCCGTGTCATCACAGTGGATCCGGCCACGCTGCCGCACATCGGCACCATGCAGTATCATGAAAGCCTGCCGCTGAACGACCACGAGGTGGTGCTCACCTTCGACGACGGACCGCTGCCGCCCTATACCGAGCGCGTCCTCGCCACGCTGAAGGCCAATTGCGCCAAGGCCACTTTTTTCCTGGTCGGCCAAATGGCGCAAACCTATCCACGGCTGGTGCGCGAAATCTATAACGACGGGCACACCATAGGCACGCACAGTCAACACCACCCGTTCAATTTCAATTCCATGGGCCTGCCGCGCATCACCAGCGAAGTCGATACCGGCATCGCCTCGGTGACCAAGGCGGTCGGCGATGCGCGCGCGGTGGCGCCGTTCTTCCGCATTCCCGGGCTGGCGCGCGGCAAACAGGTGGAAACCTTCCTGGCCTCACAGAAGCTGGCGCTATGGAGCGCCGACGAGGTGGCCGACGACTGGTTCCACGGCATCACGCCGGAGCAGATCGTGCACCGCGCGATCGCCCGCATCGAGGCCAAGCACCACCGCGGCGTGCTGCTGCTGCACGACATCCACCCCGCCACCGCGATGGCGCTGCCGACCCTGCTCAAGGAGCTCAAGGCGCGCGGCTATCATATCGTGCAAGTGGTGCCGCCCGGCGTACTGCCGAAATCGGTGCCGGTGCTGCCGCCGCCGCTGATCGCCAAGCAGGGCTGGCCGCGGGTGACGACAACGCACCACGCCACCACCCATGCGATCATGGCGCTGCGCCACCACGGCAAGCGGCCGCTCGCCACCAAGCATCACGCCCATCGTCATCCGGCAGGCCAGCCGAGCGCGGCCAAGATCAATCATGAGGCGGTCGCGCAGGCGCGACACCCGACCCAATTCTAGCGCCGCGGCGGCGGGCGAGCAGGCCCGCGTACAAGACTTACGAGAATCAAAGAATGAACCGAATCTCGCCAGCCGACGCATGCAAGTGCGAAGGCTGGTGCGGTCGAGAGGACTCGAACCTCCACGGGTTGCCCCGCTAGCACCTCAAGCTAGTGCGTCTACCAATTCCGCCACGACCGCATCAAATCCGAGCATGATCTTGTCCGAACCCGGTTCCCCTCCCCGGTCAAGCCGTAAACGGGCTTTTTCCGGATCATGCTCGCTGGGAAGGACGAAAAGGCAAAGACCCCGCGTCCCAAGACGGCGCTCATGTAACAAATAGGGTCACCCCGGACAAGGGCCGTGCGGCCCGCCGCCCGCTCCCGCGCACCGGTAATTTTTCGCGAAACTTCAAGGCGTTGGGCGCGCCCGCTCAGCGCATATCGGGCGGCCGCGGCAACATCTCGCTGACCTCGACGGCAATGCGGTTGCCGTTGACCGCCACCCGGCCCTTGGCCACGGCCAGGTTGTTGGCCAGGATATTGACGTCGTCCTCCTCGGAGGCGTCCAGCTCGATGATGGCGCCGCGGCCCAGGCGCAATACCTGATGGACCGGCATGGAGGTGGTGCCGAGCACCACCGTGATATCGACGGCGACCTTGTCGAGCGTGGTCATGGTTCCTCCTGGATCGAGCCCGCGTGCGGCGGACCGGCAGCAGGTCACCATGGTATGGTGAACGGATGATTAACGCGCGTAACGAACTGCGGGTCGGGCTGCCGGCGCCACCCGGCGCGGCGCCGGTCGAATGGCGCGTGCAGGACGGTCTGGTCGGCTACGAGCAGGCGGTTGCCGTCATGGAGGCACGCGCCGCCGACATCGCGGCCGGGCGCGCCGGCGAACTGGTCTGGCTGGTCGAGCATCCGCCACTCTACACCGCCGGCACCAGCGCCAAGCGCGCCGACCTCATCGAGGCGCGCTTTCCCGTGTTCGAAAGCGGGCGCGGCGGGCAGATGACCTATCACGGGCCGGGGCAGCGGGTCGCCTATGCCATGCTCGACCTGAAGCGGCGCGGGCCCGACGTGCGCCGCTATGTGGCAAGCCTGGAAGAATGGATCATCCGCACGCTGGCGGCTTTCGGCGTCGCCGGCGAGCGGCGCGAAGACCGCATCGGCGTCTGGGTGCGGCGGCCGGACAAGGGTGACGGCTTCGAGGACAAGATCGCCGCCATCGGCATCAGGGTGACGCGCTGGGTGACGCTGCACGGCATGGCGCTCAATGTGGCGCCCGACCTCACGCATTTTTCCGGCATCGTGCCTTGCGGGGTGAGCGTTGCACGCTACGGCGTGACCAGCCTCGCCGATCTCGGCATCGCGTGCCGATGGCGGAAGTCGACAGCGTGCTGCGGCGGGAATTCGAAGCGCTGTTCGGGGCGACGCGTGGATCAGGCCGACGGCAGCACCGAGAACAATTCGCCGGCGCGGCGCGGCTTGACGTCGGTGGCGTCGCCCTCGCGCTGATCGAGGTGATCGACGCGCGCGCTGAACGGTCCGCGCCGACAGGCCTCGGTCATGTCGTCAACCAGATCCGGCTCGCCCTTGAACACGGCTTCCACCGTGCCCTCATGCCGATTGCGCACCCAGCCTTCCAGCCCGCGCGCCAGCGCCTCGACTTCGACGAAGGCGCGGAAGCCGACGCCCTGCACGCGGCCGTGCACGATGACGTGGCGGATGACGCTCATGCCAACTCTCCCACATCGATGATGCGCGCGCCGGTGAAGCGCGACACCGACCAGCGCTCGACCGAGCGAATATAAGGCTCCGGCAGTTTCCAGGCACGCGCGGCGGCGCCGATCATCTCCACATAGCCCGGCTTGGGTTGGCCGGGGTGGCGCCGGCGCAACAGATAGATCATGGCGCGCCTGTGTTTTGAGCCGAACCGCACCGGCAGATGGCGCACATCGTAGAGGCCCCGGTGCAGCAGCTCATAGGCATGCAGCGCCGCGATGTCGCGCGGCGCGAGCTTCCACAGCACGCCATGCACGCTCGAGCCGGGCTTGCGGCTCACCGAGCCCCAGCCATCGACGCCGACGAAGAATTGGTAGCCGACGAGTTGCGCCGGCCCGAGCGCACGCGCGGTCGGACAGCGCGCCATCATGGCGCCGCGCGCCATGTTGGAACCGTAGGCGAAGTAGAGGGTCATGGTCACGCAATACGACGGCTGGCGTCCCCGCGAAAGCGGGGGCGCACTACCCCGGTCTCTCTGCATAACCGATCGAAGGGGTGCCGGATCCCGGCTCGCGCGCGGCACGCGCGCTTGAGCGGGACGACAGCCGCGACCGAGGAAACGCCGCGGCCTAATGCATCAGATTGACGGTGACGTTCTTGCGCTGGGTATAGCTGTCGAGCATGCCCTCCAGCGAGAATTCGCGGCCGATGCCGCTCTGCTTGAAGCCGCCATAGGAATGGCCGGGGCTCTGGCCGGCGCCCTGATTGACCTGCACCCAGCCGGATTCGATCGCATGCGCGGCGCGCAAGCCGCGGCCGATATCGTGTGTCCAGACATAGGCGGCGAGCCCGTAATGGCTGTCGTTGGCCATGCGGATCGCCTCGGCTTCGTCGGTCCAGGGAATGGCGACTAGCACGGGGCCGAAGATTTCCTCGCGCGCCAGCCGCCAGTCGTTGGCCACATCGGCGAAGATGGTGGGGATGGCGAAATAGCCCTCACTCAGCGGGCCGGTCTTGGGCGGCAGCCCGCCAATGACCACGCGCGCATCCTTGCGCTTGAGCCCCTCGTCGACATAGCCGCAGACCTTGTTGAACTGCTTGGCGTTGATGATGGTGCCGATGTCGGTCGCCTCGTCGAGCGGATCGCCGAGCTTGAGCGTCACCACCTTCTTGGCCAGCGCATCGAGGAAGGAATCGAAAATGTCGCGGTGCAGGAACAGGCGCGACCCCGCGGTGCAGGACTGGCTCTGCCGCGTGAAGCGCATGGCGGCGACGATGCCGTCGACCACCCAGTCCTCGTTGGCGTCGGGATAGACGATCGACGGGCTTTTTCCGCCGAGCTCGAGCGACACCGGCACGATGCGGTCGGCGGCGGCGCGCATGATCGACTTGCCCACGGCCGTCGAGCCGGTGAAGGAGAGCTTGGCGATGGTCGGATGGTTGGCGAGCGGCGCGCCGCATTCCTCGCCCAAGCCGGTAAGCACGTTGAGCACGCCGGGCGGCAGGAACTGCTGGCAGACTTCGGCGAGCAGCAGCACGCAGAGCGGCGCGTCTTCCGCCGCCTTCAAGACCAGCGTGTTGCCGGCGACGAGCGCCGGCGCGATCTTGATCGCCGACAGGATGGCCGGCGCATTCCACGGCACGATGGCGCCGACCACGCCGAGCGGCTCGCGCCGCGTGTAGCTCAGCACCTGCTCGCCGAAGGGGATGGTCTCGCCTTTCAACTCGCCGCCGAGGCCGCCGTAATAGCGGAGCATCTCGACCGTGCCGTTGGCCTCGGGCCGCGCCTGGGTGCGCAGGGCGTTGCCGGTCTCCAACGCGATGAGACGCGCCAATTCCTCGACCCGCGCCTCCAGCGCGTCGGCGATCTTCAGGAACAGCTTGCCGCGCTCGCGCGGCGGCACGCGCGACCAGGCGGGATAGGCCGCGGCCGCAGCCTGCACCGCGCGCGTCACATCCTCGGCACGCCCGCGTGGAATGTCGGCGATCGGCCGGCGGTGTGCCGGGTCCTCCACCTCGAGCACCTCGCCGGCGGCGCTGTCGACCCATTGGCCGTTGATCAGCATCTGCGCCTTCTTCAGCGCCGTCGCATCCGCGCGCTTGGTCGCCACAGCCGTCATGCTCGCCTCCCTCTATTTCGAACCCGGACGTAGGGGTGTTTGCGCCATGATGGCGCGAAACAAAAGCCGCGAGAAGCCCGCAGCCAGCGTTTGGTCCGATTTTGTCCGTACGTCCCCGCGCAAGCGGGGACCCAGAGCCAAAAGAGCTGGATTCCCGCTTTCGCGGGAATGATCGGAGATTGGCTTTGCTAGGCGAACTCTAAAATCACCGCATCGACCGCCAGACTGTCGCCGGGCTTGGCGTTGATCTTCTTGACCGTGCCGTCGATCTCGGCGCGCAGCACGTTCTCCATCTTCATCGCCTCGACCACCGCCACGGTCTCGCCGGCCTTGACCTCCTGGCCTTCCTTGACCGCGATGGAGATCACCAGGCCCGGCATCGGACAGAGCACCAGTTTGCCGGTGTCGGCAATCTTCGGCGGCGGCATCAGCCGCGCGTAGGCGGCCTCGCGCTCGGTATAGACATAGGCCTTGGTCTCGACGCCGCGATAGGCAAGCGCGAAATCCGTTGGGGATGCGGCGCACCTGCACCGCTACCGGGTGGCTGTTGATCATGCCGGTCCACAGCGGATCGCCCGGCTTCCAGTCGGAGGTGAGATGGCGCAGGCCCGCCTTGCCCTGGTCGGGAAAGCGCACCTCGATGACGTCGTCCTCGCGCTTGACGTCGAGCGCGATCTCATGCGCGCCGAGCCAGACCGCGCGCCGGCTTTCGCGTGTCACCGGCTTGCCGCCGACCTGGCCGGAAATCCGCCGCTTGCGCTCGCCCAGCACGTGATCGATGGCCGCCGCCACCGCCGCCAATACCTGCGCCGGCTCGCCCTCGGGCGGGTGCGGATGGAAGCCGTCGGGGAATTCCTCGGCGATGAAGCCGGTCGACAGTTTGCCGGCGCGCCAGCGCTTGTGCGCCATCAGCGCGGCAAGGAAGGGAATGTTGTGGCGGATGCCGTCGATGACGAAGGCATCGAGCGCGTCGGCCTGCGCCTCGATCGCCTCCTCGCGCGTCGGGGCATGGGTGATCAGCTTGGCGATCATCGGATCGTAATAGAGCGAGATCTCGCCGCCCTCATAGACGCCGGTGTCGTTGCGCACCGTCACGCCGGCGGCGACGCGCTCGTCGGGCGGCCGGTAGCGCGTGAGGCGGCCGGTCGACGGCAGGAAATTGCGGTATGGGTCCTCGGCATAGACTCGGGCTTCCACCGCCCAGCCCTTGAGCTTGACGTCGCTCTGCTTGATCGAAAGTTTTTCGCCGGCGGCGACTCGGATCATCTGCTCGACCAGGTCGATGCCGGTGACCATCTCGGTCACCGGATGCTCGACCTGCAGCCGCGTGTTCATCTCCAGGAAGTAGAAGCTCTTGTCCTGGCCGGCGACGAATTCGACGGTGCCGGCAGAATCGTAGCCAACGGCCTTGGCCAGCGCCACCGCCTGCTCGCCCATCTTCTTGCGCGTGGCGGCATCGAGCAGCGGGCTCGGCGCCTCCTCGATCACCTTCTGATTGCGGCGCTGGATCGAGCATTCGCGCTCACCGAGATGAATGACATTGCCGTGCTTGTCGCCGAGCACCTGGATCTCGACATGGCGCGGATCGGTGATGAACTTCTCGATGAAGACGCGGTCGTCGCCGAAGGAGGACTTCGCCTCCGAACGGGCGCGGGCGAAGCCTTCCGCCACCTCCGCCTTGGAATAGGCGATGCGCATGCCCTTGCCGCCGCCACCGGCCGAGGCCTTGATCATCACCGGGTAGCCGATGGCATCGGCGATCACCATCGCCTCGTTGTCGTCCTCGATGACGCCGAGATGGCCGGGCACGGTGGAGACCTTGGCCGCCGCCGCCGCCTTCTTCGACTCGATCTTGTCGCCCATGGCGGCGATGGCTTTGGTATTGGGGCCGATGAAGACGAAGCCGGCTTCGGCGAGCGCCTGGGCAAAGGCCTCGCGCTCGGAGAGGAAGCCGTAGCCGGGATGGACCGCCTCGGCGCCGCTCGCCTGGCAGGCGGCGAGGATCTTGTCGATCACCAGATAGCTTTCGGCGGCCGGCGGCGGCCCGATGAGGATCGCCGTATCGGCCATCTCCACATGCAGGGCGTCCTTGTCGGCCTCCGAATAGACGGCGACCGTCTCGATACCCATTTTGCGCGCGGTCTTGATGATCCGGCAGGCGATTTCGCCGCGATTGGCGATCAGGATGCGCTTGAACATGCGGCGTTAAAGCCCCTTGCAGCCGGCCCTTTGGCTTAGCGGCCTTGTCGCGAACATGTCAACGGCTCAGCCGGCGGCGAAGGCAAGGCTCGCCCACAGCCCGAGGGCGCCGGCGAGCCAGCAAGCGACGGTGGCGACCGCGATCTCGCCGGCAAAGCGGCCGCGGCCCATCGTCAGTGCAATGACCAGCTTGCTCAGCATGTTGCTGGCGACCGCCGCCAGGATGGCCTCGCTGGCACCGATGCCGTTGAGCGGCTCCGGCACCAGCCGCGCCATGGCGATGGTCACCGAATCGACATCGGCGAGGCCGAGGCCGGCCGCCCCGAGCAAGGCACCCCCGGCGCCGAAGGCTTCGCTGAGGGCGTGCCCCGCCACGATGACGACGCCGAGGAAGACGGCGAAGCCGAGCACCGGCAGAGGCTGAACGGGTTGTTGAACTCGGCCGGCGCCGGCGTGGTGGCCTTCGCGCCGCCCTCCCCGCTGCCGCGACGCCATTGCACCGCGGCCACCGCGTAGACTGCCGCCGCCAGCGTCGCCGCGACCAGGGCCGGCGCGACCAGCGCCAGCAGCACCGGCTGCAGCACCGCGACAATGGCGATGACGCGCAGGAAGGAGACCGCGCTCGCCACCGTGACCCCGGCGGCGAGCAGGCGCGGCGCCGCTTCGCCGGCAGCAGCGCGCCGCGCACTGGTCAGCGTCACCGCGGTCGAGGACACGAGACCGCCGGCCAAGGCCGCCAGCAGCACGCCGCGCTCGGCGCCGAACAGCTTGACCGCGCCATAGCCGAGGAAGGAGACGCCGGCGAGCACGATGGCGATCAGCCAGACCTCGCGCGGATTGACGCCGCCGCTGGGGCCGATATGCGTGTCGGGCACCACCGGCAGCACGATGAAGGTCATCGCCAGCAGCACCAGCGCCGCGCGCAGCTCCGGCCAGGTGATGCGGGCGACCCAGCCATGGATTTCGGCGCGCGCCGCCAGAATGCCGGTGGTGGCGACCGCCGCTGCCGCCGCCACCCGCATGTCGCCGGCAACCGCATAGGCGCCGAGCACGAAAGTGAGCAGCTCGGCGATGATGGTGGTGGCGGAGTAGCTGCCGACGGCGCGGTCGGCGTCGCGCTCGAACACGGCGATCACCGCGGCATAGACGGCAAAGCCGAAGCCGAGCACCAGGCCTGCGCTCACCACCGAGCCGGAGGAGCGCGCCAGCGCCGCTAGCAGTCCGCCGAGCAAGCCGCATAGCGCAAAGGTGCGCACGCCGGCGGCGCGGCTGCCGGGCTTGACCTCTCGCGTCTTCCAGCCGCGCTCGAGCCCGACCAGAAGCCCGATGCCGAGCGCGACCGCGAGGCGGGAGAGAAGTTGGTCGAGGCTCATGGTGAGGCGGGCCCGGATTCCCGCCCCTGCTTTAGGCCCAATCGCCGCAGGCGGCAAACGCCGCCGAAAACGACGGAGCCGGCCTGGCCGCCTGGGCCGGGCCGGCTCCGCGTTTCATTGCCCGCGGGCGGGTGCCGCTAGGGCGTCAGCACCAGCGCATTGGTGAGGTCGCCCAGCCTCGGCTCACCATGGGCGGTGAGCGCGGTATCGCGCGCGACCAGGCCGGGCAGTTCGGGCAGGTCGAAGCGCCTGGTGATGAAGCGCAGGATCGAGGTGGTGTCGTACAGCGTGTGGTCGACATAGCCCTTCTTGGCGAAGGGCGACACGATCAGCGCCGGAATGCGCGAGCCCGGACCCCAGCGGTCGGACTTGGGCGGTGCCACGTGATCCCAGAAGCCGCCGTTCTCGTCATAAGTGACGACGACCAGCATATGCGGCCACTGCGCGCTCTTCTGCAGATGCGCAATGACGTCGGCGATGTGCGCGTCGCCGGACAGCGCGTCGGTATAACCGGGGTGCTGGTTGAGATTGCCCTGCGGCTTATAGAACGTGACCTGCGGCAGCTTGCCGGCGTCGATCGCCTTGATGAATGCGACGCCGTTCATGCCGCCGTCCTTGAGATGCTCGGCGCGCGCCTTGGTGCCCGGCGCGAACTGGGCGAAGTAGTTGAACGGCTGATGGTGGAACTGGAAGTTCGGTACCGGCTTGGCGTTCTTGCCGTCGAGCGCGACCTGCCAGGCGCCGCTGAACCAGGCCCAGCTCACGCCCTTGAGGCTCAAGAGATCGCCGATGGTAATGTCATGCTGCGGCGGCAGCGTGTTCGGCTTTTCCGGATCGGCGTAGCGCGGATCGCTTTCCGGCGCCGGCTTGTTGCTGCTCGGCTGATAGGGCGGCTGCATTGTGTTGACGGCATAGAAATCCGGCGTGATCTGGCCGTTGTTGACGAATTTCGGAACGCCGTCGAGCGCCGACTTGGGAGAATTGGCGGCAAGCGTCAGCGAGATGCCATCCGGCTCGACCGCCGCGATCAGCTTCTTGGCCGGGCTCTTGTCGGCGTGCGGATAGACCGGCACGCAGGCGCAGGCCAGCTCGAAATGGTTGAGGAAGGAGCCGCCGAACGCTCCCTGGAAGAAATTATCGGCGAGCACGTATTGCTTGGCGATGTTCCACAGCGGCAGCTTGGCGCCGTCATAGTGGCCCATGACCAGACCGCCGGAATCGGCGAATGCGGCGAACTTGTCGTTCTTGCCGCCGTCGATCTGCATCTGGTTCTGGTAGAACAGATGCCAGAGGTCGTGGGTGACGGTGCCGAGCTCGGTGTTGAAGCCTTTCGGATCGTCGATGGCGAAGGGCTTGTTGGGCAGGTGCTCGGTCTGTGCCTGCGTCACCACCGGGGTTACGCCCTTCGCGGTCAGGTTGCCCCAGACCGGCGGCAGTTCCTTGAGCACCGAGCCGTCGCGATCGCGCTGGGTGGAATTGGCCGCGGTGACGTTCTGCAGGCCATTGGCGCCGGGGAACGCGCCGTAGAGATTGTCAAAGCTGCGGTTCTCCGCATAGATCACCACCACGGTGTCTATCTGTTTGATGCCGCTGCTTTGCGCCCAGGCGGCGTTGCAGACATAGGCGGGAAGGCCGGCGGCCAAGGCCACGAGCGCGACGGAAGGTTTCATGATAACCCCTGATTATTATGCGAAAAAGCCTGCCGGGTCCGGTCCCCGTTTTGTCGGGGCCGCCGACCGCCAGCGGCACAATCTTAGCCACGGCTCCATGGCAGTTACATGAAGGCGCCGAGGTTGGCGCTGTCAGCATTCTGTCATGGGCCGGCGGCTAAACTCGCCGCCGTGTGAATGAGGCCCATGACGGCGCGCATCCTTGCCCTGCTCTGCGTCTTGCTGTGCGGCGCGACCGGCGTGCGGGCCGACGGCCTGACCCGGGCGCAAGCCTATGCGCGCGCCGCGGCGCTGACCGCGCTCGGCCGCACGCTGTTCTTCGATCCGACGCTGTCGGCATCCGGCCGCATGGCCTGTGCAAGCTGCCATGACCCCGCGCACGGCTTCGGGCCGCCCAATGCGCAGGCGGTCCAACTCGGCGGCAAGGACCTGCGCACGCCCGGCCTGCGCGCGGTGCCGTCGCTGACCTATCTGCAGGACGTGCCGGCGTTCACCGAGCACTTCTATGAGTCGGACGACGAAGGCGACGCCAGCGTCGACAACGGCCCGACCGGCGGGCTGACCTGGGACGGCCGCGTCGACCGCCGGCGCGACCAGGCCAAGGTGCCGCTGCTCTCGCCCTTCGAGATGGCCAATGCCGACGCCGGCGCCCTGGCGGCGACGCTGCGACACGGCGCCGAGGCCGGCGCCATCGGCAAGCTGTTCGGCGCCGCGGTCTTCGCCGACGCCGACAAGACGCTCGCCGCCGTCGGCGCGGCGCTGTCGGCCTATCAGCAGGACGCCGCGACGTTTTATCCCTACAGCAGCAAATACGACGGCTATCTCGCCGGCCACGCCTGGCTGTCGCCGCAGGAAGCGCGCGGGCTCAAACTGTTCGAGGCACCCGACAAGGGCAATTGCGCGAGCTGCCATGTCAGCCAGCGCGCCAATGACGGCACGCCGCCGCAATTCACCGATTACGGGCTGATCGCGCTCGGCCTGCCGCGCAACCAGGCCATTCCGGCCAATGCCGACCCGACCTATGCCGATCTCGGCGCCTGCGGGCCGCTGCGTCTCGACCTTGCCGGCCGCGCCGACATGTGCGGGCTGTTCCGCACGCCATCCCTGCGCAACGTGGCGCTACGGCCGAACTTCTTCCATAACGGCCTGGTGCACGACCTGCGCAAGGCGGTCGCCTTCTATGTCGAGCGCGATACCGATCCCGGCAAATGGTATCCGCGCGACGCGCAAGGACGCGTGCGGAAATTCGACGATCTGCCGGCGCGCTACCACGACAACATCAACCGCGACCCGCCCTTCGGCGGCAAGCCGGGTGACAAGCCGGCACTGTCGCCGGCCGAAATCGACGACGTGGTGGCCTTCCTGCGCACCCTGACCGACGGCTATTTGAAAGAGCCGTGAACCGCGCACCCGCGCGGCCGCGTCCGGCGCGCTCGGAAATATATTTTACCTGGGTCGCGGAGGGCCGAAGGCTCGTCCCGTTCCGCCCCGCCGCCATAGGCCGCAGCCGCTCTTTGCCGCAAGCCCCCTTTCCCCAAGCGGCGCCGTTCTATATCTAGACCTGCGAAATAGACACCTCGGCAAAGGCCGATAGATTTGGAGGTTTGTCATGACCTTGGCGATTGGCGATACCGCCCCCGATTTCGAGGCGGAGACCACGGAGGGAAAAATCCGTTTCCACGACTGGCTGGGCAATTCCTGGGGCATGCTGTTCTCGCACCCGAAGGATTTCACCCCGGTCTGCACCACCGAACTGGGCACCATGGCCCGGCTCAAGCCCGAATTCGACAAGCGCAACACCAAGATCATCGGCCTGTCGGTCGACCCGGTCGACAATCACGCCAAATGGGCGGTCGACATCAAGGACGTGGTCGGCTTTGCGCCCAACTATCCGATGATCGGCGACACCGATCTCAAGGTGGCCAAGGCCTATGGCATGCTGCCGGCAGCGACGCCCGGCTCTTCGGAAGGCCGCACGCCGGCCGACAATCAGACCGTGCGCAACGTTTTCATCATCGGGCCGGACAAGAAGATCAAGCTGATCCTGGTCTATCCGATGAGCACCGGGCGCAATTTCGACGAGGTGCTGCGCGTGCTCAACTCGTTGCAGCTCACCGCCAAGCACCGCGTCGCCACCCCCGCCAACTGGAAACAGGGCGAGGACGTCATCCTCACCAGCGCGGTGAGCAATGACGAGGCCAAGCAGCTCTATCCGCAGGGCTTCAAGACGCCTGAGGCCCTATTTGCGCGTGGTGCCGCAGCCGCGCGACTGACACAATCCGCGGGCATATTCGCGAGGGCGCGGCCGCTTCGCCGCGCCCTTTGCATTTGGCGGGCGCCACGTGCTCGCCACGCGCGCCTTCGCGCAAGGAGAGCCGTCATGGACATGGCCGTGAGCAAGGCGGCGATTTTGGGCGCCAGCGGCCCGACCGGCTTTCATCTCGCCGCCGCGCTACGTCAGGCCGGATTGGCGGTGCGCGTTGTCGCGCGCAGCGCCGGCACGCTCGAACGCCTGTTCCCGGGTGCGATCGAGAAACGGGTCGGCCGATATCGTCGATCCGGACGAGACGCTGAACGCGGTCGAAGGCTGCGACCTCATCTATGACTGCATCGGCCTGCCGCCGGCGCAGATGCATCTGCATCCGGTGACCGCCCGCAACATCGCCCGCGCGCTGAAGCGCGGCAAGGCGCGCTGCGTCCAGGTGTCGAGCTATTGGTCCTATTACCCGCAGGTCGGCATGAGCATGAACGAAAGCCATCCGCGCAGCGGCGGCAGCCCTTGGATGCGCTGGCGCCGCGAGGCCGAGGACATTCTCCTCGCCGCCGACGCCGCCGTGCTGCATCTGCCGGATTTCTACGGACCACAGGTGCATGTCAGCACGTTGCAAGGCGCGCTGGTGGAAGCGGCAAAAGGCAAGACCGTGAACTGGCTGGGCGCGGCGGACAATGCGCGCGACTATATCTATGTGGCGGACGCCATGCGCATGGCCGCGCAGATCGGCCGGCGACCGGACGCTTTCGGCCAGCACTGGTGCCTGCCCGGCAGCGGAGCGCTGACCGGCGAACAGGTGGCCGCCATCTGCTCGCGTCATCTCGGCCGCACGGTCAAGCTGCGCGTGGCGGGGATGACCATGCTGCGGCTGGTCGGCCTGTTCAACAAGGATTTGCGCGGCTTCTTGCAGATAGCGCCGGAATATATGAAGCCGGTGCGCTATGACGCGCGCCGGCTCCGAGGCCTGCTCGGCGCGCTGGCGATGACGCCTTATGAGACCGGTATCGCGGCCACGCTCGACAGTCTCGCCCCCGCCGCGGCCTGACCGGTGCCGGAGCGCGGCTTGCTTTTCTCGCCGCCCGCCGCAATGGTGCGCCGCGCGCGCAATGGCCATAGCGGGGTTTGCTGGCGATGACCGAGTTCAATGAGGCTGCCAAGGGGCAGCCGGCTTTCGCGAATTTCCTGGGGCTCAAGGTCACGCATGTCTCGCCCGAGCGGGTGACCGCCGAATTGCCGGCGCGCGAGGATCTCAACAACCGTTTCGGCATCATGCATGGCGGCGCCATCATGGCGCTGGCCGACAATCTCGGCGGCACCGCCACCACCGCCAATCTCAAGGACGGCCAGTCCACCACCACCATCGAGAGCAAGACCAACTTCTTCGCCGCCATCCCGATCGGCGATGTCGCTTATGCCGAATGCACGCCGCTGCATCGCGGCCGTACCACCATGGTCTGGCAGACCCGCATCACCCGCGGCGACGGCCGCTTGTGCGCGTTGGTGACGCAGACGCAATTGGTGCTGGAGCCGAGGAAGAAATAGCTCAACTGTCCGAGGCCACGGATGCGGCGACATTGCCGGCCGCCGGCTTGAGCGGTGCGCCGCGGCTCGCCAGCACCACGCCGACGGCGCAGACTCCCATGCCGACCAGCGACAGCGCGTCGAGCGTTTCGCCGAACAGGAAATAGGCGAGCAGCGCGGTCACCGCCGGCACCAGATAGAACAGGCTGGCGAAGCTGGTCGCGGCCGAGCGGCGGATCAGCCAATACATCAGCGCCACCGCCGCGATCGAGAGCACGAAGATGAGCCAGGCGAAGGCGAAGATCAGTTCGCCGTTCCAATGGATCACCCGGGTCTCGAAGCCGAAGGCGCCGAGCCAGAACAGCGCGGCGGCGCCGATATATTGCACGGTGTTGCCGGTGCGCCAGTCGATCATGCCGCAGAAGCGTTTCTGATAGAGCGTGCCGAGCGTGATGCCGAACAGCGAGACGAAGCTGGCGCTCCAGCCGAGCACGGAGCCCTCCGCCACCATGCGGCGGTCGTGCAGCACCAGCAGCACGCCGATGAGGCCGAGCACGAGGCCGAGCCATTGCCGCCGGCTCACCCGCTCGCCCATGAACCGGCTGGCGATGGTCGAGGTCAGGATCGGCTGCAGGCCGGGGATCAGCGCCGAGATGCCGGCCGGCACGCCCTGGCTGATGGCGACGAACACGCCGCCGAGATAGGCGCCGTGCACCAGCGAGCCGGCCACCAGGCTATGGCCGATCTCGGCGCCGCGCGGCCAGCGCACGCGCAAGGCCAGCGCGAAGGCCGCCATGATCGCCACCACGCACAGCATGCGGGTGCCGAGAAAGGTCATCGGCTCGATATAGGGCAGCCCGTAGCGCGCGCCGATGAAGCCGGTGCTCCACAGCACCACGAAGATGAAGGGCGCGGCCGCGATGGCGAGACGGGACAGGGTCATGGCGCTGGATCGGGGGGCTATGGCGGGCTCGAAAGGCGCCTATAGCATTCCCGAACCCGCTTGGCTCCCCCTCCCCGGCCGGTCTCGGCGGCAAAGAGCGCCGCCGGTCCCGCCTATTGCACCGTGATGGTGATGGCTTTCGACATCACCGGCGGCGCAAAGGGAATGTGCGACCAGTTGCCGAGCACGAGCTGGAGCGTGTGCTTGCCCTTGGCCAGCGTCAGCATGGTCTCGGTCTGACCGGCGCCGAAATGCTTGTGTTGCGCGTCGGCCGGGATCGGTTGCTTCATCTGCTCAGGCGTCAGCGCGGTATCGATCAGAAGATGATGATGGCCGGTGTTCGGCTTGTCGACGCCGGCGGGGGCGACGCCCATGCCGGCAAGGCCGAACTGCACCAGGAACGGACTTGTCACCACGGCGCCGTCCTTGAGATTGATGAAGTAGACCCGGGCGCCGGCCGGCGGTGTCTGCGCCTGTGCCGGCGCCAGAGCGGCAAAGGTGAGCGCCGCGACCAATACGGCCGCGGTCTTGAGCACGTTGTTCATGATGATCTCCCCGACTGATCTTTGTGTTTGCGGCGCCTTCCATAGGCCGCTGCGATGGCGCAGACAGCCGCCGCGCGCCGACGCTGACCAACACGCACGGGCAAATATTTGTTCCGCGCCCGTCGTGCCGGCTTGCGTTTATGGCCGCGATGGTAGCCCCAAGGCGCGCCAGAGAACAGAGGCGTCGGCGCCCCAGGCCAGTTCCCGGCCGGGCGGAATTTACAGCGAGGATATTCCCGCACCGCCGCGTTGCGGTTAGGCTGGAGCGGCGGGGCGAACTGTGATGGGGACACGCCGTGACCTTCTACGACGATTTCGTCGGGGCGGTACGCGGGCTCTACGATCGCCGCATCCACACCCCGGCGGTGCTCGTACCCGCGCAATTCTTTCCCGCCGCCGACCGCTTCACTGCCGCCTGGCGCGACATCAGACGCGAGGCGCTGGCGGTCGCCGACACGCTGCCGCGCGTGCCGCGCTTCCAGGACCTGATGCCGGAACAGACCGACATCGCCAATGCCGACGGACGCGACTGGCGCGTCTTCGTGATGAAAGCCTATGGCGTTTCGGTGCCGGAGAACCTGGCGCGGGCGCCGACGGTCGCCGCGCTGCTTGAGGAAACGCCGCAAGCGGTGTCGGCGATCTTCGCGTTCCTGGCGCCCGGCAAGCACATTCCGGCGCACCGCGGACCGTTCCGCGCCATCCTGCGCTTCCATTTGATGCTGTCGATGCCGGAAGACGACAACGGCGTGCCCGCTTGCGAACTCAATATCGACGGCGTGCCCTATCGGCTGGCCGACGGCGAAAGCCTGTTGTGGGACGACACCTACCGCCATGAGGTGTGGAACCGCAGCGATAAGGTGCGCATCGCGCTGCTGCTCGACGTGTGGCGGCGCGAAATGCCGGCGGATATGGCTTTACTGTCACACGTGTTCATGGGCGGCATCCAGCTGTGGCTGCGGACGAAGGGCGTAAGCTATGCGGGGTGAGGCGGGCAAAGCTCCGCCGCCCCTGTTCTTTGCGGCGCGGGGTTCGCCGTCGTTCCCTTTGCATCCGCCTTCGCCTGTCGGCTTCGGCGGATAAGCCGCCCGCTCCCGGCTAAGACGACCGAGGGCGCGCGGGACGCCAGGGGTCCGACCGGACCCGCGGGCCTCGACGCCTCGCGGCATCGAGGCATGTCGAAGTCCGAATTGCCGCAAGTCCGCCGTTGCCAAGGCGTCCCGCGCGCGGTGTTTGTAGGTTTGCTCCGCAGCGCCCCCGGTGGACCGTCCATTTCAGGCGTCCCGCCTTTCAACGAGGACACCTATCCACCGCTCTCGGCCCAAACGGTGCCCAGCACTTCTGACCGTGCCGGCGACCGCCGTCAGTGGGGCCACGCGACGCGCGGCTGGCGCGCCGGGACGCCTGCGGCTTGGACCGCCGGGCCGCCCCGCCGCATCTCCAGCGGAGCGTCATTGCCCGGCCACCGCTGCCCGCCCCGTATCTGAAGATGCTGATCAGACACCCCTCGGTAGCGAGGGCGGGATGACTGGAATAATGTCCTATCAAGTAGGCCCGGTCAAGAGGCCTAGGAATATCTTTTTTTTAGCACGCCGTCCGGGTTGAGGTCGCTAGCCCGCTGTCGCTGTAGGCGCTGTAGCCCGCATGGCGCGGAGCGGAATGCGGGGAACGGCGTCTCACGTCAGCCCCGGGTTTCGCGGCGTTTACCCTTGGGCGCCCGAAGCGCGACCCGGGGGCTCCACGCGGGCTACGCTTGCTTGAAAACGCCCGGGACACATGATATCATTTTGATATCACATTGCTGGCAACCGGCCGGCAGCGCGGAGAATGACGATGGTGGACATCCTGGTCCGCAATGTCGACGAGGCGGTCGCAAAGCGCCTGAAGGAAAAGGCCAAGGCCAAGGGCACCTCCCTCAGCGAGACCGCGCGCGAGGCGTTCACAGCCTTCGTCAAGCCGAACAAGGAAGAAGCCTGGGCGGCGGCTGAGGCATTCCGCAAGAAAATCGGCCCCATCAAGGGCGACTCGACCAAAGACATCCGCGAAGACCGCGACAACGACGAGCTTTACCGGTGACGCTCGTCGTCGACGCGAGCGTTGCCGTTCTCTGGACGCTGACGCAACGCAATTCCGATCGCGCAGCCGCGCTCCAATCCGAAGGCGAATTGATCGCCCCTTCCCTGATTGTTGCCGAAATTGGCAACGCCATCTGGAAAGCCGTGCGTCGAGGCGACTTGCCGCCGCACGAAAGCGGCACGGCGATTGAGATCGCACTCGGTCCGATCTCCGCATTGACGCCGATGGAAGAGTTGTACCCACGCGCGCTCGAATTCGCCATCGAACGCGACCACCCGATCTACGATTGCTTTTATATAGCCTTGGCCGAACGCGAACATGCCGAGATGGTCACTGCCGACGAGCGGATGTTCACCGTGGCGCGCAAGGTGAAGGTGAAGGCAAAATTGTTGTAGTCGCGGGGCGCCATAGCTGTAGCCCGCATGGAGCGCAGCGGAATGCGGGGAACCGCGCCTCACGTCAGCCCCGGATTTCGCTTCGCTCCATCCGGGCTACGCTTGCTCACACGCGCCGATAGCCGGCAAGCAGCGCGTCCTCAATGTCCGGTAGGTTCACGACGATGTTCTCCGGCGTGCGGCAGGCCAGCCACCATAATTCCTCGGTCGTGCTCATGTTGCATTCGAGGTGGTGGATGAGCGGCGGCACGAACATGAAATCCCCGTCGGAAAGATCGACGAACTCCCGATAGTCTTTGCCCCAGAAAACTCGGGCGCGGCCGGAGAGAACATAGGCACCGGTCTCGGCCTCGCCGTGATGATGCGGCAGCGAACGGAAGCCGGGCGGATTGCCGGCCGTGCCGAACCAGAGCCTGGTCGCCGGCGTGTTCTGCGGACCGACGCCGGTCATCAGTCTCAAGCCGCCGGACTGGCCGGTGTTGCTCGAGCCCTCGCCTTTGCGAGTCACGATGGGGCGGTCATTCGTTGCCATTTCATGTCCTTCGCTTGCTCATACGCGAGGCAGGGGAAGCATGCTACATCGGCAAATTATCGTGCTTCCTTGCCGGCCACTCCACGTGCTTGTTGCGCAGCATGGCCAGCCCCCTTGCAATGCGCTGCCGCGTCGCGTGCGGTATGATCACCTCGCCGATAGTGCCGCGCTCGGCGGTTAGCGCGCCGCCCGCCCCTTCAGCATTCCCGCAATACTCAAATCCTCGTCGATCTCGGGCCAATGAATGCCCATCGGCATGATCTCGAAATGCGCGCGCTGCGCCGCCGTCGCACCAAGCAAGCGCGGATACCAGTCGAGCGGCGTGGCGATGCGCCGGCCATCGGCAAGCGTCACCACCAGTTCGGTCGCGGTAAACTCGACCGAACGGGCCCGCAGATCGCCGATATCAATTTCCAGCGTGGTCATTTGAGGCGCTCGCCTTTTCCCTCCACTGTATAGTATTCCCAGAATTCCACCGCGTCAGGGATCAGATGCCGATAGTTAGTGAGGTAGTAGGTGGCCAAGCTCGTGTTTCGACGAAGATGTTTAAGAACAAAAAATATCTTTCGGTATTGCGGCGGGGCAACGTGGAAATAATACATCGCCTCGTTCCAAACCGTAAGCTTTGCGCTAGGCATATTACCGCCTTGCGTCCAGGTATGCGATTTGCACTCAACCAAAGTTGCCGGATCTTCGGCGCCAAGGTCAAATCGATGGGATTTTTTCTGCGAGCTCACGCCCACTAGCACCGGAAAATTTCGCATAAGCGCAATTCCTTGTTGAGCAAAAAATGACTCGGCCAGCTTTTCAAAGTCGCTGCCGGCGTGAGCGTTGCTAATTGACCCAGTACGCTGAAAGTTGGTTGGTTCCATAGCATTCCCCCACCCCGGCGCGCTGCGCGCGCCGACCCTCCCCACAAGGGGGAGGGTAAGAAGAAACTACACCGGCAAATTATCGTGCTTCCGCGCCGGCCATTCCACGTGCTTGTTGCGCAGCATGGCCAGCGCGCGGGCGATGCGCTGGCGCGTCGCGTGCGGCATGATCCCGTCGTCGATAGTGCCACGCTCGGCGGGGGAGATGCCGCTCATGCGATCACCACCAAGTGCCGCGGCCCGGCGCGCCGGACTGCATGAAGCGATATCGGCTGGTCAAAGGTAGCCAGCCGTCCGCCGTTCTTGAGCGCAAGCGCGAGCAGATAGGCGTCGGTGATCTGGTTCGGCCCGAGAATGCGATCAGGATCGATCCAGTCGTTGTCCCGCAGCGAGAAATCGTCGGGCCAGAACGCGTGGTCCGTCTTGCCGACCTGCTCGCTAAGCAGATCGATGGCAAAAGTGGCCGACACCGGCGTCTTATAACGCGATTGCGACATGATCCGCACCATGCCGTTCTCGGTCAGCGGACACGTCGCCCAGCCGTCGCCGATGTTGTCGGCCCACCATGCGTGCGCCTTCCAATGATGTTCATGAGCCTCGTCGATGATCGCGATCAGGAAGTTGACGTCGAACAGAACCCGCATCGTCAGTCCTGCGGACGAAGTCCGGCATCCTCGAGGTCGGCATTCTCAAGTAGCCGTTTCACCAGCGCCGAAGTGACGACTTCCCCGCGCGACGGCAGAACGTAAAAGCCGTTGCGCTCGATCAGCGGCCCCGGCGGCGGCCGCGTCAACTCCCGCCGCGCCAGTTCGGAAATGACTTCGCCGGGCGAAACCCCGCGCTCGGCGGCGATCTTCTCGGCCGCCGCCAACACGTCGTCATCGATTTGAACCGTCTTGCCCCTGCAAGGAATGTAGCAATTCAGAGGGCCGATGACAATCTGAGCGGGAATTCAGCCGCAGGCTCACCCCTCACCCGGCGCGCGCTCGGATTCCCTCCGCAAAGGCCAGCGCTCCGCGCTGGCCGTTCTTCCTAAAAATAACGCGAAAGCTACGCTTTCGCTATGCCACCCTCCCCACAAGGGGGAGGGTAAGAAGAAACTACACCGGCAAATTATCGTGCTTCCGCGCCGGCCACTCCACGTGCTTGTTGCGCAGCATGGCGAGCGCGCGGGCGATGCGCTGGCGCGTCGCGTGCGGCATGATCACGTCGTCGATATAGCCGCGCTCGGCGGCGACGAAGGGCGACAGGAAGCGTTCCTCGTATTCCTTGGTGCGGGCGGCGATCTTGGCGGCATCGCCGATGTCGGCGCGGAAGATGATCTCCACCGCGCCCTTGGCGCCCATCACCGCGATCTGCGCCGTCGGCCAGGCATAGTTGACGTCGCCGCCGACATGCTTCGAGGCCATCACGTCATAGGCGCCGCCGAAGGCCTTGCGCGTGATCACGGTGACCAGCGGCACCGTGCACTGGCTGTAGGCGAACAACAGCTTGGCGCCGTGCTTGATCAGCCCGTTGTATTCCTGCGCGGTGCCGGGCAGGAAGCCGGGCACGTCGACGAAGGTGACGATCGGGATGTTGAAGGCGTCGCAGAAGCGCACGAAGCGCGCCGCTTTCCGCGACGCGTCGCTGTCGAGCACGCCGGCCAGCACCATCGGCTGGTTGGCGACGAAGCCGACGGTTGAGCCGGCGACGCGGCCGAAACCGGTGACGATGTTCCTGGCATAGGCGGCGGAAATTTCGAAGAAGTCGCCCTCGTCCACCACCTTGAGGATCAGCTCCTTGATGTCGTAGGGCTTGTTCGGATTGTCGGGGATCAGCGTGTCGAGCGATTCATCGATGCGGTCGACATCGTCGAGCGTCGGCCATTGCGGCACGCCGGCCTCGTTGTTCGACGGCAGGAAGTCGATCAGCCGGCGCATCTGCAGCAGACATTCGACGTCGTTTTCGAAGGCGCCGTCGGAAACACCCGACTTGGTGGTGTGCACGCTGGCGCCGCCGAGCTCTTCCGCGGTGACCACCTCGTTGGTCACCGTCTTCACCACGTCGGGCCCGGTGACGAACATGTAAGAGGTGTCGCGCACCATGAAGATGAAATCGGTCATCGCCGGCGAGTAGACGTCGCCGCCGGCGCAGGGGCCCATGATCACGCTGATCTGCGGGATCACGCCACTGGCGATGACGTTGCGCTTGAACACCTCGCCATAGCCGCCGAGCGCGGCCACGCCCTCCTGGATGCGGGCGCCGCCGGCGTCGAACAGGCCGATCACCGGACAGCGCGCCTTCATCGCCATGTCCTGCACCTTGATGATCTTCTGCGCGTGCGTCTCCGACAGCGAGCCGCCGAACACGGTGAAGTCCTTGGAGAACAGGTAGACGGCGCGGCCGTTGACCGTGCCCCAGCCGGTGACCACGCCGTCGCCGGGAATTTTCGTCTTCTCCATGCCGAAATCGTTGGAGCGGTGCTCGACGAACATGTCGAACTCCTCGAACGAGCCCTTGTCGAGCAAGAGCTCGATGCGCTCGCGCGCGGTCAGCTTGCCGCGTTTGTGCTGGGCGTCGATGCGGGCCTTGCCGCCGCCCAGACGGGCGTCGTCCCGCCGCTGCTCCAGCCTGTCGAGGATGTCTTTCATGGGTCGCCTGCCCTGTCCGCTCCGTCGGAATCCAGAGCAAAAGGCATACCACGGCAATATCGCGCTGCGCGAGCCAGGCACGCGCTTCCCTCTCCCCGTTCCAACGGGGAGAGGGTGGCGAGCCGGTCGCAGCGCCTTACCATATCGGATCGTCGAGGCTTGGCATCGCGGGCAAACCCTGCTTACAAGCCCCCATGTCCGAGACCCTCCCCGCCGCCACCCTGATCCAGCAGGGCCTGTTCCACCATCGCCAAGGCGACCTCGCCCAGGCCATGCAGCGCTATTCCGAGGTGCTGCGCGTCGACCCGGCCCATCCGGACGCGCTCTATTATGTCGCGGTGGTCGCCTGCCAGGAGGAGCAGTTCACGCAGGGCATCGAACTTGCCCGCAAGGCGTTGGCCGCCGGGCCGCCGCAGGCGCGCGTGCATAACCTGCTCGGCAAGGCGCATGAGCGGCTGGGCGAGCACCTGGAGGCGATCAAGGCCTTCGATGCCGCCATCGCAACCGACCCCAACTTTGCCGAGGCGCATGGCAACCGCGCCACCCTGCTGGCGGCTGCCGGGCTGCCCGAGGAGGCGCTGAAAGCCTTCCAGCGCGCGCTCACGCTCGACCCCAAGGCGGTGCCCGACTGGATCAACCAGGGCGCGCTACTGCAGGACCTCGACCGCCATGAAGAGGCGCTCGACAGCTACGACAAGGCGGCGGCGCTGGCCCCGCTCGATGCCGCCATCATGGTCAGCCGCGCCAATGCGCTGGCCATGCTCGGCCGCTTCGCCGACGCCGAACAGGCCTATAACCACGCCATCGCGCGCGATCCCAAGCTCGCCATCGCCTATGCGCAGAAGGGGCTGGCGGTGAAGCACCAGGCCCGCTTCGCCGAGGCGCGCAAGCTGCTCGAGCAGGCGCTGGCGATGCAGCCCAACGATCCCAGCACCGCCTTCGCGCTGGCGCAGCTCATGCTGCTGACCGGCGATTGGCGGGCGGCCTGGCCGCTGTTCGAGCGCCGCGCCGCGCTGCTGCGGCCGGCCTATGTGCCGCTCGAGGCCGAACGCTGGCAGGGCCAGCCACCCGCCGATTTCCGCCTGGTGCTGCTGGCCGAACAGGGCCTCGGCGACAACGTGCAGTTTTGCCGCTACGCCAGCCTGCTCGCCGGCCGCCGCTACGACGTGACGCTGCTGGTGCCGCCGCTGCTGGCACCGCTGCTGCGCACGCTGCCCGGCGTCGAGCGCGTGGTGAGCAGCGCGGAGGAACTCGACGACGACAAGCGCCGCACCATGTGGTTGCCGCTGCTCTCGAGCATGGGCGCGCTGCATTTGACCGCCGACACCGTTCCCGCGCAGGAGCCCTATCTTGCCGCCGAGCCGGAGCGGGTCGCGCGCTGGCGCGAGCGGCTGGGTAGCGACGGACTCAAGGTCGGCGTGGTCTGGCAGGGCTCGACCCGCAATAGCGCGGCGCCGCTCGCCGCACTCGCCCCGCTCGCCGAAGTCTCCGGCGTGCGGCTGATCTCGCTGCAGAAAGGCGCGGCCGCCGCCGAGATCGCGCAGGTGCCGTTCGCCGCGCGCATCGAGCGCGTTCTCGATGCCGACGATGTGAGCGCGGACGCGCTCACCGACACCGCCGCGCTGATGGCCGCTCTCGATCTCGTGGTGAGCATCGACTCGATGCCGGCGCATCTGGCCGGCGCGCTCGGGCGGCCGGTCTGTCTGGCGCTGCCGTTTATTCCCGACTGGCGCTGGCTGCTGGACCGCGACGACACGCCCTGGTATGCGGGCATGCGCCTGTTCCGGCAGGACGAAACGCGGCAATGGCAGCCGATTTTCGAGCGCATCGCGCAGGAATTGCGCCGGCGCCTCGGCGACCTTTCGGCTTCACAAGGCTGACATTAAGGCGGCATACTGGATCCTTGAAAATGCCTGGCTGCGGGGGGCACAGGATCCACAAAGGATGTTGTCGATGAACCACGCCCATCCCACCGCCCGCCTCGCCACCCCCACCGATCTCGGCGCCAACGCCACCACCGACATCGCGGCCGCGCTCAATGCGCTGCTTGCCGACACCTTCGCGCTCTATCTCAAGACCAAGAATTTCCACTGGCACATCAGCGGCCCGCATTTCCGCGACTACCATCTGATGCTCGACGAGCAAGGCGACCAGATCTTCGCCATGACCGACGTGCTGGCCGAGCGCGTGCGCAAGCTCGGCGGCAATACGCTGCGCTCGATCGGCGATATTTCGCGCCAGCAGCGCATCGCCGACAATGACGCGCCCTATGTCGATCCCGACGACATGCTGGCGGAGCTGCGCGACGACAATCAGCGCTTCATCGCCGCGATGCGCGAGGCGCACGACGTCTGCGACGAGCACGGCGACGTCGCCACCACCAGCATCCTGGAAGTCTATATCGACGAGGCCGAAAAGCGCGTCTGGTTCCTCTACGAAGCCGGCCGCCGCGGCGATCCGAGCGGGCATTAGCGCGCGACTTACGGCACGTGCTGCAATACCGTCGCTGCCGCCTGCAGTTCGGCGAAGCGGAAGGCGCGGCGGGCGAGCGCGAGTTCGTCGTGGCCCCACTGCTGCATCTGCCAGTCTTCGTCGACATGGGCGGCGCGCCACACCGCCTCGGCGTCGAACGCACCGGCGCCGAGCGCCAGCGCCAGCAGCGCCGAGCCGGTCAGCGCGGTGACCGCAGACAGCGCGCCGAGCCGCCACACATCCTTGGCGTCGCCGGGTTCGCTCGGAATGGCGGCGCGGGCGGCGGCGATCGCCTCGCGCGGCTGCGCCGCGTGCATCACGCCCTGCACCAGGATGAAGCGGGCGCCGAGCGCGCTATGCGCCCAGGCCAGCACCGGATCCCAGGCCTGCGCCTGGCGGGCGACGAGCCCGGGCGGCGTCTCGGCGCGATAGCAGATGAGATCGGAGCCGAGATAGGCGGCGATTTCTTCGGCCACCGGCGCGGCCGCATCGGCCACGGCATCGATCACCGCATTGGCGAGCCGCGTCAGCGGCATGCGCGCGGGATCGATCTCGTTTGCCTGCGCATTCCACTCGTCGGCCAGTGCCTGCGCCAGCGCCGGACTGGGTGCCGCCAGCGTCCGCCGCGCCGGCGTGGCGACCTTCTTGCCGTCGAGCCGCACCGGGAAACCGCCCTCACCCGCCGCGCCGATTTCGGCGCGCGTATAGAAACGCTTGCGCAGCGGCTTGCGCATGGCGCGCCGCGTCGCCTCGACCGGGTCGAGCGGCTGATTGCTGAAAATATCGTCGAATAGATCACGCATCGGCGGCCGCACTGTCGCGCTTCAGGTAAGACCCGGCTGCCGGTCGCGCAATACGGAGCGCCGGCGGAGCACCAAAAGCAATCAGCCGCCCGAAGGGCGGCTGCTGCATCTCTCGCACAGGCCGGCGTGCCGCTAGAAGCGGTAGTTGACGCCGGCGCGCACGATGTTGTCGGTCAAGCCGGTGGGCTGGAAATTAAAGTTGGTGCTGCCGGCTCGCAGATTGCCATCGCCGAGATCGACATAAAGATATTCGATCTTCGCGCTCCAGTGATCGGTGAAGCCCCATTCCAGACCGGCGCCGACGGTCCAGCCCGTATAGTTGTCATCGGTGGTGAACATGAAGTTCGCCGCGGTGGGAGAGGTGATCGCGGCTTCGATACGACCGCGACCATAGGCTCAGCCGCCGGTCACATACGGCAACAGCTGATTAAAGGCGTAGCCGATGCGGCCGCGCACGGTGCCGAAATAGCGCAGTCTCGCGGTGTAGCTGACGGTGCTGGCGGGAGCGGCCGCGACATTGAACGAGCCCGAGCCGTTCTGCCAGGATCCTTGGAAGTCGGCCTCAATGCCGTAGACCAATTGACCGGTCTGCATATTGAAGCCGATGGTGTCGCCGACCACCGCGCCGTTCATATCCACCGAGCCGGATGCCACATCCGCGCCGGTCGTCACCCGCGATGCCGTGGCTTCCTGACTGCCGAAGCTGCCGCCAAAACTCACGCCCAGATAGAAGCCGCTCCAGTTGTAGATCACGGGAGCTGGCGGCGGCGGCGCCTTGTAAATCATGCGTCGCGGCAAATCTGAGGCCAAAGCACTTCCTGCAACCGCAGTCGAGGCACAAAGCGTCAGGAGCAAAAGGCTTAGGCGGCGCATTGGCGAATCCTCACAGGCTGGAAACCCTACTCTCCCGCACGGAACCCACGCGGTCAATCGTCAAGGCTCGGGCTGACTATATACAAGACTTCAAGGGGGTTGCCTGTGCTTTTCAAGCAACATCCACGCAATACATCATGTTATTGGTATGATATTACGGTGAACGCACGGAAAACGTGCATCTCTGTCTGGCCGCCAAAGCCGCTGCTATTGGGTGCCTTGTGGCCAGACCGTCCAGCTTCTTTGGCGCCCATTGCCGGCTGCTTAGGCGCCGCTTGGGAGCCGCTTTCTTACGCCCGCCGGGCGGTCCCGCCGCGGCTGGACGCGACCATTGGCCGCCGGGGACGCCCACCGGCGACCCTCCTGCTGCGATGCCATGCTGATGCCGCTTTCAAGGAGCGAAAACCCAAGGGCCGGTCGGGCTTTGAAAGCACATAAGCGTGACGGAAGGATAAGTAGCCTTGAGCGTTACCAATCAATAATATAATGGGCCTGAATTGAGCCGGGTCGAACCAGGCCGAGCTAAGGGAAAGACCGGTCAGTACGGGCTGCTACGCGACACCGCCAGCGATGGCGGATGCGGGGCGCGTCTTGAGGAATCAATGAAGAAAACTGACATTGCCGCGCCTGACTACTTCCACAAGGTCGTCGATTGCCAATGGGCCTGTCCGGCCCATACGCCCGTACCGGAATACATCCGGCTGATCGCGGCGGGCCGCTATTCCGACGCCTACATGATCAATTGGCAGTCGAACGTGTTTCCGGGAATTCTCGGACGCACCTGCGACCGCCCCTGCGAGCCCGCCTGCCGGCGCGTGCGGGTGGAGAAGGAGCCGGTGGCGATCTGCCGCCTGAAAAGAGTTGCCGCCGATTACAAGGACGACATCACCGAACGGCTGCCCAAGCCGGCCGCGCGCAAGAACGGCAAGCGCGTGGCCCTGATTGGCGGCGGGCCGGCCTCGCTGACGGTGGCGCGTGATCTGGCGCCGCTTGGCTATAGCTGCGTGGTGTTCGACGGCGACGCCAAAGCCGGCGGCATGATCCGCAGCCAGATCCCCAAATTCCGTTTGCCCGACAGCGTCATCGACGAGGAATGCGGCTACATCCTCGGTCTCGGTGTCGAATTCCGCGGCGGCACCCGCATCGACAGCTTGAAGGCCTTGCTCGCCGAAGGCTGGGACGCCGTCTTCGTCGGCTCCGGTGCACCGCGCGGGCGCGATCTCGACGTTCCCGGCCGCACCGAAGCGGCCAAGAACATCCATATCGGCATCGACTGGCTGTCCTCGGTGTCCTTCGGGCATACGACGAAGATCGGCAAGCGCGTGGTCGTGCTCGGCGGCGGCAACACCGCCATGGATTGCTGCCGTTCGGCGCGCCGTCTCGGCGGCGAGGACGTGCAGGTGGTGGTGCGCTCGGGCTTCGAGGAAATGAAGGCGTCGCCTTGGGAAAAGGAAGACGCCATGCATGAGGGCATCCCGATCCACAATTACCTGGTGCCCAAGCACTTCACCCATGACAACGGCAAGCTCACCGGCATCAGTTTCGAGAAGGTGAAGGCGGAATACGACGCCAAGGGCCGGCGCAAGCTGGTGCCCGCCGGCGAGCCGGAGCAGCATTTCCCCTGCGACGACGTGCTGGTGGCGGTCGGCCAGGAGAACGCCTTTCCCTGGATCGAGCGCGACATCGGCATCGAGTTCAACGACTGGGGCCTGCCCAAGCTCGACGAGAAGACCTTTCAGTCGACCCATCCCAAGGTTTTCTTCGGCGGCGACTCGGCGTTCGGGCCGAAGAACATCATCTGGGCGGTGGCGCACGGCCACGAGGCCGCGGTGTCCATCGACAAGATGCTCAATGGCGAGGACATCGCCGACCGGCCGCTGCCGGCGGTCGAGCTGATGAGCCAGAAGATGGGCATCCACGAGTGGTCGTATAAGAACGAGGTGATGCTCGACACGCGCTACAAGGTGCCGCATCGCGACAAGAAAGTGGCGCTGAAGGACATCAAGGCGGAGGTCGAGCTCGGCTTCGATCCCAGCCTGGCGCTGGCGGAAGCGGGACGCTGCCTGAACTGCGATGTGCAGACCGTCTTCTCGGCGCAGCTCTGCATCGAATGCGACGCCTGCGTCGACATCTGCCCGATGGACTGCATCACCTTCACGGCGAATGGCGAGGAAGCCGATCTGCGCACCCGCCTCAACGCGCCGTCATTGAACCTTACCCAGGACCTTTACCTGCAGGACGGGCTGAAGACCGGCCGCGTCATGGTGAAGGACGAGGACGTCTGTCTGCATTGCGGGCTGTGCGCCGAGCGCTGCCCGACCGGAGCCTGGGACATGCAGAAATTCTTGCTGGAAATGACACACGCAGGGAATTCATGCCGACCGCCACGCCGATCAGCCGCGTAAACGACTTCGTCGTCCGCTTCGCCAATGTCAACGGCTCGGGCTCCGCGAGCGCCAACGAGCTGTTCGCCCGCGCCATCCTGCGCATGGGCGTGCCGGTCAGTCCGCGCAACATCTTCCCCTCCAACATCCAGGGCCTGCCGACCTGGTACGAGGTGCGCGTGTCGGAAGCCGGCCATCTCGGCGCCCGCGGCGGTACCGACTTGATGGTGGCGATGAACCCGCAGACCTTCGACAAGGACATCGCCGGCATCGATCCGGGCGGCTACCTGCTCTACGATTCGACCAAGCCGCTGCCGGCGTCGAAATTCCGCGACGACATCACCGTCATCGGCGTGCCGCTGACCGCGATCTGCAACCGCGAATATGCCGACCCGCGCCAGCGCCAATTGTTCAAGAACATCATCTATATCGGCGTGCTCACCGCGCTGCTCGACATGGACGTGGCGGCGGTCGAAAAGCTGATCGGCGAGCAGTACAAGGGCAAGGACAAGCTGATCGCGCCCAACGTCAAGGCGCTGCATATCGGCCGCGACTACGCCACGCTCAATCTCGATTGCCCGATCGGCCTCAAGCTGAAGAAGAGCGACAAGGTCGGCGACCGCATCTTCATCGAGGGCAATTCGGCCGCCGCGCTCGGTGCCGTCTATGGTGGCGCCACCGTCTGCGCCTGGTATCCGATCACGCCGTCGTCCTCGGTCGCCGACGCCTTCACCCGGCATTGCGCCAAGCTGCGCATCGATCCGGTGACCAAGGAAGCCAGATACGCCATCATCCAGGCCGAGGACGAGCTCGCCTCCATCGGCATGGTGATCGGCGCCGGCTGGAACGGCGCGCGCGCCTTCACCGCCACCTCCGGGCCCGGCATCTCGCTGATGCAGGAATTCATCGGGCTCGCCTATTTCGCCGAGATCCCGGCGGTGATCTTCGACGTGCAGCGCGCCGGCCCCTCCACCGGCATGCCGACGCGCACCCAGCAATGCGACGTCACCTTCTGCGCCTATGCCTCGCATGGCGACACCAAGCACGTCTTGCTGTTCCCCGAGGACCCGACCGAGGCCTTCGAGTTCGGCGCCGTGGCCTTCGACCTCGCCGACCGGCTGCAGACGCCGATCTTCGTCATGCTCGATCTCGACATCGGCATGAACCACCGGCTGTCGAAGCCGCTCACATGGGAAGACGGTCGCGCCTACGATCGCGGCAAGGTGATGACGGCGGAGGAATTGGAGGCCGGCAAGGATTTCGGCCGCTATCTCGACGTCGACGGCGACGGCATCCCCTACCGCACCTATCCGGGCACCCATCCGACCAAGGGCTCCTACTTCACCCGCGGCACCTCGCGCGACCGCTATGCCCGCTACACCGAGGACGGTGCGGCCTACATCGACAACATGCAGCGGCTGATCCGCAAGTTCGATACCGCCAAGGATCTGGTGCCGCGGCCGTTGATCGCCAATGCGGCAAAGCCAACCAAGTATGGCGTCGTCTATTTCGGCTCGACCGCACCGGCGATGGAAGAGGCGGTGGCCCTGATCGAGGCGCGCGGGCATGCCGTCGACCGGCTGCGCGTGCGCGCCTTCCCGTTCCATTCCAGCGTCAACAGCTTCGTGTCCGAGCACGACTTCACCTTCGTGGTCGAGCAGAATCGCGACGGGCAGATGCGCTCGCTGATCGTCAATGAATGCGGCATCGACCCGGTGCGCCTGGTGCCGATCCTGCATTACGACGGCACGCCGATCACCGCCCGTTTCATCGCCAAGTCGATCGCCGAGCACCTGGAAGCGCTGAAAGTCAAGCCGGCAAAGGTTTCGTCATGACCTATCTCGCCAAGCCCAAGTTCCACCACCCCAGCCTGCCGAAGAACGCGCTCGGCTATACCCACCGCGACTACGAGGGCACGGTGTCGACGCTGTGCGCCGGCTGCGGCCACAATTCGATCACCGCTTCGATCATCCAGGCGTGTTTCGAACTGTCGATCGAGCCGCACCGCGTCGCCAAGATCTCAGGCATCGGCTGCTCGTCGAAGACGCCGACCTATTTCCTCGGCAATTCGCACGGCTTCAATTCGGTGCACGGGCGCATGCCCTCGGTCTTGACCGGCGCCAATCTCGCCAACCGCGACCTCATCTATCTCGGCGTCTCCGGCGACGGCGACAGTGCCTCGATCGGGCTCGGCCAGTTCGCCCATTGCCTGCGGCGCGGCGTCAACATGGTCTATATCGTGGAGAACAACGGCGTCTACGGCCTCACCAAGGGCCAGTTCTCCGCCACCGCAGACCGCGGCTCCAAGTCGAAGCGCGGCATGATGAACACCGACAATTCGATCGACATGGTGGCCATGGCGCTGCAGCTCGGCGCCTCGTTCGTCGCCCGCTCCTTCTCCGGCGACAAGCAGCAGCTGGTGCCGATCATCACCGCGGCGATCGCGCACAAGGGCGCCGCCTTCATCGACGTGATCAGCCCGTGCGTCGCCTTCAACAACCATGCCGGCTCGACCAAGAGCTTCGATTTCGTGCGCGAGCACAACGAGGCGGTCAATCGCCTCGACTTCATGTCGAGCCGCATGCCGATCGAGGTCAAATACCAGCCCGGCACCGTCGAGGTGGTGGAGCAGCACGACGGCTCCAAACTGACGCTGCGCAAGCTCGCCGCCGACTACGACGTGCACGACCGCACCGCGGCCTTGGGCTTCCTGCAGCAGCACGCCGCCAAGGGGCAGATCGTCACCGGCCTGCTCTATATGGACGAGGAGCCGGAGGACCTGCACGCGCATCTGCGCACGGTGGCGACGCCGCTCAATGCGCTCGGCGAGAAGGAGCTCTGCCCCGGCGAGGCGGCGCTGGAAGCGATCAACGCCAGCTTGCGGTAGGCTTCCAGCGGCCTCATGGAAAAACGCCCCCTCGGCCGCACCGAACTCCGCATCGCCCCGCTGATGCTGGGCGGCAATGTGTTCGGCTGGAACGTCGATGAAGCGACCACGTTCAAGCTGCTCGACGCCTTTCTCGATGCCGGCTTCAATGCCATCGACACCGCCGACAGCTATTCGCGTTGGGTGCCGGGGCACCAGGGCGGCGAGTCGGAGCGCGTGATCGGCAACTGGCTCAAGCAGAGCGGCAAGCGCGACCGCGTGGTGATCGCCACCAAGGTCGGCAGCGACATGGGCGAAGGCAAGAACGTCGGCAAGGATTACATCCTGCGCGCCGCCGAGGCCTGCCTGCGCCGCCTGCAGGTCGACTGCATCGACCTGCTGCAGACGCATTTCGACAACGAGGCGACGCCGGTCGAGGAGGCGCTGGAAGCCTATGCGCAACTGATCGCGCAAGGGAAAGTGCGCGCCATCGGCGCCTCCAATCTCACGCCGGCACGGCTATCCGCCGCGCTCGAAGCAAGCCGGCGCCTCGGCCTGCCGCGCTACGAGAGCCTGCAACCGCTCTATAATCTCTACGACCGGCTGAATTTCGAGAGCGACTACGCGCCGATCTGCCGCGCCGAGGGGCTCGGCGTCATCACCTATTATTCGCTCGCCGCCGGCTTCCTTAGCGGCAAATATCGCGCCGATGCCGACTTGGGGAAAAGCGCGGCGCGCGGCGGCCGCATCAAGCAGTACCTCAATGCGCGCGGCTTGCGCATCCTCGCCGCGCTCGACGCGGTCGCGGCGCGCCACGGCGCGACGCCGGCGCAGATTTCACTGGCCTGGCTGATCGCGCGGCCGGAGGTGACCGCGCCGATTGCCAGCGCCACCAGCTTGGCGCAGCTCGACGACATCATGCGGGCGCCGTCGCTCGAGCTCTCCGCCGAAGACATGGCCGCGCTCGACAAAGCGAGCGACTAGCCCGCCAGCGCGATTTTTTCCCGCGGCACAAAAACAGGCCCCTGCCCGATCGTGCCGGCAATCACACGGTCGCGGCCGGCATCCTTGGCCGCATAGAGCAGCCGGTCGGCCAGCGCGACCAACGCAACGGGCGTTTCAGCAAAATCAAAGGTGGTGGCGGCGCCGATGCTGATGGTCAGCCGCGACGCCGGTGGCGAGCGCGGATGCGCGATGCCGGCAGCGCGAACGGCGCGCAGCAGCCGGGCGGCCAGCGCCCGTGCGCCGGCCGCATCGGCTCCCGGCAGCAGGCAGACGAACTCCTCGCCGCCGTAGCGGGCGACCAGATCGGCCGGCCGATCGACAGAGTCGAGCAGGAGCCGCGCCACGCGGCGCAGACAATCGTCGCCGCGCTGGTGGCCGCAATGGTCGTTGTAGGCCTTGAAATGATCGACATCGATCATCAATAGTGACAGCGGCCCGCCGGCACGGGCGGAACGGCGCCATTCCAACGCGAGCGCGTCGTCGAAGTGGCGCCGGTTGGCGATGCCGGTCAGCGCGTCGGTCGACAGTAACTGCCGCAGCACCAGGCTCTGCGCGTACTGTATGCGCTGGCTGCGCTGCAAGGCGTTGGCCGCGGTAAAGCCGAGCGCGTTGGCGAGCAGGAGCCACAAGGCGCCGCGCCAGATCTCTTCGCCGGCAACGGCAGGATATTGGATTAGCGGCCACAACACGAGCGCGCCCACCGAGAACGCCGCAGCGAGCGCGACCGAGCTGACGAAGCGCACCGGCAGATACAGATAGACGACGAACAGGGTCGTCACCATCATCGGTAGCCACATGGCGAGCATGTCCGGCTGCAGCGAGAGCATGGTGAGACGCATGCCGGTGCCGATGCTCACCGCCACGATCATCGCGATCTCGAGTGTCCGCGGCGTGCGCATGCGCCAGAAGACGAGCATGGCGAGCAGCGGGAGAAAGGTCGAGGCGAGCGGCGGCAGCAGTGCCTGCGCGGAGCCGGCGCCGTGCGCATAGGCGTAGAATTGTCCGAGGAAGATCAGGGCGCCGGCGCCCGACACCACGCACATGAGCAACAGCGCGCGGGCGCGGTCGTCCGCGAATTGCTGAAGCAGATAATCACGCTCGCGCGCGGGGTCGGAGAGCCGCGCGCTCCAACGTGTTACCGCCACCGGCTCCGGCAGACCGGCGTCGGGGTCGGCAAAGGTATGCGATTGCAAGGTCATCCGAAATCCAGGCGGCGGCGAAAGTATCCAGATATAGGCCGCGAGCCGTTGACAAACCCCTAGCGCATTAACTCAAGTTAAGTCGGACGACACCGACGCGTTCAGTGACTAATATCCATGAAAATAAACGCCGGTCGGAAATCCACCGACCGGCCACCCTGTCTAAAGGGGACGTCAATCGCCTTCGGCCGCAAGCGCGCGACGTCGATCATGCATCGGCCGCGCGCTCGGCCGCCTCGCCTTCCCAGGACGGTTGCAGGCCGCGGCCCGTTTCGAGGAAGCTCTTCATGCTCGACAGCACCGCCGGCCAGCCCTTGCTGATGAGGCCGAAGATCTTGCTGCCCTCATCGAACTCGTCGTGCACGATGGTGAGCTTGGTCTGCTCCTTGAACGGCGCCAGCTCGAAAGTCACGCGCGACGGCCGCTCGCCGCCCATTTCCTTGTAGAGCGGCTGCCAGGCATAGGAGAGCCGGTGCGGCGGATCGCTTTCCAGGATGGGATCGCGATGCACTTCCTTACCGGCAGGGCTCACCGCCGTCATCTTATCGCCGACCTTGCCGTCGGCGGTGACGCGGAAACCGAACCAGTATTGCTCGGTCAGCGCCGGATCGGTGAGCGCCTGCCAGACCTTCTCCGGCGGCGCGGCGATGTAGATCACATAGACGAAACTCGGCTTGCTCATCACTCGGCCGCCTCTTGCTTCTCGTACCACGGCGCATGCAGCGGCGTCGTTCCGGTCTCGAGGAAGGTCTTGAGGCTCGCCAACACCAGCGGCCAGCCTTTGCTGATGCCCTCGATGGTTTTGCCGCCGGGCTCGAAGTCGTCATGGATGACGGTGAGCTTGACCTGATCCTTCTGCGGCTCGATCTCGATCACCACCCGCGACGGCTTCTCCTTGTCCAACCCGTCATGCTGCGACTGGAAGGTATAGGACAGCCGCCGCGGCGGGTCGTTTTCAAGAATGGTGCATTTGACGACGGTCCTGCCCTCCCGCACCATCGCCATCGGCGAGCCGACTTTCCACTCGGAGATGAGCGCGTTGCCGAACCAATACCGCGCGGTGGCTTTTTCGTCGGTCAGCGCGGCAAACACCTTTTCCGGCGTCGAAGCGATGTAGGTGACATAGACGAAATCTGGCTTACTCATGACTTGCTCCATTCCTTTTCCGGTTCGATTGCAAGGATCGCGGCGCGCCGAACATCAGGCCGCCTTGGCCAGCGCCTCGATCCGCTCCCAGGTCGTCGCCTTGAAGCTCGGCCGCGCGGTGACGCGGGCAAGCCAGGGATCGAGGTTCTCGGCCGGCGCCGTGAGCAACGCCCATTCCGGCGTCAGCTTGAGGAAATCGAGCTGTGGCGCGACCAGGATGTCGGCGAGGCTCAACTGCTCGCCGGCGAAATAGGCCTGGCCGCCGAGCAGCCGCGACAACTCATTGATGACGGCGTGCGCGCGCGGCATCGCTTCGGCGATCGCCGCTTCGTCGGCCGGCTGGCCCAGCAGCCGCGGCTTGATGATGCGCTGAAAGCCGATGACGTTGTTGACGCCCTGGAACAGATACCAGTCGTTGATGTTCATCACCTGATCCATGCGGCCGGCAAGGCGCGGATCGGCCGGTGTCAGCGCCGGTTCGGCCAGCACGCGATCGAGATAGCGAAGGATCGCCTGGGTTTCGTAAATCAGGAAGCCGCCATGGTCGAGCACCGGCACCCGCCCGAACGGATGGCGGGACATATGCGGCTCGCTCTTGTGCGTGCCCGGGGCGACCGGCGCCAAGCGGTAGCCCACTCCCTTCTCTTCCAGCGTGGCGAAGACCGCGCGCCCGTAAGGGCTGCCGGCAACGCTGTGAACGACGAACGCGGACATCATGATCTCCTGTTACTCATCGCGGGCTTCCAAACCCTTCTTCAACGCGCTCAACGCCTGCAGACGGTGGCGCTCGAATTTGCCGATCCAGCGCTCGGCGATCTCGTGGATCGGCACCGGATTGAGGTAGTGCAGCTTCTCGCGGCCGCGTTTGACGGTCGCGACCAGATTGGCCTCTTCCAAGATCGCCAAATGCTTGCTCACCGCCTGCCGCGTCATGGTCGCGCCGGACTGGGTCAGCCGCTGGCAGAGCTCGCCCAGCGTCAGCCCATTGTCGGCGCGCAAGCGGTCGAGCAGTTCCCGGCGGCTCGCATCGGCCAATGCCTTGAACACCGCATCCATGAAAACAATATGCAACCTTTTGGTTGCCTGTCAAGCGACAAGTTCGGGCGGCGTCTTTGCCGCCGCGCCACTGGTTGATGCAGGTGCCGATAAAGGCGGCACGGTCGCCGGCGGCGGCGCCATCGACGCCGGCCCGGCGGGCGCAGCACCTCCCTTCACGCCGGCGCGCTTGGCCTCGGCGATCCTAGACGATAGGTTCGCTGGGTTCCCGCCATGCAACTTCACGACCGAACCGGCGTTGATGACGCTATGACAGCAAGCCGCAAGCCCAGCCACCGCAAGCGTGCAAGCGATGACGGCGGCAAGGGCATCACCAAGCAGGAAATTCTGGACGTTGAGGAGTTATCGGCTCCCCGCTCGCCGGTGATTTACGAGGTGGTACGCCGCCACGGCGAAGAGGAGATGGAGCGGCCGCTGACGTCATTGTGGTGGTCGGGCGTGGCCGCCGGTCTCTCGATCAGCTTTTCAGTGCTGGCGCAGGGCATGCTCGAAATGCTGCTGCCCGACACGCCCTGGCGTCCGCTGGTGGCGGGTTTTGGCTATTGCGTCGGCTTCCTGATGGTGGTGCTGGGACGCCAGCAATTGTTCACCGAGAGCACCATTACCGTCGTGCTCCCGGTTCTCAAGCACCTGTCGCTCGAGAGCCTGTGGCGTATGGGGCGGCTGTGGGCGATTGTGCTAACGGCCAATCTCGTCGGCACACTGATCGCGGCGCTTTTTTGCACCTTCACCCTGGCGCTTCCGCCTGCGCTCTATGACAGCATGTTGCATGTCAGCCGCGGACTGCTCGCGCTGGCCTGGTGGGACATGTGCTTCCGCGGCATTACCTCAGGCTTCTTGATCGCGGCCATGGTGTGGATGATCCCGAGCGCGGAAAACGCGAAATTCGCGGTGATTACCCTGATGACCTATCTGATCGCGATCGGCGGCTTCACCCATGTCATCGCCGGCAGCATGGAAGCCTACCTGCTGGTGTTTTCAGGCGAATGGGAATGGTGGCGCATGATCGTCCAGTTCATCGTACCGGTGCTGCTCGGCAACATGGTCGGCGGCACCGCGCTGTTCGCGCTGATTTCCTATGCGCAGGTCATGGAAGAGATTTGAGAGGCGCTACTGGTTGATGCAGGTGCCGATATAGGCGGCGCGGTCGCCGGCCTGAGCGCCATAGACGCCGGCCTGGTGGGCGCAGCGCGCGGCGCGGTCCTGGTAGGTCTCGCCGCCGCGCGGTCCGGAGGGCGCCGGGTTCGGCAGATTGGGCAGCGTGCGGCCGGTCTGCGGCACGTAGAGTTGCGGCGGCACGGTGCTTTGCGGCTGCGGCGTCACCTTCGATGGCGGCGGTTGATAGTGCGTCGGCGGCGGCAAAGGCGCGGGCCTGACGATAACGGAAGAGCCGCGGTGCGCGCGTGCCTTGTGCGCCGGCTTTTTCGTTATCGCGGGCTTTTCCGGCACCATGATGGTGTAGCGGGCGTCGTCGCCCGATTGAGCGAGAGCCGTACCCGGAAGAACGAGGAGCAAGGCGAGTGCAATCCAGCGCATGGGCATGGTGCCGATAGAGGAAACCCGTGTCGCCGCGCCTATTCCTCCGGCGCGTCCACGATCGGGTCGTAGCGCTCGGCGTCGAAGCCGAACAGGTTCCAACTCTGCTGCATGTGCGGCGGCAGCGGCGCCGACACGTCGATCACGCCGCCGCGCGGATGCGGCACCACGATGCGCCGCGCCAGCAGATGCAGCTTGTTCTGGATGCCGCCGGGCATTTCCCAGTTCTCGATGTTGAAGTATTTCGGGTCGCCGACGATCGGGTTGCCGATATGAGCCATGTGCGCGCGCAATTGATGGGTGCGGCCGGTGACCGGCTTGAGCGAAACCCAGGCGAGCTTCTGCGCCGCCGTCTCCACCACCGCGTAATAGGTGACGGCGTGCATGGCGTCCTTGTCGCCGTGCTTGGCGATGCGCATGAAGGAATCTTCCTCGACCTCCTGCTTGGCCAAATAGGTCGAGACACGCCCCTGCTTCGGCTTCGGCACGCCGACCACCAGCGCCCAGTAGATCTTGCGTGCCGAGCGGGTGCGGAAGGTCTTGGCCAGTGCCGCCGCGACAAAGCGGGTCTTGGCGATGAGCAGGCAGCCGGCGGTATCCTTGTCGAGCCGATGCACCAGGCGCGGGCGCTGTGCATCGGCGCCCGATCCGCGCAAGGCCCCGAGCATACCGTCGATATGGCGCGTGGTGCCGGAGCCGCCTTGCACGGCGAGCCCCATCGGCTTGTTGAGCACCAGCACGTCGGCGTCTTCGTAGAGCGTGATCGACTTGAGGAAGGCGCGGTCCTGCTGCGCCGCCGGCGCGTCGTCGCGCGGCGCCGGCGCCTCGAGCTGGAGCGGCGGGATGCGCACCGCCTGGCCGGATTCGAGCCGCGCCTTCGGCTCGGTGCGCTTGCCGTTCACGCGCACCTCGCCTTTGCGGATGATGCGCTGGATATGGCTGAACGACAGGCCGGGAAAGCGTGCCTCGAAGAAGCGGTCGACGCGCATGCCGGTTTCATCCGGTGTGACGGTGACGGTCTGCACCTCGGCCGAAAACCGCACCGGCTTGGCCTCCGCCACCGGTGCAGCCGGCGCCATGGGGCGCTCGATCGCAGCGCCGGCCGGGCGCTTGGCCGCAGCGGGGCGGCCCTGGGCAAGGCGGGTGGGATGAAAGCGGGCGCGGGTGCCGTCGCCCTTCGGCGCCCCCGGCCCCTGCCCGCGCGCCTTCCCGGGCGCGTGGCTTTTCGACCGTCCGCCATGCCGAGCCGGCTTGCGTTCCTCATGGCGATCGCGCTGGCGATCCGCGTGGCGCGGGCCCGGGCGCTGCTTGCCGCCGCCGGGCTGGCGCGGTCCGTTACGTCCGCGGGTCATGACTGGGCCTCAGATGCGGCGATTACGGGAAGTGTGGACGACCGCGAGCACACGAACACGGTCGGATTGCACACGATGAACGACAACATAGGGTAGCCCCGCCACACTCAACAGCCGAATCCCGCTGGGTCCGGGACGCCCCGAAAGGGGCAATACGGACAGGCGATCGGCGCTCGCTTTGACCCGAAATACCACCCGGGCAGCAGCGACCGGATCATCCTGAGAAATGTAATCTTGAATCGCCTCGAGGTCGCGCAGCGCTTTCCGATGCCAGACGACGATCATGCCTTCAAGCGCGCGAAGAAGGCTTCGACCTCTTCCGGGCTCGCATAGTCATCATCGTCCAGCCGACGCTCGATTTCCGCAAGTTGCTCTGGCGTCAGTTCATAGGCTTCCGGGTGCTCGACAAAATCGAGCAGCAACTCAGCCGCCGCCTCCTGCCGGTCGTCCGGCAACTCGCTGATCCGCGACAGGGCTTCGCTCAATCGTTTGTTCATGCGCTGCTCCCGTGCCCCTCAATATAATCCCTGCGCCGTTCCGCTCCAAGGCGTCCTCATTCCCCGCCCCGCTCTTTCCTTAGCTTCGCCCAATAGTCCAACCGCTTCCTGATTTCGCGTTCGAAACCGCGCTCGGGCGGATTGTAGAAACGCTGGCGCGGCAGCGCGTCGGGAAAATAGTTCTGCCCGGAAAAGGCTTCCTCGTCGTCGTGGTCGTAGGTGTAGCCGCGGCCGTAGCCCTCTTCTTGCATCAGCTTGGTCGGCGCATTGAGGATGTGCTTGGGCGGCAGCAACGAGCCCGCCTGTTTGGCGGTGCGCATGGCGGCGCCGTAGGCCTTGTAGCCGGCATTGGATTTCGGCGCCGTCGCCATGTAGAGCACGGCTTGCGCAATGGCGAGCTCGCCCTCCGGGCTGCCGAGGAAATCGAAGGCCTCCTTGGCGGCATTGGCGATGACCAGCGCCTGCGGATCGGCGAGCCCGATATCCTCCACCGCCATGCGCACCACGCGGCGCGCGATATAAAGCGGCGGCTCGCCGGCATCCAGCATGCGACAGAGATAATAGAGCGCGGCGTCGGGATCGGAACCGCGCACCGATTTGTGCAAGGCGCTGATCAGGTTGTAATGGCCGTCCTGCGCCTTGTCGTAGATCGGCGCGCGGCGCTGCACGATCTCCTGCAATTGCGCGGCGTCGAAGGCCTCGTCCTTGCGTGCGGCGCGCCAGACTTCCTCGGCCAGCGTCAGCGACGCGCGGCCGTCGCCGTCGGCCATGCCGATCAGGGCGTTGCGCGCCGGCGCATCGAGCGGCAGCGGCTTTTTCTCGATGGTTTCGGCGCGCGCCAGCAGCTTCTCGATGGCCGCGGCGTCGAGCGACTTAAACACCAGCACGCGCGCGCGCGAGAGCAGCGGCGCGTTGAGCTCGAAGCTCGGGTTCTCGGTGGTGGCGCCGACCAAAATGATGGTGCCGTCCTCCATCACCGGCAGGAAGGAGTCCTGCTGGGCGCGGTTGAAGCGGTGAATCTCGTCGACGAACAGCAGCGTGCCCTGCCCCAGTTCGCGGCGGCGGCGCGCCTCCTCGAAAACCTTCTTCAGGTCGGCGACGCCGGTGAAGATGGCGGAGATCTGCTCGAAATGCAGATCGGTCGCCTGCGCCAACAGCCGCGCCACCGTGGTCTTGCCGGTGCCGGGCGGGCCCCAGAACACCAGGCTGCCGAGCGAGCGCGTCGCCAGCATGCGCGTCAACGCGCCGTCGGGCCCGAGCAGGTGATCCTGTCCCACCACCTCGTCGAGCCGGGTCGGACGCAGGCGATCGGCGAGCGGGCGCGGCGCGTCATGGTCGAGGCCGGCGGCGGCGAACAGTGTCGGGCCGCTGGCTTTGGCGCGCGGGGTCATGCGATCGGCTTTCGTGCCCTCATCCTGAGAACACCGCGGTGATCTTGCGCCCGCCGCGATTTATCACGATGCGCCAGCTGCGGTTGGGCGTGGCGGCGATGCGGTCGAGCTCATGCGTCGACGCGATGCGGCTGTCGTTCACGGAGACGATGATGTCGCCGCGCTTGAAACCGAGATTGCTGGCAAAGGAGCCGTCGGCGACGTCGAGGATGACGACGCCGGAATCGGCATTGGCGAGCTGCAATTCGTCGGCCAGCGCCGGCGACAGGTTGGCAATGGTCACGCCCGAGAACGGCGAGCGGGCGCGAATGGTGATCTCCTCGCGCGGCGTATCCGGCGCGGTGCGCAACGCCACCGTCGCGACGATTTCATGGCCGCCGCGCAACACGCCGAGCCGGGCGCTGCCGCCGAGCGGCTGCGTGGCGAAGCGGTAGTCGAAGGCATTGGGGTCGTCGACTTCCTGGCCGTCGACCGAGAGGATGATGTCGCCGGCGCGCAACCCGGCACGCGCCGCCGGGCCATCGCGCACGACACTGGCGACCAGCGCGCCGGCCGGGCGCTTCAGCCCCATGCTGTCGGCGATGTCGGCGGTGACCGCCTGCAGCTTGGCGCCGAGCCAAGGCCGCTTGACCGCGTGGCCGCCCGAGCGCGCCGAGGCGACCACCACCCGCACCATGTTGGAAGGGATGGCGAAGCCGACGCCCTGCGAGCCGCCGGAGCGCGAGAAGATCAAGGTGTTGATGCCGACCAGACGGCCCGACAAGTCGACCAGGGCGCCGCCGGAATTGCCCGGATTGATGGCGGCGTCGGTCTGGATGAAGAACTGGTAGTCGCTGGTGCCGATATCGGTGCGCGCCAGCGCCGAGACGATGCCGTGGGTCACGGTCTGGCCGACGCCGAAGGGATTGCCGATGGCGAGCACCACGTCGCCGACCTGCAAGGCGTCGGAATTGGCGAACTGCAGCGAGGGAAAGCGCGCCTTGCCGTCCTTGATGCGCAGCACCGCGAGATCGCTGCGCTTGTCCTTGAGCACGATCGAGGCCTCGAACTCGCGCTTGTCGGACAGCGCGACCTTGACCTCGTCGGCGCCCTCGATCACGTGCACGTTGGTGATGATGAGGCCGGACGGGTCGACGATCACGCCGGAGCCGAGCGAGCGCTGCACCTGGCGGCCGCCGCCGGGCACCCCGAAGAAGTGGCGGAAGATCGGATCGTCGAACAGCGGATTGCGCGTCTGCACCACCTTGGCGGCGTAGACATTGACCACCGCCGGCGCCACCTGCTTGACCACCGGCGCGTAGGACAGCAGCAGCTCGTTCTGCGTCGGCACCCGCCGCTGCAGGGGCTGGGCGCAGGCCGGCGCGACGGCAAGGCCGGCGACGGCGATAGCAAGGGCGGCGGCAGTCAGGCGAGGCATCAGGTGCATGGCGACAATTCCCGGCGAAGGCCCAGATATAGGCCTCCCACCGGGCTAAATGAAGGCCGCTCTCCCTCTCCCCGCTTATGGGGGAGAGGGTGGCGAGGCCCCGTCACCCGCCCGTCTTCGCTTTCGCTTCGATGGGCGACCTCTCGCCGCGAGCGGGGAGAGGTGAAAGCGCCCTACTCCTTCGCCGGCACCGTGCGCAGATAGGCGACGATGTCGGCGACGTCGCCGGCGGTCAGGTGCGCGTAATAGTGGAAGCCCATCGGCGGCTTGAGGTGATTGCCGTCCTTGTCGACGCCGGTGGTGATGACGCGCTTGATCTGGGCGTCGGTCCAGCCGCCGATGCCCTTGCTCTTGCTCTCGGTGATGTTGCGCGACACCGACACGCCCCAGGGTCCGGGGAATTCGAAGCCGCCGCGGCCGAGATCCTTGGCCCAGTCATGCTGCCCGCGCACCATCGGCGTATGGCACTCCATGCAGTGGCCGATGGTGGCCAGATAGAAGCCGTGCTTCACGTGGTCCTTGAACATGGCCTCGGTGTAGGGCTTGTCGGCGCCGGGGAAGATCTGGCGCACCTGCTTCATCTTGTAGATCGGGTCGGGCACCTTGTTCTTGATCGGCTTGAGCGTGCGCAGATAGGCGACGATGGAATTCAAATCGCGATCGGTGATGATCTCGTAGAAGCCGGTCGGCATGATGGTCGCGATCGGCGTGCCGTTCGGCTTGACGCCCTTGCGCAGCAGATTCTTGATGTCGGCATCGCTCCAGGAGCCGATGCCGGTCTCCTTGTCCTGGGTGATGTTGGGCGCGGTCACCTTGAACGGCGGCTCGTCCCAGGACAGTCCGCCGGAGAAGTGCTTGCCCGGAATGTCGCCCTTCGGCCCCTTCGGCGAATGGCAATTGCCGCACGTCATAATCGTGTTGACCAGATAGTCGCCGCGCTTAACCAGATCGGATTGCGCCTGCGCGCTGCCGATCAGCGCCGCGCCGAGCGCAAGCGCCACCAATCCCGTCCGAATCATCGGTGTTCTCCCTCACCTGCCTTGGGCTGTTTTATGCAGGCCGGGACAATGATACCGGGCAAATTCGACAGCGGCTATCGCCTTTGCCGGTCGTACACATGAGGGTAAACAAATAGGGCGGCGCCAAGCGCCGCCCTCTGCAATATTTGTCGTTTATATGCAGGAATTAAGCCGGAAGCGATTCTTCCGCGACCTTCTTCTCCTGCACCGGCCCGGAGTCGAGCCCCTTGGCGGCCTCGTCGCGGTCGACGAATTCGATCACCGCAACCGGGGCGTTGTCGCCGTAGCGGAAGCCGGCCTTCATGATGCGGGTGTAGCCGCCGTGACGATCCTTGTAACGGGGGGCGATCACGTCGAACAACTTCTTGACCTGGGTGACGTCGCGCATTTCCGAGATCGCCTGGCGGCGGGCGGCGAGCCCGCCTTTCTTGGCGACGGTCACCAGCTTCTCCACCACCGGGCGCAGCTCCTTCGCCTTCGGCAGCGTGGTGACGATCTGTTCGTGCTTGATCAGCGCGGCGCACATGTTGGCGAACATGGCGCGGCGATGAGCAGGCTTCTTGCCCAGCTTGCGGTGAACCTTGCCGTGACGCATCGAACTAATCCTCTTATCTCTGTGTCACGACGGTTCGTCGGACATTGCGCTCAGGTGGGCTTCCTGCGTTCGCCCTATTGTCTGTTCCCAGTCATTCCGGACGCCGCGAAGCGGCGATCCGGAATCCAGAAACAATCTCAGTGCCTCGATCTGGATTCCGGGTTCGCGCCTTCGGCGCGCCCCGGAATGACCAATCAGTAATGATCCTCGAAGCGCTTGGCCAGCTCTTCGATATTCTCCGGCGGCCAGCCCGGCACTTCCATGCCCAGATGCAGGCCCATCTGCGCCAGCACTTCCTTGATCTCGTTGAGCGACTTGCGGCCGAAATTCGGCGTGCGCAGCATCTCGGCTTCGGTCTTCTGCACCAGATCGCCGATATAGACGATGTTGTCGTTCTTCAAGCAGTTGGCCGAACGCACCGAGAGCTCGAGTTCGTCGACCTTCTTGAGGAAGGCCGGGTTGAAGGCCAGATCCGGGATCGACTCCGCGGCCTGTTCCTTGCGCGGCTCCTCGAAATTGACGAAGACGTTGAGCTGGTCCTGCAGGATGCGCGCGCCATAAGCGAGCGCGTCATCCGGCGAAACCGCGCCATTGGTCTCGATGGTCATGGTCAGCTTGTCGTAGTCGAGAATCTGGCCCTCGCGGGTGTTCTCGACCTTGTAGGAGACCTTGCGCACCGGCGAATAGAGGCTGTCGACCGGGATCAGGCCGATCGGCGCGTCCTCGGGACGGTTGCGCTCGGCCGGCACGTAGCCCTTGCCGGTATTGACGGTGAACTCCATGCGGATCTCGGCGCCCTCGTCGAGCGTGCACAGCACCAGATCCGGATTGAGCACCACCACATCGCCGACGGTCTGGATGTCGCCGGCGGTGACGGTGCCGGGGCCCTGCTTCTTCACCACCATGCGCTTGGGGCCTTCGCCCTGCATCTTGATGGCGATGTCCTTGATGTTGAGCACGATGTCGGTGACGTCCTCGCGCACGCCGGCGATCGAGGAGAACTCGTGCAGCACGCCGTCGATGTGCACCGACTGCACGGCGGCGCCCTGCAGCGAGGAGAGCAGAATGCGGCGCAGCGCATTGCCCAGCGTCAGCCCGAAGCCGCGTTCGAGCGGCTCGGCAATGACGGTCGCGAAGCGGGCGACGTCGTTGCCGGGGGTGACATGAAGCTTGTTCGGCCTGATCAATTCCTGCCAATTCTTTTGGATCACGTCTTCACCTTTTCAGCGGCGCGAGCTCCGCACCCGCGCGGGCCCCACCCGCCATGTGGGGGAAAATCGGCGGCAGCGGACGCGAAGCCGGCGCGTCCGCATCACTGGAAAATCACACGCGACGACGCTTACGCGGACGGCAGCCGTTATGCGGGATCGCGGTCACGTCGCGGATCGAGGTGACGGTGAAGCCGGCGGCCTGCAGCGAGCGCAGCGCCGACTCGCGTCCCGAACCCGGGCCCGACACTTCCACCTCCAGGGTGCGCATGCCGTGTTCCTGCGCCTTCTTGGCGGCGTCTTCCGCAGCAACCTGCGCGGCATAGGGCGTCGACTTGCGCGAGCCCTTGAAGCCCATGGTCCCGGCCGACGACCAGGCAATGGTATTGCCCTGCGCGTCGGTGATGGTGATCATGGTATTGTTGAACGACGCCGCGACATGCGCCACGCCGGAGGCGATGTTCTTGCGTTCGCGCCGACGGACGCGGGTGGCTTCCTTACCCATTCTCAATTCCTTTCGCGGACCGCGCGCTCGGCTGGAGCCGCGCTTTAGCCCATTGCTTCGCTATCAGGTCGCTTTCTTCTTGCCGGCGATGGCCTTGGCCGGTCCCTTGCGGGTGCGCGCATTGGTATGCGTGCGCTGGCCGCGAACCGGCAGGCCCTTGCGGTGGCGCAGGCCGCGATAGCAGCCCAGGTCCATCAGCCGCTTGATGTTCATCGAGACTTCGCGGCGCAGATCGCCCTCGACCATGTAGTCGCGGTCGATCATCTCGCGAATTTGCAGAACCTCGGCGTCGGTGAGTTGCGACACCCGCCGCTCGGCCGGAAGATTCACCTTGTCCACAATTTCCTTGGCGATCTTGGGCCCGATGCCATGGATATATTGCAGCGCGATGAGCACGCGCTTGTTGGTCGGTAGATTGACGCCCGCAATTCGAGCCACTGATGCTCTCTCCTGTCATGCACCGGCAGCGCGGGGGCGCGCCGAATTCTTCAATTCCCGTAAGGGCTTAACGCAAAGCGTAACACGACACCCGTCCCCCTCCTGACGGGGGGCCGGCATCGCGTCAAGCTTCTGAATGCGCTACTTATTAAGGGATTCATCGCGCCTTCGTCAACCTCCGCCGCACCGAAGAGTTGCGCCGGGCTGGGCTGCGCCCAGTGCGGCTGGAAGCCGCCGACTTCTTCGCGGTTTTGCGCCTTTTCGCCGCGCCGCGCCGGGCCGAAGCCTTGGCTGCGGCCTGCTTGGCCGGTTTCCTGGTCGATTTCTTGGTCGATTTCTTGGTCGATTTCTTGCTCGATTTCTTGGCCCGCTCTTTCGCCGTACTGACCGTCTTCTTGGCCGTCTTGGCCGTCTTAGGCGCCTTGGGCTTCGCCCTGGATTTGGCCCGAGCCGGCTTGACCGCCAGCATGTCGTCGATGGCTTTGCTCACCGCGTCGATTTCGGCCATGCCGTCGACGCTCTTGAGGTGGCCTTTGCCGGCGTAATAGCCGGCAAGCGGGGCGGTCTGCGCCCGATAGGCGGCCAGACGGCCTTTGAGTACCTCCGGATTGTCGTCCGAGCGCACCTTCTCGCCGCGCGCGGTCATCTCGGCGACCCGTCTCTCGATGCGCTTGAGCAGGATGCCCTCGTCCACCTTCAGCTCGATCACCGCGTCGAGCGCGAGCCCGCGCTCGGCCAGCAGCCGATCGAGCGCCTCGGCCTGCGCCACAGTGCGCGGGAAGCCGTCGAGCACGAAGCCGGGCCGGCAGTCGTCCTGGCCGATGCGCTCGGCGATGATGGCCACGACCACCTCGTCGGGCACCAATTCGCCGCGCTCCATGATCGCCTTGGCGCGCAGCCCGATGGGTGTTCCGGCGGCGACCGCGGCGCGCAGCATGTCGCCGGTGGAAAGCTGGACAATGCCGTATTTCGAAATCAGGCGCTGCGCTTGCGTGCCCTTCCCCGCCCCCGGCGGGCCGAGCAGGATCAATCTCATGGCCGTTGGCCCCCCAACTTAAGCTGTGCTTCTTGTTTGAACTGCGCGCCGAGATCAAGCGCCGCGCAGACGACCACCAGGAACGACGCGCCGCCCAGATAGAACGGCAGGCCGAAATACACAATGAGCAGTTCGGGGATGACGAAAACCAGCGCCAGATAGATGGCGCCGACCACGGTCACCCGGGTGACGATACTGTCGAGATAGGCGGCGGTCGCCTCGCCGGCGGCAACGCCGCGCACCGCACCCCCGTACCTTGCAAGCGTCTCGCTCGCCTGGTCCGGGTCGAGCAGGAAGGCGGTGTAGAACAGCGCGAACGCGACGATCAGCAGGCTGAACAGCGCGAGGAACGCGAGATGGCCGTGACCGAGCTGGCGCAGGAGCGGGTTATGCGCCCCGGCAACCAATACGATGGCGAGAGCCAAGATGGCGATCAGCCAACCGGCAAAGACGGTGGGGATCAGGCCGGCATTGTTGAGCTTCAACATCAGCGGCACCGAGCGGCTCTCGACCACGCGGCCGCCGATCTCGCGGCGGGCATAGTCGACCTCGACAGGGCGGCGCGCGCCTTCGATGAAAACGATCACCGCCGTCGCAATGGCGGCCAATACGGCGATGACGACGACGAGATCCAGGCCGATCACGCCGCGGTGCATCGCGTCGACGGTGGCCGCGACCGAGATCGGCAGATTGACCAGCATTCCGACCGCCAGAATGAGCGCCAAGCCGTTGCCGACGCCGCGCTCGGTGATTTGCCGGCTTAGCCACACCAGAAAGAGGGTGCCGGCGGTGAGCGTCAGCACCGTCGAGAGCCGGAACAGCGGTCCGGGCTGGGACACCAAATGCGCCACGTTTTCGAGGCCCAGCGCGATGCCGTAGGCTTGGAAGGCGGCAAGCCCCACCGTCAAATATTGGGTATAGGCGACGATCCTGTTGCGGCCACGATCACCCATGGCCACCGCGCGCAGCCGCGACGAGCCAATGGAGACGAGTTGAATCAGGATCGCAGCGGTAATGAAGGGCATGATTCCGAGCGAGAAGATCGCCAGGCGCCGCGCGCCGCCGCCGGCGGCGATATCGGCCAGGCTCAGCAATCCTCCGGAATGCGCGCCGAAGACCCGGGCCCAAACCGCAGTGTCGATACCCGGCAGCGGGATAAAGGTGCCGATCCGGTAAACGAGAAGCGCGCCGAGCGTAAACGCAATCCGGCGCGCCAGCTCCAAGTTCATCGCCTCGCGCCTCGTAGCTTGGAGCGCTTGATCAACCCCTCATACTGATGCGCCAGCAGATAGCCCTGGATCTGCGCCACGGTATCCATGGTGACGCTGACGACGATCAGCAGCGAGGTACCGCCGAAATAGAACGGCACCGCCGCGTAGGAGATCAGAATCTCCGGGATGAGGCAGACGATGGCGAGATAGAGCGCGCCCACCGCCGTGATGCGCGAGAGCACATAGTCGATGTATTCGGCGGTGCGTTCGCCCGGTCTTATGCCGGGGATGAAGCCGCCATGCTTCTTCAGGTTATCCGCGGTCTCGGTCGGGTTGAACACGATCGCGGTGTAGAAGAAGGCGAAGAACACGATCAGGCCGATATAGAAGACAAGGAACAGCGGCTGGCCATGGCCGAGCAGCGTGGTCACGGTGGTCAGCCACCCGGGCCCGTGGCCGGCGTTGAAATTGGCCACCGTGGTCGGCAGCAGCAACAGCGATGAGGCGAAGATCGGCGGGATCACGCCCGAGGTGTTGAGCTTGAGCGGCAGATGCGAGGACTGGCCCTCGAACATGCGGTTGCCGACCTGACGCTTGGGATACTGGATCAGGAGGCGGCGCTGCGCGCGCTCCATGAACACGATGAAGGCGATGACGGCGACCGCCATCACCATGACGGCGAGGATGAGGCCGGTGGACAAGGCGCCTTGGCGGCCGAGCTCGAGGGTGCCGGCGATGGCTTCGGGCAGGCGGGCGACGATGCCGGCCAGGATGATCAGGGAGATGCCGTTGCCGATGCCGCGCGAGGTGATCTGCTCGCCCAGCCACATCAGGAACATGGTGCCGCCGGTGAGCGTGATGGTGGTGGAGATCAGGAAGAAGAAGCCGGGACTGCTGACCACATTGGTCGAACCCTCCAGGCCGATGGCGATGCCATAGGCCTGTACCGCCGCCAGCCCCACGGTGAGGTAGCGGGTGTACTGGTTCATGATCTTGCGGCCGGCCTCGCCTTCCTTCTTCAGCGCTTCCAGCGTCGGCGAGACCGTGGTCATCAACTGGATGATGATCGAGGCCGAGATGTACGGCATGATGTTGAGCGCAAAGATCGCCATGCGCTGGATGCCGCCCCCGGAGAACATGTTGAACATGCCGAGGATGCCGCCGGCCTGGGTCTGGAAGATCTGGTCCCAGGCGGCCGGATCGATGCCGGGCAGCGGGATATAGGTGCCGAGCCGATAGACCATGAGCGCGCCCAGGGTGAACCAGATGCGCTTCTTCAGCTCTTCGGCTTTGGCGAGGGCCCCGAAGTTGAGATTGGCTGCCAGTTGTTCCGCTGCCGAAACCATCGCTTGCTCCTGCCCGCCCCGGCCCTCGTGCCCGTCTCGTCCCCGGCCCCTAGATAGGGCCTTGCCTTCGAGTCTGTAAGCCGATCGCCGTTCACGTCCGAATCAAAGGGCGTTGACCCCGGCGCTCAGTCGGCTTCCGGCTTAGCTTCCGGTTTGGCCTCAGCCTTGGCCTCAGCTTTGGCCTTTGCCTTCTTGCCGCCTTTGTCGGCGGACTTGTCGCCGGCTTTGGCGGCTTCCAGCGCCATGCGCTTGTTCTTGCCCTTGGGCTCGTCGTCCACTTCCTTGGCCACGGCCAGGATGGTCACCGAACCGCCCGCCTTCTCGATCGCTTCCACCGCCGATTTGGAGGCACGGTAGACCGAAAACGCCACCTTGCTCTTGAACTCGCCGACGCCCAGCAGCTTGACGCCGCCCTTGGCGCGCCGCATCAGCCCGGCCTTGACCATGGCTTCCACGGTAACCGGCGCGGCGGCATCGATCAGGCCGGCGTCGATCGCCGCCTGCACCTTGCCGATATTGATCTCGTTGAGCTTGACCGCGAACGGCGTGTTGCGGAAGCCGCGCTTGGGCAGGCGCCGATGCAGCGGCATCTGGCCGCCCTCGAAGCCCTTGATGGAGACGCCCGAGCGCGCGGTCTGGCCCTTGCCGCCGCGGCCGCCGGTCTTGCCCATGCCGGAGCCGATGCCGCGGCCGATGCGCATGCGGTTCTTGCGGGCGCCCGGATTGTCGGCGATCTGGTTGAGTTTCATCGTCTTCGTCCTTCGACCCTTCCTTTGTCATGGCCGGGCTTGTCCCGGCCATCTCGCTCAGAAAGGCAATGCCTGCCTGCCTAATCGGGGTCGCCGGGACAAGTAACGTGAAGACGACGCTTCGCGTCTTTTGCCCAGCGACGACAAGAACTATTTCGCGTCGCCGATCACGCGCACCAGGTGCGCCACCTTGCGGATCATGCCGCGCATTGCCGGCGTATCCGGCACCTCGCGCACACGTCCGATCTTGTTGAGGCCGAGCCCGATCAGCGTCGCGCGCTGATCGAAGTGGCGCCGCATCGGGCTGCCCACCTGCTCGACTTTGATGCTCTTTCCTGCCTGCGCCATCATCCTTGATC